>CAJTIU010000004.1 GCA_910576335.1 Lachnospiraceae bacterium
TCTGCTTCTATCTCTTCCAACGCCTCTGACAGGGACTCGATCTGCTCCGCAAAGATTTTGACCGCTTTCCTTCCTCCGGCTCTCCCATGCTCCAGGCCGATGCTTTCCTTTGCGTACTGGACAATCGAATTGTTGATAACTGCTTGCTTTTTTGCTTTCTTTGCTTTATTATTCATCTTAGATACCTCTTGTGTTCTTGAATTTTACCAACTATCGGGTCAGTAAGAATTTAACTATACACGAGGTATCTTTTTTTATCAACTCCCTTTGCACTTTATATTATACAGGAAGCTTTCGCATAAATTTAGCCACTTTGTCAAGGTGGCTATGTAAAGGATTCATGGCAATAAAAAAAGCCGACTGGCTGTTTTGTTATAAACTACACCAATCGGCAATGTAAAAATCTATTCAGTTTTATTATCTGCCTTACCTGTTCTTTCGTGATAAAGCTTCTCTTATTCTCTCTGTATTCCATTTCTCTGGGAACAATACCGCCATAATATGAAACGCATCTATCAGTCCTGCAATATACGCATGAGTACCATATTCAAAATCCTGCTTATCCCTGCAATCTATAAGATGTTGACAAACTTCCCTTTGTTTCTCTGTCAAATCAAGCTGATTAAAGGCATCCTCTGCATTTCCCTCATTATTACTGTCCTTTTGATAACTTGCATCCGCTTGTAACAGTTTCAATACAGATTCGTCTTTTAGTTTCTCGACCGCTATTTTCACCAGTTCTTTAAATTCCTTATCGCACATCACTTCCCCCTGCCAGTTCTACTCTTAATTTTTTTATAGGTGCATGGATAACCTTAAAAATAAGTTCATCAACACAATCTGTATATCTGCCCTGCTGTATGAGCTGATTCTTCAATTCCACAAGGCTATGTAACAAAATACTCCGTTCCTCACTATCCACATATAAATGATTTTTCTTTTCTCTCATAATAAACACCAACCTTTTTTGATTTCATTATATAGAGAAATACCAAACCAATCAAAGGTGCGATTCAGACAATAAAATAAGCGTACCACTATTTCTAATGATACGCTTATGATTATTTAGATATAAACATCAACGGTCAAATCTTCCCATTGATTTTTTCTAAGATAGCCACCATTCGCCCTGCGGAAAGCCTGTGCTTCCTCAAAACTTATGGTAAAAGTCCAGAATGGTTTTCGCCTATCTTTGTGATATAGCTGCCTGTGCTGCTGTGACGTATCAGAGGAAAGTTCTGTTTGGGTAACTGTGTAATTGTTGCTCCTGCCTTCGACATCCAGTTTGTAGTCATCCGGGAAGAAATTCAATTTCCAGATAAAGCAATCTCTACAAACTATTATCTCTTTTACGAAAGCATCTATAATTTCCTCTGGAATGTGTTTTGTTGAAAAGTTAAAGTCTTGCTCTAACCCATATTTTAACACTTCCAGTTTGTCTTTATAAATATCGTCTGTGATTTCTTCCTCGCTTTCAAGCAAACTCAACTGTTCTCTGAGTTTTTCCTGCTCCTTTTGAAGTTGCGCCCGCTTTTCATCATAACGATCCTTTTCAATCTCACCAGCCATACGCATATTCAAAAGGTTATCATATTTCCTGTTCCATGCCTCTAATTTCTGTTCAAGTTCATGCTTCCTTTCTAAAGCCTCGTTATCCTGCTCGTTATCGTAGCATTTATCTAACATTTCATTGGCAAT
Organism: Lachnospiraceae bacterium; assembly: GCA_910576335.1. Taxonomy (GTDB): domain Bacteria; phylum Bacillota; class Clostridia; order Lachnospirales; family Lachnospiraceae; genus CAPEBR01. The sequence continues at coordinate 1,699 of CAJTIU010000004.1, forward strand.
GGTCAGGACACCCTCTCTGTCATTCCAAAACTTCTGGAATACTACATCCGCCATAGCTTCTAACTTCCAACGTGCTACCATTTTTGTAACACACATACCCTCGGTACTAAGCCCCTTTTTCTCTCTGGTCTTTGCAGAACCGAAACGTACTTGACTGTAACATTGATACGCATATTGCGGCCCGCCTGCTCCATAATGCCAAACCACTCTGTTGTAAGTATGACCACATTCGCAAATCAGCTTCCTGCACCATACGTCTTTGGAAACTTTTTTCCCACGCCTTCCCTTATTATTTATAGATGCAGATTTACTGTCCAACATTTCCTGAACTTTTTGAAACTGTTCTTTGGTAACAATCGGTGTATGACTGCCTTCCACCACTACCTTGTCAACATCTCCAAAATTATTGATTTTCTTCTGTTCTAAAAAATCCGGCACATACTGTTTCCGGTAGATGATTGTCCCACAGTAAAATGGATTTCGGAGAATCCTACTTATATTTGCTGGTTGCCACTTTGTCAATCCTGTTGCTGTAAGATGACCTTCTTTTTCGATAATAAACTGTATCTTTCTGACACCATTACCGTCTAAATACAAATCAAATATTCTTCTGACTGTAGCCGCCTGTGATTCATTGATAACAAACTCTTTATCAATCCTATCATATCCCAGTATATTTCCATTTCCATATGGCACAGCATTTTGAAACGAAATCATTTGTCCTGCTTTTACTCTGAGTGATGTCTTTTTGCTCTCATTCTGCGCCAATGTTGCCATGATAGTCAAACGGAGTTCTCCATCTTCATCATTCATTGTCCAAATATTATCTTCTGTAAAATAGACTTCAACACCCTGCTTCTTTAATATGCGTGTCTGCTGTAAAGTGTCTACCGTATTCCTTGCAAACCGGGATACTTCTCTTGTTATGACAAGATCAAACTTTCCCTCTGAAGCGTCTTTCATCATCCGCATAAAATTCTTCCGCTTTTTTACAGATGTTCCAGTAATTCCTTCATCTATGTAACGGTCATAAAGTTCCCATTCCGGGTGTTGGGCTAATAAATTGTCATAATACTGAACCTGGTTGCCTAATGCAGATATTTGTGCCTCATGCTCTGTCGATACTCTGGCATATATCGCAACTATCCTTTTCTTATACATTCATTCGCCTTTCCTTATTTCCTCGTTTTGTTCACACTCATATTAGCATGAATTATTTGATTCTGCAAGCCCTTTCTTCTCATATTTCGATAAAATTTTCTTATATACCTTTTCAGATATTTTTCCTTGGTTAAACAAATGCTTCATTAAAGCCAAAGCCATTGTAGTATTGATTTGCTCCTTTGTTATATTGCTGCTCATATTTCCTCCCTTCTGCTACATAAATTTTATCTGCCCATGACGGACAAGAATCAAGTTCCCGGCTCTCATCAGCAGACAAAACTTCTCCAAACTCTTTCAAAAAATCCATACGAGTGACAGCTCATTACACTGTCCACATCGGTATCGCACCGTCATTCCAAACTGACCGGAAAACCCGGAAGTATCATTATCAAAGATATGCCTCATTGCCTCATGCAACTGCTGCACTTTTCGCCAGACATTCATCGCTCACTGCCTTAACTTCAATACCAGATTTCAGTATTCCCTCGTATGCACTTCCGCACAAAAATGGAAGCAGGCAGTTCTTGGCGTGTCCGCATAGCGGCTCCGCACATCCCACACGTCCCGTATGTATTTACATATTCAATTATCAAGGTACACACGCCAACCTGCGTTGGCGGGCAGAAAACCCTCTGCCTGTTTTGGATAAAATCTCTTCTGGACTTGCCAGCCCAAAAAGCACATAAGCACTCTCCGTCTGCTATGAACGGTTCTGTAAAGATTATGTGCTTTAGCGGAATGGCAAGTTTACAGTTCCAGTTTATCGGGGCCGTATTTATGTATAATCTGCAACAGGATTTTCTTTTGTGACCCTTCCGCCTGTCCGTATATTTCCCGCAGAGTTTTTAGCTCGTCAGCGGAAAGGGTATTCACATATGGCTTGTAATCCTCTCCTAAAAAAATCCCTCCATCCCCACCCTGCTTTGTATAAATCGGGTATCCGGGAGATAAAGCCTGAATATCTTTTTGTATCGTGCGGGTAGTGACGCCAAACTCGTCCGCCAGTTCCCTTGCCGTTGTACGCCGCCGGATAATCAGAATGTTAATGATTTCCGTCCTGCGGTCTGCTGTATTCATGCTTCACCTCCCTTCTGCTAATTCTCCAATCACATTGTAAAAAACGAACCCGAACAATCCGTTCCTATTCAAAAAAATAATTTAAAAAGTTTTTCGGTTCTGTTCTGCTCTACTCTTTTGACAGCCTTTATACCTCCGTCTTTTGTTTTTCTTCTGCTATCTCCTGTTGACTTTCCCTCTGTCGCTTGTTAAAATCTTTAATGGATAGAATCAAAACTTCATTAACAGACACTCAAACTGCTATGAGCCGAATCAGGGCAACTCTGCCCTGTTCTGGCTGTGGCAGTTTTTTATTTGCCAAAACAGTCCCCAAAGCCAAATACCCGAAAGGCTTTACAAAAACAGGGGCGGAAACGCCCATATGTGTTGTAAGATGCTCGCCTAAGCTCGCACAACACGCAAATTCCCTACGGGTAATTTGCCACGAATAGCAAGCACTGCCTACGGACGTCCGTAGGCTTCAATTTCCCCAAGTTCCTCCAGGTGGGATCTTGAAAAAATTGGCTTGCAGAGGGCATATCCCCCTGACCCCCTTTGCGCTCCAAAATCCCAAAATTACCCCTGCGGAATTTCCGGATTTTTACGCTTGAAAAACCTTCCTGCCGGATACGGCATATTACAAAAACCAAACCATTTTTAGCGAAAGGAGCCTCCCAAACTATGGAGAACCGAGAACGTCAAAACCGCTTAACGCTCCGTCTAAGCGATGATGAGCTTTACATACTGGAGCAAAAATGCAAAGCCTCCAACATGAAAGACAAATCCTCTTTCCTGCGACATCTGATCCTGTACGGCTATGTCTATGACATTGACTATTCAGAGCTGCGGGAATACAACTCTGCGCTTGCCAGAATCGGGAATAATCTGAACCAGATTGCAAAGCGCATGAACGCAACAGGCAACGTATATAAAGCCGATGTAAATGAAGTAAAGGAGCTGATGAAACAGGTATGGCATACACAAAAATCCATGCTATCACGGCAACCGTCAGTAAAGCAGTAGACTACATCTGCAACCCTGCCAAAACCGATGAGGGCATACTGATTTCTTCCTACGGCTGCAGCCCTGAAACTGCCGCCTATGATTTTAAATTTGCCCTGTCAAAAACCAGCCAGTCCGACCCAAACAAAGCCTACCATTTGATACAGTCCTTTCTTCCCGGTGAGGTTACTTATAAGGAAGCCCACCAGATAGGCGTGGAGCTTGCCGACAGGCTTTTAGAGGGGAAATACTCGTATGTTGTCAGCTCCCATATAGATAAAGGCCACGTCCATAACCATGTGATTTTCTGTGCCGCCGATAACATCAATCATCAGAAATATCATGACTGCAAAAAGACCTATTACAACATCCGCAGCCTGAGCGATGACCTCTGCCGGGAGCATGAACTTTCCATCATTACTCCGGGGGAAAAAAGGGGCAAAACTTACAAGGAATGGCAGGCTGGCAAAAACGGCTCCGCATGGAAAGAGCAGTTAAAATCCGACATTAACGAAGCCATAAAAACCGCCGCAACTTACGAGGACTGCATTGAGCTGATCCGGGCAAAAGGCTACGAGGTCAAGGGGGAGGGTTTTGGGGAAAAAGCGCATAAATTTATCTCCTTCCGTCCTCTGGACAGAGAGCGTTTTGTCCGTGGCAGCGCAAAGTCTTTGGGAGCCGAATACACCAAGGAACGGATAAAGGAGCGCATAGAGGAAAAGGCTCTTTTAAAGGATAAAAAGCGTGTGCCGTTCCCCACCAGGAAGAAACCCATTGTCAAAGATTATTCAAAGAAAAATCTTATTGACACCACCGAGGACAAGTTTGCCAATAGCCCCGGCCTGAAACATTGGGCTGACATCCAAAACCTTAAAATCGCCGCAGCAAGTTACAGTCAGGCAGGCTCCATTTCCGAGCTTGAAAAACAGATTGCCGCCAAGTCCGCACTTGCGAAAACCGCACGGACAAGCCTTGTGGAAATGGAGCATCAGCTAAAGGATTTAGGACAGATTCTAAAGTATGCCGAGCAGTATAAAGCCAACCGTATCTACCATATCCGCTACCAGAAATCAAAGGATAAGGACAGATACCTGCGCCAGCACGAAACCGAGCTTCTGCTCCATGACGGTGCTGAAAATATGCTGAAACGCTTTGGCATTGACACCAGAAACCTTGATGTTGAAAAACTCCGCAGCGATTACAATGCTCTCTATTCCAAAAAGGAAGCCCTGCGGAAAACCTGCCAGTCTGCCGAAAAGGACGCTGCCGCCTTCACCCGGAAGCTGGACAACCTGAATCAATACCTTGACCGGAATCTGGCGCAGCAGGAAACCGCCGACAGGAAGTCCGATAAAAGCCGACAATCACTCTAATTTCGACATCAAAAAAGAGGGTGTACCGCAACGAAGTTTTTCACTTCACTACGGTACACCCTCTTTTGTATGGCTCTCCCTTAAGTCCATCCGTTTCATTATCCTTACCCTGTGTATGTTCCTATATCGTTCTTTCATGTATTGTACTCCATATATATACTGTACTCTGCTGCAATTCACGCCCGCCGATGTGTACTGTAAACTACTATGGAGGTGAATCACAATGAATAATGGAAAACAAAATTTAGCTGCCGCCGTGCGTGAAGCCCGGACAGAACTAGGCCTTTCCCAAGAAAGACTTGCCGAAATCCTGAATATCGACTCACGCACCATACTTAACATTGAAGCCGGGCGTGGCAACCCCAAATTTGAAAAACTATACCCTTTGATTACATACCTTAAAATACCTGCCAGTAAAATCTTTGATCCGGATTACAATGACGAAGCGCCAAACCTCCAAAAGCTCCTCGCTCTGCAAAAAGACTGTACGGAGCAGGAAGCCGCAGACCTGCTCCCTATGGTTCGTTACTTGCTTGAATTACTGCGGAAATAGAAAAACCTGTCACTACGATAAAGCAATTTTTCTAATTCTATAAGACAACCATTCTTCCTATCTTAAAAATGTAAAGGCATCTATTGGTATCTTCCAATAGATGCCTCATTTTCAAATTCCTTACTCTATAATATCTGTTAATGAAATCTAACATATACTATTTAGTGATATACTAAAATTTGTCCTTGCCTAGTTCCCTTTTATCGCTTGTGCTTTATTGGTTTTTCTTATAGTTTCTTTGCCAGAACTACCCTGAATTTCCACTCCAGTGACACTTTCATCAATATCTACCCCCTGTTAAACTTCTACTTCTGCTTTTTACCAAGTTTCTTTACACATATAAAAACCACTACGGCAGTCGCTATAAGAAATTCTGCAAAAAGTATCTCTTTCCCACCCAATACACCATATTCAAAAAAGAAAAAATGTTCAACAAAACATACCGCAAAGAATATCAGATATACTGCAGCCGAATACATGACACAGCTAAAAACCTGCCGCTGTTTTTGCTCCCGCCCAAGCATCATCTGCTGCTGTTTTTCCAGCATTTCCGTTTTTACTGACAAGTCGTCTATTTCGGATGACTTTAGCAGATAATCAGTCGTAACATTAAAAACCGCACTCATTGCCACTATTTTTTCCAGTTCGGGAGTTGCCTGCCCACTTTCCCACTTTGAAATGGACTGTCTCGAAACATCAAGTTTTTCAGCAAGCTGCTCCTGTGTCATGTCATTGGCTTTCCGCAATGTCAGTAGTTTTTCTGAAAAATCCATAATATCCTGTCCTCCCCTAATTTAAATATTGTCTGCCCAATGTCCTTGTTGCCACCCGGTAAAAGCCATATTGGACTGCAGCGAATAGCAACGTCACTCCAAAAGTCACTATGACTTGCCGAAGGCTGGTTCTGCTGCTCGCAAGCAGTGCATACATAATAGAAATAAACGAACCTAATACAAGGGGGACAAAAAACAGCGTAGCCATCTCTTTTCGTATCTCTCCCTGTAATTGGGCATAGGTATAGCCGACAGAAAAGAGGTTGCTGTACTTTCTCTTTTCTTCACTTATATCCTGATTTATGCGTAGCAAAATCAGGCTCACTAATGAAAACAGCAACAGCATGACCGCCAGCAGAATAAGGACAGATACCACAAGTTTATTTTTCGCCTGTGTTTCAAGATTCGCTGCTTTTGCTGTTATGACCGGACTGATCTCACACAGCCGTTCATACACTGTTGGCAGGCTGTCAGGGCTGGATACAGATATAAAATATTTCATCTGGTCATATCCGGCTTCGCTGACAATACCTTCATAATCTTCATCCGAAATGATATAAGCCCGCTGTGTCTGATCTTCAATGTTATATACAATCTCCCATATTTCCTTTACAATAGTCCTGGTATACACTTTGCCGCCCACCAAAAAGGGAACAGGACCGGGAGGCTGAAAGCCCCATTCCATTCCATTTTCTTCCTGAGTGCCTATATCATAGCAGTTTCGATCAATCTGGCTCAAAACCACAATTTCACCATTTTGTAATCCTAAGTGTTTTCCTGTCAGATCAAAATAACTGCTTTCGGGCATCACATGAACCAAACGGCTAAATTCCTGTCCTTCCCACTGGATGGCACCATCTAATATCCTGACCAGACGGGTATCCTTTAATAATGCACCTTCCTGTGACTCAAAGTCCTCTATACCTTTCAGATCATCACCATCAACTGCATCCATGTACACCGTAAAATCATAAGGCATTTCAAAACTATGGTCTCCATCGTCAGTCGCCAACGATACATCAATGATTAGCATAAACAACCCAAAGATGACGATGATAGTACAGCCAGTCAATAATTTCGCATATTTCTTATAATTTGTCCGTAACTGGCTTATGTAAAATAAATTCCTGTGGTACTTCGATGTAGAACGGATAAATATTTTGGTAAACCAGTGTGAAAAAGACATCGTGAGGCAGTATGCGCTTGCCGTCAGAAAAAGCATGGGAAAAAGGGCCGATGCAAAATTATAAGACTCTCCCCTGAAAGTAAGCAACAGTAGCCCAAATGCCAACAGTGCAAGACCAATGTTCTGATACAGGTTGGGGCAATCAATACTTTTATCCAGCTTTTTATAGTTCAGCATATCGGATATCTCCAGGCCATTCATGCGATTCCCCAAAGAGACTGCATTTATGAGATAAACTGCTGCATACACTGCCCCCACCAGAATATACCCCTGTAATGGAACTGCATGAAAATCCATATCCAGGACATGGTTTAAAATATTCAAAATGATAAAATATATCAAGGTTCCCGCCAACAAGCCCCTCAGCAAGGCCTGCAGCATTGACTTTGCCATAATCCGCAGAAAGGCTTCACTTATGCGCTTTTGGTTATACCCCATACTGACCAGAATCCCATAGTCTTTCATCTTTTCGTCAAGGGTGTAAATACATAAATAGCGATAATAAACAAATGAGAATACAGCAAGGATACAGATCAGGGCAGTCATCCACACTGGCAGTGTGTACTCAATAGAGTCCATAACACTGATCATCTGTGAATTGCTGACTAATCCTGTGTAAACAAAGAACATCGCTACCCCGATCGTAAGCATAATATACATACTGTTATGCGCTTTTGTCCTTACTGCCCTTTGAAGTATTTTTTTCAAATGACTCCCCTCACTTTCGATGATACCGTCACAATTCTTTCATAAAATGCCTGTGCTGCTTCTTCCTTCCTTAAAGTATCGCATACCCTGCCGTTCTCAATAAAAACAACCGTATCACAATGGCTGGCTACAGCCGCATCGTGGGTGACAAGGACAATCGTAGTCTGCATTCTTTCTTTGATATCCATAAATGTACTTAAGATTGCTTTTGCATTTACATAATCAAGGCTCCCTGTCGGCTCGTCTGCCAATATCAGCTTTGGGGATTTAATGATTGCCCGGCAGATTGCCGCCCTCTGCTGTTCGCCACCCGATGACTGCTCCGGATAATTATTTTCACAATAACCGACATCCACACACCGCAATGTATCCGCATATTTTTGCTGTATTTCTGTTTCACTCAGTTTTTGCAAAGTCAGTGGCAGGATTATATTCTCTTTCAATGTCAGACCTTCCAACAGATTAAAGTCCTGAAACACATAGCCGACTGTCATCTGGCGGTGGCGGTCATAATCCTGCTGCCCATAATCCGCCATATTAGCTCCATTGATGTAGACAGTGCCGGAGGTTGGTTTTTCCATGCCCCCTAAAATCTTTAGCAGTGTACTCTTACCGCTGCCGGACGAACCCATGATACAAAAGATTTCGCCCTGCGGGATATTGAGGGTAACATCAGATAAAGCTGTTTTTGCTGTCCCCTTTGATTGATAAGACTTAGATAGGTTTTTAATCATTATATGGTATTGCATATTTATACCTCTCATTTCTTTTTAGGTTTCAGTACAGTAACCTTGCTCTGAACTATTTACTGAAATCCTTGTTTTACAATACTAAGATGGCCGGTTGCGTTCCATATAGACCTCTATACATCTACGCAACCAGTGGTAGAAATCTAAAGTCAATTCGTAGAATTCCCCAAAATCAAACTTTCATACTTTACTTATCTCTCCCTGCTCTCCGATTCCCTAATCTGCCGGAACACCGGGGATGCCTGCCCTGTACCGCTATGGCTTTTGTCTATTCACACCTCATTTGAGATGCCGGATTCTCAATCCTGTTTCTTTCACTGCTGCTTTCAAAAGACAGACCCCGTCAACATCCATGCCTATATAATCTGCTATCGCTTCCAGTTTGTTTACATTCACTAAACCTCCCCTGATTCTCCTGTTTGATTTAATTTAGCAGCTACTAACTCTTTATGGTAAAAATAGTTGATATGTTTCACTGAATGCAAAGCACAATATTCCTCAATTTCAAAAGAAAGACTATTCCAAAAGTTCATGTTTCCATTTACATATATATCATCATACAATTCTGCTAACTGTGGACAGGCACTTTTTATGTAGTCAAGGATATCCTGTTTATAGCTCCCCCGCAGGTTCAGATTTTCAAACCAGTATTCATCCACATATCTTTGTGTCTTTACTATTATATCCTTATAATCCGTTATTCCCGGAAAGATAGGGGACATAAACAAAACTGTATATATGCCATTCTTATGCAATGTTTCCAATGTTTCAAGTCGTTTCCCAATACTGCTGGCATGATCCATATCTCTTTTAAACTGTTCATCTAATGTATTGACCGATACCGATACTTTCAAATTATTACACTGCTTCAATAAATCAGTATCTCTCAGAATCAAATCAGATTTTGTTGAGATATTCAATTCACAATCTATGGAAATTAGCTGCTCCAGTACCTTCCGTGTATTACGGTACTTTTCCTCAAATGGATTGTAGCAGTCCGTCACAGATGACAGAAAAACAGACTTCCCCTGCAGTTTCTTTTTGCTTATCGGCTTGTCACATCGCTTAATGTCAATAAAACTCCCCCATGCCTCACTATGATTCGTAAACCGCTTCATAAAACAGGCATAACAATATCTACATCCATGCGGACAGCCTACATAAGGATTTATCACATAATCACTTGCTGGAAGATTTGATTTTGTAACCAATTCCTTTACCACAACCTCATTTTCTACTATGCTCATAAAATAATTCCTCCGTGGAACATACAGGAATACACCTTTTGCTGTCTGCAGTATATCCGTTCTTCTCCTGAAAAACTTTCAAACTCGCCCTGCACCTGGCACTGGTACATATAATCGCCTTTCTGATAGAATTCCGGCCCCCGGAACGGCATGGAAGCCGACACATGGGAAAGTGCTTCTTTCAAAAATGTAATATCAAAATTCTCATTCAGGCTCTCCCCACAATAATTCATGGCCCACACTGCCTGATTCCTTATCCAGACACGTTCCCCGCCTATGAATTTCTGCCCACCCAGGTAAGTATCCATATACAGATAATCACCATCCTCATAACGGAAGTCGTGAGAACCAGGCTGTGACGGTATAATTTCATTTTCACCTGTGATATAGGTATTGTTTTTCGCCCTGACTAAAAAAATCCTGATATCCTGCATAGGATATTTCTGTTCACAAAAAAGACTGATTGTGCAGATATCATTTTGCTTCACAAGCCGGTCTATAGAAACTTTAAAAATCTCACTAAGCTGTATAAGGTTCTGAATATCCGGGAATGACTGTCCGTTTTCCCATTTTGTTATAGACTGTCTTGATATATCCATCCTGTTGGCAAGTTCTTCCTGTGACAGTTTCATATTTGTTCTTAGTAATTGCAGTTTTTCTTTAAATTCCATTCTGACTTCCTCCCAAGTGTTAATTATACTTTACCGTCCTCATGCTGGCAATCTACCCCTGCGTTCCAATCTGGCAACCGTTGGGTGCATCAGACACCAGCCATCCTCTTTCTCAATTCGCAGAGAACTTTCAGGAAGCCAACCTTTTCTGGTATTAAGGAAATGTCATCGGATTTTCGGCTGTTTCATCATAAATATTGTAATCCTGTTTGTAATACTGACAGGCATTACCTTTGAAAATGCAACTAATAACTTATTATATATTCCCGGAATAACCAGCCTTCGTCCTTTCATCATCCCACAATAAGCAATCCTCACTACTTTTTCCGGACTCATAACTGCGATCTTGAATAACATTGTATTTTGAATATTTGCTTTTGCAGCAAACTCCGTCTCCGTTGCACCCGGACATAATGTAGTTACCTTTACCCCTGTTTTACTAAGCTCACCACATAAGGCATTAGAAAAAGACATAATATATGCTTTTGTAGCAGAATAAACGGCATCTGTGGGGGACGGAATAAAAGAACCTGTTGAGCCTACATTCAGAATTCGCCCATAACCGTTTTCTTTCATATGCACTAATATACGTTTTGTCAATTCTGTTGCAAACCGTATATGCATACTTATCATTTCAAGCTCCCTGTCAAGGCTGGTATCCACAAAAAAACCACTCTCATTAAAGCCCGCATTATTTACAAGAACATCAATGGCGACTTTCCACTTATCTATATCCGCCATTACCAAACCTGCCGCATTTTCCTGTGTTAAATCCTGAACAATGTATTTCACTGCCACACAATGGGTCTCCTGCAAAGCTGCCTGCTGCTGTTTTAATTTCTGCTCATCCCTTGCGACAAGGATTAAGTCATACCCCTCATCTGCGAATTTTTCCGCAAAGGCTTTCCCGATTCCGCTTGTTGTTCCTGTAATTAAAACGTTTTTCATTCCTTATCTCCGCTTATATTTTAAACAGCCTACATTTGATTATTATGCGTCTGTATATACTCTGCCTTTACTTTATCAATGGTTTTTCCACCAATACCAAAGTTTTTATCAGGCACTTCTTTTATTGTTGTTACAAAAAATTCCTGTGGTATTTTCATAATTTCAGAAGATATTTCTGTCAATTGTTTAATCAGTTCCTCTTTTTGTGTATCTGATAAAACACCGCTTTCGACTGTAATATAGGGCATTATCCATTTCCTCCTGTTTTCCTTTCTTAATTTTCTCCATGATTAAATAACTTCCATTCCTCGCTATATGACATACTTTTATAGCAAGAATCCTCTAAAAGTTTTTCATAAAAAGATAACTTCTTTTGCGTCAGATTAAGTGCGTTTTGTAAATTGGACATTTGATTTTTGATATCCTCCATATGGTTTTGTACCATAACAAAACGCTGTTCCAAAGTTTCGCCGCCTCTTATTAGCAATAAAACATATTTTTTAATGGACTGAATGGGGATATTTGCCATGCGCATACATTGCACCATTTTTATCCATTCAATATCTTCCTCTGTATATTGCCTGTATTTTTGGCTGTTTCTTGCTATTTGCGGCAATAGCTGCTCTTTTTCATAATACCTTAATGTTGACGTTGATAGACCTGTCATTTCTGCTGCCTCTTTTGCTGAATACATATAAATCCACCTCCCTGCTATCATAAACTATGAAGTGCGCTTCAAGTCAACAGTCATATTCTATCATACGAATCTTTCTACTTGATTATTTTCACAAACAATTCAAATTCTTTCAGAGGTTTTCCTGCTTTCAATTTTTATTTCGTTAGATTATCTCAGCAACGCCATACTTCCTGTCAATTTGTTGACCTTCTTTTTCGCCCCGCAAATGGCGATTCCAAAATAATTCAATTCTGTTTCTGAAACATCCTTCATCTTTTCAATAAATTCATCATAGGTCTTACACCCTTGCGCAAGGTCTGAAAAATCTACTACCGTCAAGTCCGAAAACTCCGGCTCATACAGTTTTTCACGGATAGACTTAATCGCCCCCACATTTCCCTTTAAAATCGGCACTGGAAATTCAATAATCCCCAGATGCCCATTTCCTGTCTTGTCATACACATCAGCACCCACGACTTCCGGCATCTGTTTTCCCAACGTGATGCCCATGATTGCCGCCGTATTCGCTATGATGCCAAGCGGCAGTTTCTCATCAATCACCATGACACATTTTTCATTTTGTAAATTCATTTTCTAATCCTCCATGTTTTCGGAGGATTTCACCTCCGATTTTTTCTGATAACAGCGATAGGAATATGCTCTGCAAAATCCCGTCTGCTCATATCGCTCCGGCAGTTCTTCCTTTCCCGAAATATCTGCCAGTATCCTTACAATTCCATTTGCCACTGAAAACCGCAGGATGTCTTCCATGCCTATATCAGACAGATTCCCATCCGGCAGAAATAAAAGCTCTTGGCGTTTTATTCCGATGACCTTCTCTCCCACCATGACACATTCTGTCCCACTGTTCCGTTTTTTTAAGAGCAACCTACCCTGCATCTTTTCTTTCATGCAAAGTTCTCCGATATTCCCTGCTAAATTCCATTCGCCAACCATGCCCCACTTTTCCACCCCATACCCATTGTCTGTAAGGATAGAACTCAGGTAGTAATTCGTATGCTCTACAATACGGAATACACACTCTGCCCTATACTGGCGGCTGATTTTCTCGCATCTGCGTATGTTCTCCGGGATATCCCCCTGGGAAAACTTATAATACAGCGGATATACCAAAAGCAGGCTTTCCATTTTTTTCAACATCCATCCCTGGCAGACTAAAGTCTCCCTGTCTGGGAACAAGCTGATAATCTGCTCCTCCATTCTTATCGCAGGCTCATTCACTGTTCTCCACTCCCCTTCCTGTTATATTCAGAAAAGAAAAGTCCTGCAACCGCTAAAAACGTACCCATAACAGAAACCAACGTCACCGTTTCCTTCAGCACCAGCACGGATGTCACAACTGTTATGACGGGAACCATGTAAATGTAAACGCTGGTCTTAACCGCACCAAGTGCTTTTACTGCAAGGTTCCATGTGACAAAGCAGAGTGCGGACGCTCCCAACCCAAGATACAAGATATTAAGCAAATGTGTCAAATCTGCAAAGCGTTCCAAACCCATTTCAAAATCGAAAAAGAATAATGCAGGAACCATAAATAAAATTCCATAAAAGAACGTTCTCCGTGTGGTAAGGATAACCGGATAGCCAAAGCTGCTTATCTTCCTTGTTAAAATGGAATAGCAAGCCCACACAAATGCCGCAAGGACAGCCAGCACATCCCCCACAGGGTTCAGCTTCATCTGGGAGCCGTTAAAGCTGAGCAGAGCAATGCCCGCCATTGCCACCACAAAGCCTATGAAAAAATTTGCTCGCAGTTTCCCTTCCGACCTCAGGAACAAGCATGACAGTATCGCCGTGAAAAACGGCGCAACCGAAATAATGACTCCCACATTGGATGTCATTGTATATGTAAGCGCGATATTCTCCAGCAGGTAATATAAGCATATCCCGCACAGCCCCGCCAACACAAAAGTCAGCTCCTGCCTGCGCCCCACGCCTTTCATACGGTGCGGGCAAACCAAAAAGAGTGCCGCAAAACCCATGACAAAACGGAAGAACAGTATTTCCACCGGCTTAAAATCCGTAAGCAGGACTTTGGTGGATATGAATGTCGTCCCCCATATGATGATGGTGAACAGCGCCGCCAGATGCCCGGCTGATTTCCTACTCCGCATGCTGTCCACCTTCCCCGTCTTTTTCCGAAAATATCTCACGGTAAGTACCCGGCGCAAGCCCTATGAACTGGTTGAAATAATTTGTAAAATGGCTCTGGTCAGAAAACCCTGTCCTTATGGCTGCCTCTACGGGCGGAACACCTTCCGATAACAGCTTTTTTGCCTCATTGATGCGGATCGTCTCAAGGTATCGGTACGGCGTGACTCCTTTTTCTTTCGTAAATGCCCGCAGCAGCGTTGACTTGCTAAGCCCGGCATGGCGGCAGATCTGGTCTAAATAAATACGTTCCGTAAAATGCTCTGTCATGTATTCGCAGGCTTTTTCAATCTCCTGCCTGCACTCCGGGATACAGCTTTCAAAAGGCTTCCCATAATTCTGGATGAGATACGAAAGCAGGAACAGCAGGGTTTCCTCTCTCTTAAACTCCCCCGTTCCTTTCATTACCATCTCATGCAGTGGACGCAGATGGCAGGCTATCTCCTCATCGCAGATAACATTCTTTGAAAATCCCGGAAGTTCCCGTTTCCCCGTGACCTCCTCCGCCAGATCAAGCATAACCTCCTTTGAAATGTTAATGCCCCGGTAATCAAACGTCCCTCCATCACTCTGTACGCAGGCATGGCTGTCGCCCGGATTGAAAAGCACGATGCTCCCTTCCTCTATGGCATATTCCCTGTCACGGCAGGAAAGCACCCGCTCCCCTTTTTCCACAAAACCTATGACATAATGCTCATGGAAATGGCTTGGAAAGGGCTGTACAATCCCCTCAAAGCGGTATGCCTCCATCCTCAATTCATCATCATATACCACTGTCCTTACTTCTTTCTTCATGTGGATTACCTCCAAATACAATTTTTGAATTTTGTCAAGAGCCATTTTACCTCTTATTTTTTCCTGCGTCTTGTAAAATATCTTCATTTTCAGACTTTAGCTGTTTTCTATATCAATCACCCTATCTGCCCATTCTTTATAAAAATCTTCCTCATGCGAAACAAGCAAAACTGTGCCGGAAAACTCTGACAAAGCATCTTTTAAAGAATTTTTAGCCTGAACATCCAGATGATTCGTCGGCTCATCCAATATCAAAAAATTACTTGGCCTTAATGTCAGCAAACACATTTTTACTTTTGCCTGCTCACCGCCACTTAATGTCCCGATTGGCTGCATAGCATGTTTATTAGAAATACCGCACTGGGCAAGAGCTTTACGGACTCCTTTCATCACCATATCAGGATAGCTGTTAGAAACAATCCGTACAGGCGTCATTGTTGTATCTTCCCATATTAAATCTTGTTCAAAATACCCTGTTATAGCCTGAGTCGAAAACTTGTAATGCCCATGCATGGGTGGAATCTGCCCTATCAGGGTTTTCAATAAAGTAGATTTTCCAATCCCATTGAAACCTGTCATGACCACTTTCTGTCCACCTTTTATAGAAAAATCAATATTAGATAAAACTGGATAATAATAACCTACCGATAAACACTTTACCAAAAGGTGTTCCGTATTTGTAAGCGGTACTTCCGGGAAACGAAAACACGGTATTATCTCCTTTTGATCCAACGCTTCCATTTTTTCCATTCGTTCAAGCTGCTTTCGACGCCCTCTGGCCATTTTGGATTTTCTTCCAGCAATATTTTTGCGTATAAATTCTTCCGTCTTTTTTATCTCTTTCTGTTGTGCTGAATACTGACGCACATAATCTTCCCTCAGAAGTACCTTTTTTCTTAAAAATTCAGAATAAGTCCCATAATATTTTGTGATTGTATCATTATCAATATCGCAGATTCTATTTGTGATTTTCTCCAAAAAAGCATAATCATGCGATACGACCATAAAGGCATTATCGAGATTATACAAATATTCCGAAAGCCATGAAATATGCTCTTTGTCCAAAAAATTTGTAGGTTCATCAAGCAAAAGCACATCCGGCTTCTCAAGAAGTAATTTTGCCAGTATCACTTTTGCCCGCTGTCCTCCGCTCATCTGCTCGATTGGTCTGTCCAACCCTATCGCCAGCAATCCTAAACCATTAGCCACCTGTTCGATCTGTGTGTCAACCGAATAAAAATCATTGATTTCAAGCTGTTCCTGATACTTTGCGGCAGTGTCAAGATATTCCATATGCCCCATAGCTGCCTTTTCATAAGCCAGAGCCATCTCTCTTTCAATCTGGTACAGTCTCGAAAATGCTGATTTTAAAAAGGACTGTATTGTCATATCTTTTTCTATCTCCGCATATTGATCAAGATATCCTACAGATATATTGGACTGCCATGCAATCCGGCCAGCATCAGGCACAACCTGCTCTGTACAAATTTTAATCAATGTACTTTTTCCAGTTCCATTTTGCCCCACAACTCCGATATGCTCTCCCTTATTCAATGTTAATTCTGCATTTTTATACAGCAGGTTTTCTCCAAAAGAATGGGTCAGACCTTCAATCTCCAGTAAACTCATGTGAATCACGTTCCTTTCATTTCCAAAAATCCTGTTGTAAGCAAAAAAAGACAGAAAGCTTCTATACACATCTGTGTACTGCCTTCTGTCTTTATAGTTTCAAACACCCTATAACAAAAGGCTACAGACAAAACATTGTCCATAGCCTTCTATACGCTCAATCTACATACGGAAAATAAGCAATAACTACACTGATATACAGTATCTCTATTGCTCCACTTTCCGATGAAATCCAATTGCGCTATTTATACGCTATACTCTGTACAATGTTTCATCGGAATTGATTGTACAGAGTCCAGTTTCTTTTTAGGTTGGTTTGTTAAATAAAAATTCATACCATTTCTCCTTACTTTGATGAACAATCTCACCTCTGCCATAATACTATAGTTGTGTTGATATGTCAATCTTCAAATTTCCAATTTTCAAATACTGGATTCCCAGTTTCCCCACTTCTTCCAAATTTAGGGTGCAGATCCCCGCAAGGCAACACACAACTGATATGAGGAAACGCAAGCCACCACATATGGAAAAAACAAAAGTAACAATCCACATTTTCCCCTACATAAATGAACTATTTTGCTCTTCTTGCGCAATATCGTCCATGAGTATTTTAAACATTTCTAAAGATTTAGACGGCACAAATTCAATAATTTCATACTGTGCGATTTTTTCCTTAAAGAATGGGTCTTGCTTCATAATCTGCTCCGCTTCCTGTCTTGTGCCACAATTACAGAGAATTATCCCTCCTGTCCGTGGATTCTTTCTTCCTGAACAAATAAATTTTCTGACGCTATAATTTTCTTCCAAGTACCTAATATGCTCTGGCAGCACCCTTTCAACTTCCAAAATTGGTTTTATATAAGTCAGATTAAAAATAAACATATTGTCCCTCCTCGTCAAAATGTGTTAGAATAACAGTGACCGCAGTCAATGACCACGGTCACTATTTTAGCTATTATCTTCTACTTTGTCAATGATATTTTATAAGGAGCTTGATTATGGAACAGAAAAAAACACGCAAAGACAGGGCTATAGATACAAAAAACAAAATTTTTGAAACGGCAGTTACCCTTATAAAAAACAAAGGATACAATAATGTTACTGTAAGTGAAATTTGCCAGACGGCAGGGTTGGCAAAGGGATCATTTTATGTTCATTACAATTCCAAAGAAGATATTGTAAGGGATAGTTATTATGCTGACATGGGAACATACATTTGTACCCATTATAATGAATTTTTAGCATCTGCCCCCAATATATCTGTAATTGAACGTATTGCCCACTTTCTAATTTTGGAATTTGAATTTGCAGAATATGCCGGATATGAGCTTACCTGCTTAGCTTATTCGCTAAACCTAAATGCATGTGTACCTGGGCCGTCCGAACATTTCAGCAAACGATACTTTATCAAAATATTGCGGGACGAAATAGAATCAAGTTTAATGTATTCATCCTCCGGCTTTTCATGTGACGAAATTTTCAATTATTTGGAAAGCATTGTGAGAGGCACAATGGCTACATGGTGTTTCTCCAATAACTCTTTTAACATTGTTGAGCAAGGGAGAAAATATATTGAACAGGCACTTCATAGCATTTACAAGTTATAATGAACCATACAACGCAAAAAACAACAGGAGAACCTTGCTGGCTTTCCTGCTGACTTTTCATAATTCAATATCTGATTGCAATGTAAAAATCCCATTTTCAAATACAAGCCGGGAAACTGATGCGTTCTTCACCATTCCCAATCCGCTTAACTGCTCCGGCGCAAATAAGTGAACTATGGTCTTTATAGAAAAGGCATGGGTCACTATCAGTATATTGGCGTTTTCTTGTATCCTGTCCTTTTGAACGGCATCTACAAATACATTTTTCAAACGGCTTTCTATGGCATAGAATGGCTCCGCCATTCCTGTCGTGTCATGTTCATATATGGCATTTGCCACATCAGGAAGTCGTTCATTCAGTTCTGCAAAAGAGGTTATCCCACCTAACCAATCTGCTACATTCTTTATGAAAACCACATTGTTCTCTGACTCCATACACCCTAAGCACCACTCCCGCAGCCTTTCATCCTTTTCTATAGGTACACCGCTCTTTCCGCCTGTTTCCAAAATTAGCTTTGCCGTCTGTACAGCACGAAGCATATCGCTGGCATAAACCGCATCAAATTCAATTCTCTTTAACTTTTTTCCTATGTCAGCCGCCATTTGCTTTCCCGCTTCAGTAAGCGGTGAATCACTCCATCCCTGCGCCCGATCTAAGCTGTTTAAAAGTGTCTGCCCATGCCTGACTATGTAAAAATAAACCATGCTTTTCACCTCCGCTGAAAGTATAAGAAATCGCCGCCAAAATAGCAAGTAAATTTTAGGTCAGCATTTCTTCCATCTCCTCATATATAAAACAGTTAAAAGACTTCTTCCTTTAGTTCAAAATACTCTAACAAAGAAAGATACAAGTCTTCTGGACGCTCCGGTAAGTAATCTTCATAACTAGAATCATCCTGCACAGTATGGTTGCTATACTCCACTTGCACCCGCCATGACGGACTGCCCTCCGGCTCCTTTGGGGGCTGTACTTCCAATCCATCCTCCAAATCTTCCATGAAAAAGTCTTCTTCCCCGTCAAGAAATGGGTCATAATCTTCCTCATCAGGGTTCAGGCAATAATCCTGCTCCCACATAAAAATTTCCAGTGTATGCACGATGTACCGCAACAGCTTCGCCATCTCTCCACCCTCCAGCGTGACACGCTGCTCCCCGTACTCTGTCTGAAAATCCGTCATGGTAAGCACACGGCTTTTCCTGTCAATGGTAAAGCGTCGATCCACCAGCTCCATATCGCCGTATCCATCATAAATCTCTGTATGTACCTCAAAAGACAATGTATTGATGACAAGTTGCTTTTTCATGGCATTGCGCTCCGCATGGGGAAAACATACATTATAAATCTCCCTGGCCGTGTCCGCCACTTCCTGGCAGTCATCTTTCATTTTAGCTTTCAGCCATTTCTTCTCGCTCTCTGAAAGCCGCCGCATCGGGAAATTCATCAGCCTGTTTATATCCATTGTTACCGCTTTCTCCGCTGCGCTTAAACGGGAACAGGCTTTGCAGATATGGGCTGCGTGGCCTTTCCCGGAAAATTTCTCATTTGCCTTATATTCACCGCATATTTTACAGTAATGCCCGTGTGGGCGGTTTTTCTTTTTTGACATCGCAAATTTCTCCGTTCCTGCACCTATTATACAGTGAACTGCCAAAACTTCAAAGATAGATGTGGGTTATTTTAGAAATTCTTTATGCTGGATATACTGCCTCAGTTGACGCATACAACAGAAAATACGTTTCTCGGATTTTCTATTGCCATGAATAAAAAACAGGCTTCCCCTGCCCGTATGGAAACCGGGTAAGGAAAACCTGTTCTTTCTTTGCTTTATTCTGCTTCTGTCAATTCAAGCTGTTCAAATTCTTCATCGGTCATATCCCGCAGCTTTCCGATCACCCTGCCAGACAGCTCCAGCATATCTGTATCCTCCAGATACGGCAAAGCCCTCTCAATATCCTCAATAACCTCGCTCCTGCTTTCCCCTGCAAATATGCAGATTAAATTGCTTTCTTCCACGGTAAACCTTGTATCCATATCCCTACATCTCCCTCTGCTTATTTTTTATGTTTTCTTCCTGCTCTCTGCCCTGCCCTGCCACCTGCGCCTTTTTCTCCGCAAGTCGGGCTTTTAAGGACGGTTTTGCGGCTGGCCTGTCCTGCGCCCTTTTGTTTTCCTCTTTCTGCGCTTTCTCCCCTGCGCCGTTATTCAGCACATTATCCACCATGTTGTAATTCTGTTCTTCCATTTCCTCAATCTTGGCAAGAGGCTTGTACTCCACCAACTTTCCAAGAAACTCCATAGCCCGCTTTCGCTCCTCCGGCTCCGTTCCGTCCGAAGCTATGTCGGCAAACCACATTGCCATGTCACGGGTATCTCTCTGCTTCAAGGCTTCCGCAATCTCGGATACGTTCTCCGTCATGCTCTGGTTATTGTCATGGTAGAGGGCCGTGTCATAACCGTAGATAAAACGGTCAATCTCCACCGCAAGCTGTTCCGCAGGTGTCAGGTCAGGCATACGCTTCTCCCATACCTTTGCCTCCATTTCCTCGCCCATATTGCCGTCTATCTCCATTTCTGGCAGCTTCGCCACAAGTTCCGTGATCATTTCCATCGCCTGCGGATTTCCCTTTATGTCAGGGATATAGTCTAAAATGTCAATGTCAATCCTGTTCCCGGTTAAAATATCCATCCCCACATCTTCAAATGCCTCCGTTCCCGGTGTATGGATATTGATGCCGATTGCGGGGATTCCGTACATACGCTCTGGCGGTATCTGTTTCCAGATTGCCACAGCTTCCTCCACGGTAGGGATATTCTCATAAAACTCGCCCAAGTTATGGAACTCCCCACATTCCGCAACCGTCAGTGTCACTTCTGTTTCCGCCTGCTCCTGGGATAAGGACACCGGCTCTTTTTCCCTGGCCTCACGCACTCCCTCCAGATAGTCCTCCACCTGTGGGAGATAAGTTTCAAGCGTTCCCGTCCGTTGTGCGGTAATCGGGTTTATATCCACTTTCACGCCGCCGATATGGAGCGCATCCCCGTTAAATGTATCAAACAGGACATCTTCACGCTCACTCGTGGAAAGCTCCACTGCCACGTCAAGGTCAGAACCTTCCTGCTCCAATCCCCGGCAGCGGCTCCCCACTACTGCCACGTCCACAATCTCCGCATCAATGCCGGATTCGTCTAACTGTGCCTGCACATGGCATTTTACAGTTTCTTCAATCTCTGCCGGGTTCATTTCACCGATCTCATGGAACAGCTCATTAGTCTTTGCCTTAAAGTTTTCCACCACGGTTCCCTGTGCCTGCGGTTCGATTGCGTTTGCCGCTTCCACTTTTTCCATCAATCCATCATAATCAATCGGTATCAACTCATCATTGTCACTGATATTTCCCCTTGCGCCGTTGTCAAAGGGATTATCTTTCAAATCCGTCAGAATATCGTCAAGGGCTTCTCTGATACTGACATCGGGATTGTCATATACGCCCCCGTCTATCTCCTTATAATCTGCCCCCATAATGGAATAGTCATAGCCCCCGTCAACCTCCTGAATACTGATGAAACGGTCTGCTATCTGGAAAGCAAGCTCCGTTTCCTGCCCCCCTTTTAAGGATTTCTTCATCTGCGCAAGCACCTGGTCTTTTTCATCTCCAAGGTCAATGATCTCGTCCTCATCCTCCATATCCTCAAATAGCTGTGTCTTATCCGCTTTTTCTGGCTTATTCTGTTCGGATTGCGGCTCTGCCTGCTTTGTTTCCGGCGTTTCTTCCTGCTCCGGCTCTGGCCGTTCTGTTTCCTGATGTTCTTCCTTCTCCGGGTTTGGCTGTTCCATATCTGCCTGCCCTGGCTCCGACTTCTGGACATCATGTCCAGAAGTGTCCGGCTCTTTCTCCTGTGCGGCAGACATTTCTTTTTCCTTCTCCAGGACTTCCCTGCGGAATATATCAATAAAACCGTCCAATACTGCCGGGTGGCTGCTTATGATCAGTTCACGGTTTACATCTATCCCATGCACAAGATTTTCCGGAATGTAATACTCCGCCGCCCATGCTTTGTTATCCCTCGAAAAGCGTCCATCCCATGATTCCTGCTGGAGCGTGTTGGCAAGGACAAAGGCGATACGGTCTGAACCGTACTGCTCCTCCAGAGGCTTCACAATGTCATGCTTTAAGTGCATACCGTCAAAATTCTGCCTGATTGTTCCCTCAACCGCTTCTTTGCACTCCCTGTCAAGTTTCCGGGAATCCAAATACCTGTCCACTTCCCCATGTTCCATCGCATATACCAGGGTATGCCCGTAGAAATCCGGATAGCTTTTCTGTTCTGTCTTTTCAGCATCCGACTTCTGGTCATTATGTCCAGAAGTGTCTAGCGTTTCCTCCTGTGGTGCTTCCGGCTCTGCTTCTCCCTTTTCCGGTTCCTCTATGCCTTCCAGTTCCCGCATGAAATCAGGAAGCCCGGTAAAGCCGAATGAATCTACAAAGTGTGCGCTGTTCTTCCCGTCCTCATGCAGCACCACAATATCGCTGACAGAAAGGGAATGCCCCTTATAATCTGCCGGGTGGTCTATATTGAATTTCTCATAGACCGCTTCCAGTGTTGCGCTCTGCGTCCGCCCTTGTAGTTCGAAAAGTTCGCCCACATAAACAAGGTTGTAATTCTCCGGCTTAATGGCATCGAGATTGTCTTTTATAATTCCCCTGCGCTTTAAAGATTCCGTGCCGGCAAACTGGAATTGCCGCATTTCGGGAATATCTTTTAACTGATAAATGCCATACTTATCAGAATCCCCATATAAAAGCTGCGCTTCCTTATTCGCCCTGCCCTCCGCAAGTTCCTCCTGCAACGCCCGCAGGCTCTTTTCATTCTCCCAATCCGCTTTTTCAATGCCGAAGATGCCTTCATACTCTGTAACCTGCTCCCTGCCCTGTATCAAGGTTTCCGAACCGTCCTCGTGGAGCTGGTACACGGACAAGTCATGGTCAAACAGCTCTAATGCGGTTTCTTTTGTAAGCGTCAGCATTCCCTCCGCCAAATATCCGTATTCCTCCATCTCCCATAAGCCAATCATCGGGTCAGGGAGTGCGTCAATCTCTGCCTGTGCGTCAATGACCGCAAGGGCAGCCCCCTGGTTGCCTTCCGTTTCCTCATAATAGATATGCTCCGCAAGCTCCCTTGTCTTTTCCATGTCATTCAGCTTAAAGGCATAATTCACGATAAGGTTGCGCTCATCATCGGAAAAAGCGGTCTTGGCAAACTCTAACCGGTTGATGATGCCCTCCGCCTGCTTTGTCGGGGAAAGGTGGCGCATCATGGTTACCTCTTTCTTATCCAGGTCAATCTCAAAGTCATTGAACTGCGGCATACCGGAATTTCTGCCGCCGCCCACAATGATAGGGATATAATCAGCCCCACAGCTTTTCAGACAGTCACGGATATTCTGTGTGTTCTTATCTTCCAGCTTTGTAAGCGCAGCCATGATCTCCTGCACTCCCTCCGGCGTCTTATTGGTAATGCGCTCCACCTCAAAACCGTGCGAATGCGATATTTTCAAAATCACATCATCCGCACCAATAGGCTCCTTTGCCCTCTCGTTCAGCTCCATTTCCGCCTTTATGTCAATGACTTCGTTTGTGTCAGTATTATATCGGACATCCAAATGGTATTCACCGAACTCTTTTGTATCCTGGTTGGCGATCTCCGTAGTCCATGCACCCCTGCTCTCCAGGTATGCGGCAGCGCTCAGCCTGTCATTGTCATTCATGGCGGACAAGGCTTCCACAAGCTCCGCCGCATCCATACCCCGGACATTTACAAGGCTGTATTCGGACAGATCGCTGTTCTGTATCAGCAAAAGGCTCTCTTTTTCCTGCTCCTGCATCAGTTCCCGGTCACGCTGCAATTCCCGGAGCTGCCCCTCAATCCCCGTGATCAGTTCTGATGCCGTCCTGCGGATTGTGTCAAGGGAAGATTTCAGTTCCCTCATGTCACGCCCTGTTGACCACCCGGCAATATACCCAAAGGAATAATCCGAAGTATCTATGCCGAAATGCTGGCACACGGTATAGGCAATGCTCTCGGCCTCCACCTCTTTGGTGTTCCTGTCCTTTGCGGGCGCAAGGATATCCTTGTTTACATCTTTATCATGCAGCATGGAATGGGCAGTTTCATGCACCATCGTCTTTAAAGTCTGGCTCTCGCTCATGCCCTCCTGCACCGCAATCCGCTTTTCCGTGGGGCTGAAGAAGCCTTTGGAATCGCCGGGAATGTCCTCAAAGCTGACCGGAACCGGGGCAACATAGGTAATCGCCTTGATAAAGTCCTCATACCCCTCCACTGTGGACAGAAGCTCTTTTGCCTCCAGCTCCGGGATTGGCTCCCCCGATGTCTGCTTTACATCAAAGACGGACACAGCACGGAAAGCAGGGATTTTAACCTCGACTTCCTCCGTCTGCGGCGTGCCGTCCTTATCCAGCATGACCTCCCCGGTCACAGGGTCTAACTTATCCCTTTCCTCTTTGATCTTATAAGGGGCCGGGGCAAGGATACGGATTCCCCTCTCCCCCTTGTTTACATGGCGGTTGAAATTCCTCTGCCATGCCTGGTAGCCTGCCACTAAGGTTGCGTCAGGGCGCTGTAAGGCTATCAGCAGAGTGTTGTTGAAACTGTAATTATGGAATTTTGACATGGTGGAGAGATAACTTTTGTATTTCTCGCTATTAAAAAGCTCTTTTAAGCCTTCCTCCAGCTTGTCCGTGATCTCTTTTACTTTCTGCTTTTCTGTTCTTGCATCTGCCATATTTGATTTTCCTTTCTCTGCATGAAAAAAAGACAATCTGTTATGACTATCTTTCTTCCTGAAAACAGAAAAAGCAGCGAATTGTTTTCTTATACAAAAACAAATTCACTGCTTTACTGTCTGTGTTATTTAGTTACTGTGATTATGCCAGCACAAGCTCCCGTTTTTTGATGACAGCCTCTACTTCTTCAATCGTCTTTTTTACAATCTCTGCAATCTGAGCAGAATCATATCCCTTCTCATGCATTGTCATAATCACTTCTGCTAAAGTATTATCCTTGATTCCCTGTGACAAATTACACATGGCGCTCACGTCCTCTCTTATTCTATCATCTACTACAATACTATACTCTTTTTCAATGATTCCTAATTTTTCATCAACGGTCAGCTCCATTGAAAGCAACGTACTCAGCAGACGGTGAAGCTCATACTTCTCATCATGCTCCGGAAGTTCATTTGACATACCGATCAGGACAATATTCAGCAGGTCAAGTCTGCCTTTCCACGAATAGGAACCGAGCAGATCGTCTTTCGCAAGATGCACATAAGCCATGCTGCTTTCGTCCATGCCCATACATACCCAAATCGAAAAGACACGCCTGATGTCGTTATAGTTTGTCTTGACAAAATCCCGTTCCTTCTGCGAGGAAACAAGGCGGCTCACATAGAAAACTGCCCTGTTCAGGATATGGTAGCCTGACGGTTCATCTTTCTGTGCTTCGACGTTCACGATAACCTGTGAGATACCGTCTTTCATACGCACATAAAAGATAATGTCAAACCTTACAAGCCCCTCGTTAATCTCCGCATTCTCCGTGTTCATCCCGACAATACGCTGCCCGTTTTCTTCTTTTTCCACATTGGTCAGCCCCGGCTCTACCGGAACCACGCTGATAAATGGCTCTCCCTCAATATAAGATACCACATTTTTCGGGTTCATTCCCTTAAATTCATCAACCGTCTTTACCAGAATATGCGCCAGAATGATCTTATTTCCCAACAGGCGCTTTGCCTTATCATCATACTGTGCGTCCTGGTCTGTTGCGCTGACCGCATTCTTTATTTCTGTATCCATCAGCCATAAACCTCCTTTTTGTATGGTGGAAACGCAAAAGCCATTCCCAAAAGGTATATGACCTCAATGCCATTATACCCCGAAATCCCGGCTAAATCAATCGGAACTTTATAATTGCCAGTCCGGATAATAATTGATATTTGATTAGTTTTATGTTTGTTACAGCGTTTTCTCCTTCCTTTTCGCTTTTTCCGTATCTGCCCGGTCTGCCCCGGACGCTTGCGCTTTGTATGCCGCCAACTTTTCCTTTAACGATGCCCTCTGCGCAGGCTTGTCAGCCATTGCTGCCGCAGCTCTCATCCCTCCACTGCCTATTGTGTAATCATGCCTTGCGTTTTCTACCGGGTACGGTATCGGTGTATTGGCGGCTCTTTCGCCTGTTTCCGGTCTTTCGGAAGTCTTTTCCGTCTGTGCTGACTTCTGGACATCATGTCCAGAAGTTTCCTGCCCCTCGTTTCCTTCTTCCGGCCCATCGTCCATGCCCAGCGCATTATCGCCCTTTTCGTCCATGTTAAGCAAAGCATTTAAGGCGGACAGCCGTTCCAGTTTTTCCGCAAGCTCCGCTTCCTGCACAAATGGCTTTGTGACCTCCACTTTTGCGGTTTCAAGCTGTCGCTCCACAGTTTCCAGTTTCGTCTGCGCTTCGGAAAGCTGCTTCGGCATGGATTCCAGGGCGTGGTTGATACGGGCAATGTTGCCGAGAGGGTCAGAACCAATCTCCAGGTTATGGGAAAGCTGCCCTTTTAAATTCATCACAAATTTGTGATTAAACGAATCAAAGGACACGGCCATCTTAAACCCGGCATACTCCCCGACCGTTGCAGGCACATTGACGGTTTTCATCTCCTTGCACATCTCCACAAGGGCGGCCCCGGCTTCTTTTTTATCCGTATAAGTCTTATCCCCGACTTTCATCAAAAACTGCTCTTTATCTGCCGGGAGGTTTGCTTTTGCGGTCTGAATATCCACTTCCATGCCCTCTATCCTCTCCTTCAGGATAGCAATCTGCTGCGGATAGTGCTTTGCGATATTGTCCTCAAGGCGGTATTTCTGGCTGGTGTGGTTTGCTTTCATCAGCTTCAGCTTTGAAACCTGAATATCGAGATCCATCTTTTCTTTTATGTAGGGATTCCCGGTAGCCAGGGCTTTCACCTCCGCATAACTAAGCGCCGCCTCGTCCACGTCCTCACAGCTACGCACCGGGGATTTGCTCGTCATGATCTGCCCGATGAATTTCTGCTTATTCTCAATAAGCTGCCAACTGTACGAATCGAATGTGCCTTCCGTCACATACCGGAAAATCTTAACCTTTGGATTGAGGTTGCCCTGCCTTAAAATACGCCCTTCCTGCTGTTCAATGTCGGACGGGCGCCAAGGCACATCCAGGTGATGTAGAGCAATCAACCTGTCCTGCACATTGGTTCCTGCGCCCATTTTCTGCGTGGAACCCAATAAAAAACGAACCTGCCCGCTTCTTACCTTGCCAAACAGCTCCGCTTTCCTTAATTCCGTATTCGCTTCATGGATAAACGCTATTTCCTCCGGAGGCACTCCTTTCTCCACCAGTTTGTTTTTTATATCCTCGTAAACATTAAATGTACCATCCCCTTTCGGTGTCGATAAATCACAAAAAATTAGCTGCGTGGACTTCTGCTCCTTTGTCTGCTCCCATATCTCAAATGCCTTTCCGACACAGGTTGCCGCTTTGGAAGTTTCATTGTCCGGTAGCATATCGTTAATAAGGCGCTGATCCAGGGCCAGCTTCCGCCCATCGTTTGTGATTTTCAGCATATTATCCTGATACGGCTCCACAAGCCTGTTACGCACCGCTTCCGCCCTGTCAGCCAGTGAGGAAACCATATCTTGCTGGTACTCGCTGGGCTTTAATACCACATTCTCATACTCTGCCTCCGGCACAGGCAGCTTTAGCATATCCGGCGTTTGAATATCCGCACTTTCTTTGAATAATGCGATCAATTCCGGCAGGTTGAAAAACTTCGCAAACCTTGTCTTTGCTCTATATCCGGTTCCCTCCGGGGCTAATTCTATCGCTGTCTGCGTTTCGCCAAAAGAGGAAGCCCAACTGTCAAAATGCCCAAGCCCTAACTTCTGCAACGTGCCATACTGGAGATAACGCATATTCGTGTAAAGCTCTGTCATACTGTTGCTGATCGGCGTTCCGGTTGCGAAAGTCACGCCCTTGCCGCCCGTCAGTTCATCCAGGTACTGGCACTTTGCGAACATATCCGAGGACTTCTGCGCTTCGGTCTGTGCGATGCCCGCCACGTTCCGCATCTTTGTATACAGGAAAAGATTTTTGTAAAAATGGCTCTCGTCCACGAAAAGCCTGTCAACGCCAAGCTGCTCAAAGGTCACTACATTGTCTTTCCTTGATGTATCGTTCAGCTTTTCAAGCCTCGCTTCAAGAGATTTCCTTGTTTTCTCCATCTGCTTAATGGTATAGCGTTCCCCATTGTCGGCTTTCGCCTGCTCTATGGCAAGCTCGATCTCGCTGATCTGCCTCTCTATCATGGCTTCCTGACGCTCCATTGACAGCGGTATCTTCTCAAACTGCGAATGCCCGATAATCACCGCATCATAGTCGCCTGTCGCTATCCGGGAACAGAATTTCTTCCGATTGGCGGGCTCAAAGTCTTTCTTTGTTGCCGCAAGGATATTTGCGCCGGGATATAAACGGAGGAAATCACTCGCCCACTGCTCCGTCAAATGGTTCGGAACCACAAACAGGCTCTTTTGGCATAAACCTAACCGCTTGCTCTCCATCGCCGCCGCTGTCATCTCAAAGGTCTTGCCCGCCCCGACACAGTGCGCCAGTAAGGTATTATCCCCGTATAAAACGTGTGCGACTGCGCTTTTCTGGTGGGGCTTCAATTCAATATCCGGTGTCATGCCGGGGAATTTCAGATGCTCCCCGTCATACTCCCTCGGCCTTGTGGAATTGAACAGCTTATTGTATTTCGCCACCAAGTCCTGCCTCCTGTCCGGGTCACGGAATACCCAGTCCTTAAAGGCTTCCCGTATGGTGTCCTGCTTCTGCGCCGCAAGGGTGGTTTCCTTTTTGTTCAAAACCCGCTTTTCTTTCCCATCCTCCGTGATTGTGTCATATACCCGGCTGTCTTTTAAATTCAGGGAATCCTCCAAAATCTGGTAGGCGTTCCTGCGGCTTGTTCCATAAGTCATGTTCACGAGGGAATTTCCATAATCCGCATTTTTGCCCTTGACGTTCCACTGCCCGGTCACGCCGGAAAACTGTATGCCCATGACGTTCCTGTCAAGTAAATGCTGCGGCGTTTCAAAGGTGTCACGCATGAAATCCTCCAGGTACTCCGGCTTCACCCATGTTGCGCCGATACGCACCTCAATCTCACTTGCGTCAAGCTCTTTGGGCTGCACCTGCGTGAGCGCCTGCACATTTACGGCATATTCCGGGTGGTTCTCCGCATAGGTTTTCGCCGTTTCCAGCTTGTCACGGACGTTGCCGCTTAAATACTCGTCCGCCGTTTCCCATTTGTCCGTCACGGGATTCTGGAAGATAATTCCCGTCAGTTCCTCTTTTATCCTGTCAACGCTTTTCCCGGACAGCTCCGCCATATAGTCAAGGTCAACCTTCGCCTTCTCTGACAGCGACACCGCAAGGGCTTCGGTTGCCGTGTCAACGCTTGTGACAACCTCCGCTTTCTTAATGG
This sequence comes from Lachnospiraceae bacterium, assembly GCA_910576335.1. Lineage (GTDB taxonomy): Bacteria > Bacillota > Clostridia > Lachnospirales > Lachnospiraceae > CAPEBR01. The sequence goes on from CAJTIU010000004.1 coordinate 31,593, forward strand.
TACGCTTCGTGAACATATCCGCCTTGCCCACAAATTTGCCTTCCTCGTCCGTCTTTTCAAGGGAGCATAACAGACAATAGCTGCTGTCCTGGTTAAACGCCCTCTTGTTGGTCTGGGAATTGATAAGCCCGTACTTTTTGGAGAAATCATCGTACAGCCGGTTTAACTCCGCCTGCTTTTCCTTAATGACGGTATCCGGGTATTCCTGAAGCTGCACATTGATCAGTTCCTGCGTACAATCCCGGATGCCCACCATGCCCTTAATGCGCTCCAGCATGGAATCTTTCATATCCACAGGCTTCATGACGGAGTTTTCCCGGTAATAGACCTTATCCTCCACAAGCGTATAACTGTAATTCTTTACCTCCGGGTCTGCCGGGATTGTCTGGTCTGACAGTCCATCGTCCAGCCCGTCAAGCTCTGCCTCCTCAATCTCCCCGTCAATGCGGCTTATGGCTTCCGCAAGCTGCTCCGCAAAGGGTCTTGACGTGTCAGGCTGGCAGGTGCTTTCCATCCCATACGGGCCGGAAACCATCTCCATTTTCCCCACGATCATCTCCGGGTGTTCGGCAAAATAGCTGTTCATGGCGATACCGTTTTCATCTTCCGAAAGGTGTACCCAATCCGGCTCCAAGTCCATAACCCGGTCACGCTTCTTTAAGAATAAAATATCGGAAGTGACTTCCGTTCCTGCGTTCTCCTTAAAAGCGGTGTTCGGCAGTCTGACCGCCCCCAAAAGCTCCGCCCTCTGCGCAAGGTATTTCCGCACTTCCGGGCTTTTCTTATCCATCGTCCCCTTGCTTGTCACGAAAGCGACCACGCCGCCCGGACGCACTTTATCCAAAGTCTTTGCGAAAAAGTAATCGTGAATGAGGAAATTATTTTTATCATACTGCCTGTCCGCCACCTTGTACTGGCCGAACGGCACATTTCCCACCGCCACGTCAAAAAAATCGTTCGGGTAGTCCGTCTTTTCAAAGCCGGAGATCTTAATGTTGGCTTTCGGGTAAAGCTGCTTCGCAATCCGTCCGGTGATCCCGTCCAGTTCCACGCCGTACAGCCTGCTCTCCTGCATATTCTCCGGCAGCATACCGAAGAAATTGCCGATACCCATTGCAGGCTCCAATACATTTCCTTTTTCAAACCCCATATGTTCCAGGGCTTCATAGATACTGCGGATAATCACGGGGCTTGTGTAATGGGCATTTAAGGTACTCTCCCTTGCGGAAGCGTATTCCGCATCCGACAGCAGGCTCTTTAATTCCTGGTATTCCCCCGCCCATGCGCTTTTGCTCTGGTCAAAGGCATCGGCAAGGCCGCCCCAGCCGACATACTGCGCTAAAATCTTCTGTTCCTCCGGTGTGGCTATGCGGTTTTCCCCCTCAATCTTTTCGAGGGTGCGGATTGCTTCTATATTCTTCCTGAATTTCTCTTTTGGTGAGAACCCTGCTCCTACCTTTGCCCCATCCATTCCGGGCGAATCTTCTGTGATATGGAAATTAACGGCTCCGGACTTGTCAATCTTCGGTTCTGCCTGCTTTGTGGGAATCCTGATGTCCGGCTCCGGCAGGGCATTTCCTGTTTCCTCCGCTAACAGCCGTTCAAAATTTTCCTTACTCTCCGCCCGGAAGATCGGGTAGAGCAGTTTCGGGTCACGGAGCTGCACCTCCCTGTCGGAAATATTCTCAATGATAAACTCCGTTCCCTCAATGGTGACCGTATCGCCAACTTTATAATCCGGCTTTTCCGGTTCAGGCTTTTCCTTCTTTAATTTTTCCGGTTCGTCTTTCTCCGGCTCCCCGAAGTTCAGCTTTTCAATAACCACATCATAGGGCAGATTGTTCTTTTCGCCTGGATAGACCTCCACGGTTTCCGTTGTGTATCCCGTCCGGCCAGGCTCTTTTTCTTCTGACGCAAACAGGTGTGAATTCCGTTCATCCTGCCGCAGCAGCTTCTCAAAGCTTTCCTTACTCTCCAAACGGCGAGGGGGATTGGTCAGGGAGCGATCCATGATCTCCACATTCCAATCATCGGTTCGGGTAATCTCATAGGGCTTATTGTCCAGATATACCCTATCCCCAATCCGGTAATCCCGCTTCTGGACATCATGTCCAGAAGTTTCCTGCGTTTTGCCGGACAGCATCTCCTCTTTCCGGGTAAAGTCATTCCAGACACGCTCTGAAACAGCAGAAAAATAAGGCGATTCATCTTCCATGATTTCATACTCAAGCTCTTTCAGAGCCTCAAGGCTTTCTGCCCCTGCTATCTTTTCATGGTATTTAAAGTAAACCGCTTCCCTGCTGAGAATCCCCTCCAGACGTTCTAATTCCGGCTCCGGCATCCGTTCCCATATATCATCCTTTTCTGTATGAATGGTAAAACCTTCTCCGTCGTCGTGGTATTCCAGGGTATATTGCAGGGTATCATGCTCTCCCCGTATGTCACATTCAAAGTCATATACCGTAGTCCGGGAACCCGCAAAATATTCTCTATTGGTCAAGACCAGATTCTGTATATCATCTGCGGTCAGCGGCTTTTCCGTACCATCTTTCTGTACCTGTCCATCAGGAACCGCCTTTGCACGTTCAATCTCAATGGTATGCCACTGATCCACCTCTGCCGCATTCTCGAAATCAATGCCGTTCCTGTGGCAGTAATCTACCGCTTCATCAACCGTTCCAAAAGTAGGCATATCCCCGTGGCTGTCACGGTAGCTCTGTATTTCCTCCCCTGTGCTTCCGTCCATAACGGAAATATAATAACTGTCAGCAGAAGCGTCCGATGTAAGGGAAATGGCATAATAAAACCCCGGCTCTGCCCCGCCCTCAAAACGGGAATATACCTCCGCTTCATGGCGGTCAATATCCCGCATGGCTTCCAGGTCAATGTAATCATCTTCCACTTCATCCCGGTACGGCTTATGGTCATAGTCAAAAAAGTCCTTCCCATTTACCGACGCATAGAAGAAATCGCTGTCCTCCACGGAATTGCCAACGACATATATGTTATCCCCGGCATTCCATTCATCCACCTTTACGCATTCCTGCCCGTCAATGGAAATCGTTTCGCCGGACTTCAAATCCTTCTGCATTGCAGAAGGATCGACATCATGTCCAGAAGTTTTTTTCTGCGCCTGTTCTCTTTTATACCGGCTCTGCTTCTGCATGGACTGGAATACCATATCATCATAGGGGATCACATCAATCAGATCGGCGTGATTGTCTATGTACTCCTGCGCCAGCTCCCGGTTGATAAAAAATCGGCCATGCTCCGGATAAGGTATCAGAAGCCCGTCCTCCGCCGTTGTCACAAGGCGGTAGCGCACTCCCTCCCTGCCATCCGCATACTGGTGGGTATAAAATCCTATCGCCGGTTCCGCAAAATCCTCTGAGGATTCCAGCGCAACCGTGGTTTTCTCCATTTCTTCCGCATTGGCAGATTCTAAAGCGTAATCTTCCCCGCTTTCCTTTGCCCCGTCCAGCGTTTCCGAAACGGAAACCGGGCTTGCGTCCGTATCGTGGGTATCATACAGGGCATACCCTTCTACTTCTTTGTCAATCCAGAGAAATTCCCCATTCGGCAGCTTAGCGCTCCACTGTGCGGGCTGTCCGTTATCATCATCCGCTTCATGTATGATGTGCCACTCTAATTCTCCTTCCGCAATCTCCGGCACATCTTCCTGCGTCTGCTCCCGTTCCGCTTCGATCTGAGCCGCAAGCGCTTTCTCACGCTCAATATATCTCCTTGCCTGGTTGATAAAGCCGTTCAGCACGGCAGGGTGGGAAGCGGCGACTATACCCCGGCTCTCATACATGGCATACGGTTCAATGGACTTTGCCCATTCCTTATTCTCTGGGGAAATCCGTTCTTCCTGACTGCGGTGCATGACGGTATTCGCAAGCACATAGCTTACACGCTCTACGCCGTATTCCCGGATAACGCCCTCCGCCGTTCCCTTTGGCAGACGGTGTCCGTCAAAATTCTCTGCGATAGCCCTGTCAATAGCATCCTTGCAGGAAACCTTTGTGTCACGCTCTATCTTCTCCTGCGCCTGTTCAAGCTCTTTCTGTGCCTGTTCCTCTTTATACTCCGCATAGGCTTCCTTACCTTTCGGGGATAAATATTTATCTTCCCGGATAAGTTTGCGGATACGCTTCTCTACCGCTTTCCACGGTAACAGCACGTCCGCATAAGGGTTTGATAAATCCCCCTTTTTCAGACTGATGCCCTTAAAGTTATGATCCTCCCAACTGTGGTCAGCCCCCGCCAGCGCATGGGAACTGCCGCCCGTGCCGTATTCATGTTTCAAAAAATCAGCCGCATCCTTGCTGTCATGCCCCTTCATGAAATAATCATAGATACGGAATGAGCCGTGTACAAAGCCGCTTCCTCTGCCGAGCCTGTGGTCTATTTCGTCCTGCGTGATAAAGTCCTCTTTCTTCACCTCCACATGGTCAGATACCGGGAATGTTTTCTTCTGTAAAAGCAGGTTGTCAAGCTCCGCCCTGAGTTCTTCTTTTGACATAACAGAACGGAAACGCAGCTTCTTCTCTCCGCTTTCAAGCTGCGCCAGCGCTTTATCCATATGAGAAGTGACAAGATCAATCCCCTCCGGTGAGGATAACAGTTCCACCATTCTTGCGTGGGCATCCGAACGGTTCCCGACTTTCTCAAAGATTTCCTCCGGCATTTCCCCCATGCCGTCATAGAAAAAATATGCCGCAAAAGTGGCAATTCGCCCACGCTCCACCTCGTCCACAAGGTAAGCTTCATTTGCGCCCATATAAGAACCGTTTTCCACCTGGGAGCGTATCTGTGCTTCAATCTCTTTCCAGTCCATTGTAAGCGCCGGATTCTCCATTGCGGACGTACCCTTTCCGACACGCATTCCCTGTCCATCAAACCACACGGCTACCTGTTTTCCCTCAAACTCAAAGCCTTTCCCGGTAGTGCCATATTCCTTTTTGAGAAATTCCGCCATTTCCTCCGGTGTCTTGCCCTGCTGGTACTTGGCGTAAATGCGCTTGCGGCTGTTCTCCCTGCCGCCCCCGCTTCGCAGGATTGTGTCAATCTGCTCCTGCGGCAATGCTGCCTTTGGCTGACCGGGGCCTGCCTTTTCTGCCGGGATAATGCCATCCTCCGCTTCTTTCATGGCGATGCCGCCCACCTGCTCCGAGAACATGGAGAACAAATCAAGCTGCTGGTACATCCCGTTTGTGTCGATCTGCTCCGCCTTTTCCCCCGGAAGCAGGTATACGTTGTCCTCCATATAGGAATTGACAAAGAAACGGGCATCCTCCCATGATATAAGGGTTTCATTCTCCACCCCCGGCTTTCCGGTCATGTTGATGTGAATCCCGTCCTCATTGGCATAGAAACCGACAGGAATGCCCGCTGCCTCATACCCGTAATAGGTGTTAAAATGGAAACAATTCTTAAAATATTCCGTCTGCAGCATGGCATCCTGCTCCATTGCGAAATATCCCGCTATCTCCGGTCTTTTATGGATAAGGAAATCATCAGAGCATAAAACCCCTTTCTGAACCTCCACTGCCTTTTCTGCAAAGTCCAGGTTATCCAAAAAAGAGCCGGACAATGAATCCTCCCCGCTGCTGCGGTCATTATCCGGCTTTTCTGTTTCCTTATTCGATTGTGCCTCGCTGCTTAAAGGCTGTAAACCAGCTCCGTCAGTACGGTTTCCTCCGCCGAGTGCCGGATGCCGTTCATCTTCGCCACCCATTTCATCTGATCGGAGGCTTTCAGCGCCTCGTCCACTCCCTCGGCTTTCGCCATCTGCTCTGTCAGGAAGTCCATCCGCTCCTCCGCCTGCCTCTGTATCTCCAGACAGTGCGCTTTCAGCCTGCCTTCCATCAGAAGCCCGCTGTAAATCCCCCTCCGGTGTTCCTTCAGGTAATTCTTCCGCATCAGCCCGTACTTGGTCAGCGGCTCCTCCGGCTCGCTGTCCGGCGTCAGGTTGGGTATCAGGTAATCCCCGTTCTTCTCGTATGTCAGTTCCATGCGTAATGCCCTCCGTTTCTATGTGGTTGGTGTCTGAATCAATTTGTGGTTCGTTTTCGCTTTCACGCTTTAAAGCATTATAGCGTGCTTCTGGCTCATTTGCAAGCGTTTTTTCAGGATTTTTTTCAGCAGCGGCGGTCTGTACGCTGTCTACACGCTCCCTCGCCTTTTCTGCGGCTTTTTGCCGTGCCATCTGGCGGTCATAAGCCGCAACCGTCCTCCCGATCTCCATAAGGAGCGGCTTGCACATATCCGTGGTGGCATTGCCGATCACAGACAATGCTATTGTGGTGTTAAACTCACTGATATAGTCAAAATTCAGTTCGTCTTTCCAGAAGTCCATGTCAGCGCCGCACCGGGATAACAGGGTATAGGCGATGCTTGCGGACAGCGTTTCCCGAAGCCGCAGCCCCACGTTCAGCTCGTCAAGTTCCTCTAAGAAGCTGCCCTCCTTTGCGTAGGACATATCCTGCATCAGTTCCCCGTAATAATCTTCCGCAATCCTCCCGGCGATCTCCATGAGCCTGCCCTCAAAGGAATTATTTTTATCGGTTGCCCCGTAGGTCTTTTCAAGCTGTGCCAGAACAGCGCCCTTGTGTTCCTCCCGCATTTCCCACAGGTACGGGTCTTTCCCGATCCGCCTTGCCTTATGCACGTCCGACACGTCAAAAACATATTTCAGTCTTGGACGTTCGCTCTCCCGGTCAAAAAGGGCGATCCCCTTTGCCCCACGGTTTACCCAGCAGAACATTTTTTCATTCCAGGTTTCCATGAGGGCGCAGGCTGTGGCATCCGGTCTTTGTGCGTAGATCAGCATCTGATCCTCAAACGGGTATCGGTACAGCCTTGCGGCAGTGGTCAGGTATTTCGTCCATTCCTCCCCGTTCTTTGACACCTGCCTTGCGGTTTCCCCGGCAAGCACGGAGATTTCATGGTATTTCTTAGAAACGTAATATTGTTCAGCCATCCGCACCCTCCTTAATCATAAAATCCGTTTTCCTCAATGCCCTTTTCCAGAATGGACGCTATCAACACATCCAGCTCCACGCCGTTTATCTCGCTGACCACGATCAGCTTCGCAAGGGTATTCTTTTCCACCGGAACCGAATACCGTTCCTCGTCCGGACACAGCTCACGCACACAGACACCGAGCGCATCCGCAATCTGGCAAAGCGTGCTTATATCCGCCTCCCGGATTCCCGCCATGATGTCCAGGAGCATATTCTCCCGGACACCGGAAAGCGCTGCCAGCCCCGGTATGCTCATATCCATCTCTTTCATTGCATTTAAAACCTTATCACCTGTGCTTAAAATCCCTGTTCCCATTATCGCTCCCTCCTATTCCGTTTTGCTGCCGAAAGAAAATGCCGTGTTTTCTTTCGCCTTTGTAGCTGTAAACTTTGTTTTCACTTCCGCCACCTTTGACTCCAGAACGGAAAACATGGCTTCCACCTGTTCCTCTGTGTAGTCATAGGCCGATCTGTTGGAGAGGTTTTCAATCCGCCCGATTGCGTCAATCGCCTTATTGATACGGTACTCCCCAAGCCGGATAAATTTCTCCGCTTTCGTTTCCTCTGCCTTTCCCGCAGGCGTGTTTTCTGTTACGTTTTCCATAGCTTCACCCATATTTTCGCTCATATCTTTTTCCTCCATTTTCCATATGGTTCAGGGCATACAGATTTTCCATATGCCCCGTGCTTAAAATACTTTTTTACTTTTTCTTTTTGGGAAATTCCAGCTTCACCTTATACTGCGAGCCTTTGATTTCTTTCCCGTCTTTGGTATAGGAAAAGTCCTCCACGCCCTCCGGTATCAGGTACGCATCATAGCTGCCCTTCTTCCCCTTCAAGTCTTTTACGAGGGTCTTTTTCCCGTCCAGCAGGCTTTTTACCTGGCTGTCGGTAAGTGCCGCCCCCATTGCCCTGGACACGTTCATGCCGCATTTATTTTTACAGTAAGCGCCGAATTTCCCTTTTATCACATCGCCCCCGCACTTCGGGCATTTTCCAAGAGATTCCTGCGTGCCGCCCCCGAACATGGATTTCTGTTCGTCACTGATACTGTGGTAAGTCTGCACAAGCCCGTTTACCAGATCGGTAATCCCGTCCATAAACGCCTGCATAGGATATTCCCCCTTTGCCACAAGGGTAAGGGCATTTTCCCAATCAGCGGTAAGCTGTGGGGATTTCACCACGTCAGGAAGCACGGTGATCAGCTTCACCCCGTCCTCCGTAGGGAGCATCTGCTTTTTCTCACGTTTTACGAAACCGTCCTTGACTAACTTCTCAATCACGTCCGCCCGTGTAGCGGGTGTGCCAAGCCCTTTCCGTTCTACATCATCACCCATGTCCTCCGCCCCGGCACGTTCCATTGCCGACAATAAACTGTCCTCCGTAAAGTGCTTCGGCGGCTGCGTAAAATGCTCTGTTACGTTCGTCCGCACTCCCTCAAAAACCATCCCTTCCGAAAGCTCCGGCAGCTTCCTGTCCTCTTTTTCCTTATCTTCCGTGGTTTTATAAGAACGCTTCAGGGCAGCTTCAAAATCTTTCCACCCGTTCCTTATTACAGATTTCCCGGAAACAGAAAAAACAGCGCCGCCACAGTCAAGCTCCGCCCTGACTGTTTCATACTCGTGTTTTTCCCCCGTGGCGCATAGCAGGCGGTTGGCGGCAAGGGAGAGGATTCTCATTTCCCCCTCCGGCACGGTGGCAAGGTCAGCCTTTGCAATCTCCATTGTGGGAATGATTGCGTGGTGGTCTGTCACTTTTTTGCTGTCCATTACCCTCCGGACATCCGGCTCTGCCCCGGACGGTTCTTCAAAGAGGATTGCCTTATAGACCGCCCCAATCACATTTCTTGCAGTATCCTCCATATCGTCCGATAAATACTGGCTGTCCGTCCGGGGATAGGTGACCAGCTTTTTCTCATAAAGGCTCTGCGTATATTCTAAGGTCTGCTTTGCTGTAAATCCAAATATGCGGTTCGCATCCCTCTGTAACGTAGTCAGGTCATAGAGCTTCGGCGGCTGTACGGTTTTCTTCTCTTTTGTGACAGATACAACCGTGGCGGTTTTTCCTTCACTGGCTGCAGCAATGCTTTCCGCCTGTACCTTTTCAGCTATCTTCTCTGTTGCCGCATCCATGCCGCCCGCCAAGATATGCGCCGTATAATACGGCTCTTTCCTAAAATTCCTGATCTTTTCCTCACGCTCCACCAGCATGGCCAGCGTTGGTGTCTGCACCCTGCCGACCTTTAGCACCTTGCCGCCATACAGGACGGTAAAGAGCCTTGTGCCGTTCAACCCCACAAGCCAGTCCGCCCTCTGCCTACACAGTGCGGAGTGGTAGAGGTTATCATAATCGCTTCCCGGCTGCAGGTTCGCAAATCCCTCACGGATTGCGCTTTCCTCCATAGAGGAAATCCAGAGCCGCTTTATGGGCTTCCTGCACCCTGCCTGGTCATACACAAGGCGGAAGATCAGTTCCCCCTCCCGCCCTGCGTCCGTGGCCTCCACAACTGTGTCAACCCTGTCATTGTGCATCAGGTTTTTCAGCACCTTGTACTGCGCCGCCGTGCCGCTTTTTACTTCCGTCTGCCACTGTTCCGGTATCATGGGCAGGCACTCATAATTCCACTTTTTCCATGCGTCAGAATAGGCATCCGGCTGCGCAAGCTCCACCAAATGCCCGATGCACCACGAAACGAGATAGCCGTTCCCCTCCATGTACCCGTCTTTCCTCTCACCAGCGCCGATCACACGGGCAATCGACTGTGCCACGCTGGGCTTTTCCGTTACCACCAAAACTGCCATTATTCATCCTCCTTATCTTCAAAAAAATCATCCCCGGAACCGTCCTCCGGTTCTTCATCTTCGTTTTCTAATTCCTCCTCATCTTCCTCGTCCTCATCTTCGTCCTCGATGAAATCCTCTTTCTTTTTGCGGACGACTTTGAAATAATAAGCGCCGCCGATAAAAGCTATGGCAAGTGCGCCCATGAGGATATAGGAAATGAGAGGGTTCGGCTCTGCCTTTTCCTCCGGCTCCGGTTCCTCCGTGTTTTCGGTATCTTCCGCATTTTCCGTTTCTCCGGCATTTTCCTCTGCCTGTTCGGTGTCCTCCGGCTGTTCCCTGTTATTGTTGGGCAGTGCGCCTTCCTCCGTGGGGATTGCCGATTCCAACGCTGCGGAATTTTTCGGCAGGGTTTCGCTGTTGCCGGAAGCTGCGTTCAAGAGGTCATTTTCCGTGATCTCCGTAAGGAAGTACACCATTTCTTCCTCCCCGTCACGGTCAATGATAAGGTAAAAAACCTTATCCGATGCGGTCTGTATCGTGTAAAATTCTTTTCCCTGCTCAGACGGTTCTTTTTCTTTCTCCCCGCTTTTCTCCTTTTCCTCCGCCTCCGCAGCGTCAGCTTCTGCCATCGCCTGCTTTTTCTGCTCCGCAAGGCTGTTTCCGGAAACCGTGTTCCCCTCACTGTCCGTTTTGGTATGCTCCGTGACCGTGCCGGTGGCGTTCCCCGGCTTGGTAGCTTCGGCACTCACCGGGAGCTGCTTCGCCGGGTTCTCATCACTCTCATCGGCAGGGTCTTTATAATATGGGTTTTTGGTCTTGTAGACTTCCGACATATTCCCGGCATTGTCCATAGCGGAAATGGTAAAATACTCATAGCCTGCGTCAAACTGCTGTAAGCGGATATTTAATGTGCCGTTTGTCAGCTCCGTAAACTCATACCCGTTCACATAGACCGCCTTTGCGCCGGAATCCGTGTCATGCACCTGGACGCTTAACAGCCCGTCGCTGACCGCCGCATTAAGCGTGGGCTTCGTGGTGTCAAAACACCGGACAGCCCTGCTCCGCTCGTATGTATTGCCCTTCTGGTCTGTGGCCTGCACATAGACCGTGCAGTTCTCCGAGATCTCCAGCTTCTTATCTTCCGTCACGTCCGTCCAGCTCCCATTCTGCCCGACTTTCGCCTGAATCTTTGCCAGTTCAAAGTTCCCCGTATGTGCCGTGTCGGACACGGAAAATGTCACCGCTGCTTTCTCGTTGTACCACCCGCCTGGACTGTTGATATGGATTACTACATTCGGTGTCTTATACTTACAATCCTTATAATCGGCGGCGCATACCGCACAGTTTTTGTCAGAATCATAAGCGCTGCATTTTTTCTCACAGGTACATTCCGGCTCCGGCACTTCATTTCCCGAAACAGTTCCTCCCTCTGTTTCCCCCTCTGTGCCGCTTTCTGTTTCACTTCCGGCGTTGCTGTCCGTTGCCTGCCCCGGTGTATCCTTCCCCTCTGTTTCTGATGTTTCCTGATCTGCGGCGCTTTCCTCCGCCTTTCCCTCTGTTCCTTCCTCCGTGCCGCTTTCCACGGTTTCCTCCGCCCTTGCGTCAATGGCGTTGTCCCCGTTCATGGAAAACGCCAAGACGGGCATACAGAATAATACTGCGGATAACATGAGCGATAACACCGCCCTATAACGTAACTTCATTTTTCTGTTCATGGCTTCCTGCCTCCCTTTCTGTCTGCTGCTCTCGTTGTAACTGTTCCTCCTGCTCTTTCTTCCGGAGCAGGCTTAAAATTTCTTCCTCGCTGACTTTATTCAGCAAGATCAGGTGTTCCAGAGAGATTTTATTCTTCTCAATGAATTTCATCTTCTCCGCATCCTCTGCCATCTGTAACTGGCCCTCCAAATCTTTCTGCTTCTCCTGCAATTCCGCAAGCTGCTTCCGGACTTTGGAAAGCTCCTTTACAATCCGTTCCTTTGTCACATTTGCTCTCCTTTCCGCACTGAAAAAAGTGCTTTTTTAATGCCTTAAAAAAATCTTACATTTTAGCCGCTTTTGTGCTAAAATAATTAGACAGAAGAAAATCTTGAATCTTGAAATTTCACTCTCATATTGTCAAACTTCATTATCATCAGACATTATCTTTTAATTTAATCTGCCAAACGCATAAAAATGGCTCTGCCAGTAGGACGAGTTGATGTTTGCGTAGCCGATTGGATCTCCACAATGGATCATCGTTCCATTCCCACAGTAAATCCCCACATGGCTGACTGCGCCGCCCGAATTGTAAGTGCCTGTGAAAAAGATAATATCCCCCGCCTTTGCGTCCGCCGCCGAAACCGGAGTACACTGGTCATAAATGCCCTGGGCCGTAGTCCGTGGCAGGTTATGCACCCCGCTGTTGGTGAATACCCAGCAGACAAAACCGGAGCAATCGAAGCTTGTGGACGGACTTGAACCGCCCCATACATACGGATAGCCTAAATATCTTGCGGCTTCCTCCATAAGCGCCTGCACGGTTGCGTCATCATAGGAATCCGGAGGTATGGCATTCCCCCCGCCGCTGCCCGGCGCACCTGCTTCTCCGTAAAGCGTTCCCTCCCCTGCCTCAAAATAAAATAACGGGTTATAATACTCCCCGTTATACTGGCATTCGATATGCAGGTGGCTTCCGGAACTGCTCCCCGTGTTCCCCGTTGTGCCTATGGTATCCCCATGTTTCACAGTCTGCCCCGCACTGACGCTTAGCCTGTCCATGTGAGCATACTTGGTACAGTAGCCGTTACTGTCCTCAATCACGATATAATTCCCGTAATAGCTGTCATAAGCAGCAGCTGTGACCGTGCCGTCCATCGCCGCAAGGACGGCGGTTCCTGTCGGCACTGCTATGTCCACGCCCCGGTGGAGCTGTTCTGCCCCGGTTACAGGATTGATGCGGTAGCCGTAATAGCTGCTCACATAATTGTACCAATACAGATTTAATGGCGTATAAAACTGCTGTGTCAGCCCGTGGGTTTCATTATAGAGCGCATAGATTTCTTTCTGCCCGCTGTCCATATGCCCGGCAACCACCACATTTAAGTTTTTAGCGGTCAGTGTGACCTCCAGTATGGTCACGGTGTATTCTTCTTCCTCCTCGTACTCATATTCTTCCTCTGTTTCCTCACCCGTCACCGGGTCTGTGACGGTGCGTGTGCCTGTCTTTGTGACTGTCCTTGTCCTCGTTTCCGTTACTGGATTCAGGGTCAGCTCATACATCTCGTCAAAAAGGCTCTCGATCTCGCCCTGCACATCCGCCGCCGTAAATTCCGTATGGACTGCGGAAAGATAGCTGATGAGCGCAAACGGGTCATGGCCGATTGAAGCAAGATTATAGCGGTATTCGTCATAGTCCGGGTAATCCGTTTCTATGGAATCAATCTCTTTCTGAAGCTCCATTTCAAGCTCCGAAAAAGCCATATCCGCAGCGTCAATCTCTGCCGGAACGCTCATGTAGCTTCCTGCCAGCGTACTGCTCATTCCCTGTGAGAACATCGCCCCGCAGGACGATACAGAGGTCATTATCATAATAAGCAGGAGCGCAGATGCCCCCACCGCCACAAAAAGCGATGTGTGTTTCGCCGCTATCTCCTGCAATTTCTTCGCAACCGCCGTGGTAAAATTGGCGGATTTTACAGCCGCTTCCTTTGTATTTTTTGCCGCCTGCCCCGCCCGCTTTGCCTTTGCGTACTCACGCTTGATGCGCCGTTTCTGGAGCCGCTTCTGGAGCTGCTTCTTTAAGGTCTTTTCCTGCATTTCCGGGTTTTCTTCCAGAAACTTCTGGTAGCGGAAATTGACTTCTTTTTTAAACTGCTTTTTCTCCAGCTTCGCCACTTTCCCACGCTGCCGCTGCTCCTTATTCTTGTAATGCCGCTTTACAAAGCGGTAGGCATCTTCGGCTCTCTGCTCCGTCTTGTGTGCGCCCTCCACGCCGGAGTTTTCCTTCTCCACCTCGGCAACCTTGCCGTGCGCAATGTTTGTAAACTCCGATCCGGTTCTGCCCGCCATCCGCTTTACTGGATTGTCAGCCTGAAAAGGCTTCTCCTTTACCACGGCGGTCAGCACATACTTTGCCCTGCCCGTCTTTTCATCAAAGACACGCTCTAAGGAATATTCTTTTTTCTTCGGCAGCTTCTTCCTTGCGGCTTCGGTCTTTCTGCCGGCTTTCTCCGCTTTCTTTTGCAGCTTCTCTAACTTTTTGCTGCCCTGGGATTCCGGTTCTGCGCCATCGGTAAAAGAATTGCTTTCCGTAAAGGTATTATCCTTTGTCTGGAAGTCACGCCCGGAATCACTCTTTTTCGTGCGCTCCCTGTCTTGGTATTCCCGCCTGCGGTATCTGCCCTTTTTTTCGCTCTGGTGGTAAGTGTCCCTGCGGCGGTAATCATCCTTAAATTCCTTTGTATCTCCGGCCTGCTCGCCGCCATCCTCCTCTATAAAAGCGTTCTGCTCTGTAAAGACATTCTGCTCTTTGGAAAAATTGCTTTCTGTCTTACTGTCAGCATTGCCACCGTCAGGTTTCTCTTTCTTTCCCATAAAGCTGTTTTCTCTCTGGAACTGCTTTTGCTGTCTGCGCTTTTTCTGACTGGATTTTGCTTTCTCCCCTGCCGTTTTCTGTGCATTACTCTGAAAACTGCTGTGACTATCCCACACATCATCACTGTCCGGCCTGCCTTTTGGCTTTGAGCCATTCTGCTTTGCGAAATAATCAGCGTCATGTTCAGACGGTTTTGCCTGCCCGGACTTCTGGACATCATGTCCAGAAGTGGTATCGGCATCCCTCGGCTGGTGTGCGCCGGACTGCTTCTGTTTTGCCCTTTTTGCGGCAGTATCTTCCTTTGCGGAACTCCTGCCGGCAAAAACGTTTTTATCCTCCGCAAACTCAGCCCGCTGTTTCTTCTTTTTTTCTGCCATTAAAATTCCTCCCTGTTCACCTGTTACTGTCAGCCTCCCTGATCCTGTCCTGCGATGCCTCAAACCACCTTCTTTCTATCTCCGCCCCGACAAACCGCCGTTTCGCTTTTATGCACGCTTCCCCCACCGGGCAGCTTCCCATGAACGGGTCAAGGCATACCTCGCCCTCCAGTGTGGAGCATCTGACCAGATGCTCGATCATGGGTACTGGCTTTTCCGTTGGGTGCCGCTTTTCTCTCCCTCTCGGCAGTCTTGATTCCAGAACCGTTGAGCCTGTAAAGCGCAGTTTCCGATATCCGCCTTTCCGGTACATGGCGATAAACTCCGCACGTTTCGGGTAATAGGACGAGGGTACTGTCATTTTCTTATCCATCACCAACAGCTCACAGAATGTAAAACCGCTGTCCATGCAGGCAGCGTGAATCGGAAAGATGTTCCGGTCATTGCTCATCACATAAAAATATCTCTCATTCTTCAATATCCGGTACACTTCCGGTATCCACCTGCCAAACGCTATGTGTTTCGTGCTGAATCCGCAGTTTGAGAATACCTCCCCGCCTTTATAATTGAGCTTCCCGTTCTTCATTCCCCCTCCCGTCAGCTCAAACGGCGGGTCAGTAAAGACCATATCCACGCTGCTGTTTTCCATATCCCCCGCAACGTCTAAAAAATCGGCATGGTACAGTATGGCATTTCCCGCCATATATGCGGCTGCAGTTCCTTTTCCCATATCCTCACCTCCGTCCAGCTGCCAGCCCTTCCGCCTGCTTTCCTTTCCTCATATAGTTCGGGTCATAATCCTTAAAATCTTTCACAGAATGGAACAGCCATTTGTTATTTACCCACCTCTGCATCCGCCGTGTTTCCTCCGGCGCTGTCGGCTTTTCATATATCATCACATACGGGTCATACCCCATGTCACGCAGCGTATAAATGCGATATAAATCCTGTTCATGGGTGCTGCCGTAGTTGGTAAGGACGTAGACACGCCTTTTCCGCTTGTCCTTTACCGCTGTCAGTTCCAAAAATTTCTTAAAATACGGTATCAGGTCATCCTCCGGGTTATCCCATGCGAAATGCAGCATTTTTGTATGGATTTTATTCAATAACGCCGCTTTCTCCGGCGTAACCAGCCGCACGTCCAGCCCCTGCGTAAAGTCCACCTCCGCCCCGCTGTCCGCAAGCTGCCCTAAGAGCCGCTCCCAATCCGGGCAGGCTAAAATATTGGCATCAAGGAGCTTGATCTCTTTTTCGCCGCCCCAAAATTCATCCAGGTCAGCTACCGCAACCGTCTTTCTGCCCTCCTTCTCCCCCACAATGCAGAACCCGCACCCACGGGGGCATCCTCTGGAAAGGAAGCCGTAGGCTGTGCCTGCAAACTGCGGGTACAGCCCGTAGTCCGGGTGCGAATGCTCCACGGCATCCGGCAGCCTGTTGTCAAGGCCGTACCCCGTGCCGCCTTTTATGACATGGTAAGCCTTTACGCTCCCCGCATAATCTTTGGAATAAGTATCCGTGAATACCCTGCTCATATAAACAAGGTCATAATGCTTTTTATCATCGTACCATTCCACCATATCGCCCCTTGCTTTATGGTAAGCGGACAGCTTCATCAGGCAGAGGTTGGGGAAACGGTGTCCGTCCACGTCAATCAGCCCGATCTTCATTCTTTTCCCCCTGTTTCACGCTTTCCTCCGGTTTCGTGTTCATCACCCTGAATGTCTTTGTATCGGACGGGTACTTATCCACGAATGGGATTACCACGTTGTCAAACAGGATAAGCCCGCTTCCCGGCTCGGAATTGGTCACATGGGCAAGCTGTTTCTCCGACAGCCCTAACTTGTCGGCAAGTATCGCCTGGTCTTTTGCGTTCTGGTTCAGCAGGTAGACAAAATCGGAGTTACCGAGTATGCCCTCGATCTCCTCCGATTTCAAAAAATCGCCCACGTTCTGCGTCAAGCCTGTAGGTATGCCGCCCCATTTCCGGAACCTTTTCCAAATCTCCACGGAATAGATTGCTGTCTGCCTTTCCTTTAAAAGCAAATGGAATTCATCACAATAGTACCTTGTGGCGATCTTCCTCTCCCGGTTCTGCGACACACGGTTCCAGACCGCATCCTGCACGATCAGCATCCCAAGCTCTTTGAGCTGGTTCCCTAAATCCCTGATGTCAAAGCACATGATACGGTTCTGGGAATCCACGTTTGTGCGGTGGTTGAAATAATTCTGAGAGCCATGCACATATAAAACAAGGCTGTTGGCGATCCGCACCGCCTTTTTCTTCGCTTCCTGCCGTAATTCCGGCGCAACGTCCTTCGGCTCATACTTTAACAGGGCGTTATATAAATCTTCCAGTATGGGCATATTCTCCGGCATGGGATTTTCAAAATAATCATCATAGATATGCTTGATGCAGGTGTCGATGATGCCCTTTTCGTCATTCTCCAGACCGTTTTTCCCTCCGGCAATCAGATCACACAGGGTAATGATAAAATCCGATTTCAGCTTTAACGCTTCCCGGTCATTCTTGTGGGAAAGCTGGATATCCATCGGATTCAGATAGTCTTTTGAATTGGTGGCAAGCCTTACCACCTGCCCGTTCAGAGCGCCTACAAGGGCAAAATACTCTCCTTCCGGGTCACAGACGATAATATCGTCCTCCGTCATAAGGAAACAGGATAAAATCTCCCTCTTTGCGGAAAAGGACTTCCCGGAGCCGGGTGTGCCGAGGATTACCCCGTTGGGTGTCCGCAGCTTTTTCCGGTCTGCCATGATCATGTTGTTGCTGAGTGCGTTCAGGCCATAGTAGATTGCCGGGGCAGGCATGAAAAGCTCCTGCGTACAGAACGGAACCAAAATCGCCGTACTTTTTGTAGTCAGCACACGCTCAATCCCCGTATCGTTGCAGCCAATGGGCGCACTCGCCATCAACCCCTGCTCCTGTAAATACTGCAAGCACCGCAGGTTGCAGTTCGCCTGCTGGATAATGCCCGACACCCGCTGCGTGATGTTCTCTAACGCCCGCTTGCTCCTGCCATAGCAGGTAATGAGGAAAGTCACTTTGAGAATTTTCTGGTTGCTGGTGTTCAGATCGTCAAGCAGTTCCAAAGTGTCTTTTTCGTAAGTGATAATGTCCGTGGGCAGTATATCCATGTCATAACCGGAGCGTACTGCCTTCTTCTGTTCCTCGATCTTCATTTTCTGGATATTGGTGAGCGCCCCTTTTAACATCTTGATTGCCTTCACCGGATCCATCGTCTGCATATGGAGCGTGATCGTCAGGTTATCATCAATGTCAAGGAGCTTCTTTAACAGCTCGTCATTGAACCTGGGCGCAATGATGTCGAGATAATGGACGCTTCCGTACATCCTCCCCGACTTAAAGCGGCTTGGGTAACGGAAGTCAAACCCCGGAGGAGCTATGTAGTCCTTTACGCTCTTTCCCGACTCCGACAGTTCCTTAAAAGAAAAACGGAAAGGCTCCATTGTGTCCTGGTTGAAATACTCATGCAGGACACGCAGGCGCTCCTTCCCGTCAAGACTTCTGGCATGGGTGCCGAGGTTTAGGAAATTCTTTATAACATCGGCTTCTATGCTGCCCAGTTTCGCCTTTGCCTCCTTGTACCCCTTACACTCAATGCCAAAAATAAGGTATTTTGATTTAATAATCCCGTTATTCCCCTTTGCCGCCTGTTTCTTCAACATCTCCGTGTATTCCTCACGAATGTCGTCAAAATCATCGCCCTGCAGGGGAATGTCAAACTGGTCTATCAGCGTCTGCTCGTTGACCTGCCTGTTGAACAAAAACAGCTCAAACCGTATGGACGGATCAAAGTAATTGATGAGCCTGCTGTACTGCTCTAAAATCTCGCCCTGATCCTCTATCTCCAAAAGGTCATAGTTGATGTCAAAAAACTCGACCATCTTTGTGTAACAGCCGGAAGCCACCTGGCAGATGCCGTCACGGTACATCTTTTTGAATGTGATTGTTTTCTGCGCCGTATCCGGCTTTTCCTGTTTTCTGTCATTCCCGGCAAGGGTGTTTTTTAGCTCCCGTAACCGTTTCTTCTCTGAAAAATTAAGCCCCGTTTTTGGCGTGGCTTTGCTGCCCTGCGGCTTTTTCTTCAAGATAACGCACCTCCTTCTTTAATTTCTCCCGTTCCTCCAACTGCTTGTAGAGGTTTTCCGATTTATAAGGGCGAATCCCCGGCGTGAGCAGCTTCTGCCGTACCATGAAGTACAGAATCTTCTCTGCCGGGAACCCGTCTTTTTCATACATTGCCAAAAAGAAAAACGGCAGCATGAGCGCTACCATGATGAGCGCCGAAGCCTGTGTTCCCAATACGCCTTTTGTCACAAGGTAAAAAGGGATTCCCACAGCCGCTGCGCCGCCGAAGCAGATAAGCTGGCGTTTGGTAAGGTTCATCGCCACCTTTGTCTTGATGCCGCTTAAATTTTTGGGCACTGCTACCGATATTGCCATAAGCATTCTGGCCGGAAATGATTTCATTCCGGCATTTCCTCCTTCCTGCTGTTATTAAAATTCCGGTCTGGCTAATGGGCATTCAGCACACTTTTACTGAGCGAACCTGTCTTGAACAGGCTGAAGCAAAGGATAACGGTATATGCCGCCACCGACCAGAGCGCCGTGTGCAGGTTCCCCGCCACCGCAACACTGGCAACAAGTACCGAATAGATGCCCACACAGACCATAATGAAAAATCCCTGAAACGCAAGGGCGCAAAGCCCTTTGATATAATTGTTGCCGATACTTCCCCACTCCCGGTTGCTCAAAGTGGCAAAGGGAACCGGGGCCACTGAAATATAAAGGTATATCTCTATCATGCGCCCATACAAAACGACGGTGATGAGGACGGACATGATTTTCATACACAAGCTGACGATCATGGTTTCTATCCCAAGCCCGATCAGTTCGCCAATGCCCATAGTGGAAAGCTGGTTATTAAACATGGTGGTAAGCGTGGACGTCACGTCAATGCTCGTGGAGCCTGATATGACGCCCGCCGCATTGGTCACGATATGGTTGCCCACGTCGAAAACAGCCATCGTGATGTCAAAAGTCTTGCTGAGTAACATCACGGCGATACACGCTTTCACGAGGTAGCGGAAAAAGAACTCGCTCCCTACCTCGTGCATATTGTTTTTGTCCATTACCATTGTTATCAGTTCATAACACAGGATTGCGCTGATGATAAGCCCCGCTATGGGTATCATGACATTCTCTGAAAGGTTCCGGATCATGGAAAAAATACTGCCATTCCATGCGCTGGGTGTCTGCCCGACTTCCCCGGCAATCTCGCCCACTTTTGTATTCACGTCCGTGAACATCGTGCTGAGGTTGTCAAGCACCCACCCTTGCAGCATTTCCTTTATAAATTCAGTGATCTTGTCAATGATCGCCCCCATGATTTAGGAGAACAGTGTTGTAAGCTGTGGAATCACCGTCTGTGCCACAATTACAATACCGCCGCCCGCCATCAACTGCTTGATCCCCTGGCTTTTTGCCCCAGGGTTATCATTCCCATATCCCTCAAGCAGATTGATAACGCCCCATACTGCCACGCCTGCGCCGATTGCTGTTACGACTGTCTTTAATCCTGTTACCGCTGTTGTGAAAAAACTCATTTTTCTACCTCTTTCTTTCCTTAAATTTGATTTTTTGATAAAGAAAGAGCTTTGATATGTAAATCCCCCGCCCTTTGTGGTACAATAAGGGCAGGGGAATCCTTTAGGAGAACCCCGTGCGGGCATCCGGTACATTCTGTTTGGCGATAGGCTGTGCCGGGTGTCCTGTTTTGTCCGTTCCCAAAGTACATACAAAACTCCTGATTTTGGCTTTATGCCAAAGGTTTACAAGTTCCATATTCAGTTGTCGTTTTGTACTTCTGGACACAATGTCCAGAAGCCGTTACTCAGTTGTAGTTGGGGAATTATCCTCCTGCCCGCTGACTTCCCCGCAGTCAAACGATTCATCCACCTCTGTATTTGGAGTAACTTTCATGTGCTGTAAATGCTTCACATAGTCCTCAATGTCAAAGGTGTTTTTCGGGTCATAATCGGACAGCTCTTTGTACCTGCTATGCTTCGTTATATCGAATTTATCCGAGAAGAATGGTCTCACGCCTCTAAGCTGCATGATACATTTCCCGCCGTCCATGACCGCAATCTCATCCTGGCTCATCAGCGCCTTCCCGGTCTTTTGGTAATTCAGACCGTAGGACTGTGATGTCCCCCTTGTATCGGAGGTGTTGTAAAGGTCAATGGTTTCCTTTCCTAAAACATCTTCCAGTTCTTTGAGCGTGGTCTTTTCCTTCCCTCCGAGGAATAATGTAGTGTCACAATTCCCTTCAATGGTGTCAGCGTTGTCCTTATAAATCGCCTTTAGCTGAGATTTTGACTGTAAAATGATAGATGCCGATATTTCCCTGCTCCGGATTGTGGCAATCAGCTTCTCAAACTGCGGAATCTGACCGATGTTCGCAAACTCATCCAGCAGCATCCTCACATGAATAGGGAGCCTGCCGTTATAAACATCATCCGCCTTGTCACAGAGCAGGTTAAAGAGCTGCGAATACATGATCGACACCACGAAATTAAATGTGGCGTCCGTATCTGAAATAATGACGAACAATGCTGTTTTCTGTTCCCCAAGCGTGTCAAGTTCCAGATCGTCATACTCCATAAGGTCACGCAGCTCTTTAATGTCAAATGGTGCTAACCTTGCGCCGCAGCTAATCAGGATAGATTTAGCTGTCTTGCCCGCCGCAAGTTTGTACTTTTTATATTGGCGGACAGCGAAGTGATTCGGGTCTTTTTCCTCCAGTTCGTCAAACAGCAGGTCAACGGCGTTTTTAAAATTCTCGTCATCTTCCCTCGCTTCGCTTGCATCAATCATATCAATCAGCATGGCGAAATTCTGTTCTTCTTCCGGGGCTTCATACCAGATATAGGCGATAAGCGCCGTGTAATACAGCTTTTCCGCTTTCACCCAGAAATCCTCGCCGGATTGCTGCCCCTCCCCTTTGGTGTTGACAATGATCGTGTTTACGAGTTTCAGAATGTCCTTTTCGCTCCGTAAATAGGCGAAAGGATTGTAGTGCATGGACTTTGCGAAGTTTATGGTATTGAGGACTTTTATCTTATATTTTCCCCGTTTCAGCATCTTTCCGACCTCACACAAAACTGTGCCTTTCGGGTCAGTTACCACGAATGAGCTGTGCATCTGCATCAGGTATGAGGTAGGCACCCTGCGCCTTACTGGCTTTCGCCAGCAGGTTTCAGGGAGCCGCCTCCCAAACCGGACGTACACCTCTCAGCGTATCCGGCTTTCCATGAATCACCTTGATTCTCTGGTTTCGTGTAAGAGTTCAAAGCAGTCAGGACAGAGTGCAAGAGATTTTCTCCGCATCTCCAACATTTTCTTTTCAAATATATCCCTGCCCTTCAGCGATTTCAGCGTCCTTACATGGTGCATACATAAATACTCTGCCTGCTCCCCACATATTTCGCATTTTCCGGCTTTGATTCGGTTGATTATCGTATGCCTGCTGTCGTATTTCTTATAGTTCGGCATAACATCCGACACATTGTCATAGCCGTCGCTGTGCTTCTTAAATCCATCATGGTAAAACTCACAGTATTTCCTCCCTTTTGTTGTGTCATAGGGGATTCTTAGCACTTTGTCTACCATGAAACGCTTTTTAATGGCACTGACTTTTGTCCTGTGTTTTCCCGCCAGGGTTTTCAGCATACTATAACGCACCATGTAGTAATACTTGTGCAGTACGCCGACATTTTCCGCAATGCGGTAGAAATTATATAACCCTCGGATTTCCGAATTGAATGTTGATACAATATCAGCATCATTCCGGTTCATCAGGTCTTTCCTCGGCATTGGTCTCCACGTTTCTTTGCCTGTGCCTTTGTTGCGCTTGACTTGTATCGCCCCACGCTCCATAGCCTTTTTAATCCATTTTTCTTTAGGCACATACAGGAATACTTTTCCGTTCCACACACGTTTCATGTCGCCGTTTTTACACCGCTTCATGCTTTTAGAGCGCATCACTTTGAAGTCATATCCCAAGTACCTCACCGGCTTGCTGGCATGGGTGATTTCCGTCTTTTCTTCGGACATTTCAAGGTGCAGCCTCTCTTTCAGGAAGATTCTCACATCCTCTTTGATTTTTTCTGCATCCCTTTTTGAACCAATCACACCGATTACAAAATCATCAGCGTAACGGTTGTACTGGATTTTCTTGTACCCTTCCTCAAACGGATTGTAATAATGCTGGTTCATCTTCTCCATTCTGGAATCTTTAAATTCCCTTATCAGTTCAGGAGTTGACTTTTCAGCGTCTGCCAATGCTTTCCGTGCCTTTTTGTACCTTCTGGACGCACGTTCGTATTCCTTCGTCGTCTTTCTGCGTTCCGGCTCACGGTCATACTTTTCTTTGTATTCCCGCATAAATTCATCCAGTTCGCTAAGGTAAATATTGGCGCAGATTGGACTGATGCCGCTGCCCTGCGGCACGCCGGAGTAGGTACAGTTGTATTCCCACTGTTCCATATACCCGGCTTTCAGGAATTTCCAGATAAGGCTGATGAACGCCTCGTCCGCTATCCTTTTCCGCAATAGTTCCACTAATACATGGTGGTCAAAATTGTCAAAGCACGCATGGATGTCACCTTCCACAACCCATGTGACCCCGGTGAACATTCTTTTCACCTGCAAAAGCGCCGTATGACAGCTCCGTTTTGGTCTGAAACCATGCGAATAGTCGCTGAATGTCGGCTCATAGATTGCTTCAAGAATCATCCTCACCACTTCCTGCACCAGCTTGTCATCCGTAGAAGTGATTCCAAGCGGACGCATTTTCCCGTTTTTCTTAGGGATATATTTTCTTTTTGCAGGCTTTGGCTGGTATGTCCTGTTTCGTATTGATTCGATTATCCGGTTGATTCTGGGCAGGCTCATATTATCCAGTGTCTGCCCGTCTGCCCCCTGCGTCATGCTCCCCTGCGATTTTGCAATGTTTGCATAGGCAAGGAGATAGAATTCTGGATTGTACAGGTTACGGTACAACCTTTCATATTTGTAGTTTCTTACACTTGCCTTTTCTTCAAGGCTTTTCAAGACATGAATCGGATTTCTCATAGTGTCTCGCACACCATCCTTTCTGTTTTGAAATTGATTCACTGTTCCCCTTCGCCATGTAGACGGCTTTCCCGTCCCCGGACTACTATGGGAACTCTGTTGCCGTGGTGGATATTCAGAATCCCGCATTTCAGCGTTTTCATAGCCTTATGGCATTCCACTTTAGGCAATCCCCGTTTAGTACGGCATAAATGAGCGTTCCATGTTTTCGGTAAGTGTGTGACGTTCGCCTTTTTCCACTCTCCCGTGGCTGAACCTGTTCCGAGTATCAGCATCCGCATAGCCAAACAATGCGGATGTCAGGAACACTGGCGAGTACAACCTCTCTACGCCAGGAGTACGTCTTTTTCCCGATTTCAGGCTGTCATTCAAGCAGTTTAGCTTCCACCCTCATACATGGATTTTCATTCCGTCACGCTGACGCCTCTGAGGTTTCAGCGCCCCGTGTCCTCCGTCATGCTATGGTTGCCCTCCGGTTTCCCTTTTGGGGTTAGACGGGGAATGATAGGTTTGTGGCATATGCCACATGATACTTTTACCTACTACTTGCTCAAGGTAGGATTTATGCCGCCCTTACGGGCGCACTCGGTTTCACAAAAAATCTGGTCTTGCCGGAGCCGGAGCCGCCTATCACAAGAATATTTTTATTCCTTGCATATTTTGGCTGTTTCGGCCTGCCTGACATCATCAGCCTCTCCGTCTGCGTCAGCAGGATATTGTTCTCAAACACGGAATCCATGTAAGGCTCTATGTCCTTTGCGTTGCCCCACCTGGCAGAACCGTACTCCCTGCCATGCCGGAACTTCTTGGCGTTCTTTGCTTTGAAATATACCGCAAGCCGTAAAGCGATGCCGCAGCACACCCCGATCAGAAGGTCACTCGGATAGAAACTCGGCAGTGGATTGGAAAATAAACCTTCCAGCCCCGCCATGACTTCCATCATCTTTGCGGAAGCATCCTGCCCCGGCGATACCCGCCACAAACACGCTATCTTGTCACAGAAGTATCCGGCAAGCACATAGGGGAGGTTCATCAGGACAAGTTTCTTTTTGTCTACATTCCCGGTCTTTGCCTTGATATTTTCAGGAATGGATTTTAAGTCTTTGGCTATGCCGTTTATGATATTGCTCATAGGCTCTGCCCCCTGTCCTTGTTTTTCTCCCGGCTCCGTTCCCGGTTCTTGTCCTGCGATACTGCGTCCTTGAAATGGTTCAGTTTCTCCCGTAGGGAAACCCTGCCTTTCTTTTTTTCATTACCATAAACAAATTCTTTGAATGCCTGTGCGATTGCGTCTGCATCCCTGCCCTTGAAAAGCACCACATATTTTGGCGGTGCGGTTGTCTTGTCTTTCTTTATGGCAAAATCAACATTATACTTTTTTGCCACACGCTCAAATGACTTGATGTTGCCGTCCGTGATTTCGATGGACGATGCCCCCACTCCCTCTCCAATGAGCTTTTTCACAGAAGTTTTTCCATGCGTTCTCTGCGCTTTCTGCTTACGGTGGTTCAGGTACATCTTCATCGCCGCTTTCAGCACGTTGGCATCCAGCTTTGCCGTCTTTATCACAAGGGCAATCGTTTTTTGTGTCACTTCCTCCTGCATGAAGCACCTCCCTGTTATATTTCCGGGAAAATCCGTGTACTAAGGCGGAATCCCCCGGCAGATAATGTCATAGACAATCTTCACTTTAAAATACGCCATAGTTCTCCTTCCCACTTCTGGACATCGTGTCCAAAAGTTACGGTAACAGGCACTCTGTCCTGATATAATCCTCATATACCTTTAATTCCATTTCTGCATCCGTATCATGGGATAAACAGATTCCGGTAAACCCGCAAAGGCTGTCAGCGGTCAGGAAATCTTGATAGAGCCTGCCAAAATCAGCGGCAAATTTCTCTATGATCTGTTCATGGCTGTCCTCCGGGCAGAGCTGGTAATAAATTTTCCTTCCGCTGCACTTTCCCCGCATATCCGAAAGAAAATAATTCATCTCTCCTGACTGTTTTACCGAAACCTGTATACAGTTGCCCCTCCTCCTTAACTGAAAGCAGGTAACACTACGCCTTGTGGAAACTGTAATGTTGGGATTCACGCCCGCTTTCCCACAGGCTTCCGCTATTTTCCCCAATAATGCCACGACCGCTTTTTTCTGAAAATCCACCTTTTCCATTCTTCTTCCTTTCCACCTCTGGACATCGTGTCCAGAAGTTATCATTTTTCATTAAAGCAGTAGATTGTGTGCAGGTTCGCAGACAGCTCATTGCCCATATACCCCACATCATCAAGCAATAATGCCTGGAACAGCACATCGCCCACACCGTCAAGCAGCACAATCCTCTGCTCCGGCTCCGTAAGGTGTCCGTATTCCACCCCATCCGAAACAACGGATTTCCTTGCCGCTTCACAATGGGTAAACAAGCCGAGGATATATTTGTTTGACATGATAAACGCATAGGTTTCCTGCCCGTCATGTGTCATGCGGCATTTCTCCGCCTCCCCTTCTGGAAGCGTGAAGATACACCGCACCGTTTCCAGACAAAGCCCGCTTTCATAATCCGGCTGTAACCGCTTCTTGTAACGCTGCACCCTCGCATAAATCCCCTCCCGGTCTATGACGGAATGGGTGCGCTTAAATTGCGGCTTTTTGCAGAGGATATCCAAATCCATATACACGTTGTTGATTATGGTTTTCTCCGCATACTGCCGGAATGACTTTAGCCTTAACAAATAGGCAAGCGCTTCGTCCAGCTTTTCCTCCGATGTAATGGACTGGAAAGGCTTGCTGCCAAACTCCAGCCTGTCAAACGCAAGCGGGCAGCTCCCCTTTTTCACTTCACGCTCCATTACCCTCCTGACATCCCGTAATGATTCCATATCCATCTCCTTCCCGTTTCCTGATGCACTGACCGGAAACAATAAAAAAAGGACAGCTACAAATCTACGGATTCATAACTGCCCTTACGCTGTTCTCAACCTGTCATTTTTTTAAGACAGAGGTCTTCCACCTCCGTACCTCTGGAAACCTTGCCGGAAGTGTGATTGAAAAGATAATCACACTTCCAGCAAGGCTTGAAAGTGCCGCCCACCACGCTTTGGCAGGCTCATCCTGTTTCGATTCCCGCTGCTTTTGCGAAATGCTGTTTCCTGCCCATAAGCTCATCCCGCTTTTCTTCCGGCAGCCGTCTAAAAATATCATCATAGTCAATATCCTCTATTTTCATTTCCCTTGCAAGCATGATGAGCTGTGTATGCAGCCATTCTTCCCACAAATCTTCAAACAGCCTCCTGCTGTCCGTGAATGTAAAATCATTCTCGAAGCCTGTTGGCGGCGTGTAATATTGCAGCTTCACAAAACCATACCTGCCAACATCAACTACCACGATGTCCATATCTTCAAGCTCTGAAAAGGCATCCGCCACTTTCCGGCATTTTTTCTGTTCTTCTTCTGTAATGTATGTTTCTTTCTCCATAAGCACCTGCATCTCCTTACACCTATTTTTTTATACATCCGTCAGAATGTCAATCCTTGAAATCCTTTCCATAAGAGTATTATCCGGTTCAAACTCCCGTAACAGGGAAGTATCAGCGAAGATAAACTTCTCTTTATATTTGTTCATAATATCCATCAGCATTAGGTAACATTCATGGTGATAGAGGAAACTAACAAGGCAGAGCAGTTCACTGTCCTTTAATTCCTCTATCCTGAAATAATTTTCAAAATCATAGCGGTCTGCAAATTTACAGAAAGCCAGCTTTTCCAACAGCAGCGCTTTTCCCATTCCGTCCAGTTTCTCATATCTTTCCCGCAGTTCCTTTTTATCCATATCCATGTACTCCTTTTTGCTTTTCATCTCCGATTTTGGTAACTATAACCATCTCCATTATAGGAGCATAATAAAACATATTCAAGTAGAAAGCAGAGGAAAATACCGCACATTATGATTAAATTCGACAAACTTTTTCAAACCTTAAAGGAAAACGGAATCAGCCAGTACAGCCTTTATACCCGCCACGGTGTCAGTCGGTCACAGATTCAGCGGCTGAAAAATAACCAGTCCGTTACCACCCACACGCTGAACATGATATTGAATATTTTGGGCGAAGGCTTTTCCCTGAATGACATCGCTGAATTTACACCGGATACAGAACAGACGGAAGAATAAACTGTTCTGTTTTTTCCGCCTCTGGACATTGTGTCCAGAAGTCCGTTAAGTGATTCCTTTTTCTGCCCACCCGCCGCCATACATATCGTGCTGAACCTCCTGCTGGTAGTAAAGGCTCATGGTTGAGGGGGCATTGTAGAGGGCAGTGATCAGATATGCCCTGATGTTGGTAATCTTTGTTGTGGTTTCCTTCATACAGCCCATGACATACTCCACATGGCCGCTGTTCAGCTTCAGGAAGCGGGATTTCACAAGCTCGTAAGGGTAATCCTCCCCGTTGATGCGGATTGTCCTGCGCTTCACGCACACCACATCGCAGACGGTTTCATAGATTTCCTCGTACATCTCCTTTTCCCCATACTGGCCATACTTCATGTGGTGTTCATATTCCAGATTTTTGCGGATCAGCGCCATATATGCGCTCGTTTCATCCATCACATCCATCGTATCCGCTTTTCCCTGTATCCCTGTGTTATCCACATCCCCCACGGATTGATTGATAGGATTGGGATAACTCATATCAGTATAATTCTGTTTAGTATAGTTATAGTCAGTATAATTAGGGTCTGGTTTCCCGACTTCTTGAAGTTGGTTTTCCCGACCTCTTGAAGTCAGATTTTCCGACCTGCTGAAATCGGTTTTTCCGACCTCTTGAAGTCGGCTTTCCTGACTTCTTGAAGTCGGCTTTTCCGACCTCTTGAAGTCGGTTTTTCCGACTTCTGTGGAAACATCAGTGTTGCAAGGCTCTTTTCTGCCCTCATCTATAATAAAATTCTTCACATAAATAATATCCGGTTTGCCAAGCCCCCGGCGTATTTTCTCAACAAGCCCTATCCCTTTGGCTTTATCTAGCTCCGCAAGAACCTTTACAGCCTTTTCCTTGCTGCATCCTAAATCTTCCCTGATATTATCTATTGTGTATATGATATATGCCCGATTTTCATCGTCCAGCCACCCGTTTTTCATGGAAAGTGACATCCGGTCAAGCATCAACCCATACAGGAGCTTAGCATCGCTGCTAAGCCCCTTAAAACGCTCGTCCTTTATCAGCAGACGGGGAACACGGTAAAAGGAAAACTGCTCTGCTTCTACGCCATAGTAATAATCAAATCTCAATGGCTCGCCCATTCTGCCGCCTCCTTTACCGCTTACTCTGCCATTCCTCCAAAAGCCCGATAATGATGCCCTCTATATCGTCATTGGAATAGTCCTCCGGAAAATATCTGTTAATCTTATCTCCCTTAATCGTTACTTTCCTCTCTTTCGGCTTTTCCTCCGTCAGTATCAGCCTGACCATCGCCAGCGTCAGCTCGCCGCTTTTCCCATACTCTTTCAGCTTCGCCGCCTGCGCATTGGAAACCGATGCGCCCGTTTCCTGGAGAATGACTGTTACATACTGCTGCTGTTCTTCTGAGAGGAAAGAAATATCAACGCCCTGCGCTATCCCTATCTTCTTTGCATCCACCATGCCAAGCAGCTCATCCGAGAGCCTTGCAAGCCATACATACCTCTGTACGGTCTTTCCGCTTTCCCCGGCAGCTTCCCCCACTTCATCAAGAGTACTGCCGCCTTTGCTGCCCTGGTGCTTCATCGCTTCGTACTTCATGGCGTAAGCCTTCGCCTTTTCACTCGGTAAAATGTCCTCCCTCTGGATATTGGAATCCACCATGATGATCGTAGCTTCATCGTCCGTGTAATTCCTGACAATGACGGGCATCGTGTCAAGCCCTGCTTTTTCAGAACCCCGTTTCCTGCGGTGTCCGGCTATGATCTCATAGCCGCCTCCCTCCCTCGGCCTTACAATTCCGGGAACAAGCACACCATACTTGCCGATACTCTCCGTGGTTTCCTCCATCTTTTCATCATCAAGGACACGGAACGGGTGTCCTTTGAATGTATGTAAATCCGCCAGCTTCGCATGGATAATCTGCTCCCCCGACGTGTTTTCTGCGCCGCCAAATAGATCATCAAAGCTGTTCAGCCTGACTTTTGATGCGCTCCCCGCCTTACTGCCCATTGCCAAGCACCTCCTTTGTCAAGGACTGGTACGCCCCGGCAACCTTGCCTTTCGGGTCATGCTCGTAAATGCTGATG
Source organism: Lachnospiraceae bacterium (assembly GCA_910576335.1). Taxonomy (GTDB): domain Bacteria; phylum Bacillota; class Clostridia; order Lachnospirales; family Lachnospiraceae; genus CAPEBR01. Next base: position 61,789 of record CAJTIU010000004.1, read on the forward strand.
CCCTCTGCGGACGTTTCCGCCGCCCTCACCGACATCGGTATGCTGTTCTCGAATATCCGCACCCTGCTTCCGTAGGTTTCGATAAGCAGCGCCGTAATATCCCTTGCATAGTTCGTGCGGTTATCTACCATTGTCAACAAAATACCCTCAATCTCCAGCTTCGGGTTGATCTGCCGCTTTACCTTGCCTATGGTCTTGATAAGCTGCTCCAATCCTTTCACGGGCAGGTATGCCGCCTGAACCGGAATGAGTATGCTGTCGGCGCAGGCAAAGGCATTTATGGTAATCATTCCAAGCGAGGGCATACAGTCGATCAGAATATAATCGTATCCATCTTTTACCCTCTCCACATAAGAGCGCAGCATAATCTCCCGGCTCATCACATTCACAAGAGAAACCTCCAGGCCGGACAGCTCAATGTTCCCCGGCATCAAGTCAATGCCTTCCTCATGCTTTAAGATACCGTAATCTGGTTCCATTTCTTCATCATTGATCACCTTTTCCAATACGTTCGCAAGAGTAACATCCAGCTTGTCCGGCTCCGTGAAGCCCAGGCTTGCGGTCAAGCTACCCTGCGCATCCGCATCAATCACTAAAACTTTCTTTCCCTGTTTCGCAAGCCCGATCCCCAGGCTGCTCGTTGTGGTGGTCTTGCCGACTCCGCCTTTCTGGTTTGCTATCGCTATCACTTTACACATGGTTTTATTCCTCCGTTTAGTTAGATTTTTCTTTGATGTTGGCTTTCTGCACTTCTACATAAGCCCGGTAATACCTGTTTGTACCCTTGTTCCGGTACAGCTCGGAAACTTCCGTCACAGCCACTTTGGGCTGTCTTTGCAGAATCCTCTCGAACCACTTAATATCATTCTTCGTTCCCATCAGTCGAATTTTCAGCACGTTTCCTCTCCATTTCTGCAAGGATTTCCTCGATAGACCGCTGTTTCCGGCAGTATTCCGGGTAACGGAGCTGAATGCCCTGCCAGAAGTACAGTGCGTAGCCGCAGCAGAAAATATCGCTTACGGAATACCCCCTGCACTCTCCGATCTGCTCGTCCTTGCGCTTATAGTCATCAACGCCCGGCGTTCCGTCCGTGTAAAGGTTAAAGGCAAGCCTTACCACCTTTACGCTGCCGCTGGTCTGCCAGCCCTGATGCAGACACTCTGTTTTGACGCATCCGGACTTCATATCGTAAATCTGGCTGAAATGATTCCTCGTGTCCTCAGAAATACCGAGAATGTAGATCAAAGCCTTGTGATAGCAGTCCTGATACCTCGCCTGTTCCAGTTTTTCATAATAGAATCTTTCATGTTTCTCGTTTGCAAAAACCATGTGTGTGTTGTTGGCACTCTGTGCCCCTGCTCTTAACGCTGTGTTGTTCATACCTGAACCTCCTTCATTAAAGATATTGAATAAAAAAAGGGAACAAACCCCGAAATAGGGTCTATTCCCAAACATCAAACAAGGGAAAGCACTTTGCTTTCCCTTGCAGAACTTATATATAGACTTTTACCACAATATCTTTAAATCTGTTAGCCTTTGTGTACTCTGGACGTTCAGCCATAAATGCCCTTACATCCTCTCTCGACACCGTTAAGGTACAGAAGTAAATATAGGGTTGTCTAATTCCTCTAGTTGTTAATAGCCGCCTGTGCAGAACGTAACTTTGATAGGCGTTTTTTGCTGTCACACTTATGTTGCTGTAATCCATGCTTAAGACATATGTACGAGGACTTTCGTCCTCATCTTCGTTCCCCTCCTCAATAGTTGCATTGGCATGATTTTTTCTGCCCTCAACTTTGCAAACAAGTGATTGCGTTTCATTCGGCAGGAAATTCAAATCCCAACGATACCTGCAATTATCTACGGGAATAATTTGTGAAACAAATTTATCAATTATGCTGTCATCAAGTTTGGGTTTGGAAAAGTCTAACACTTCCCCAAGTACAGCTCCTATTTTCCCTATGTCAAATTCCATGCCACCCTCGCAATCAGATTGCTCACTCATCCGTGACTTTTCTTCCATATATTTATTAAGTTCCGCTTCGGTCGTATCTTTCAGCGACTTAAATTCTTCTTTGGTAATTTCCCCATCAGCCCTCATGCTGATAAGATTATCAATCTTATTTTTTAGCCTTGCTATTTTTCCCTCTAACGCCGAAGCTGCGGCTTGATTGTTCTTGGTATCTGATTGATAATGTTCATTCAAGAGCCTATAAACCTCTAAGATTGCATTCTTACGTTCTTGCTCTGACCAGATGCCCTCGAAAATCTTCTTAGCCATAATTTCCAATTTCCAATCACCGACCATACGGATGTCACAATAGCCCTCTGTATCAAGACCATTCTTCTCTCGGAAAGCCTTGCTGCCATTATTGACTTGATTATAGCACTGATACCCGAAAACTTCATCTCCCCTCTTATTAGTTCTCCACTTGTTTTTTCGGAATGTTGAACCACAACTGCAACGTAACTTTCTAAGCCATACATCTTGTGTAGATTTCTTTCCATATGTTCTCTCACCTTTGTTTACTATCATTTTTGTTGTCCGTGCCTTGCGTATTTCGCTGCACTTATTCCAAACTTCCTCTGAAACAATCGGCTCAAAATCCCCCTTGACATACATATATGTTTCTTCATCAAGATTCTTTATCCGCTTCTGTTCCAGATAATTATTGCTGAACGATTTCAGATAACAATTATATCCTTTATATGTGGCGTTATGCAGGATGCGTCCGATTTTTGATGCAGACCAGCTCACCTGCCCATGCCCATCCTTTCTCCCAAGACGACAGAGTTCTTTTGCAATTTTGGTCTGCCCTGCGCCTTGTAAATACAAATCAAAAATCATTCTTACTGTTTCTGCCTGTTCCTCATTTATTACATAAGTGCTTCCTACACGGTCATAACCAATGATATTTCCATTTCCATATAAAACACCATTTTCACGGCTGATTTTCTGCCCCGCCCGAACACGTTCAGAAACTTTACGGCTTTCCTCTTGTGCTAATGTTGCCATTATCGTAAGTCTAAGTTCTCCGTCCCCATCCATTGTCCAAATGTTATCTTCCACAAAATAGACTTCAATTCCAAGATTTTTCAACTCCCTTGTTGTTACCAGAGTATCAACCGTGTTTCTTGCAAAACGGCAGACTTCACGAGTTACAATTAGGTCAAACTTTCCTGCCCTTGCATCTTCAAGCATCCTTAAAAATGCGGGACGTTTTTTCGCTTGTGTCCCTGTTATTCCCTCGTCGATATATTTTTGAAGGACATTCCAGTTACTGTGCCGTTCCGTCTGGTCATCGTACCACTGTAATTGATTTTCAAGAGCTGCAAGTTGAGCTTCATGCTCTGTTGAAACTCGCCCATAATATACAACCGTCCGCTCTCTGTTCTTATCTAAAAAAATATAAGGATTATGCCTAGCTGCTATATTTTGCATAATGAATTCCTCCTTGCTTTGTTTTTTATAATCGTACTAAAAATCAAGCCGCTTGTGAAATGTGCAAATTGTAGTGCTTGTAGACATTTATATATGTTTCTTTGTTTACAAGCCCTTTTTCAAAGAGAAGCTCAATTAATATGGCAGCAACATACTCTTTATCAATCTCAATTTTATCCATTCCGATGTCCTCCTTTAATGGAAACGCTGATGGCAAGAGCCTTGTCAACTCTTGCCATCGCTTCAGCGGGCATCATGCCCATATACTGTTTTAATCTTTTTTTATCTATTGTACGAATTTGTTCAAGCAAAACAATAGATTCTCTGTCAAGTCCCTCAAAGTTCTTTACTTCGGTGTGTGTCGGCAATTTTGCCTTTGTCTGTGTCCTGCCCGTGATAGCGGCAATGATGACTGTCGGGCTGTGCCTGTTGCCTATATTATTGGAAATGATAAGTACGGGTCGTGTGCCGCCCTGCTCCGAACCGACAACGGGATTAAGCTCTGCGTAGTAGATGTCGCCACGCCTGATTGTTTTTTCCATATTTTTTATAACCTCCATCTGGATTTAGGCAGGAATACCCTGCCTATGTAACAGCCAAATGCAAGGGAGTATTTAAGGTCGGGAGAGCATAAAACAAGCCCTGTTCCAATAGACCGCCCTGCATCTGGCTTTATGATAAAAGGCATTTTCTATTTGTCCCCGACATCCCGAAAATGCTGATGCGTGATTACGCAAGGGAAATCACCAAACGGTCAGCAGCGAACTGACGCCACGGGAGTTGCACCCCAACTGTCGGTCTGACAGAGCCGCCCCCATTGCCTGCGGCGGATTGGTTACCGCTCGGACTGTGGCTGGACGGGAGTATCATTGTCCTCTTTGTGGGTCTTGGCGAAATCGGGAGCTGCCCGATATTTTCAGTCGATATTTTCCGCTTGCCGTCTTTCGGCGGGTCATGGCGTACCGCTGCACACGCTTACGCTTATTACAGCCACAAAGAGAATGTATTTGGTGAATGGATATTCGGTTGTCAAAGAGCCATCCCGTTTCCGATATAAAAGAAAACTGGGCAAGAGATTTTTGCCCTCTCACCCAGTAGCCGATGGGAGAGTGCGATTTTGGACACTATCCCAAAAGTTTTTTAATTTTTTTCTTAAACCTGTTCAAACGCTTGTAAATGACTTCCTTGTTTAAACTCAATTCCACTGAAATTTCAGTGACTGAAAAGCCCTGCGTCCTCATCAGCAACGCTTGGAGAGTGAGCTTGTCCAACTGATGCAGCTCTTGATACAGCACTGCATTTTCAATGCTGTCCAAAAATTCCTCAACCGTTTTTACTTCGGGCTGTGCTGTGTCCTCTGCCACTTCCTCAAGATATGTACCCGCATCCTGCAATTTCTCATAGTACCGTCTGTCGGAATTGAATATCGCCCAATCATGGACACGGAGCTTTTCAATATCGCCCTCGCTGACACCCAAGCTCCTAAGCTGCTTTTCCTCGGCTTCTTTCCATATTCGCCATTTTCTTTCTTCTCTGGCTTTGTTGTACGCCATAATCCGTTACCTCCAATCTGAATTTTTTTGAAAATCCAGATTGAAAGGCGGAGAACGGCATCCCACGCCAGAAACAGCCCTGCGGCGTATTCCGACAAAAAACGACAAAAGAAAAACCGTAAGGGCTGTCGTGCCTTTACGGTTTATAGATATATTAGTTCTTATATGTAGAGATTTGACTTCTACTTCTTGGATAAAAAGCCCCCTTGCACTGACAAGGATTTTTTTAACAGGCTGTCCACCCATCTCCGATATGATATATATAACTGGAAATTGCTATTTGCAGGCAATAAAAATCCCTCCAAACTTAAAACAGGTTTGGAGAGTGCTTGTTAAGTCTTTCGGGCATAGCAATACCGCCCACCAAATCGCCGTTTTTTTATTTGGTGGACGTATCTGCATTTAATTAAGTAAAATGCAGAGCCGATAAACTGTGGTTTCATTCATTCCACACATTCATCGGCTCTGCATCTATGTGTCTGGCTCTGTGATGATAAATACTTGCATATTTTTTGCGTTAATTATCGTTTCCCGTTTACATTTTGGACAATAAAGCGGATAGTTTTTCAAAACAGTATCTTCCCTAAATTTGTTATGCGTCTTTTTTTTGCAAATCGGGCAATATATCCACTCGTATTTCATATTTGAAGCAACCTGCCTTTTTTTAACTTAAAAACGGTATCTGCTTGTTTTACAAGGTCGTTGGAGTGGGTAACAATAATTACGCATTTATTCATCTGATGGGCGCAATTTTTCAAAATCCCCGTAATTTCTGCGGCAGTATCTTTGTCTAAATTTCCCGTTGGTTCATCCGCTAAAATAACAGGGGCATTCGATACCAGTGTACGGGCAATTGCCACACGCTGCTGCTGTCCTCCCGACAGTTTCATTACATTTCGTTTTGCTTCATCCTCCGTCAATCCAAGCTGCTTTAATATTGGCAGGGCGTCCTGTTTTGCGGTCAATTTTACGTTTTCAATCGGAGTCATATAATCAATAAGATTGTAATTCTGGAATATGACAGAAACATGATTGCGCCTATGGGATTCAAGTCCCATCTCCGATATATCCCTGCCATTAAACATAATTTTTCCTTCCTGTGGAATATCAAGACCGCCTATCAATGATAACAGGGTCGTTTTCCCAGAACCAGATGCACCAAGTATCGCATACATTTTTCCTGTTTCAAATTGAGTTGTGATATGTTCTAAGACCTTTGAGCCTTTTTCATATTGATATGTTACGTTTTCACATATTAGCGTTGTCATCTTTTTCTCCTCCTAACTCATGCGGGATAAAATTTCACGCGGCTTCAAACGCATGACCGCAATAGACGATATCATAACAGATACAATGATAATTACAAATCCAACAAGATATAACTGTAATAAATTTTCTATGCTTACAGAAACTTCAATATCCGTTTCCAAATAATCTGTATTTTCTGCACCGCTCAATTCTATATTGTCTACACCTCCTAATGCTGTACTTTCAAACGATTCTATCACAATGTCATCTTGCTGCACGTCATTCGGTTCTTCTATTTTATTCTGTATATCCTGCTGTAAAAGCACATCGGCGATACGGTTTGAAACCATATTACTTGTAAAAAAGGAAATCCCAAAAGCAACGATTGCAATCAGCAATACTTCTGTCAGATATTGCCCTATAATGTCTGTCTTTTTTATGCCAAGCGAGAGGAACACACCTGTTTCACGGACACGTGATTTTCCCCATAGAGTAAGAATAAGCGATAAGATTACAACGCTGACAAGGATAGCCGCAATCAGCAGACCTATCACCAGTTTATCCATACTTTCCAGAGAGGAAGCCGTATTTTCATAAGTTTCATTTTCCGTATCAATCGTAAATCCATCCTCTTTAAATCCAGGCGTCTTTTTCACTTTTTCGATAATTTCATCCATTTCTTCTGGGTCGTTTATGGTAATTGAAACTTCTGAAAATCCCTGGACAGCAGGGGTGTTCTCGATAAGAATTGCCGACGCTATATCTATAAACACCCGATTCTGTATTTTATTATAGCCCTCTATATTCTTGCCGATTTTTTCTGTTTCCATTGCTGTAAACAATCCAACGATTTCCAGCGTCATGCTGCGCCCATCCATAGACCTCGTTTTCAGCATATCGCCTATCCCTAAGCCATTTTTATCAGCCAAATCTTTACAAATAATTGCTTTCCCCGTATCTTTTTCTGTAATATGCCTGCCTTCCGTTAGTTTGACAACGCCATTTGTAAACAAATTGTGTTCTTCGGAACGCCATAGACTTACCGTAGTCGTGCTATTCCCTAATTCTTCCTCCAAAGGAATTGTCCCCTTGAAAAAAGACAACTGTTCAAAATCCAATAATGTTTCATCAAATGCATCGCAATATTTCACTCCTGCTATATCACGGATATTTTTCACCATATCAGAGGATAACTGCTCTGTGGAATACATGATATATCCAGTCCCTCCACTTTCATCCTCGTCCGATTCTTTATGCAGATAGGGGTTATTATCTGTGTAGTCCGTCCAGACATGAAAAGAACCGCCAAGGCTTTGACGCAGATTTTGCTGTGCTTGTTTTGTAGCTTTCCCGATAGACAATCCCGACAAGACAAAGGTTGCCATAATAAGCAATATACAAAAAAGCACTATGCTTTTCCCTTTTTTTCGAGTAACATATAACATTGCCCGTTTTAAAAAATTCATTTTGATACCTCCGTTTTTTATTTTTTGAACACAATATTAAAATAACATTCCTATATGGAACGTATATGGAATATCTGTGAAAAATAAACGGAAGAAAAAAATCCCCCGAAACATCGGAGGGTTTTTCATCATAAATATATAGTAAAACACATTCTTTGCGGATTGTCTTTCGCTTGAAACGTATATGGAATAGAAAGTGCAGAAAAAATAGTGTCCACAATATACAAGCCTAAGCCATTTCCTCCTTGCTCTCTGCTTCTTGCATAATCAAGACGGTAAAATGGCTCAAACAACTGGGGGATTTCGGATTGCCGAACAGGGACACATTCATTTTCAACAACAAGATTTCTGCCATCCATAGAAACAGAAATCAGCTTCCCGCTTTCTGTATATGCAACTGCATTTGCAAGAATATTAGAAACTGCCTTTTCAAATAAGGAAATGGGTATACTGACTGTAAAATGCTGTGGCAGGCAGACAGAAAAATTTATCTCGTTTGCAACGGCAATCAGTTTATATGGCTCACAAAGGTTTGTGAGCAGTTCTGGCAAATTTATTTCGGTCGGTTTTTCTTCATTTATGATATTCATTTTGGATGTTTCTAAAATTTCATGTATCATCTCGGAAAGCTGTTCTGTTATTTCTTTGCACTCTGGCAGATATACGTCATAGTCTTGATATTTTCCTACTCCAAGTATCATATTTTCAAGAATGGCGTTTAAAGCAGTAACAGGCGTTTTTAATTCGTGGGAAGCTGCACGCAAAAAATCTATTTTCAATTTCTCGCTTTCCTGCACATACTTTTTTTCTAATTCAAGATTATGGATTGCTTTCAGCAAACTCCTGTAAAGACTATTGATATTTCCTGCCAAATCTTCAATTTCATCTCCCGAAGTAACAGAACATATCGCAGACTTATCCATTTTTGTCATGCGCTGCGCTGTTTCTGATAAGTGACAAATATTTCGCGTCATGCTTCTGGAAAAAAGTGCAGCACAGACAATGGCAATCACGATACAACAGGAAACAGAAACAGGCAGGGCACGTTTTATCGTAAATGTTACAAACTGTGAGGCATCTACGTCCGTACTGACTAAAAATCCGTCCAGTTCCATTCCTTTCTCGCCAACAAGTCCTAAAGATATTTGTGGGGCAAGAACATACATGATGCCATGTGCAGTTATTACAATAAATATCAAGACACTCAATGTATATAAAAATGTCTTAGGAAATATTTTTATTCGTGCCATATTAGTCCACCTCATATTTATATCCAATTCCTTTTACAGTAACAATGCAGTCAAGATGCAGTTTTTTTCGCAGGTTTTTTATATAAGTATCTACTGTCCTGTCAATAATAGGATGGCTGTCGCCCCATAAATCGTCAAGTATCTGGGAACGGGTCAGAACCAGTCCTTTATGCTCCACAAACAATTTCAGCAAGTCAATCTCTTTTGGAGTAACGTCGATTTTTCCATTGTCATCTTTTGCTGTATAACCTAAAAAATCTACAATTACATTTCCAAATTCGATTGTATCTGGCAAAATCCCCTTTCCGCTTCTTCTTAAAAGTGCAGTAATGCGCCGCCCTAACAAAATCATGGAAAAGGGTTTTACGATATAGTCATCTGCCTGTCCGTCAAAGCTGGAAACTTGTGTATATTCGTCCCCTATTGCTGTTAGCATAAGTATCGGGACAGAACTTTTTTCTCTGATTTCATGCAAAACAGAAAGTCCCGATATTTTTGGAAGCATAATGTCAAGTACAATTAAGTCAATCCTGCTATTGCTAAAACATTGCAGCGCAGATTCCCCGTCATATGCAGGAATTAATTTGTGTCCCGCTAATTTCAAATACTCGCAAATCGCTTCATTTGTTTTTCGGTCATCTTCAACAATAAGTAATGTCGCCATATTAATCACCTCTTTTTTCAGTTTAACACTCCAATATGGAGCGAATGTGAAATTTTAGAAAGAACATCCATTTATGTGCTAACTTACATCTATTATAACCGCTTATATAAATAGCAACAATTATGTAAATAGGATTTTTCCTCTCTTGTAATAGGAGATAAAATCTCTTATAACCAGAGATTTCACATCGTTTCATAGGATACTACACCTCTGTAAAATATAAGGGTAAAAATTTTCAGAGTACAGGTGGTGAACGAATGGACAAAAGAAACAACGATTTTGACTTTGATTTCAGACCGTTAGGACTGGCAATCAAAAAAGCCCGTAAAGCTCAAGGCGTGACCAGAGAACAGCTTGCGGAGATTATTGATTATAATCCCAGACATCTTCAAGCTGTTGAAAATGAGGGGCAGTATCCAAGCATAGAGCTATTCCTTCAACTTATCACAATGTTTGATGTATCAGTTGACGAACATATACATACTGAGGAAAAAGCAAAGAAAAGTTCTATCCGAAGACGTTTGGATGCTATGCTTGACCGACTGGATGACAAAGAACTGTCCGTTGTTGAAGCAACTGTAAACGGGCTATGTAAAGCAAAAGAGCCAGAGGATTGACCTCTGGTTTCCTTTTGCTCCGCCCAACTAATAGTTTGGGCATCCGTAGCCGTATATTGAGCCGCTCCCGACTGGATAGCTCTGCTGTTTGCAGGCATCCCCAGAGTTACCCTCCACGGTATAAACCGTTCCATTCTCGCATTTCTCCACGATTCCCACATGGTCGATTGAGCCGTCGCTCCCCCAATCAAAGAAAATAAGGTCGCCTGCCTGCGGCTCATAGTTTTTGTCCTTCCACTGTCCTTTGCCCTTGAACCAGTTCACGCCGTCCGAGCAGAGGGAGAATTTCGGCACAATTCCGCTTTCCAGATAGCCGCACTGGTCGGCGCACCACGACACAAAACATGCACACCATTCCACACGCCCGCCAAAGCCGTACCAGCTCCAATAAGGCTGACCTCCCTCGTTGCCAAGCTGCGTCAGAGCCACTTCTACGATGGCTTGATTGCCACCGCTTGTAAACGCCCGCCCGTATGGGTAGTAGCGTAACACATGGGCGGGGTACTGCGTGTCGCCGTACTTCTCCCAACCGAGCCGCTGTGCCTGCATTGCGGAAAATTCCACCGCATTTGCATAGGAATAGCCGCCGTAGTTGGTCTTTGCCCATGAGATATACCCGTTCCCAAAGTTGTAGCCCTGCAGGGCGAGCTTGATGCGCTCCATGTCAATCGGGTTCTCCACCTCGGCTGAAACAAGTGCAGCTTTCAGTTCCTGCACGCCGCACTCGATGGAATATTCGGGGTCTTTAATACCATTCGGCTCATGGGGGTATTTCTTGTTGAAACTCCCCTCCGCCGCCTGCATCGGGTCGCTGCCTTTGCCGCCAGATTCCTGCATCATCACCGCCTTTATCAGCTCCACATATTCGGGGATTCCGTACTGCTTCGCATACTTCTGTATCAGCGGCGTGTAGGCTTCCACTTCCGCACTGACAGGGGTATAGGAAGTGCTGTCGCTGCCGCCCCCGAACAGGGAAACGGCGCACCCAAGCAGGACGACGATAATGATTATCACAATGGCAATCCAGCCGCCCGCGATAAGGGCAGAAATCAACGCTTTTGTCCCCGCTATGATTGCCTTGACCGCCGCAATGGTAGCCTTGACCGTGGCTTTCGTCGCTTCGGCTGTCGCTTTTGCGGTGACTTTTGCCGTCTGCGCCGCTTTCTGGGCGGCTTTGGCAGATGCTTTCGCCGTTTTCTGTGCCGCCTTTGCGGTCTGCTCGGTGGTCTTAATCGCTGTCTTGGATGTCGCCTTTGCGGTTTTCACGCCTTTTTCCGTCGCCTTGACTGTGCCTTTGGCTGTGGTCTTGACGGTTTTTTCCGCATTTCTGGCGGTTGTCTTTATCGTCCGCTTTCCCTGCTGTCTGGTCTTTATCAGCGAGTTTGCCGCCGTCTGGGGCGTTTCGGTCTTGGCAGGAGCAGCGGAAACAGCGGGACGGCTTGCAGTCCCTTGTATTTCCTGCAAGCCGTCCTGTCCCATTGTACGCATGGCGTTTTGTTCTGCCTTATTCCGCATTGTTTTCTGCTCTGCGGCTTTCTTCGCCCGCTTTGCCTTAAAATCGGCAATTTTATCCTTTGCCTTACCGATATTTTCTTTGGTAATCTGGGTGTTTTTCTGCCCCTGCTTATTAAATTGGTGGATGCCCTCGTCCCTGATACGCCCCGAAGCATGGGAAACCTTGTCGGCGGCATATTCCGTGGGGGAATTTTCCTCTGCATAATATCCCTGCTCCGCCTTGTCCTTTGTCTTTGCGTAAGCGGATTTCATGCGTTCCCCTGCAACAGCCGCCTTATCAAGCGTCTTAATCGTGCCTCTGACCGCATCTCTGGTCTTTATATCAGCCATAAAATCCGACCTCCTTTCCCAGAAGATTTGCGGTCATGTCAATTTACCTTTTTTGCCACGACGACAAGCCTGCCGTTCTGTGCCGAGTATTCGCAGGTGGAGAGGGTAATGAGCCTGTCGCCGTATTGGGCTGTCACACCCGTATCATACAAGGCAAGCTCCTTACACTTCCCGACATAGGCGTCAAACTCTTTTTCATTCTCCGCATTGACAAAATCATAGTAGCGGTAGCCCTCCGAGCTGTATGCCACGGTCTTAAAAACGGCGATGATTTCATACGCTGCCTGCTCCGTGAGCGTGTCAAACTGGACGGTCTTATGCTTCTCATAAAAGCTCTTGGATTTGTAATCTTCCAACGCCCCGAACATCCTGCCGCCTTTGATGTGGTGTCCGTAAATAACCAGATTGTCGCTTGTGGGGATGTCGCAGTCCTCTTGGATATACGGCACTCCCAAATCGCTGTATTCCTTTTCAAAGCTGTGCTTCAGATAGAAATTCGGATTGTTTTTACTCTGCATGACGGGGTAGTTGATGCCTGTTCCGTCAATGGCAATCCACCCGACCATATCCTCATTCTGCAAATACAGCTCTTTGTATTTCGCAAGAATGTCCTCGCCCTCGCTGACGGGCATATCCTTATCTCTGGGCGGTTCTTCCTCTGGCTCGGCGTTCTCCACAACCTCGGCAATCTCCGCAAAGGCTTCCGTCTGCTCGTCTATCTGCTGGTAATGGCTGTAAATCTTAAAGCCGCAAAAAACCGCCGCTCCCAAAAGGGTAACAGCGGCGGCGGTACAGAGAATACATTTATAGTTTTTCAGATTCATAGGCTATTCCTTTCCTTAATTCTGCCCTGCTTTCTGGGCATAGGGGTATGCCCGCAGGGTGTTTCTTTGTTCTTGCCCTGCTTTTGGGCATAGACGTATGCCCGCAGGGTAATTCCTTGACATTTATTTTCAGTTACCGTGTATGCTCCGCCTGCTTCTTGGGCGTGGGTAAGTCCCTGCAATATTCGGGATACCGTGCCTTGATGCCCTCCATGAAATACGGGGCGAACTCGCAGCAGAACAATTCTTCTGGCGTAAACAGTTTCTCACGCCCCTCCTCGGCGTAACCGTTCCAGAGGTTAAAAGCAAGGTGGCAGACCTTGACCGTGCCGCTTGTCTGCCATCCGCCGTGCATCCCCTCTGGCTTGATGCAGTCCGTCTTAAAATCGAACATGGCGTTGATGTTCTGCCTTGTTTCCCCCGCAATCCCCATCACATAGAAAAACGCCCTGTGGTAGCAGTCGTTTACCCTGCATTTCATCATGCTTTCCAGAAAAAAATCACGGTGGGCTGCGTTGCGGAATCTTATCTCTGACATAAAAATCCCTCCTTTTAGCACTCCCCAAATTTAGTCGTCATCAGCTTATACAGCTCCGTATTGCGTGGGAACTTATTAACGAACGGCACAAGGGAGCTGCCGACTTTGAGTAACCCCTGCCCCGCACCAACATTCGTGATATAGCTCATCTGTAAATCGGAGATGTTAAGGAGCTTCGCAAGCTCAATACGGTCTGTGGATGCTTGGTTCAGCATGATGATAAATTCAGAGTTGGCAAGCATCGTCCTCGCCGTATGGCTCTGCAAGAGGTCGTCCACGTTCTGCGTAATTCCAGTACAGTACGCCCCGTACTTACGCACACGCTTCCAGAGGGTAAAGAGGAAGTTAGCCGAGTATTCATGCTGAAAGAGCAGATAAATCTCGTCAATGAAAATAAAGGTGTTCCTGCCTTTCGCCCTGTTCTGGGTGATGCGGTTTAAAATGCTGTCGAGGACGACAAGCATACCGATAGGCTGTAACTGCTTGCCCAAATCGAGGATGTCGTAGCAGATAAGGCGGCTGTGGGTGTCCACGTTCGTATGCTTGGCAAAGGTATTCAAACTGCCGTCCGTAAACAGCTCAATCGCAAGGGCGATTTCCTGCGCTTCTGGCTCGTCCTGTTTTAACAGCTCCTCACGGAAGTCCTGCAAGGTCGGAGGTGTACCCATATAGTTGCCCTGCTGGTAATGGCGGTAGACGCTCGCCGTGCAGCGGTCAATGATGGATTTCTGCTTTGCCCCAAGGCTTGCCCCGCCGATAAGCTGCTCGCAGAGGGATAAAATAAACTCTGACTTCAAGATGACGGGGTTCGCACCGTCGCCGTAATCAGAGTTCATGTCCATTGCGTTGATGTGGTTGTCGCTCGTCGCCGAGATGTGGATAACCTCGCCCTGCATCGCCTTTACAAGAGGGGCGTACTCTCGTTCGGGGTCTATGACCAAGACATCGGCGTTAGGGTCGGTCAGAATGATGTTCGTCATTTCCTCCTTTGCCGTAAAGGATTTGCCCGCACCAGACACGCCGAGGATAAAGGAATTTCCGTTCAAAAGGTGGCGGCGGTTGGCGATAATCATGTTCTTTGAAATGACGTTCTGCCCGTAATACACGCCGTCCTTATGGTAGATTTCCTGCACACGGAAAGGAATAAACACCGCAAGGCTCTCCGTGGTGAGGGTACGCAGGGCATCTATTTTCCTCACGCCGAACGGCAGGGCGGTGTTCAGACCGTCCATCTGCTGGTACTTCAGCACGGCAAACTGGCAGAGATGCTTCCTTGCCGTCGTGAGCAGGGCTTCCGTGTCATTGTCAAGCTGCTCTTTGGTGTCTGCGGTATGCACCATCGTAAGCACGGCAAACATCATCCTCTGGTCACGGGTCGTCAAATCGTCCAGAAATTCCTTGCTTTCCTTTCTCTGCTGTTCCAAGTCGTAGGGGATGACGGCGGAAAAATTGTTGTTCTGGTTCTGTTTCCTCTGCCAGTTCGTGATGTTGGTTTCCACGCCTAAAAGACGGTTTTCCACCTCCCGCACGGCTTCGTCTGTGGGAACAGGAACAACATCAACAGAGAGCATCATGTTACGGTTTAATTCGCAAAGCTCCGCCACCATGCTGTCCTTGATATAGGCGGCGTACTCTCTGAGGAATATCACACGCCCGTAGCGGTTGCCCATCTTAAAATAATCTTTCTCAAACTCAAAGGAGTCGGGGCAGATATAGTCCTTGAAGTCGTGTCCTTTCCGCATGGTCTGCACCATGTCAAAGGAGAACGCCGTTTCCTCGCCCGTGCGGTAAAAATCATGGAAGATACGCAGCTTGTCGTTAGCATCCAGTTCCGTACACTTCGAGCCTAAACGGTTAAAATGCCCGATAAGGTCAGCACCGACACGGGCAAAATAATTCCTCGCTTCCTCAATGTTCTTCTTGCAGACGGAAACCGTCACATATTTATCCTGCACGGTGGAGTTTGCCCCCGTTGCTTTATCGAGCAGCATCTTGTTATACTCTTTGCGGTATTTATCCAAATCGTCCTCCGCCATCGGGATTAAGATGGTCTGCTCAAAGTCCGCTTTATTGAGCCTGCGATTGTTTATCGTGATTTTCGTGGTCGCCCCGCTATCGAGGGCGTTAAGAAGCTCCGAGTATTCGAGGAACATCGCTTCCTTGTCCTCACGGCTTGCCACGGCGTAGTTGATGTCCTCAAACTTAAATGTCTTTGCGTATTTGTTCCTGCCCACGAGGAAAATGCCGTCCTCCCACATGGTCTTTAACGGGATGACCGCCTGCACCGACTTCGGCACGATGAATTTCTCCCTGTCCTGCTTGAACAGCGTTTTCAGCGTCTTAATCATAATCTACCTCCTTGCGCTTTCTTGATTTCTTGGGCTGCTTTCGCCCGTCTGTCTTTGTTCTTTTTTTCTGCGTTTCCCCTTTTTCCGTTTCTTCTCCTGCACGGCGGGCAATCCTTTCTCATGTGCGTCCAGTGCCTGCTTCACCGCTTCGTAATATAAATTCTCTGGGACAAATAAAATCTTCTTCGGCATCAGAAACTGCGACTTTATCCACGCCCACACAAACTGCTCGGCGGTCATGCCGTTGTACCTTACAAATCCCATGACCGCAAAAGGGGAAGCCCCCAAGATGCACATCCAGCTTACTGTTTCCGTCCCGAACCTGCCACGGAGCAGGAAGAACAAGCCGACCGCCACGCCGCAGGCAAGCACGGAAAACAGGAACTGCCGCATCGACAGCCCGAAGAACATGGATTCCGTGTAGTTGCGGATTTCCTTATTTATCTTGACTTCCATATCAGCACCGCCCCTCCCTGACATCCCCCGTCGAAATAAAGAGGATACTGCGTTTCGGGATATACGCAAATCCAGAAATGGCATCCCCGATTTCAAATATCTCGTTATCGTCCGCTTTTTCAAATTTTCCGACCAGTCCTTTTTCAGCAGGCAGGTCATAGGCTTCGGAAGCCCCGATGACTTCTCCATTTAACAAATGAATATCATAATTCTGGTAATATTTCGTTTCTTTTTTCATTTCAATTTTCCTTTCCTGTTGGATAATTACAAGCCCATCATCTCCCTTACCACACGGTCTGCCATCTTGACCGCACCGACAAGGACGAGCATATTGAACACCAATTCCCCGATATAGCCCCATACCATCGTGACTGCCGCCGCATCGGGGTTGACTGCGGGTGGGGACGCCGCAAACACCGAGAAGATGATGCAGGCAAGCACGATGATTGCCCCCTCTAGGCAGACGGCGGAGTAGCTTTTGATGAAGCTCTTCCCCACGCTCTGGCTCGGCTCTCCCGCAAACGAGGACAGCGGCACGGGGGCGATGGCGGTATAAAGGTACAGCTTAAAAAACCTGCCGTACACCGACATTATCATAATGAACGACAGCACCGTGATGAACAGCCCTCCTATCAGCGTGACCGCCCATAAGGGGATGCTCTCGAAAAAGCCGCAGTCCTCCACGGCTGTCACAATCTCCTGCGGCAGAACCGTTTTCTGCGCCGAGCCGAAGCCTGCGGCTTTCATAATGGCGGAAATCACGCCCTGCACGATTTTAAACAGAGCCATCATCAGCTCCAAGCCGTAAGTGACCGCGCCTTTCGCAAGAGCAAAGCGGATGAACAGCTTCAAGGCGTGTTCGGGCTTCTTCACGCTTGCGAAGTCGCCGCAGGTACGCATCACGCCCACGACAAAGAACAGCACGAGCAGGGCAAGACCTATCGCCTGCAACGCCCCGTGGATGTCAACGATGACTTTCCATATCGCACCGCCTTTAAAGGTTTCTGGGGATTGGGTGATGAGCTGCCATATCTCGGCTAACTTTTCATTCCATGTGTCAAGGGCGTTCTCCAAGTTCTGGACTACCCAGTTGTCTGACATTCGACCACCTCCGTTCTTAAAATTGGGCAGCGGGGCAAGTCCCGCAGAGCGGATCTGCCCCGTTGCCCTGTCTTGTGTCAGTCTGTTGTCTTAGTTTCTTATTAGCCCGTGATAAGGGTTAAAATCTCTTTCGCAAAGGTAATCACAACGCCGCCCGCCAGTGTGAGGAAGCCGTTCGCCCTCTGGGACGGGTCGTGGGATTTCAGCGACAAGCCGACCTGCACGATGCCGAAGCCGAGCATAATCATTCCGACCGCCCGTATCAGACCGAAGATGAAATTGGAAAGGTTGTTGACAACGGCAATCGGGTCATTTGCGGCAAAGGCGGTCATGGACGTTCCAAGCATCAGAGCCGCAGCCAGTACCGCCACGCAGTAGAAGCGGAAACCTCTTTTTACCTTGCCTGTCATCGGCAGTTTCTGGGTTGCTTTCTTCTCGTTTTTCTGAAAAAGTTTCATAGGGTAAATCCTCCTTATAAATTGAATATTTCTTCCAAGTCCTCATCGGACAGAAGTTCGTAGGATGTGCTGACCGTTTCCATGCTCTCTGCATCCATCAGCAAAGCATCGTCAAACACAAGGGTTGCGACCGCCTGCGTCGGCTCTCCGTGGAGATACGGCGGCTTCCCCCCGTCGGCGGTCAGTTTCACGTTCGGGTGTTTCAAAATGTCGTACTTCAAATCCATAACGGGGCGTTCCCCACGCACAAAAAGAAGTGCGTAGCGGTTGTCAAGCATACGCACCTCATCTGGGGTTAAAAGCTCACGCCCCGAAATCTGGTAGTTGGTGGAATAGTTGCCGCTCCGCCCAGAGCTTTTCCCGTAGGTGTTCGTGTCTATCGTGGCTTTTCCAAGAAGCTCACTTACAAACTTATGGGTACTCTGCTCGTTGCCGCCGAGATAGAGGAACTCATCGGCATTGCCAACGATGCTTTCCCACTGTTTCTCAAACAGGGCTTTGAGCTGTGCCAGATTTTGCAGGATAATCGAAACGGACACGCCCCTTGACCGCATGACGCTCAAAATCTTGTCAAAGTCATCGGGCAGCGAAACATTGGCAAATTCATCCATAATGAACTGGCAGTGGACGGGCAGGCTCCCGCCGTACTTGTGGTCGGCGAGGTAGAATAACTGTTGGAATAGCTGCGTGTATAACAGCGACACAAGGAAATTGAAACTGGTGTCGTTGTCTGGTATTAGTGCGAACAGTGCGACTTTCTTCTCGCCCAAAGACGGCAAATCCAATTCGTCCGTGGCGGTCAATCCCGCAAGGCTTTCCAGATTGAACTTCTCAAGCCTTGCGGCAAGGGTTATCTGGATGCTCTTTAGCGTCTTGGCACTCCCGCTGTGGTAATCACGGTAGTATTTCAAAGCGATATGCTCTGGGTTTACCATCTCAAGACGGTCAAACAGTTCGTCAAGCGGGCTTACATAGCCGTCGTCGTCCTCCCTTACCTCGCCCGCCCGCAATAGCTCCATCACCATCGGGAAATTCTGTTCCTCTGGCGGGGCTTCGTATTTCAGATAGAACACGAGGGACAGAAGCAGCATACTCGCCGCCGTGTCCCAGAACGGGTCTTGTGACTGGCTTCCTTTCGGCGTGGTCGCCTTAAATAAATTTGTTACCAGCCGCTGCACGTCGTTGTCGTTCCTTAAATATACAAACGGGTTGTAGCAGTGGCTCTTGTGCATATTGATTAAATCAAGCACACGCACCTCATAGCCTTTCTTTTCCAGAAGCCCGCCCGTGTCACGGACAATCTCGCCTTTCGGGTCTAAAATTACCATTGACGTGTTACATTGCATGACATTGGGCTTACAAAAAAATCTGGTCTTTCCTGCGCCAGAGCCGCCCACCACAAGGATATTCAGATTCCTCCTGTGCTTCTTCCCGTCAAGCCCGATGCAGACGCTCTGGGTCAGCAGCTTGTTTTCCGATGCGTCCTTATCTCGGTATTTCTTATTGAGAGTGCCTGCGTTGCCCCATTTTGCAGAGCCGTGTTCCTCCCCCTTGCGGTAGTTCCTGCGTGTGGAGAAATAAACGCCGATTCCCATGCCGTAGGCAAGCAGAAAAATAAGGACAGTCCTTACGCTGTCCCCACATACCGTTATGGAAAATGGGTTCTCCATTGCCACGGACAGGTTGCCGATTATCTCCACGATGCCGCCGCTGACATAAGGGGCAGTCAGCAGGGCAAGCCATACGACAGGGATAATGCCAAACAGAGAAAGGATTAGGCTCACTTTATAATCGTCACCGTTCTTCATGGCACTTGCACGGGGCGACCTTTACTTTCTTGGTCGGGGCGTATGCCACCCTGCTTATCAGCTCGTCAACAGGCTCAGTGGGGCGTTCCTCCTGTATCTGCTGCGTCCGCAGGGTGTTGAGGGCGTTAAGGACGATATTCTTATCATATTTATCCAACGCCAAGTGATAGCGTTCTTCTTTCATAGTCTGCACCTCCGATTAGCGTTCCTGCCCTTTGGATTTGGGCGGCTTGTTCTTTTCAAGGCTCTTATACATATCCGACTGGATTTCGCCGAGTACGTCACGCATCGAGCCGAGCTGCCCTTTAAATTCCTGCGTTTCCATGCCCTCAAATTCTTTCGGGAGTTTATCAAAATTAAAGCCCTTTGTGTCCACGCCGTAGCGGGAGCTTACCATATAGGCGACGCAGAACGACTTGAACTCTGAAGCGTCACGGCTCTCCTTATGCTTGAAGTCAAAGACCGCCGCCGACACTTCCTTTGCCATGCTGACAAAGAGCTGTTCCTCATTCAATCCCGTCTTGATGAAGATGGTCTGCTGTGCGCTGTCGTAAAACGCAGGCAGCTCAAGGTCATCGACAGGCACAAAGGAAACGGGGCTTGCGTCAATCATCGCCGACACAAGCTCCCGCATGGTTTTGGCTTCCTGCGGCTGCTGCCTGTCTTTTGCCGAGGTCTGGGAAATGTCGTAGACCACTTTTGCGTTGTAGCCGACCGCCTTTGAGCCGTCCTCCCGCTCGTACTCTTTCCCCGGCTCAAGGATGGTAATTTTCTGTGCGTCCTTGTCCACATAGGCACGGCTCTGTTTCCAACTGCCGTAATCTTTAAGCTGCGTCGCTTCGGGCATCTGTGCCGACACCAAGATGGCGTTGTTGACGGAGTAGCGGTCAAAATGCCCCTGCACGTCAAGGTACTGCTGAAACGCCACGCCGTCCGCCATCATTTTCTCGCAGGTCGTGTCTATCAGCTCATAGGCTGCTTTCCGCTGTTCCTGCTTTGCGGCAGCCCATTCCTCTTTGTTAAAAGGTCTGCCGCCGCCGCTGAATACGTCATAAATACTCATGCTTATCTTGCTCCTTTCGATTTTGGTTTCCGTTTCCGCTTCTGGGGCTGCTTATGCTCCGTCTTTCCAGCGGGCGGCTTTTTTGCCCTGTCGGGGGATTTCTCTTTGTCAAGATTCGGGGAAGCGTCCGCTTCCTGCCCCTTGCGGCTCTCCTTGATTTTCCGCAGTTCCTCCCTGACTGACGGCTTCTCCGTCTTAGCCATAGTAGCCCCCTCTGCGGGCTTCCTTTGCTGCTTTAAGGTAGGCTCGGACAGAGGGGATTTTTCTGTCTTTGCCACCGAGGGGTTTGGGGCGTTTTCCTCCTTCTGCACGGGCTTTCCCATAAGGGCGTCCATGAGTTTGTCTTTCTCCGCCTTTTCCTCCACGCCGACGTCTGGCTCTGGCTGACCGTCCTCTGCCCCTGCGTCTTTCACATCTGCGGTCTTGGCATCTTTCAGCTTATTCTTTTCTTCTTTCGTTTTGCCCTTTGCCCCTTTCGATTTCTCCGCTTCGGTCACGATAGAAGCGGTATCTACGGAAGCAAGGCTGAACCGCTCCACGATGCGGCTGATTTTCGATGCGTCCTCGGCTCTCGCAATCACGTCCACCTCCGCATTGGGGTCTTTGTTCTTACGGTCTGCAAGGACGCAGTAGAGTACACCATATTTCTTCGCTTCCTGCGTGAATTTTTTCAAATCGCCGCTCTTTACGGTAAAGACTTTTAATTCTTTCCCAGAGCGGAGCATATTTGTGAGCCTTGCCTTTCCTTTGGTTTTCTGTTCCTCTTTTAAAATGGAGTAGAGCAGGATGGCGATGTTTTTCGCACCCGCCCCCGTGATTCTGGCTGCGACCTCAAATCCCTCCAAGCTCATCCTTACGATTTGCTCCGCCGCTTCGCCGCCTGTGTTCATGCTTCATCAGCTCCTTTCCTTTTTCTTTGTTCTCGTCTGCCCGTATGACAGTTAATTTTTCCTTGAGGGTGTCGCTGCGGGCTTCGATTCCCTCGCATAATCTGACCTCCTTACGCAGTGTTTTCATGCGCCCCGTGATTTCCGACAGCCGAGCCTTGACCGCTTCTTTATCTTTGCCGCTTGCTTTGCGGCTCTGGGAGTAAAGCCCCTTTCGCTGTTCGGTCAGCTCACTTATCTCGGATTCCAGAGAGCCTTTATAAGACAAAAGCTGCTCTGCCGTGTCGATATGGTTGCGGCAGAGCAGCCTTGTTTCGTTTGTGATGGCTTCCATCTTCATCAAGTCGTCCTTTAGGAGATAGTGAAGCCGTGCATAGTTCTGTTGCTTCTTCTTCGGCAGGATGCCGAGCTTGTAGCAGTAGTGGAGATACAGCCCACGCAAGCCGCCGATTTTCTTTGCACTTTTTAATGTGCCTTTTACCTTTAGCACTCTGACCTGCGGCTGTTCTTTGGAAAAGTTCTGGAATTTGACCGCATAGGAATTTTCCCTTATGCGTTCCGTTATCCGCTCATTGGTGTAGTCGTCGCCGAGCTTATGGAGCCGCTTTGGTCTTTGCCACCCTTTGCCGATAATCGTCCAGTATTTTCGGTTGGGGTCAAAATTGATGCGGTATCCCATTTCCGACAACTGGCGGTCAAAGTCTTTCAGCGTAAATGATTTTGAGATGGCTTCGTCCACCGCCTGCCGTGCCACGCTGTCCCTTGTAGGCAAGCCGTTCTTCTCGGCTTGGCAGAGGACATAGGGCTTCTTCCTGCCGCTTGGGTGTTCGATGACCGATAAGGAATACTCACGGCACAATTCATCCGAACGCTGGCGGAGCAGACGCAGGTTCTTTTTGTTGTCGTGGTAATGCTTTCCGTCAATATAAGAAACGGAGTTGACGACAAAGTGGTTGTGCAGGCAGTCCGTATTCAGATGCGTCGCCACAATCACTTGAAACCTTCCGCCCCACATTTTCTCCGCCAGCTTCACGCCGACCTCATGTGCCTGCTCTGGCGTGACCTCGCCGTGCTTGAAGCTCTGAAAGCCGTGATAGCAGACAATCTCGCTCTGGTCGTTCCATTGGGCTTTCGCCATCATCATCTCATCCCTTGCGGTGGCAGGGTCGCAGTTTACGCCCGTGACGAAAAACTGACGCTCGGTCTTATCACCGTTGATGGCGTACTTCATCACGTCGCCCATCGCCTGCAAGTCCGCATCCGTGTATTTTGGGTTGGCGGTCTTTTCTGGGTTCTCGGCGTAGTCGATGGGATGGTCGAGCCTGCCCTTTACGTCCCATATCTCGCAGACCGCCATCAGCCAGACGTCTTCCTCGGAACAAGGTAGCACCTGCCCACGTCCAGACGGAAGTCCCGCCACCGCTTGGCTTCGTCGTAGAGCATCGGCGTATCCACAAAGTTCAAGGCGTTCGCCTTTGCCGCAAGCTGGTTGATGCGGTTGCCGATGGCTGACAGCTCCCGCATGATTTTATAGAACTCTGGGTCTGGCTTCTCGCACAGGCGGTAGCCCATGACCATCGACTGGAGCAGGGCTTGTCTGGAGTGTCCCGACCGCTCCGCAAGGGAGCAGAGGTATTCAGCTTCTTCCTCGGTCAGTCGGAACAGTATCTGCACGTTTCGTTTCCGCATCCAAATCCCCCTTTCCCTCGGAGAGCCTGTTAATCTGCAGCACGCACATACACGCCACGCCGCACATCCCTCCGAGCGTTGTGCCGAGGGCGAAGAACAATAAATCTCTCATCCTTAAAAACTCCTTTCTTCCTGCCGCACTCTGGCGGCGGTCTTTTCCACGGGGTATTAGGGGAGCTTTCCCCTAACAAGCGAATTTTGTTTCCATCGGCAGATGGATAACCAAATTCAGTGCTTGGTAAGACGTGTCTTTAATCCCCGCCCCCGTGACAGCATCCTTTACATACCGTTCTGAAGCACGGACAGCCCGAACAGCAGCCGTCCTCAAAATCCTCTCCCTCGGATTCGTTTTCTTCCCCTGCGTCCTCTAAGGGAGCGTTAATCTCGGCTTCGCCGCAGACGAAATCCCCATCGGAAAACCTCACAAGGTCGGTGTCAAACAGGATAATTTTTAACTTCTCCGCCGCCTGTTCGGGGCTGTCGGCATGGATGGAAACGGTCTTTGCATAGTGGGCGACAAGGGTCACTTCATAATTTTTCAATCGTTCTTTCCTCCCTTTCGGTCTGAAATTTTGTTGTGGTTACGGTCATTTCTTACAGAAAATCGTTATTCAGTCAGCGGGCATCCCTCCTTTCACGGCTCGGTTTCTGCCTTGCAATCCCCAGATAGGACATTAAAAAATCGTTGAAGTCCTTGCCGGCTGGCGGCGGTTCATCAACGATTCGGTAGTCTTTCTGCAACAATTCTTTTAATGCGGCGGTACATAGCCGACCTGCTTTGTCCTTATCCAGATGCAGAAATATGGTCTTGATTTGCGGGTTTGCTTTCAAAAAAGTCGTGAGGGCAACGGGGATTTTGCTTTCTTTCAGCTCTTTCTTCGGCTGATATACGCCCGACAGGGAGAGAAGATTTTCCGTTTTATAATCCCTGCCCTCACATTTTAAATAAGTGGCATAGGAGAGTAAGTCAATGGCAGCTTCGAATAAATGTACCGAAGCACATGGCTCTTTTGCCAGAAGTCGAAACGAATACCGCTTGTCACTGCCCGATGCGTCCCGCTTGAAGCTCCCCATCGTGCCACGGCAGGCGGCGTATTTTGGTGTTCCGCTTTCATCTTTCCCGATAAAAACGGCGTTGTGGTAGTCGGCACTCTCGAAAATAATCCCCTCGGCAATGCACTCTTGGATAATCTGGTAGTCAATGCCACGCCCGAAAAGATACTCTGTCACTCTGCCGCAGTCCTTATTCTTTGGCGGCAGGAGCAGCACCTTTGGCTCGTCTTTTTTCACGGCAGGGGGCGGCGGCTTCCAGTCCGCCATCGTCTGCCCCGTGAGGGTTTCCACGGCTTCCACAAAGCCGTATTCCTTGACTTTCATCAGATAATCAAGGGCAGAATAGCCGCCAAAGCCCCTCGACCACCAGTACCATTTGCCGTTGGAAATCTTTAGGCTGTCATGCTCGGCGGTACAATAGACGTTCGTCGTGCCTTTGACTTTGACAAGGTTGCTCGGCTCGTAGACTCTAAGATAAGACAACAAATCTATCTGCCTTGCCTGCTCAAGCACGTCTGGGTCAATCTGCACATAGGGTCTGTTACTTCTCAATAAATAAAATCACCTCCCGAAAATGAAATAAGCCGAGGGATTTTCGTAAATGAAAACCTCTCGGCTATGTATAGATATTCAATCTTCTCAAATATAAAAATATCTATTCTGATTCATAATATTTAATGTCAGATGAAAATCTTACTGGAAGTCCCAATGTATCATCAAACTCTAAATTCGACAACTCCACACCAATATTTTTTCCATAAGATAATGGTATTGTTGTAAATTTCAACTTCTGGTCATTATCCAGTTGTAATTCATAATGGTCTGGTTTATCTGGACATATAATGGTAAATCGAACCTCTTTCTGTAATTCATAACCATCAGCCATTTTATGATAAACCGATTCAAAACTATCATTCATAGCTAAATGAAGATACTCCTTGTCCTGCAACTTTTCTTCTAAATCATAATGCACTTTTCCATAAGAATGTGCTAATCCTTTCTGTTTTGCTGCTTTTAAAAATTTGTTTATAAATTCGGAAGTATTAATGATAACTATCATTTCCGTGCCATTACCCTGCCATAATGGTTCAATATAACTCCAAGGTATAGGATAAAAATACTTATTACTTTTGGCATTGTAATACTTAACGTCGTATTTTAATCCATACATACAATAAATATAAGCATTATTATTTTTGTGCATTAGCGTAATATCACCAAGTAATTTCCATGTTTTCTTTTCATCCGTTGAATATAATAATTTGCTTGGTATATTAGTTATAGCTCCCTCCATTATGTCTTTTTGACCTGCTGTCATATTATCCTTTTTAAATGCCATCTGCGGATTCATATATAATTTGTAGTCCTCATATAAAGTTTTATTGTAATCTGGCTTTGAAATTCTAATCAAAAGCAATAATTGTTCTCTCATAAATCTCCTCATACATATCTGCGTTTTTTCTTCTGATTGTATCATATCCTTGTTGCAAAATCTACCACATAGACATTTATGCAATCTCATATAATAAACAAATTTATGACTGCATATGTAAAAGACGGCATCAGCACTCACGCCAACACCGCCTTTTTTCTCGGTCAGTCCGTTATAAAATCCCTGCCTTTTTCAGATACCCCACGCTGTCATAGCAGCCACGGAAATAGACCGACTGCATCTCCATGTCCGTAAGTTTGTTCCTAAGCTCCATCACTTTAATCAGTGCGGCACATTCTTCCTCGGTCAGTTCCTCCGCTGTTTCCGTGTCAAACACGCCTAAGACTTTCGGATATTTCTCATACAATCCCTCAATCTCGGCTCTTATGGCACGGTATTCCTCGTTTTCTCTGGACAGCTTCGCTATGACAGAGCCGAGGTATTCATTAAAGATATTGCTGTGGGCGTCTACAAAGGTTTCAAATCTGAACGCATCCGACATTCTTCCTCACCTCCGATTTTACTAATCGTCCTTATTATAATACCCCAAAATCAGCAGTACAAATGTGCAAACTGGATTTAACGCTCCCTGTCCGCACTTTTCTTCTCTGGCTGCTCGTCGTTCTGCTCTGGCTCATCGTCAATAACAGACTTGTCTTTTTCATTCAGATTTAGTTCGATATTGAGGGCGTTCAGCCGCTCCGTCTTTTCTTTCAGCTCATTTTCAAAGGCAAACGGCTTCTTCACTTCCTCTTTTGCGGTTTCAAGCTGTGCGGTGGTTTCCTCCTTTCTGGTCTTGGCGGCTTCCAGTCTGGCGGGGAGCTTGGCAATCTCATTCTCGATTCTAGTAAGATTTCCGAGGGCATCCGTTCCTAAATCTACTTTATATTTCCTCATTCCGCAAAGGTTCAGACAATAGTGGGCATTGACGGTATCATAGAAAACCTCCATCTGAAAGCCACGGTAGCTGCCGATTTTTATCGGCTGTGACAGCGGGTTTTCCTTGCAGATGGCAAGCAACATCCCGCCTGCGTCCGCCTTTTCTTTGTAAGTCACGCCGTTTAAGGTCATCGGGCAGAACTTGTCCTCGCCCTGCGGCTTGTGCTGGCTTGCAATCTTAGCATCATTTCCATAACCAATAATGCGTTCCTCATACTCCTTAATCTCCTGCGGGTAGTGCTTCAGTATCCTGTCCTCAAGGTCGTAATGCTCGGAAAGATAGCTCTGCTTCAAGACTTTCAGCTTCGCCACCTGCATATCCAAATCCATTTTTTCCTTGAAACGCTCGTCGCCCGTAGCCAGCATTTTTACCTCCGCAAAGGAGAGAGCCACTTCGTCTACATCCTCGGCAGAACGGACGGGGCTTTTGCTCGTCATTATCTGGCTGATAAATTTCTGCTTTCCCTCGACGAGCTGATAGAGGTACGCATCAAATGTCTGTTCCGTCACATAGCGGTAAACTTCAACCTCTGGGAACATATTGCCCTGACGTTCCAGACGACCTTGGCGTTGTTCTAAACACGACGGTTTCCACGGGCAGTCGAGGTTATGAATGGCAATCAATCTGTCCTGCACGTTTGTACCCGCACCCATCTTCTGGGTAGAGCCAAACAATATACGCACCTCGCCGCTCCTTACCTTTGCGAACAGCTCTTTTTTCTGTGCGTCGGTATTTGCTTCATGGATGAAACGCACCTGCTCCGCAGGGATGCCACGCCGTATCAATTTTTCCCTCATGTCGTCGTAGACGTTGAACATGCCGTCATTTTTCGGTGTGCTGAGGTCGCAGAACAATAATTGTGCCGCCTTTGTGTCAGTGTGTTCCTCCCAGATGCGGTACATATTTTCCACGCAGGCGTTGACTTTGCTGTTCGGGTCATCTGGCAGCATCGGGTCAATCAATCTCTGGTCTAGGGCAAGCTGCCGCCCGTCGTTTGTCACTTTGAGCATGTTATCGAATTGTGGTTTTACCATCCTTGCACGGATTTTCTCTGCCCGCTTCGCAAGCCCCGCCACCATTTCCGTCTGGATTTGGCTCGGCTTGGTCTTGATGTTGTGGTAATTAACCTTTGGCACGGGGAGCTTTAGCATATCGGCGGTCTGGATGTCCGCAACCTCACGGAACATCTGCATCAGCTCTGGCAGGTTGTAGAACTTCGCAAACCTCGTCTTTGCTCGGTAATTCGTCCCCTCTGGGGCGAGTTCCAGAGCCGTAACCGTTTCTCCGAACGTGGAAGCCCAACTGTCAAAATGCTGCAATCCGTTCCTCGCAAGCGTGTCATACTGCAAATACCTCTGCACGGAATACATTTCTACCATTGAGTTACTGATGGGCGTCCCCGTTGCGAAAATCACGCCACGGCTGCCCGTGATTTCGTCCAGATAGCGGCATTTCATAAACAAATCGCTCGACTTCTGGGCTTCGGTCTGGGCGATGCCGCCCACGTTCCGCATCTTTGTAAACAGGTAAAGATTTTTGTAAAAATGACTCTCATCTATAAAGAGCCTGTCTATGCCCAGTTCCTCAAAGTTTATCACGCTGTCTTTCCGCTTGGTGTCGTTGAGCTTGTCGAGCTTTGCCTTGATTGCTTTCCTCGTTTTCATGAGCTGCTTGACCGTGAACTGCTCCCCGTGGGATGCCTGCACATCGTCTATCCCCATCTCTATATCGTCAAGCTGGCGCATGAGCTGTTCCCTCTGGCGTTCCTCGCTGATGGGGATTTTCTCGAACTGGCTATGCCCGATAATCACCGCATCATACGCCCCCGTCGCAATCCTGCCGCAGAACTTCTTTCGGTTTCCCGTTTCAAAATCCCGCTTGGTCGTGACAAGGATGTTGGCAGATGGATAGAGCCTTAAATACTCCGACGCCCACTGCCCGACAAGGTGGTTTGGCACGACAAACATGGATTTCTGGCATAAGCCGAGCCGCTTGCTTTCCTGTGCGGCGGCGACCATCTCAAAGGTTTTTCCCGCCCCTACCTTGTGTGCAAGGAGCGTGTTGCCGCCGTAAAGGATATGGGCAATCGCATTGACTTGATGCGGTCTTAGCTGAATCTCTGGGCTGATGCCGCCAAATGTGATATGGCTTCCGTCATATTCACGGGGGCGGATAGAATTAAATGTGTCATTATAATAGCGTACAAGACGGTTTCTCCGCTCTGGGTCTTTCCAAATCCAGTCCTGAAACGCCTGCTTTATCACCTCCTGCTTTGCCTGCGCCGCCGTGGTTTCCTTATGGTTCAGAACCGCTTTCTTATTGTTGTGTTCGTCATAAACATAGTCAAAGATACGGGTGTCACGGAGATTCAAAGTGTCCTCCATGATGCGGTAGGCACTTGCCCGCTTCGTGCCGTAAGTGCTGTCCGCCTTGACGTTCCCCACGTCGGAACTTTTATTCTCAATAAACCAGTCGCCGTTATATGCCGTGTAGCGCACTTGCAGCCTGCCCGCCGCATAGCTTGACGGCGTTAGAAGCTCCACCATGAACTTCTGTATATCCTCCTGCGGTATCCACGTCGTACCCAGACGGACGGAGATTTCGCTTGCGGGCAGGTCTTTCGGGATGACCTTTTCCAGTGCTGCCACGTTGGCTGCAAGCTCTGGGTCTGCCTTTGCCGCTATCTCTGCGACTTTCAGTTTCTCCCGCACATTGCCCGACAAATACTCGTCTGCGGTCACATACCTTGCAGGCTCGGAAGATGGAACTTTATAAATAACTCCCTGCAATTCCTTGATGATTTCTTCCTCCGACCTGCAAGTAAGCCGTGCCATATACTCCAAATCGACACGGGCTTTCTCCCCGATGGAGAGGGCGAGGGCTTCGCTGGCGGTTTCCACAAAGGTCACTTCTCGGTGGGGCTTTATCGTCCGCTTCGTGAACATGTCCGCCTTGCGTTTGAATTTCCCCTCGTCGTCAAGCACTTCCAGGGAGCATAAAAGGAAGTAGCTCTCGTCTGCCGCAAAAGCGAGGTAGTTCCCCCTGCTGTTGATTAAACCGTACTTTTTGGTAAAGGCATCGTATAATCGGTTTAGGTTTTCCTGCTCGGTCTTTATCATTTCCTCTGGGCAGTCGTCGGTCTGGTACTGGATGAGCTTCCTCACGCAGTCACGGATTTCCAACAGCCCCTTGATGCGGCTCTCTGCCGTCATGGACACGTTTGCGGGGGTCATTTCATTATTCTCTCGGAAGTAAACCTTGCCGCCCACGAGGGCAAAAGAGAAGTTCCGCACGTTCGGGTCGGCGGGGATGGCTTTCTCACGCTCATCGGAAATTTCATCAATCCCAACATCCTGCTCCGTGATTTCGCCGTTTATCCGCTGCACGGCTTCATGGAGAAGCCCCGCAAGCGGCACGTCTGGGTAGGCTTTGCAGGCACTGTCCATGCCGAACCTTGTGCTTTCCATCTTCATCTCGCCAAGCACCATCTCTGGATGCTGGACAAAGTAGCTGTTCATCGTGACGCCGTTTTCGTCTGTGTCGAGGTGTACCCACTCTGGCTCTATCTCTATTATGCGGTCACGTTTCTGTAAAATAAGGATGTCGCTCGTGACCTCCGTGCCTGCGTTTGCCCGAAACGTGTTGTCGGGAAGCCTTACCGCCCCTAAAAGCTCGGCTCTCCGTGCGATATACTTCCGCACCTCTGGGCTTGTTTTGTCCATCGTCCCCTTAGAGGTGATGAACATCACAACGCCGCCTGAGCGCACTTTGTCCAGTGCCTTTGCGATAAAATAGTCGTGGATTAGGAACTTCTGGGCATTGTAGCGGCTGTCGTTGACCTTGAACTCCCCGAACGGGATGTTGCCAAGCACCACGTCAAAATGGCTGTCTGGGAGCTTTGTTTCCTCAAATCCCTCAATGGCGATGCTGGCTTTCTGGTAGAGCTGTTTCGCAATCCTGCCCGATAACGGGTCAATCTCGATGCCGTGCAGCTTTGATTTTTCCATGCTGTCGGGCAGCAATCCTAAAAAATTTCCCGTGCCGCAGGACGGCTCTAAAATATTCCCCTGTGAAAATCCCAGACGGTCAAGTGCTTCGTACATTGCCTTGATGACAACAGGCGGCGTATAAAATGCGGTCAGCGTGGATTCCATAGCGGCATGGTATTCCTCGTCGGAGAGAGCTGATTTTAATTCCTTATATTCGTTCTCCCATGCCGCATTATTGCTATCAAACGCCATCGACAGACCGCCCCACCCGACATACTTTGCAAGGGTTTCCTGTTCTTCGGGCATGGCAAGGCGGTTTTCTATCTGAAGGTCGTGGAGAAGCCTTATTGCGGACATGTTGTTGCGGAACTTCTCTTTTGCGCCGCCAACGCCTAAATTATCATCGGTAATGCGGTAGTTGCGGCGGTCGGCAGAGAGGGCAGGGGCGGGCGTTTTTCTCGGCTGCCCATGCTCTGGCTCATCAAAGCGTATCTTCTCCACCACAATGTCGTAGGGAAGCCCGTTCTCCACGGCGGGGTATTCCGCCACGGTTTCCGTGGTTGGCTTTGCGGGAGATTCTGATTTTTCTTCGGGCTGTGGTTCTTTTTCTGCCTGCTCTAAAATCCTGCGGACATAGCCGCCTTTCTCCACACGGTTTATCGGGAAGCCCACGCTGTTCTGAAATGTGATGTCACGCATGGAAACGTCGCCGCTGATTTTCCCGATGCTCTCGATAAGGTAGCGGCGGTTGTCAATGGAAATTTCCTTTCCGATAAGGTCAGAATTATCCTGCTTTCTGTCTGTCCCAGACGGGGCAGACTCTGATTTCTGCTGTTCCTCACGCTCCGCATCTTTCGCTGCAAATAGCTCCGTGATATGCTCTGCACTGTTTAAGGTGTCGGCGTATTCCTGTGCTTCTTCCTCGGTTTCAAAGGTCTGGTAGATGTCGCCTACGTCGTAGTATCGGTCGGCACTGTCCTCTGGGGCTTCATTATTCCGTATGATAAACGGGTCGGCAAAAGCGTCAGAAGTCTGCTCTACCGTGTAATGGGGCAATTCTTCTTCGTCCCGTATGCTGTGGCTCATGGGCATTTCCACGCCATTATGCTCGGCAAGCCGCTTGAAGTCGGCAAGCGTATCTGCATCCAGTTCCATTCCAGATAAATTGCCATTCCCGTCAAAATTCATGGCTTCGTCTACTAAGAAGTGATAGAAACCTGCCCCCTGCCATTTATCGCCTGCACTCCGTGCAACAATCACTCCATCTTCGTAAGAAAGCCCTATATCATCCATTTTCATCTGGGAGAGAACATCATGCAGAATATCTATCTCCCTGTCTGTGGCAAAGGTTTTTTCCTTTTCAGCAGATACAAACCATTCATTTTCAAAGGACATTATCTCGCCAAGCTGCTTTTCATCCTCTGGGGTCAGCTCGGTGTTCCTCTCTAAGAACGGGATAAACACGTCATGCCCCAGACGCAGGGATTCCATTTTCTTTCGGTAGTAATCTTCCCCCTGCCGTTTCCATTCTGGGATAAACGGGCAGTCGGGGGAGAGGGAATATTCATAAAAATTTCGGATATGGGCGATTAAATCCCCCTCGCCGTCGCCGATGTCAAACCTCCCCTCATAGTTAAATTCCTCGCCGCCGGTGACGGCATGGATTTCAAAATCGGTCTTATGATACCAGCCAACATGGTTATCCTCATTCTCCCTTTCCCGATGCTGTTTTTCGTCCAGAATGCCGAGCAGTTTATTTCCCAGAGCGAAACTCAAATCCGTAAATCGGTCGTTCAGCTCCCTGTCATAAAAGGCGGGATGCTCGGAGAAACCGATTGAAAGGGTAATGCTGTCGGGTTTTTCCTCGGCAAGTGTTTCTGTTTTCTGGCTCTCGGTAATGACCGTTTTCAGATGGTCGTTTGCAGGGTTCTCCTTTAGTTTTTCTTCAAAGTCGGCTCGGCTGAACTCCTTTCCGAACAACGGAAACTCCGCATTTCGTAAAGACACGGCGTTCTCATCAAAGGCTATGACCTCATATTTGTCCGCCCCGATATACACCACGTCGCCCTCATGGTAGAGGTAGCGGAGAGGGTACAACTCCGTAAGCTCCTGCGAGAAACGCCATGCATTGCTGCGGCTGTAAACGCTGGTCGTCTTTTTCTGCACAAGCGAGAGAAAGTCTAAAAGCTCCTGCACGTTGTCGGGATGCTGCAATGTCTGTTCCATAAGGTCGGCGGGCATATCCGCAAAATCACTGCATCCAATCACGCCCAACAAATCTTTCTCATAGCCGTCCAAGTCATGGATAAAATCGGAGAGCCGCAGGGCGAGCGTGTCCCGCTTGTCCGCAGGGGGTAGCTCCCTTTTTTCCTCAATGAAACGCTGCCTTGCCAGTTTCCTCTGGGTATCGATTTCATATTGCGGGGCAGACACGCTTTCCAGATAGTCGGCATAGTGGTCTTTCTCTTTGGGATTGAGGTAGCGGTTATCCTTAACAAGCTCCCGTAGGCGTTTTTCCGCTTTCGACCAGCTCAAAACAAGGTCGTGTTCGGTGGAAATGCCGTCACGGTCAATGGAGATGCCCTTGCCGCTGTACCACACATACCCCTCCGTGCCGTCTGAAAAATTAACAAAAAAGCCGCCCGTGCCGTATTCCCTTTTCAGAAAATCAATGTTCTTCTTTTTATCTTCCTGCTTCTGGAACTGATGATAAATACGGTATTTCCCATTGGCAACGCTGTTCCCTTTTATAAGGACGGCATCAATGTCCTCCTGTGAAACGGCAAAAGCAGAGGCTTTTTCGTCCTCTGCTTCAGCTATCTTTTCAATCTGTTCGTCTACGGTCGGGAGATTGGCGGCAACTTCTTCCTCATTGGCAACACTGCCTTTTTCTGTCTGTCCCTCTGGCTCTGTTGTTTCTAACTGAAAATTAGTTCTTCCAGTATCACTTCCTCCGCTTGGCTGCGGATGCTGTTCATCATGCCGAGCCACTGCATCGGGGCTTTCTCTTTCAGCTCCTCCGTCACTCCCTGCTCTTTGGCGAGCTGCTTCGTCAGAAACTCCAGACGCTGCAACGCCGTCTGCTCGGTCTGGTAAAGGTGTTCGTTCAGCCTGCCCGCTGTCAGCAGGTTGAGATAGGTCACTCTTTTGTGCTGTTCCAGATAATCCCTGTGCATCAAAGCGTACCTGCCAAGCGGAAGCTCTGGCTCTGTCGGTAATGTCAGGTCGGGTATAAGGTAGTCCGCCTGCTTCGTGTAAGTGATTTCGCTCATTATCTTCACTCCTTTCGGGTTGTTTCCTGCCTTTATCATACTGGCTTGCGATACTCCTTGCAAATGTGCGGTTCTGCCGTTTTGCTTCGATTTGCACATTTCGGACTGCCGCAGAGATTTCCCGCAACGCCATCTCGGAAATGTCGCTCGTAGCGATGCCGACGGCGTTCAGCGTCTGGGGCGTGTTGAAATTTGTAATCTCCGCAAAGTCCTCACGCTCAAAATACCCGTCCGCATCCAGACCGCAGCGGCTCAACAGCATATAGGCGACGCTGTTTGCGGCAAGCCGTCTGTAAATCACTTCTATACTATAGTCGTCCAGTTCCTCCAAAAAGCTGTCTTTCGTGCAGTCCTTTAGCTGTGAGAGGTAATCGGGCAGATTATCCTCCACGGCGTTCTCCGCCGTCTGAATTAAAAACGTGGCAAGGTCGCCGCCCTCCGTGCCGCCGAACCTGTCCGCAAGCCGCTCCATGACGGGCTGCTCGTACCGCTTATCCATCTGCCATATCGGGACGGCTCGGCTGCCGTAGTAGCCCTCATGGGTGTCGGAAACGTCAAAATAGTATTTCAGCGTGTTCCTGCGCCCTTTCGGGTCAAAGACCGCTATGCCTTTGCTGTCCTTATTTACCCATCTTTTAAAAAGCCTGTTCCATGTGCCAATCTCGGCTACGGCGGTTGCGTCGGGGCGTTGGGCGTAAATCAAGAGCTGCTCGTCAAAGCGGCACTTGTAATTGTGGCAGGCAGAGGATAAAAAGCCCTGCCAAGCCTGCGGGTTTTTTACGACCGCCATCCCCGTGCGGCGGTACAGCTCCGTAATAAGCTGGTACTTTGCAGCCATAGGCTCACACCTCCTTATCGTTCCATTTCTTTGTTTTTCTGTTTCCTGTCGTATTCCCCGCACCGCTCGGCGATTTCGGAATACATCTTGTCCCGCATGTCCCGCTCATAGGCTCGGTACTCCTTTGCCTTTTCCGTGGGCTTGTACCAGACGCTGTTCTGGTCGGCTTCGTCCATCTGCCCGTAACGGTCGTCTATCTTGTCCATATATTTCTGATAAATGGCATGGGCGGCGGGGGCGTCCTTTGCGTAGCGGTAACGGGAAAGGCTCTTATGCGTCCCACGAAGCTCGGCATACTCGTAGAGCATACGGATGACCGCACGGTCAAGCCCTTTCTGCCCCTCGGCATCGTAGATTTCCGACAAGCCCTTGCACCTCCATGAATGGTACGACGAGTTGTCGTTGGAGCTGTGGGAAGAAACATACACGCCGTCTTTCTTTACTGTGATGCGGTTGATTAGCTCGATACTCATTCCTTACCACCGCCCGATAAAACAGTCTGTTCCATAAAAATATCAATCCTCCTCGTTGTCCATGTCCGCCTTTAGGCAAGGGCATAGCTGATTTTGTTTCGTTCCATCCTCCCTGCAAACTCCCGAACGGCGTACCTTACGCCGTCAATCTCTGCATGGGTTTCATCCAGATAGCGGCAGACGGCAAAATAATCCTCTCCGTTCCCGTAAAGCATACGGATGATGCCGCCATCGGGGACAGAGAAAAGCGTCCTGCCTTTGCCGTCCGTCATGCAGACCTGCCTTGCTGCGTTCACTCCGTCCCACCTCCCAGAAAAGAGATGACCTTGTTCCCCTTGATGCTCTTTTGCAGCTCGTTGATGAGCGTGATGTCCGCCACCGTGATGCCCTGCATGGAGAGAATGTCGTCCATCGTCATGGCGGCAATGGCTTTTTCTTCGGTAAAGCCTGCTTCAAATATCTTATTTAAAACCTTAACGGCTTTCTGGTTGACTGCCATGTTCCTTTCCTCCTATCGTTCATGGTCTTTGTGCTTCGGGGCTTTCTGTGCGGACGGCGGCTCCTGCGGCTTCGGCTCATACGTTGCCCCGTTTTTCTCCATGCGCTCGGCAAACTCGCAGATGTGGTAGAGGTTGCTGTCCACCTCGGTATGGCATGCGTCAATGAAACGGCAGGTCTTTTCCGCCTTTTCTCCCCAATCATAAGTGATGATAATTTTCCCGCCGTCTGGGATGCGGAACAGCTCTTTGTAATGGGGGTCTATAAAGCGGATTCCCTGTTCCGCTCTGGATATATGCCTATCGAGCCATTCTTTCACATAGCAATAGCAGTAAAAGTTATAGTCGCCCTTTGTCGGGTTGCAGCGGAGCAGGAAAGCGTGCTTGTCGGTATCCGCACGGAAGCCGTACTCGGTACAGTAGCTGCCCTGAAATGCGCTTTCGGGATTTTCCCTCGCAAATGCCGCCATGTCATAGCGGCTGTGCAGAAGCCCCTTATCTTCACGCAGGGTATTGATAACATCGTCCAGACCTGTCTTAAACTCGTCCGTTTTCCACTGTTTTCTGGTATCAAACCAAGTGGTATGAAAGCCATATCCAGAAGTGTTAAAATCACCTCGGAGATGACCGATACATCCCGTCTGTCCCTCAAGCTGCATACTCTGGGCATAGGTGTATTTCTGTTCGGATTGCGTCAAAGCCCGTATCTCCATCAGCGTTCCTCCCTGCTCTTTGATTTTTTCGCCTTTTCCTGCGATTGGATTTTTGCAAGAGCTTCCTTTGCCCAGACGGGCATCTTCTCTGGCTTGATTTCCCCAAGCACGTCGCACCGTTCCCATCGGGCGTGCTTTCCGTCCGCAAGGGAAGTGCCGAACACCGCCTGCCCCCTGCCGCCCAATGCGCCGTGACCGCCGTCTGCCAGTACAAGCTGGTAGGCAGAATGCCGATATTCATGGCGGTTGACCTCGGCATTGATGACAACGACCTTGTCCACAATGCTGCCGCACTTATCGTCTGGGATGCAGTCGTCTATGGTAAACGGGGTCATGTCAAACTTGAACTGTTCCTGCTCTGCCCGCACAATCCCTATCTGTTCCTGCACCCTGTCGGTAAACATCTGCATGGCTTCCAGATAATCGTCAGAGCCGACCGCATCCGTCACCCATTCTGCGGACAGCGGGTTATCGTAAGTGCAGCAGCAGACAAGATACGGGTATTCCTCTTTCTCATCTATGCCGAACACGACTTCCTTTTTTCCGATGTGGATGCTCTGCGTGACCTCATAGGAGCTAATCATCCGTTTTTCTTCGTTCTCCATCTTGCTTCTCCTTTCCCTGCTTTTTCTCCCTCTGCCAGTCTAAAACCTTTCGGATGCAGACGTCGCAGAAGATAACACGGCTGTCCTTATATCGGGGGTAAGGACAGTCCGTGCAGTCATATTTCTTTTCCTTACCGCTCTCGGTCATCGTGTTGCTTCGCCTTTTTATCGGGCTGTTGGTTGTATGGCATCTGGCACTCCGACTGGTAGCGTTCGTTCAGCTTTTCCCTCGCCGCTTCAAGGGTGTTGCAGTAGCAGCCCCAATAGTAGTTGTCGCCGCCCTTGCAGTACCAGCATACATAAGGGTTCGGGGCTTTCGGGTGATGCCCGATGACAAGCTCCGTGTTCCCGATAGTGCAGCCCTCTATGATTTCATAGCCCTGATTGGAGCGTGTTCCACCGTCCATAGGCGTTCCTCCTCTCTTTAAATTTTTTATTCACTTCAAGATTCTTTGGCATATCTGCGGTATGCCTTTTCCCCTTTGGCTCTGATTTTCTGCATCCGCACGCTCCCTAAAAGTTCGGGGCATTTCTCCTGCA
This sequence comes from Lachnospiraceae bacterium, assembly GCA_910576335.1. Classification (GTDB taxonomy): domain Bacteria; phylum Bacillota; class Clostridia; order Lachnospirales; family Lachnospiraceae; genus CAPEBR01. The sequence continues at coordinate 99,399 of CAJTIU010000004.1, forward strand.
ATTTGCGGCGTGTCCTGCCCACGCTCTCAAAGCTCGGCAAGCCAAGCTCCTTATGCCTTGTCATTATTTCTGCAAGCGGCATAGCTCCCGCATCTTTCAGATAAAAGTTGCAGAGGGCAAGGTACAGCACCATGTCGTCATTTCTGGCGTCCTCATTCTCTTGCAGGACGATTCTGACTTTGCCCTCAATGGTTTTCAGACTGTCCATAATTACCTCCATTCATGGAAAGAGGACGGTCGCTGAAAACCGCCCCAATCCACATCAGTAAAATATTTCTCAAACTATTTCCTGCGGAGATGCAGCCACGCAGCCGCACCGCCGATAAACGCCACAAGCACAATGGCGATAATGGTTTTTCCCCTCATCCTGCTTAGTCCTCCTTTTTCTTTCTTCCGCACTGGTAGCCTGCAAATCCGAAGATTCCCGCACCGACTGTAAATGCCGCCGCAAGGCTTACCCACAAGCCGAGATTAAAGTCGTCGCCTGTTTTCGGGGTGTCACGCAGCTCGTTGTGCATGGTTACGGTTGCCGTTTCATCCGTCTTGATGGTCACTTTCTGGTCGGCGGGCAGGATATAGCCAGAAGATGCCTTGTCGCTGACCTCGGACACGGTGTATTCGCCGATACGCAAGCCGTCAATGACGATTTCACCGTTTTTGTCCGTCTTGAATGTCTGGTCATAATCTTTTCCAATCACACGGAAAGAGAAGCCCTCCACCTTGCCGTCAGAAGATGTCTTGACGATTTTCAGCGAGCCTTTCTGGGCTTCATTTAAGAAGCCCTTGCCCGCTTCATTCTCCACGTTGTAGGTCTTGCCGTTTTCCTCAATGGATACGGGATAGACGTTCTCATCCAGTACGAAGCCTGTCGGGGCGGTTTTCTCACGGACAAGATACTTGCCGTACCGCAGGTCGTTCATCTGGTAAACGCCTTTCTCTACCTCGCCCATCTCGCCGAGCAGCACGTCTTTCTTGTCCAGTTTTCCATCTTCGTTTGTATCAGAGTAAACCTCGAATACCGCACCTGTGAGCTTGTTGTCTGGGTAGTCCTTGTCTACTTTCGTCAGGGAGAGATTGCCTTTGATAAAATAATTTACAAGCTCAATCTCCACAACTTCATCAACCTCACTGATAGTTACGCTGATTTCTTCCTCTGAGAGTACATATCCTTTCGGGCTTTCGATTTCACGGATAACCCATGTGCCAAACGGAACTTCGGCAAAAGAAAAACTGCCGTCATCCTCGGATGTGGCAGTCGCAATCGCATTTTCCTTTGTATATTCCGTTGTCCCCATCTTAAAGATGCCGATTAAAGCACCGCCTAAATCCTCACCGTCCTCATTGGACTTTTTGCCGCTGACAGAACCGTAAATCAGTTCATTTTCAATGGCTTCGCCCTCGTTTGCCGTAATGTTCACAACGGCGGTTTCCTGCCCTGCATATTCAAAATCAACAGGGTACTTCTCATCGCTGACAAGGTAAGCGGCGTTTGTGCTGATTTCCTGCACATAATAGCTGCCCATCGGCAAGTCGCTGATTGCTTTTCCGTGACCGTTCTCGTCAAGGAAAATTACCTCAATCAATCCATCGGCAGGGATTGTTGTGCCGTCTGCGGCGGTCAGCTCCTCGGCTGCATACAGACCGAACGTAACGTCTTTGATTTCACCGTTGCTGCCTACGCCGTATGCTTCGTCAACCTCAAGGCTCTTGATTACGTCAATTTCCACACGCTGACGCTCGTTGTAAAACTTTGTGCCTGTTTCCGTCACTTCGATTTCCTGCCCTGCATACACAAGCTCCACGGCATGGATTTCATCATTCAGCACCATTCCATATGGGGCGGTCACTTCCTTTACCTCATACTTTCCGAGATAAAGCTCTTTGGATTCCGCTGTGCCATCTTCCCCTGTGGTAAGCGTGTCCACGACTTCGCCTTTCTCGGCTCTAACTGTGCCATCGGTTGTGATGATGTCCTCGGCTGCGCTAATCTCATAGACCGCTCCCTCAAGGCTGTCTACTGCAAAAATCGGCTGGTACAGCCCCTTGTTTCCCGATACCCTGCTGAATACCTCGCCAGATTTTCCTACCGTGATTTTCCCTTTCTGCGCCATGTTGGAGCGTTCCACCTTTACAATGGTGACGCCGCCCTCAATCTCGGAGTTTTCCTGCTCCACGTCAAAATAGACTGGCTCGGAGTCGAGGACATAACCGTATGGGGCTTGCACTTCAACGAGGGAATAACCCTTGCCGTACTCTAAGGTCTGCGGCGTGATAAGCCCGCCGTCCGCCGTGGTGTAGAACGTGTCAATCTCCGTCACTTCTGGATAAGTGAATTTCATTGTTACAAGGTTTCCCTCTGGGTCGTAAATCTGGAATCCTGCACCTGCATAGGGGATGACCTTGCCCGTTTCTATATCCTTTTTCACAATCTTGATATAGCTTTCAAAATTGGCGTTATTGATAAGGTAGCGGTAGGTCTGGCTGTCCTTGCAGATGAACACGTCAAAGTCTTTCATCAGCTCCCGACCGTCCCATCCAGAGGTCTGGTGTACGGTATAGATGCCATACGGCATATCCTTTGTCTGGGCAAAGCCGTTCTCGTCACATATCAATGTGTCACGCTCGGTTTCCTCCGCCGCATCGAAGCTGCCTGCGGATTTCAAATATACCTCAAAAACAGCCCCCTCCTCTGGCGTTTCAATCTGGGTTTCGCCGTTGTCGGTGTGCTTGATGATGGCGATATTGCCCTTGATTACCTGCTCGTTTACATCATTCTTGGCAGAATTATATTCCACGGTGTAAAGCTCTGGCTCTGCGCCTACATGGTGGGTTGTAGTATCTAACAGATAGCCCTCGGACGGGGCAATCTCACGGACGCTCCAATCATTTCCGCAGATATAATATTTCGTTGTGAACTGCCCGTTTTCATCGGTGGTGTAAGTGTCAACTAATTCCTCGCCCTTATAGATGCCGTAAACCGCACCTGCAAGTGTGGCGTCGCCCTGCGGCTTCTTCCCCGTTTCCACGTCGGTCTTTAATACCGTGACGTTGAATTTCTTTAAGATGTTGGTAAAGCTGCGTTTCGTGACCTTTTTCCACTCAATCGGGGCGGTCTGGGATGCAGGGACAACGTAACGGATAGCCGTGTCCACTTCCTCAAGGGTGTACGGCGTGCTGCCGCTGATAAGGACGTTCTCAAACTTCGCCAATCCATTCTTATCGGTCACGGCGTATTCATCAACCGCCAATCCGCTTAAAGAAGTGCCGTAAAGGTGGAACTTCACGCCATCCACAAGATTGTCCTCGGATGTTTTCACAACCTCAAGGCTTCCACGCTTCAAGGTATTGCTGAACGTGACCGTAGAGGTTTTCCCGCCGATAATCGTCACGGTCTGTGTTTTCTGCGGCTCGTAGCGGTCGATGGACTGTTCCGTGACGGTGTAAGTGCCAGGGAATAAGCCCTCCACCGTGATATTTCCGTCTTTATCTGTCTTTACGGTCTTGTTGAAGCCGTCGCCCTTGATGGTAAAGGAAATCCCCGCAACAACGCCGTCCTCGGAAGTCTTTTTTAATGCGACCGTCCCTGTCGGCGTTTCCACGTTGATATATGCCGTCATGGTGTCCACGTTCTCCACGCCCGTAATGACATCCTGCAGGTTCGGGTCGCCGTAGGCAATCATCTTCGCCCCGCTGCTGACCGTCGGCGTGTTATTTCTCGTTGCTGTAATCCTCGCCTTGCCATCAATCGCCTTTTTTGACGTGATGGTGAGCTTGTTCCCAGACTTGGACACCTTTACATTGCTGTCGGAGCTGGTAAAGGAATATTCGGACAACACGCCGTTGCTGTCGGTCAGCGTAAGGCTGTATTTGCCGTCCTTATAGGCAAGCTCCTTTGTAATGTCCTTTTTGCCCGCCGACATAAAACTCGGAATCGTGCTGTGCCTTGTCATGAATGACACAATCTGGTCGTAAGCCGCCCTCGCCCCGCTGTTTGCATAGTTCGAGCCAAAGTGCAGGCTGTAAACGGTTGCGCTTGTCTGGCTGTACGGGCTTGCAGAGTTGCGGCATCCCGTGACGAACTCCCACACAAGGGTCTGGGTGGCAAGCCATTTCTCGTCGTCACTTCCAGACAGGTTCCCGCTGTTCCCCTGATAGCCGTAGAGCAGGGCAAGCCCCACCGCCTTTTTCTGGTCTGCGGAGAGGGCGTTCCATGTGTTGGAAGACGCCTTTGCCAGTGTATTCCCTGTTTTTAAGGGTACGCCCGGCTGAAGGCAGAACGCCGTTTCCCCGTCCACATACATACGGTACTTATATTCGCCCGTACCTCCTGCGGTATGACCGCCGATGTTCGCACTGGAATTATATCTGATTGCGTTCCCTGCGCCGTCGTAGGTGTGAGTAAAGCTAATCGTGCCGATGTCGCCCGCCGCAAACGCTGTCGTTGCAGGGACTGCGGACAGTGCCGTAACCGCAGCCAAAGCAAACGCCGCAGCCCTTTGAAATAATTTACGAATCTTCATTCATTACCTCCTGTTCGTTCTCTTGTTGATAGTTGCTCATTGATTTTCTGACAGAAAAAGCTGCCCCTCTGGACAGCCTTTAATAGTTCTTTTCTCGGATAGTTACTGGCAGTATCTAGGGGGAGAGGTGCGGAGAGGGGGAAGTCAAAAAATTTTTTCTGTTTCCCAAAGGGCAGACTTCCCCCTCGGTGTCCACTTCAAAAATTCCCATGTTTCCTGCCTTACCTCTCGTGAGCCTTGCTCCGCTGTAAGTGGCGGTTGTAGAACTCCAACGCCTTTATGACAAAATCCGTTTCCTGCCCTCTGGGGATGGATTTCGGTATGAGCTTGGTTATCCGCTCGTCCTTAAAGGCGGGCTTCTCTTTCTGGTTCGGCTTTTCCTCCTGCATGATGCTCTGGATAACCTCATCCGTGAGCTTCCCCTCCTGCATGAACTTTTTCATCTTGATAGCCTGTGCAAGAGAGGGCGTGGCATCGTTGTAGCCCATCGCTTCTAAAAGCGTGTATTGCTGTTCCTCGGACAGATAGGAGATTTCCACCGCAGGGCGGAAAGCAATCTGGCGTTCATCAACCATTTGCAGGATTTCGGGTACAAGCTCGGTCAGACGGATATAGCGAAAAATCTGATTTTTACTTTCCCCGACTTTCTCGGCAAGTTCATCACTTGAAGTAGCAAATCCAAAATTATTACCCACTGGGGAATAATTATCTTTTGTGGGTCTGCCTGCCTGTCTTTTCATCGCTTCAAGCCGCATCTTATATGCAAAGGCTTTCTCACTCGGCAAGATAGTAGTCCTTTGGAGATTACTCTCAACCATGACAATAATCGCTTCATCATGGGTCAGCTCCTTAACCTCACATTTCAGAGTTTCAAGCCCTGCAAGCTCGCAAGCCTTTTTCCGCCTGTGACCGCTGATAAGCTCGTACCGTCCGTCCTCTTTCTGCCGAACTGTGGCAGGGGTCATTACGCCGCTCCGACTGACACTTTCAACAAGCTGTTCCATATCCTCATTCATCAAAACCTTGAATGGGTGGTCTGGGAACTCATCAATTTCGGAAATGGGTATCTCCCTTATCTTGCTTAGATTCGCTTCTGCTCGGCTCTCGTCTGTTTCAAAGAGGTCATCGTATGCGGTCAGCTCGATTTTGCTTTCTCTGTTTCTCGCCAATCTCTGCCACCTCCTTTGCAAACTGTTCATAGGCTGCGGCTACCTTGCCGCCCTTGTCGTAGGCAAAAATGCTTTTTCCCTCTGCGGTGGCTTCAACCGCACGGATAGAGTGGGGTATCTGGGCATCAAAAACTTTAATTCTCTGCCCGTAGGCACTTTTCACCGTTGCCGTGATTTCCTTAGAGATGTTCGTGCGTGGCATTACCATCGTCATAAGGATGCCGTCAATCCGCAGGTGCGGGTTGATCTGCCGTTTCACTTTCGACACGGAGCGAAGCAACAGCTCTAAGCCTTTGGCGGAAAGATAATGGGGCTGTGTCGGGATAACCACGCTGTCAGCAGCCGCAAGCGCATTGATTGTCAGCATACCCAAGCTCGGCATACAATCAATGAGGACAGTATCATAACTCTTTTTTACCTCGTTGATGCAGGTTTTCAGTACGCTTTCACGGCTTATGGCGTTAATCAGCCTTACTTCCAGCCCCGACAGCTCAATGTTAGATGGGAGCAGGTCAACGCCCTCGTCATGGTGCAGGATGCTTCTGGAAACATCGGCGGGTTTATCATCAATGATGTCCTGCATGATGGTGGAGAGCGTGTCGGGCAAGTCGTCTGGTCTGCTGTAACCGAGCGACATGGTTAAATTTGCCTGTGCGTCGGCATCAATGAGCAGGACTTTCTTACCCTGCTGTGCCAGAGCCACGCCCAGATTGACCGCCGTAGTGGTCTTTCCAACGCCGCCTTTCTGGTTGGTTAAAGCGATTACTTTGCAATTTGACATAGGGTGCGTCCTCCTTTCGCATAGATTTAGCCACTTTGTCAAGGTGGCTATGTAAAGGATTTATGGCAATAAAAAAAGCCGACTGGCTGTTTCGTAAAACTACACCAATCGGCTATGTAAAAATCTATTCTGTTTTATTCTCTGCCTTATCTGCTCTTACATGATATGGCTTCCCTTATTCTCTCTGTATCCCATTTCTCTGGAAACAATACCGCCATAATATGAAACGCATCTATCAGCCCTGCAATATACGCATGAGTTCCGTATTCAAAATCCTGCTTTTCCCTGCAATCTATAAGATGTTGACAAACTTCCCTCTGTTCCTCCGTCAAATCAAGCTGGTTAAAAGCATCCTCCGCATATCCCTCGTCCTTACTATCTTTTTGATAACTGGCATCAGTCTGTAACAGTTTCAATACAGATTCGTCTTTTAATTTCTCTACTGCTATCTTCACCAGTTCTTTAAAATCCTTATCGTACATCACTTCCCCCTGCCAGTTCTACTCTTAATTTTTTAATAGGTGCATGGATAACCTTAAAAATAAGTTCGTCAACGCAATCTGTATATCTGCCCTGCTGTATGAGCTGATTCTTCAATTCCACAAGGCTATGTAACAAAATACTCCGTTCCTCACTATCCACATATAAATGATTTTTCTTTTCTCTCATAATCAACACCAACCTTTTTTGATTTAATTATATAGACGGATAGCAGAATGTTCAAAGCTGCAAATTGGGTCAAAAAATAAGCGTACCACTATTTCTAATGATACGCTTATGATTATTTAGATATAAACATCAACGGTCAAATCTTCCCATTGATTTTTTCTAAGATAGCCACCATTCGCCCTGCGGAAAGCCTGTGCTTCCTCAAAACTTATGGTAAAAGTCCAGAATGGTTTTCGCCTATCTTTGTGATATAGCCGCCTGCGCTGCCGCGAGCCTTGCAATTGGTACACGGAACGGTGAGCAGGATACATAATCCAGGCCAATCTTATTGCAGAACTCTACAGAGCTCGGATCTCCGCCATGCTCGCCGCAGATACCAATGTGAAGCTTCGGATTTGCCGGCTTACCTAATTTAATAGCAGTCTCCATCAACTTGCCGACGCCTGTCTGGTCAAGCTTAGCAAACGGGTCATTCTCGTAAATCTTAGCGTCATAGTATCCTTCAAGGAACTTACCAGCGTCATCACGGGAGAATCCGAAGGTCATCTGTGTCAGATCGTTTGTACCGAAGCAGAAGAAATCAGCTTCTTTCGCAATCTCATCTGCTGTCAGAGCTGCTCTCGGAATCTCAATCATCGTACCAACTTCATACTCAAGTTCAATATCTGCTGCCGCAATCTCTGCATCTGCAGTCTCGACAACAAACTTCTTCACATACTTAAGCTCCTTGATATCGCCAATCAGCGGAATCATGATCTCCGGCTTAACCGCCCATTCCGGATGGGCCTTCTTCACATTGATCGCCGCACGGATTACAGCTTTTGTCTGCATCTTGGCAATCTCAGGATAAGTAACTGCAAGACGGCATCCACGATGTCCCATCATTGGGTTGAATTCGTGGAGGGAATCAATCAGTGTCTTGATGTCCTCTACGGATTTGCCCTGGGTGTCAGCAAGCTTCTTAATATCCTCTTCCTCAGTCGGAACGAACTCGTGAAGCGGCGGGTCAAGGAAACGAATGGTAACCGGATTTCCTTCCAGCGCGGTATAAAGAGCCTCAAAGTCTCCCTGCTGATAGGGCAGAATCTTCTCAAGAGCTGCCTCTCTCTCCTCTACAGTATCAGAGCAGATCATCTCACGGAATGCAGCAATTCTGTCCTCCTCGAAGAACATGTGCTCTGTACGGCAAAGACCAATACCCTCTGCGCCGAGCTCAACAGCCTTTTTCGCGTCTGCCGGTGTATCCGCATTGGTACGTACCTTTAATCTTCTGTACTTATCTGCCCATGCCATGATTCTTCCGAACTCACCGGCAATCTTAGCATCAACAGTAGGAATAATTCCGTCATAGATGTTACCTGTTGTACCATCAATGGAGATCGGATCTCCTTCATGGAATTCCTTTCCTGCCAGTGTAAACTTCTTATTCTCCTCGTCCATAGCGATGTCGCCGCATCCAGATACACAGCATGTACCCATTCCACGCGCAACAACGGCTGCATGGCTTGTCATGCCTCCGCGTACAGTCAGGATACCCTGTGAAGACTTCATACCTGTGATATCCTCTGGTGATGTCTCAAGACGTACAAGAACAACCTTCTCTCCTCTTGCATGCCACTCTACAGCATCCTCTGCCGTAAATACAACCTTGCCGCATGCTGCTCCCGGAGAAGCGCCAAGACCTTTGCCCATCGGCGTAGCTGCCTTAAGTGCAGCAGTGTCAAACTGTGGGTGAAGCAGTGTATCCAAATTACGCGGATCAATCATGGCAACTGCCTCTTCTTCTGTTCTCATGCCCTCGTCAACAAGGTCACACGCAATCTTAAGAGCCGCCTGTGCAGTTCTCTTACCATTACGTGTCTGCAACATGTACAGCTTGCCGTGTTCTACGGTAAACTCCATATCCTGCATATCTCTATAGTGATTCTCAAGAGTCTCACAAACCTTCTTAAACTGAACAAATGCCTCTGGGAACTTCTGTTCCATCTCGGAGATATGCATTGGTGTACGGACACCTGCAACTACGTCCTCACCCTGTGCATTTGTCAGAAATTCTCCAAACAGGCCGTTCTCTCCTGTAGCCGGGTCACGGGTAAATGCAACACCTGTACCACAGTCATCGCCCATGTTGCCAAATGCCATGGACTGTACGTTAACAGCTGTTCCCCAGGAATACGGAATATCATTGTCACGACGGTATACATTGGCTCTCGGGTTGTCCCAGGAACGGAATACAGCCTTGATTGCTCCCATCAGCTGCTCCTTCGGGTCAGACGGGAAGTCCTGTCCGATCTTTTCCTTATACTCTGCCTTAAACTGTCCTGCAAGACTCTTAAGATCCTCTGCGGTAAGCTCAACATCCTGCTTAACACCCTTCTCTTCTTTCATCTTGTCGATCAGCTCTTCAAAGTATTTCTTTCCAACTTCCATAACTACGTCAGAATACATCTGGATAAATCTTCTGTAGCAGTCCCATGCCCAGCGCGGGTTGCCGGATTTCTCTGCCAGCACCTCTACAACATCCTCGTTAAGACCAAGGTTCAGGATTGTGTCCATCATACCCGGCATGGATGCTCTGGCACCGGAGCGTACAGAAACAAGAAGCGGATTCTCTTTATCTCCGAATTTCTTTTCTGTAATAGCCTCCATCTTCGTAACGGCTTCCATGATCTGCTCCATAATCTCGTCATTGATTGTCCTGCCGTCCTCATAGTACTGTGTGCAGGCCTCTGTTGTGATCGTGAAGCCCTGGGGTACCGGAAGACCCAGGCTTGTCATCTCGGCAAGGTTCGCACCCTTACCGCCGAGAAGATTTCTCATGGTCGCGTTACCTTCTGTAAACATATAAACCCATTTTGCCATTTTGTCATGACCTCCTAAAAACTAAATATTTTTTTAAGTCGCATATATTATTTTACTGTTTTTGCCAGTATTCGTCAAGAGTTTCCGGGAAGATACAGGTAAAAAGCATTGTATTCATTACTATTCACGGAGCCGTGCACCCCGCTGCGCGGCATCCGAGCCGGTAAAGTGGTGGTTTCCGGCATCCAGCCCCTCGCTGAAAGCGACTTTTAAACGGGTTGGATGCGTTACTTTTTTTCCTCCATCAGATAACGCAAAAACTCAGCCGCCAGCCCCTGATTTTTGCAGTTTACAGATACAGCCACGTAGATTTTATCATACTGTACCATCTTCTTTCTTCCAGGCAGGCTGTCTGCTCCCAGGCAGACCGCGTCAGAAAGCACCTGGCCCCCAAAGGCCTCTGCCTCTTCCCCCAGCAGCTCCTTCACATTTAGAAACCCGTCCTGACTGCTGTATTCTTCATAAATCCCCTCGGAACAGATAAGGACATCCAGCGCCTCCGCACCCATAAGAGTTGTAAGGGCAGTCGTAAGAGAACTGCCGCTGCTTTCGTCAGGGAGATTCGCTTTTACACGGATTTCCCCGTCCTTCTTCGTGACTCCCGCATATCTGGCAAAATCCTGTGCAAACTCCACAGCCTGATTATGATCGCCTCCCACAACTGCCACATTTAACAGAACAGTGGTATGCATTCCCCTGTACATCATAATTCCGATTCCGGCCGCGGCAAAAAGAATCAGAAGCCCTGCAAACCATGTCTTATAATACATCCACAGGTATTCCATCTTCTTTCCCGGCGTCATCGCTTTAAAAAGTTTCTTCTGCTCCTGATCCATCTGCACTTCCCTTTCTTCGTCCCTGATGCAAATGATGCAGCCGTAGGGAGGTCATGCTTTTTCATGCGGACACGAAATGCATGACCCTTTGCCGCCTGCATCATACAAATTCTTTTATCTTTACCGGAATACCTCCGTGCGTCCTGGAGTATTCCGCTGCCAGCGCACAGTAGTGGCTCTCTAAAGAGCGGTCAAGAGATGTGATATACGCACTCTCTCTTTTCTCTCCCCGGACCAGATCCAGGAATTCTTCTGTCAGAACCTGGTCTCCCCCGCCGTGGCCGGAAAAGTCATTCGAAAGACTCATGACATCAATTCTCTCCTCCGTCACCTCTGCACCAAATCTGCGTACCACAAGCCCGCATTTTTCCGGCTCTTGTACATTCATGTTGACAATCAGCTCTCCCTCTGTCCCCATGAATCTGGCATATCTGGCAACATCTGGCGTGAAAGCACACATCGTAAAACTCATGGTCGTGCCGTCTGTCATGTTCATGTTCACAACCTGGTGATCCACCACATTATTATCACAATGATACACGCATCTTCCGTAGTCTCCTGTCTTAAGCGCCTCCACAATCTTCTCCTCCGTCGGCCCGGACGGAACAAGGACATTCAGGGGCCATCCGCGGTTTCCTCTGCGGAATCCTGTAAGCTTATTATCCAGGTAGATGCTCTCCGCGTCAAAAGGACATCCTTCCTTTGCCCTGCATCCGTCAAGGCAGCGCTTCCCGGCGCCCTCCGGCGCTTTTTCAGGTTTAAACAGATAGGTACCGCCATATGAGGATACCGATTCACATGTCTTGTCTGCAAGCCAGGGATAGAGATCCATATCATGGCAGCATTTCTGCAGAATCATGGGACTGGACTTTTCTGAATTGGCCCAGTTTCCCCGCACAAAGCTGTGAGCCTGGTGGAACCATCCTACATTCTCTGTGGCCGTAATTGAAACTACATCACCGATACTTCCGCCATCTAACAGCTCTTTCACCTTCCGGTAGATGGGCGTATACCTGAGCACATGACAAACAATCACCATTCGCCCGCATCTTCTGGCTGTTTCTGCAAGCCTGACGCATTCGGAAAGCTTTGGCGAAACAGGTTTCTCCAAAAGGACATGATATCCCTTTTCCAGCGCCAGTACCGCATGGTCCACATGCTGCCTGTCCTGGGTAGCGATAATGACGGCATCTGCAAGCCTCTCCTGCTTAAGAAGCTCCTCGCCGCTCCCAAAACAGGCTCCCTCACACAGGTCATACTCCATTGCCATCAGCGCAGTCTTTTCCGGATCCGTGTCCGCCACGGCAATAATCTTCATTTTATCCGGATACAGCTTCGATGCCTTCGCATAAACATCCCTTCCCCTGTTTCCAAGACCGATAATTGCAATCTCTGCACATTTCTTCATCTTATTCACCGTCCTTCCCATGACTCTGATACTGCCGGTAAATGGTTACTATTCACGGCCTGGGAGGCCGCTCATAGCAACGATCCGGGGCGTTATTTTAAGTTTTGCTGCGCGCTACATTTTTTTCAAAAAGAGCTTATATCCTTTATAGGCCTCATACACATCCGCTTTGCTTGATGCCTCCCAGGGCGCATGCATAGACAGGATTGAGACTCCGCTGTCCACAACCTCCATGCCATAATTTGCCATGATATAAGCGATCGTTCCGCCTCCGCCTACATCCACCTTGCCCAGCTCTGCAAACTGGTAAGCAACATTCCCTTCATCCATAACCCTCCGGATCTGCGCCAGGAATTCCGCATTGGCATCATTTGACCCGCTCTTTCCCCGGCTTCCGGTAAACTTGTTAAATACGAGCCCTTTTGAGAAGAAAGAAGAGCTTCTCTTCTCGAAGCATTCTGCAAACATCGGATCGAATCCTGCGCTTACATCAGAAGAAAGCATTTTTGAATTCTGAAGCGCTCTTCTGATCTTAAGCTCTGATTCGCTTCCTGACAGTGCCACAAGCTCTGCCACCGTATTTTCAAAAAATCTGGAATGCATACCAGTCGCACCAACGCTTCCGATCTCTTCCTTATCTACTAAAATACAGCAGGCAGTCCTCTTAACATCCTCTACATCCAGAATAGCAAAAAGAGATGTAAAAGCACATACTCTGTCATCCTGTCCGTATCCAAGAATCATGCTTCTGTCGATTCCAAGGTCTCTTGCCTTCCCTGCCGGAACAATCTCCAGCTCTGCAGATATAAAATCCTCTTCCTCAATGTCATAGTGCTTCTTTAAGATCGCCATGACATTTTTCTTTACGGCATCCTTCTCCTCCTTATCAAGAGCTGGATCCTTTTCAATCGGACGACTTCCGATCAGCAGATCAAGCTTCTCGCCTTCAATAACCTCTTTGGCCTTTTTCTCCATCTGATCTGCCGCAAGGTGCACCAGCAGATCTGTGATGACAAATACCGGATCCTCCTCTTTCTCTCCGATATTCACCTGCACAACCGTACCGTCCTTTTTGGCAATCACGCCGTGTAACGCAAGGGGGATTGCAACCCACTGATATTTCTTAATACCGCCGTAGTAATGTGTATCAAAATATGCAAACTCCTCATTTTCATAGAGCGGGTTCTGCTTAACATCAATGCGCGGCGAATCAATATGAGCCCCCAAAATATTCATACCATTCTCGAGCGGCTCATCTCCGATATGGAAAAGTGCAACCATCTTATCCATGCAAACTGCATACACCTTATCACCGGACTTCAGGGGTCCGCCAGACTGTGTAATCTCTTTTAAATCTCTGTAGCCTCTCTCCTTTGCCATCTGAACCGTAAGACTGACACATTCACGCTCCGTCTTACCCTGATCCAGGCAGGATTTGTACAGGTCATTTACTTTCTCAAGCTCCTGAAGCTCCTCTTTGGCATAGGCGTTCCAAACATTTTTCAATTCCATCTTACTATAATTCCCCTTTCTTTATATAGTCTCAGCTATATAGTATATCATATATTTTTTCTTTTACAAGAGTCGGGGACGGGGTAAAATTAATTTTACCCCGTCCCCGTTACTGTTCACTCCGTTCACAGTAACATTCGCAAATCCATTTAAAATTCGCTTCGCGAATGGGATTTGCTCACTCCTGAATCATTTTCTTACGGACTTTGCAGTAAATGCAAAATCCTGTGTGAACAGTAACCCGTCCCCGACTGTTTTACTTCATCTCTTCCCTGACTTCCTTAAAGCATTTTACAATAAAGTCTATGTCTTCCTTCGTATGACCGGCGCATACCTGCGTACGGATCCTTGCCTTGCCCTTCGGTACGACCGGATAGGAGAAGGCTACTACATACACGCCCTTTTCCATCATCCTCTTTGCAAATTCTGCTGCCGTCTTTTCATCATACAGCATGACCGGCACACAAGGATGAGTTCCCGGAATAATGTCAAAGCCATTGTCCTCCAGCTCCTTCCGGTAATATGCGGTTACGTCCTCCAGGTGGTCGCGAAGCTCAGTGCTCTCATCCAGCATATCAAATAATTCGATGCTTGCTCCTGCAATCGCCGGTGCAAGGGAATTAGAGAATAAGTACGGGCGGCTTCTCTGGCGCAGAAGGTCAATGATCTCCCTGCGTCCGGAGGTGTATCCGCCTGACGCTCCTCCAAGGGCTTTTCCCAGTGTTCCCGTGATAATATCCACACGGCCCTGGACGCCGCAGTACTCCGGCGTACCGCGTCCTGTCTTTCCCACAAATCCCACTGCATGGCTGTCGTCAACCATCACAAGGGCATTATACTGATCTGCAAGGTCGCATACCCCTTTCAGGTTACAGATAATACCGTCCATGGAAAATACGCCGTCGGTGGCAATCAGCTTAATGCGGGCTCCCGCCTCGTCGGCCTCCTTAAGCTTTGTCTCCAGGTCTTCCATGTTGTTATTCTTATAGCGGAAACGCTTTGCCTTGCACAGCCTCACACCATCGATAATCGAAGCGTGGTTCAGCTCATCGCTGATCACTGCATCCTCAGCCGTCAGAATCGTCTCAAACAGACCGCCGTTTGCGTCAAAGCAGGAGGAATAGAGGATTGTATCATCTGTTCCCAGAAAGTCTGAGATCTTCTTTTCAAGCCTTTTATGTATATCCTGCGTACCGCAGATGAAACGTACGGAAGCAACGCCGTAGCCCTTCTCATCATAGGTTCTCTTCGCCGCCTCGATTAGGCGGGGGCTGTCGCCGAGGCCAAGGTAATTATTTGCACACATGCACAGAAGCTCTCTTCCGTCCTCCATCTTCACCCTTGCTCCCTGGGGAGATACAAAAGGCGCTTCGCCCTTAAAAAGGCCTGCCTCCCTGATTCCTTCTACTTCTTTTGTATAAATATTTAAAATATCATCTTTTCTTGCCATCTTTTCTTCTCTCTTTCTTGTTAACTGTTCGTGTAACTACCGGGTTCGTATATCTACTAATCATTCACATGGGCCCAGTCCAAAATTACCTTTCCTGACTTTCCGGAAATCATTGCCTCAAAGCCCTTTTCATAATCTTTGATGTCAAAATGATGTGTAATGATCGGAGAGATGTCTAATCCCGCCTGAACCATGGTAGACATCTTGTACCAGGTATCCCACACCTTTCTTCCATAGATTCCCCGGATATTCAGCCCGTTAAATATCACGGTCTCAAGATCTACGACCGCGTCCGTTCTCTGCAGACCCAGCAGGGCGATATTCCCGCCATGCTTCATATTATGGATCATCTGATGCAGCCCTGCCTGCGATCCGGACATCTCCAGGCCGACATCAAACCCTTCCGTCATGCCGATATCCTTCATGACCTCTTCAAGCTTCTCTTCCTTTAAATTCACGGTTCTCGTTGCGCCAAGCTTTTCTGCAAGTTCAAGACGGTATGGATTCATATCCGTGATAACGACATGTCTCGCCCCTGAGAACTTTGCAATGGCTGCTGCCATACATCCGATAGGACCCGCTCCTGCCACGAGCACATCCTCTCCCAGCATCTCAAAGGACAATGCTGTGTGTGTGGCATTTCCAAAGGGATCAAAGATGGCATACATCTCCTCTGGAATCGCCGGATTGCATGGCCATACATTACAGGACGGAATCACAAGATACTCTGCAAATGCGCCGTTCCTGTTAACGCCTACGCCCTTTGCATCCTTGCAGTTCTCCTTGTGCCCCTCCAGGCAGTTACGGCATTTTCCGCACGTGATGTGTCCTTCCCCTGACACTAGATCCCCAATCTGAAAACCACGTACTCCTTCGCCCTTTTCCACGACTTCCCCAACATACTCATGACCTGCGGTCAGTCCAACCGGAATTGTGTGCTGTGCCCAGTCATTCCACTGGTAAATATGCACATCCGTACCGCAGATGGCGGTCTTGTGAATCTTAATCTTCACATCATTCGGCCCCACTCCCGGTACCGGCACACGCTTCATCCACAGTCCTTCCTCGGGCTTCTCCTTCACAAGCGCCCACATTAATCCATCATTTGCTGCACTCAATTTTAAAACCTCCCATTATAAATGTTTTTCAGATAAAAAAATTACCGTGACACAACTATTGTAACATTTTACTAACGCGGATACAATGGGGGGTTCTCATTAAATTTCTGACTTTATCATAAAAAATGAGGAGAAAACCACTAGTCTTCTCCTCATCTCTGATCCATCCTCGTAGCTGTCCAGATCATACTACCACTCAAACTTCTTCTCGAAATATGCATTCAGATCTTCGATCTTCACTCTCTCCTGCTCCATCGTGTCACGGTCGCGGACGGTCACTGCACCGTCTTCCTCAGAATCGAAATCGTATGTTACACAGAACGGCGTACCGATCTCATCCTGACGGCGGTAACGCTTGCCGATATTCCCGCGCTCGTCATACTCACAGTTATATTTCTTAGAGAGCTGTGCATATACCTTCTCAGCACCCTCATTCAGCTTCTTGGAAAGCGGAAGCACCCCGATCTTCACCGGAGCCAGTGCCGGGTGGAAATGAAGCACGGTTCTTACGTCCCCGCCTTCCAGCTCCTCCTCATCGTAAGCGCTGCACAGGAATGCAAGCACCATACGGTCAGCGCCCAGTGACGGCTCGATTACATATGGAACATACTTTGTCTTCTTCTCATCATCAAAGTAGCTCATATCCTGCTTGGATACATTCTGATGCTGTGTAAGGTCAAAGTCGGTTCTGTCCGCAATTCCCCACAGCTCGCCCCATCCAAACGGGAATAAGAATTCCACATCTGTTGTTGCCTTGCTGTAATGACTCAGCTCCTCCGGCGTATGGTCACGATAGCGAACCTCTTCCTCTTTAAGGCCCAGTGCCTTTAACCAGTCAAGGCAGAACTGCTTCCAGTATGCAAACCACTCAAGGTCTGTATCCGGCTCACAGAAAAACTCTAACTCCATCTGCTCGAACTCCCTTGTACGGAAGGTGAAGTTGCCCGGTGTAATCTCGTTCCTGAAGGACTTTCCGATCTGGCAGATGCCAAACGGAATTTTCTTTCTGGAGGTACGCTGTACATTCTTAAAGTTTACAAAAATACCCTGTGCCGTCTCAGGACGCAGATATACGACGCTCTTCGCATCCTCTGTAACGCCCTGGAAGGTCTTGAACATAAGGTTAAACTCACGGATCTCTGTAAAGTTGTGCTTTCCGCAGGTCGGACACGGAATCTCATGCTCAGCAATGTAATCCTGCATCTTCTCATGACTCCATCCATCAATGGTGTCGCCGATGTCAAGCCCATTCTCTTTTGCGTAATCTTCAATCATTTTATCTGCACGGAAACGCTCATGACATTCCTTACAGTCCATAAGCGGGTCGCTGAATCCGCCGAGATGGCCGCTTGCCACCCATGTCTGCGGATTCATGAGGATTGCACAGTCTACACCGACATTGTGGGGGGATTCTTGTACGAACTTCTGCCACCATGCTTTCTTAACATTGTTCTTAAGCTCCACTCCGAGATTGCCGTAATCCCATGTATTGGCAAGACCGCCGTAAATCTCGGAGCCTGGATATACGAATCCTCTTGACTTCGCCAGTGCTACAACCTTATCCATTGTCTTCTCTACCATATTCCTCTTACACTCCTTTTTCTGTAATGTTTATGACCAGCAGCTCTTATATTACACTCCCGAATCATATTCCCGCATTCTGCGTATCAGATGCACAGGATGCAGGAAAGTTACAGCTATTATACCTTGCGTTTCCCTTATTTGCAAGCCTTAATGTTGGATCACAGGAGTATTACGTTACTATGAACGGACAGTTAGTCCATGAATAGCGGTTAATCCATTTGCAACTGCCTGCCATCCACTTTTCCATACTGGGCAGAATATGCGATTCTCTTGGCTATGAAGCAGGTGATTGAAAAAAGCGATACTTCAAAATTGTATCGCCGAAATCATCGTACTTATCTAATCCACTTTTTCAAATATATCTCTTAATTCCATCGTAATATGCGGAAATGCCCGTAAACTAATTGTTGTCTCTGCATTATAGTGCTCATCTTCTTTATCTTCTACTAGAATATAACTCTCTTCCAGAATATACTTCCCATCTTGCAGATAATATATTTCCACCGATTTCCCCTGCGGTGAAACAATCCAGTACTCTTCCACTCCCGCCTTTTCATAAATACCTTTCTTTTCAGCTCTATCCCTCTTAGTCGTTGAAGGGCTCAATGTTTCCACGATAAATTTAGGTACTCCGCTATAGGAACCTCCTTTTAAATGCTTACGGTCACAGATTACCATAATATCAGGACACAAATAATCATCATTTACCTCTGGGTGATATTTAAAATCCAAATTTTCCATAAATACAAGACACAAACTGTTTTTCAAACCAATTTTTAAAATTGTATTTATGTTATTGTTTATAATCCCATGCTGATATCCCGGTGAAGGCGACATATCATAAATCACGCCATCCATCTTTTCATCTTTTTTTCGTTCAAATTCTGACAGGCCCATATCATCACATCCCTTCTAGTTTAGATTATAACACGGAATAACAGATTAAGAAATAAGTATTTTTTACACGCGGGTTCTACCTCGCCAAGATATGTTTCTGTGCACTTGCTGCGCTGTATCTGAACTATCTTGCAGTCTGGTCAGAATTGCCCAGACATCTGAAGGGATGCTTTAATTTGGGCTTCATCATATTTCCTACAGACGGCATCAGAAAGAGTATCCCTTATAGCTTCAAATTCTGCTCTCTCATCTTTCCCAAAAAATAATCATGGAACCAACGCAGCCACCTTTTGCATATAAGCTGCAGAGGGTTTTCCCTCCTCTGCGATACTTATACTCATAAGTCCATTTCTTACCACCAGTATTCCATAACCGTTCCATATCGTATTTTTCATCAATAGCCGAACATAATGCCTGCCAGACTTTATGCAAGACTTCCTCATGCGGCTTTGCGCATCCTATGATACTGCACGGCAGATTTATCTGGCTCGCAGTATCCATTACTCCCTGAACGGAAAACCGTCATTGAATTACTCCATAACGTAATCTAAGATATGAGTTTTCCAAAACTATACATTCCTGCAGTTTCAACACACCTAATCTTGATAATTCGCTTTCTGACACCAAAGATTTCCCATCAATTAAAGTGGATGTATCTTTACCGCCAACTAATACAGGTGCTACAACAATATCAAGATAATCTATCAGCTTTTCACGGAGAAACAGTTCGTTTAATGTACCACCAGTTTGTATCGTTATTCTCTCACAACTATATTGTGATCTGAGTTTTGCAAGGACATCTTTCAACGACAGTTCATTTTGATATATGATATGGAGATTATCTTCTTCTATTTCAAATGCCGGATGTTCTGCATTGGATGTAACCAGCACAAATTGTTTTGATAAAGCACAAAAATAACGTACCCCTTGTTCTTTTAAATGTTTATTATCAATTACAACAAAAGAGACGGGCGTTTTATTTGGAATGTCCGCTGTGTTAATACCGATTTTGGCTTGCACTCTTCCGGAATTAAGCGACCATAGATCTGTTGTCTGCTCTATTTCATAATATTGATGTAATCCTTCCTTCACTCCCGCAATTTTAGGAAAATCCTTATCCACGTCTAAATGATCTGATGCTCCAGTGCTGATTTTACCATCAACAGACATTAGCATAAATAATGTTGTAACAGGTCTGTCCATTTTATCCCTCCGACTTTGGGGGACGGGGCATTTTTAAAAATGCCCCGTCCCAGATTCACAGATTACTTTACATGTTTTCTTGTAACATGCAACCCCGTATTTATGGATTGTATGCATCCCCTCCTGCTTTAGAACTGCTGCATACCCTTCATCTTCAATCTGCTTTATTGCTTTATTACACACAGCCTCAAATGTACCGTCTTCTGCATACTTCACTTCCACAATGCATCCTATCTTTTCCAGGGGAACAAGGATCATAATATCCGTATATCCAATACCGGATTCTGCATTGGATTTTACAACCCAGCTTCCTTCTGCCCTCATTAGGCCAAGCAGCATGCCATGGTAAAAATTTTCCTTCATTTCTTTCCGGATAAAAGTATCCCGGATACTGATGGAATCATCCATGAAGCTGTTAAATAATAGCTGGAATGTCTCCCCATCCCCTTCTTTTACCGCATTGCAGAATTGCTTCCACCGTTCTATATTACCCACTGTCTTTACTTCAAACCAGGACAGTATTCTCTTTTTATAGATTTCAAGGATTTCTCTGTTTGGAATTACGAGTCTGTGGAACTGGCCGGCTGGCTCCATGGCATCCGTCAGATACCCGGTTGAAAAAAGGATGCTCCACAGACAGCTCTGCTTTTTTTGTGGCTCTCTGCTGTCAAAATCGGAATATGTGAGCCCTGAGATTATTGGCTTCTCCACATATTCACCAGAAATCAATGCCTCAATCTCTGCCCGGGCAGTCTCGTCAGAATGCTCCAGGATATCCTTCACAATACTGTTACTGCTGCTATTCTCCCAATGAGACTCCATCCGTGCATTTCTTGATTCACAGAATTTATCACATTGGTTCAGAACATCCCATGGGCAGTATACATAGATATTTCCAAATCGGTATCCGTCATACCACTCCTTAAACAAGTCAAACTTGTCTTCCAGATCATAGTAATCCAGCAATTCTTTTACTTCCCGGTCTGTGAATCCAAAATACTCTGCGAACCGGATATCCGAAACTGTCCGTACTTTGAAGTTATTAAGCCCTGTGAAGATGCTTTCCTTCGCAATCTGCAGACAGCCAGTAATCACTGCAAACTCAAGGTTCTCATTTGTCTTAAGCACCTGGCTAAAAATAGAACGGATCAAGTTTATCATCTGTGGGTAGTAACCGTTATGATAAGCCTTATCTAAAGGCACATCATACTCGTCAATCATCACAATAGCAGATGTGCCATAATGCCTGCGCAACAGCCTTGTCAGAAGTTTCAGACTGTTATGGAGCTCTGCCGGTTTTTCAAACTGATTTTCTGCCAGCCGTGCAAACTTCACCTTGTCATACTGCATTAATCTGTCACTCTCCATGAGGAAGTCCAGCCTGGAAGCTTCTTCACTGATGACAGTGCACAGGGTTTCATATGCAGTCTGATAATCCTCCCCTCCGACATCTTTCAGTCTGATTGAGATGACCGGATATTTCCCCATATACTGTTCACACAGTTCCTTTTCTTCTGTGATTTTCAGCCCCTCAAATAATGCAGGATCTGTGCCAGTCTCAAAGAATGTTTTCAGCATATCTATATTTAAACTTTTTCCAAAACGCCGGGGACGTGTAAAAAGATTTACACTGCCCCTGGTTCTTAGAAGCTCACTGATCAGGCCTGTCTTATCAACATAGTAGAATCCCTTGGTTCTGATATTCCGGAAGAACTCTTCTCCTATTGGAAGCTTCTTATCAGTCATAATCCCACACCCCTTTTCAGGTATTACTTTTGAAGTGATTCTTGTCTTATATATTATCACGTATTAGAGGTTAACTCAATTAGATTCTGAATGATAAACCGTCTTTTAAAAAATACCGGAAGCATAAGTTTACGCTTCCGGTATTTTACCTCACAGAATAAACGCACGAACAGTAAAGTGGATTTATCTTCCCATTTATTTGGCCAGTTCGTCAATTGCATCCAGCATGTCGTTATCCTGTATCTGACACGGTAGCGCGCCAGCTGCTGGTATCCCATTCTACAGCCTCATGGGCTGCATTCTTCGGCAGATACTCTACTTTAAGCTGAATTGTCCCTCCCGGTGCTATTTTACTATAAGGTCCTGTAACCCTCAGACCTGTATTTTTGTCAATTAGGGACGGGGTATTTTTAAAAATACCCCGTCCCCAATTGACGAACATAAGTACCACTCCTGCAAGTGACAAAAGCTTCCCTAAAAGCATCCCGGGGGCATGGTAGACAATCCGTATCTCATGCTCCCCTTCCGATATCTGAAAGCCCAGAAATGCGGTATTTACCTTCTCCTTCCCTGTCTCCTGGCCGTCCACGTACACATCAAAGCTTTCATCATAAGGAATTGTCGTCACAAAATACCCGTCTGACTTTACATTGATCTCTCCTGCGATTACGTTCCCCTTTGTTTTTTCCTGATCTGCCATAAACTCCGACTGGCATAGCCCCGCTTCTTCACGGCTCACAGGCGCGCCCAGGAAACACTTGGCGCCGGATATCTCATAATGCCCTTCTCCGAACTTTACCCTGATCTGTTTCTGCCCTTTTTCCAGTGGGACAGCATACGTAAATACCGTGTTTTTATTATAGTAGAAATGTCTGTTTGAAGTGAGTTTATTGCGCGTCCCCTCAACCCAGACTGTCAGATCATGCCCTGGTCTTAAATTTTTCACCCTGAACTGCAGGAATAAAATATTTTCCGTATCCCTGACAGGAATATCAATCATTTTCGTCTCATCCTTTTTCGCTGAGACCGTCTCCGGGAACTTGATGTCCACGGCCTCCACGGTATTCTCTTTACTGCCCGGCCCGGCTTCCGCATCGCCGCTTCCCTCCCCTGCCACTGCAAATTCCAGCAGCGCCTGCTGGTTATACGGAAAGGGAAGCTTCTGGTATGCTTCCTCTGTCATAACCTGATCTGTCGCAAAGGCAACAGGAAGCGCATCCTCATTTTCATACATTTCCCATGCTCCCTTTGTTCCCAGGAGCGTATATCCGGAAAGCGTGTTCCCTGAATTCTCTCCCTGCTTCTCTTCCTGACTGGCAGGCTTTGTCCGGCGGAGTATGTATTTCACGCCCATAAAGTCCTGAAATACCGGATTGTCCGCTGCAGGCTGCATCAGAAAATTGCGGAACGGCTCCTCCAGTTCGAATACTTCTTCCCTGAATTTCTGATAACCGGCATTATAGGATGAGGAATAAATGGAGGAGGTAAGCTGACTCATATCATGGATCCGGTTAAGGTTTGCCGCCTTTTGCGCAGCATCCCCCGCCTGCTCGGTCCGGTAGATTCCGCCCTGCCCCTCTTTCTTCCCAGTCACTTTCTGGATCAGCTTTCCCGCATCCTCGTCCGTCACTGCCTCATAAAATTCCCTGTCCACAGTCTGATTTTCACAGGTATTCATTACTCCTGTGAACAGCCCCAGGGACAGAACCGACGGAAGGAGGAGCAGCACTGCATGCCTCCTTCTGAATAAAAAGAGGCACATGGTAATAAGCCCCTCCAGGAGCACAAGCTTCCAGTACTCTCCATATTCTCCCTTCCCAATCTCTTTGCAGACCATCAGAATTGGCGTCAGGTATGCAAGCGCCGGCAGACATACGGCTGCTCTGCGCCACCATCTTTCCTGGCTAATGCAAATGCCGCAGTCTTCTCTGACACGTTTTTTCCTCCTGCAGATGCCGCAGTCCTCTCTGACACGTTCTTTCCTTCCGCAGATGCCACAGTCCTGCCTGACACGCATCTGTCTTTCTGCGGCAGACTGGCCTCCTTTACAATTCCGGCCAGACTCCCCCTGCTCCAGTGAGCGCAGATGGCATGCCGTAATATAGCACAGAAGCGGCAGAAATGGAATCATTACCTTATCCCTGATATAAAGCCCCCCATTCAGGAGCCAGGCGAACACCGGGAATACAAGCACAGCACCGCTGGCCCATGCAAGCACACGCTCTGAGAGCTTCCCCAGGAACATCACTGACACAAGAGCCGAGACGCTGAGCGTCGTAAGTCCGATGCCATAGGGGGAATAGAAAAATCGCTCCGCAGACAGCCGGGGAATCAAAAGCTCCCACAGCTCCTTCACTCCTGGTGCACTGTCCTCCCGGCCTGTCAGTGCAAGCGCGGTAGGGACAAGCAGAATTCCGCTCATCAGTACCGCAGCTATAAAAGGATTCAGAAAACGTATTCCCTCCCCCATAAATCCCTTAAAGGAAAGCTTCTCTCCCCCGTCTTCGCACATTTTAAAATACCGGTGCACTCCGTACAGCACAAGCGCCAGCATCCCTCCGATACTGAAATAAAAGCTTGTCATAATCATTAGAAAAATGCCTGCGGTAAGAAGCCCGGACCGCCTTTTGTCAAAATACCGGTCCACACCCAGAAAGCCCATGCATAAAAAAGGCATATAATTTACGAACATGATCTGTTTACAGGAGTGAAAAATCATGGGACCTGCCAGAAGAAACATGACCGCCAGTCCAAAGGCAGTTCCCCGGGAAAATTTCCGGCCTAGAAGCCATCCGTACAGAAGCAGTACAGAGGCCGCCAGACAGAGAAACTGCGCCGCCATCATGTAATCAGACATTTTTACAAATGGAAACAGCCAGGACAAAAGAATGACCGGACTATAGAGCCCGTAATAAGCGAAATTATATATATTCTGCCCGCCGCCGATGTGGAATGCGAATTCCGGAAACAGCTCCCCTGTCGCATAGAACTGTTTCCGGAAATAATCCGGCAGTACGCTGTGCTGGCTGATCCAGTCCACCGCACTGCCAAATACGCCCCTGCGAAGGACAAACAGCCAGCACAGTACTGCGGCAAGCGCAAATAACAGCAGATAGTCAGAGTACTTCCTATACCGAAACTTTTTCATGTGACCCTCCCGTATTTTCCTCACTGGAATCCTTCAGTATGAATATGGGCCTGTGCTTCGTTTCCAGATAGGTCTTGGACAGATACTGTCCCACAATCCCGGTACAGAAGAGCTGTATCCCGCTAACCATGAAAATGATGCATGCCAGTGATGGCCAGCCCGACACCGGATCCCCCCATATGATCGTCCTGACTATAATGACTAAAATCATAAGAAATGCCAGTGCGCAGAACACAACGCCCACTATTGAAGCGAGGGAAAGGGGGGCTACCGAAAAGCCGGTGATTCCCTCCAGAGAGTACATGAACAGCTTCTTAACCGACCACTTCGTCTCCCCGGCACAACGTCCCACATTCTGGAATTCCAGCCATTTTGTCCGAAATCCCACCCATTCGAAGATTCCTTTTGAAAAGCGGTTGTACTCGCTCATTCCAAGCACTGCATCCACCATCTTCCGCTTCATAAGCCTGTAGTCCCTGGCGCCGTTCACAATCTCCGTGCGGGAAATCTTATTGATGAATTTGTAAAAGCTTTCGGATAAGAAGGAACGGATCCTTGGCTCCCCGGTTCTGGTGGAGCGCCTTGTGGCCACGCTGTCATAGTTCTCCTCCTTAAGTATCCGGTACATCTCCGGCAGAAGTCCCGGCGGATCCTGCATGTCCACATCCATTGTCGCCACATACTCACCCTGGGCATTCTTAAGCCCGGCATAAAGTGCTGCTTCCTTTCCAAAGTTTCTGGAAAATGACAGATAACGGCACCGCGCATCATTTTCATTCATTTCCTTTAATATGCCAAGCGTCCGGTCCGTAGAGCCGTCATCCACAAACAACAGCTCGAACTCAGTGTCCGCCATCTCTTTCATGATTCTGCTCATCTCCCTGTAATAGACTGGCAGAGCCTCCTCTTCGTTATAACACGGAATAACAATACTAATTAAACTCATTTGCCACACCTCCGATATCATTAGTTATTCCCTTTCTTTCTGTCAGTTATATACTTTAATGGATATTTCTTAATAATTACCTAAATTATATCTTAAGAATTATTAAGATGATACAAATATTTCTAAAAAATCTGCTATGATAGATTTAGCGGCTTTTAAATGGGCTGGATGTGTTGCTATAAGCAGACGGTTAGTCCGTGAATAGTAGCGATTTATAAATGGAGGAAGAATTGTGGAAGAAACACGTATTTTAATTGTTGATGACAACCTGGAAATCCGGGAAATTATACATGTATTACTTGGCGGCGAGGGATTTGAGATTGAGGAGGCCGGGGACGGGACGGAGGCGCTGGATGCAATCCGGAAAAACTCCTTTGACCTGATTATTCTTGATATTATGATGCCTGGGTTAAACGGATATCAGACATGCCTGGAGATCCGCAAACTCAGTAACGCGCCGATCCTGTTCCTGAGCGCCCGCACGAAGGAAAGTGACAAGACCCTGGGATTTTCCAGCGGCGGGGACGACTATCTGGAAAAACCGTTTTCCTATAATGAGCTCATCAGCCGCAGCAAGGCATTGATCCGGCGGTATCAGGTGTATAAGGGAAAGGATACCCGTGAGGAAAACCCTGTCCCCGGGAAGTCTGAGCCTGTAAAATACCACTATCTGGAAATTGACGAGGCGAAAGAACAGGTACGCCGGGATGGTAAGACCCTTGAGCTTACGGATACCGAGTATGCTGTGCTGCTTCTGCTTGTGAAGAACCGGAGGCAGATATTTTCCGCTGAACGGCTCTATGAGGCGGTGTGGGACGAACCTTATTATTATGGTGCGAATAACACGGTTACTGTTCATATCCGCAATCTCCGCCTTAAGATTGAGAAGGATCCGAAAAATCCTCTCCTTATAAAAACCGTGTGGGGAAAGGGGTATCGCTGTGATTAAGAAGATTAAAGGCTTAAAAATCAGCAGTCAGTTTGCCCTGCTGATTCTGTGCGCAGTCATCATCTGTTTTGTACTTTTTCAAGAGCTGTGGCTTCACAGATGGTCTGTAGGAAAGCTGCTGACTAACACGGATTT
Organism: Lachnospiraceae bacterium; assembly: GCA_910576335.1. Taxonomy (GTDB): domain Bacteria; phylum Bacillota; class Clostridia; order Lachnospirales; family Lachnospiraceae; genus CAPEBR01. Next base: position 126,332 of record CAJTIU010000004.1, read on the forward strand.
TTCCCACACCCAGTTAGATAACCTTGAGTTTATGGACGAATTTTATGAGGCAGCGCTGGATTATGACCTGCCAAAGAGTGAGGATGACACAGAGACAGCCCTGGCTCTGGAACCCCTTCTGGAGATGGCAGATGAATATACAAGCGTTTATATTTATGGGAGGGATGACGGGCTGTACCGGGCCGGGAGATTCGCCCCTATTATGGATGATAAGGATTTCCGCATTTTTTTTGACTGGGGATACCGGCTGACAAACGGCGACGGCGAGGATCTGCGGGTGTTTCCCCTCAGATTCCGGAACGATACGGGCATGGTCATGATGTACAACTACCAACGTTCCCTGTTCCTTTACCCCTTCATGGCAGGGAGTCTGTTCCTGTCCATCCTTGTGTTCTTTGGCATTGTCCTGTTTTTCCTAAGCAGGAAAATGCGCTCTGTCCTTGTACTGGAAAAGGAAATTCTCACCATGGCCTCCGGCGACCTGACCCATCCGGTTCCGGATTTCGGAGAGGATGAGATCGGGATTCTTGCCAGGGAGCTGGACGGGCTGAGAAACTCACTGAATGAAACGATCTTAAAGGAGCAGGAAAGCCGCCTCGCCAATCAAGATCTGATCACAGCTCTCTCCCACGATCTGCGTACGCCACTTACGATTCTGACTGGCTACCTGGAGGTCCTGCGCCTGAAACGAAGCCCTGACATGCAGGACGAATATGTGGAGCGGTGTCTGAAGAAAGCTGAGGATCTAAAGGAACTGACGGACAAAATGTTCGAGTATGCGCTGGTTCTGGAGGAAAATGAAACCCCGGAGCTTAACTGGATATCCACAGATTTCATCAGACAGTGCCTGACTGAAAACTGCGATTTTATAAAACTGGCCGGATTTCTTCCTGAAATGGATTTCCCTGAGATGTCAGGGGTACTGGAAAGCGATATCACGATGCTGAAACGGATATTCAATAATCTCTTCTCTAATATTCTTAAATATGGGGATAAAAAACAGCCTGTGGTAATTACCGGGGAATCTGGCAGACAGTATCTCACTGTCTCCGTAACGAATACTGCAAAGGCCGAGCATGCAGGAGTAAGTGGGAATAATATCGGACTTAAAAGCGTACAGAAGATGATGCGCCTCCTAGGCGGGACGATGGAAGTGGAAAAAGAGACAGAACAATTCACGGTAACCGTCAGGCTACCATTAAAGTAAGCAGATGCCAAAGGGGACGGGTTGCAAGGGGACGGGGGTTTTTCGAGCAGTGACACTGCGTCAGCGGTGTCACGCGGAGAAAAAGCCCCGTCCCCGACCTGCGGCATGACGCGGAGAAAAAGCCCCGTCCCCTATTCGACTCCAATGATTGTCTCCAGGATCTCTAGTGATTTAAATTCTTTCTCCACATATGTACTCCTATACCTTTTTACAATTCTCTCCAGTTCTGTGAGTACCTCTTCTGTCACGGCGAAGGTATACAGTTTTTCTACCCTGGATGATATAATATGCTGCATGGTATATAATGTAGATGGCTGAATCTTCACTGCATCCGGTGCCTCATCCAGGCATTCTATGCATATGAGTCCTCCCAGCTTGACACTGAAATGCTTCTCCTGTTCCTTGTCCCCGCATCTGACGCATTCGAATACCTGGGGGCCTTCTCCGTTAATACTGATGCACTTAAGTTCAAAGACGCAGCGCACAAGCCGGTTGGGGATCCTTGGGCTTACCAGCGCCCTCAGTGTCTGGTACAGGAGCTTCAAAAGCTCTGTCTCATCATTTGCCTCTGCTGCATAATAATTTGCAAAGTCAAGAAAATAGAATCCGTAGTATGCCCCTTCTATATCCTCCCGGAGTTCTGAAAAATAACTGGAAATAGAGGCCGACATCAGTGTATAGGATGTCCGCCCCTCATAGAGTTTGAATTCCCCGAAGGAAAAGGGGGCCGTAACCCCCACCAGTGCACTGTTCGGCTTTCTTGCGCCTCTTGCAAATGCGGCAATCTTCCCTCGTTCTTTTGTCAGTATTACAACCCGTCTGTCAGATTCCCCTACAGGCGTCACCCCGAGCACCATGCCCGTCACCATAATCTGGTTCATGCTGTCCGTTTCCTTCATAGCTATCCATCACACGGCTTATGATCTGCATACCCTTGTAATAGAGATAGTCTGTAATCTTTCCTGTCTCCAAAAACTGCTGCCAGTACTTTTCTTCCACTTTATCACCTCATGTCTGTGTTGCATCCTGTCATTAGGTTCCCCAGTGGAATATACTTTTTATTCCTCTTCCCGGTATCCAAAATTTTTCATTAGATAATCGCTGTCCCGCCAGTCCTTTTTCACTTTAACCCAAAGCTTAAGATTTACCTGTAAATCCAGCATTTTCTCTATCTCATACCGGGCAGTGCTTCCAATTTTTTTCAACATATTTCCTTGTTTTCCAATAATTATCCCCTTGTGGGAATCCCGCTCGCATATAATAGTGGCATCAATATGCATGACCTTATTCTTGCGCTTCATCCGGTCAATGGCAACGGCGATTCCATGGGGAATCTCTTCATTCAGAGAATGCAGCGCCTTCTCCCTGATCAGCTCTGCCACAATCTGACGCTCGGGCTGGTCTGTGACTGTATCCTCGTCATAGAACTGAGGTCCATAAGGGAGATACTTCATAATCACCTTCACAAGCTCCTCTGTATTATCCCCATTTCTTGCAGAGACAGGTACGATCTCCGCAAAATCACAGACATCCTTATAGGCTCCGATGGACAGAAGCACCTCTTCCTTTTTCACACTGTCAATTTTATTAATCACAAGAATGACCGGAGTCTTACAGGCCTTAAGCTGCTTTGCAATATGCTGCTCTCCTGCGCCGATGAAGGTGGTGGGCTCCACAAGCCAGAGCACCACGTCCACCTCGCCCAGCGTCTTCTCTGCAACATTTACCATATACTCCCCAAGCTTATTTTTCGCCTTATGAATTCCCGGGGTATCCACGAAGATAATCTGTCCCTCCTCTGTCGTGAGGACAGTCTGGATCCGGTTTCTGGTAGTCTGCGGCTTATTAGACGTAATGGCAATCTTCTGCCCGATGAGGTAATTCATAAGAGTAGATTTCCCCACATTGGGGCGGCCAATCAGCGTCACGAAGCCGGATTTAAAATTTTTCATTTCTCATACCTCATATTTAAAATGCCGTGATGGTATCAAACAGCTCCCTGTCTTCTTCAATCTTCTCCTCGCTTCCGATGACGCAGATCTGTCCCGCCTTCAGGATGGCCTCAGCCACACGGGAAAGGCTCCTGATATCCTCCTGGGTTGCATCCAGAATCTGGTTCCGCTCCTCCCGGATCATGTCAGCGCTCACCTTATTCATATACAGATTCATGGAGCGCTCGCCCTTTGCCGCAGGCGTCAGGGGCTGGTCGATATTGCTCATGGTGCCAATAATATATTTAGTCATATCCCGGTCACTGACCGTAAAACCCTTAAGATAGTCCACAACTCCCTCATAGACCTCGTTGGTCCGTTTCAGGTTCGGATCTCTGTAGGAGACAAAGTAACCGTCCCCAACCCTTGTAAAATTACTCATGCAGCCATATGCGCCGCCCTTCACACGGATATTCTGCCACAGATAGTCATAGCTTAAGATTACCTTCAGTATCTGCAGCGCTCCGGTATAGGATGCGCCGTTATCAATAAAGTTTCCGGTACGCGCCACATACTGAACCTTGGAAGCTGTCTTAAAGCCCTCATTCTTCTTCTCGCAGTGAATGATGCACGCTGTCTCTTCCGGCGTCTCTGTATAAAGCTTACTCTTAAGCCCGCAAAGCAGCTCCTCCATCCCGGCAAGCCCTGTCCGGGCCGCAGTATAGCTGACCATCAGATTATCCGGGCGGAAGATTCTCTTAGAGAGCTCAGAAAGCTTCTCTGAGAGCTTCTCCCTGCATTCCTCATAATGCTCCAGAATCTCATTTACCTTTTCATAAAAAGCAATTCCATTCGTCATATCCTTAAGCTGTGCAGAAGGCGACGCATAGGCAAGGGCACGCAGTGCTGCCGTAGTATGCCCGGAGGACTGGAACTTCATGAGAAGCCTTGATTTCAGCATATCCAGAATCTCTCTGATTCTCTTCGTGTCAGAGAGCTTTGATGCTGACAGGATCTCCCCCATCATCTCAAAGGTTCTGGAAAGCTTCGGATAGAGCGCCTTTCCCTTTATCTCAAAGGTCGCCTTAAATGCCTTTTCACGCACGTTCGTCACATCATTATAAAGCTCCAGCGCTGTACCGATTCCGCCGGTATGCATGTTGATCTCATTAAATAATTCCCCGTACTCATAGTGTTCTGTATCAATAATTCCCAGTACGGACTGGAGAATGCCCACATAGGGCAGATCCTCTGCAGCCACTCCCGACAGATCAAACATCACATCCACATAGCCGATTCCGTTCGTCTCCACTTCGTGGAACACAACCGGGGTACCTGAGATGGTCATCTCTTCATTATAAATCGGAGTAATCTCCCTGGATATATCCTTCCTTTCCAGTACCGGAATCCGGTTCAGATCCTCCTCTGTGTCTGGCTCAGACTGGTATTCTTCAAGCTGATGAGTCCTGGACACCAGAAGCTCTGCCTCCTCCTGGCTGAGGCTTTCCTTATATGCCTGAAGCTTCTGGGCAAGCTCTGCATCCAAACGCGCCGTACGCCCTTTCTCCGGTCTCACGATTACAATCGCACCATGGGTATTTTCAAGGAGATATCTCCGGATCAGCTCCTCAAAGTAACCGGTTCCCATCTTTGCCTTCATAGCTTCAAAGGTTTTCAGCGCCTCCACATGCATGAATGGCTCGGTCTCGTCATACAGCCAGCTGTCCATCATCTGAAGCCCATACATAAGGCCTTTTGGATAATTTCCGAAGTCCGCCTCGCGGTAACGGAATTCATGATAGTTAATCCCAGCCTCAAGAGCCTTTCTGTCTATGCCGTTTTCTGCAAGGCCGGAAAGCACCTTCTCAATCAGTTCCACAAACTCTTCCTTCTGACTTTCCTCCGCATTTTTTGCAATCACAGAGAAAATAGGCTGATAGATTCCATTGTCATAGGAACCCATAATGTCCTTTCCGATTCCGGCATCTGTCAGCGCCTTCTTAAGCGGCGCGCCCGGCGCAGAAAGAAGCGCATAATCCAGAATCTGGAAGGCAAGGTAAAGCTCCCTGTCAAGGCTGGTCCCAATCACCTTATTGTAGGAAAGATACGTATTCTCCTCCTCTGGTTCATCACTTGCAATGGAATAGGAAAAGGTATGTTCCTTCACTTCCTCAAAAGGCTCCTGGAACCGGATTCTGGAATCTACTTCTTTTGCATCAAAAAAGCTTAAATATTCCCTGTCAAGCCAGTCAAGCCTTTCCTCCATATCCATATCCCCGTACAGATAGATATAGCTGTTGGACGGATGATAATAGGTTCTGTGGAAATCAAGGAACTGTTCATAGGTAAGATCCGGAATGTCATCCGGATCCCCGCCGGATTCATTTGCATAGGATGTATCTGGGAACAATGTATTCAGAATCACCCGGTCAAGCACCCCCTCCGGGGAGGAAAACGCCCCTTTCATCTCATTATACACAACCCCGTTATAACTAAGCGGCTCTTCCAGACTGTCAAGCTGATAGCTCCAGCCCTCCTGACGGAAAATTTCTTCATGCTCATAGATATTCGGGTAAAGCACTGCATCCATGTAGACATGCATCAGATTCTTAAAATCCTTGTCATTACAGCTCGCCACCGGATAGACGGTCTTGTCCGGATAGGTCATGGCATTTAAAAAAGTATTTAGAGAGCCCTTCACAAGCTCTACAAAAGGATCCTTTGCCGGAAAATTCTTCGAACCACACAGAACAGAGTGCTCCATAATATGCGGAACACCTGTACTGTCCGGAGGCGGAGTACGGAAGCCGATGCTGAATACCTTGTTGTTATCATCATTCTCCACAAGCAGAATACGTGCGCCGCTCTTTTTATGCCTTAACAGAAAACCATTGGAATGAATACCAGGAAGCTTTTCCTCCCTGACCAGTTCATAGGCTGATAAATCTTTTATGCTCATATGCTTTTTCATATGCTCCTTTCAAAAGTAAAATTGGGTCTGTTCCTATTTTATCCAATTTTTCCGCCATCTACAAGTGGGAATGTCAGATTTGCGAAAAAATTCCAGTTGGGGACGGGGTATTTTTAAAAATACCCCGTCCCCAATGCTTATTTATCGTATTCTATTGGGGAAGATCAATATACCACATAAAATCATAACAATACCATATAGAATTTGTGACAGCAGAGGGTTAAACAGTACCAAAACAACTCCTCCCATCAAATTACCAAGAGGAATAATTATGGAAACTAAACTTTCCGTAAATGTGGAAACTCTTCCTAAAAGAGATGCATCAATTTCCTTTTGAATAATAGATGTAAACATTACATTCATCATATTTATTCCGCAATTACTAATAAAAATAAATAAGAACGCAAACAAAAAATTATATTTTATTATTATTGACATTATTAGCCATGCTGATCCTGCTATGAATAAAAATATCTTTGAATACTTTTTCGGCGCATAAACACTTTTAGGAAACTTACAAATCAAACAAGAGCCTAAAATACCGCCTAAGGATGCGCTCATTAGTAAGCTTCCATAACCATATGCCATATCACTAATATATACTTCGGCAACTTTGGGCAAACCAACCATTGCTATACCATAAAACATATTAATTATACTTAATGGAAAGAATAGCAATATTATTTCGGTATGTTTTTTTATTTCCCGAATACCTGTTTTTAATTCCTCCACATATTTAGGGATTGAGTATCTTTCTTTTTTATATCCGGAAAAATTATCCCTTTGCATGCTCTCATAATAATAAGCTACGATTCTATGAAATCTAGCTGCCAGCAAAAAAAATATTATTATGAGTAAAACAATGACATCCTCTCTAAAAAAGCTAATCATAAAAGCTGAAACTACATTAAAAGCAACATCCAGCACCTTCTCACTTGTATGGAACAAACCGTTTGTATGTAATAACTCATCATCACTGACCAGCAGCGGAATAAGCTTTTCTCCTGATGGATATATAACTGCTGATGCTATATATGTCAATAACAATACCACTAATAGCACTACTCCATGCTGATGAATGTTTAATTTAACGAAGAACAATAGGATGAATATATAAGATGCTGTCTCCAATATTAGTAAATATACGCCCCTGCAGCAAGTAACGCACAATCTTATGTTCTTTCATCCTCTTTGTTCCCACCTTTTTATTTTTGCAGATCAAGTTTTCTATTTTCGGATTATTGCAAAGTAAAACCACAAATAGAGGGCAATCCATAAAGTTTGCCCTAACAATTAAGCGCTGAATAACAATACATTATTCAGCGCCTATAAAAAATAATTCCTGCTCTATTTCCGTTCTGAAAAGATCTTCACAAAAAATAATACTAAGACCATCAGCACAATTCCAATGAGCAGACTGAAAACAGGGTTTCTGACCAATCCGGCAATTGCGTAGGTTATGAATGACACAGCAGCCACAGTAACTGCATACGGAAGCTGGGTCGAAACATGGTTTACGTGATTACACTGTGCTCCTGCAGATGCCATAATGGTCGTATCTGAGATCGGGGAACAGTGGTCACCGCATACCGCCCCTGCCATACATGCAGAGATGGACATAATCATCATGGTTTCGTCCTTTCCAGCAAATACTCCTACAACGATCGGAATCAGGATTCCAAAGGTTCCCCATGAGGTACCTGTTGCAAACGCAAGGAGGCATCCAACTATGAAAATAATTGCCGGAAGAATCCTTACAAGCCCTTCTGAGGCAGATTTCATGAGCATTTCCACATATTTAGCTGCTCCCAGGCTGTCTGTCATGGCTTTCAGAGTCCATGCCAGTGTCAGAATGAGAATTGCCGGAACCATTGCCTTAAAGCCGTCCGGAATACATGCCATAGATTCGCTGAATTTTAATACCCTTCTGATTCCGTAGAATACAATCGTAATAATAAATGCAAAGAAGCTTCCGAGCATCAGGCCTACCGATGCATCGCTGCCTGAAAATGCCTCTACAAAACCTGTCCCGCTAAAGAATCCACCTGTATAGATCATACCGATTACGCAGCAGATAATCAGCACAAGAACCGGGAATACCAAATCAATCATACTTCCCCTGCTCTCTACAACATCCTCCTCCGCATTCGCATACGGCCTGTCAGGTGTTGTATACAGATCTCCTTTTATTGCATTATCCTCATGAAGCTTCATAGGGCCGTATTCGATCTTCAGAAGAACACATACAATCATCATAACAATCGTAAGAAGCGCATAATAATTATACGGAATTGCACGGATAAAGATGGAAAATCCGTCCTCTCCCTCCACAAAGCCCGTAACTGCTGCCGCCCAGGAGGAAATCGGTGCAATAATACATATCGGAGCCGCCGTAGCATCAATCAGATAGGAAAGCTTTGCCCTGGATATATTGTGCTTGTCTGTAACCGGGCGCATCACGCTTCCCACTGTCAGACAGTTAAAGTAATCGTCAATAAAAATCAGCACGCCCAGCGCGACTGTTGCAAGCTGAGCCCCTGCACGGGACTTAATATGCACACTTGCCCACCGTCCGAATGCCGCAGAACCTCCCGCCTTATTCATCATACATACCATAATTCCCAGAATTACCAGGAATACCAGGATGCCTACATTATAGGCATTAGACAGTACTCCCACAATACCATCCTGAAATACATGGGTAACTGTCCTCTCAAACTGGAAGCCTGAATAAAACAATCCTCCAATCAGAATTCCTACAAACAAGGAACTGTATACCTCCTTTGTAATCAGTGCCAGTATAATGGCAACTACCGGAGGGATCAGTCCCCAGAAGGTTGCGTACATATCAGGCACGTACTTCGCCGCTTCATCTGCCGCGAAAGCGGTTATGGCGCTGCACATCAAAATACATAAAAATGCAAGTGCACCCCATAATGTTTTCTTTCTGCTCTTCATCTTCTCATGTCCTTTCTTTTTCAATAAATAGTTTCTTAACAATAAAAATACCATGAACAATGCTCTCGTGGGCGCGCTCATGGCATAATCTACAGCTTTATATTTACGAAATCATGATCATTCAACAAATATATCCGTCATACTACGATAGCGCTCCACTGATGTGACAGTCCGCAGCATATTCTGCATACGTCCCAGAGGTGATATATGGGGTACAGCACCTCTTCGGCGGCTTTCCCTTTTCCCGGGAACAGTCCCCCTGACCGTTGTTCCCGGCTACTCATGAAATCCGCGCCTCTATCAAGCTCTGGTTACTATTCACGGCCTGGGAGCCGCTCATATGAATAATAACCTTCTTTGTTCATATTGCTATAATGTGACAGGCTAATTCCCTTATGCAATTGCCACATAGTACATTTTTACCACTAATATGGGGAAATGTCAATACTTAATATATCAGCATTACTTAATTCCATCAAAAAGCTCCTTGATAACACTCTCATCTATGGCATAATCCCCTTTCTTTTCAGGATGTTCCCAGATGTCGCATGCAAGCAGGGATCCGTCATCTATAATCGTCCACGCATAGACCTCATTTTCGTATAACGTATCTTCATATGTATAAGAAAGACTTACATACTTTATCGTCCTGTCTCCTGATTTTATTTCCTTTTTCTTATGATACTCAATATCACTGTAGCCATCTATCGTCTCATACGTCTCTTTTGCGCTCTCCTTGAATCCTGCATAGAACTCCTCATCCTCTTTTTCATAAAGCGTTTCCAGCGAATAGGAGGCACTGTACGACTGATCCCCGTCTTTGTAAAAAGTAATATTTGTATTTGTGGAGTACTGGTCCACTTCCATTCCTTCCCGGGCAGGAATCGCGATCTTCTTTTTATTTTCCCAGTCTGTCAGTATATAATTTCCTTCGCTGTCCTTCTGAAGCTCTGGTTCTTCCGCCACATTCTCTTCCAGATCTTCCTCTCCTGACACTTCCTCCTCTGGCACTTCCTCTTCCAGACCGCTCATAATACCTGTGGGATCCGACTGCGCCCCAAGGGCCTCTTCCGGCACCCGGATCTCCCCAACCGTATCAAATTCCTGAAAGGAAAGGAGAAAGCTTATATTCTTTAAAGAAACCTCATTTAATGCATTACCCGGTACCGGAATGACAAGCCCGGCTCCTTCGCCTCCAGTAAGTGTCATAGAAACGGATTCCGGAAGCATGGTTTCTTTGTAAATCTTGAAGATTACATTCATCTCCACATCCTTTAAATCAAACCCGTCTCCAGAATTCCCAAAAAGGCGCCCCAGAATCGCCCCGGCGCTTCCGAGGCCGCTTCCGCCTGCCGATGTCTTAATGACATATACCTCTCCGCCTTCCTCTTTCCTTGTATCCTTCTCTAGCTCCAGCCTGCTCCCGTTCTTTATATAGCTCTCCAGGTTCATAAGGGCGGCAATATTCTTTTTCTCATCCATTGCAGTACTTTTTGCCTTTGTCCACGTATCTGCAACATTCATATAGGTAACGAATCCGGATTCATCCTCCCCCGGCACATTGAACACTTCCATATTTACCTGCATATCCGTCAGACCAGTCTTTACACCGCCCTTCAGATGGCAGGCCCCTGTCTTTTTCACTGCCTCTATATCCATGTCCATATTCATATCAAGCCCCAGGGACATACCGCTTTCCTTCATGCCGATTCCCGCATCCAGAACCATTTTCCCGGAAAATGATTCTGCCTTATTCGTATTTTTTACTGCTTCCTTCATAATCTCCACTGCCGTAGGCTTTCCTTTACAGCCTGTAAATAAAAGCACGGCTGCCCCCGCTGCCAGAAATATCCTTGCAGCCTTGTATCCCACATTGCTCCTGTTTTTCATAATGTGTCCTCCTGTTTCCAACTACTTAGGAACTGTCACAAAATAACTTATACAGTTCCTTACTCACACGGTCTTCCTGTCCTGGTACAGGAACGGCCCCTGCAGCCATACAAGTATCTCTGTTTTTCTAATTATACAACAACAGACCTCTGTCTTACAATTATTTTAAAAATTAATATTTTGATTCGTCACTTTTTTCTCTTTTTCTGCATCTAATAAGTATAATAGCTATTATAGTGATCACAGTTCAGAAAACATGGAGACAGTACAAAATGATTAATTTGGTAAAACAGGCACAGCAGGGAGATGCCGGCGCATATGGCGAACTGATCCGTATCTGCCAGGATTCCCTCTACCGGGTTGCCAGAAGCAGGCTGTACAATGACGAGGATGCTGCGGACGCCATCCAGGAAACGCTTCTTACCGGCTTTGAAAAGCTTGAAGATTTAAAAGAACCAAAGTACTTTAAAACCTGGATGATCCGGATCCTGATCAACAAATGCAGCGACATACTGCGGAAAAGCCGCCCGGCAGAAAGTCTGGAGCAGATCCCCGAACCCGGTGCCGAAACTATGGAGGCAAACATTATGTTCAAGTCAATGATACAGAATCTTGGCGAGAAGAACCGTATTGTTATGGCATTATATTATGGCGACAGCTACAGCATCCGGGAAATCTCCCAGATTCTTGAGATCTCAGAGGACGCAGTAAAGCAACGTCTTGCAAGAGGACGGAAGGAGGTATTAAAATTCTTATGAAAACAGAGAACCACGGCAACGAACAGAAAATACGTGATATTTATAAAAATACGACGGCATCAGATATAGTGAAAAAGCGGACAGAAGAAACATTAACATTTCTAAAACAACAAAATAACTCTGATGCCACCGTAACCCATAGAAAGAAAAAGCCCCTCACCTTCCGGCGGATTGCCGCTATTGCGGCAGCTGCAATTCTATGTATCAGCGGAACCGTATTTGCCGCTGAACGGATCTATCAGATACATTTAAATAAAAAACGGGAATATCAGAGAACCCTTCAGATTTCCACTGAAAAGAAGCTGCCAAAAGAGGTCGAAGAGGTGAAGATGAAAGTCAATTATATTCCGGAAGGCTTTACCTACAGTTCGGAAAAAGAATACTACGTAAACCAGAGCCATGACGCCGGCTATTGGATAAGCGAGCCTGTACTGGCAGATGAAGCTGAGCCCTTGTCCATGTCATTTGTTAGTGATGCACAGCCCCTTACTGTAGACGGGCGCGATGCTGTCTATATCCGCGTCAGATACTCTGCCGACAAAGACTGGGAAAACGGAAAACTGTACGTACTATATGAAGAACTAAACCGGATACTCATGATTGGCTCCTGGGGACACGGTGAAAAAGAGGAGCTCATAAAAATAGCTGAAAATACTGATCTGACCCCCACTGGAAAGATGGTTGCATCAAAAAATCTAACTCACTGGAGCGACATTATAAACACTCTCAGCAAAGAAGCAGATGAAAAAGGAAGCGATGATCCTACCGAAGATGACTATTACTATTATGAAGCAGACGAAGCTCAGATGGCAAATGTTCATCAAGTTGGCGACAAATTCGACCTTAGCAGCCTCCTTGACGAAGCGCCTGAAGGCAGCGGCCTGGAAGCATCTATAACCAAAGTGCAGGTGGAAGATGACCTCTCGCTTATCACCAACAGGGAGGCCATTATGGATGAAACTTATGAAAGCTGGAAGGACCTGACAGGGCCGGACGGCAAACTCACATCAGACACCATGAACTACATTAAAAATGGAAACGGAACAGACACCATGACCGAAGTTGTACGTACGGAAAAGCAGCCCGTAAAACTTCTGTATGCCGAGGCGGAATATACCAACACCGGCAGCACAACCCTTCGCAACGTACACTACTTCGTTAACGCCGTTCCGATCATCAAAGAAGGCGCTGTCTACAAAATCTTTGACCGCACAGACGAAACCTGCGATTATGTTGAAAATGAGCACATTGGCATAAGTACCCCTGGCATATCCGACATGCCCTATAACGATATCCCGGACGACAAGAATCCCAAAAATTATATTACAGAAATCAAGCCCGGGGAAAGCGTAACTGTACGCCTTGCATGGCTGGTCAATGAAGACGAGCTGGACAAGATGTACCTGAGCATGAATGGAGATAGTTTATTTACAGACCAGGGTCTGAAAATCGGACTCGTAGAGTTGGGGACGGGGTATTTTTAAAAATACCCCGTCCCCAATTTAAATAATTCTTATTTCCACTTCAGAGTGTAGTATCCTGATGATTTGGCTGTACCTCTTGAGATCTTAATCCAGTAGGTCCCTTTTGACCATTTTCCTCTTGATGGTATTATGTTGTTAAAGTTATTGCTTACTGTTCTTGTGCCTATCTTTCTGGTTCTGCTTCCGATTTTCTCATATACGGTAACATTAATCTTATCATTGGTACCGCCTTTCATATAAATCTTCACTGACTTTTTACCAGTCAGGTTAAATTTATACCAGTCTGCCTGTTTGCCTTCTTTTTTACCTGCCTCAATCCAGCCTTTTATATTTTTATTTTTCTTGATTGTTACAGCCTTTTTCTGTGATTTTCCAGCCTTGCTTTCTTTTACTTTTCCATTGTTGAGTGTAAATGTATAATAACCTGCTGACGATGACCATGGATTCTTCAGCTTAATCCAGTAGGTTTTTCCCTTCTTTACACCATATGTCGGTTCTTCACTGGCAAGAGTTTCTCCTGATAAGGCCTTTTTAGACTTATCACACAGTGTAATCTTTACCATCTTTGAACTTGTATCAGTGCTGGTTTTCAAATATCCGGTCTGTGTTGCTTTATACTTGACGTAATTAACTGTGCCCCCGTCTTTCTGGCCGATCACAAGTCTTTCCTTGTTCTTAATTGCACGGTCCTGTCCGCTGTAAGAGCAGGCAATCAGTGCAACTGCATAATACTGTCTCTCAGGAATAGATGTAGACGGTTTTACTCCTATGTAATAAGAGCCGTCTTTTGGAATGTTACAAATAATGCTTCTCGTATCTCCCTGCGTGGAATAACCATAAGAACTTATGCGATTGTTCATCTGCGCATCAGTATAAACGCCAAACTCAACACTGCATCCGCTTTGCTGATTATTCGAAACCGCCAGCTCAATTGTTCCTTTTGGCAGACTTACACTTTTGCCAAAAGAAACAAAGGTGTCATCAAGATCACGAATAATCGTGCATATCACCATCTGTTCCGGATTTTTATCAAAATTCTCAAGCTGTTTATATGTGCTTACATGATTTACTACAATATCATCCTGCTTTACTACTGCCGCTCCTCCTGCCAGAAGTTCACGGACACCTTCTGTATCCAATACTTCTTCTGCTTCTGAAGCTGACTCTAACTTGCTCTCTTCTTTTTGTGCCAGTACCTCTTCTGGATTCTCCGGCAGAGCCGCATCTGTCTCTTCCCCGGTGACCTCTTCCTGTGCTCCTTCTTCTGTCACTTCTGCGTCTGCCGCTGGTTCTGCTTCCGCTGGTTCCGCCTCAGCTGGTTCTGCTTCTATGCCTGTCTCAGCTGCCTGCACTGTTTCCTGTGCTTCCGGCTCATTAAATTCTTCAGCCCGTACAACACTACCTGCTGATACAACAAGCACAGAAGCCATCAGAATTGATAAGATTCTGCTCATTCTTTTTCTCATAATTCTGCTCTCCTTTATAAATCATTTATTGTGGTTGCCACTGTGAATATTATAACAAGTTCACAGTAATTTTACAATTACATTTTTACATATAAGCAATAATAATCCACGGATTAGCAGGCGAGAGAGAAAGCTGAAATGAGAGCTGGGGCTGCGGAACAGGAGAGGGACAAAGAAAAGCAAAGAGCCGAGAAAGCAGAACAAAAGTTGTCAAAGCAGCAACAGGAACTGTACAAAAAAGAACTGGAAATCGAAAAGCTCTATGATATAATTAACAGGCTTCAGAACAAGTAAAGGGCTTGTCGGCATCCCTTAACTTTTATTACTGCGCAACAATTGCATAACCGCAAAAAGTAACAAATAAGGTATAATACCTGTAATAAATTTCCAGGGATTATACCTTTTATCATTTCTCTATTCTATTTAGATGCCTGTGCCTGCATCACCGGCATATCCATTCTCTTGAACACCTGGATCAGCACCTTTCCAAGAGCCAGCACCAGAATTGCTGCTGCCAACGCTTCTGGAATTCCCGAAGCTGTCACGGTTCCCATAATGAGACCCCAGACTGCTGATACTCCTACGTCTCTGGCATCTGCATACTGCTGCGCGAACAATACATAAATGCTTCCCATCACTGCGATCGTATTCACCATGGAGCCTGCGAAGCCTACAACAGGAAGGGCAAGCAGATGATTCACCCTGCATCTGCTAAGCAGAATCCAAAGCCATCCGGCTGCTATTCCAATCAGCATCCTGCAGCCAACAGATACCCAGACTGCCTTCACTGCCCCCGTAAGTCCCGTCGTACTCATAAATGGTGAGAATGCGAAGGACAAAAGGGTCGGCGCCATGGTATTGCTGATCAGAGAACAGATGCCAAATACCGCTCCGAGAATCGCTCCCGCCGAAGGACCTAACAGAATCGCCCCGATGATTACCGGAATGTGTACAGTTGTCGCCTTAATAATCGGCAGCTGGATCATACCAAGCGGCGTATTCGCCAGTACGATGACAATCGCTGCCATAAGTGCAACACTGACCATCCATCTTGTGTCGTGTCTTACTTCTTTCATTATTCAATTCCTCCTTGTTATCATTCCCGCTTATGCGGGATACAATACAATTAGGTCAGGGTTCACCTGGACAAGTCCAAAGTGAACCTTAACACTGCAACGGGATATATTATAACAAATTATAATATATCTTGCAAGTCAAAATAAAACAAGGTATGATAAAATATAACAGTTCGTTACTGTTCGCACAGGACTTTGCATTTACTGCAAAGTCCGTAAGAAAATGATTCAGGTGTGAGCAAATCCCATTCGCGAAGCGAATTTTAAATGGATTTGCGAATGTTACTGGTCACGGAGTGAACAGTAACACAGTTCGTTACTGTTCACACAGGTCTGTGCATTTACTGCACAGACCGTAAGAAAGTGATTCAGGAGTAAGTAAATCCCATTCGCCAAGCGAATTTTAGATGGATTTGCGAATGTTACACATGATGGAGGATATATTATGATATTGGAAAAGAAAACTGTACTTCTCGGAGTCACCGGCGGAATCGCGGCATATAAGAGTGCTTCTCTTGCAAGCCTCCTTGTAAAATCCGGTGCTGCTGTCCATGTTATCATGACTGAGAATGCGAAAAATTTTATCAATCCTGTCACCTTTGAGACACTGACCGGCAACCGGTGCATTACAGACACCTTTGACCGCAATTTTGAATTTCAGGTAGAGCATGTGGCTCTCGCAAAGAAAGCGGATCTGATCCTCATTGCCCCGGCAACGGCTAATGTAATTGCAAAGCTTGCCCACGGAATTGCAGACGATATGCTGACCACTACGGTTCTTGCAAGCCGTGCCCCGAAGCTGATTGCTCCTGCCATGAATACAGGCATGTATGAAAACCCGCTTACCCAGGATAATCTTAATCTTCTTGCAAAGTACGGCATGGAGGTCATTGCTCCCTCCTGCGGCAGACTGGCCTGCGGAGACACTGGCGCCGGGAAGATGCCTGAACCCGAAACACTGTATGAACATGTACTGCACCATATCGCTTTTCCCAAGGATATGAAGGGACTGCGCGTCCTTGTAACGGCAGGTCCTACCCAGGAGGCTATTGATCCTGTACGCTATATTACAAATCATTCTTCCGGAAAAATGGGATATAGCATTGCTAAGATCTGCATGCTCCGCGGCGCGGATGTGACGCTTGTAACGGGAAGAACTTCCCTCACACCGCCCATGTTCACAGACATCGTACCTGTTCTGTCGGCAAAAGAAATGTATGACGCGGTAACTTCAAGAAGCAATGACATGGATCTGATCATCAAGGCTGCTGCAGTTGCAGACTACCGTCCGGCTTCTGTCTCCAGCGAAAAGGTGAAAAAAACAGATGCCTCCCTGTCCATCATCCTGGAACAGACAGACGACATACTCCAATACCTGGGAGAGCACAAAAAAGAAGGACAATTCTTATGCGGATTTTCTATGGAAACAGAAAACATGCTGGAAAATTCCCGCAGAAAACTTCTAAAAAAGAATCTAGATATGATCGCCGCAAATAACCTGAGACAGCAGGGCGCTGGTTTTGAAACTGACACAAATATTCTGACTCTGATTACACCGGATTATGTGACTGAACTGCCCCTTATGAGTAAAGATGAGGCCGCATCAGCGCTCATTGACCATATACTAAAAAAACAAACTAGTGCGTTGCATAATTAGCCGAGTCTGACCCTGCTAGGCGTGGCACACTCCAAAGGGCTGGCGTATCCAGAAGCTGCACCAGCCCACTCATACATTTATACAGCCATACGCCGCACTCCAGGCGCTGCCAGCAGACTCCTGACACACTCTCTTTTACATAAGCTGCATCGCCTGATTCACTGTCTTCACCCCGATAATCTCCATTCCCTCTGTCTTTCCTACTGTCTTCACAGACACAGCCGGCATGATACAGGTCTTAAAGCCCAGCTTCTTTGCCTCAGTCACACGCTGCTCCGGCATCGTAACCGCCCGCACCTCGCCGCTCAGCCCCACTTCGCCGAAGACGATCGTATCCCCGGCAACCGGACGGTTCTTGTAGCTTGACACAATCGACATAACAACTCCCAGATCTGTGGCCGGTTCATTCATCCTGATCCCTCCTGCAATATTCACATAGGCATCATAGCTGGAGAGTGGCAGTCCCAGCCGTTTTTCCAGCACTGCCATGAGAAGATTTACCCTGTTATAATCAAGCCCGGCTGCTGTCCGCCTTGGCATTCCGAAATTACTGCGGCACACCAGCGCCTGTATCTCAAGGAGCATGGGACGCGTCCCCTCAATGGAGCATGCCACGACAGAGCCGGATGCGCACTCTGGTCTTCCGTTCAACATGAATTCCGAAGGATTCTCGACCTCCACAAGCCCTTTATCCCTCATCTCAAACACTCCGATCTCATTGGTAGAGCCAAAGCGGTTCTTTACACTTCTGAGAATCCGGTAAGAGGCATGTCTGTCCCCCTCAAAATACAGCACAGTATCCACCATATGCTCCAGTACCCGCGGCCCTGCCACCGTTCCCTCTTTTGTCACATGTCCCACAAGAAAGATTGTGATGCCAAGCCCTTTCGCAAGCTGCATAAAAATGTTGGTAGACTCCCGCACCTGGGATACGCTGCCGGGCGCAGAGGCTACCGCATCGTCATACATCGTCTGAATGGAATCAATCACTGCCATATCCGGTTTCTGCTCTTCGATGACGCCGCGAATCAGATCCAGATTCGTTTCACACAGAAGAAACAGGGTGTCGGAAAACTTTCCCATCCGGTTTGCCCGCATTTTAATCTGTTTTTGCGATTCCTCCCCTGATATATACAGAATCTTCCTGTTACTGTCTGAAAGCTTCCTGCACACCTGCAGAAGCAGTGTAGATTTCCCGATGCCCGGATCCCCTCCTACCAGCACAAGGGAGCCCGGTACGATTCCGCCTCCAAGCACCCGGTCAAGCTCCCCGATCTCTGTCAGTACTCTCTCATCCTCATCTGCAGACACGCTTTGTAAGGTCACAGCCTTTGCCGCTCTCCCCGTCTTCACGGTTCCTGTACCGGACTTTACAGCCCCGGTCTTCTCTTCCACAAATGTATTCCATTCCTTACACATCGGGCACTGCCCGAGCCACTTGCTTTCCTCATGTCCGCAGTTCTGACAAAAATAAATACTTTTCTTTGCCTTAGCCATAACCCTTCTCCTATTAATTCTGTCATTCCAAAAATATCTGATACAGCACTGCGTAATTCTGCAATGCTCCGCCATTCTGAAAAAGTGTGCGCATTTGCGCACACTTTTCGCTTCTTTAATTTTTCACTTCTTTAATTCTTCTCAACCTTAATCTCTACACTTTTATCTGGTGCAAGCTCGGCACTCATACTTAATTTCCCGCTTAAGTTAGTCTTCATATTTCCGGCATTCACACCGTCCATATAGACGACATATTCACTGTCAGCCTCCAGTTCCAGTGTAACCTGCGCATCCTTCATCCCTGATACAGTGAAGCTGATCTCGCTCGCTGATGCCTTAAAGTTCTCCACTGCAGTTCCCGGTACGGACTCGTATACAAACATTCCGTTCCTTTCCACCTTCGTAATCTCGGCAAATGTCTTTACCTTATAGATGTCTCCCTGAAAGTCAAATCCCTCGAGCTTAGTCTTACTCGCCAGTGTGTAGTCTCCGAAGCTTAATGAACCGTCCGCTTCTGCTCTTAAAAGTTCTTTTACCGCTGCCACTTTTTGTCTCCTCCTAAGTTCTTAATACCCCTATTATATATGAAATCACGACTAATTTGTAGTCTTCATTGTAAATTTTATTTCTTTTTTCGATAGCCCTGCCACAACCTCGCTCTCTCTTGTCACATCCCCGGAGAGCAGCGCCTCAGCAAGCTTATCCTCAAGCTGGCTCTGAACGGCGCGGCGCAAAGGTCTTGCCCCGTATTTTCTATCCGTACCAGTCTCCACGATATGCTTCTTCACGGAATCACGGATGGTAAGCGTAATGTCAAGCTGCTCCTTCGCGCGCCTGACCACATCCTTGCACATCAGGCTCACAATCCGCTTCATCTCCTCCTCCCCAAGTGGATGGAAGACGATAATCTCATCAATCCTGTTCAGGAATTCCGGACGAAAGACCAGCTTAATCTCATTCATTACGTTAGACTTCATCCGCTTGTAATCTCCTGCCTTATCCTCCTTTACATTAAAGCCCAGCTTCTTTGGGTCAATAATCGACTGTGCCCCTGCATTGGATGTCATAATGATCACCGTATTGCGGAAATCCACCTTCCGTCCCTGGGAATCTGTAATGTGCCCGTCATCCAGAACCTGCAGCAGGATATTAAATACATCCGGATGCGCCTTCTCAATCTCATCAAACAGAATCACAGAATACGGATGGCGCCTTACCTGCTCACTAAGCTGTCCGCCGTCATCATGTCCGATATATCCCGGAGGCGACCCGATCATCTTCGCCACACTGTGCTTCTCCATATACTCTGACATGTCAACACGGATCATGGAATCTTCATTTCCAAACAGAGTCTCGGACAGCGCTTTCGACAGCTCCGTCTTCCCAACGCCTGTAGGCCCCAGGAATAAGAAGGAGCCAATCGGACGCCCCGGATCTTTGAGTCCTACACGGCCTCTTCTGACTGCTTTCGCCACTGCTGTTACAGCCTCCTCCTGTCCGATGACACGCTTATGGAGCGTCTGCTCCAGCTTCTTAAGCCGTGCTCCCTCTGATTCCTGAAGTCTTCTCACAGGCACCTTTGTCCATTCAGATACTACATCTGCAATGTCATCCTCCGTAACGCACATCTGCCTCTTTGCATTTTTCGACTGAAAGTTCTTCCTTGTACGCTCCAGCTTCTTCTCTGCCGCATTCTTTTCCTTATGAAGCATGGATGCATCCGTCATATCTCCCTTGACGATAGCCTCCTCCATCTCCCTGCCAAGGGTCTGGATCATCTCTTCCAGCTCATAGATCCGCTCCGGGACCTTAAAGCCCCTGAGCGCAACCTTGGAGCATGCCTCATCCAGTACGTCAATCGCCTTATCTGGCAGAAACCGGTCACTGATATAGCGGTCAGACAGCTGAACCGCCGCTTCAAGCGCCTCATCATCAATTGACACATGATGATGATCCTCATATCTGCTCTTCAATCCTCCCAGAATATTCAGGCAGTGGCCTTCATCCGGCTCTTCTACAGTAACAGGCTGAAACCTTCTTTCCAAAGCAGCATCTTTTTCAATGTATTTCCTGTATTCCACAATTGTCGTGGCGCCAATCAGCTGAAACTCTCCCCTTGCAAGAGCAGGCTTCAGTATATTGGATGCATCCATGGCACCCTCAGCGCCTCCGGCGCCGATAATCGTGTGCACCTCATCAAGAAATAAAATCACATTTCCGGCAGCCTTCACCTCCTGGATCAGGCGTTTCATACGCTCTTCAAATTCACCTCTGTACTTGGAGCCTGCAATCATGCCGGCAAGATCCATGGTAAGAATCCTCTTATCCTTCATGCTGTCCGGCACCACTCCCGTGGCAATCTGGGCTGCCAGTCCTTCAACCACTGCTGTCTTGCCCACGCCCGGCTCCCCTACGAGACAAGGATTATTCTTCGTACGTCTGCTTAAAATCTGCATCAGCCTGTGAATCTCTGCCTCTCTGCCGATAACCGGGTCAAGCTTTCCATCTTCTGCTTCAAGAGTCAGATCCGTTCCATACTGCCTGAGGACGCCTTCCTTTCCTTTATAGCCCTCCTGCATAGAATCTCCCTGGTATTCCTTTACATCCACCCCGGTAACATTCAGAATCTCCTGGAAAATCTTCTGAATATTAATATTCAGTGTAATGAGGATCCGGGTAGCCACACAATCCACCTCTTTCAGCATGGCAAGAAGCATGTGCTCGGTTCCAATCTCATCCGAACCGAGCCTCAGCGCCTCATTCACACTCTCGTTCAGTATATAGCTCAGACGGGGGCTGAACTCAGGACTTTCCTTAAAGGTCACATCTCCTACCGGAGAGATCAGCTCATCCACGACCTTATAGATATTTTCCTCTTCCAGTCCATTTGCAGCGAGAACCTGTCCCGCAACGCCTGTATAAACCTTTCTGAGCCCCAAAAGCAGATGCTCTGTCCCCACATAAGGGTGGTGAAGCTCCTTTGCGGCTGCCTTTGCAATCCGCAGAACCTCATTTGCCTGTTCCGTATAATTCATGTTGTCAGTTCCTTTCTGTTCTATAATCATGTAAACAGTTATAACGTATATTCATCATATATACTGTCTACCAGCTCATGTACCTCTTCCCGGCTGATATTCTTACAGCACCCCTTTGCCAGCACGATGCGAAGCTCCTGCCTCATCTCCTCGTGAGCCTGTATCTTGTCAATATCAATCGCGATTACCGCCCCCTTCCTCCTGTCAAGCTGTATGAAGCCCTGCTGCTTCAGGACGGAATATGCCTTATTCACCGTATGCATATTGATACCGATTGTATCTGCCAGCTGGCGCACAGAAGGAAGAGGATCCCCCTCCCGGAGTACTTCTGTTGCAATTCCCATAATGATCTGATGCTGAAGCTGGACATAGATTGCTTCACTGCTGTTAAAATCTATCTCAATAACCATATATACAGTCACCTCTTTTGTTATACAAATACATGATTTTTACCATTATATCATGTATATTCCGCGTTTTCTACAGGAATATTCACCTGGAACGAAACCGGATATAATAAGGTTACTGTTTACACAGGTCTGTGCATTTACTGCGCAGAAAGTAATTCAGAAGTGAGCAAATCCCATTCGCGGAGCGAATTTTAGATGGATTTGCGAAGGTTACTGGTCACGGAGTGAATAGTAACATAATAAGTGGGCAAATCCCACTCGGGGAGCGAATTTTAGTTAGATTTGCGAAGGCTGCTGTGAACGGAGCAAACAGTAACGATAATTAAGAGACTGCTGCATTTACACAACAGTCTCTCTACTAAATGAGGAACCGGCTGAGCTCCTGGCGAGCCAGAATAGTACTTCGAAATTCCTCTAAACAATCCCCTGGTCTTACGGTTAATATTATAACATAAAATCTAATAGATACAAACTATTTTTTTCGCGCCCCTTGCATATTCCTTCATTTCATGGTTAAATTTAAGTAGCAGCTCAAAATTTTATGGCATCGGAGGATATCGTATGAAAGAAATCAGAGAACTGGTTCGAAATGCAGAGCTTACAAAGACGCAGAAGGTCATTGCCGGATTTATACTGGACCATTCGTCCGATGCATGCTTCATGACCTCGACAGAAATCGCCGCGAGACTCGGCGTAAGCGAATCCTCCGTGATACGGTTCAGCAGATCACTGGGCTTCCAGGGCTTTATGGATTTTCAGAAGGCGCTGCGCAAGGACTATCAGGACAAGGTTCTGAGCATATCCAGCGCCATCACTATCCCGTCACAGCGCATTGCCCAAAGAGCCACTCTTGGCAGCAATGCCGAATATATCAAACGTCATTTTAAGAATGCAATACAGAACCTGGATAATATTTTTTCCGAAAATGCACTGCCCGTTTTTGAAGATGCCGCTGATGCGATTATCAGCAGCAAAAGGAAATACATCCTTGCCACACGCGGCAACACATGCCTTGGAAATTATTTTCTTCTATATTTAAAGCACATGGTCCGGGATGTAGAGACAGCGAGCTCGTCTTCTCTGAGTCCTTTTGACCACATGTGCAACATCTGTAAGGATGACTGTCTGATTATATTCAGCTTTCCAAGATATTCCTCTGTGGACAGGCTGACCGCACAGATGGCAAAGGAGAGCGGCGCCAGAATCATCGTAATCACTGACAAGCCAAGCGCTCTTCTGGCGGATTATGCCACTACCCTGATCACCGTCCCGGTGGACACCAACACCTTTTTCAATTCCATGATCGGCCCCCAGTTCATAGCCGAAGCTCTGCTCGAAACCATCAGCCACAAGGTCCGCGGAATTGACAAACGCCTGAAAAAAATTGACCGCTATCTTGATGAACTCGGCAACTACTAAATATTATTCCGTAAGAACATGATAAACGAAAAGGAGGAGATTACATGAACGGCGCAGAAATTATGAAAAATGCCATGGATGAATTCAAGAACATACAAGAATACATGCTTTTAGCACGGGAGGAAAACGCAAAAAAGACATATGCGAAGCTAAAAGACCAGTATCTTGTATTAAAAGCATTACTTAATAGTCTGGGCGTTAATCTCACAGATATAGACAAGATCAAAGAATAGTATCTGTAATAAAAAAGAGTAAGCCTCTGTCACTCACAGAAGCTTACTCTTTTTAAGAACCTGCGCAGTCAAGGTAATAGTTCAGACACCAATCAGGCTTCATCAATCGCCTTCCCAATATCATGGCGCATATACTTATTATCAAACTTCACCCATTCTGACGCCGCATAAGCATTCGCCCGCGCTTCCTTTAAGTCCTTTCCCTTTGCCGTAACTCCAAGCACGCGTCCGCCGTTTGTCACGATCTGATCCCCGTCGAATTTTGTACCGGCATGGAAGCAGTAATATCCATCATGCTTCTTAAACTCCTCAAGCCCGGTAATCGGCAGCCCTTTCTCATATGACACCGGATACCCGTCGCTTGCCAGTACCACACATACCGCAGCATTGTCCTCAAACTTCAGGTCAATCTGGTCCAGTGTTCCGTCGATGCATGCCTCTACTACATCAATGATGTCATTCTCCATACGCGGAAGAACCACCTGGGCTTCCGGGTCTCCGAATCTCGCATTATATTCCAGAACCTTCGGCCCGTCTTCAGTCAGCATCAGTCCAAAGAAAATTACCCCTTTAAACGGCCTTCCCTCAGACTTCATGGCATCCACGGTAGCCTGGTAGATATATTTATTGCAGAACTCCTCCACCTCTTTTGTATAAAACGGACTCGGCGAGAAGGTTCCCATTCCTCCGGTGTTAAGCCCCGTGTCCCCGTCTCCTGCACGCTTATGATCCTGTGCAGAAGTCATGGTCTTAATCGTCTTTCCATCCACAAAAGAGAGTACGGACACCTCACGGCCAGTCATGAACTCCTCAATTACCATCTCATCGCCTGCAGAGCCAAATTTCTTATCCAGCATAATGGTCTTTACGCCCTCTTTCGCCTCCTCGGGCGTATTGCAGATCAGCACGCCCTTTCCCAGAGCAAGACCATCTGCCTTAAGGACGATGGGGAACTTCGCCGTCTCAAGATAAGCAAGCGCCTTATCCGGATCTGTAAAGTTCTCATAGCCTGCTGTCGGTATGTTATATTTTTTCATCAGATCCTTTGAAAATGCCTTGGAGCCTTCCAGTATTGCTGCATTTTTCCTGGGTCCGAATGTGCGGATTCCTGCAGCCTCCAGCTCATCAACCAGTCCGCCCACCAGCGGATCATCCATGCCCACAATGACAAGATCAATCTCTTTTTCCTTTGCAAACGTCACAATCCTGTCAAATTCCATGGCGCCAATCGGCGCACACTCTGCATACTCGGCGATTCCGGCATTTCCTGGTGTACAGTATATCTTTTCAGCCTTATCGCTCTTTGCCACGCAGTACGCAATCGCATGCTCTCTTCCGCCGCTCCCTACAATCAGAACCTTCATTCTTCTCTCCTCCTGTTATCTTGAATCCTCAGTTATACTTATAAAAACCTCACCTGATTGTCCACTACCTTAATCTTCCCGTTGGCGATCAGGTCAACCGCCTGCGGAAGGATCTTCCACTCTGCCTGCTCCATAACCCGTCTCTGGAGCGCTTCCGGGGTATCCTCCTGTCTGATCTCCACCGCTTTCTGTAAGATAATGGGGCCGGTATCGGTTCCTTCATCTACAAAATGAACAGTCGCCCCCGTTACTTTTACCCCGCGCTCAAGAGCGGCCTCATGAACCTTAAGCCCATAATAGCCTTTCCCGCAAAAAGATGGAATCAGAGAGGGGTGAATATTAATTATCTGATTTCTGTATTTTCTGATCATGACCGGAGGAATTACCACAAGAAAACCTGCAAGCACAATCAGGTCCGGTTCCATCTCATCCACTGCCTCCAGGAATTTTTCATTAAATTCCTCTCTTGTCTCAAACATCTTAGGGGAAATGCAGCAATTTGCAATTCCCTTCTTCCGCGCCCGCTCCAGTGCATAAGCATTCGGATTATTGCTGATCACTCCCGCAATCCTCGCGTTGGTAATCCTTCCCTCATCTACTGCATCCATGACTGCCTGGAGATTCGTTCCGCCGCCAGACACCAGTACCACTACATCTAACATAATGTAACTCCTTTTTCTCCTGCCTCAATGTGTCCTGCCACATAGGGCGTGTCTCCTGCTGCTCTGATGGCTTCCATTGTCTGATCCACATCCTCAGGGTCAACTGCAACGATCATGCCAAGTCCCATATTATATGTATTGTACATGGCATGCTCCTCTACGTTTCCATCCCTTGCAATCATCCCGAAGATTGGCGGTACCGGATAGCTGTCCTTCCTGATCACTGCCCTTACACCGTCCTTTAGCATTCTCGGGATATTCTCATAGAATCCGCCTCCTGTAATATGGCTGCAGGCCTTCACTGTAACACCAAAAGCCTTTATGCTCTTAAGCGCCTTTACATAGATCCTCGTAGGCGCAAGCAGAGCCTCGCCCAGTGTGGTTCCAAGTTCCTCATAATATGTATCCAGTGACTCCCTGGTCATCTCAAAAACCTTTCGTACAAGAGAAAACCCATTACTGTGCACTCCCGAGGATGCCATGCCAATCAGCACATCACCGGCTTTCAGGTTCTCACCGGTTATCATATCCTTCTTATCACAGACACCCACTGCAAACCCTGCCAGGTCATAGTCCTCCTCTGGCATTAGCCCTGGATGTTCTGCCGTCTCACCGCCAATCAGAGCGGCCTCTGACTGAAGACATCCCTCTGCCACGCCGCTTACAATAGATGCAATCTTCTCCGGATAATTCTTGCCGCATGCAATATAGTCCAGGAAAAATAATGGCTCGCCTCCTGCACATGCAATGTCATTGACACACATTGCAACCGCATCAATTCCAATGGTATCATGCTTGTCCATAATCATGGCAAGCTTTACCTTCGTCCCGCAGCCGTCTGTACCGGACAAAAGCACCGGCTCCTCCATCTCTTTGATCTTCGCCAGTGAAAATGCACCTGAAAATCCGCCAAGACCTCCTAGAACCTCAGGACGCATCGTCTTTTTCACATGTTCCTTCATGAGCTCCACTGCCTTGTAGCCTGCTTCAATATCAACGCCAGATTTCTTATAATCCATACTACATCTCCTCATTCTTTTTATAATAAGCAGCCATCCGCAGCCCGTACACACGGGGCTGCTCCGTTACTAGTATAAACCCTGCCGCCCTACTTTGTCTGGAGGTATGCCTCATAGCCAATCTCATCCAGTCTTGCCGCCTTTGCCTGTACCGTCTCCTTCATCCTGGCTGTATAAGCCTTCAGCTTTTCAAGCAGCTCCCCGTCAGATACAGAAAGAATCTTTGCTGCCAGTATGGCAGCATTCATCCCGCCGTCAATGGCAACTGTGGCAACCGGAATTCCAGGCGGCATCTGCACAATGGAAAACAGTGCATCCTCTCCGGCAAGATTCTTCCCGGACAGCGGAACTCCTATGACCGGCATCGGAAACAGCGCCGCACACATTCCCGGAAGATGCGCCGCCATACCGGCTCCTGCAATGATCACCTTCATTCCTTTTCCTTCTGCCGCCTTCGCCCACTCAAAGAAAACATCCGGCTCCCGGTGCGCCGAGATAATTGTCATCTCATAATCAATCTCAAACTCCTCCAGTGTTGCTGCTGCTTTGCTCATGACCTTTAAGTCTGAGTCACTTCCCATTACAATTCCTACTTTTGGCATAGTCCTTTTCCTTTCTTTAAATACTAAATGGTTTATTTAAAATCTCCGTGCCTGGAAGCACAAATCTGCCTCCCCTGATAATAACAATCTCCTTCCCTGCCTCTGTTACAACTGTAATGCTGTCGAGCTCCTCGTAGGGAATCGTAATATCTGTATGGCAGTGCAGGTACGCCCTGGACAAGTCCTCCTTTCTTAAGGCAGACACGGAATTATCCTTTGCAACGATCTCCTTTCCATTCGGATTATATACCCGGATATCTTCACTCCAGGTATAGCAGGTGTCTCCCACTGCAAAATGCGGCCCCATCTTCTCTGCAATCAGAATCGGGAACTTATCCTCAATTCCATATTTTTTTGCCGCAACATAAGCGGTCGTATTCGTGCCAATTGCAAATTCTCCCAAAGGCAGGGTCGGATGATTATGGAGAATATTATCATGAATATACTTTTTATTATCAGACTCTCTCTCAAAATTCCTGCATGCATAGTCTGCAATCATTCCATTGGCAAATGTAATCTCCAGATCCCGGTACAAAAGCTCATTGAGATAGACACTGCCCACATGGAGAATCCCATTGGTCCCTTCAAGAACCGGAGTGGTAAACACCTCCCCTGCCGGTATATTGACGTCCGCCACACAGTTCTCAAATATGGTCTCCTTTGCCGGATCCTGAAGCTTGTAGAGCTGCACTTTAAGATCCGTCTTATTTCCATTTCCTCCCAGTATATGGACATATTCTCCCTGGTCAAGGGCATCAATAATCGTCTGCTGCACCCGCTCATAAACTTCTGCATCAAGTGTATTGATACGGATGATCTCGTCAAAAATCTCCTCATACCTTTCCCCGATCTCAGGAACCGGGTAGGCAACAATTGTAAAGCTTCTCTCATCACCGGGAATATACGTGTTCGTGATCTGCCCGGACCGGCTGTCGTATTCAAGCGACAGCTCTTCCTGCTTCTTTGTAAGCTTTACCGCCTCCTCCTTATGCTCCGGTGAAAACGGCTTTTCTCCAAACATCTCAATACAGGCAGGCCCCCCGTGGCCTGCCGCCAGCTCCTTATTCTGTTCAAAGGCAGTTCTCATAACCTCAAGCTTTCTCTCCACATACTGCTTATCCAGAAACAGCCCCTGGTCATCCTTATGGTCATAATCATACTGCTTATTGGGAATTCCGCCGTAATATCCTGTCTTCAGGTGCTGGCGCTTCGTAATTGCACTGACAGAGGCACGGTAGACTACGGGCGATAGCCCCATCTTACGGAAATTCCCGGCAGCGGCCCTTACCACCCTCTCAAAGCCAAGGACATAGCGGATATTGACCGTTGATTTTTTCGAAAGATCCTTTCCCGTATTTACAAATCCCACACGGTATCCCTCTGTATATACATCCGCCATCTTCCGGATCTTCTCTTCTGGAAGTGAATTCAGATGCTCTGCTGTCCTTCTCTCGTTTTCACTGATGTACTCGCCAAAGAAATAGAGATAACGGATATCGGAGAGCTCTGCGTTCTCTATAATATTCACCGCAAAACTCTGCTGTGGATCAATCTGATCCTGGATCCGGTCTGCTGCAAATACATCACAATAATCACTGGCATACCAGTAGAGAGCCTCCTTTATATTCTTCACATCTGGAAACTCTGTCTCTTCAAACTGATTATAGATCTGTATCAGGAGCTCGAACAGAATATCCAGATACTCTGTTTTCTCCTCAAATGCATACACAATGGCTCCCCGCAGTTCTGTATAGAGGAAGGAAAGCATCTGCCCATAATCTTCGCCCAGGATCTTTGCCGCATAGGCCGGATTCCCGTAGCTCCTCCCATAATTCTCCGGCAGAATATCCTCATACAGGCGCTGGTTCCATTCCTTAAGCTCCGTAAGGCCAAGGCTCCGATAGCTCCCGTCCCGGATGCAGGATGCCAGCTCTCTGATCATCATGACAAAATCCGACATCTTCAGGAAATAGTCCCGAAACCGTTCCCCTGTCGTTTGTTCCTCCTTCATCTCACCGATCCTGTCCACTGCAAGCCTGTATCTCTCTTCTATCAACTAAATCAGCCCCCTTAAAAATATTGCCGTCATTCCGAGCAGGACAATCCCATTCCCGACAATTCCCGCCTTACAGGTTATGTAATTCTTATCCCTTTCCTTAAAACCCTTCAGGGCAAGATGAAAGCCCTTCCCTGCCATGATAAGCGTCACAATTCCCGCCGCGCCCATAATCAGTGCAACCTTCCCTTTTGAATGAAAGGAATATATCACCATGGAACATAAAAACGCCACTACAATTACCGCCATGACGCAGGACTGAATTCCCTTTTTTGCATGCTTCAGGGGAGTCTGCCCGTACTTCGTCCGGATCATCTTCCGGCGGCGTCTTTCACGCTCCTTGGCAATGGCACGGGCCTTGTCTTCATCCTGATTATCTCTTTTTCTTCTTATAAACATATCTTCTCCTTATCGCTGCACATACCACAAATACGATATATCCTGCGACTCCGCCAATTGTATTAAGCAGAAGGTCGTCCACATCAAAGCAGCCTACCCTGGAAACAAGCTGAAAGGACTCAACCCCCAGGCTCAGTCCAAAGCTCCAGAACAAGGTGGAGAAAAAACTGCGGTATCTGCTCGCCATGGGCATAAAGAACCCGAACGGCATAAATATCAGTACATTCCCGAAAAGGTTTGTAAACATTGCAAACAGCCCGACCTGATCGCGGTACTGCCAGAACCTCTTAATCTCCTTAAACAGAATCAGATTATAATGGTAATCCTCCATCCCCGTGGTCGTTCTCCCATACCAGTCAGAAAATATGAGAAAGTAAATAATAAATATAATATACAGGACAAAGCATATCTTTCCAAATATACGAATCCTCTTTCTTTTCCCGGCATTCATCAGAATGTAAGCCCTCTTTTATCCTTAAGGAGTCTTGCCCCGCTCACAATTGCGACAATTCCTGTGGCAACTCCTGCAACAATCATGATAATCCCTATGGCAACTCCTGCAACACCTGCAAAACTCATTGATTTATACGCTTTTTCGTTCATGACAATCCTCCTGCTCTTTCTCTGGCAACTATTCAGTTTCCCTTCACATCATTTCACACCATATTGTTCATAGTATGCGTCAATCGCTGCTTTTAATGTATCATCAATGACTACTTTTCCCTGGCACTCCCTGTTATAGAGGTAATCCACCACTTCTTCCATCGTGACAATGGCGCTGGCCTGGATTCCATAGAGCTCTTTGATCTCGTCCAGGGCGCTCTTCTCTCCGCCCTTTCCCACTTCCATGCGGTTCAGTGACACCATAAGACCCTTGACCTCTACGTCTGCCTGTGCTTTTAAAACCGGAAAAGTCTCTTCGATGGATTTTCCTGATGTAGTCACGTCCTCGATCATAACCACGCGGTCGCCGTCCATCAGCCTGCTTCCCAGCAGAATCCCTGTGTCGCCGTGATCCTTTATCTCCTTGCGGTTCGAGCAATATCTGACATCCTTTCCGTAAAGATCGCTGATGGCAATTGATGTGGCGACAGAAAGGGGAATCCCTTTGTACGCCGGTCCGAATAAGACGTCGAAGTCAAGACCATATGTATCGTGAATCGCTCTTGCGTAGTATTCTCCCAGCCTCCGCAGCTGTGTACCTGTGACATATGCGCCTGCATTCATGAAAAACGGAGATTTCCTGCCGC
The DNA here is from genome assembly GCA_910576335.1 of Lachnospiraceae bacterium. Taxonomy (GTDB): domain Bacteria; phylum Bacillota; class Clostridia; order Lachnospirales; family Lachnospiraceae; genus CAPEBR01. Next base: position 157,676 of record CAJTIU010000004.1, read on the forward strand.
TCTTTAACGTAAAGTCACCGAATTTCAGAACGTCGCTCTCTACCATAAACTGTATAAATTCCTGCTTGTATTGTTCCATTATAATCTGAATCCTCCAATATTTGTGTAAATGTGGCTAAACCCATTATAATCGACAAAGCTGTACGTGTAAAGTGTTTATGGGGGGAGATTTTTTGTTTTATATATGAGGACGCAGGCAGGGACAGGCCTATATTTCATTCAAACGGGGCAATATTGCGGTGAACTAACTGCTAACTGCGACTAAGACGTTCGGGAGAGCCCTCACGTCTAAGTCTCCGTAAGCAGTGGATTTCACCTCCATAAAGAACGCCCCTGGATCGTTTTCATCGAAATATAGGCCTGTCCCTGCCTGCTGTTCTTGGAAGGCGACAGAAAATCTGTCCGGGAGGGGATGAGGGCGATAGCGAGTCTTTCCGGTCATTGGTGGGAACGATAGAAAATCCGTCTAGTGCCCTGTGAACACTAAAGCTGTACCAAAATGATGTTTAGAATTCTTAACAATTATATACGTAGACGTGAATAGACCTTTATAACCCGATTTCAATAACCTTACGTTTTACTGGTCCGCTTTCTTGATAGCACATGTGTAAAAGCCTCCGCACAGGCCGCTGCGCCTGCATTTTTGCACATGCACTCTCGAAAAAGCATCTTCAGTGAAACAGAAAGGTATTTAAATCGGGTTATACTAGTTGTTAGTGGAGACGATTCTGATTATTTGAGGGTGGTTGTTTTTTTTGCTATGATTCCGTTATTTAGGGCATAGTATGTTTCGATTGTGTTTTCTTCTTCCGGGTCTGGGGTGTGGATGTCTCTGGAGATCATTGTTTTTCCGGACAGGTCTTCTTTCTGGGTTTCGATGAGGATATAGGATGTTTTTTTCTCTGGAGTGAGTTCGTCCGGGACTTCTCCTGGGGTGAATGTGTCTTGTTTTAAAATCTGATGATTTTCGTCCATTTGATAAATGGTAATCTGTACTGGTTTATGCATGACTCCATAGCGGACAGTCACACTGCTTTTTTCTGTCTTATATTTTCCATTCTCTGTTTCCTTTCTTTCTTCATACAGGGTTGTGGAGTACACCTCTCCCTCTTCGGACTCTCCGCTTGTGGAGAAGCCTGAGCCGCTGACTGCATATATTTTTCCGTCGGAGGTCTGGTATACTGGATTCACATGGTAGGCAATGTCATGATCCTCCTGTCCGGGGAGCATATAGATGGTGCCGGTGAGGTTCGTCTCCTCACCCTGGTCGTTCATATCTACACTTAGATGGACTTCACTGACGCCATCAGAGCATACGGAATCATGACATTCTTCGCCTTTTTCATCTTTCCATACGGGCTGAAGCATGTTCAGTCCGTCCACTCCCTCGAATGAAATCTCCCATTCCCTGGAGTTCTCTCCTTTTCCTTTTTTTACAGTGGCATACAGCCTGCCCTCATATTTTGGCGCACGCTCCACGTTTATCTCCTGACTATGAAGTAACTCTGACGCGTGATCATTTACATACTGATCTATGTCAAACAGATCCAGATAATCGTTGGTTATAACTGCCCCGATCAGTCTGTCGCCTTCCCCGTCCATGCCGGCATCCGGAACGGCCAGGGAACACCCACACAGTGAAATCATCAGCAATATACCTGTCATACATAGAAAACATCCTCTACTCTTCATTCTCTTCTTCCTCCAGCTTTCCGTCAAATTTTAAAATATCACCCACATCGCATTGCAGAAAATAGCAGATACGGTTAATCGTATGAAAACGCACGCCCTTCGCCTTTCCGCTTCGCAACACCGACAGATTGGCCTCTGTTATATGTACAAGACTGCACAGCTCCTTGGATGTCATACCACGTTCCTTCAAGACCTCTTCCAGGCAAACCCTGATTCCCATATCATGCTCCTTCATATAAATAAGTCATTTTCCTGCTTTAGCTTCTGATCCTCCCGAACGTACCTTGCGAACAACAGTACCGCCAGTACAAATACGATTGATATCACCGGAACCCGGATTACAATGTCTGTCTGATAAAGACGTTCATGAAAGATCATCTGCAGAATGTTAAACACAACATCCGCACTGACCGTAATCACAAGAGCCCGGCTGCAGAAGGAAGCCAGCCTGTCAGCCTTTTCTGCCGCACCGGCAGAATACCGGTCATCTTCCAGCGCCGTCAGCATATGTATTGACAGAAAAACAATCCCGATATCAAACACATAAGGCAGAACATTGATCAGATAATGTCCTCCAAGAAACAGGTAAGTCACACCATACTCCCTGATCCCGGACATAATATTCTCCCCATAGATTCCGCCATCCCCGGCCTGTACCTCCCGGACTGCATCCAGGAAATCTCCAAAACAGGTCCAGGATATCAGATACACAAGCACCACGTTCAGAAACCCGCACAGTCCCCGAATCCACTTCCAAAGCCTCTCTTCCCCGGCGCTCTGACACACCAGCAGAGCCCTGATTATGAGATACCCTGAAAGCGCTGAATAAAACACACTTCCTAATACCATCTTCCCCGCTCCCGGAACACCCGTAACAAAAAGACCTGGATTCACCATATAATAATTCACTGCAAAGAGCAGAAGACTAAGCCCTAAAAGCATCCAGTCAATCCCCCTGGCAGCACCCCTTTTCTCCATATAAGCCCAGACCAGGCACGGAACCAGACTCAGCAGAATATATAAAACAATCGCTGCCCCATTCCCAATTCCTCCTGACAGCGAAAGACTCCGAAGCCCCATCCCAATCTGCTCAAAAGGAAAAGCCGCCACCCCGGAAAACACCCCCGGAGCCTCACCCCGAAGCAAACAAAAAATCACACACCCAACCGCCTCCACCACCAAAATCCCCTTCATCCTCCTCATCCTCGCAACACCCTCCATTCTCCTCATCCTCGCAACACCTTCCATTCTCTTCATTCTGACCCTCCCCCTAAATCTGACAATCAAAAAAACATATAATTATCGTTTATCAATAATCTTATACTCCTATGATACCATATAATTATCGTTTGTCAATAATTTCTCCACAAAATCCTCCCTTTCTATAATTTTTCCCACCTGTGCGGTTACGATTCACCAGGTCATTTGCCTGCAATTTTTTGCAATGCAAATGACCTGGTGAATCAGCAACCCACAGATGGAATTTTTTCACAGAGCCATTACGTCTGACAGAAAGCATTTTCAAACCCCCAACAGTGCAGAAAGCAGCATGGCACCCGGTAAACAGCAGATATGGGTAAATTATATCCTCATGTCAGTAACTTCCAGGAAAGCCCGCAGAGAGAACGATATGCTCTGACAGAACAATTCAAGGGCGTTTTTAGCGGATATGAATTCTAACATAGTAGTTCATACAGGTCTGCGCATTTACTGCGCTGACCGTAAGAAAGTGATTCAAGTGTGCAAAAATCCCATCGCGAAGCGATTTAAAATGGATTTTTGGATGTAACAGGGCAGCTTGCTGCACTGTTACATCCAATATTTACGTAGACTTAGGCGTGAGGGCTCTCCCGAACGTCTTAGTCGGAGTTAATATTTAGTTCACATCTGCGTTGCCCTGTTCGCTCAGAGCATATCGTTCTCTCTGCGGGCCCTCACACCGTACCGCACATGAGGATATATTTTACCCATTTCTGCGTCCCCACCCACAACCGTTGCGTTTCGGAACTATATTTTGCAACTATTTGTTGATTATTGACACTTTCTCTGTCGCTTTATCTGTTTTCTTGCTAAAATGTACGTAATTTCCATTTTTTTCCAAAGGGGGACGCTGTTATGTCATTTGACAAGAAATTAAAAGAGCTTCGACGCGAAAACGATATGACGCAAAAATATGTTGCCGCCCGTCTTAATGTTGCACGTTCTACAATTGCCGGATATGAGACAAAAAAGCGCCAGCCTTCTCACGAAAAGCTGGCAGCTCTTGCTACTCTTTTTCACGTATCTGTTGATTATCTCCTGGAGGATGAGGAAACCATCCAGTTAGACGAAGCCAGAAACGGCAGATGCCGCCCCGAGGAACGAGCCCTCCTCATCCGTTACGGGAAACTCTCATCAAGGTCAAAGAAGGATCTCATGGAATATCTGGACATGCTGGAGCTGCGGGATAAAAGCTAACACTCCTCCGCGATCTTCATAATCAGCCTTTCTGTATCTTCCCAGCCGATACACGGATCTGTAATTGATTTTCCGTAAATCATATTTTCTCCGATATTCTGTCTTCCTTCAGCCAGATAGCTTTCAACCATAACACCTTTTACAAGATTTCTCAACCCGTCATTCATCCTGCGGCTGTGAAGAACCTCACTTACAATACGAATCTGCTCCTTATATGCCTTATTAGAATTAGAATGATTGGCATCAATAATTACTGCAGGATTCTTCAGTTCCTTCTTTTCATATAATTCCAAAAGCCTTACACAGTCTTCATAATGATAATTAGGAATACTGGTTCCGTATTTGTCCACGCCACCGCGCAGAATCGTATGGGCCAGATCGTTCCCGTTTGTTGTGACATCCAGGTTCCGGTAAATAAACCGGTGCCCGCTCTGCGCGGCCACCACGGAATTCAGCATCACAGACAGGTCGCCGCTGGTAGGGTTCTTCATCCCCACCGGTATATCCATGCCACTTGCCGTAAGACGATGCTGCTGGTTCTCCACGGAACGGGCGCCGATGGCCTCATAGGACAGAATATCATCCAGATAGCTTCTGTTTTCCGGATACAGCATCTCATCCGCACCTGTCAGCCTGCTCTCCTCCATGGCGCGCAGATGCATCCGGCGGATTGCAAGAATTCCCGCATACAGATCCGGCGCTTTATCCGGATCCGGCTGGTGAAGCATGCCTTTATATCCCTCACCTGTAGTTCTTGGTTTATTTGTGTATATCCTTGGAATCAAAATAAGTCTGTCAGAAACTTTTTCATTTACTCGCGACAGCCGGTTTACATACTCGCATACCGAATCCTCATTGTCAGCAGAGCAGGGACCTATAATCACAAGAAACTTGTCGGATTCTCCGGTAAATACCCTGCGGATTTCCTGATCTCTCCTTTTCTTCAATTCCTCAAGCTCATCCGGCAGGGGGTATTCTGCTTTTAACTCCTGGGGGGAGGGAAGTGTTTTGTTTATTTTCATTGCCATAATCGTTTTTCTCCCAACTTAATAGTATTCGTTGTTCAAAACCTCTGATACACGGACGCATATACAGATTTAGACAAGTATTTCTTGGCAGTTCCTAACTGCATCATTCTCTTATGATCTGTGCAGTAAATACCCTCGCTTCGCCGGGGCAGACCCTGCACAGAACTGCCGAGTGGTTATGGCGCCTGTATCATATCATCAATCTCAGAGGGCTCAGGCATAGAGCGGATCGCGCCCTTTTTCAGTGTGATCAGCGCTGCACCGGCATTTGCATAGGTCAGAATCTCTCCCAGCGTCTCTTCTGTCAGTCCTTCTACTCCATACTTTAAAAGTCCATTAATCGCACAGCCGCAGAAGGTATCCCCTGCCCCCGTGGTCTCTACCGCTTTTACCGTAAATCCGGCTTTCTCTACCCGGAGATCCCCATGGTACGCACGGCTTCCCGCCTTCCCCATGGTCAGGAAAATAACCGGAATGTTGTATTTTTCCTGCAGGTATTTTATCCCTTCATCGTAGTCCTCTTTCCCGGAAATAAACTGTATCTCATTATCCGATATTTTCAGCATATCACAATACTGGAACCCGAATTCCATAGCCTCCTTTGCAGCCTCCAGAGAATTCCAGAGCGGCTCCCTCAGATTCGGATCAAAGGTAATCAGGCAGCCCGCCTCTTTTGCAGTCTCAAGCGCCTTTTTTGTGGCAGTTTTCACCGGTTCATCTGTCATAGACAAAGTTCCAAAGTGGAATACCTTAGACTTGCGTATAAGGTCATAATCTACCTCTGTCTCAGAGAGCATCATATCAGCCCCCGGATTCCTGTAAAAGGAAAACTCACGGTCTCCATCCGGAAATGTATGCACAAATGCAAGCGTTGTATGGATCTCTTCATCCAGAACCAGCCCCTTTGTCTCAATTCCAAGCTCTTCGATCGTGTCCTTTAACAGACGTCCAAACTGATCCTTTCCAACCTTTCCGATAAAAGCCGTCCTTCTTCCCAGCTTGTTCAGCATGGCAAGAACATTACACGGCGCACCGCCCGGACATGCCTCAAACATATTATTCCCCTGCTCACTCTGACCGTTCATCGTAAAATCAATCAGCATCTCACCCATCGCTGTTACATCATATACCTTTTCCATCTTGTACACTCCTTTTCTTCTTTTCTCGTAACTGTCTGACATCTTTACAGTTACATGCAAAAATCCATTTATGCTGTGCGGCAGATTTATCTGTCGCTCAGTATAAATCTACCCTAGAATCTGGACGCCGCCCAGCAGCACATATGAGATAAACCACATAATTACTGTTGCCATAAAAATACCAATGATTACTGCCGGAAATGCCTTCTTAAACTTAATCCCCAGCAGTGCTGCAATCAGTGATCCGGTCCATGCTCCTGTGCCCGGAAGGGGAATCCCCACAAAAAGCACCAGTCCCCAGAACTCGTATTTTTCAATCTTGTCACTTTTGCTCATAGCCTTTGATTCCAGCTTATCCACCATCGGCTTAAAGAGCCTCGTTCCCTTCATCCACCGGAAAACCGGCGTAATCAGAAGAAGGATGAACGGAACCGGAATAATATTACCAATGATGCTAAGCGGAATTGCCGTAGTCACCGGCACTCCCAGAAGCGGGCCTGCCACAAGGAGCGCCCCCCTTAGTTCCAGAATCGGAATCATGGAAATCAGAAATACAATCAGCTCCTTTCCGACGCTGCCTCCCAGGGCATCAATAATTCCCTGCACTAATGTCTCAGTCATAAGGTTCTCCTTTATTCATATATTCTCTCAAAAATGTAAAGAGTATCTCCATCTCTTCTCTTGTGCCGACGGTAATGCGCATATACTGTTCAATCCGTTCACTCCCCCAGTAGCGCACATAGATTCCCTTTGCCTTCATGGCCTCGAAAAGATCTTTTGCATCATAATCCGGATGTGAGGCAAAGATAAAATTCGCCTTGGAATCCGTAAACACAAAGCCCAGTCTTCTAAGCTCTCCCTTGGCCCACTCCCTTGTATTGATAATCTTACGAAGCCCTTCTTCAAAATATTCCTTATCCTTCACTGCTTCTACACCGCAAATCAGTGAAGTCTGATTCATGGTGTAGGAATTAAAGGAATATTTTGCGTCATTAAGATATCTGATGAGCCCTGGATTGCTAATGGCATAGCCAATCCGCATTCCTGCCATGGAGCGCGCCTTGGAAAAAGTCTGCACCACGATCAGATTATCATACTTGTCAATAAGCTCCAGTGCAGAACGCCCCGCAAAGTCTATATAGGCTTCGTCTACAATCACGATCACATCCTGATTGTGGGCAATGATATCCTCTACCACATTAAGCTCCTCGTAAAGAGCTGTGGGTGCATTGGGATTGGGGAAGATCACCCCTCCGTTTTCCCTGTAATAATCCTCTTTCACCAGACGGAAGTTCTCGTCCACTCTCTGACATTCATATGGAATCCGGTAGAGCTCTGCCCATACCTTATAGAAGGAATAGGTAATATCCGGGAAGAAAACCGGCTTTTTTGAATTAAAAAAGGTCAGAAAACACATGGACAGTACATCGTCAGAGCCTACTCCTACAAATATCTGATCCGTTCCCACATGGTAGAACCGCGCCAGCTCCTCCACCAGGGAACCTGCCGTCGGATCCGGATACAGGCGCAGTCTGTCTGTGTCCATGCTTTCAAGCGCAGTCCGGACGCCTGGCGCCGGCGGATAGGGATTCTCATTGGTATTCAGCTTTACTGCCTTGTTCTGCGGCTGTTCACCTGGAACATAGGGCTTAACCCTGCGTATATTTTTTTCAAATTCTTTCATGACGTCATCCTTTGCTATGTAATTACCCCGAATTCCACTCTAAAAATATTCCTTCGCCAGGTCTCTGAACCTTGGCAGGGAATTCACAATTGTCTCATAGGAAACACAATATGCAAGCCTGACATATCCCGGACATGCAAATGAGCTTCCCGGCACAATCAGAATATGATGTTTCTTAGCCGCTGCGCAGAATTCCTTCTCATCTGCCACCGGAGATTTTACGAACAGATAGAAGGCTCCCTCTGGTCTGATACATTCAAATCCGCATTCCCTGAGCCCTTGATATAAAGCCTCCCTGTTACGGTTATAATAGGAAATATCTGTCTTCTCATGAATGCATTTTGCTACAACTTTCTGCTGCAGAGTGGGAGCGTTGACAAAACCGAGAATCCTTGTTGCCACATTTGCCGCGGCAAGAACCTCCTCACTGTCTGACACCTCATCAGGAATGACAAGATAACCAATCCGCTCTCCTGGAAGGGATAAGGACTTGCTATAAGAATATCCTACAATCGTGTTATCATAATATTTCGTCAGATATGGCACCTCAGCGCCGTCATATACAAGCTCACGGTAGGGCTCATCTGAGATCAGGAAAATATCTGTGCCATACTCCTTCTGCTTATTTTCCATAATCGCGGCAAGTTCCCGGATCGTTTCCTCAGAATACACAACGCCTGTAGGGTTATTCGGTGTATTTATAATCACAGCCTTTGTCTTCGGGGTAATCTTCTGCCGGAATTCGTCAAGCTTTGGTTGGAAATTCTCTGTATCAGGGGATATCTCCACCAGAATGCCATCATAATTGTTCGTATAAGAACGGTATTCTCCAAAATAGGGTGCAAAGGCAATCACCTCATCTCCCGGATTAATGAGAGATTTCAGGATTACGTTCAACCCGCCTGCCGCCCCCACTGTCATCACAATATTTTTCCCCTCGAACCGGGTGCCGAATCTCTCGTTCAGTGAGTCCGCCACTGTCTTCCGTACATCCGCATAGCCGCTGTTGCTGTTTGTATAACCATGGAGAACAACCGGATCCTCCTCGTCAATCAGCTCACGAATCGCCTGCTTTACCGCCTCTGGCGCCGCCACATTTGGGTTTCCAAGGCTGAAATCATAAACATTCTCTGCACCATAGATCTGTGCAAGCCTGCTGCCCTCTTCGAACATCGCACGGATTGCGGAGCTGTTAGCTACCATGTTCTTCATCTTTTCCGCTATCATCTGTCTTCTCTCCTTTTGTTATTCTCTTCCACTGCCCGGTACTTCACAGTTATTCTTTTCTCTGTTCTGTCACAGTTCCTTTTTCTACAAGGAATACAGGGCGGTAGGAAAGCTTTGCCCTCCGGAGACCCTCGGCGCCCGTATCCTCTTCCCTGTTCACATAGGTATAGTCCATACACTCATGCTCCACAAACTGCTGATTGATCATATTATAGGCTCCCGGTATCTCTGCATATGCCTTTTCAATATGAACTACAAAGGTATCTGAACAAACCGGTTCTCCTATCGTAAATGCCACAATCTCCCCGTCCACACGGAGGACTCCCCCTGTCAGTCCAAGCTCTTCAAACAGCCGGAGGGCGTTCAGTGTCACGCACATCTCCGCATTTTTTTCCAAATCTTCGTTGCATCCATTATCATTACGCCACCTAAGGGCCATCTGAAAGCACTCCTCCACATTCTCTCTGGAAATAGATTCGTAACTCCAGCGGTTCGCGTATATTGACTTAAACTTATTCACATGGTTTCTCTTTCCATGTAATTTCTTTCCCGGAAGGGCGGCAAGCTTCTCTGATTCATATACATAATCCGCGTTGTCCCGTTCATATTCAATCTGAAATCTTCCCGGATACCATTTCTCAAGAAGTTCAAAATTATCCGGCGTCACATTGTACATTGTAAAGGGATAGCCCTTTTTCTCACTGTAAGCCTTCAGCTCCTCCAGAGCTTTCCTTACATTTTCCTCCTCCCCCGCCGGAAATGCGAAGGATACATGGGTATTGTCTTCACTTTTAAAAACAAGGGCATTCTCTACAACCGCCCATTTTACGGGATACTGTCTGGACCATAAAAAGACATTTACAAACGTCCTCTCACAGCTTCTGCTCGTATGATGCCTGAAATAATCAGAGATGATCTCTTTATCTTCCAATTCCGCTCTCTTAAACTGTGTCTCTTCCATAATTCACCTTTATCCGTTTCCGTTCACTTTGTGACTGCACTAAAAAATTTGTGTAACTACTCATTACCGTCACAGAGACAGGCTCTGTGACGATCTTCTGAACAGTTACAAATTAGTATACCATATTTTTTACAAGATATCAAAATTTGTTTTAAAATCCATCTGTAGTAAATGCAAAGCCCGTTACTGTTCACACAGGACTTTGCATTTACTGCAAAGTCCGTAAGAAAATGATTCAGGTGTGAGCAAATCCCATTCGCGAAGCGAATTTTAAATGGATTTGCGAAGGTTACTGTGAACGGAGTGAACAGTAACCAAAGCCCTGTGTGAACAACGCCTCATAAATTCCTTTTTTCTCCATCAGCTCTTCATGGCTGCCTTGTTCTGCAATTCCGTCACTTGTGAGCACAAGGATCTTTTCAGCATTGCGGATCGTAGTAAGCCTGTGGGCGATGACAAAGGTCGTACGGTTCTTCGCAAGGCTTTCCAGGGAATGCTGCACTACCCTTTCACTCTCATTATCCAGGGCAGATGTAGCCTCGTCAAAAATGAGAATGGGCGGATTCTTCAGAAAGACTCTGGCAATTGAAATTCTCTGCTTCTGCCCTCCGGAAAGCTTAACTCCCCGCTGTCCAATGTCTGTATCATATCCTTCCGGGAAATTCATAATAAACTCGTGGGCATTGGCTGCCTTCGCTGCCCGCAGCACCTCCTCATCTGATGCTTCCGGCTTTCCATACCGGATATTATCCATAATTGAGCCGGCAAAAAGATAAACATCCTGCTGCACGATCCCGATCTGTCCTCTCAGGTCATTCAGCTTCATATCCCGGATATCCATACCATCAATGCAGACTGCCCCCTCCGATACCTCGTAAAATCTCGGAATCAGGCTTAGCAGGGTGGTCTTTCCTACTCCTGACGGACCCACAAGAGCAATATATTCCCCTGCCCTCACCTTCAGGTTGATTCCGTGGAGAACCTGCTGGCTCTGATCTTCATAGTGGAAAGAAACATTTTTAAACTCCACGTCGCCTCTTACTTCTTCTACAGATACCGAGTCCGGTTTGTCCGCTATATCCGGGGCAATAGACAGGATTTCCAGAAATCTCTCAAAACCTGAATAGCCATTCTGGAACTGTTCTGTGAAGCTTACCAGTTTTTTCACCGGATCCGTGAAGTTGGTAATGTATAAGATGAATGTAATCAAGTCAGACAGCTCTACCGCTCCATCCAGCATCATCTGCACACCGAAGACAAGAACCCCTACCGTTACAAGTGTTGTCATAGCACCCAGCCCGGAATGATAGATTCCCATGTATTTATAGCTGACCCGTTTGGCTGCCACAAAATTATCGTTCCCCATCTTAAACTTTCTCATCTCTTCTTTTTCATTGGCAAAGGACTTCACCACGCGGATTCCTGCCAGACTGTCTTCAATCTGGCTGTTGATATCTGCAATCCTCTCCCTGTTCCTCTTAAATGCCCGCTTCATCCGTCCGTTATAATAAAATGCGAATACAGCCATCACCGGGATGAATGAAAATGCAACCAGTGCAAGCCTGACATTGATCGTGAGAAGAATTGCAAAGGAACCAATGATTTTAATAATGGAAATCACAAGATCTTCCGGCCCATGGTGCAGAAGCTCACTGATGTCAAATAAATCGCTCGTAATTCTTGACAGAAGGTGCCCCACCTTCTGATTGTCATAAAATGCAAATGTAAGCTTCTGATAATGCCCAAAGATATCCCTCCGCATGTCGGCTTCCATACGCGCTCCCATCACATGTCCATAGTATGCTATGTAAAAATTACAGAATATCTCTACCAGTACAAGCCCCACAAGAGCCACACCAAGCATCATAATTGTATGCTTTGCTTCAGATGGCGTAAAGTAGACCACCTCATTTGTAATATAGCGTACAATAAGCGGGATCATCAGTGTAACAGCTGCCCCGAGAACCGCAAAGACCATATCACTGTAAAACAACGGCTTGTATGGAGCATAATAAGCAAATAATTTCTTCAGCTTCTCCTTCATAAACTTAAAAACACCTCTCCTCTTCATCACACGAAATGAGACCACGGGAATCTATCCTGTGGTCTTTTCATCGTTTCAATATATTAAATTATTACATACTCTTTGCAAAAAAGCAAATAGCTTTTGTTACTGTCATTCCCGAATCACTTTCTTACGGTCTGTGCAGTGAATACACAGACCTGTGTGAACTGTAACTACTTTTCATTTAAAAATGGCTACCTTTCGGTGTTTTACGTGTCCCAAAGTCATGCTTTTTCATGCAAGCATGAAACGCATGATCTTTTGACACTTGTATCATAGTATGCTATGATACAAGTGTCAAAAGATCATGAGAAACGTTACTATGAATGGCCTCACGGGCCGTAAATAGTAACAGAATGAGCGAATTCGTATTGACGTAAACAGAGGTGATTTTATGCATAAGGAATTTTTAATGGGCAATGAAGCTATTGCCCTGGGAGCTATTGCGGCCGGTGTGAATCTTGTATCCGGCTATCCGGGCACGCCTTCCTCAGAGGTACTGGAAACCGTGGCAAAGCGCAGGACATCTGATATCTACGTAGAATGGTCTGTCAATGAGAAAGCGGCCATGGAAGTTGCCTCAGGAGCCGCTTATACCGGAGCAAGATGTATGGTTACCATGAAACAGGTGGGGCTCAATGTAGCTTCTGATCCGCTGATGAGCCTGGAGTATATTGGCGTTAAGGGCGGTATGGTTGTACTTGTGGCAGATGATCCGGGGCCGGTCTCATCCCAGACCGAACAGGATACAAGATGTTTTGCCGGATTTTCAAAGCTTCCCTGCTTTGATCCCTCGGATCCGCAGGAGGCTTATGAGATGGTACAGGAAGCCTTTGAATATTCAGAACAATACGGAACTCCTGTCTTTTTGCGGCCTACTACAAGGGTCTGTCACGGCTACGCTTCTATTACCGTAAAGGATGAGACAGAATATCAGCCGCGCAGATTCGAAGGATTCGTGAAGGATACAGGCCGCTGGGTCATCTTTCCCCGCCTTTCCTATCAGAACCACATAAAAATCGAGGCAAGAAATGTAAAGCTAGCCGAAGATTTCTCCAAATACAGCCGGAACCGCATCTATCCGGCATGTGAAAGGAAACAGAAGCTTAAAAAGGGAGTCGTATCAGGCGGTATCAGCTTCACCTATGCAATTGAAACCCTGGAACAGCTGGGCATGGCAAGACTTTTTAAGGTTTCTACACCCCATCCGTTTCCCGAAAAGCTGGCGCTTGAATTTCTGGACGGTCTTGAGGAAGTCCTCTGTATTGAGGAACTGGATCCGGTTCTTGAGCGGGAGCTTAACTATCTCTGCGGGAGGCATCATCTCCCTGTAAGGATCTATGGAAAGCTTACAGGACATGTAAAAAACGCAGGGGAAAACAGCCGCGACAGCGTGCACAATGATCTCCTGCAGTTTTTCGAGGCAGATGCCGGATCCGTTACTGGATCCGGAAATGGCACAGCCGCTGTTACAAAAGACCTTTCCGTCGTCCCTGCTCCTTTGGCGCTCCCGGCAAGACCTCCGGTTCTCTGCGCCGGATGTCCTCACCGTGCTTCCTTCTATGCAGTAAAGACTGCCATGAAAGGAAGAAAAACAGTTTTCTGCGGGGATATCGGGTGCTATACCCTGGGAAACGCCATGCCTCTTGACATGGTGGACACCTGTCTTTGTATGGGCGCAGGTCTTGGAATTGCCCAGGGGATCGGACACATGGAACCGGATACTGCCTGTTTCGCATTTGTAGGTGATTCCACATTTTTTGCCTCTGCGATCACGGGTGTAGTGAATGCAGTTTATAATCAGGCAAATATGACTTTAATCATACTGGATAACTCTACGACTGCCATGACAGGGCACCAGCCTCACCCCGGCACAGGGCAGACCATGATGGGTGAGATCGTGCAGAAAATAAATATTGAATCTGTCCTCAGGGGAATCGGGCTTACTGTCGTTGAAACAGTGAATCCTCTAGACTACCAGGCTTCCCTGAAATGCGTAAAGCAGACGGCGGATAAACCCGGCGTAAAAGCCATTATTTTCAAGTCCCCATGCATTGCCCTTACCAGGCCGTCCGGCAGCATGGCTGTTGATTCCAGAAAATGTACCGGATGCCGCAAATGTATCCGTGAGCTTGGATGTCCTGCGCTTATTCTCTCAGAAGGGAGGGTCTGCATTGATTCATCCCTGTGTACCGGCTGCTCTCTCTGTGCGCAGATTTGTGCGGCGGATGCAGTCTGCAGTCCGAAAAGCCGCACCCCTGGTCCGGCGGGTGATACTTTTACCCCCCTGGATAGCAGCAGCTGTCCGGCAGATGATACCTGCCATCCTGCAGATCAGGGAGGTGTACATAATGAATAAAAATATTATATTATGCGGAGTTGGAGGGCAGGGCACTGTCCTTGCTTCCAAATTAATCGCTGCGGCGGCCATGAAAAAAGATCTCCCTGTCATGAGCGCAGAAACCATTGGCATGGCACAGAGGGGAGGAAGTGTATTCAGTCATATCCGGATCGGGGAGGGACTTCATTCTCCTATGATTGCAAAAAGCACTGCAGATGTCATCCTTGGCTTTGAGCCCGGGGAGGCGGTGCGGATGCTTCCATATTTAAAGGACAGCGGCCAGGTAATCGTCAGCAGCCGCGGAATTATGCCTGTAACTGCTGCACTTTCCGGCACTCCTTATCAGAGCGGCGAGATGATCAGATATTTAAAGACCCGGACGGATCATCTTCTTGTAATTGACACGGATAAAGCGTGCCGGGAACTGGGCTCTTCCAGGGTGCTTAATATGCTCCTGTTAGGAGCCGCAATCCACAGCGGTGCACTGGGACTTACAGATGCAGAGATAAAAGAAGTCATTAAAGAACGTGTTCCCGAAAAATATCACAAAATAAATTTCCGGGCGCTGGAATATACACATTCCCTTAAAAAAAATACTCTAAAGCAGGAAACATACCCACAACTTTAACGGGCACACAAATTAAAGAAAGGACACACGTAACGAAAAAGAGACTGAACGTCTCCTTGACCGTTACATACAAAAAGACATGCAGATTTCAGACTTACAGATTACCCAGGTTAACAGACAAATTGAGGCTCTTAAGAATGCCGGAAGCTTTTACGGCAGGAAGCTTCGCGATGCGGGAATCTCCAGCATCCAGACACCGGAGGACTTCGAAGGTCTTCCTTTTTCCGAAAAAAACGATTTACGGGAAGCCTATCCCCTTGGGCTTATGACTGCTCCGGAGAATGAAATCGTACGGATTCATTCCTCCTCCGGAACCACCGGGCTCCCGGTTATCATTCCTTATACTGCGAAGGATGTAGACGACTGGGCGGTTATGTTTGCCCGATGTTACGAGACAGCCGGCATTACAAATATGGACCGTATTCAGATTACTCCCGGATATGGCCTGTGGACCGCAGGCATCGGCTTCCAAAATGGCGCTGAAAAGCTCGGCGCCATGGTAATACCCATGGGTCCCGGCAATACGGATAAGCAGCTTCAGATGATGATGGACATGAAGAGCACTGTCATCTGTGCAACCTCCTCCTATGCCCTGCTTCTCGCAGAGGAAATCGAAAAAAGGGGAATCGGGGATAAAATCCATCTAAAGAAGGGCGTAATCGGTTCCGAACGCTGGGGCGAAAAGATGCGTCAGCGTATTAAAAACGAGCTTGGCATTGAACTTTACGACATTTATGGATTGACGGAAATCTATGGTCCGGGTATTGGCATCAACTGCAAATATGACACTGGCATGCACTACTGGGATGATTACCTTTATATTGAAATCATTGACCCGGTAACTTTAAAGCCGGTTCCTGACGGGGAGATGGGCGAGATTGTTATCACTACCCTAGTAAAGGAGGGAGCTCCTCTCATCCGTTACCGCACCCACGACCTGTCACGCATTATTCCGGGAGAATGCCCGTGCGGCAGCAGATTTCCACGTCTTGATATGATTATGGGCAGAACAGATGACATGATAAAAATTAAGGGCGTCAATGTCTTCCCGAGCCAGATCGAAGAGATTTTGAGGGAATTCCCGGAAGCATCCAGTGAATACCAGATCCGTATCTCACATCTGGACGGCAGAGATACCATGCGTCTCTATGTGGAGACAAACGGAAGCGTTGATTTCCTTGACCTGGGCAGACGCATTGCCGGAACCATAAAGAGCCGGATCGGATTCACGCCACTTGTTAAGGTGGTTGAACTTGGCCTTCTCCCGAGAAGCGAAAAGAAGTCCAAAAGAGTCATTGATGAAAGATATGAGTAAGCCGCTCGCCAAAAGCCGGATGCTGTACAGCATCCGGCTAAAATTGTTTTCTATTCGTAACTGCCAGGTAGTGACGTCTATTCTACAATTCCTACCATATCAGCCACAGCAGAAAATCCATATCTCTCCATATAGCTTTCAATTTCTCCCACAATTTTTCCAGATATGGAAGGATCATGGAAATTTGCCGTTCCGATGGATACAGCACTTGCCCCGGCAAGTATCATCTCTATGGCATCTGCCCCGCTTGCTATACCTCCCATACCGATCACCGGAACCCGGACTGCATGGGCTGCCTCATAGACCATCCGCACTGCAATGGGATGAATCGCCGGACCTGATACACCTCCGGTCTTATTTGCCAGGACAAAGGTTCTTCTGTGGATGTCAATCTTCATACCTGTCAGTGTATTAATCAGTGAAACCGCATCTGCGCCGCCTGCTTCTACGGCCCTGGCCATATCGGGAACAGAGGTTATATTCGGGCTAAGTTTCATGATGACAGGCTGTCTGGCATATCGTTTCACTGCCCTCGTAATTCTCTCTGCCTCCTTCGGATCCTGACCAAAGGCTATACCGCCCTCCTTTACATTCGGGCAGGAGATATTAATTTCCAGAAGATCCACCTCTTCCTCTGAAAGCCGCTCCACGACCTCACAGTAATCCTCCTCTGACCTGCCGCAGACGTTCACAATAATCCTTGTGTCATACTGCCTCAAAAAAGGTATATCTCTTTTACAAAGCAGTTCGATTCCCGGATTCTGAAGTCCTACTGCATTCATCATACCCCCATAAGTCTCTGCAATTCTTGGAGTCGGATTCCCGGGCCACGGAACATTTGCCACTCCTTTTGTAGTAACTGCACCCAGCTTATTCAGATCTACAAACTCTGCAAATTCTGCACCGGAGCCAAATGTTCCTGACGCAACTGTAACCGGATTTTTCCACTCTACTCCTGCTATATTTACACGCATATCTACACTCATCAGATCTCCACCTCCGTAGACAAGAATACCGGCCCGTCCTTGCAGATTCTCTTATTGTGTACATTACTGTGGGAATCCATCTCCACAGACTGGCACACACATCCCAGACAGGCTCCGATCCCACATGCCATACGCTCCTCCAGAGATATATAGCATACTATGTTATTTTTCCTGGCATATTCTTTGATTGCACGGAGCATCGGAGCCGGCCCACAGGCAAAAATCATATCTGCCTGAAGAGAATTCTCACGTACCGCATCCATTACATTCCCCTTTGTTCCCACACTTCCGTCCTCTGTTGAGACATAGACCTCTGCGTTCCTTTCAAACTCTTCTCTTAAGAATGTCTGTGAATCACGGTATCCGGCAATCACCTGCTTCTTCCTGCACTTCATCTGCTTTGCAAGCTCCAGGATGGGCGGTACACCGATTCCTCCTCCCATAAGAAATACCTGTTTTCCTTCTGCCTTTTCATATGGAAATCCATTTCCCAGCGGGGCAATGATGGAGAGACTGTCTCCGGCCTTCATCCTTGAAAACTGCTCTGTCCCCGTTCCCTCTCCTGTCACACGATACACCACCCGCAGCTGCCCCTTTTCACGATTAATCTCACAGATACTGATGGGCCGGGGAAGCAGCCTGCTTCCGTCATTCGTATACATGGATATGAACTGTCCAGGCCTTGCCTCCTTTGCAGCTTCTGTCTGTATCCACATGCTGAAAATGCCGTCTGCAAGGCATTCCTGTGTGACAACTGTTACCATTTCTTTCTTTTTCTTTTTGTCTGTCATTTTCTCTCCTGACCGGCAGCATTCTGAAACGTTGCTGCCTGAACCATCTGATCTCTTTATGAAGGAAAACCTTTAACGATTTTCGAGTGCTCCCCTAATATCCTGGATCATATCCGTGGCTGCAGCCCTGGCTGCCTCCCCAAACTGTTCTGCACCGAAGTCCGCATATTTTTCCTGTCTGTATGCAGCAATGATTCCCCTGGAAGAATTCACGATTGCACCCAGTCCGTCCTCATGGAAGAAAGGAACCAGATCCTTTCCTTTCCCGCCCTGGGCGCCATACCCGGGCACTAGAATAAAGGCCTTCGGCATAATCTTCCTCAGGGTCTTTCCCATCTCTGGATAGGTTGCCCCCACAACTGCGCCCACATAGCTGTATGTATCGCCCATGGCTTCCTCTCCCCATGCAGCGACCCTTTCTCCCACCAGCTCATAGAGAGGCCGTCCATCTATAAGCCTGTCCTGGAATTCCCCGCTTGACGGGTTGGATGTCTTCACAAGAATAAACATCCCCTTTTTTTCTTCCTTGCATACCTTAAGGAAAGGGTTCACCCCGTCTGAGCCAAGATATGGATTCACGGTAATAAAGTCTTCATCAAAGGGAGCAAAGCTTCTGCTTCCTACCTGAACCCTTCCGATATGGCCTGCAGCATAGGCAGCAGAGGTAGAACCAATATCCCCGCGCTTAATATCACCGATGACGATCAGCCCTTTTTCTTTGCAGTAATCAACTGTCTTCTTAAATGCAGCAAGACCAGGCAGGCCGAACTGCTCATACATGGCAATCTGGGGCTTTACAGCAGGAATCAGATCCCAGATCTTGTCCACGATCTCCTTATTAAACTGCCATACAGCCTCCGCTGCCCCTTCCAACGTCTCCCCAAATTCCTCAAATGCCTTCTCCTGCACCTGCTTTGGAATATAATCCAGCATTGGATCTAACCCTGCCACAACCGGTGCACCTGTCTGCTTAATCTTTTCCACTAACTGGTTAATCATCTCTTCTATCCTTTCTTTGCTCTTCTATCCTTCTTCCACAAACGGATATACGTAACAGTTCAGATACCTTCACTCCTGAATCATGTTCTTACGGCCAGCGCAGCAAGTGCGCGGGCCTGTCTGAACTGTTACGGATATACAACCCTTCCGTCTACCAGTGTATACACAACCTCTCCGGACACCTCATATCCGTCAAAAGGAGTATTCTTTCCTTTTGACACAAAAGTTCTTTTATCAATCCGGTATTTCTTTCCCGGGTCAAAGATCACAAGATCTGCTGTCTTTCCTTCTGACACGGAGCCTCTGTCTGACAGTCCGAGAATCCTTGCCGGATTGCTGCTCATCTTCTCTGCCATCTCCATAATCGTTAAGACTCCTGTCTCTACGAGAGCTGTATAGGTAAGTGCTGCCGATGTCTCAATGCCTACAATCCCGAATGCCGCCTCTGCCATTGATTTATTCTTTTCTTCCTCTGCGTGAGGTGCGTGGTCGGTTGCAATGACATCCATTGTCCCATCTCTTAAGCCCTGTCTCAGCGCCTCTACATCCTCCTTCCTTCGCAGCGGCGGATTCATCTTATAATTTCCGTTGTCTGAGGGGATGTCATCTGATGTTAGTATAAAATGATGGGGGCATACCTCCCCGGTAACAGGGAGCCCTTCCTCTTTTGCAAGCCTTACCATTTTTACACTGTCTGCAGTGGAGCAGTGGCACAGATGAAGTCTGACGCCTGTTTCCTTTGCAAGCAGAATATCTCTCGCTGTAATCACATCCTCCACCGAATTGGTAATCCCTGGAAGTCCGAGACGTTCTGCATTCTCATCTGCGTTCATGACGCCACCTTCTACCATCGTAATATCCTCACAATGGGCAAAGACAGAGATCCCGCATTCCTTCGCAAGCTTCATGCCCTGTCTATAGAGCGATGCATTCATCACAGACTTTCCATCCTCACTTACCGCATGGCATCCCTCTGCCGCCATACCGCGGATATCTGACAGTGTCTCTCCCTTCTGGCCTTCTGTTACGGCTCCAAGCTGAATCACATTTGTAAGAGACTCTCTTTTCTGCCTTTCATGAACCTCTGCCACTTTCTTTGCCGTGTCAATAACCGGTCTTGTATTAGGCATGGCACATACAGTCGTCACGCCTCCCTTTACAGCTGCCCTTCCGCCAGTCTCCAGCGTTTCCTTATACTCCAGTCCCGGATCCCGGAAATGTACATGAAGATCAATAAAGCCCGGCATGACATAACAACCGCCGGCCTCTATGATCTGGTCGGCCTGTTCCCTGATCTCCTTTGCGACCTTCTTAATCCTTTTTCCCTCGACCAGAACATCGTAGTTCCCTTCCGTCCTTGTCAGCGGATCCACTACACATCCATTCTTTATTAGTATCCTCATTCTTCCTCCTTCCACCACTCTCAAGATCTGCCAAGTTCTTCCTTTAATACTTCAACCGCCTTATCAAGCTGGTTATCTGCCTCTGGATTCTTCTCATCCGCCTCATACGCCACTTCCACATCCGGGACAATTCCCTTTTCATTAATGCTTCTTCCCTTTGGCGTAAAATATTCAGAAATCGTAAGCTTTACACAGGTGCCGTCCTTAAGATCAAAAATCTGCTGTACCACACCCTTTCCATAGGTCTTCTTTCCCACAATTTTTCCCAGCCCGTAATCCTGGATTGCCCCTGCAAAAATCTCGGAGGCGCTGGCACTGTTTTCATTCACCAGAACAGTCAGGGGAATCTCCAGTTTATGCTCCTCATCAGAAGCAGCTTCCTGCTTTTTCCCGGACTTATCCTCCATATAGACGATCAGTCCCTCGGGAAGGATCTCATCCAGTATATCGCATACGGTTCCAAGACCTCCTCCGGGGTTGCTTCTTAAGTCCACAATCAGCCCCTGCATTCCCTGCTCTTCCAGCTCCTCAAAGGCTTCCTTATACTGCTCATAGGTTACGTCATCAAACTCCAGAATTCTAAGATAGCCCAGATTGTCCTTCAGCATCTTTGAGCTTACTGTAGGATATTCGATAGTCTCCCGGACAGCGGTAAATGTCATCTCCTTAGCGTCATTTCCCCGAAGCACGGTAAGGCTGACTTCGGTTCCCCGTTCACCCTTGATATCACCTACCACCTCTGCCAGATCTCTGCCGGATATGTCCTTTCCCTCCACCTTATACAGAATATCTCCGTCTTTAATTCCCGCCTTTTCTGCCGGAGAATTCTCATAAACCTGAGAGAATGTAATAATGCCTGTCTCTCTGTTCTGGGTCATAACAGCTCCCACTCCGTCATATTCGCCGGATGTGGATTCCATAAGGCTCTTTGTTGCCTTTTCATCATAATATACGGAATAAGGATCCTCAAGCCCGCTGATATAGCCCTCGTAGATCCCTGACTGCAATTCCTTCTCATCCACCTCTCCCAGATAGCTCTGCTCAATGAGCTCTTCCAGTACCTTTAATTTTTTCTCTGTCTCACTGCCAAGTGCCTGCGTCTCTTTCCCGCCGTTTTTCAGATTCACATTGCAGGATGCAACTCCCATTATTAACAACATAGCAAGGGCGCCGCAAAGCGCCCCTTTTAAAAATTTCATTTACAACTCTCCTTACAGATAATTTCTCGGATTTACGGCCATCCCATTGACCTCCACCTGGAAGTGCAGATGCGGACCTGTAGACCAGCCGGTTGAACCAACCAGACCAATCTGCTGTCCTTTGGTCACACGTTGTCCTGCACTTACGGTAAGGGCAGAATGGTGCATATATTTTGTGGATAAACCGTTTCCATGATTAATAACCACCCAGTTTCCCGCACTGTCACTGTAGTTCGCGATTACAACCGTTCCGTCTGCCGCCGCATAGGTTGGCACGCCTGCCCCTGCGGCAAAATCCATTCCCTTGTGGGACGGGTCGCTGGGGTCACGGTATTCACCAAACTCACTGCTTATATATGATGCTCCCGGACACGGATTCGTAAACTGCCCCCCTCCGCTGACTACCGGAGGACCAGCTGCCTGGACGCCTGCGCCTCCGTCTGCCTGCTGTGCAGCTGCAGACGCTGCAGCCTGGGCAGCCGCCTTTGCTGCTGCTTCCTCTGCCGCCTTCTTTCTTGCCGCTGCCTCTGCTGCCTCCTTCAGCAACTTATCCAGACGGGCTGCATTCGCCCCGATCTTCTGTTCCAGCTCCTCAAGCTTTGTATTCGTATCTGCCAGAAGCTTCTCAACAGAGGCCTGCTTTACACCAAGCTCCTCCCTGAGAGCTGTCAGCTCCGTATACTCCGTCTGAAGCGCCTCCTCCTGCTTCTTTACTTCCTCTACCACGTTCTGGAATGTCACGAGCTGTGCCCGGTCGTACTCAGAAATGCGGGAAATATATTCTGCCTTATTCAAAAACTCCCCTATGTCTTTTGAATTACACAGAATCTCAATGAATTCCGTATTTCCATTTTCATACATATATACGATCCGCTTTTTCATGCTTTCATACTGATTATTCTCATCAATTTTCGCATTCACAAGCTCTTCTTCCTTTTGCTTAATCTCCTGCTCCTTTGCGCTTAATCTCTTCTGTGTCTGTTCCATATCATCCACAATCTCATTAAGCTGCTGTGTCAGAGCTTCCTTTTCCTCCTGTGTCTGATTTTTCTGATTTTTCAGTTCCTTATCCTTTTCCTTCGCTTTCTTTATCGCCGATGCCTGTACCTGCACCGAAAGGCCCAGACACAACACCAGTACAAGAATCAGACTAAATATCCTTTTCAATTGTAGCATATGTATCCCCCTTAATAATTATGCAATGGTTAACCTTATCTATACTCTTAAGTGCTTCCTGATTGTGAAGAAGCTTCCCACAAAACCAATTCCTACTCCCAAAGCAAGCCCGACCGGAAGAAGTGTCTTATATACATCTATAACCGGAAGGAAATCAATGATGTTATTTAAAAGCGAAAACTTTGTCATAACATACTGTATCGCCTTCTCATACATAAAATACAGCATAACCAGCGGAATGACCGCTCCCACAAACCCGATCAGAAGACCCTCGAAGATAAACGGGGCACGGACGAATCCGTCCTTGGCTCCTATGTATTTCATAATGGCAATCTCCTCACGCCTTACTGTTACACCCATGGTAACTGTATTACTGATCAGAAAGACCGATACTGCCAGCAGAATAGCAATAATCGCCACAGACACATATCCCACCAGCTTATTCACACTGGTCAGCGTCTTGGCAACAAGGTCAGACCTGTTTACCTTGCGGACGCCCTCCAGTCCTTCCGCAAAAGCTACCACGTCCTTCTGCTTCGCCACATCCTCCATATATACCTCGTAGTTATCAGAGGTCGCCAGCGGGTTGTCACTCTTAAAGCCCTCCGCCAGCTCTGCTGATTCCCCGAAATAGTTGCCCTGGAAGCTGTTCCATGCGTCGTCCGCGCTGACGTATTTTACATCCAGGACGCCGTCCGCCTCCTCAAGCTCCTTCCCGATCTTATCCTTCTGAGCCTGTGTTGCCTCCTTGTTAAAGAATACGGTAATGGCCACGCCCTCTTCCGCTTTTTCCACAATATAGTTGAAATTCACCACAATCGAATAAAATAAACCGAACAGGAAAATACATGCTGCCATAGTCGCGATCGATGCCACAGAGAACATCTTATTTCTTCCTATGTTCTTTACTCCCTGTTTCATTGAATAACCAAATGTACTAATTTTCATGCCTGTACCCACCTTTTTTCTCGTCGCTTACGATGACTCCCTTTTTCATCGTAATGACACGCTTCTTCATCTCGTTTACAATCTCCTGGTTATGTGTAACAACCAGCACGGTTGTCCCTCTGTCATTAGCCTCCTCCAAAAGCTTCATAATCTCCCACGAATTCGTCGGATCCAGATTACCTGTCGGCTCATCTGCAAGAAGGATTGCCGGTTCATTCACAATCGCCCTTGCAATCGCCACCCGCTGCTGCTCTCCTCCGGATAACTCCTTCGGAAATGCCTTATACTTCTGCGCCAGCCCCACCAGGGACAATGCCGCAGGAACCTTCTTTTTAATCACCCGGGAAGAAGTCTCGGTAACGCGCTGTGCAAATGCAATATTCTCATATATATTCCGGTCCTTAAGCAGGCGGAAGTCCTGGAATACAACCCCGATCCTCCTCCGGTACATGGGAATCTTCCTGTGCTTCATCCGGTTCAGGTTCTGCCCGTTCACAATAATTGTTCCCGATGTGGGATCCAGTTCCTTCATTATCAGACTGATCAGAGTAGATTTTCCGGAACCGCTGTCTCCAACAATAAATACAAACTCACCCTGTTCAATCTTCAGGTTGACGCCATTAAGGGCCGCAACACCCTTCGAGTATTCCTTCTTAACATCTCTTAATTCAATCATAGTTTCCTCCTGATTACTTACTAATACATAGCTGTTCCCTGCTTTCACAGCTGCGTATTATCTTAAGCTTCTTAATATTCCATTGTCTCCATGTACTTCATGTATTTTACCACCATAAGGGCAATCTTAAAAGTAATGGCATCCTCAAAAACACGCAGGTCAAGCCCGGTACTCTTCTGCAGCTTATCAAGCCTGTATACCAGAGTGTTTCTGTGAATATACAGCTGCCTGGACGTCTCTGACACATTCAGGTTATTCTCAAAGAATTTATTAATTGTAGTAAGCGTCTCTTCATCCAGGTCATCCGGTGATTTCCCCTCAAATATCTCACGGATAAACATCTTGCACAGCGGAAGCGGAAGCTGGTAGATCAGCCGTCCGATTCCAAGGGTGCTGTAGGCAATAATACTCCTTTCACTGAAGAAAATCTTTCCCACGTCAAGAGCAAGCTTTGCCTCCTTGTAGGACTTGGAAACCTCCTTGATGTCCCCGACAATGGTTCCATAGGCAATCAGAATGTCTTCCTCGCCGTTATTTTTCAGCACATCATAGAAATTCTGCGCAACCTTTTCAAGCTCCTTATGTCCGTCGCCAGGCTCCAGCTCCTTTACTACAATAATATTCTTCTCGTCAACTGCGGTGACAAAATCCTTGATCTTATTTCCAATGAGTCCTCTGACATTATCAAGGGCATTGGTGTCCTTTTCGTATTTTGTCTCAATAATAAAGATAACACGTCTGGTCTCTGTGTCAATATGTAATTTTTTCGCGCGGTTATAAATATCCACAAGAAGAAGGTTATCAAGAAGCAGATTCTTAATAAAATTATCCTTGTCAAACCGCTCTTTATAAGCAATTAACAGATTCTGGATCTGAAATGCCCCGATCTTCCCCACCATATATGCATCATCATCATTCTCCCCTTCTGCGAGAAGAATGTACTCGAGCTGATGCTCGTCAAAAACCTTAAAAAACTGATATCCTCGCACCACCTGGCTGTCTGCGGGGGACTCAACAAATGCAATCACGTCTTCCTCATGGTTCTCTTCCTCCTGCATGGTCCCTGCCAGAAGCTTTCCCTCTATATCCATGATACAGAAGTCAATTCTCGTAATCCCCTTCAATCCTTCCAGCGTATTTTGAAGTATTTGATTAGATATCATATTCCCTCTCCCCTTCAATTGTTTTGATTCGTCCCATTTAAAAGTCGCTTTCAGCGAGGGGACGTGTGCCGAAAGCCGCTGCTTTACTGGTCCGGATGCTGTAAAGCACTGCGGCCAGTAAGGCAGAATTCACAACAAAACCTCCTATTTTTCAGCAAAAAAGCATACGCTTAGGTTCTATCTTAATACACTTCACCAAAAAAAGAAAGAGGAAATCGCATATTTTTGTTGATTTCCTCTATTTTTTATATTTTCTTTTCTCTATTTCCTTTTTGAATATATGTTTTACTATAAACTGTGTAACCTTCTCCCTCCCCAGACTGCGGCGCTTCTCCGGGAACATCCCCTTCCCGATTCCAAGCCATATTCTCGCGTTCAGTATACTCTTGTTCCTCGCGATAAAATCCTCCTGAAGAGGTGTTGACAGGGCTGCGAAAATACAGTCCGCCTCACTGCCGTTAATATCATTCACCAGCATATCATCCGCACGGTCTTCTGCCGATACCTTCGCAAGACCCGCAACCTGAATCCCGCTGTAGGCCCGCTCCAGGCATCCATAGAATTCCTCCCCCTCCTCAGAGGTCTCCACCAGAAGATACACTCTCTTATGGTTCTTATGGAGATAGCGGATAAACATCTTAAGAAACGTCTTATTCTCCGTCTCCTGCAAAAACTTTCTCTCCGTAACCTCCGCTGCCTCCAGGATCGTCCGGTCCCCCGCCAGCACAAGGTCAAACTCCCGGACCTCGTCCTTTAGCTCTGCTCTCTCATTGATCTGCATCAGTCTGTCCACAGTAACCAGCTCAATAACATTCACCGGGTCAGACAGCATATACTCCATGGAAGCCTTCATGGCTTCCTTTGCTGAAAGCTTATCTATCTCTAGATCTAAAACATTTATCTTTTCGCTCATAAATCCACCTGCTACTTACGTTTCGGTTGTTCGATTATAGCAAAAGGATATCTTATTTTCAACCTTTCTCATTAAATATTCATACTTCTTAACATTCGTAATATTTTTGTAACTGCTATATTTGTCACTTTTTCTCCAGCTCTCTTTTCCGTCTTGCCAAAAGGCCTCCGATCCTCCCTGTCTCCTTGGAAGAAAGCGAACGCCACCCGTCACTTAATACCCGGTCAAGAAGACCCAGCTCCTCCGCGATCTCATACTTCACCAGCTCCTCCTTCGTCAGCTCCTCCAGTCTGATCGGCTTATCCTTCTTAACAGCCATATTATCCATACCCCTTTCCCAAGCAAAATAAAAGAATCACCATAAGTATTGACAGATCTGCAGATTTTATACAGTCGTTTTTTGGGAGGGGACGCAGGAAGGGGGAGACCTGTATTCCATTCAAACGGGGCAAATTTACGGTGAACTAAATGTTAACTTCGGCTAAGCCGTTCGGGAATGCCCTCACGGCTAAGTCTGCGTAAACATTGGATTTCACCTCCAAAGAAAGCGCCCCTGACTGTTTTCATCGGAATACAGGCCTCCCCCTTCCTGCTGTGTACTGGCTCCCGCTGTACTGTATATCGTGCTGCAGGGAGGGGCTGGTGCGGATGGTTTTGTCCTTACTGACATGGCTCCGTACTCTAGGGCTCTTCGGGGATTACGATTGCTGCTATGATATAGCCCAGTACTCCGGAGCAGCCCAGGCAGGCGAACAGGATGAGGCCCAGCCTTACAAGTGTGGGGTCAATGTTGAAGTATTCGGCAACTCCTCCGCATACTCCGCAGATCATGCGGCTTCTCCTTGAACGATACAATCTTTTTGGTTCCATAGTATTTCCTCCTGATTTATTGTTTGAAATTAACAGTTACATTGCCTATTCCGCATTCTATGCTGATCTCTCTGGAAGACCCATTATCTATCTCCTTGTCACAGCCAAGCCCCGAATAAGTCAAACCTCCGCAGACAATCTCACCGATTCCGCAGGAGATATCGTAGTTATAATCATCCTCTTTTCCGATTACGGTAAACGCAATACTCCCAATGCCGCATTCAAGGTCTGCTTCTGTTCTGATATCTCCGGCAGCCACAAGTTTACCTGTACCGCAGCCAAGGTCAGCCTCGTCTGCATCAAAATGATCAATGGATGCCTCACCGGCTCCTACATCAACTGCCAGCTCGGCAGCTCGTATTTCACTTATGTTCAGAGTTCCGGCACCAACGTCCAGTTCGGCTTCGTCGAACCGGAAATCTTCTGGTACATAGATATATATTTTCCCAACGCCGCCTGCTTTATTAATCCCGGCTATATTCTTCTTTGTCCTGAATACCAGTGTATCGCCGGACATGTAGTACTTAAGCTTCAGTCTCTTATCAATTCCCTTTGTCTTAACCGAAATGTCTGTGTCGCCCTTTTCTGCTGTCCTGAACTCTACCTCGCCTGCGCTTACAAGCAAGTCAATGGATCTTACATTCTCGTATCTCTGCATCCCGTCGCCCTGTACAATGTCCGCGTCCTTTCCATCCTGGCCATAGTCATCATCATCTGATGTAAAGGTCATGATCTGGGATACGGGAAATGAGAATCCATTCGGGAATCTATCCTCAATCGCTTCTATAGATACTCCCAGAGCAAAGGATATGGTACAGAGTATGATTCCAGTCACTGCGCAGGCTGCACAGACGCTCCAAAATACCTTCCACCCTTTTTTCATCCTTATGCCACCGCCCTTCTATGAAAAATCCTGTCAAAAACAGTAACAATTCCACGTATAATGCCCGGGATAACAATGATACAGATCCGGATGCTGATAACGGTCCCGATCGTTCCCATAACTGCAAGGATCAGTCCTGTTCCCATCAGTCCAAGCCCAACTGCAATCTCTGGAATCAGTGCCGCGACTCCTGCACAGAACAGGACGACTCCTGTAAATGCTATTGCAACTGATGCGATTACAACCGACAGGAAAAGGACAAGCACCACCAGTATCATGGCAAATACAACTGCCAGCAATGCTATAGAGACAGGAATAATAATGGGCGCCCCTACTACAATGATTGCAATAATCAAAAGGATCTTAAGCAGGGGACTGGATTTCGGAGGTTCTGGATCAGACGCATCTCTTCCGCCTTCTGCACTTCGTCTGTCACTGCCTGCATAGTAGTAGCCTCCGGCTCCCTGATTCTGTCCTCCGGTATTCTGAAAACTACTTCCTACAGGGACATCCTTTTTCTCAAATCTTGTGTCCTGGTAGCCTGTTTCCCTGTATTCGCTGTATCCGTCCTCCTTCTGCCCTGTCTCCTGAACACCCAGGTCTGCCTTGATCGTTGCCGCAACCTTTTCCGGGCTCTCCAGCTCCTCAATTACCTGGTGCTCATTCTCCTCTCCGGCGTCATCAAAGTAGTCATTGTAATATTTCATTGCTTCCTGTCTCTCAACCACAGGAATATCCTGCAAAAGTGCGGCTAATTCTGTCATAAACTCTATGCGGCTCATGCACTTACACCTCCCTCAAATAATTCATTAATCTTCTTTGAATAATCCTTCCATTCTGTACGATATAACTCCAGCTGTATTGTTCCCTTATCTGTCACTTTGTAGTACCGCCTGTTCCGCCCGTCAAACTGCCTGTCATAGACCTCCAGGCATTCATCCTTCTGCAGACGCCTCAGAACAGGATACAGAGTTGATTCTGAAACCTCAATCGCCTTCCTTACATCCTGCGTAATCTTGTAACCGTATGTTCCCTCTTCTTCCTGGGACACAACCGCCAGGACAATTGCATCCAGAAGGGCTGCTCCGGTGTTAAATACCATATCTTCACTTCCTTTCGGCAGGTCTGTTATAATATTGTTTTTATATTAATATTATTTGTTTCAATAATATTATATGACGTATATTATTATTTGTCAACCATAAAATCGGGGACGGGGTAAAATTAATTTTACCCCGTCCCCGATTAACACAAACTTTATCTTCCTTATACTCTGATCTCCTCTTTAAGGGTGAAGGAATAGATCACCTTCTCCTTCACATCCCTGCCTGTCATCTGCTCAAGCGCCCTGGCATAGTAATCTAGCTGTGCATGGTATTTCTCCGCAAGCTCCCCGGCACTTTCCACCTGGTCGGTCTTATAATCCAGCACCGTAAACCCGTCCGGCTCCTCAAAGTACACGTCAATGATTCCCTGCACAAGGAGCATCTCCCCCTCTTTCCCTTCGTTCTGGTACACTTCCTTTGCGTCAACCCCCAGGACAAAGGGCTGTTCCCTTTTAAGCGTTCCCTGCAGGGCGCATTCCCGCATCCGCTGCCCCGTCCGGCTTCCAAGGAATCCAAGGATGTCCTCCTCCCTGATGCAGCCCGCCATCTCCTCTGTCATCTTTCCGCTCTCCACAAATGTATCTGCGGTTTCCCTCAGGCTCTCCGGCGTATACTCTCTCTGGAAATCCAGAAGCTCCAGAAGCCTGTGGTAGGCGGTTCCTCTTGACGCCCCTGAAAGCTCCTCCTCTTCTTTTAGAAACTTCGGGATCAAGGGAATGACCTCTGGCTCCTCGTAGAAGTACTCTCCATCCTCCCCGGATGAACCGGCCTCCTCCCCGGACATTTCCTGAAAGTGCGCCCGCTTCTTTAGCTCCGATACGGTAAACTTAAGTTTCCTGGAAAGGCTGTCTGTATATGCGTAAGTAAATCCAAACTGTTCCTTTAGCATCTCTTTTGTGGCCGCGTCATAGACCCGCCCGGTGTCCCAGTTCTCCAGGACAGATTTTTTCATTCTCCCGGCTGTCTCCTCGGCAGCCTCCTCCCGCACTGCATCTTCCAGGGTCAGTGTCCTTAATTTTACCGGAATCTCTGGCGTAAGCCGCATAAGTGCCGGAAGGATGAAGTCCCAGTAAGTCGCTGCCCTGCTAAGCTTTCCAAAGCTTATGGGCTCTTCCTTCTGGTCTTTTATCATCTGGAAACTGTCAAGCTTTTTTTCAAGGTTTGAGATGGTTCCGGTAATAATAAGCTTCTCCCTTGCACGGGTCAGGGCTACGTAGAGAACCCTGAGTTCCTCTCCCAGGCTGTCCAGTGCTTCTTCCTTCTGGATGACTTTTTTCACCAGGCTTGGGCTTTTGGTACGCAGGTTCAGATCTACCGCATCCAGGCCCACGCCCATCCTCTGGTGGAGTACGGCGCTGCTCCTTGCATCCTGCATATTGAAGCGTTTTCCCATGCCCGCCACAAATACAATGGGAAATTCCAGTCCCTTGCTTTTGTGAATAGTCATCAGGCGGACTGTGTCTGACTGTTCATCCTCCAAAGCCGCCTCCCCGTAATCCACATCATATTTCCGGAGCTGGCCGATATAGCGGATAAAGTGAAACAGGCCCTTATAACTGGCAGATTCAAAGACCCTTGCTTTTTCGGAAAGCATATCTAGATTCGCCTTTCTCTGGGCTCCGCCCGGCATTGCAGAGACAAAATCTCCGTACCCCGTATCCGTAAGAATCTTCCTGATGAGCTCATGCATGGGTGTGTAGGGCACGATCTTACGGAATAGCTCTATCTGTCTTAAGCACTGTTCGAGTTTTCCCCGGATACTCTCTTCTTTCCCTTCCCTGCGGTACCGGGTCACTGCAAGGAAAAAGGGGCTCTCCTTGTATGCGCTTTTTATCACCGCAAGTTCCTCTGCCAAGAGTCCTCCAAAGGGGGACGCAAGCACAGCCGCAAGCGGAATATCCTGCTGCCCGTTGTCAAGCACCCGCAGATAATCTAGAAACACTCCGATCTCCTGCGTCTCAAAGTACCCCTCTCTCGTCCCCGCGCAGGCAGGGATTCCTTCCTTATTCAGTACCTCTGTGAATACATCTGCAAACCCCTTGATGCTTCTTGTCAGAATCACAATATCCGAATAACGAACCGGGCGCAGCGCCCCTGTCTCTTTGTCTGTCACCTGATGGTTTAAGAGAAGCTCCCGAATACGCCCGGCGATTATCCTCGCCTCTAGCTCCCGCCCGGAAACTGCCCCGGACTCTGAGGCATCCGGATCTATGCCGCTCTCCTTTAGGGATTTCCTCACCTTCTCCATATCACTGTCAATCACAAGCACCTCTGTCCTGGTGTCAGCCCCGGCGCCCTTTGCATCTGGAAATGACGCCCCCGCATAGAGAGCCGCCTGATCGTCATAGGTAATTCCGCCTAAGCCCCTGGTCATAATCTGGCGGAAGATATAGTTTATCCCTTCCAGCACCTCTTTTCTGCTCCGGAAATTTTTATGAAGGTCGATTCTTTGTTTTTTACTGTCTTCTGTCTCATAGGTATCAAATTTCTCCATAAAAAGCTCTGGCCTGGACAGGCGGAACCGGTAGATGCTCTGCTTCACATCCCCCACCATAAAGATATTGTAATGCCCCTCCCATACCCTGGAAATACTAGTCAGTATGGTTTCCTGAATGAGGTTGCTGTCCTGGTACTCGTCTATCATGATCTCCCGGAACTGCTGCTGGTACTCCCTCGCCACAACGGATGGCACAAAGTCCCCTTCCTTCCTCTCGGTCAGTATCCTCAGGGCGTACTGCTCCATGTCTGAAAAATCTATGAGATCCTTTTTTCGTTTCTCTGCCTCAAAGTTCTCTGAAAACTTCTCCACAAGATCCCCAAGAACCTCCATACTTCCCCGGCAGAGCTTAAGGTCCGCAAGAAGCCCTTCTGTATCCTGGTAAAAATACTGGGAGCGGAGATCTCCGGCCAGTCCCTTTACCTCCTCCCGGACTGCCTTTACCCGGGCCGTCTTTTCCTCCGAAACCGTCTTATCCCTGTTCGCCGGAAGGCGGACCCAGGCAAGACGGCTCATCTTTTCATTGAGCTTCGCAAATGTATCTGTACTTAAAAAGTCTTCGATCATCTTAAGATCTGCAAAAAGGGCTGATTCATATGCAGCCGGGCCGTCCGCCTCCCTGCAAAGAGCAAGACCCTGGGCCAGAAGCTCTGACGCTTCCTTAAGGGAGATTAAGGCATGCTTCATAATCACACCCGCAAGACGGCTCTCTTCCAGTTCCCCGGCTGTCTCTGCCTCATAGGCAGAAGCACAGTCTGTAAGCCACCCCCTGGAATCCGGGTAGCTTCTGGAAAACTCATAAATCTTAAGAATCAGTTCCTCCAGCTTCTTGTCATTTCTCCCGCCGCTGTATGCTGACACAAAATCCAGATATTCCGGCCTTGCAAGCTGGTACTGTTCTTCCAAAAGCGCCTCCAGGACATCCTGGCGCAAAAGCTTAAGTTCTCCCTCCTCCCCGATCCGGAAACCCGGATCAAGGTTAATGGCGTGAAAGTGATCCCGGATGACCGACAGGCAGAAGCTGTGGATCGTTGTAATCCGGGCATTGTGGATCAGCGTTGCCTGCTGTCTCAGATGCTCATTTTCCGGATATTCCTCAAGCTTCTTCTCTATGGCGGCGCGGATGCGCTCCTTCATCTCTGCTGCGGCTGCCTCTGTAAATGTTACGATCAGAAGCTGGTCCACGCTTACCGGCTCTTGATCCTTCGTAAGCATTGTAATAATCCGCTCCACCAGTACCGCAGTCTTGCCGGAGCCTGCTGCAGCAGACACAAGGATATTGCGGCCCCTAAGGTCAATGACCTGTTTCTGTTCTTTTGTCCATGTCATACCCATATCCTTATACCTCCTCTCCTGACCCGTGATTGATTCCCTTCGGCTCGTTTATTCCCGGTGATCTGTCTGTTTCCTGTGGGACGGACCGGACTTCATCTACCTCACGCTTCATGGCAGCGATTGCCTCCTCTTTGCTCATCTTTCCAATGTCCCGGTAGCGGAAACCGGGTATCTTTACGTCAAATCCGCACACATGCCGGAAGCCGCAGTAATCGCACCCGCTCTCCTGGCCTCTCCGGTAGGGCAGAGCGTCTGTCTTCCCACTTAAGATCTGCCTGTGGGTCTCCTGAACCTTTTTCACGGCATGTCTCATCATTACCTGGAATTCTTCCTCCGGCACCGCCTTTGAGCTCTTAGAAAGACTGCCGTTTTTATTATATTTCAAAGGAGCCGCCATGGATTCTCCCTCCATCTGCCGGTCCAGATGGAACAGAACCTCGTCTTTCAGATTAATCATACCGTCCGGCTTCAGCTCCTTTAAAATATCCTGTCCAGTCTCTTCCTGATCCTCCTTTTTCTCCACAAGGGGATCCTGGATCCGGTAATAAAATACCCCTGCAGGGATGACCTCTTTCCCCGGATGGCGCTTCTCCTGTTCCCTAAGCGCCGCATCCATATACACCATCAGCTGGAGCTGAAGCCCATAATAAAGGGCAGCCACGTCAAAGGCAGTCCCTCCTGTTTTATAGTCCAAAACCTTTACATAAAGGCGGTCCCCGTCCTCGCAGGTGTCGATCCGGTCAATCTTGCCGTTTCCAAACCGCAGTTCATAGGCTGACGGAACAAAATCCCCTGCCCTAAGCTGCTCTGTGAGGGCCCAGACCGTCCGGGCAAGCAGCTTTTTCATCCGTACAATCATATATTCATTGCGGGCAGAGCTATAGAGAACGGAGTTTCCGTAGTCCGTGATGACCTCCTCCACGCTTTCCCCGATCAGGGCATCCGCCTCTTCACCCGTGAGCTCTGTCCAGAGAACTCCCGCCTCCTCCACTTTCCTGGAAAATCTCTCTAGCGCGCTGTGGCATACATTTCCCAGATCCACTGCCTGAAATTCATATTCCTGCCTCTCTCTTAATCCCAACCCATAGGACAGGAAATGAGCGAATGCACAGGCCGAAAAGCGCTCAATTCTCGTAATACTGTCCTCAAAATCCTCTCCGTAAAGCTTCCTGGCCACTGCCCTTGTCAGTCCGTCCGCAGGACGGTGGTAGTAACCGGCCAGCAGGAGCCTCTCTGCCTTCTCCTTCCACTCCGGGCTGCTCAGGTACCAGGAGTAAAGCTCCTGCCATGCCTGATCCATTCCCCGGGGGCTTAAGAATCCCTGAATCAGAGCATCCATTCCCATCTGCTCCGTAAGTTCTCTGTCGGACAGCCCTTTCTCCTCCTCATCCTGCACTGGCAAGAGGGGATACAGCCGCCGGATCTCCTGCACCAGATAGGAAGGGCGCATGCTCTTTCCGTCAGAGGATACCTTGCTGTAATAGATATCCAGCTTTTCGGAAGGCTTCGTAAGATTCATGTACAGATAAAACTTCTGAATATATGCCTCCTCCTTGCCCCCGGGCGATAATGGCAGCCTTTCTTTCTGAAAACACTCCCTGTCACGCTCTGTAAGAAGCCCGGTCCGAAGCAGCGTTCCCGGAAGATAAGCGTCATTTGCCCCCAGAAACAGCAAAGCTTTAATGTCCTTAAGCCTGGTGCGCTTCACATCTCCCACAACGACCTGGTCCACTCCGGGAGGGATGACCCCAACCCGGGCCTCCGCAAGCCCTGCATCCAGAAGCTTTCCATATTCACTTAAGGATACTGGCTCATCCCCCAGAAGCTCCACGAACTTTTCAAGCAATTCGATGAGTATGCGGTAAATCTGTGCATACTCCTTTGCAAGAGCCAGCTCTCCCGCCTCCTGAAAAGCTTCCTCCTGTATCTTAAGCTTCTTCTGAAGCTCCTCCTTCACCATAAACTGGTAGACTGCCATTGTAATATCCTTTACGGTCTTCTTTCTCTGTCTCAGCACAAATACCAGCTCATCGACCATCTCCACAAACAGTACCCGGCAATGGTTGACATGGGCAAGCTCTTCCTCCTTCATGCCGCGCAGACGGCGGACCCAGCGCTCCTGCCATCTCTTATACCCCTTGATTCCTGTTCCAGTCACATAGTTTTCCATTCCGCAGACCTCTTCATAGGAAAGCCCTGAAAGACCTGTCCGCAGGAAACGGAACACGCTCTCACAGGTAAAGTTCTGCTCCGCCATATTCAGAAGGCTCCGGATGTATTCTACAAACGGATTCAGCAGGATACTCCTCTTATGATCCATAAACACCGGAATGTCGTAGACTTCAAACGCCTGCTCCAGATAATCCCCGTACACATCCATGTTGCTGACAATCACCCCTATGTCCCGGTAACGGTAATTCTCCTTCCTGACAAGCCTTCGGATCTCCCCCGCTGCAAGGATGGACTCCTCCTTCGGATTTCTCGCCGCATGAATCCCTATGGCTTCCTGCTCCTTTTTATAAGTTTCCTTCCCGTACCGGAAAAGATTGTGTTCCAGGAATGCAAATACCTCATTTTCACGGAATCGCCAGGGCGTCCCTCCATACAGGCAGAGCGGCTCCTCTATCCGTACCTTTGCCTCCTTTGTAATCTCCACAAGAGAGGTGACCATCCGCTTGCTGAGTGCAAACAGCTGATATGGATGCCTGCAGGCATATGGGTTCTCCCTCTCGTCCATAATCACCGTCACAACCACCTTGCGGCAGCGCAGCATAAGCTCCCGCAGCAGACGGTTCTGCACCGGGGTAAATCCGGTGAAGCCGTCCAGTACGACTGTACTGTTTTTTAAAAGCTCTGACTTCGGAATCTCACGGCTTAGGACGTCCAGAAGCTCTTCCTTCGTAATGTATTTCTTTTGCAGGTAGTCGGTAAAGCCTCTATATAAAACCTGGAGATCCATCAGCTTATAGTATAGCCCGGAGCCCTCGCCTGCCGCCTCCATGATGCGCTCCAGTTCCTCCTCGCCGATATCATACTGAGTAAATTCCGAAATTGCGGATTTCACTTCGCTTATGTATCCAAGTTTTTTCATATTTCCCTTAAGTACAAAAAGATCATCCTCATAATCTGCCGCAATTTTGCGCAGAATCAGATTCTTCCCCTCATCGTCAAGCATGGGCAGACTCCCCCCACCTGTCTCCTCGAACACGCGGTACGCAAGACGCCCGAAGCTTAACACGTCAATATTCATAATGCAGTGGCTGGGATGCTGCATGACCAGGTCTTTCTGCGTCTGCATGGTGAACTGCTCCGGCACAAGGACAATAAGATTCTCCTCCGGACGTTTCTCTGATTCCTCTATAATATTCTGATATAACTGATAGGATTTGCCGGACCCCGAAGGACCGAAAATAAACTGAAAAGACATAGCATTCCCCCCTCTTATACTTTTTTACATGATTCATTATATGATACAAGCGTCAAAATAGCTTTTGACGCTTTCATCATTACATAAAGGTAAGCGTTTCATTTAATATGAGTTTTCCCCTATATTCTCATTGGATTGGGTAATTTATTGGGTAAATTATTTTTTTAATACCCAATTAGCCAATCTTTTATTATCCGAATCAGTGGTAATAATTCCTTCCTTTTTCATCTTTTTTAGCAAGTTTCTCACTTTTGATTCCTTTTGATTTTCATCAAGTGTATCGGGTAATTTATCTTTTAACAACTGAATAAAGTCTTGCTTTTTACCCAATTTATAAGTTTCCAGATAACTGATTATCCTTTTCCGATACGCTTCTTCCTCAAACCCTTTGTTCTTTACACACTGCGCCTTTTCGTCAACATATTCTGCTATTCTTGCAGAGATATAAATATTGGGCATTTTGCCTTCTATAACGTTAAGTTTTCTCAAATATCTTACTTCCTCTTTATTGATTGGCTTATGCTTTTGAACACAATCGGCTAAATATACTGTCTTTAAATCAAAATCAGGATTTTCAAAAAGCATATGTGTATAATTTTCGTCCAATATTTTCCCGTATATTGTAACCTTGACCTGCCTTGCCCTTGATAAATCGTAATCAGGCAATGGAAAATATCTCTCTTTTTGTATTCTGAAAGCGCGTCTTATTCCTGTAGTTTGAGTGTCAATCATATTGAAATTAACCATTGTCTGTGCCAGAAGCTGATTTCTATAGAACGGAGGATTGTAGCTCGGCTCTAAAATTGGTTCAATCTTTCCTGGCAAAAATGTACCGGGATTTGTCAAAATAATACTATCCTCAAACTCATTTAAATAAATTCTTCCACCGATTGTATAATCGGAATGAGCAATACAATTATTCATAAGCTCACGAAGAATCCACATATCATACTGCTTCGTTTCTGTAGGAAACAACGTAAGTTGATTTGGCATATATCTGTATGTCAGATTACGAATTTTTTCAGAAAATTCTATCACTCAATGTGATAAATGGGATCCGGAAGATTTCATAATCTTTGACATCATCCTTTGAGTCATACAATCTCCACGATGCCTCTGGAGCGGAATTGAATAAATAATCAAAATCCTCGTTTCCCAACAGAAGCATAGCTGCATTTGTTACTCGCCCATTTACAATGAGTTTGTTCTTTATAAGAAATTCTTCGTCCGTCATTTTATCCACTTCCTCGGCAATATACGGGCGGTTCATTTTCTCTTTATATTTTTCTCGTGCAATGGCAATTGCTTTTTTATCCAAATGCTCAATTGTTGCATCAATGGTAAACTGCTTAGACCAATCTTTCTTTTCCTGTCCTCGAATCCGGTCCTGTTCTTCAATAGACAATGCACTTAAAGATTCGCCGTTTCTCCCATAATAATGATCATTCCAACCAGTCGGAATTGCTGCTGCCGCAGCCGGTATTTGAAACATAATTACACGTCTTTTTTCGCCGTCTACAATTGGATATATCTCATATATCTCAATAAAAGATATACTTCCGGTAGTATTCGTTGAAATTTCCTGCTTTAGAGTATCTAACCCTTTTGTATTACGGTAATTTGTTCCAACAATCTGCTTATCTTTATTACGAACTCCAAAAACAAACCAGCCAAACTGCAGGCTTTTCAGATTTGCCAGCCGTCATGCACTTCACCCAGTCTGTCCAGCAGCGCCCCTTTTGTCAGACAATGCCCGTTTTCTTCAAAGTGTTTCCTCATGATCTCGGCGATGACTATGGCTGTCAGGCAAATGAACACATGAACACGGATCTTGTCGTCCGTCCAGTGGTGCTGTGAACGGACACTAAAGTGGTCAATGTCCTTTGACACCCGGAAGATGCCGTTTTCAATACATTCCTGACGGCTGTATTCCTCCAGGATCTCTTTTGATGTCCAGTCCTTATGGTCGGTGACCGTCAGTTTCTTCCCATAAAATTTCCTGCAGTAACCCGCCTTTTTTACCGCGTCCTCTTTCCAGGTGGCCTTATGGCAGCCATCCGGTCTTTTTTCCAGCGTCAGTTCCGTGAACTCTTTTAAATAGGCTTTCTTCTTATATAAGTGCGCCCCCACGA
The DNA here is from genome assembly GCA_910576335.1 of Lachnospiraceae bacterium. Taxonomy (GTDB): domain Bacteria; phylum Bacillota; class Clostridia; order Lachnospirales; family Lachnospiraceae; genus CAPEBR01. The sequence goes on from CAJTIU010000004.1 coordinate 196,717, forward strand.
TCTCTTCCAGCGCATTCTTCTCATCCCATTCCGGCACATCCAGGTGTTTTTTCTTCCTTCCTCTTCTGCGGCGTCCCTCCGCATTGGCTTTTTCCACATCCGCATCAATCCTCTGGTTATATTCTTCTGCTTCACGGGCCGCATTCCTGGTTTCCCGTTCCTTCCTCTTCAGTTCCCTGTACAAACCAGACCTTTTGTTCCCCAGCTTCCCCTGAAGGCCGGACATCGTTTCCGCTGCCAGGAGCAGGTCTTTCTCCATCTGCGCCCTCTGCCCGTCTTCCAGCGCCGGGCTGTACGTCAGTATCCCCGTCCCCGTCATCCCGGAAAACTAATGCCATCCATCGCCTCCCAGAATGCCTGGGAAGATAAGTCCTCTGCATGGAACTTCATATGGTAAGGGAGGCTCGTCCCACTTGCCCAGGAGCTGAACTCCCGTTTGCTCCCCGGTTCGATGGCCCTGTGGATCATGGAAAGGAGCAGGACAGTGCTCCGTTTCATTCCCTTGATGGTCTTTTGTGGGAGTGTCTCATCCAGGATCTTCTCGATCCCGATTTGTCTGGCTGTCCAGAGCATTGCCATACAGGCCCCATGCTCATAGCACTTGAAGGTCAGCTCCTTTCCGGCATACCGGGCTTCCGTGCCATGGGGCGCAGATTCTTGAGAAGCCTGAATGCTTTTGTAGCCTTTCAATGCGTATTCCTTAAGATTGTCAACAGTCCCAATATATTCAAGAATACGCTGTCTGACTTTTGTCCCATCCCGTTGGCTTTCGACAATGTAATAATAAGGGTTTCCCTTTTTCCACTTTTCTCTGATATATGCCATGTAGTGCCCCACCTTCCTTTTATACAATATAGCATATATATCAACTATAACCAATAATAAAAAAGAAATGCAGATAATATAAGGGCACTACATTAAAAATAATAAACAGCTGAAAAACCCTTATTTTAAGAGGGTTTTCAGCTGTTATATTGCTGATTTCATATACTGATGTCGAAACTTCCGCTAAAATATTCTTCATAAGAAACACCTCTTTTTCAATGATAGCCTGGGAAGGTAAGTTCCCGATTAATGATTGGTACTTTGATACCGTAAGTGCATTATAGCTCATGCGCATTGATTTGGAGGTGTTTCTTTTCTGTTTAATTAATTTTGTTTGCAGCTATGCTACGGCATGCTATAAATATATGCTTTTTACCATATTGACAAAATCTTTGGAATTAGAATTACAAGCAAGACCGCAACCCAAAATATACATACCGCCAAATCTTTCCTTTTTTTTGACATTGTATAGTTAAATCCTTTACGAGCAGTAATCCCACCCATAAAAATCGCCAAATAATTGTCAAAGCTTTCTCCTTTAATAATGCTCAGTGCACATAACAAAAATACGACTGCTACCATACCATATAATTCTATATGATCATCTACTATTTTCCATTTACTATAGTACTTATTTTTTTCATCGGAATTCTTTTCGTTCATATTAAAAATCATCACCTCTCGTATCTACGGCAATCGTTTTAATGGTTTTGCACTCCTTGATGCTATATAGCACTGATATTCTCCATAATAGATATTTAAAGTACAGTCTATCCAAGTACTCGTAACATTCCATGCAGTTAATAAAGCAACTATCGCTCCCACCGCTGTTCCTGTTGCTACCGATTCATAAGCAGATAATAAAGCAAGTATAGTCGGAAAAATTTTCTTTTTACTATATGCTTTCTTAAATTTATTTCCATATTTTGAAATTTTTGAAACCCCCTTAATAAAATTACTTATATGAGTTTTGTTTGATCCGGAGTTTTTTACATAATTTTTAATATAATTGGCATCTCTTAATTCGTAATATTTCATTTTTGTCTTCTTATTTTTATAATGCTTATACGAATATAGATTAAAGAAAGTGTCCGTAGTTCTTTTGGAATAAGTATACGAGCCTTGAGCGCTTACGTCAAGCTCCTCCTCAGTATTATTCAAATCAATATATTTACTTTCCTTAACTTCTCCCTCCTCATCAATTTCTATCAGCTTCAACGAATCATCATTTACTTCTGTAATAATATCAGATTCATTAGGATTATCAGAAATAACTCTAACTACTAAATCTCCATTGTCTTTTTCTTCAATTGAAACTTCATACTGAGAGTCATTATACATATATTCTAGCGAAATTTCCTGATCCACATCATCTAATTCTTCAGAAATATCTTCCATTTCCTCAGTCAATTCTTCAGCAACATTAAGACCTTCTTGAAGTTCTTCTAAAACATTTATACCTTCTTCATTTACATTGTTTTTGCCATTAACTGTTTCGCTTGCATAGGTAAATGATGAATCAGCTAACCCCACAACTAAACCCGCACATATTATTATTGCTAATATTTTTCTCATTTTATTACCCTCTCTTTCTTTTAGGTAGTATCAACTTTATATATCCAAAATCAGCTCAATCCCAATAAAATCAAGGGTTTTAGAATCTATGAGCATTTACTTCCCCTTTCTTTGGCTTGGACAACCAAAATTTCACATCGGATCCCTAGTCAAGGTAGAACTGAAAGCCTGTTAAATTCAACCTTAACGGTTTCCGTAAGTAAAATATAGTCAACCGCAACCAAGGGAAATGATTCGATTTTTTCATAATCCGTTATACACACCTTCTTTTACTTAATTACTAAATTCAAATCATTTTAAGCATTATATTATTTAATAATTTCCTCGTAATTGGATTCAGATTCTATCGTATTTCCAATATCAAGTGTTCCCTTTGTCTTTATTTTCCCCTCTAATTGGGGCATTTTTCTTGCGCACTTCAATACTTCCTCTTTTGCTTCTATCAATGTCCCTCTCTCCTCATGACAATACTTCATTGCTATAGCGCCTGCTACAAAACATGCTGACATAGAAGTTCCTGACATGACTTGAAAGCTATTTCCTGGAGAACAGCTTAATATATCTGTTCCTGGAGCTGCTATATCAACACTCCTTTCACCATAATTGGAAGTTGCATTCAAATTTCCATCTTTGTTTATATTCGCAACTCCTACTATGTTATCCAAATCATATGAAACGGGGTAAACATGATTTCCTTTTTTATCAATATCAACTCCATCATTTCCTGCAGCAACCACAAAGAGCATTTTAGACTTCTTGATAGCTTTGTACAATTCTACATCCTCTTCTTTTGTGCTTAATGATAAACAGCAGAGCTGGGCACCATTATCTTCTGCATATCTAATTGCCTTAGTAACATCTTCTTTTTTTCCCTTCCCATCATGATTCAGCGCCTTAATACAGATAATTGATGCGTCTACGTCTTGCAAAACTCCCTTTATCCCTGCAATTTTTTCATCTGAACCTAAGATTCCAACACATTCTGTTCCGTGACTAGCACCAACCATATCATCAGTGTTGTAAATTTCATTGTTATCTTCCACAAAGTTCCAACCATACTTGTCATCAATGAATCCATTTGAGTCATTATCAATGTTATCATTTTCAATTTCTTTTTTATTAATCCAAATATGATCTTTAAAACTATTGTGTCCATAATCAATTGATGTGTCTATGACAGCTATCACAATAGTCCTTTTGGGGGAAAATTTTTTTCTCGCTTTTTTTATATTAATGCTACTATCCTTTTTTAATTCTTCATCAAATGCCCACTGGAAAAAAAGCTCATCTTCCATTTCAATTCTTTTTTCTTTTTCAGCATTGAGTAGCCATTCTTGAAAAAATAGAGATATAACTATAAGACAAAAAAAGGAAATCGTTATTTTTCCACATAATTCTTTTATATTTTCATTCTTAATCCCCATAAATTTGTCAACTCTGAATACTAAAAATCACCCCCTCCAATAAATTCAATATTTTCAGAACTTAAAAGCCTCTATTTCCCTTTTCTTTGGCTTTGGTGATTAAGTTTTTACGTTTAAACCCCAGCTAAGGTCGGTCTAAAAATTCATTAAATACAGTCTCGTCAAGGTTTTCGTAAATAAAATATAATCATTTAGAACCAATGAAGGGTTTGACTTTCATAATCCACTATACACTACCAATTTTTTCTTATAAGCACTTCATCATCCATAACCGCTACTTTATGCTTTATACGAAAGTTCGTGTAGCCGATCGAACTGTTTTTCCGCCAGTCCAAGGATAAACTGGCATTTGACCGGTACCAGATGCGTTCCGCGAAAGGAATCCAACATCCGATTACTTTAAGTCACATTACAATCATAAAACCACCACCTTTACAGATAACGTTGCCTTTCCCAGCAGATTTTAAAAACATTCTTTTGATCATAAGCATTTCTTTACCGCACTATATTTATAACTCGTTTCAGATGTTTTCCCCTTATAACAGGTAATCTTTGCTTTGATGCGGTAAGTCCCTTTAGCTACATTTATAATATGTATAATAAATTAAGCTGATTTGTACTTTTAACTTCACCAAACCATACGAAAATTGGTTGTTTTTTTGTGCATGATGCCGAACAATTTTGAATTAGTGCTATTTTGCACTGGAATCATGTATTGAAGTTTCTCCTTTCTTAAAAAGCTCTTGCATATGAGTCCTCAATCATAAAAAATCAAAAGACTGTTTTCCTGCCATCTGCTTTTCCTTCTACTCAATCATCTTCTTAACCATATATCCGTCAACAGAATTATCCCGTCTAAATGTTTAATCAACTAACTTTTTAGTTGTTATGACTATTATTGAAGGCGGAAACTCCGCCTCATTATACTGCAGACCGCCAAAATTTACAGTAATGTCTCTAGAAAATTACTCGGCTGGCGGTCTGCAGTCGGGTTTTACTGTAAATTTAAATGGTGCGCAGTATATTACAAAACACTCACGCTCCCATTTACTGTAACTTTAGTTCCGCTATTATTCTCCACAAAAACTTTATACTTTCCGGATGCATTCAATGAAAAAGATTTGCACACTGTACCACTCCCTGTTGTATAGCTTCTTTTTCCATTCGGCTTCACAATACCGACTTTAACACTTTTGTTACTCGGAGAAACTATGACTGTTATTGTAATCTGTCCTCCCGCTTCTGCACTAAATTCGTCAGTCACCTTTCTAACCCCATTTGCAACCGTCCAGTTAAAATTAAACGCTGTACCGCTTCGCGAAAACATCTCAATCTCTCCGGTTTCCTCTACAATGCCTGGAATCTCTCCGCTTTCCTCATACTCAGGCAGCTCCGGTGACGGCGGCACTTCCTCCTCAACATCTGTTGCATCATACATCATGTGATATGCATCCGCTATACCCTCTGACGCACCAAACACTGTCACCGAACTGGCAAACAGCATTGCTGTACAGATGGCTGCTGCTTTCCATGCCGATCGCTTCTTAATTTTTATCTGTGTTTTCATTCTCATAATCCTTTCTACTAATTCACTCTTATTTTCACTCAATGTTACTGCCAAATACACATCAAATCCTTGCGTATTGGCTTGAATCTTCATTATCGTTTCAAAGTAATGCTTCAATCCACCTGCCCTCTCATATACAGAAAAATCACATGCATGTTCACTCCATGTTCTAAGAACTCTATGTAATTTCCACGCAAAAGGATTAAAAAAATGGAGTATAACCAAAACCGAAGCAATTCTTCTCCACAAAATATCATTGTGTTTATAATGCATTAGTTCATGTCTAAAGATCACTTCCAGTTCCTCATTCGAATATACCTCTACAGGTAAAACCACCATAGGATGCCTCACTCCCCGAAGCAGAGCTATGGGTGTGTAGTAGCACCGTACCAATCTCACTTTTCCTTTCGTTATCCCCATGTTCTCTTCAATCGCCCTAAACAACTCTTCAATCTGGGGCTCACATGGAAAACAGTTCTGAAACATCTGTTTTGTCCGACGTTCCAGTCGCAGCTGCCTGTAAAGCATATAACACACTCCTGCAATCCAAAGCAGAAGCAAAAACCCACATACCTTCATAATGATTTCTGTATGAAGAAACAAGTCCCCCCTGTATCTTGCATACGTATCATCCAGCCAGGTCATTGCAACATACAATACAGGCACAAGGAAAAATATCATGACAAGCTTCATCAGTCTGTATAAAATATTTATAAAACCAACTTTTTCCAACTGCTGTCCCAAAATGCACCAAATGACAAATACAATACTTCCCGTCAGAGAAGTTAACAGCAGACAGAATACTACATCAATTGCTTTCATCAGAATCGTCCAGATCATCTAATATCTCCCTTATCATCTGTATTTCTTGCTTCGTAATCTCTCCGGGAGTGCAGAGCGCCGCAACCACCCCCGCAACATTTCCGTGATACCAGAAGTCCTTCTGCTCCTTAAGAAGCTTCTGTTTGTATTCCCCTTCACTCTTTAAAGCATGGACATAGGCATATCTGCCTTTCCTGTATTGCCTTGCAAATCCTTTTGCCGTAAGATTAAGGATAAATGTCACAATAGTTGTCCGTTTGTAGTCTTTGTTGTATTTCGTTTTAAGAACTTCAGAAAGCTCAGAAATCGAAATATCCTCTCCTTTATCCCATATCGCCTTCATTATAATTGTCTCACACGGACTCAATGATCGTTCATCATTATAAAACTCATTCATCATACACCTCTTTTTTAATGTTGTATTTTAATTATTTCAAAATCATTAGCTCTCGAAAGCTCTTCTTTTTTACAATGAATAGCAAATCGTTATTAATAGCAACTTTATCCATCTTCCGTCCTTCTCTATAGCTATATGATTATATTACTATATTTTTAGTCATTTTACAACAAAAACTCGAAATATTCACAATTGTTCCAAACATATATAATCCATACTAATAACCGATACGTTTCATGCAGGATAAATTTTCAGCCCACAAGACGGAGAAATGAGACGTAGCGGTGGCTACACTGATTAACGACAGATGGAAATTCAAACAAGTGAAACGTACAATTAATTAGTATGGACTATGCTACCTGTAGATCGACTTTGTAAAGTAAACAGAATAAACGCAGTTACTATGAGTGGACGGTTAGTCCATGAATAGTAACTAAACACAAGAATGAGCCATCATTTCATGTCATTATGTACTATCCTGTCAAACTGTGATATAGTAAAAATAACAAGAAGATTAAAAAAGGAGTTTTCCATTATCATGACCCGTGAAGAATTATACCAGTCCATCTACACACACGATACAATCTATCTGCCTCCCCATGAGGAGGGGGATGTGCCGCTGGAGGTCTCTCTTGGCTGCAGCTGGCATAAATGTACTTTCTGCGATTTTGCCAGGGATGCCTTTCAGATACATCCGCTGGAAAAACTAGAGCAGAGCCTCCGCGTCCTTGCCGCCCTGCGCCCGGATGACCGCCGGATGTTTTTCCTTGGGGAAAATGTATTCTGCATGGAAGCAGAAAAGCTTCTTTCTATTATAGAGCTTGCCAGTACTTACATGCCTAATCTCAAAGAATATGCCATGTACTCCCGCATTGACGATATTTTAAGAAAAACAGATGAGGAGCTTGTGCTTCTGCGAAAGAAAGGAGTGGAAGCGCTTCACATCGGTGTGGAAAGCGGCAGTGATTCCATCCTGGCGGAACGTAAGAAAGGCATCACCTCCGCCCAGACGGTAGAGGCGCTTCTTCGCCTTGACAGGGCAGGCATCGCCTATTATCTGACGGTGATTCCCGGGCTTGGCGGAAAGACCTATTCGTATATGAATGCTATTGAAACTGCAAGAATGTTAAATAAAGTGCACCCCCGAAATATCTGGTGCCTGAAGCTTAAGCTGTGGGAGGACACACCCCTTTATAAAGAGGCTCAGTCCGGATCCTTTGATATGATGACGCCAAAACAGATTATAAAAGAAGAACGCCTTCTCATTCAGAATCTCTCTGTCACGGACTGCCTGTTCGAGGACACAACTGTCCTCGATAAATATACAATCAGGGGCATGCTCCCTGAGCAGAAGGACGTACTGCTCCATGCCATTGATTACCTGCTGAGCCTGGAAAATTAATATCTGATTCCTGTTCTCCCCGTAAGCCCGCTTACTTCCAGTTTCCAGACGCAGACTACGTCTAACATCTTCTCCTGAAATTCCCAGTCAGCCTTCCCGGTCTCATGCTTCATAACAGCACACAGCCCCTTTCTCTTTTCCTCCATATCATTTACAATACTGACCCTTCCCTGGCCTGTAATACTCTGAAAATATGCCGAATACCCACATGCCGAAGCTGCTGTCTTAAGCTCATATCCTGTATCCATCTCAAATCCGGCCACCGGATTCTCCCTGACAAGCTCCATCTTCCGTCCTTCCCCTGCGCCGTGGAAATAAAGGGTGTATTTTCCGTCCTCACACACATATCCGAAATTTACCGGAACAATATACACCTGGCCTTCACAGGCAAAACCAACTCTGCAGCAATGGCATGCCTCGATGATCTCCAAAAGCTTCTTCTGATCTGTAACTTCTCTTTCTTTTCTTCTCATTGTCCTGCTCCTCCTTAAATTGGCGCGAATTGTCATTCTTTGTCTTACGCTGCCGGAAGCTTTGCCAGAATCGTCCTGCGCATGGTGATATAGCAGGCGAGGCCTCCGATAAAGTTGGAAACCGGCTCTGCAAGGAATACCCCTGCCACACCCAGATTGCCTAATCCCGGCAGCAAAAGTGTCAGAGGTACTACGATCACTACCTTCCGGAGCATAGAAAAGAAGATTGCCTGCTTTGCCTTATTCAGCGATTTGAACACGCTCTGTCCCGCAAACTGAAATGCCATCATAAAAAACCCGAAGAAATAAATATGCATGGAAGGCACAGCTGCCCGAACCAGTTCTGTATTGCTGTTAAAAATCCGGATAAAAAATTCCGGGAATACCGAAATAAGCCCCCAGATCAGCAATGTATATGCAAACCCAAGCTGTGTCATGAAGCGGATTGCCTTTCTCATCCGGTCTGGCTTCTCTGCCCCATAATTGTAGCTGATAACCGGGGATGCGCCGTCTGAGATCGCAAAGACCGGGGTATGTGCAATCTCACGCACTGAATTCAGAACCGTCATCACACTGATATAAAGATCACCGCCAAAGGTTTTTAGCATCGTATTGCATACAATCTGTACCAGACTGTTCGTAAATGACATGCAAAAAGTTGAAAATCCTAACTTTATTACTTCGCAGATACAGGCAATGTCTGGCCGGAATCCCCGGAAACGAAGCTTAAGCTCCGCCTGTTTTCCAGTCAGAAAGTATAATACCCACATGGCTGAAAAAAATTGCGAGATTACGGTTGCAAGGGCGGCTCCCTTCACCCCCATCTTCAACACAAAGATGAATACCGGATCCAGTATGATATTCGTAACCGCTCCTAAAATCACAGTCTTCATGCCAGTCCTGGCAAACCCCTGGCTGTTAATATATGGGTTCATTCCAAGGGAAATCATAACAAATACCGTTCCAAGAAGATATATCATCATATAGCCTGAAGCGTATGTGTAAGTAGCGTCACTGGCGCCAAACAGATACAGAAGCGGCCTGTGAAAAGCAATCCCTGCCGCAGTCAGAATCATCCCTGTCGAAACCAGCATAAAGAAAGCATTGTTCATAATATTCTGTGCTTTTTCCGCATCATTCTTTCCCCTGGCGATGGAGCACAGCGGAGCCCCACCCGCCCCAAAAAGATTAGAAAATGCTGTAACCATTGTAATAACCGGAAAACAAAGTCCAAGCCCTGCCAGAGCAATCGTTCCCTCTCCGGGGATTTTTCCTATGTAAATACGGTCAATAATATTATAAAGGAGATTCAGAAGCTGTGCTGCCATCATAGGCGCTGCCACAGCCAGAATATTGCGCTGTACATTCTCACTCCCAAAATCCACCTGTTTCGGCCACATATCCCAATCACTTCCTTAATTATCTAGTTGGGGACGGGGTATTTTTAAAAATACCCCGTCCCCAATTGATCTTACAGACTCCTAAGCTTCTCTGCGAATTCATTGCTAAGCGTCAGCTTCGCCACGTAGAACACATCACCTGTCATATAGACATTCCAGTCATCTTCTACCTCTACCTGGAGATCTCCTCCAGGCATATGGACAACCACCTTGCTGTTTGTCATGCCAAGCTTATAGGCCACGCCTGCTGCCGCACAGGCGCCTGTTCCGGAGGCAAGGGTATATCCGGCTCCTCTTTCATATATCTCAATCGACAGATGCTCCTTATCAACCACTTTCATGATCTGGGTATTCACCCGGTTCGGGAAATACCTGGCAAGCTCGGCATAATCTCCGATCTTGCATACAAGATGCTTCGAAATCTCCCGCATGGGAATTACACAGTGGGGATTCCCGATATTGACACAAGTTACTGGATACAGAGTTCTTCCGAATACCATATCCTCGTTTATAACCTCTCTTCTGTCTCCTGTCACCGGAATGTCGTCACTCCAGAAGGATAATTTCCCCATGGACACCCTCAGACGGCTTCCGTCCTCATTTAAAAATGTCACCTCTACCGGGCCGTTTCCTGTATACAGCTTAAAATTCTTCTTCTGGATATAACTGGCGTCCTTTAAATATTTCGCAAAGATCCGGACACCGTTTCCGCTTGTCTCGGATTCACTTCCATCCGGATTCCACACCTTGACATGCATTCCGTCTTCTTTTAAGACCGGTCCTTCCAGCACGCCGTCCGCCCCAAGTCCTGCATTACGGTCACAGATCATCTTTACATTCTCTGCTGTCAGTTCCAGTTCATTTTTATTCGGGTCAAATACAACATAGTCATTCCCCAGTCCATGATAACGCTCCAATACTACCTTCATCTTTTACCTCCATACCGATGCTTACCGCACTCTCTGTTTTTTATATCATAACAGGCATTTTTCATCATTTCAAGGTGAAATACTGCTAATTATATTGCAAATCCTGCTCTTTCAAGATAAAATGATACAAGCGGCAATAACTCATGCATTTCATGCCTGTATGGAAAAGTATGACTCCCTGGTGCGGAGAACACGGAAAAGGAAAGGAGGGTCTTCTTGTGGATGAAGCAATGAAAAAAGGTTATCTGAACAGTGAATTCCGTCTGTTTCACCTGACAGACCAGGAAACCCATGAGGTGGAATATCATTATCATGATTTTGATAAGATCACAATCTTTATTAAGGGGCAGGTTTCTTATATGATTGAGGGAAAATCCTATGAATTATCCCCCTATGACATTGTGCTTGTAAAGCATAATGATATCCACCGGCTCAGTGTGGATAATTCGTTCGTCTACGAACGGATCATCGTCTATATCTCGCCTGGCTTTATGAATGCCTACAAGACGGATTCCTATGACTTAAGCTACTGTTTTCAGAAAGCTGAAAAGGAACATTCGAATGTCCTGCGGATTCCTTCTTTAGAGAAAAGCTCCCTCTTTGCCTCCATTATCAGGCTTGAAAAGTCTTTTTCAGATGAAAACTATGCTGCAGAGCTGTACCGTCAGGTATTGTTTCTGGAATTTATGATCCATCTGAACCGTGCGGCGATAAAAAACCGCCTGGAATTCATTGATACTGACAATCAGAATTCCAGGATGGTTCCCATTCTTCAATATATTAACGAAAATCTGTCCAGGGATCTGAATATTGACACGCTTGCAGAGCGCTTCTATATCAGCAAATATTATATGATGAGACAGTTCAAGCAGGAAACCGGCTATACCATGGGCGGTTATATCGCCAGGAAGCGGCTCCTGCTTGCAAAAGAACTCATTTTATCCGGCCTTCCTCTCAAAGAGGCCTGCTTTTCCTGCGGCTACAGGAACTATTCTACCTTTCAGCGCGCTTATAGGGGGTTATTCGGAGAACCCCCGGGTACATCACTGCGCGGGTAAAGCTCAGAAGACGATGTTCCTGCCATCCGATTTTCCTGCTGCCGGGATACCCTTACCTTTTCATAAAGATCCGCTGGTACATAGGCGCTTATAAAGACACCGCCCTCCTGATACTCCTCTTCCATAAGTTCGCCGTATTTACGAATCAGCTGGAGCTTTCCGATCTCGTCATAGGGATACAGCGCTTCCACTGCCACCTTCTGCTCTCTGAGCACTGCCTCCATAATTCCCAAGAGTTCCTCTATGCCCTCCCCGGTCTTTGCAGACAGCTTCACGGTGTAATCTGCACGGAAATCCCGTATGACCGGCATTTCTCTTACCTTATCCTGCTTATTGAAAACCGTAATGACAGGCTTGTCTTTTACTCCCAGGTTCTCCAGTGTCTCATACGCAATATACATCTGACTGTCCATCTGAGGGTTTGACACATCCACCACATGCAGGATAAAATCCGCATACTTTGCCTCCTCAAGAGTACTGCGGAAAGCATCAATCAGATGATGTGGCAGCTTCCTGATAAACCCTACCGTATCCGTCAGAAGCAGTTCCTGTCCCCCCGGAAGCTTCAGATTCCTTGTAGTTGGATCGAGTGTGGCAAATAACTGATCCTCTGCCAGTATCCCTGCATCCGTAAGGGTATTAAGAAGCGTAGACTTTCCTGCATTCGTATAGCCCACAATGGCGGCCACCGGTATATGGCTGCGGCTTCTCTGTCCTCTCGTAATCTCCCGGTGGCGTTTCACATCCTTTAATTCCCGGTTCAAAGCAGAGATCCTTCTCTGTATCAGCCTCCGGTCTGTCTCCAGCTTTTTCTCTCCCGGTCCTCTCGTTCCGATACCGCCTCCAAGTCTTGACATAGCGGTTCCAAAGCCCCGTAATCTTGTCTGACGGTACTTAAGCTGCGCCAGCTCCACCTGAAGCTTTCCCTCACTGGTAGATGCACGCGATGCAAAGATGTCAAGTATCAGAAGTGTCCTGTCCATCACCTTCACATCCAGCTCATCCTGAAGATTCTTCATCTGTGCCGGAGAAAGTTCGTCATCACAGATAATTCCCGTGGCATCCCGCTCCCACAGAAGATCCTTGATTTCAACCAGCTTTCCTTTCCCCACATAAGTCCCCGGATGTACCTGTTCGCGTGACTGTATGACTGCACCCACTGTCCGGGCTCCTGCTGTCTGGACAAGCTCCGCCAGCTCCTGCAGAGAATTTTCCGTCTCCTCCTGCCCGGAGGTATTCACCCCGACCAGAAGAACCCTCTCTGTTTTCTGTTTTAATTCTATCATATCTCTCCTGTCTTTATCTTGTCTCTAAAAACTCTGCTTCCTTCGCCGCCTGCTCATCATCGGGGTATTCCTCCGTATATTCGGCAAGCTTTGCTTTGGCATTTTCCCAGTCCTCAAGCTTCTCATAGGCAGCGATGATATTGAACCTCATCTCTTTTGTCACCTCACCGGCTCCGTCTCCCACTGCGATTCCCTTCTCGTAGTACGAGACAGCCGATTCTGGATCCTCAAGCTTAAGCATACATGCACCCATAAGATTATACAATGCGCTGGTCTCCTTCGCCCCGTTATCCAATGCCTGCCTGAAGGCCTCCACAGCGCCTTTATAATCCTGAAGCTCCCATTTCGCAATCCCGATTCCCCTCAGGGCATCTCCAATATTGTATTCCTCTTCAACCGCTTTATTCAGATGGGTGACAGCCTCCTCATACTTTCCATTATTAAGGCTCTCTATCCCGTCTTTATACTCACCCTTCCCGCATCCGGCAAGCAATATGCCGGTAAGCAGCAGGATTATAATTCCCGCAACACGCTTCATAGTTCCTCCTAAGCCGTATACTTTACTACCCACACTGCGTTCAGTACTGCCACGAACATGGCGATGACCTCCACAAGGATTGCCTCCCACATTCCGAAATACCCCACCAGGGCGCAGACCAGCACGAGCAGCTTTACAAATAAGGCAAATACGATATTCTGGCTCACAGCCCGAAGTGTCCCCCTGGCGATGCGGACCGCATCTATAATCTTCGACAGCTCATTCTCCATCAGAATAATTCCCGCCGTTTCAGCTGCTGCCAAAGAATCTGCCGTTCCCAGGGTGATACCCACATCCGCGCGCTCCAGCACCGGCGTATCATTAAGACTGTCTCCTACACAGACAAGCCTCCCTGTATCATCCTGAAGAAACAGGAAGTCCTCCAGCTGCTCCAGCTTTTGGGCCGGTGTCAGGCTTGTATATGCATAATCCATCTCCAGCTCCTTTGCAACATCCATCCCGGAGTCCTCTGTATCTCCGGTCAGCATAATCAGCAGGGCCCGGCACTTGCTCCTCAGATAGGAAAGTGTGTCATAAGCATCCTCCCTGATCTCATCCGACAGGATAAAACAGCCTGCATACCACTGGTCAATCCCCACATACACCACTGTCCCAAAGTCAGTCACTTCCTCATCTGCGAGTACTTCCTTCTCCTCCATCATTTTAAAATTTCCAATATATACTCTTTTTCCTTCATAGTCCGCACTGATCCCGAAGCCCGGAATCTCTTCGACATTCTGTACCTTTGCGCTGACAATCCTTCCCTCATATGCACTCACTAGAGACTTTGCAACCGGATGCTCCGAATTACTCTCAATATGTGCAGCCATACAGAGCAGTTCTTCCTCCGTCATGCCCATTGCCTTAATCTCTTCTATCTTGAACATACCTTCTGTCAGAGTTCCCGTCTTGTCAAATACAAAAGTATCCGCCCTTGCCAGAGCCTCCAGGTAATTCCCTCCTTTAACTAGAATTCCCTGTTTTGCCGCTGATACAATTCCTCCGAGGAATGCAACCGGAACAGACATTACAAGCCCGCATGGACATGCCACAATCAGAAAAATCAGCCCCCGGTAAATCCACATATCCCAATTTCCATATGAAAACGTTGCAGGCGGAACAAACATGACGATCAGCGCACAGACCAGCATAACCGGCGTATAGATCTTTGAAAACCTGGCAATAAAGTCCTCGCTTCCCGCCTTGTTATTCTGTGCCTGCTCCACCATGTCCATAATCTTTGACGCTGCAGAGCTCTTGTATCCAGACATCACACGCGCTTCCAGCACGCCCTCCAGATTCACGCATCCGCCATATATGATGTCTCCCTCCTCAATCGCCTGAGGTACTGTTTCTCCGGTAACTGTCTTTGTATCCACCATACTTTTTCCAGATACAACCACAGCATCTGCCGGAATTCTCTCTCCCGGCCTGATGATGATCATCTGGTTAAACTGAAGCTGTGAAGGGTCCACTCTTTCCTCCTCGCCCTGAACCCTGCGCACCGCATAGGCGGGCCGGATGTCAATCATCTCTGCAATGGACTTTTTTGCCCTGACCATGGACACTGCTTCAAAGATCATACCCATCTCAAAGAGGATCATGACTAGAACACCTTCCATATACCTGCCCACTCCAAAGGCTCCTATCGTTGCCAGAATAATCATCAGATAATCCACCTGAAGCTTTTTCTGTGCCAGTCCTTCACTCAGAGCTTCAAACGCCCCGAAGCCAGTCAGAAGATAGATCACCAGGAACATCAGAAACTTATCCTTTTCCGGAATCGTAAAATGTATTGCCGCTTCGATAAGGCAGCAATACAGAAATACTCCTGCACCATAAATTATACATCGCCGTATCAATTGCTTTGCCATTGTCTATTTCCCTTAATGAAATGATATGATATGATACAAGCGTCAAAAGGTTATGCGTTTCATGCTTGCATGAAAATGCATGGCCTTGGGACGCGCAAAACACCGAGAAGAAGCCATTTTTCGCAGAAAAATGAGCGGATTCGAGGTGTTTTAGGATTGTGAGAGTGCGCTAGCACGGAACAATCTGTGTATCAGAAGCGTCAAAAGGTTATGCGTTTCATGCCTGCATGAATAAGCATGGCCTCCTGACACCAAAAATCATGCGAATCTGCTACTCTGTGATATGCTCCATACCCTGGCTGATAATTGACTGGATATGTCCGTCTGCAAGGGAATAGAACACGGTCTTCCCTTCTCTGCGGTTCTTCACCAGTTTCATCTGCTTTAACACCCTGAGCTGGTGCGAGATTGCAGACTGGCTCGCCCCGGTCACCTCTGCAAGATCACAGACACACATCTCAGATTCCAGGAGTACGCAGAGAATCCTTATTCTTGTAGTATCCCCAAAAACTTTATAAAAATCTGCAAGCTCTCTTAAAAGGTTCTCTTCCGGCATTCTTTTTTTCACCTTTTCTACAATATCATCATGAACATATACAACATCACAGCACTCCGCTTCGCTTTTCTTCATATATTCCTTCCTTTCACTGCCTATCTATTAATTATGCCAAATGGAGAAAATAATTTCAACCATTTGGCATAAACACAACCAAAATTAATACTTTTGTAACATAAACAAGTGCATAAACTCCTTTATTTCTTCCATAAAATACGGATGGAGTTCAGCACACACAGCATCGCTACGCCAGTGTCCGCAAAAACGGCAAGCCACATGTTCGCAAAACCTGTAAAACCGAGAACCATGACAAGAAGTTTAACTGCAAGGGCGAATACCACATTCTGCATGGCAATTCTTCCAGTTGCACGGGCAATGGATACGGATTCCGGGATTGCCCCAACCGCAGAGGTCATAAATACGACATCAGCAGCCTCGATTGCCGCATCGGCTCCGCTTCCCATGGCAGCGCCCACATCTGCCCCTGCAAGCACAGGCGCATCATTGATTCCGTCTCCCACAAACATAACGGCTCCATGTCTTCTGCGGATATCCTGAAGCCTCTCCAGCTTCTCCTGCGGAAGAAGCTGTGCATGTACCTCGTCAATCCCTGTCTCTTTAGCCACTGCCTGTGCGCTTCTTTTCGCGTCCCCGGTCAGCATGGCTGTGGCAAGCCCCTGTGCTTTCATTTTCTTTATAGAGACTCTGGCATCCTCTTTCACCAGATCCGCAATCAGCAGATAGCCCTCCAGCCTGCCGTCTGCCGCCACAAGGACTTCTGTCCCGTAATCTCCGCCTGCACAGGCGGCTGTGTCCACATGATAAAGTTCCATAAGAGCCCGGTTCCCGCAGAGAACTATGCCCTCCGCAAATTTTGCCCGGATGCCCTTTCCGGAAATCTCTTCTACCTCTTCCGCCTCCGTAAGCGCAAGTTTCCGTTCCCTCGCTTCACGTACAATACTGCTCCCCACCGGATGTGTGGAATACAGCTCACAGTCTGCTGCGATTGTAAGAATTTGTTTTTCAGTAAGCTTTCCCAGTGACACGATCTTTTGAACCGCAAAGTTTCCCTTTGTAACGGTCCCGGTCTTATCCATAACAACTGTCTTCACATTCTTTAAGGCTTCAATAGAAAGTCCGCCCTTGAACAGAATTCCCTTCCTGGATCCGGCTCCTATTCCGGAAAAAAATGCCAGTGGAACACTTAATACAAGTGCACATGGGCAGCTGATTACAAGGAACGTGATCGCCGTATAAATCCAGTGGTTCCAGTCTCCGGTAAAAAGAGACGGCACAACTGCTGTAAGGACTGCCGCCGCCACAACTACCGGTGTATAGATCCTGGCAAATCTGGTAATGAACCGGTCAAGCTTTGGCTTGCTCGCCGCCGCATGTTCCACGGAATCCAGAATCCTCGTTACCATGGATTCACTAAGAGGCTTTAAAACCTCAGCCTTTAATACTCCCTGTTCATTTACACAGCCCGATATCAATTCCTCAC
Organism: Lachnospiraceae bacterium; assembly: GCA_910576335.1. GTDB lineage: Bacteria > Bacillota > Clostridia > Lachnospirales > Lachnospiraceae > CAPEBR01. The sequence goes on from CAJTIU010000004.1 coordinate 214,344, forward strand.
CGGGACATACCCTCACCGGAACCGGCTCTCCTGTTACAGGTGATGTATCAATGCGGCTTTCTCCCTCGATTACCTTTCCGTCAAGGGGAATCCTGTCTCCCGGACGGATTAAGATCACGTCTCCTGCCTTCGCGTCTTTTGCCGGAATCTCGGATACTTCACTTCCCTTTACCAGATTCACTACCTCCGGACGCAGATCCACTGCATCCATAATCTGGGAACGGCTTCTCTCCACTGCAACGTCTTCAAAGAATTCCCCTACACGGTAGAACAGCATAACCCCTACCGCCTCGGCAAAATCCCCAATTGCAAATGCTGCAATGGTTGCCACACTCATAAGGAAGTTCTCGTCAAACAGCCTGCCGTTTTTTAGGTTCTTAAGTGCCTTCCACACAATGGCAAGCCCAAGGACCAGATATGCCGCAATAAAGAGCGCTGCATTTACCATCTGCTCTAGAACTGTATTCTTTGTTATAATTCCTGCTGCAAAAAGAACGGCTCCTGAACCGATTGTCAGAAGAGCTGACCGGTTTGACGCAAAGAAGCTTCTCTTCTCCTTCTTCACTGCTGTCTCTTCCTCTGGAACGACGGTCACTTCTGATTCAATAGACGCACAGATCTTCTGAAGCACAGGGAGAAGATTCTCCTGGTGGCCGGAGGCAACTGCCAGCTTCCGGGTTGCAAACGTGATCACTGCTGCATCTACTTCCGGCAGGGCATTAATCTTTCTCTCCATCTTTGCCGCACAGTTAGCACAGCCCAGGTTCTGCAGAATGTAAACCTTCTGCGGAATATCCGCAGGCATGGTGTGCGGCTCATGGGGGGCTGCATGATGGCTGTGGTCATGGCCTTCGTGGCCTCCATGATGGTGGCCGCAGCCACAGTCTTCTTCGTGGTGATGGTGATGGTCGTGACCGCAGCCGCAGTCTTCTTTATGATAATATCCTTCTTCGTGACAGTGACTGTGGCTATGATGCGGATGACCGCAGCCGCATTCCTTTTCGTGGGGATGCCCTTCTTCATGATGGTGCTCATGGCTATGATGGGGATGCTCTTCTTCATGATGCTGGGCATGTTGATGATTATGCGCTTTTCTTTCATTCTTTTCCATGATCAGTACCTCCTGTGATAAAATCTATATATGAATAATTGTTCATATGTTCATACTATGATTTAAACACAGAAAATGCTGTTTGTCAACCCCAGCAACATCCTGTAAAGTACTTTTTATGGTATTATTCACGGGTCAGGAATGCGCTGAACTGCGCATTCTGTGAGAAAGTGATTCAAGGATGAGGGGCGATTTTTGCAAAGCAAAACTTCAAATATCGCCCCGAATCGTTGCTATGAGCGGCCACACGTGCCGTGAATAGTAACGCATCCGGCCCATTTAAAAGTCGCTCTGTCCACTATTCTTTACTGCCAGGCACGCCGCATATCCCTGCGCCATCATAAAAGCCTTCGAATGAATTACCATCCCGGTACATGGCAGTAAACGTCTGAAAGGAACCAGTTATATAAGATTGTCTCAAAAATCCGGTTCGATACAGCTGCATTTCCGGAGCAGTTCACAACAAACCCAAACATCTCTGCCACTTCAATTGATCGGTTCAGGGAATTATATGATATCACGCTTCGATGAAACAGCAATGTATACAGCAGTTCTCGCAGTTTGGGATATTCTGTTAATTTCGCGATAAGAGACTCAAACAATGTATTTCTTTCTGTCAGCAGGATTTTCAGAGCCTCCTGCAATCCTTCTTCCGTCCATGCATCCGCCTTGTTATAATCCCTGCTCCCGACCCGTTCATCAATAAGCTTGCAAATACGCGAAACTAGAAATGGATAACCGGAAGTATAGCTGTAAATCCTGTCAGACATAGCTGTAAGATCCATCCCCGTCCTATGGTCTGCTTCATACTCTCCAAGCATTCCCGCTATATCCTTTACTGAAAAACTCATATCCACATTAAAGTCAGCTGCTATATTCCACGGACTATTCACCCTGTGTTCATCCTCTGAAACAAACCTTCTCTTTAGATTTTTCACATCATACACACCTGCAAGAATCACTGATTGAAATGCTGCCGTCTCATCCCGGTCAATGTAATATCCTCTAAGCTGCGCAAGAAAATCCAAAAAAACCTGATTATTTGTAGCGCTGTCCACTTCATCAATCATCAGAACAACAGGCTTTTCTGATCTCCTGCACCATTTACTAAAGCACTCAAACAAAATAGCAAGCTTTAAATCAGCAGGATTCTCCTGTGTAAACTGCCGCAATTCATTTGCTGTTTCAGCAGGCACTTCATTCATCAACATGAATTTTTTTAATATCTCTCTTGACAGCGCTTCTACAAAGGCACTCTCTGTCTCAAAATCCTTGTGGCTCAGTCTCTGAAAGTCCAGACTCAGAACCTGATAATCTTTCTTAAGATAACGCCCCAATGCCTTTAATGTTGTTGTCTTTCCAAACTGGCGGGCGCGATTCACAGTAAAATAATCCCCCCGCTCGACCATGGCCTCCATCTCGGTCAGGCGGTCTTCTATATTAACCATATAATGCAGATCCGGCTTACAATCCCCGCTGATATTAAATACTCTGTTCATATTTCAGGAGCCCCCTTGTACCTGTTTTGGGTTACTACTCATGATAGCAGAAAAAATCCGACTTATCAATCCACATAATAATAAGATACAGACAGGTAAAACTCTGCATGTTACTGTTCACTCCGTTCACAGTAACATGCGCAAATCCATTTAAAATTCGCTTCGCGAATGGGATTTGCCCGCACCTGAATCATTTTCTTACGGACTTTGCAGTAAATGCAAAGTCCTGTGTGAACAGTAACCTCACTGCGCATTCCGTAAGGTTAATAAAATTGTAATTCACCGTTTTCTCTGTTATGCTGTTCAACCTTCTGTATCAGAATAACAGTAATCGCTGCCATTATACTAAGACAAACTGCCAGCCCCGACAGATCGGCTGCCCATCCGTTTCCTTCCTCCTGAATATGAAGCACAAGCCGGATGATGTTAAGACAGTATGTCAGCGGAAAAACCAGAGAAAGCACTTTTGCCCACTGTGGAAAGCATCTGACCGGTATTCTGCTTCCTGAAAACAATGTCATAGGCATATCAAACAGATCCATGATAATGGATGCATCCCTTGAAAACATAAAAACCGTATTAAGCATGCCTCCCCATATCGTTGACGAAATGATCAGAAGCAGAAATATGAACGGCAGCATTACGAGATTCCCTAAGCCAAGCGTTCCTGTATATATTAGAATAAATACACAGAAGCAGCAGAACATCCACATCTCCTGAACCAGCGCTCCCAGCGCCCTTCCATAGCTCATGGCCAGCCTGTTCGCCGGTGATAAAAAAGTAATTTCCAGCGTTCCTCCTGTCCGTTCCTGGTTCGCCATGGACCACGCATTCTGAATCATTGACCAGAAGCATGTATATGCCATGAACCCGGTGCCTAAAAAAGCTAGCAGCTCCTTTCTGTCTGTAATCCCCATATACCCGGTAATTTCGAATGGCTTATAGGTATAATAGACCTCCAAGAATCCTAAAACAGGCCACACAGGCCACACAAGCAGGGAAAAGTAGACAAACGGGGAATGATAATCATGCTTCTGCTGTTTCAATATTTCCGCTCTGACCACTAATAGAATCCTTTTCATCACTGGCTCCTCCTGTCCGGCTGACTAATGATTTTCATGAGCACTTCCTCCAGTTCAGGCTCCTGTACGCTCAGTCCCTCCACCTGTATCTGATGTTTCATTAATAGATTCAGAACATGTTCGTCTGCCGTTTTCTCTCCTTCCTCTTTAAGAAGCGCCAGATACTCCTGGTCATCTGACGGTTTTACCTGTATCAGGAGCTGCGGCTTATACATGAATAACTCTTTCAGTTCTTCCCTTGTGCCCTGGGCGATGATCTCCCCTTTGTCCAGAACATATATATAGTCGCAAAGCTCCTCTGCTTCGCGGATATAGTGGGTAGTCAGCAGTATGCCTTTTTTCTTCTCTTTGGCCAGTTCCTGTACCAGTCTTCTGATTTCTTTCGCAATTACGATGTCAAGTCCCAGTGTTGGCTCGTCCATAAAAAGGTACTCCGGATCATTGATCAGTCCCCTGGCAATCTGCAGACGCTGCTTCATCCCTTTTGAATATCTCTCCACCGGAATATCCGCAGCCTCTTCCAGGCCCACAGTCTCTAACAGATCAGCAATCTTTTCATTCAGACTGGCTCCGCTTAATCCATACAGACTGCCAAAATATCTGAGGTTCTCCTTTGCAGTCAGTCTCCAGTAAAGATTCCTCTCTCCGCCTGAGATCACATTGATCCGCTCCTTTACCCACAGGTGTTTCTTTACGGCATCGACTCCATTCATAGTCAGACTGCCCGATGTCGGTGCAATAATAGATGCAAGCATACGGATCGTCGTTGTCTTTCCCGCACCATTAATGCCTAAGACTCCGGTTATTTTCCCCTGGGGAATCTCCAGCGACAGGTCTTTCACCGCATGGACCACTTTTTTCTGCCCGCGGGCGAACAACCCCTTCTTTTCTTTTAAGATATAATCCTTCACCAAATGTCTGGCGATTATTTTTCCTTCTTCCTGATTCCCAGGCTCATCCCTGACTACGCTGCACATCACACGCTCTCCTTTATAAGCAATGAACTGATCTGTCCGTATCCTTGTTTCTCTGCCATCCTTCTGATTCCATCCAGTGCTTCTTCTTTTGAATAGTTATGCGCTTCTAAGAAGTCAGTATCTTGTTCGCCTATATATTGATAGAATAATATTGCGGCAAGGACTTCTCTTTTCTGGGTATAGTCAATGCTTTCCAGCAATATATTCTCCGCCTCATTTATAAAGCCTTCATTGACCATGTTTTTTAATTCTTCTAATGCTTTCCCCGAAACCTCATACTTGTTTTCTTCCGGCAGTTCGACCGATTGATATTGTTTTCCAAGCATTAAAGAAAAAAGTACCCTTACCATCTCTTTGATGATACGCATAATATAGTCTTTTTCGTCATTGAAGTTCATATTTTTCACCTTACTTGTCAGAATTCCTTTTCGAAAGACATGAAAGCCCCCTGAGCAAGGCATATGATAATGCCGAGAGAACCGTGAAAAAACAAACTGATAATCCAACAGCCTGCAAAGCAGTCACATTCTTCTGTATGATCAGGTAAAATACAATACTGAATACTCCTACACATACAAGACTGATTACCAGGTCTTTCTTCGGAGTACCTTTTGGCATTGCTCCATTCCATGCTCCGTTTTTTACAATAAAGAAAATATAAACCAGCCCTCCGGCAAATAGAGCTGCCGTTTCCCCGATAATCATGGGAAAACTTCCATCCATAAGCATTTGCACTACGATCGTCACGGCACATACCAAAAACATGATGCTAAACGAAATGCTTCCAGCTTTTGCGGCTCTCCTTCTTTCCAGTTCATTGTAGTCGGCAACCTTTAATAATGTTTCTTTTAATTCGTTATCCATATTCCCGCTTTTCCTTTCTCCATTTAGAATCTCTCCTATTTCCACATTGTAGTATTCAGAAATCTGCACCAGAATACTAAGGTCAGGCAAATTAGTTCCTGTCTCCCATCTAGAAACAGTTCTTCCTGAAACACCCAGGATTTCCGCCAGCTGCTCCTGTGTGATTCTTTTTTCTTTGCGAAGTTGTTTCAAAAAAGCTCCAATCTCTTTTGAGTTCACAAGTTTTCCTCCTTTCGCATACAGACTACTTCTTTCTGTCACCGAAGAACACGACACAAAGCGAGAAATGCCGCTGATTTTGCACCAGACAGCAGTGTCTATCCTTAATCCCCTACCCGAATATACTCTCCATCAGCCTGGGTTCCATCTTCATATACCATATAGAGCCCACAGCCAGATAAATGCCTGACAGAATGACGACCTGCAAGACGGAAAAGTAATTCTCCATCAGATTCTGATGTCCGGTCACCACATTACGAAACAGCTCCACCGCCGGAGTCAGAGGAAAAATCTGCGCAATACCCTGCACCCAGCCCGGCAGGTACTGAACCGGGTAGGTGATCCCGCAGACCAGACTCATGGTTACGAACAGAGTATTCTGTGTAAGATAGGTATTTCTTGTATACAACATTACGGATGATAGTGTAATGCCCATGCAGAAAAAGCCCAGTATTGCTAACATTATTACAACAGCAGCCCGGAAAGAAAGTAAAGACCCCAGATCTGCCCCAAGCAGTGCTCCCACGGCCAGCACGGTGCCAGACTCCAGTAATGCCCTCATGGTCTGCTCTGATAAGCAGCCGAGGAAATAAGCGCTTCTTGATGCAGGGGATAACAGTAAAGTTTCCAGGGTTCCTTCCCTCAGTTCACTGATCAGGGCACGTCCCACATTCATCAATGTGGATACCGCCAGAACATTTAGGGCTGACCCTAGCACGATATACGTCATATAATCGGCTCCGGCTGCATACTTGCCAAAATCTCTCTGCAGATTTCCCTGCATGAAATAATGATAGATAAAATAAGGAAACACAATCTGCGTCACCCCGGTCACAACCCTGGATACCATGAACGACCAGGGAACTGCCCGCATAATTCCAATTCTGTTTTTCCGGTATGTTGAAAGGATTACCCGCCACATTTTTTCTCCTCCTTACTGCTTTTGCAGCATAGTCTCATAAAACATATAAGGGATGTAATCAATTCTTTCGATTTCGAACTTATACTCCACATAAAATCCTCTTTTAGCCTTTTTCACCAGTCCGGCTTTCTGCAGAATTTTCAAATGTTTCGAAACTGCCGCCTCACTCAGCCCCATTTCCCGGGCCAAAGCCTGTGTGGTACAGATGCCGTTCAGAAGGTGCTTTACAATCTGCAGCCTGTTCTGCTCTCCCAATGCCTTAAACATCCACACAAGATCCTTTGGAATCTCATTTTTTTCCCGTTCAACCAGGATCCCTTTCACGATCTCTAATTCATTCCCGTTCCGGTACATCCATAAATGAGGAACCACAAAGGTGCTGGCCGTGATAAACACCCGGTCAATCTCGTTCTTCCTGATTCTGAACTCATGGTTTTTCAGGAACAGAACCGCATCCTGCTCAACATGCAGACGGGGGTGCACTCTCCCGCACCATGCCCACATCCCCTCTTTCTGACAGTTCTCCTTCTCCTCCCGGAGTATGCGCCTGATATATGCTCTTAACAGGATCTCTTCCTTTCGGAACGCAAGATCATAATATTGCTCCATTACCTCTAAAACAGCGTTTCTTTCTCCAATACTCATTACGTTTCCTGTATATTCCATCCACTCATTCCACTGGTAAATATTTTCCCGCCGAAGAAGAAAAAGCATCTCATGAATCTCCATCTGCCGGACCTCTCCCCATTTATGGGAGTCAATGATAAAATTCCAGCAATCTGTAATGGCTCCTAATTCCTTAATCCGTGCCACTAATTCCGGAAAGCTTTTTTCTTTTTCCAAAGCCCAGTTTTTCCTGGACGCATGGTGTTCCGGATTCGCTAATACATGCATAGAAAAGAACATTTCCCATGCAGGAAGATATGAAAAGATGATTTCTGTATTCTCTTCGTAAAACGTGTCCAGGATCATACGATACCTCCGCTGCTGTTTACTCTGCAAGTATGTTCATACATCACATATTAATTTACAAAACAGTAAATCAATTGTATTTTCACTTTAGGCGCATGTATTATAGAGACATTCCATAGGTCTGTCAAGATTTTTTTGTTTTAAAATAACACCAAGATCACAAATTTATTGTAATTCTAAAACAAATTGCAGGATTTTGAGAGTCCACGAGCACGGAACAATCCGTGTATCAGAAGTGTTAAAATACCTTTTGACACTTACATCATAATCTTTTCCCTCATAAGAATACTATGAATATTTAAGAATAAAGAAGTCAAAAAAAGCAGATAACGGGAGTCGAACCCGCCTCTCCGGCTTGGGAAGCCAGTGTTCTACCGATGAACCATATCTGCTTATCAAAATCATTATACCTCTATTTCTCCAAAAAATCAACCCCCAATGGATTATTTTTCAAAAACCGCCGTTCATTTTGTTACTGTGAACGGAGTGAACAGTAACCTCACTTTTGTATCCGACTTGCAACACAGGTGCTGTATATCCATACGAATACAATGTATAACCGCATTTCCAAAATCCGGGATGATTTTAAACTGGATCTGGATGACATCACTCTGGTTGACAATATTGATTTTTTTCCTAGAATATCACTGGTACAGACAGGTATTATATATATTTCCCCATCTCTCCAACTAAATACAGCGGAACGTTTACCATCCATTCCTGTTTTCTGTAGTTCGACATGGAGGTTCTTACCGCCTTCCTGATCCGGAATTTCTCACAAAAAAACCGAAGACTTTTTGCCTGAAGATTCTCCTCGGCCTTCACTTCAATCGGCACAATCCCATCTTCATTCTGCAAAATAAAGTCAACCTCTGACGGTGTTGTATCCGATGACCAGTAGAAAATATCATTCTCCGGGTCGTTCACCAGCTGCTGCAGCACATACTGCTCTGTAAGCGCTCCCTTAAACTCCTCAAACATACGGTTTCCTTCCAGAATCAGCTTTGCACCCAGCCTTGTCATTGCACCAAGAAGACCAATATCTAAGATGAATAATTTAAACGCGCGGAAATCCTGGTATGCACGCAGCGGGAAATCCGGCTTTTTTATACGGTTAATCCTGTAGACAAGCCCGCAGTCAGCAAGCCATGTAAGAGCCACCTCATATTCCCTCGCTCTTGCGCCCTCCCGCACCAGACCATATACGAATTTCTTATTCTCCCTTGCCAACTGGGTAGGAATGGAATTCCAAAGCATCCGGATTCTCGTGACGATCTCTGCCGGAGCATGCTTTGAAAAATCATTCTCATAAGCACTGAGCAGCCTGTTCTGTACCACACGCACTTTTTTTAGATCCTTTGAATTTATGTATGTTACAACTGCTTCCGGCATGCCTCCGACATAATAATACATTTTTAGGTAATCAATGTACTTATTTTTAAAAACCGTAATCATTCTTGTGTCACCGGACTTCAAAAGCTCAGTAAGCGGCTCTTCACCGCAGGCGCAGAGAAATTCCTGATAATCTAATGGATAAAGGTCTAAAAACTCCACCTTTCCTACCGGAAATGATGTACCTTCATGTAAAGCAACGCCTAAAAGCGAACCTGCCGCTGCCACATGATATTCCGGGGCGTTTTCGCAAAAATATTTAAGAGATTTTAGCGCTCTCGGAATTTCCTGAACTTCATCAAAAATAATCAGCGTATCCTCCGGGGTTATCTTAAATCCAACCGCAATCTCCAATGCAGAAATAATGCGTTCTATATCGAACGCATCGCGGAATACATCCTGCATCACTTCATTTTCATCCATAGAAATATATGCACATTTCTCGTAACATGTCCGCCCGAACTCCTTCATCAGCCATGTCTTGCCAACCTGCCTTGCTCCCCTGATAATCACAGGCTTTTTTGCCGGATCATCTTTCCATTTTTTCAGACTTTCCATAAGCTTGCGGTACAAGGTGCACACCTCCTCTGCATTGATTCCAAGATATAAGTGTCAATGGCTATACTGATGCCTGTTCCATCATTATATCTTATTATATGCATTTCCGCAATGCGATATACACATTTTCTTTAGGAGTTTTATCTTCTGTTTACACATTTTCTTTAGGAGTTTCATCTTTTGTTTACACATTCTCTTCATGACTTTTCTCCCCAGTCTGGCTACACAACCGCTTCTACAGTCGTTTTACCGCCAGTTCTAACCTCCCTCAGGCCTGTTTTCTTATTCCTGTTAAAGTTGAAGCTTAACATATATCCTCTGTCTTTACGATAATAATCCAAATATTCAGACAGCTGTGCTTCACCTCTTTTGTTATATTCATCTCCATACCATATTTTCAGCTCAACAATGAACTGTTCTCCCAGATTATCCACAATGACATCCGTTCGCCTTGCATCCCTTGTCTGTGCTTCAATATAGTAATTGCCTGTTCCGTTAATGATCGGCCTTAGAAACATCAGAAAAATCTTCCGCCCATGTTTTTCAACAAATCTGTCATCGCTGACGCTGTAAATATCTGCAAAATACTCCACAAACTTTTTTAGCGTCATGTCCATACCCAAACGTCCGTCACGAATAAAATAATTTTTATCACGCTGTGCCAGAGTTCCAATGCCAGATGAAAGCTCATCCTCCGAAAGGAAACAATTATAAAGGCGCATTTCAAAAATCCGGTTTGCAATCTGAATCCTCTTGTTCCTGTTGACTGTATAGCCAGACATATGGGAAAGATTGATTTCTTTTGTATCAGGATTATATGAAAATTCCTTTCCCTGAAATAAAATTGCCTGAAACATCTGTTTCATGAAAGGATACTCGGCAAGATGCCGGATCATACTTTCAAACAGCGGCGAATGATCTGTCAGTATTTTTTTACAGCCTCTTCAATTCTAGCCCCTGACCACGCTTTCTGCGTTTTCTCATCAATAAATTTACAGATCGCAGAAACAAGCACCGGATACCCAGATGTATACTGGTAAATCTCTTCTGCCATCTCCGCGGTGGACATTCCTGTATGGTAATCTTCCTCATATTCTTCAAGCATGGACATAATCTGAGCAGATGAAAAGCTCATGTCAATGTCAAAATCTGCAGCAATATTCCATGGACTAATGTATAAATGCTCTGTATCAGGGCAGAGTTTTAATTTTAGATTCTTTATGTCATATACTCCCGCAAGAATGACAGAGTGAAAAATCGGCACATCCTCACGTTCCTGATAATAATCTCTGAGCTGTGCCAAAAAGTCAATGAATACCTGATTATTGCTTGCACTGTCAAATCGGGGACGGGGCATTTTTAAAAATGCCCCGTCCCCAATAATCATCTTTACAGCAACATGCTTTAAAGATATAATGATGTAAGCGTCAAAAGATCATGCTTTTTCATGCAAGCATGAAACGCATGAACTTTTGACGCTTGTATCATATAATAGTAAAGCAAACAATTGTTTACATTAATCGAGGTGAATCTATGACATCACATATTAAAAGCATGACAGAGGGACATCCCTCTTCCCTTATTTTTTCTTTTGCACTGCCCCTTATGGTGGGCAATGTTTTCCAGCAGCTTTATACCGTGGTAGACACTATGGTAGTTGGGAAGTTTCTCGGCGTAGGAGCCCTTGCCGCCCTGGGGGCAGCAGACTGGATGAACTGGATGATGCTTGGTATCATCCAGGGTTTCACACAGGGATTCGGGATTCTGATGGCGCAGGAATTCGGGGCGAAGAAATATGAGGATCTGCGAAAAAGCGTGGGAAATTCCACGGTTCTTTCTCTCCTTTCCTCCGTCTTCCTACTTGTAACCGGACAGCTTCTGGCACGTCCCGTCCTGATGTTTCTTCAGACTCCCCCGGAAATACTTGAGAATGCACTTTTGTACCTGAGAATTATGTATGCGGGTGTTCCGGTGGTAATGGCATACAATCTGCTGGCAGCCATCCTGCGTTCGTTAGGAGACGGCAGGACGCCTCTTCATGCCATGATTGTAGCGGCAGTCACAAATATTATTTTAGACCTTATATTTGTGCCGGTTCTTGGGTGGGGGATTGCAGGGGCTGCAGCTGCCACGTTAATCGCGCAGCTTGTCTCCAGCCTGTTCTGTCTGTACCATATCGGGAAAATAGAGCTTCTAAAGCTTTCGTCCCGACATTTCAGATTCCAGGACAGGCATCTGCCTTTACGCCTTTTCCTGCTAGGTTTTCCAATGGCATTTCAAAATGCAATTATTTCTGTAGGCGGAATGATTGTGCAGTTTGTGGTCAATGGATTCGGCGTGATTTTTATCGCCGGATTTACGGCAACAAATAAGCTCTATGGCGTGCTAGAGGTTGCCGCGACCTCTTATGGCTATGCCATGGTCACTTATACAGGCCAGAACCTGGGAGCCCGAAAGACAGAACGTATTCGCAGAGGAGTTAAAGCAGCGCTTCTAATTGCACTGTTTACATCATTAATCATTGCGGGGGCCATGCTCCTTGGAGGCAGGGTGATTCTTGGATGGTTTATTTCGGGAACTCCAACGGAGGCCAGGCAGGCGTTACAGATTGCCTATTATTATCTCGCAGTCATGAGCATCTGCCTGCCCATCCTTTATACTCTTCACATTACACGTTCCGCGATTCAAGGGATGGGAAATACGCTTCTTCCGCTGGTATCTGGGATCGCAGAGTTTATCATGCGGGCAGTAACGGCCATATTTCTTCCAGTACTTATTGGAGAAAAGGGAATTTTCTATGCGGAGGTCATGGCATGGACAGGAGCCACCGTCATACTGGTCATCAGTTATTTTGCTGTTATCAGGAAGATGGAGCTGCTGTTCAAATGAGTGCGGCCTTGATTTGCCCGGTATCACACTGTGGTTTTCCAGAGCATTCATCTGTTCTGGCTCTCAGTATAATTATTCAATCTGCCAGTCTACCGGCTCCGCCCCGTGAGCTTCAAGAAATGCATTAGCCTGACTGAAAGGTTTGCTGCCAAAGAAGCCTCTGAACGCTGACAGGGGGCTTGGATGGGGCGCCTTCAGAATCAGATGGTCTGGGTTGTTTAGCATCTGCGCCTTCCGCTGGGCGGGGCTTCCCCACAAAATAAATACGATTGGCCTGTCCTGGCTGTTCAGTGCCCTGATTGCCGCATCTGTGAATTCCTCCCATCCGATTTCCCTGTGGGAATTTGCCTGGTGGGCGCGCACGGTAAGCACTGTGTTCAGCATCAGCACTCCCTGCTGCGCCCATTTGGTCAGGCAGCCGTGATCCGGGATCCTGCAGCCCAGGTCATCATGAAGCTCCTGATAAATATTGACAAGGGACGGCGGAATATCCACCCCCTTTTTTACAGAGAAACAAAGGCCGTGGGCCTGGCCATGGTTGTGATATGGATCCTGCCCCAAAATCACAACCTTTACCTTATGCAGAGGCGTCAGATGGAATGCATTAAAGATATCCTCTGCCGGAGGGAATACAAGCCCTGTCTTATATTCCTGATTCACGGTCTGAAATAACTTTTTATAGTATGGCTTCCCAAACTCGTCTTTTAATGCTTCCAGCCAGTCGTTATTAATTGCTGCCATATATTTCCTCCCATTCCTTGTATAATTTGACAAAGTCCCTCAGATACTTCATTTATTTCCAATTCCTGATTACAGTCTGTTACCATTCACGGACTAACCGTCCGCCCATAGTAACCATCCAACCCATTTAAAAGTCGCTTTCAGCGCGGGGCTGGATGTCGGAAACCGTCACTTTACCGGCCCGGATGCCGTGCAGCGGGGTGCACGGCCCCGTGAATAATAACTACAGTCTTACAGATATCCCCTGCTCCCGTAGATACTTCTTGACTTCCCGGATTTCCAGTTCTTTATAATGGAACAGTGACGCCGCCAGCGCCGCGTCCGCTTTCCCGTCCGTAAGCGCCTCTTTAAAATGCTCCAGGTTTCCTGCTCCCCCTGACGCGATGACCGGGATGGATACTGCCTCTGCCACTGCTCTTGTAAGTTCCAGGTCGTATCCAGCCTTTGTTCCGTCGCAGTCCATGCTGGTAAGCAGAATCTCGCCTGCGCCAAGCTTTTCCACCTTTGCCGCCCACTCCAGGGCATCAATCCCCACATCAATACGCCCGCCGTTTTTATAAATATTCCAGCCGCTTCCGTCTGCCCGTCTCTTTGCGTCAATTGCTACCACCACACACTGGCTCCCGAACTTGTCCGCTGCGTCTGAAATCAGCCCCGGTGTATTGATGGCTGATGAATTAATGGAGATCTTGTCCGCTCCTTCCCTTAGAAGTGCCCTGAAATCCTCCACTGTACGGATACCGCCTCCTACGGTAAAGGGAATGAACACCGTCTCCGCCACCCTGCGGACCATATCCACCACCGTCTGCCTCGCATCTGAGGAAGCGGTAATATCAAGGAATACCAGCTCATCCGCTCCTTCCCTGTCATATGCCCTTCCAATCTCAACCGGATCCCCAGCATCTTTAAGATCCACAAAATTCACGCCTTTTACTACCCGTCCGTTATTTACGTCCAGACAGGGAATGATTCTCTTCGTATGCACCTTCTCTTACCCCTCCGTCTGTATCTCCACAAAATTTTTCAGAATCTGTATCCCGGTATCACTGCTCTTTTCTGGATGGAACTGGCAGGCAAATACATTTCCATTCTCCACAGAAGCATGGATCTCTGTGCCATATTCGGTCACTGCTGTTACAATACCTGCATCCTCTGCCCGGAGATAGTAGGAATGAACGAAATAAACATAGGGTTCCTCAGGCAGCCCGGCAAAGAGCCTCCCGCTTCTCGGAAACCTCAGTGAATTCCACCCCATGTGGGGGATCTTTAATCCGCCGCTTTCTGGTATGCGGACAATCTCACCCTTTAATACGCCAAGCCCTTTTACTCCCGGCGATTCCTCACTGCTCTCAAATAGAAGCTGAAGCCCCAGGCAGATGCCGAGAAATGGCGTATTCTTCCTGACCACCTCATGGATTACTTTGTCCAATCCGAATTGTTCAAGCTTGCCCATGGCGTCTCCAAATGCGCCCACTCCTGGGAGAATTACTCTGTCCGCTCCGAGAATCGTCTCATGGTCTCTTGTGACAACCGCCTCCTGCCCCAGAAGCTTAAGCGCTTTTTCTACACTTTTTATATTTCCTGCATCATAGTCAATAATTGCTATCATCTGTTCCTCCCTGCTGCAAACCAGCTTTTACAAAGTATTCTTATTTTACCATACATCACAGGGTTTTGCTACAACAATCTGGGACGGGGTATTTTTAAAAATACCCCGTCCCAGATTCATGATTTTACGGTAATACTGTATTCTGGATTTTTTCTACTAGCTCCTGGTCTTCCAGTAATTTCTGAAACAGCTCCTCGCCGGCTGTATAATACTGCTTTCCATCGGTCCCTTCTGGCAGGTCCCCTGATTCTATCAGTGTTTTTACTGTATAATTTACAGTCTTCTCCCAGTATCTGTCGCTGTCTGGATTGTAGAATCCTTCCTTTGCCTCGTCCACAGATACCAGATCGTCAAATTCTGTCATGAATGTCTTCCATTCTTCGGCCGGCGTCTCTGTTCCTGATGTTTCGGTAAATAACCGGGCGGCTACTTCGGAGAATTTGTCCTGGTCTGCATCAAATGCATTGACTGCCCCGAAGATCAGTGCCTGCAGCTTTATGGCTGTCTCCTGGTTATTTTCCAGGAAATCGGTTGTTGTCATCCATGTATCGAACCACAGTCCTGCCTCACCCAGAATATCTGAGCCTCCTATATTGATAAAATCCCCCTGATTCATAAGTGATCTCTGCTGCGGAAGGCTTCCGATGTAAAAGTCTCCGGTTCCGGACAATAGGGCATTTGCGGCCTTTGCGTCATCTCCAAAGTTCATAAAGGTAACGTCCTTTTCTGTCAGGCCCACCTGGGCAATTGCATCTAGTATCAGTGCTTTTCTCTGTGGAATGATGCAGAAGGTCTTTCCCTTCAGGTCATTCAGCCTCTGCTCCTTTGCAGCCTCAATGTCCCCGTTTTTCTCCTCAACCAGCTCGTCCCACGAACTCAAGTTTCCTTTTCTCCCTACAAAGAAGAACCCTTTAAAATCTCCGAGGGGTGTAAAATTAACAAGGTTAGGGCTGCCGCTTACGCATGCAAGATGCTCCGATATGCAGGAACCGCTGATCACAACGTCTCCCCTGACCAGGGACTGGGCCCCTGCCGATGTGGATGATACCACCTGCAGGTCAAGATCCAGTCCGTATTCCTTATCAAGCCCTGTCTCATGCGCTACTGACAGGACTGCATACATGGGGTACGGCGTAACTCCTATCCCGACTTTTATAATTTCCTGCGTCCCGCCTGTATCCTCCTGTTCATTACCTGCCGGTTTATTTCCGGGATCTTCTGCGTTTCCACACCCTGCCAGTGCAAATATCATACATAAAACCAATAAAACAGACAGCATCTTTTTCTTCATAATCTTCCTCCGTATCTTCATTTAAAACGATTGTTTACAGGTATAGTGCCGCCGCATTCTTCCCAAGGATCCCTTCGATCTCTTCTTTTTTAAATAACGGCCATCCACATCTTTCGCAGATCTGATTTAACTCTTCTTTCAGATAATGTATCCATGCCTTTAGGTCATTTGCCGGATTCTCACCGAACAGGTCGTACCCTGCCGCCACATAGTCCGAGGCAAACATCACTCTGTCCAGTACGCCATATTCTTTTGCAAGCACCAGATTTTTTGCAAGCCAGGCTGGCCGCACGAAATTCATCGCCAAATCGCAGTACAGCTTCTTATGATTCGTCATTAATACAAACAGATGCTCGCTGAAAGGGTAGCCGCTGTGCTCGACAATTAAGGTGAGATTCGGAAAATCTACCATGACGTCGTTCAGATATTCCATCTGTACATATTTTGTCGGGGACAGAATGGCCGGGCCCATCTGCGCCGAATGATGATACTGTACTACCACCTGATGCTCCTGCGCAAATTCATAATATGGATATACTATGGCTGAATTTGACAGATATTGCCCGAAGGGCGGCGTAAAAAGCACCCCTCTGAATCCTTGCCCGAGGATTCGTTGTTTAAAATATGCAAACTTTTCCGGATAAAATCTGCCTGCCGCATCATTCGGCTCAATGCTTACAAACGGGATAAAGAAATCCGGATATTTTTCGTAGCATTCTAATACATACTCCTCTCCAAAATTGTTTCCCCAAATACGGCTCATGTCCTGCCCCATGCACACGGCTTTGTCGATCCCTGCCTCTTTCCACCAGCCCACAAGCTGGTCAATATTTGTATCTTCCGGAATCCCAAGCTTCATATCCGTATTCTTTTTCACATCAAAATTCACTTTACGTGTCAGATGCATATGGGAATCAATAATCATAACATCACCATTCCTCTCTACAGGTAAAGCCTTGCAGCATTGTCATGGAGAATCCCCAAAAGCTCCTCCTGTGTAAATACAGGCCAGCCGCAGCCCTCACAGATCTGGTTCAGTTCAACTTCCACATAGTGAATCCATCTCTTTAAATCCTCTGCCGGATTCGCCGAAAAATAATCATACTCGCATCCGACAAAATCAGAGGCAAACATCACCCTGTCAAGAACTCCGTATTCTTTTGCGATCACCATATTCCACGCAAGCCACGTAGGCCTTCCGAATGTCATGGCCAGGTCGCAGTACATTTTCTTATGATTTGTCATCAGCACAAACAGATACTCGCTCCAGGGATATCCGATATGTTCTACCACGATCTTCATATCCGGGAAGTCTACCATCACATCATTGAGATTCTGCATCTGTGCGTATTTCGTCGGCGCCAGTACCGCAGGTCCTGTCTGTGCCGAATGATGATACTGCACCACAACATCCTCCTTCTCACAGAATTCATAGAATGGATACATACTGGCGTCATTGGAATGGTATTGTCCATACGGCGGCGTAAACAGAACTCCTCTGAAACCGTAATCCTTAACCCTGCTTTTTAAGTGTTCCAGCTTTTCGCGGCTGAATCTCCCCGCAGCATCAACAGGCTCCACGCTTGCAAATGGAATAAAGAAATCCGGATATTTCTGATAGCATTCCAAAACATACTCTTCGCCAAAATTATTTTTCCAGATTCTCTCCATATCCTGTCCCATACAGACTGCTTTCTCGATTCCCGCTTCCTTCCACCAGCCCACGAGCTGATCAATATCCGTATCCTCCGGAATCCCAAGCCCCATCCTGGTATTCGTCTCGACATCGAAGTTCGCCTTCCTTGTCAAATGCATGTGTGAATCAATTACCATAACGCAACCTCCTTTTATTTATTTTTTGTAATTTTTCTCCGAATCATTCTGTCTTCCGTCCTAACCCGGACAAGCCGGAACCAAAATTTTGCCATTTTGCGCAAGATTTCGTTGTTAAGCGCCTAAAATGACATCTTCTCACGCTCTGTCCATCTCGTCAGCCTCCGCTCGATCAGACGGATGATCTGGTCTAAAATAATTGCAAGGACGCTATAAATTAAAACTACCGCTATAATAGCCGGAGTATCCAGATACATCTGCCGGACAATCATTGTATAGCCAAGGCCTGACTGCACTCCCATAAATTCTGCAGCCACGTCAAGTCCCCAGGATGTTCCTGCAGCCACCCGGATCGCGCCGATCAGATGCGGCACAATATACGGGCAGATCACGGTCTTAAACATCACGCTTTTCTTCGCCCCCAGATTATAGGATGCATTGATATACACGGAAGGGATATTTCGAACCGCTTCATATGTCTGCACGCCTAAAACAGTGGACACTCCCAGGGCAACCAGCAGGATTTGGGGCCAGAGGCCAAGCCCGAACCAGATCATGAACAGTGGAATCATTGCAAAGATCGGAATCGGCCTTGTAAACTCCATGAAAGGTCCCACAATATTCATAAACGTTCTGCTGTATGCCATCAGAAGTCCCATTCCCACACCAATCACAGCTCCGATCAGAAAGCCGCTTAAAGTGATCCTGAGGCTTGACAGGATGGAGGACG
Source organism: Lachnospiraceae bacterium (assembly GCA_910576335.1). GTDB lineage: Bacteria > Bacillota > Clostridia > Lachnospirales > Lachnospiraceae > CAPEBR01. The sequence continues at coordinate 233,033 of CAJTIU010000004.1, forward strand.
GCAGGGAGGCTCTCATGGCAATAAAGGAATTGATAATATCTTTTGGTCCCGGCAGATAAATCGGCCTGATCTGAAATACGCTGATCACTCCTGTCCAGATAATGAAAAACACTGCAGTCAGCAACAGTTTTCTTGATATGTTTTTTGCCGCACTCATCCTTACTCCTCCTCTCTCTCATACTTTTTCAGCAGTTCAACTGTTCTGCGCCGCACCTTCTGGAATTCAGGATTTTCCTTAATCTGCACAGTCCGGGGCCGTTCAAACGGCACTTCGATCACTTCTGCTTCCCCGCCGTTTTTAATGTGCTGCAGCACAACAATCTTATCAGCGAGAAATAATGCTTCTTCAATATCATGGGTAACAAAGACAATTGTCTTCTTTGATCCCTCCCATATCTTTACGAGTTCCTCCTGCATCATCTCCTTCGTCATGGCGTCCAGCGCTCCGAAGGGTTCGTCCATAAGGATTGTCTCCGGGTTATTCGCAAGCACCCGGGCAAGATCCACTCTTTTTTTCATGCCTCCGGATAACTCTTTCGGCCATGCGTTTTCAAATCCCTTTAACCCTACAGTCTCAATAAACTTATTCACATGCTCTTTGCGTGTCTCTGCTGGAACTCCTCTTACCTTAAGCCCGTATTCCACATTGTCGCGTACCCGAAGCCATGGAAATACCGCATCCTCCTGAAATACCATTGCCCTTTCATAGCCTACGCTTTTTATTTCCTGCCCGTTATAAATGATCTTTCCCTCTGAGGGCTTTTCAAATCCGGCAAGCATCTTAAGGAGTGTGGATTTTCCACAGCCGGACGGTCCGATGATGCAGACAAACTCATTGTCTCCAATCGTAAGTCCCAGTTTCCTTATCACCTCATAGCCCGGTTTCCCTTTATTACCTTCATAAGAGAAACTTAAGTTCTCTATTTTAAGCATGTTACCGCCTCCCTTGTTTTAAAATCTACTTTTCTACAGCCAGCACCACCGATGTATCCGCCATATATGGGAAGCAGACTGCCGGAAGGTCTGAGAGTGGAAGCACCTCTTCTGGAAGATTGATTCCCAGTACCTCTGTCATAAACTTTCGTCTCGCCTTAATCCTCTCATAACAGGAAGGCGACATTTCCTTTATCTCATTATGAAGCGCTTCATTTCCGATCGCCAAACCGTCCTCGATGTGGCAGGGAAGGTATGGGTCTTTAAAACAGACTGTATAATCACATTGCAGAACCATACCTGAACGCACCTTTACCTTGCTGCCCTTTACAAACGGGGAGTTTGTCCACTCATCCGTATGGATCAGATGCCCTGGGTTCAATACAATATTATACTTTTCGAATCCCAGCTCCTTCTCAACCATGTCATAAATCTCCCCAAATTCCGTCCCGGGCTTCATCATCTCATACCAGCCGGCGACACTTGAAAAATACGGCTTTGCAACCTCTTCCACATAATGCCTCCTGCATTCCGGAAGATCTTCTGTGGTACGGATAAACATGCCCATCTTATGTACCAGGGATCCCCTCATGCCGTACCCTGCTCCGGCCGGACTTCCATAAGCAAGCCTGCTGTGATACTCCGGACTGTTAAGCCCAAGAGCCGCATGTGCATCTCCGAAGTTCACATTCGGGTGGGTACATTCAGGCTCACCGTCGATTTCCAGGAGCCTGGATACCTCTATTTCCGACATTCCTTCCTTCATGTTTTTCAGCGCCCGGTAAACTCCCCTGGAAATCTTCGTCCCCTGCAGCTCAAACTGGATGATTTCCTTCGCAGACGCGTGGTGTCTGAGTCCGTATTCATTGTCCATAAGGAGATCAACCGCATTACAGATTTCTCTGCCATCTGCCGCAATCCGCAGGGTTTCAGTAATATAATGGGGTACATCTGTGACACATCCTTCCAGGTTAAACAGATCATCTCTGTAGGATTTCCAGCCTGCCAGGCCTATTTTTCCATTTGTTCCGCCTATCTCCCTTCGGAATATATCCTCCAAAGGCTCACTGTCCTCATTTGGCTGGCCCATCAGCCCGAATGTCTGGAATAATACTGCCTTAATATCATAGGGTATCTTCGGAACATATCCCATTCCTTCATTCCCGACAAGAATCACCGGCTTTTCTCCGCGTTTTAAGATCAGCAGCGCCTCCTCAAATCTCGGATCATACCCAGTAAAGTAAAGGATATTTGAAAAATGCTCTCTGTCTCCGTATACTACAATTACATTGTATTCCTGCGCCTGGGGCATTGCCCACAGGCTCTCTATCCGTCCAAGATAATCTTCCTTCGTTGTCACAGGTATCTCCGATTCCACAATTGGAACCGGATTCTCACACAGTGTTACCGGCACTCTTTTCTCTATTATTTTTTTCATATTCTTCACCATCCTTAGCTTTTGCTATGGATCTCCCTTCAATTATTTTGTACTGTATCATTGTCCGGATCTCCGTGCAGGTCTTCTCTTTAATCTGGTCCAGAAGCTGATAGGAAGCCTGGCGCCCCATCTGTCCCAGGGCAAACTCCACAGTCTGAAGGCTTGGGGTGCAGGCCCGGGCGGCAATGCTGTTATCTATCCCCACTACCGAAATGTCCTCTGGAACACGCTTCCCCTGATCCTGGATTGCCTTTACCGCGCCGACTGCCATATTGTCATTTCCACATATAAGCGCTGTACACTGCTCCCCGCTCTCCAGCATGGCCTTCACGCAGGTATAGCCGCTTTCAATACTGAAGTCTCCATAAAGAACCAGCTTTTCTTCAATATCCAGTTTCTCTGCCTTCATACCGTCTTTAAAACCGCGGAAGCGGAACTTCATATCCTGCTGGCCGCTCAAAACATTAATAAACCCAATTTTACTATGTCCCAGTTCTTTTAAAATATGCACAAGATCCTTTACCATCTGCTTGTTATCAATACATACCTCATTTGCCGCCATATCTGGACAATTTCCGTCCAGCAGTACAAAAGGGAAATTCTGCCTTTTCATATCCTGGACCGTCTTCTTCGGCACCTCCCACGCAGACAGTATCGCTATGCCGTCCGCTTCTCTGCTGTTAATGCAGTTCTTTACACAATTATCAAGCTGCTGCGGCTTTGCCGCCGCCACAATCTTAATCTGAAGGCTGTAGCCTTCCTTTGTCAGACTGTCGTTCATGGCCTGGATCACAGGCAGCTGATGAAGCCATGTGGAAGGGCTGATATTTTTTTCTGATACAATACACAATAAGATCGTATTCGACTTTCCCTTCGCAAGCTTCTGTGCATAGACATTGGGTGTAAAGTCCAATGCCTTGATTGATTCGGCAATCTTCCTTCTGTTCACTTCTTTTACGGAATACGGGTCATTAATATATTTCGACACGGTTCCGACAGAAACTCCTGCTCTGACAGATACATCTTTTAATGTGGCTTTTCTCATACTCATCCTAGGTTCCTTTCATTTAAAACTACATTTCGTGAAATAATTGTATAATTCTATCATACTCTATTTCATAATATAGTTCAAAAGGATTTTGTTTTACAATAAATGAAGCGCTTCATTTTTTGAGAAAAATAAAAAGGTTGTATTTACATTTATATCATAGTCTATTTGGGGCATCTTGTCAATATATTTTTATAAAAACATTTTTTATAGTACATTTTGCACATATAATTTTACACCACTTCTGCGGTCTCTTCTTCGATTAACTCAAAATCGTTTCATATTAATGAATCGTTTCGAATTTTTGTATTTTTTTCAAAAATGCATGTGTAAAAACGCAGGCGCAGCAGGCTGCGCCTGCGTTTTTACACATGTGCTACCGGGAAAGCCGCGTTGTCGTCAATCGGTACAGCCACCGCTGCGCCTCGTTCCTCCGTCTTGCAGACTGAAAATTCACATTATTCCGTATCTAATTCAAACCAGAATGCCACTCCGTTATCGTAATTCTCCGCGCCGTATTTCTGATGGAAGGACTCCATGATGGCCTTTACAATAGAAAGACCGATGCCATTTCCGCCATATTCCCTTGTATGCGCCTTATCCACCTTATAGAACTTATCCCAGATATGGGGAAGAGCCTCCTCAGGAATAGGGGAGCCTGTGTTAAATACAGATACCCTGGCCTTTCCATCATCTGCTACAGTCATCTTTACCTCCACAACCTTATCCCCATCCAGATGATTAAAGGCGTTGCTGATATAATTGCGCACCACCTGCTCGGTCTTGAATTCATCTGCCCATACATATACCGGTCCTTCCTTCAGGAATATGACTCTCGCCTCCTTCTGCTGGGCCATAATATCCATGCTCTGCAGAATACCCTCAATAACCTCGACCAGGTCGAACCGTTCAAATTCAATCTTCTCATCCCCGAATTCCAATTGGTTCAGCGCCATAAGGTTCTTCACCATCTGGTTCATTTTTGCCGCCTCATCCATAATCACATCGCAGTAAAATTCCCGACTCTCAGAATCCGTATTTACCCCTTCCTTAAGCCCCTCCGCATAGCCCTGGATTAGTGCAAGAGGCGTTTTCAGCTCGTGGGAGACATTTCCCATGAATTCGCTTCGCATCTTCTCCAGTTTCTCCTTGCGCTCAATATCTTTTTGGAGACTATTGTTGGCACGCTTCAGCTCCGATATGGTGCTTTCAAGCTTTTCCGACATCCGGTTAAAATTGGCTCCCAGCTCGCCAATCTCATTGGAGCCTCCACTAGTATATTTTGCCTCAAAATCCAGGTCTGCCATCCGGTCTGACAGAACCGCAAGCTCCAGGATGGGATCTGTAAGCCGTTTGGAAAAATACCACACAAGCGCAATGCATATTGCAATCATGGTACAGCCGATGTAGATCAGGAACCGGTTGGAGATATCTGCGCTCTCCCGGATACTCTCTAAAGGGCTTCGCAGAAGGAATACGCTTCCCTCATCAAACCGTCCCCACATCTCAATATATTCCGTCTTATTCCATCTGTCTTTTGACTGGACAAGCTGATATTTATCGGTACTGATCAGCAGCCTGCTCTCCTTCTGTGCCTGGTCGAGCAGATATCCATTAAGCTGCTTTTTCAGCATATCCATATCATGCACATTTGTTACAACCCGGCCGTTCCTCTCGTCAATGACCAGAAAGGAAATATTACTCTTTTCCGCAAGCCCCCTCAGAAGCTCTGAGACTTCCTGGTACTCCACCGTGTCCTGCTCAATTGCCAGCTTAAGCTCCCCGTAGAGCTGCACGAACGCAGTTTCCTTATTGCTGATGTAGTAAGGCTCCAGGAATCTTACATTAATAATAAGCAGAATCAGCAGAAGGCTTACAAGCAGACCTATAAACACACCCGTCATCTGACGCTTGATTGAATGCTTCATTATGCTTCCACCTCAAACTTATAGCCCATTCCCCAGATTGTTTTAATATAATTCCCCTTTTCGCCAAGCTTGCTGCGGAGTTTCTTCACATGAGTGTCGATGGTTCTGGCATCACCGAAATAGTCATAATTCCAGACACTGTTCAGTATCTTCTCCCGGGAAAGTGCAATCCCTTTATTTTCCACAAAATAGGACAGAAGCTCAAATTCCTTGTAGCTCAGCTCAACGTCCCTGCCGTCCACCTGCACGCGGTGTGCCGCCTTGTCAATGGAGATACCCCCTGCATCCGCCATCTCCCCGGCATCAAGGGTACGTGTCCGTCTCAGAATCGCCTCTACTCTCGCCACAAGAATCTTCGGACTGAAAGGTTTGGATATATATTCATCCACGCCAAGCTCAAAGCCCTGCAGCTCGTCCTGCTCCTCGCCCCTTGCAGTAAGCATAATAATAGGAACCTTTGAGGTCTGCCGCACTTCCCGGCATACCTGCCACCCGTCCATCTTCGGCATCATAACATCCAGAATAAGCAGTGCAATCTCTCTATCAGCATAAAACAGCTCCATAGCCTGTTCACCATCACCCGCTTCCAGCACTCGGAACCCCTCCCGCTCCAGGAAATCCTTCACCAACTTGCGCATCCTGCTCTCATCATCAACAACTAAAATTTTAATTCTGTCCATATATGCACTACTTCCTTTCACAATTTATGACGACTATTGTAGCAAAAAAATATGTCCGTTTTGTGAATTGCGGGTTACTATTTACGGGTCAGGAATGCGCAATTGGGGACGGGGCATTTTTAAAAATGCCCCGTCCCCAATTGCAGTCTTGATTTGCCCATCCATGGATGATATGATATAAATGTCAATGGTACATATAATGCATACCGCATGACTAAAAATGATGAATATAAGGAGTATTACCATGTCCGTGTACTGGGGAGAGAAGCGTTTTTACTCTCTTGACTTTTATTTAAAGCAGACTTTCGGAGAAAAGCTATACAAGATACCGCTGAACGGCGGCATGACCTGTCCGAACCGGGACGGTACACTTGGAACGCGGGGCTGCATTTTCTGCAGCCTGGGCGGATCGGGAGGATTCGGCCCTGATCCCGCCCTTCCGGTCAGCGAGCAGATCAGGCAGGGAAAGGATATCGTGCGCAGGAAATATACAGGGAGGGGCTACATCGCTTATTTTCAAGTTTATACAAGCACTTACGCACCTGTTCCATATCTTCGGAAAATTTTTACAGAAGCAATCACCCACCCGGACATCCGCATCCTGTCCATTGCCACAAGACCGGACTGCCTGGGGGAGGACGTCCTGGCGCTCCTTTCGGAGTTGAACCAGATAAAGCCTGTGTGGGTGGAGCTAGGCCTGCAGACCTCCCATGAGGAGACAGCGCGTTTTATAAGGCGCGGATACGGGCTCCCGGTCTTTGAACAGGCAGTAAAGGCCTTAAGAGCTGCGGGGATCGAAGTGATCGTCCATCTGATTCTCGGTCTGCCAGGCGAAGACAGTCCGCAGATTCTTGAAACCATCCATTATCTGAACCAGACGGATATACAGGGGGTGAAGCTGCAGCTTCTCCATATTCTCGAAGGGACTGACCTTGCGGATTACTACCGCGCCCATCCGTTTTATATCCTGTCCATGGAAGAATACATCACTCTCCTCGGGAAATGTATTTCCGGGCTGAGGCCAGATATTGTCATCCACCGGCTGACTGGCGACGCACCGGGTCATCTTCTCATAGAGCCTGCATGGAGCAGAGGCAAGCACCAGGTTCTAAACCGGCTTGCGGCTTGTCTGAAGGAGCGTGACATCTGGCAGGGAAAGGAGCAGCTATGACAAATGAGGCGTTGAAGTTATATAAGCTGATTATTCTCTATATGCTGAACAGGGTGGATTTCCCAATGACGAACTCACAGATCAGCAAGTTTATTCTGGAAGAGGGATACGCGACATACTTCAGGCTGCAGCAGGCGCTTGCGGAGCTGGCCGAATCCGGATTTATCAAGGAGGAAGTCACCTACAGGAGAACCTACTATTACCTGACTGAGGATGGCGCGCAGACAATCGCCTTTTTCAGAAATGATATTCCGGCTGCAATTCAGAAGGATATTGATTCCTTTCTAATCCATCATAAATATGAGCTGAAGGATGAGGTTTCGGTGAAAGCAGATTACTACAGGAAAACCAACGGGGAATATTCCGTATGCTGTCAGGTGTATGAACATGGGGAGCCTATGATTGAGCTGAATATTGCAGTCCCCAGTGAAGAGGAAGCACGGACAGCCGCAGACAGCTGGATGGACAAAAACCAGGAGATTTATGCCTTTGTTATGAGTAAATTGCTGTAGTTGCGGCACAAAATAATACAGGTGTTATACTACGCGCCAGATAAATCTGCCGCACAGTATAACATGATGCGCACAGCCACATGCGGAATTATGCCGCTTTGCGGCTGCGGCTGGCGCGATACTCACGGCAGATTTCATCGGCCGTGAGTATAAAATATAATAAGCAAAGGAATGAAACATGATGAATATACGAAAACTTGGCGAATTATATGTAAGCTTTTTTAAAATCGGGGGGCTGACGTTCGGAGGCGGGCTCGCCATGCTTCCAATGCTCCAGCGGGAGATTGTGACTGACCGCAGGTGGTGCACGGAGGAGGAGATTCTTGACATGTACGCCATCGGCCAGTGCACGCCGGGGATTATCGCGGTGAACACTGCGACCTATGTAGGCTATAAACAGGCAGGCTTCATCGGCGGAGTCTTCGGGACCCTGGGGCTGGTCTCTCCTTCTATCCTCATTATCTGTCTTGTGGCTTCCATCCTGCAGAACTTTATCCATATGCCTGTCGTGATCCACGCACTTGCCGGCATACGCGTAATCGTGTGTTCTCTTATGCTGAACACTGTATTTACAATGGCGAAAAAGGGAATCGTGGATAAACTTGGCGGCGTGCTCTTTGCAGGCGGATTTATCCTCGCGTGCTTTACCCCTGTACCAACCGCCATGATCATCGTCCTTGCAGGGATTACCGGGGTCATCGCAAAAAAATTTGGAAGGAGGGAAGACGCATGATTTATCTTACCTTAGCAATCGAATTTTTTAAGATTGGCCTGTTCTCCATCGGCGGCGGCATGGCAACACTGCCGTTCCTCATGGATCTGACCACAAGATACGACTGGTACACCGCAAGTGAGCTCGCTAATATGGTGGCAATCAGCGAGAGCACTCCCGGGCCTGTCGGCATCAATATGGCAACCTACGCCGGATACAACGCAGCCGGGGTTCCCGGCGCCATCGTGGCCACCCTGTCACTGACCGCTCCCGCACTGATCATCATTGTCCTCATCGCAAAGTTTCTAGAAAACTTCAGTGAAAATCCTACGGTAAAAGCCGTGTTCTACGGAATCCGGCCTACTGTAGCGGCCTTGATCGGATATGCGGTCTGGGAGCTGCTCAAAATCGCAATCGTCTATACAACCGGCGGAGTAACACATGTGGACTATACAAGTGCTGTAATCTGCCTGGGAGCATTCCTGCTTTTGCAGGTAAAACAGCTAAAAAAACTGCATCCGCTTGTGTGGATCGCGGCGGGGGCTGTGATTGGTATTCTATTCAAGATGTAAATTTGGGACGGGGCATTTTTAAAAATGCCCCGTCCCAAATTACAAAAACTCGCTCATTACATAGTTGCTGATATCAATTCCCCGTTCTGTCAGGCGTACATAGTCCCCTTCTTCTTCCATAAGCCCTTTCTTCTTCATATCTTCCAGCACGTTCCCGTATATCTTCTCCATGCTGCTGCCGAATTCTTCCCTGAACCGTGATTTTGATACTCCTTTTATTTTTCTGAGGCCAAGGAACATATATTCCGACATCTGTTCCTCCCGGCTCAGGATGTCAGGCTCTTCTCCCTCTGTAAAACGCCTGTTCTCTATGAGGGAGGCGGCTCCTGTTCCGATGCCGAGGTATTCTGCGCGCTCCCAGTAGCCCAGGTTATGGCGGCACTCGAACCCTTCTTTTGCGTAGTTGGAAATCTCGTACCTGTGGTATCCGTATTCTTTGAGGATGCGTCTGGTGTCCTCGTACATCCGGCGCTCTGTGTCCTCATCCGGAAGGTCGCTGGCATTTTTTCCTTCTCTGTATTTTTCATAGAAGGGGGTGCCTTCCTCGATGATGAGACTGTATGCGGAGATATGCTCTGGGGCAAGCCCAGCGGTTCTTCGCAGTGTCTTTTCATAGCTTTCCCTTGTCTGGTGGGGAATTGCGGACATCAGGTCTATGTTAATATTCTGAAATCCTGCTGCCCTTGCCATGGAATAAGTCTCAAGGAACTGCCCGTATGTGTGGATTCTTCCCAGCGCCGCAAGCTCCCTGTCGTCTGTGGACTGAAGGCCGATGCTCAGGCGGTTGATGCCCATCCCCTTATATGCGGTGAGCTTGTCCGCATTCACGGTTCCGGGATTCACTTCGATTGTGATCTCAGCAGAATCTTCAAGCCAGAATGTTTCCTTTACTGCCCTGAAAATCTGTCCCATCTGCCATACGCTGAGTATGGACGGGGTTCCGCCTCCTACAAATATCGTGGCAACACAATAAGCCTCTGCCAGCTCCCGGAAGGAGCGGATTTTTTGACAGAGGCTTTCCACATATGCTGCACGCTCCCTGCGGTCTGCGGGAGCGGACAGGAAATCACAGTAATTACATTTTTTCTTGCAAAACGGAATGTGAATGTATAGTTCTAAAGGCTTCATTATTTATCATCCAGCTTCAGGACGCTCATGAATGCTTTCTGGGGAATCTCTACATTTCCCACCTGGCGCATCCGCTTCTTTCCTTCTTTCTGCTTTTCCAGAAGCTTCTTCTTACGGGTTATGTCGCCTCCATAGCATTTGGCGAGCACGTCCTTGCGCATGGCTTTTACTGTCTCCCTTGCGATAATCTTGCTTCCAATCGCAGCCTGGATGGGAATCTCGAAAAGCTGTCTCGGGATCTCTTCTTTCAGCTTCTCGCACATCTTCCGTCCGCGCTCATAGGCGGTTCCTGCATGTACGATAAAGGATAGGGCGTCCACTTCCTCTTTATTGATCAGGATATCAAGCTTCACAAGCTCAGACTGTTCATAGCCTGCTATCTCATAATCAAAGGAAGCATATCCCCTGGAGCGGGATTTGAGCGCGTCGAAGAAATCATAGATGATCTCATTGAGCGGCAGCCTGTACCGGAGCACCGCGCGGGTCTCCTCTATATACTCCATGCCCTCATATATTCCCCGGCGTTCCTGGCACAGATCCATGATGGCTCCGATAAATTCGGAGGTCACCATAATCTCAGCCTTCACGATTGGCTCTTCCATATATTCGATCTCGGACGGATCCGGAAGATTGGACGGGTTGGTCAGCTCAATGACCTCTCCGTTCGTCTTGTATACCTTGTAAATAACCCCCGGCGCAGTTGTTACAAGATCCAGGTTGTACTCTCTCTCCAGGCGTTCCTGGATGATCTCCAGGTGCAGAAGTCCCAGAAATCCGCACCGGTAGCCGAATCCAAGAGCAATGGATGTCTCTGGTTCAAACTGGAGGGAGGCGTCATTAAGCTGGAGCTTCTCCAGCGCGTCCCTGAGATCCGGGTATTTTGCCCCGTCTGCGGGGTACATGCCGCAGTATACCATGGGATTTACCTTTTTATATCCTGGAAGCGGCTGGGTGCAGGGCTCCTGGGCATTGGTGATCGTATCGCCGACGCGGGTATCCTTCACATTTTTCAGACTGGCGGTAATATAACCTACCATTCCCGCTGAAAGCTCCTCACAGGGAATAAACTGTCCGGCGCCGAAATACCCGACCTCCACAACCTCTGCCCTTGCCCCGGTTGCCATCATCAGAATCGGCGTTCCTTTCTTTACCGTGCCTTCCTTAATCCGGCAGAATACGATGACTCCTTTATAGGAGTCGTAGATGGAGTCAAAGATCAGCGCCTGAAGCGTAGCCCCCGCATCGCCGCCTGGCGCCGGGATCTTCTCCACCACCTGTTCTAATACTTCTTCTATATTGATTCCTGTCTTTGCGGAAATGCGGGGCGCATCCGCAGCCTCAATCCCGATAATATCCTCAATCTCCTCAATCACCCGCTCCGGCTCTGCGCCTGGCAGGTCAATCTTGTTGATCACGGGCATCACATCCAGGTCATGGTCAAGCGCCAGATAGACATTGGCCAGCGTCTGTGCCTCCACGCCCTGGGCGGCGTCCACTACAAGGATTGCCCCATCACAGGCGGCAAGGCTCCTTGACACCTCATAGTTAAAGTCCACATGTCCAGGCGTATCGATGAGATTGAAAATGTATTCTTCTCCGTCCCGGGCCTTATACACAATGCGCACAGCCTGTGCCTTGATCGTAATGCCCCGCTCTCTTTCAAGCTCCATATTGTCCAGCACCTGGGACTGCATCTCCCGGCTCGTAAGAAGTCCCGTCATCTCAATAATGCGATCCGCCAGTGTAGATTTCCCATGGTCAATATGGGCAATAATACAAAAATTCCGAATTTTACTCTGGTCTGTTCCTGCCACGTATTTCCTTCTCCTTAATCTAATCAATAATTATATGATACAAGTGTCAAAAGGTCATACGTTTCATGCTTGCATGAAAAAGCATGACCTTTTGACGCTTTCATCATTATATATAGTCACGGCAGATTTATCTGGCGCTCAGTATAAATCCCCACTGTATCTGACAATAAAGAGCTCCACGCCCATTCTGTCGCTTAACCGCCCGGTCTTTACCAGCTCCTCGGTATCTGCCGCATTCTCCATAATGCCCCGGAGATCTGCCATGGAAAAACTCCTGCCCTGCTGCATATACTTTCCTGCCACAAAGGGATGAAGCCCTGCCTTTTTTGCAATGGTTCCTCTGTCATAACCCTTCTTCTGGAGATCCTTCACATGGAGAAGAAGCCTGAACTGCCGGGAGAGAAGATATAGAATCCTCATAGGCGGCTCCTTTAGCGCCAGCAGATCATAGTAATGGTCAAGCGCCTTTTTCTGCTGCTTCATAGCTACTGCTTCCACCATGGCGAAAATCTGGTTTGTGATCTGGACTGTGCAGATCTCGTCAATATCCTGTTCTGTGATCTCTTCTCTTCCAAGGGTATAGGAAAATAATTTTTCCAACTCATTTACAAGCCTTTCCATATCATCACCCACAATGGAAACCAGATGCCTTGCCGTTGATTCTTTTATCCTTTTTCCTTCGCGGGTTACATTTCCCCCGATCCAGCGCAGAAGCGTCTTCTCGTCCTGGCGGCCAAGCTCCACGGCGCGTCCTTTTGCCTTCACTGCCTTGTACATACGCCCCCGCTTGTCCGCCTCGCTCTCCACAAATAAAAAGCAGGCTGTCTCTGGCATTGTCTTAATATAATCGGCAAGCTCCGGGACCGCGCTCTTAAAAAAGCCGGAATTCTCCACAACAATAAGCCGCCGCTCTGCAAAAAACGGCATCGTCTCTGCAAGGTCGATAAGCTCTGCCGGATTGATGCCCCCGCCCTCATAATAGGCGTAATTCATCTGGTCTCCTTCCGGCAGAATTGCCTCCCTGAGCCTTTCCTTATACTGCTTCTTAAGATAAGCCTCCTCACCGAACAGAAGGTAGGCACCCTTGAAATTACCTGTCTTTATATCTTCATTTAAGCTTTTCATCCACTATCTGACCATGTCCCGCGTAATCTCTCCAAGTGAATGTGCGCCGCACATGGCCATCGTATCTGCAAGCTCTGCCGCAAGCTTATCGGTCAGCGCCTTTACACCTTCTGCTGCCCCGCCATATACTGCCGTCACGTAAGGACGTCCGATCAGCACTGCGTCCGCGCCAAGCGCCAGAGCCTTAAATACATCCACGCCAGAGCGGATGCCGCCGTCCACAAGAATCTTCATGTCAGAGCCCACTGCGTCCGCGATCTCCTCCAGCACCTCTGCCGTAGGAGGACACTGGTCAAGCACACGTCCCCCGTGGTTGGATACCACGATTGCAGCCGCGCCTGCTTCTTTTGCCTTCAGAGCTCCCTTTACTGTCATAATTCCCTTCAAAATAAACGGTATCCCTGCATCTGCAATAATGGCCTTAAGCTCCCCGGCAGATTTACTTCCCGCCGGAGGAGTCAGGTTCTTAAGGAACGGCAGTCCTGCCGCATCCACGTCCATCGCACATGCAAATGCTCCTGCCTCCTTTACCAGCGCGAATTTCTCCGCCAGCGTGTCCACATCCCATGGCTTCACGGTCGGAATCCCTCTTCCGCCTGCCGCCTTAATCGCCCGGGTGGCTCCTTCCATCACGGCAGGATTCGTCCCGTCGCCTGTAAATGCCGCAATCTGCTCCTCTGCACATGCGGAAACAAGTATATCATTGTACTCCAGGTCATCGTATTTGTCCCCGTAGTGAAGCTTCATGGCTCCGATCGGCCCTGCAAAGACCGGAACCTTAAAGGTCTGCCCGAACAGCTCAAGTGTGAGATCTACCGGCTTGTTCTCGCAGATCGTATCCATGTTAACGCACAGCTTCTGCCATGCGTCATAATTCTGGATTGCCACGGTTCCTGTCCCCTTTGCTCCAGGGCCTGGAATCCTGCCGCCGCAGGCCTTTCCGTTGCATACCGGACATGCCTTGCAGATATCTCCTACACATGTTCTTGCATTCTGTAATACTTCTTCGTATGTCATGATATATCTCCTCTTTTCTTTTATTGTTACGATTCACGGCCTGGGAGACCGTTCATAATAACATTTAGTATACTGAATTTACAGGATGAATTCAACTGTTTCTTCTTAAGGAATTAAAAAAACTAAAGTAAAGGCACCATGTATACCGGCAGATATATGATCCCTTTTTCTTCTTTTAAATCGGATGTATGCAGCACATAGGGCGTGTGTAACTGCTCATGATATTTCTCCGCAAATTTTCTAAGAGAAGATAATGTGTAATTTTTGCCGGATTTCACTTCAAGAGTCAAGATATTGTGCCGGCTGGTAACTTTGCTCTTCGCAATTAAAAAATCAATCTCCATACGGGATGCCGCGTCAGTCCGGGACGAATTTGCATAGAAATACAGTTTATGTCCTCCCGCAGTCAGCATCTGGGCCACAACATTTTCCAGAACCATCCCCATATTTACTTCCAGCTTATCCAGCAGCAGCTTTCTATAGACTCCCTCACTTATTATCCCGTTTTCATCAAATGCATGGCTGACCAGAAGTCCGGTATCCCCCATATAACATTTCAAAAGTGTACGGTCACGGTTCAGATTGAGTCCAATACTCGGTTCGGTTGAATTATAACAGTTATTCACAATCATGGAGTCAGAAAGCCAGAAAAGGGCATCCCTATATTCATCAAAACGGGCGCCTTCTTTTAAGGAAGAAAGTTTAAAGTGCCTGTTCTGATTCTTTAGCTGAGACGGAAGTTCATCAAAGATTGCTTCAACCTTCATCTCATATCCTTTTGCATGTTTGCGGATGTCATCCCGGTATAAATTCAGGATCCTGCGTTTCACCTGGTCAGCCAGATCAAAATCATGACTGGAGACATAGGTCTCTACAGCCTGCGGCATTCCGCCGATAATCATATACTGCCGGAACAGATCCATTGCTTTTCTGTGCAGTGCCTGACCAAGCGGCTTTCTCTTCTCAAAACAGCTCTGGATGAGGGGCATCATGGTTTCATTGCCAGATGCCCAGAGAAATTCTTCAAAATCCATGGGATATAAATTCATACGGTCTTCCTCTGAAGGAATCAGTATGTCCTTAACATTCTCCCTGATCGAAATGAGGGAACCTGTCTCAATATAGTCATAGCGTCCGTCGGCAACAAGATATTTCACAGCGCTTCTTGCCCTGGGAAACAACTGCACCTCATCGAAAATGATCAGAGACTGCCGGTTATGAAGCTTTGTATTAAAAAATGTTGTAAGCTTAAGGAAAAAGGTATCCAGGTCATTTAAATCGTACAGGAACATATCCTTTACCTGTGAATCCACGATGTTGAAATCAAGCAGTATATAAGAACGATATTCTGCCCTGGCAAATTCTTCCACAATGTAGCTTTTTCCAACACGGTGGGCGCCTTGCAGCAGAAGGGCGCTTTTCCCATTGCTCTTTTTCTTCCATTGTAGTAAATGATCATATATTTTCCGGCGCATGATAACCTCTCCTTCATTCTAGTACATCTTTACATTAATCTTGAAGTAATAGTGCTTGATATTCGTGTCAACTGTGCGTCTGCTAACCGACGGTGCAGGGGACTACATCTAGGTTAGCAAACGTGCAGATAGCGCGGATAGCGAGTGCTTAACTCAAGAATTAATGCAAAGATGTACTAGTATACTGCCATAACATAAATCGCGATTTTTATAAATGTAACTATTACAGTAATCAAGATATTATATCCATATATTACTACAGAAATCAAGATTATACAATACATTCTTGCAAAACTGGAAACAATTCGACCCGGTATCCGAATATCCGGATACCGGGCCGAATGCCATACAGCAATAAAATGGGGGTTCTGATTTTACATGCCGCTCCCCGCCCAAAATTCTGCATAACGACTCGCGTTAGCATCAACTACCTGGCCTGTTTTTCTTGATAACGTATAACCGGCCATCCGAACTGCATAAGATCTTCTCGCATCCAAGAAAGCGAGATCGCTATAATCAGCATAAAAGGGGAAATTTGACGCTCTATCCTGGGTAATAAGGGTTCTATTAACTGCAGCAAATACCCAATACCCTGGACTATTCGTAATCTCTGCACCTATCGTCACTATTGCACCCGGCACAGATTTACTTCTCGTAACCATTTTATTCGTCCTCGCAATCCCTGTTTCTTCTGAATAACTACTCTCCCGATCCGCAAACTCCAGACCTGCTTCAGAATGACTCACCCATTCCTTTTCACATTTCTCCATTTCTGCAAATTTCCGTTCCGCCTCCTCATTTGCGCGCTTGTTTTCTATAATTCCTTCACGCAAATGTGCCTCAAATTCATCCAAAGGCATTTCCTGCATTCTTACTTGCGGAACTGCAAACCTTATTCTTTCCTCCGGTGTCATGGAACGAATATTCACTGAATATTCCTCATTTAATTTATCAATTACTGCCTGGTATGGATCTTTCTCATCTGCACTGGCAGATAGGACTGTAGCAAAAGACATAACTAACGCTACAAAAACTATTACTAATCCTCTTCTTTTCTTCATGTTTTTACCTCCTCGCTTCATAATAATTTTCCAATACTTGCATTGAGTTTCTATAAGATATCTTATTTATATTCTTATTATAGTTCTTTTTTATTAACAATTCTACCATTTGTCCTTAAAGAATAGATTTTGGCCATCAGATTTGTTATTGTTTTTGCAATAGATAGCGCAGAATACCTCCATATCCATTCATAAGCCCTGGATTCACTTTTTCCTGTGGCAACAATTGAGCTTCTTCCCTGAAAAAGCAATTATCAGACAAGTCCCTCCCCAATATTTCTGATGCCTTTTCCAATATCCAGAGATTTCCGCAAATCCCATGACACAGACACCAGCTTTCGGCAACCCTGCCGGATGCAGTGCTAGGGGGCTGTACCATTATGATGTTCGGAACCATCGTCGTAAGCGGACTGCAGATGATCGGAAAGTGCGGTTATTCCCAGCGGAACATTACTATCATTGCCCTGTCCCTAAGCACAGGAATTGGTTTTACACAGGTGCCTGAAATATTTGCAGTCTTCCCTCAGATGGTTCAGAATGTGTTCGCACAGAACTGCGTAGCCGTTGTATTTCTTGTGGCTGTTATTTTAAATCTGGTGCTGCCTCAGAATATGGAGGTCTGATACGATGCGAAAAGGTGTAATTTCGATGTAACCGTCCAGACAGGTCTGTGCAGGGTCTGCCCCGGCGAAACGAGGGTATATACTGCACTGACCGTAAAAGAATGGTGTTGATCCAGTAGTTTTCCGGCTGCGCCTCTCTGTCATCTAATAAAGAATCACAGTAATTCAAAACATCCCACGGACAGTATACATCTACATTCCCAAAATGATACCCGTCATACCATCTCCTTGCCGTATCATAACTATCCGGATACCCATAATACTCTAATAGTTCTTTCACTTCTGCATCTGTAAATCCAAAATATTCATCAAAACGCACATCCGTAATGGAACGAACTTTCAGATTGTTGAGCCCGGTAAAAATGCTCTCCTTTGAAATCCGGAGGCAGCCGGTTAATACAGCAAACTTTAAACTATTGTTTGTCTTCAGTGCCTCTCCAAGCAGATTCCGGATTAAAGAAATCATCTGGTCATAGTATCCGTTTGCATGGGCCTTCGCCAGGGGAACATCATATTCGTCAATCAGCAGGATCACTTTAGTTCCATGATATTTTTCTAATAATTCTGATAATACTCTCAAACTATTACAAAATACCGCTTCTGACATATTATCATCCAATCTATAAATTGTTTGCAACTGCTCAGTACCTTCGCAGTTACTTGCAAAAATTCATTTCAAATTGCTTTCCGCAAATCGTTACAATTGTTCCCTGCTATGGATTCTCTCCAAATATATTATAATAACCAGACAGAGGCATTTCCACAGAAAAAATCAGTATTTCTTTATTCTAACCGTTTTTCCAGCTTCCACCTTCACTATAACCGCCCCTTTTTCCTGTGTTGAATAGAGGTTACAGCCAGTGTCTGCAAGTCTCTCTATCGTCTCCTTGTGCGGATGCCCATACCGGTTCTTCTGTCCCGCTGATATGAATGCATAAGCAGGATGAACCTGCCGCAGGAATTCTTCTGTTGATGAGTTCTTTGAACCATGATGTGCTACCTTCAAGACGTCCCACGTACGGTTCTGGTAATGCTCTTCCAGCCGCCTGGCAAGCTGCTCTTCCCCTTCTCCCTCCACGTCTCCGGTAAGAAGCATATCAAATTTTCCATATCTTACTGCCAGTACCATGGAAGCCGCATTGCCTGGTTCCAGTCCTGTGTCACCTTCTATTCCCATATTTCCCGGCTGTATACAGGTAACTGTCAGTTCCCCTTCCCTGAGACTTTGCCCCGGTTCTATTACAACGATGCGGATTCCATGTTTCTGTGCTTTCCTTGCCAGTCCCTCTAAGGCATCATCCCACACCTCCTGCACCGGCAGCACCAGTGTCCGGATCTTCACGCCAATTTTCTGTCTCTCAATCAGCTCTTCTACACCGTTCATATGATCGCTGTCACCATGGGATATGAACACATAATCAAGCACGCCGGCCCCCTGGGATTTTAAGAATGGCTCCAGCCTGTACTGCCCGGCCTTCTTGACATCACTGCTCCCGCCATCCACCAGATATGTGCTGCCTTCTGGTCCTCTCATGAAGATTCCGTCCCCCTGTCCCACATCCAGAATCACGGTTGTAAGTTTCCCTTCCTCTCCAAAACGAGTCGTTAAAATCATAATTCCCACTGCCCATAGAAAAAACACAACAATTTGTTTCTTTCTCCCGTTTCTGCTATTCGTCTTTCCCTGATTACCCCGGTTTCTCCAATCCGCCTGACTGCTTTTTTTCTCCTGTTCTTCCTGCTTCTTCACTGATAAGAGAATATATCGAAGCAAAACCAGCCCTAAAAATAAAATCACATAATATACCACAATCTGCCACAGATCCGGCCTTCCAATTACAAGCCTTGCTCCTGGCAGACGAAGCGTTATCTCACAGCTCATTTTATAAATCCACAGAATTCTGCTGCATATCCAGAACAGTACGGCGGAGACAGGCGCAAACCACAGTGCAGACAGGCTTCCTGCCATCCCCAAAAATAATAATCCTGACATAAGCGGAATTACAAAGAGATTCAGAATAAAAGAATAAAGCGGAAATTCAAAGAAATAATAAAGCAGAATCGGGAGAATAACCAGATTGATCCCGGCGCTGGCTGCCAATCCCTGCAAAATCACCTGCCATACATAACCCCGGGCACTCTTCAAATACCAGGACAAAGAACGATCTTCCCTGTTCTGTCCCAGAGAACTCCTCGCCTCTTTCTTCCTGTTGCCTGTCATCTGCACCGGACCGCCATGTAAAACATCTGTAACCACCGGCACTACTGCCAGAATCGCAAATACTGCGCCAAAGGACAGCCAGAACCCGCCGTCATACAGGCTGAGCGGCCACCGCAGTAATACTACGGTGGCCGCAGCGGACAGTGCCGTCGGCGCATCGTAATGCCGTCCCGCCATATCTGCCCCCACGCGGAACAGGAACATTACCAGTGCCCGGACAACCGACACGGTAAACCCGGCCATAAGAATATATAGGGTCAGAAACAGGATGCCGGATGCGCCGCCCAGCGGATAAGAGCCGGTAAGTCTTCGCAGGAGCTGATAGATCCCGATTCCGATAAAGGATAAATGCAGGCCTGACTGGGCAAGCAGATGGCCGATCCCCACTCCTCTGTACAACCCCGAAATCTCCGCATCCACGCCGCTTTTTTCGCCCAGTATCATGGCCGAGAGCACCGAGGCCTCCTCTCTGCCCATATATTTTTCAAACACTTTGCCCCACCTCTGCCGGAACCGCTCCAGCCTGTCAGCTAGCACGTCCGGCCTGCTGTCTATGATCTTAAGCTTTCCCGCCCATACGGATCCATGGATATTCTGTCTCTGATAATAGAGCTTCTGGTCAAAATTCCCGGGATTACGCGCGGACTGAAAAAATGACACCTCGCCGCTTATCTTCACCCGCTGTCCGATCCGTGTCTCTGTCTTTTCTTCTTCATACACTATAATTCTGGATTCTGTAAAGAATTGTTTTTGATTTCTAATGGAATTATTTTTTAGATATAAGATCTGATAGTCGTCTTTGATTTCTTTTTTGTATATCTGCCCTGTAAAGACAATCTCATCTCCGTCCCGGGCGCAGCGCTCAAGGGAGGAGGGGGCAAGCTCTTTCACTGCCCTTTCCTTCCCGATACACACTGCCCCGCAGATCAGAAGAGAGAGAACCAGACATACTGTACATAATGGTCTGTTTTTCACTCCTGCCTCTTTTCTATTAACTTAGGATCCTTTGAAAGGGGTTTGCTTAAATCAATGGTCTCCTGATACGTAATATTGGTTTCTCCATTGACCAGAATCTGCACCTGGCTGGTTTCCCCGCCGTCTATAATGGAATTCACCAGTGCATACACCGTAACCTTAGGATTGACCTTCTCTGCAACATTTAAGAAGCCCTCATCAAAATTTACATAACACACATTTTCCCTGTTGGAAACACCCAGAAGCCTGGTTCCT
Organism: Lachnospiraceae bacterium; assembly: GCA_910576335.1. Taxonomy (GTDB): domain Bacteria; phylum Bacillota; class Clostridia; order Lachnospirales; family Lachnospiraceae; genus CAPEBR01. The sequence continues at coordinate 253,721 of CAJTIU010000004.1, forward strand.
GCCGGTATGACCGCTTTGTCTCCTGCTGCAGAAGGACCCTTAAGAAGCTGCTCCACAATGAGCTTCTCCACAGACATATTGCTGTTATACCGTACACTTACCTCCTCCCGGGACAGCCTGTCCCCCTTTTCATTCGAAAAATACAGTGTCAGGTTTGCTGTCTGATAGTTGTGGAGAGAGGAGCCTGTATTCTGCACAAAATCCTCTGCCCTCATATACCCGGCTTCTTTTCCGCTATTACTCGTCAAAGGCTCCCCGTCCACATAAAAGCAGACATAATCCACGCCGGAAATCTGGACCAGAGACTGTACCACAGCCGCCCGTAAAAGCAGCTCCGAAACCGCATCCAGCTTCCTGTATTTTTTACTGAAATTAAGACGCAGCTTCGTCTCATAAAGTTCCCATGAATCAATCTTCACATTATCTGTGAATACACTCTTATAATCAATCGTATCAGGCTCTGCCTTAAGGAGGCTAAGCACCTCCTCTACTTTTCCTTCCACGGTTCCTGCATCTGACTCACACTGCTCCTCCACAAGCTGTGTCCCGTCCGTATCCAGGTAAAAGATACGATAGCCTCCTGTCTCCAGCTCCTTCCCCCTCCCGCATCCGCATAGAAGCAGCAAAAAAGCTAACAGAATAATATATTTTCCTTTTCTCCTATCCTTCATCTTCTCTTCCCCGTTCATACAATTCCTCTGTGGCAGTACAGCCTTGCTAATGAATGGTGAATTCTGCAACGCTGTACTGGCACCTTCACAACAGATCTGCCAGGCAGCCGCCCTCTAAGATACATAAATCAGCGGCATACGGACAGTAAATGTGGTTCCCTCGCCGATCTGGCTGTATACCTTTATAGCGCCCCGGTGCATAACCACTGCACTTCTTGCAATGGAAAGCCCCAGCCCGGTTCCTCCGATTTCCCTGGAGTGGGACTTGTCTACCCGATAAAAGCGTTCAAAGATGTGTTCTGTATCCTCCTGCTTAATCCCAATCCCGGAATCTGCCACCTCGATGCAGAGCGATTTATGGTCTGCATTGAGGGAAACATGCACCCAGCCATTTTCCTTATTATACTTGATTCCATTTTCCACCAGATTCGTAAGGGCAAGGGACAGCTTCATCTCATCTACTTCTGCTGAAACAGGACGGAAGCTTTCGAAAATCAGCTCAATATTGCGCTGTGCCGCAATCGGGCGCAGCCTTTTGAGCACCCGCTCCACAAGTGCATTGATGCTCTCTGTCGTGATGTTCATGGTATTAGCGGTCTTGTCAAGCTTCACGAGAGACAGAAAATCATTAATGATCTTATTCTCTCTCTCAATCTCTTCTGACATATCTCCCATGAACTCCCGGTACAGCTCTACCGGCACCTCCTCCTGGGAAAGCAGAGAGTCTGCCAGAACCTTCATGGAGGTCAGGGGCGTCTTAAGCTCGTGGGAAACATTGGACACAAACTCCTGCCTGGAATCGTCCAGTACCTTGAGCCTGCCCAGCATCTTATTAAATGACTCAGACAAAAGGATCGTCTCTGTATAAGCATTTTCATGCAGATAATTATCCTCATAGCCCTCTGTCACTGCCTCTATGGAGCCGGTAATCCTCTGGAAAGGCCTCACTGTTCCTGCACCAATCACAAATGCAGCGATCAGTAAAATAACTCCTGCCACTGCCTCTATAGTCCGCGCCCTGTTAACAAGAAGCAGCATGCTGTCCTCAATGGAATCCGTGGATACACTGACCAGGATCACTCCTTCTACCTTTTCAGACGCATTGCCTACAACCGGTGACGTCACTTCTATATAGCGGTTCTGTGCATCATAGTGGCTCGTCCCTTCCCCACTGCCTCCAAAGCACCTGATCACATCCCGCGAGACAATTGTCTTCCCTTCATCCATGCCATATGTATCCTCTACAATACGGAATTCCTGATCAATCAACATAACACGGCCATTATAAATATTGGATAACTGGACAAACTCCGTCCGGACTATATCAGATGTCTCTCCCTGCTGGTAGCTTAAATCACCAAGCTGGTTACAAAGAATTGTACATTGATTCTGAATCTCGGCGGTCCGTACATCTACCGCCCGTTTTTCATAACTCTTAAGAATCACCATTTCCAAAAGGAGCATTGGTATCATCCCCACAACAACGATGAGAATCATAAGCCGGAAACGGAGACTCTTAAATATACTTTTTTTTAAATATGGCCTAACCCCTAAAATAATAACCCACTCCCCATTTTGTATGTACGTATTTTGGATCGCTCGGGTTCTTTTCGATCTTTTCCCGCAGACGCCTTATATGTACATCCACTGTTCTCGCATCGCCGGGGTATTCATATCCCCATACAATATTCAGAAGATTCTCCCTGCTGTATACCTTGCCTGGATTCGTAGCAAGAAGCTCAATCAGGTCAAATTCCTTTGCTGTCAGATTCACTTCCCTGTCTTCAATTACCACACGCCTGCTCTCACAGTCAATGGTCATGCCGCCTTTTACAATCATCCTGCCTGCTGTATGTATATCCCCGCGTCTGCTGGTTCTGCGCATAATCGCCTTAATCCGCGCCTTCACCTCAAGTATGTTAAAGGGCTTCGTAATATAATCATCCGCACCATATTCCAGGCCGAGAATCTTGTCCATATCCTCGCCCTTTGCTGTCAGCATGACAACCGGCACATCTGAAAATTCACGAATCCTCTGGCACACCTCAAATCCGTCAAGCTTCGGAAGCATGATGTCAAGCAAAATGAGATCATAGGCATTCTCCCCCGCAAGCGCAAGTGCCTCTTCACCGTCATAAGCCGCATCTACATCCATGCCGTCCTGTTCCAGGCTGAATCGTATTCCCTTAACAATTAACTTTTCATCGTCAACTACTAATACACGCTTCCCCATTCTTATACTTCCCCTGTCAAATCTTAATCTGATCCTTCACCTTGCCAAACACACCATCCTTGATGCCTTCAATCTCCTTTAGTTCTTCAATTGAGGTAAATCCTCCCTTTTCCTCGCGGTAACGGATAATTGCTTCTGCCTTCACTTCCCCGATTCCGCTCAGTGTCATCAGCTCTTCCTTTGACGCGGTATTCAGGTCCACTTTCCCGTCATCCGCCTCTGGAATACCGGCAGTCGTCTTCCCCGGTGTCCCTTCTTCTGAAGGTATTGTTCCTGCCTGTTCCTTTTCTAAAAGTTCCTTTTCTGACGGCACATAGACCTGCTGGCCGTCTGTAAGCTTTTCCGCCTGATTCAGATACGAATCAGCCGCCTTCTCTGTCATGCCGCCTGCCGCTCTGATTGCCTCGAACACGCGGCTGTCCGGCGGGAGTTCAAAAACCCCGGGAGTGGTTACCTCCCCGCACACATACACATATATATTTTCATCCTGCGGGGAAATGTCTGCCTGTCCGTCATCTGAGGACGTCTCCTCTTCTGCCAGAACATCCACCTCCCGGATTTCTGAACCTTTTTCGTCCTTTGCTGCACAGCCTTGCAGTCCTGTGAGAGCCAGGAGCACAGCCATCATTCCAATAAGAAGGAATAAATAATGAAGAAAAAAATCAGTTTGTAACATATTAGTCCTTCGCATAATATTCTCCTTTACAGTTTTTTAAGACTGTAAATACCCCTCTGTTATGCTAAGACATTCTTATTGTACTATTTCCACTGAAAAATTGCAACTCCTATTAATGCAATTCCCATACCAATTACTTTTCTCCACTCCAAAGGTTCCTTATCAACCCCAAAAAGTCCTAATAATTCGATCACATATGCCACAATGAGCTGTGCTATGACAATTAGAAGCGCGGCTTTGGCAGGTCCTAACTGCTCCATGCTCTTTATGACAGTCAGGGTAATGCCTGCCCCGATCACTCCGCCCAGAAGCACATACCTCGGCTCCACCTTCGCAAGCGTCATAATATGATCCCGTCCGGCAATCAGCCATGCCACGATACAGACAAGGAATGCCGTCAGCTGTACCCAGGCATTGCTTACCCACATCCCGGTCGTCTTCGTCACCTGCGTATTAAAAACCCCCTGTACGCTCATTAGCGCACCTGACAATAAAGCAATGAAAAAACCAATCATCTGAATCTACCTCCTGACGTTTCGCAGCAGTTCAGACAGACGTCAGCGTCCTGTCTGAACTGCTGCGGCACCTTTCATCATAGTATATCCAACAATTGGTCTTTGTATTATAGGATCAAATGATTTTCCTCTACACAGGTTATTTACATACAGTTCCTTAGTATGCCAAGCATCTCGTCCACATGCTCTTTTTCTATAATCAGGGGCGGAACAAGACGGATCACGTTTTCGCTGGCACTGATGATAACAAGCCCTTCCTTAAGCGCCTGGTTTATAATCTCTCCCGCCGGTCTTTTTACCCTGATTCCCTGAATCAGTCCGGTTCCCCTTATCTCCTGTATCTCATCCGTAGTTTCCTTCAGCGCCTTTAAGCCTTTACTCAGATATTCTCCCACTTCCTTTACATGTGCGGGAATGCCTTCTCTTTCAAAAATTTCTATGGTCTTCGCCACTGCTGCGCATACAAAGGGATTGCCGCCGTAGGTGGAACCGTGGTCGCCTGGCTCCAGTGAAAACTCTGCCACATCCTCTGTCATAACAAACGCGCCTACCGGAACTCCGCTGCCGATTGCTTTCGCCACAGCCATAATATCAGGCTTTGTTCCATAATTCTGCCATGCAAACATGGAACCTGTGCGCCCCATGCCGCACTGTATCTCATCACAGATCATGAGGATTCCTTCTTCATCACAAAGCTTCCGGATTCCTTTTATAAAATCAGGCTCTGCCATGTGGATCCCGCCCTCTCCCTGAACCGGCTCCAGAAGAATCGCACAGGTTTTATCGGAAATCTGAGCCTTTACACTCTCCAGATTGTTAAACTCAGCGAATTTTACGCCTGGAAGCATGGGTTCAAAAGGCTCCCTGTAATGTGCATTTCCCGTTACAGATACAGCCCCGATGCTCCGCCCGTGAAAGGAGTGCTCCATGGCAATAAATTCATATCGTCCGGTCCCCTTTTTATATGCATACTTTCTTGCCGCCTTTAAGGCTCCCTCAATGGCCTCTGTTCCGCTGTTGGTAAAAAATACGCGGTCCATTCCCGTAACCTGAAGAAGCGCGCGGGCCGCCCTCCCGCAGGTTGTATTATAATACAGATTTGACGTATGCATAAGCATGTCAATCTGATCCTTCAGCGCCTGGTTTAACTCCGGATTTCCATAGCCAAGTCCACATACCGCGATTCCCGCTGCGAAGTCAAGATACTTTTTCCCTTCTGTGTCGTAAAGATATACGCCCTCACCTTTTTCAAATATAACCGGAAGCCGGTTGTAGGTATGCACCAGTGCACCCTCTGTCTCTTCCATATATCCCTGATACTGATTCATTGTCCTATTCTCCATAATAATATCTCTGCTCTCCGTCATTTATAATTGCCGTACCGATTCCCTTATTGGTGAAGATCTCAAGAAGCAGGCAGTGCGGAATCCGCCCGTCTAAAATATGCACCCGGGAGACCCCGTGTTCAATGGCATCAATACAATTGTTAAGCTTCGGAAGCATACCGCCGCCGATATATCCTTCCTTCATAAGCTCATGCGCCTCTGTGACTGTAAGCTCTGAAATCAGCGTCTGCGGATCCTTCGGATCCTTATATACTCCCTCAATATCTGTTAAAAATGCCAGCTTTTCCGCCCTCATGGCCCTGGCAATTGCACAGGCAGCGTCATCTGCGTTAATATTGTATGTATTATAGTGATCATCAAGACCTGTCGGGCATACAACCGGCAGGAAATCTTTCTCAAGAAGGTCATAAAGAACAGTGGCGTCAACCTTCTTCACGTCACCCACAAAGCCGATGTCCTCCCCGCCTGCATACTTTTTGCTGACAGAAAGAAGCTTTCCATCCTTGCCGCTGATGCCGATGGCTCTTACCCCCAGGCTCTCCACAAGCTGGACGAGGCTCTTATTGACCTTTCCAAGTACCATCTCTGCAAGCTCCATGGTCGCTTCGTCTGTCACACGGAGGCCATTGACAAATTCCGGCTCCATACCAACCTTTCCTACCCATCGGCTGATCTCTTTGCCGCCGCCATGGACAATGATCGGCTTAAAACCTACCAGCTTAAGGAGTGTTACATCCTGGATGACCTGCGCCTTTAATTCCTCATCCACCATTGCGCTTCCGCCGTATTTTACCACAATAATTCTACGGTTGAACCGCTGTATATACGGAAGCGCCTCAATCAGCACCTCCGCCTTATCTAAAAATTTCTGCATGTCCTTATTCATCTCGTTCTGCTTCCCTTCTGTAACAGAGTTCTGATACGCTCTAACTCCTGTAATCTGCATTGATGTCAATATAGCCGTGGGTCAGGTCACAGCCCCAGGCTGTGGCTTCCTTATCTCCCATCTTTACGTCTGCAATCGCCGTCACCGCCGGTTCGGAGAGAATCCTGGCAGCCTTATCCTCGCTGTAATCTGCCGCTATTCCGTTTTCGATAATCTGAATCCTGCCTGCCCTGCTCTCGAAAAACAAATCCACCTTCTCCGGGTCAAACTGTGCCCCGGAATATCCCATTGCGCAGAGGATTCTCCCCCAGTTCGCATCATGCCCGGCGATTGCAGCCTTGGTAAGACTGGAGCATACGACTGCCTTTGCCAGTGTCTTTGCCTGCTCTGTATTCTCACATCCTACAGCCTTCACCTCAAACAGTGCCGTAGCTCCTTCGCCGTCCCCCGCAATCTTTTTCGCCAGGTATTCATTTACCTCGTGAAGAGCCTGAACAAATGTCTCGTAGTCCTCTGTTCCATACATGATCTCCGGATTTTCGGCAAGACCATTTGCCAGCAGGAGAACTGTATCATTGGTTGACGTGTCCCCGTCCACGGAGATCATATTATAAGTATCTTCTACATCCCCGCTTAACGCCTTCTGAAGCGCCTCCTGGCTAATGGCTGCATCCGTTGTAATGAACGCAAGCATGGTGCACATATTCGGATGAATCATCCCGGATCCCTTGGCCATTCCGCCGATGGTCACGATCCTGCCGCTGATCTCAAACTCCACCGCAAGCTCTTTTTCACAGGTGTCTGTTGTCATAATCGCCTTTGCTGCTTCGGTTCCGCTTTCTATAGAAGCATTTTTCTTTCCTGCAAGAGTCGTAATTCCTGCTGTCAGCTTCTTAATTGGAAGCTGCATTCCGATTACACCAGTTGAACCAAGCACCACACTGTCCTCAGAAATATGAAGAGCCTCTGCCGCTGCTTTCGCGGAATCTCTGCAATATCCGAAGCCCTCCTCTCCTGTGCAGGCATTTGCAATCCCTGAATTCACAATCACTGCCTGTACCGGACTTTTGCTGTTTATCACCTGGCGGTCCCATTGAACCGGCGCTGCCTTTACCACATTTGTCGTAAAGGTTCCTGCCGCTGCACACGGAGCCTGGCTGTAAACCAGCGCCATATCTGTTCTGTTCTGATACTTAATCCCCGCAGCCGTACTTGCTGCCTCAAATCCCTTTGCTGCGGTAACCCCGCCTTTTATCTGCTTCATCTTCTCCTCCTTTATAGTCTGTACTACAATCCTGCGCAAATGTGCAGAACTGCTACTGAATAAATGCCGTTATATTTTCTTCATTTAGTGTAAAGTCATAATAATTCAGATCCTCGCGTTTTGTCCAGCCTATTTCCTTCCAGAAAGCATTTCCAATATCATTTTTTGTAAAAGCAATCAGGGAGACCTTGTTAATCTTTTCCTTTTTCAACGCCTCCATCGCAAATACAACCATGGACTTTCCAATTCCTCTCATACGGTACCCGGGATCCACACACACATGATACAGACACCCTCTCCTGCCGTCATGTCCACAGAGAATTGCCCCTACGATCCTGCCGTCCTCTCTTGCCACAACGCTGGTTTCCGGGTTGCGCGACAGAAAACGTGCAACACCCTCCCTGGAATCATCCACACTTCTCAGACCAAATCCCCTGATTTTCCTCCATAATGCATAGACCTCATCATAATCCTCAATTGTCATTGCTCTTACCATCTGCCATTCACCCTCTGTCTTCCATCCTTTGTTTTCCATCACCGGTCTTCCATCCTCTGCTGCCATCCCTGCCCGGACTACGGGAACAGCGGAACAAGCTTAAGTCCTTCGTCCTCCGGAAGCCCGAACATAATATTCATATTCTGCACCGCCTGCCCGGCCGCCCCCTTCACTAAATTATCAATTGCACCCATCATGACAATCCGGTTTGTCCTGGGATCAATCTGAAATCCGATATCCACATAATTGCTGCCCTCCACCCATTTCGTCTCCGGACACGCACCGGCTCTCAGTACGCGGATGAAAGTTTCTTCCTTATAATATTTCTCGTAAACTGCCCGTACATCCTCCTCTGTCACATTTCCCTTCAGAGAAGCATATTCCGTAGCCAGGATTCCCCTGTTCATCGGAACAAGGTGAGGTGTGAAGCTAAGCGGCACCTCTTCTCCCGATGCATAGGAAAGCTGCTCCTCAATCTCTGGCGTATGTCTGTGAGACGCCACACCATAAGCCTTCATATTTTCATTTACCTCACAGAAAAGATTGGGAACCTTCGCTCCCCTCCCCGCACCAGATGTGCCGGATTTGGCATCAATAATCAGTGTATTCATATCAATCATACCCTCTTTTGCAAGAGGATACGCTGTCAGAATCGAACAGGTCGTGTAACACCCCGGATTCGCCACAAGCCTCGCGTTCCGGATTCCCTCTCTGTTCACTTCACAGAGCCCGTATACCGCCTCATCAATAAACTGCGGGCTCTCATGCCTGATCCCGTACCATTGCTCATAAACCCCCACATCTTTGATCCGGAAATCCGCACTCAGATCCACAATCTTTGTCCTCTCTAAGATCTCCTCACTGATAACCGAAGCACAATAGCCCTGTGGCGTTGCCGTAAAGATCACGTCCGCCTGCTTCGCAAGCTCCTCCATATTATCATCCAGGCACTTCGCATCCACAATCTCAAACATGTTGCGATAGACATCCGCATACTTCTGATCTATATAACTTCTAGAGCCATACCACACAATCTCCGCCTCTCTGTGCCCTGTCAATATTCTCACCAGCTCGCCGCCCGCATATCCGGTAGCGCCGATAATACCTGCCTTAATCATCCTTCTTACATCCTCCTGGGTGGGGGACGGGGCATTTTTAAAAATGCCCCGTCCCAGATTGAAATTAGCCTGTCCCTTTTTGCACTATATCCAAAAATGAAACGCTTGCATAATTATACAACTTCTATGCATAATATGCAAGCTTTTCTTTTCATTTTATAGAATACTCTTTATAAACGTTATTGTCAATACGTTATTCTGTGTTGTCCTCACGGAATAACGGGTTATTGTTACTGTGAATATGTCAAGTCTTTTCCTTTTTATGCATTATTTTTGTATATTCTGCATAAATATAAGTTTTTCTTAAATATTGATTGCATATTTATTGGATTTGGTGTATAGTATTTCTTGCGTTAAGAAACGAAAAACGAAACCAATGCCATACTTATTAAGGAGGATTTTTATAATGAAAGAAAAAGTTGTATTAGCCTATTCCGGCGGACTGGACACGACTGCGATTATCCCGTGGTTAAAGGAGAATTTTGATTATGAAGTAATCTGCTGCTGTATCAACTGCGGACAGGGAGAGGAACTTGACGGTCTGGAGGAACGTGCAAAGCTGTCAGGTGCATCCAAGTTATATATTGAAGATATTACGGACGAATTCTGCGACGAATATATTATGCCCTGCGTTCAAGGACATGCAGTATATGAGAATAAGTACCTTCTTGGCACTTCCATGGCACGTCCGTGCATGGCAAAGCATCTCGTGGAGATTGCGCGCAAGGAAGGTGCTACTGCCATCTGCCACGGCGCTACCGGAAAGGGAAATGACCAGATCCGCTTTGAGCTTGGCATCAAAGCGCTGGCTCCGGATCTTAAGATTATCGCTCCATGGCGCATGACGGACATATGGACCATGAATTCCCGCGAGGAGGAGATTGAGTACTGTAAAAAACATGGAATTGATCTTCCCTTTGATGCAAGCCACAGCTACAGCCGCGACCGCAATCTGTGGCATATCAGCCATGAGGGTCTTGAACTTGAGGATCCGGCAAATGAGCCGGATTATGAGCATCTTCTTGTTCTTGGAGTCACACCGGAAAAAGCACCGGATGAAGCAGAGTATGTGACCATGGCATTTGAAAAGGGAATTCCTGTAAGCCTGAATGGCGAGGCGATGAAGACCTCTGACATTATCCACAAGCTCAACGAACTCGGCGGAAAACATGGAATCGGCATCTGTGATATTGTAGAAAACCGTGTTGTCGGAATGAAGTCACGCGGCATCTACGAGACGCCGGGCGGCACCATCCTCTACGAGGCACACCAGCAATTGGAAGAGCTTGTATTAGACCGTGCCACTTACGAGGTAAAGGAAGAGATGGGCAACAAGCTGTCACAGATCGTATATGAAGGCAAATGGTTTACTCCTCTGCGTGAGGCCGTACAGGCATTTATTGAAAAGACACAGGAATATGTAACCGGAGAAGTGAAGTTCAAGCTTTATAAGGGAAATATCATCAAGGCCGGAACCACCTCCCCCTATTCATTATACAGTGAATCACTGGCAAGCTTCACGACAGGAGATCTCTACGATCATCACGATGCGGACGGCTTTATCAATCTGTTCGGACTGCCGTTAAAGGTTCGCGCCATGAAAATGCAGGATATGGAGTAACTGACTTTAAGAAGCGCAAAAAGGGACAGGTCATTTTTAATCTGGGACGGGGCATTTTTAAAAATGCCCCGTCCCCAACAATGTTCCGAGAAGTATATACAGATCCGCCAGGTTTACTGTAATCTTCGATATTTTCTTTTTTTTGCTGTCTGTCCCGATGTAGTCTATCACCTTCCCCCGGACCAGGCGGTCATAGATATTGCTGAATGCTCCTGCGCTTAGGATGGTCATTCCAAGCTTCTTTATCCGCCGTCCTTTTTTCATTAGAAGCCAGCCGTCATAGGCTGCAATTCCTGCTCCCATGGCTGCGGATGCTCCTTTGACGAGTGCCGGATGTCCTTCCAGGGTATCCATTATGAATCCTTTGTTATATACCTTTCTTAAGACAATGTTTCCAAAGATTGTTTTTCGCTCTTCTCCCGGACTGAAGGTATCCTCTATATATTGCTTTGCTCCCATGTCACTACATACAAGCAATAAAAATAATCCGCCCAGCTGCTTATGCATCAGAATACCTCTTTTATTCTCTGAATCTCGTCTTTGTATTTTTCCATCTCTTCATCTCTTTTTTCGATTGTCTCGCACAGTGGCGTGTAGTCCAGGTCAGACACTTCTCCTTCACGGAATTTTTCGTACACCATCTGTCCGATCTCCAAAAGGTCTCTTTCGTTGGCGCGGCGCAGTGAGCGGACCTTGCTTTTCAGCTTTTCTACTTCAATCGTATCTCCCGCTCTCTTTCCGATATCTTCTGCTACATCTGAAATTCTTTTTCCCAGGTCTTCAAAAAAATCTGACATAATCCATCTCTCCTTTTCATTATGTATTCTGCTGCACGTATTTACAGGCTTCTCAGGCGGTTCAGGGACTGGTACAGATCCATGGTTCCATAGCCCCATTCCTGGTTCGGATATTCTGGAAGAACTCCCTGGTTTGCACCAAGTATGAGGATATTCTTCACCTGGCTCGTTGTGATCCCAATCGCATTCGGCTGCTGCCTGAGCCATTCAATAATCAATGCTGACGCCCCTGCTGTAATTCCTGCCGCAATACTGGAACCGCTGCTCTTAATAAAACGCCCGTCCGTCCCGGCGCCGAGCACCTGTACGCCTGGTGCTGCAAATTCTGGTTTTATTATCCTGTTTCTAGTATACCCTCTCCCCGAATTAATATCAACACTATTATCAATTGCATTATAATAAGAAACTGTTATGGCACACCCGGTGCTCCCGGGATCGGTCAGTGTATAGTCTGGATTTGCCTCCAGGAAATATACCGCTCCTGACAGAAATTCCTCCATGGACATCCAGATATGGAATGCCCCGTCCACAACTCTTAAGGGCTCCACCCCGATGCGCCAGATTCCTGCCGCTGCAGAAAGAAAGCGGAAGAACACAAGCTGGGAATCATTGTTGTCCATAAGCAGACGATACTCAACCTCCACCGTTGTATTATCAAAGGGAAATGTAAGGCTGTAGCGGCTGGCCTGCCTTATGGATATGGAAGGACTTCTCTCTCCAGAGGGCGACACCAGATAGGCAGTCACAATATTGGGAAGTGTTGTCCAAAGCTCTGCCACAAATCTGGTGCCTGCCTCCTCTACCCTGATCTCCACTTCCTTCGTCTGATTCGCCTCAAGCCTCCCGAAATAGTGATGTCTCTGATTCGCTTCATTTCCCCCGCCGATAACAACACAGCGGTTCAGAGTATTTGCATAATCCCCCAGAATATTGCACAACGCACTCTTTCCATTGTGCCCTCCGAATCCGCTTCCAAGGGCCACGCAGAGTACAAGAGGCATATTCCTTCTCTCCGCAAGTCTGTGGAGATAATACATCCCCTGCAAAATATCCGTTTCCTGAAAACATACTGCCTCCTGGGCAATCCCATAAAAATCCTTCAGGTATTCCTTCGCCTGCTTGAGTTTTACCATGCCGATCACTGCCCCCGGCGCTGCTCCCTGGAACCGGTTCTCCACATTCTCATTTCCTGCTGCCACACTGGCCATAAATGTTCCATGGCCGTTCTCATCCATACTGGGTACGATCGTGGCAGGGTTCTCAGATCGCAGCGCTGCATTGATCATCTCCTCTGTGTATTCACTCCCATAGGTAAAACCTTCCGGAAGGGTTCCTGTCTGGATCGTCTGATCCCAGATTGCAGCGATCCGGGTGCTTCCGTCCGCCCCTCTAAAAATCGGATTTCGGTAATCAATTCCCGTATCCACAAACCCGATCATAATCCCATTTCCCTGAAGCTTAAGAGTCGGGTAATTCTGCACCGTGCTGATGCCTGCCGCATTCATGGCTTCCAGGTCCACCAGGGCATAGCACCCCGGAATGCTGTTGTAGCCGTACCGTTCAAGGGTAAGGTCTCCCACATACTCTTTATTCACATAGACCACCCTGTAATCGAACCCCACATCCTGTACACAAGCCTGGCTTCTGGGAAATACAATCTCCGCATCCTTCCGGTAATCCGGAACAATAAAATCCCTACAGTCCTGGGATAATATTTTTTCTCTGCATCCTTCTACAGGCATAAAAAACACCTCATATACTTTTTTTTAGTATATGAGGTACTTCTGCTATTTTATGATACAAGTGCCAGAAGGTTGTTACGATTCACGGGTTACTATTAGCATAAATTTTCAAACACGCTCTAGCCCGCATTTCCGATACGGCGTACTTCCTGACCTCTGAGAGTAATAACCGGACCGCCCCTGTTTTCAATATACTCCTCTGTAATCGTTACCTGTCCAATACTGTCATCCTTAGGAATCTCATACATAATATCCAGCATAAACTCCTCAATAATTGCCCGGAGCGCCCTGGCGCCAGTATCCTTTTTCATGGCCTTTTTCGCGATTGCCGACAGAGCCCCGTCCGTAAAGTCAAGCTTCACCTCATCCAGGGCAAGCAGCTTCTGGTACTGCTTCAGTATAGCATTCTTCGGCTCCTTTAAGATCTTCACAAGCATCTCCTCGTTCAGCCCCTGGAGCGTAAAGATAATAGGCATACGCCCGATAAACTCTGGAATCATGCCGAATTTGCGGATATCCTCTGTCGTCACCTTACTGAGGATGGTCTTGTCCTTATCATATTTGTCTTTCAAGTCTGCGCCGAAGCCTATGGAGGACTGCTTCGTAAGTCTCTCCTTAATAATATTTTCCAGGTCAGGAAATGCCCCGCCGCAGATAAAGAGGATGTTTCTCGTATTGACTGTTGTAAGAGGAACCATGGCATTCTTACTGTTGGCGCCTACCGGAACCTCTACCTCGCTTCCTTCCAGGAGCTTTAGCATCCCCTGCTGCACCGACTCGCCGCTTACATCCCGCTGGTTCGTGTTTCTCTTCTTGGCAATCTTATCAATCTCGTCAATAAAGATAATGCCCTGCTCTGCCTTCTCCACATCATTATCCGCTGCTGCAAGAAGCTTGGATACTACGCTCTCAATATCATCGCCTATGTACCCCGCCTCTGTAAGGGACGTGGCATCTGTAATGGCAAGAGGCACATCCAACAGCCTGGCAAGGGTCTTAACCAGATATGTCTTACCGGATCCGGTAGGTCCGATCATCAGCATATTGGACTTTTCAATCTCTATATCATCCATCGTGTCTGTGGCTACTCTTTTATAATGATTATAGACTGCCACAGACATCGCCTTCTTCGCATGCTCCTGACCAACTACATATTCATCCAGGCTTGCTTTGATCTTATGAGGCGCCGGAAGATTCTTAATATCCACCAGGGGCTTTTTCTCCTCGCCTTCCTTTTTCTTCTTAAGCTTCTGTCTCTTTGGCATCTGCTGCTCCATATCTGTCATATTAAAAATCTGTACGCCCGGCATATTCATAAGCTGGCTTAGATCAATCTGTCCATTGCTCATGGCATCAAAGCTCTTCTGCATGCAGTCATTACAGACACAGATATGATTGGGCAGATCAATCATCCTGCCGGCAATGCTCTCGGGCCTGCGGCACACAAAGCACACCTTTTCGTACTCATCCTCATGCTTTGTGGTCTCTACTTCGCCTGTCTCAGCCTTTTTTGTTTCGTCAAGAGTCTCTTCCCTGAAATCGTGTTCCGACATCTCTTTTTTTCCTTCCTTCTTTTTTCGTCTCTCTGGCAGCTGCCTGTTACTTTTCCTCTATCATTTCTAAAAACTGCTTCTCCGATATAATTGGAATTCCCAGCTCATTCGCCTTCTTATTTTTTGAGGATGCAGAGGTCACATCATTGTTAATCAGATAACTTGTCTTAGATGTGACAGAGCCTGTCACCTTTCCGCCCAGGCTTTCAATCAGTTCCTTCGCCTCACTGCGGTTGGAAAAATGCTCCACACTTCCTGTAATTACAAAATTCACACCTTTCAGTATCTGCTTTTCTTCCTTCTTTTCCTCTGGTATCACAAGCTCACATAAGAGTCTCTCAAATCTCTCCCTGTGGCCCATGTCGGCAAAATAATCTGTAAATGCCTTCGCCAGCACACTTCCCACGCCCGGGATCTCGTCAAGCTCCTCCTCTGTGGCCCCTGTCATCCGCTTTACATCATAATCAAATTCCCGGCAGATCACCTTCGCATTCGCAAGACCGATCCCGGAGATTCCAAGCGCATAGACCACTCTTGGAAGTGTGGTAGTACGTGCTTTTTTGATATTGGCTGTCAGATTCTGATAAGATTTCTCCCCGAAACCCTCCATGGAGGTAATCTCCTCTTCATACCTCTCAAGATGAAAGATATCCGCAAATTCCCTGATATATCCTTTTACAATAAATTTTTCCAGCGTGGCCTCAGAGAGTCCCTCAATGTTCAGCGCATCCCTGCTTACAAACAAGGAAAATGCCTTCACATGCTTTGCCTGGCATTCCGGGTTCGTGCAATACAGCGCCTTTGCGTTGCTTACCTTGCGTATCTCTGTCCTTCCGCCGCATACCGGACAGGTCTCTGGGATGTCCCTCACTCCGCTCCTTGTAAGATTCTGCGCAATCTGCGGAATAATCATATTTGCCTTATATACTTCGATCCGGTCTCCAATCCCAAGCTCCAGCTCCTCCATAATACTGATATTATGAACGCTTGCACGGCTTACCGTAGTTCCCTCCAGCTCCACAGGTTTAAATATAGCAACCGGGTTAATCAGCCCTGTTCTTGACGGACTCCACTCAATCTGTACAAGCTCTGTCTCCCGGATCTCATCCGCCCACTTAAAGGCAAAGGAATCCCGCGGAAACTTCGAGGTTTGTCCAAGGGACTGCCCATATGCTATATTATCATATACTAGCACAAGTCCGTCAGATGGGAAATCATTTTGAGTAATTTTTTCTGAAAATTTAATAACTTCCTCTTCTATAGTTTCCCTTGTCACCTGGCAGCACTCTACAGTCTCGAATCCCTGTTCCTTAAGCCATTCCATCTGATACATTCTGGAATTACGAAAATCCACACCCTCTGCCCGGACAAGGGAGAAGGCATAAAACCGTACATTCCGCTTTGCTGTAATCTCATTATTCAGCTGTCTCACAGAACCACTGCACAAGTTTCTCGGGTTCTTGTATTTTGCTTCTGCCTCTTCGATCTCCGAATTAATCTTTTCGAAATCCCGGTATCCGATTACTGCCTCTCCCCTGAGAATTAATTCCCCTGAATACCGGATCTTAAGAGGAATATTTTTGAATACCCTCGCGTTATTCGTGATCACTTCGCCAACCTCGCCGTTCCCCCGGGTGACTGCTTTATAGAGCTCCCCATCCCGGTAAGTAAGCACAATCGTAAGCCCGTCAAGCTTCCAGGAAAGAACCGCTTTCTGATCTCCTAGAAAGCTTTTCAGTTCCTCTACCTCTTTTGTCTTATCAAGAGACAGCATGGGACGCTCATGACGCTCCTTCGGAAGCTCGCTTAACACCTCATAGCCCACATGGACCGTAGGACTGTCCGAAAGCGTTATTCCAAGCTCGCTTTCAAGAGAAAGCAGCTCATCATAAAGCCTGTCATACTCATAGTTGCTCATCATCTCCTCCGCATCCTGGTAATAGGCGCGTCCCGCTCTATTTAAAAGCTCCACCAGTTCCTGCATTCTCTGTCTCTGCCTGCTCATACAATTCCTTTAACTCCTGTTCATTTAATTTCCGGTATTCCCCCGGTTTCATAGCTCCAAGTTCAATATTCATAATCCTTACACGCACAAGCCTTGTTACCTTAAAGCCAAGCGCCCCGCACATTCTCCGTATCTGACGGTTCAGCCCCTGGGTCAGAACAATGGAAAAGGTGTATTTCCCGATTCCTGTCACCTGGCAGGGTCTTGTCACCTCGTCAATCCCCTTCTCCTTATCCTGGATCCGGACTCCGCGCCCCATCTTATGGAGAAATTCCTCTGTGACTTCCCTGTTAACCGTCACCTTATACTCCTTCTCATGCCGGTAGCGCGCACGCATCATGCGGTTAATCAGCTCCCCGTCATTGGTCATGATAAGAAGCCCTTCCGAATCCTTATCAAGTCTTCCTGCATAGGTCACTCTCACGGGATATTTTAAAAAGCGGATAATATTTCCCTTTACCCGCATATCCTCAGTACATACGATGCCTACAGGCTTGTTTACCGCAAGCACCACCTTCTCATCCGCCCTTTTTATGATCCGTTTTCCTACACGAACTGTCTGACTGTCTTCCACCTTCATGCCTGGGGAAGCCTTTTTTCCGTCCACGGTTACCCTCCCGCTCTCAATAAGGCGGTCTGCCTCTCTCCGGGAGCACACCCCTGCCTCACTGAGATATTTATTCAGTCTCATCATCTGTTAGTACTCCTCTAATCTTATTATCCTCCATGAAAGTATTGCCGCCATATAAAAAAAGTACACTGGTAATCTCATAATCCTTCATCACATGCCCCAGACCTTTCTTGTAATACCTGGGATCAACCATAACAATTTCCCGGAAATACGGAACGAGAAATGGAACCAGACAGTTTGCATAGGAATCCTTGACCACTAGAAGCCGCCCGTCTGCCTTTGCCGCAGTCTTAATATCAATCAGCGGAAAATCCCCGCCGAAAAATACGGCATACTTGTCCTCCCCATTAAGCTTCGAGCTGTCATAGAGTGTGGCAGTCTTTCTGCCCTCCTCCACATAGCTGACCACTACCTTCGTGTTATCCTGCGCATCCTCCTCGCTATAGATATACACTGGCTCTCTGTATCCGCCCTCATAACCCGAATCCTTTGAAAGCGCTCCGTGAAAATCACCTGTCACCGCGTAGGGCTTAAGCGACGGGTGCTTTTGGGATCCAAGTCCCATACTCTCTATCAGCCCGCTGCAGGCATAAAAGGCTCCCTGAGTTGTCCAAAGTGCGTCAGTATGATAGTAAATCTCCTGCTTTTTTTCTGCCTCCAGCGCCTTTTCCACATCCACCCAGACAAAATCCTGCTCCAGGGATTCTTTTATATTTTCAAACTGCTCTGTCTGATCCTCTGTCACTGCAAAGACCGGAAGCTTATCCGACAATACATTGGCCGCACCTGGTACAAGCATGAGATAAAAGGGAATGTCCATATAAGAACTTCTAAAGTCCTTCATATGTTCCAAAGTCCGGCTCACTTCTGCCTCATCCGGCTTTACGATATCCTCCAGAAGATAATGATCCTTTCCCTTAAAAATGCCGTTCGATTCTCTCTTTCCTCCCAAAAGGCTGATATTCGCCCTGGCTGCGGTCAAAAATTCTCTTTTATCTCCTTCCGGAAACAGCCTGCCCCGGAAAACCAGATTCATAAGACAGACAGCCGCGAGAAGAACGGCAAACATCACGCCCGCCGCGCGCCTGCTCTGGGGATGCTGTCTCTTTCTCCTTCCTGTTTCCTTTCTCATTTCCATAGTTGTACTCCTTATAAAAAATGATGCGAGTGTCAAACGGTCAAACCATATAAACAATGCACAGGATAAACAGTACCGCATATACTGCTGTGTTCATGACCGTCCTTACCCGTTTCCCTCTATAGATAAAATGCTCATATAACCTGAAAATCAACGGGGTAGAGCAAAAGATCAGGGTAAACCACAGCACAACATTGGACATCAGTATATAGATTCCCCTGGCATCCGTAAGGCCGCTGCCTCCGATACCAGCCATCCGTCCCAGATAGGCAAGGGCGCTTCCGGGAGTCGGACTGAAAAACAGTACCCATCCCGCCATAATTAACAGAAGACTGAAAAAACGGGTAACTGCCCCAGGAATCCTCTGGATTGCATTCGCCGTAATATATTTCTCAACTACAAGCAGAATACCATAGTACAGCCCCCACAGAATATAATTCCAGGACGCCCCGTGCCACAGACCGATCAGCATCCATACAATCAGAATGCTCCGGATATCCTTCCCCACTGTTTTGCGTTTTCCGCTAAGAGGGAGGCCGACATAATTCTGAAACCATGAAACAAGAGAAATATACCATCTGTTCCAGAAATCCGTAATACTTTTTGCCGTGTACGGATAGGCAAAGTTCTGCCTGAATTCGAACCCAAACATTCTTCCCAGGCCAGCCGCCATATCTGAAAATGCACCCAGCTCAAAATAAATCCGGAACATGAATGCCAGGCAGCCAAGCCATGCACTTAAAACAGACATCTCCCCGGGTTCCATGGCAAATACAACATCCATGATCCTCCCGGCAGCATCTGCCAGAAGCAGCTTTTTGGCAAGCCCGCGGATAAAGAAAAAAGCCCCGTCCCCAAAGTCCGCAAGCGACGTCTTTCTCCCACGGAGCTGCTCTGTCATATCCTTATATTTCACAACAGGTCCCGCAATCAGACGGGGAAACAGAGTAACATAAACTGCAAAATCCAGAAGACTCCTCTGCACCTTCACTTTTCTCTGGTACACGTCAATCGTATAGGACAATGCCTGCAGCGTATAAAAGGAAATCCCGACGGGCACCGGCAGCTCCCTGTACCGGATCTCTGTCTGGAATATGTCATTAAACCCTTTAAGGACAGGAGCCCCATACCGGAAAACAAACAGCAGTCCCACATTTGCTACAATATTTATGATAAGCCTTCTCCTTGCTTTCTTCTTTTCCTTAAGAGCCCCTGCTATGAGAAATCCGCTCATATAATTAAACAGGACCGAAAAGATTACAAGAAAGATATATACAGGCTCTCCCCACGCATAGAAGAGCACTCCGCCCGCAAGAATCACTACATCCTTAAGTCTTCCTGGAAACACATGATACAAAATCAATATAACTGGCAGAAACCCCAGCAACAATTCCAGTCCTCTTCCTAAGTCCGGCAGATCCTCCGTCCTCCCGAATAATTTCTCCTGGGCTTCCTTCTTCTTAGATTCCCCGGTATCCCCATTCCCCGTATACTTCTTTTCTTCTGTATCCCGTATTGTTATATCCGGATCCTCTGCCCCCTGACTTAGCGCATCCTGATTCTCTGCATCCTGACTCTGCGCGTCCTGATCCTCTGCACTCTGGTCTCCTGTATCCTGGTCTTCTGATCCCTGGCTCCCCGGGTCCTGGTTCTCTGTGTCCTGATCATCCTGGCTGTCCCTGGCATTCTCAAGCTCCTGAATCCGGATCTCATTCATCTGTACATTCATTTTTGCCATCTGTTCCAGTTTCTCTTCTCCCGCAGCAGAATCCTCCCGCAGATTCCCCATACGTCCTGCAACCACAATGGCAGCTATAAGAAGTAACACCGCTACGGCAATTACCGCAAAGCGGAGTACCCTGTCCTCTTCTCCAAAATGCTTTTTATTTCCCATCTGACTTTCCTTTATCTATTCAACAGTAACACCTCAATTATACTATCTTCCGGGACGGAAGTCAAAATTTCTTGCACTCCTTCTTTACATTACGGACTATTTCCTGTTATAATATGGTACAGGCATGAACCCTTGACACCAGGAAGCAGCCGTTTTTCGCAGAAAAATGAGCGGATTCGAGGTGTTTTAGAATTGTGAGTGTAGTAAACCGGAGAATATTTTATGATTGTATTAGATTTAAATGCCAAAATCAGCATGGCACACCTGCTTCTAAAATCAGCCTTTCACAATTTTTCTTTTATAGAAGGAGAAGTAACTACTTTTAATAAATACCATATTGACGGCCGTCTTCACAAGGAGTTTTTTGATGAAGAACCTGACCGGGAATATTCCTGCTGGAAGGAGGTTCAGGAATACTTTTTCTCGGTAATCCGGGGAAAGAGAACCCCCTTAAGCTTTAAGATTATCCTCTCCCTTGCACGGGATGACTTTCCGTCATTTCTCTCCTCATGCAATCTTTCCTTCCGCCCGGAGGACATCCAGGGCTTATACCTGAATCTCCGGTATAGTGAAAACCAGCTTAGGTGCATCACCGGCACTTCCATGAATACATTTACAATGGATAAAAGTCTGGAGCAGGAATGGGACAGATATGTCCAGAAGCTTCTGACAGAGCTTTCTATGGCAGCCTGACATCATAGATCAGACCTGAAAAACAAAAAAAGAATGTGCCAAAGCACATTCTTTTTTTATTCTTACCAGTCTGTATAAATATCAATCGTACCGCTTGCGCAGCCGGTATCATAAACGATCCCCATGCCAAGCGATGTCATGACCTGCGTCCCCTTTGGATAATCGCTGCTTGCAAGACAAAGAAAACCATTGGCATCACGAATTGTACCATCTGCTGCCACATGACGTCCCGGTATAGCCAGGCCGTGCCCTGGAAGGACTTTCTGGCTATAATAAGTCTCCCTGTGTCCTCCATAATTATTCACGCCCTTTGAGGGGGTAAGGACGCCGCCATCTGACGGATACGTATAACCTCCTCCTGAAGCCTCTGTATTGTCTGCCGGAGTACTTCCATTCTTCGAAGCATCCGAGTTCCCGTTATTATTTGCTTCTGACGCCCTGGCTGCTTCTTCTGCTTTTCTCGCCTCTTCTGCAGCCCTCGCTGCCTCTTCTGCCTGCTGCGCCTTCATATCCTGGATCTTTGCTTCAAGTGTCTCAATATCTGTTGATGTCTCTTCCGCTTTTTCTTTCAGCTTCTTTCGTTTGCTCTTCAGCTCCTCTTCAAGGTCAACACAGGCATCCTGCTGCTTTTTCAGATGTTTCTCTTCCTTTTCAATCGCATTGCGCAATTCCTGAAGTTCCTTAAACATGTTCCGGTCATACTCACTTACTGTCTGTACAAACTGAACCTTGTTAATAAAATCCGGGAAACTGTCCGCCGAGAAGATCAGCCCCAGCATAGATTCCCCATCGTTCTCATACATATACTGGATACGGATCTTCATCTCAGCATAGTAATCATCTTCATTGTTCTTTGCAATGGCCAGCTGTTCCTGCGTCTTAGTAATGTCATTATTAATGCTGTCAAGCTCATTTTCATTCTCAGCAATCTGGGTTCCAATAGAGAGCAGTTCTTTGTTAATCTGCTCCAGATTACTTTGAAGTCCTGAAGATTCACTCTCCAGATTGTCAAGCTCATCGGCCCGGACTCCCGGCGCGGGACACAGAAGACATACTGCACAGGTGCAGGCTGTCATCATTTGTAACCATCGTGTTTTTGTTCTCTTCATAATACCTTTCGTAACTGCCTGAAAGCTTCGCAGTCACTGCCTTTCCTAATAGAGTCATTTTCGAGGTACCATTGTGCGAACAGTTCAGACAGGTCTGCGCAGGCTTGTCTGAGCTGTTACCATGTGCAGTCAGTAACTACACTGACGGCTGCCTGTTTCTTCACAGCCAACTACATTCTACTATCTTTTTCCCGGCTTGTCAATCCAAGGTTGACGAGGGTGTAGATAAAAAACTTTGGTTTTTATCTACGCAGTAAAAAACGGCAAATGCACATTTTTACATTGTGCGTCTGCCGTTTCGTCATTTCATTCTCTTAATGTGGTCTGAAAAAAATGTAACCA
>CAJTIU010000005.1 GCA_910576335.1 Lachnospiraceae bacterium
TCACCACCAGCTTTATTCAGCGTCTTCCCCAATATATGCAGGAGGCTCTGGAGCGGACAGAAACAGCGGCATGAAACTATTTTATAGGTTAAAGTATTGATTTTTCAATGTGCGAATCCCATTTTTGATGTGGGAAGTTTGAGTATATTATTTTAAGGTAGTCCTCTACCGATTTTTTCTGCTTCAAATCCGCACTCCCTTCTGCCTTTTCTTTATCACGGCTTTACCTTTCCTGCACCGGAAAGCCGCCATGCCCTCCACGGTTTTCACCTGTGCTTTCTGGTACATGGATTTCAGTCTCATTTCCAGACTGCCTGCCATCTCATAGGGAGGCGTAAAATATCCCTTTGGCGTATATATTTTTTCAACAAACCAGTCGGTGCGCTTATTTGCACCCTTTACATAAAAACACCCGCAGAAGATACCTCCCGGTTTCAGGACACGGAATACCTCCCGGTAAGCCACCTCTTTGTCCGGGAAGGCATGGAAGCCATTCAGCGACAGCACAAGGTCAAAACTTTCGTCAGGGAAGGGCAGCTTCCCCACATCACCCTGCTGGAAATGGACATTTTTAAGCCCCCGTTTTTCTGCCTGCCTTCTTGCACGCTCCATCATGTCCGGGGAATAGTCCACGCAGGTGATGTCTGCGTCCGGCAGCGTTTCATACACCAGCATACTAAGCACGCCCGTCCCCACCGGCACCTCCAGCATTTTCCCGCCAAAGCCTTGCGGTATACCCGAAAGCGCAAGTTCCAGATAACGGTCGTTTTTCCTTTTATCCATGTTCCATCCCAGTTTACAGACTGCCTTACCTGGCAGCGTGGAGCAGGTTATCATCCCGTCATAGAATGTCGCCTCCCCGCCGAGGCTCTTATATGCATTTTTGATCTCATCATGTCTGCTCATTTTCCCCATCCTCCATTCTTTTATCCCAGCGCCACATCCAACACCATCATGATTGTAAACCCTGCCGCAAACAGGACGGTTCCCACATTGGAGTGCTTCCCCTCCGACATTTCTGGGATCAATTCCTCCACGACCACATAGACCATGGCTCCGGCCGCAAAACTCAGAAGATACGGAAGGAGCGGAACCACAAAGCCTGCCGCAAGTATGGTCAGCGCCGCCCCCACCGGCTCCACCGCGCCGGAAAGCGTACCGTAAAGGAACGCCTTTCCCTTGCTGATGCCCTCCGCCCGCAGGGGCATGGAGATGATCGCCCCTTCCGGGAAATTCTGTATCGCAATTCCAAGGGAAAGCGACAGCGCACCCATGGCAGTAATCCCGGCATCCCCGGAAAGCCATCCGGCATAGACCACACCCACCGCCATGCCCTCCGGCAGGTTGTGGAGCGTCACCGCCAGCACTAATAAGACCTGCTTCTGCAGGCTGCTTTCCGGCCCCTCAGCTTTGCTGCTGTTCATGTGGAGATGGGGGACTGCCCGGTCAAGCAGCAGAAGGAACAATATGCCGAGCCAGAAGCCGACCGCGGCAGGGAGGAACGACAGCTTCCCCATAGGCTCCGACTGCTCCATTGCGGGGATGAGCAGGCTCCAGATGGATGCCGCCACCATAACGCCCGCCGCAAAGCCCGTCAGTGCCCTCTGAACCATTTGGTTCAGCCTGTTTTTCATGAACAGCACGCAGGCAGAGCCGAGCGTCGTCCCAAGGAACGGGATCAGGATGCCCTGAAACACTTCCGTCTTCATGGCATCACCTCCCAAATGCTCTGAACAGCCCTTTCTTCTCATACGGCTCACTGCTTACCGATACGGCATCATATCCCGCCTTTGCCACCACGCTTTTCAGTTCCTGCTCCGGGATGTCCGTTTCCGCGAGGATGACCGTCTGCTTCTTTGTATGCGAGCTAGTCACTTTCTTCACCTGAAAGGCGTTCCTTACAGCCTCGTTGATATGCGCCTTGCACATACCGCAGACCATTCCTTCTATTCCCACTGTTATCTTCACCATAAGATGTCCTCCTCGCTCTCCTAATCATAGTTAGCATAAACTAACTCATATCTCTAAAAAATGCGGCTATTTTGTGTTAGTAGCCGCTAACTCGATTTTAAGTATAACTCTTATGCCTTGCTTTTGTCAATAGGATAGAAAATCATTTGCAGAATTTTCAGACTCCGACCACAGCCTTATCACAATTTTATCACAATTTTATCACAAGACGCTGCTTATAGAAAAACAGCCACCTCAATGCGAAAATTAAGTTGATAACCTGCAGATTCAGAGTTAATATGCACCACTGAGGAAAGGAGGGGTTCCACCATGGATAACGATTCCGTCTTATACATTCTGATGGATATGCGGGTGAACGGCAGACAAGCAGGATGCCATTGAGCATCTGTGTGGAGTAGGTAAGCACCGCCATGTGATTTTGTCAAGATTAGTTGACACATTTTCCTCAAGGATTTTGTATCCTATGCTGCTTCTTTCAGGGAATCATAGTATCGCTGCCGTTTTATCATGGGAGGAAGACCTCCATTAGAGGAACAGATCCTCCGGTTATTCCAATAGCTGATGAAATATCTCCAGATCAGGGTTTTCAGTTCATCCGTGCTCATCTTCTCTGTATCGTAACGGTCATAGAGTAGTTCAGATTTCATTCTGGCCCACATGCTCTCGCAGCGGGCGTTATCATGGCATCTGCCGCCTGCACTGTTCATGCTCTGCCGTATGCCATACTTCCGGATTACATCCCGGTAAAGCTGGCTGGTGTACTGGCTTCCCCTGTCACTGTGGATAATTGCCCCATGGATGCCCGGATATGTCTTCGCCGCGTTTTCCAGTGTCCGCGCACATAATGGGGCTTTCATATTAGTATCCATCGCCAATCCAACCACGCTGGAATCGAAGCAGTCAAAAACAGCGGAAACATACAGCTTTCCATCGCTGGCTTTGATCTCTGTTATGTCTGTTACGCACTTGACCAGCGGCTCCTCTGACTTGAAATCACGTTTTAACAGATCTTCTGATTTCCGGGCTTGCCGATCCGCTTTCGTGATTCCGTTTGGTTTGCGCCTGGGATGATGGCTGATGCCGATATCCTCCATGACACGGTAAACCGTACGTTCGCTGGGAATATCCACATTTTCAGGCTGTTTTAACATTAATGCCCGATACATGCGGATCCGGCCGTAGGTGTCATTACAATGATCTTCCTCAAGGATTTCCATCATGGCGTCTGCCAGGGGCTGATACTTCCATGGGCGGTCTTTATTTGCAAGGTACTGGTAGAATCCCTGCCTGCTGACATGAAGGGTTCTACAGTAAAAGAAGATCTCCCCTTTTAATTCGCCGTCTTTGGTTTTAAGAGCAATGAACTTCATTCTTTCGTTTTTGCTGACCTCAGACGGCTCGCGGCGAAAAAAGCGCTGGCTTCCTCCAGAAAGTCATTTTCCTTCTTCAAACGGCGGATTTCTTTTTCCTGTTCCTTAACCTGCTGGCGGAGCTGAAGAAGTTCCTCGTTAAGTGTCATGGCACTTTGCGGGGTTTGTGAACCTGCCCCAAGGTCGAGGCCGCCAAGGCGGTTAGCTCGTACCCAGCCATACATGGTATTCTTTGGAACCCCCAGTTCTTTAGCAGCCTTTGCTTGTCCGATTTCCTTTGCCAGTTTCACTGCCTGTACTTTGTATTCATGGTCGTATTGCCTGTTTTCTGCCATTTTTGTTCACTCCTTATTCTCTTGATTATATCTCAAATCCTTGAGAATGGGCTGTCAACTTTTTTTATACCACATCACTCCATTGTTGCCAACCACTCCTACCACAGAACCTTGCGGAATCATCAAGTCCGGTATGTCCAGCACCTTTTGTTTCTGCTTTCTCCCGCCAGAAGCATTTTTATAGGCAGCTTCAAAATCCCGGATATACAGTTGCCTTGTCGCACCGACCGCACCTTTCATCCTACTGAAATCTTCTGACTGTAAAGCCCTAAGCCCAAGCGATTGTAATTCGTCTGTGGTTTTCTTTCTAAAGTCTGCAATAGGAAGATTTTCTTTTATATGCCCGTCCGTCATATAGAGAACCCGGTCTGCAATATCCATCAGATAGTACAAACGGTGTTCAGCTATCACAATTGTTTTCCCTTGCGCTTTCCATTCCCGCAGTACATTCTTCAATTCTCTGATTGATTCAATATCCAGATTTGAGGACGGTTCATCCAGTACAAATATCTTCGGTTCCATTGCTGATACGGACGCACAGGCGATTTTCTGTTTTTCGCCGCCGGATAACGCAAAAAGGCTTCGGTTCAGCAAATCTCTGATTTTTAATGCGCTTACCGTCTTTTCCATACGGGAGTTGATTTCTTCCGCATCAATCCCCAGATTTTCACATCCAAATGCAATTTCACTTGTGGTATCCACCGTAAAAAACTGTGTTCTCGGATTTTGAAAGACAGAACCGACTACGCCAGACAGGGCATAAAGAGATACATTTTTTACATCTATCCCCTCCACGATCGTCTGTCCTGTAAGCGTTCCCTCATAATAATGCGGGATTAAGCCATTGATTAAACGTGTAAGAGTTGTTTTGCCGCAACCGGATTCGCCGCAAAGCAACACAACCTCGCCGTCATGAATCGTTAAGTCTATATTTTCAATCTTCCCCTTGGAGCTGCCTTGTTCATATTGGAAAGACACATTTTTTAATTCTATCATTTCAGCCCTCCCGAAAAAATCAGGAACACCAGCAGAGCGGCGGTCACAACAAGCATAAGTGCAAAATCTTTCCAGTGGAAACCAATCTTACAAATGCTTGTACGCTTTTTCCCATTTCCTAATCCTCTTGTCAAAGCCGCCGCAGACAGGTCATTGCCTATCGTTACCACAGACATCATAAACGGGACAATTCGGTACTCTAATACTGCTTGTGGGTTCTTGAAAAATTTTTTGCCTGTGATTCCCCTCATACGCATAGCATTTCCGATAGATTCCGCTTCTTCGGAAATTGCAGGGAAAAACCGAAACATAACAGAAAACGGAATGATAAATGCTTCTGGTATGTGCATCCGCTGCATCGCAAGGACAAACTCACTAATCTTTGTAGTGGAGAGCAGATAATAGCCCATCATGGCGCCGGGAAACCACCTCATACCCAGCTGGGTAAGCAATGATACGATGATTTTTGCCGCAGTTCCCAAATAATCTAAAAGGAAGAGATTGGTTATCCATGAAACACAAAATACACTCAGATAGATAGCAGCAGCCTTTCTCCTCCTGCCCGAAAGCAGGAGGAGAAAGGGAAGGAGGGACAGTACAGGCTTCAACCAGAAACTAATGCCATCTGTTTTTCCGTCGATCATTACAATGCTGAATATCAACAGCATATACAGCTTTGTTCTTGGATCGAGCCAAAAACGCTGCTTTGTATCAACTGACAGTAATAATTCCGGCTTCATCAAACGATACCCGCCTTTACAAAGTGTTTTTTCAGGGTCGCCCTGCCCAGATAAGCGCCAATCACAGCGCCGACAACACCCAAAACAATAACCACAGGAAGCATCCAATTGGCCGTAAGGTTCATTACAGCGTCAATGTACTCATCTGTACCACCATTGTTTCTATAAGCAGCAAAGAAAGTATCTCGCATAATCCACATCGGCAGCATAGAGCCGATCACCCACTCCGTAAACACACAATATCCCAATACGGTGTATTTCCAGTTCTTATACTTTCCAGCATTAAATATCAGATCAGCAAGAAACCCGAATACGATTCCAAAAGGAATTGAAATCCAGCTTTGCCCCATCAGAAAGCAGAGAACGCTGACCAGTGTTCCCATGATTGTTGCGGCGCCAAATTTTCCGGTCTTTGTCAAAAACAGCATGAACGGGATACCGCCGAGAATCCCCAATCCCAACGGGATAATGACCGCGAAGATGGGGATGTAGCCCATCATACCCGTGATGAAGAACATCACAAAGTAAATGACCGTGAAGATACCGATGTTGATAAAGTCTTTCGCATTTAATTTTTTCTTGTCCATTGTAGGAACTCCTTTCTTTTATGCAAAATTGTCTGCCTTGATTTTCCAGCCGATTGCTTTTTCTCTCATGCCTACAAAGTCTGCATAAATGCCGGCCTGTTTGATGAGCTCGTCATGTGTACCTTGTTGAGAGATTTTCCCCTGATTGATAACGATTATCTGATCTGCATTTTTAACAGTTTTCAGCCGATGGGCAATCATGATAATCGTCTTTCCCTGCGTGAGCGCTTCGATTGCTTTCTGAAGCTCTGCTTCATTTTCGGGATCGACATTTGCAGTAGCCTCATCAAGAATAATAATAGGGGCATCTTTCATAATTGCCCTTGCAATAGAAATTCTCTGCTTTTCACCGCCTGAAATGGTCGCACCGCTTTCTCCGATTACGGTTTGATACCCCTCTGGCAAAGCTGAGATAAATTCATGGCATCTTGCCGCTTTTGCCGCCCTTACCACATCTTCGTGAGTGGCATTGGGAGAACCAAATTTGATGTTGTTCTCAATCGTGTCCGGGAACAGATACACATTCTGAAATACCATGCTGATGTTCTTCATCAGGCTGTCCAGTTTATAATCCCTGACGTCAATACCACCGATACGGACGCTGCCGGCGCCAACATCCCAAAAACGTGCAATCAGATTTACCAGCGTTGTTTTTCCGGAACCGGACGGGCCGACAATAGCTGTCGTGGTTCCCTGTGGTATTGAAAGTGATACATGGTCAATGACTTTCTTATCACCATAGGAAAAACTCACGTCCTGCATTTCGATATCCAGCCTGCCCGGATTCTGCTCTTTACCATCAATGTCAATTTGCGGACTCTGGTTGATTTCCTCTACACGATCAATAGAAGCGTCGATCATCGAAAGCATAAAGAACATTTCTCCTGCACTTTCCAACTGGCTATAGATCATAAATGCGGATACTAATATCATCAGGCAATAAGTCATCTCTAATGTTCCATTTATAAAAAGAGCAATAGAACAGAATGCCGCCGTAGCGCTGGCGATACGGAGAACAATCTGCTCCGCAGCTATGTAGGGAATACGCCGCCTTTCCAAAAGCATATTTTTCTTCTGCGTCTCTTCAATCGTTTTTCCCATTGCGCTATTTGACTGATTTACCATATGAAAAGCTCTTACGACGCCCATTCCCTGTATGTATTCCAGTACAGCATCCATAAATTTGGTTTGAGCCTCTAACCGCTTTGGAGACAATCTTCTGGAGCAGTGCAAAAGCATTGTGTTAATTATCATAAACAAAATCACACCGAGCAAAAAAATCAAGCTGAGTTTCCAGTTGAAATAACACATTGCCAGTGAAAAAATAACCGCATGAATCACTCCTACCAACGTTCTTACAATTACAACAAATGCCATACTCTCCAGATCACTCATCGTCGCTGTTGCAACTGATGTGAGATTTCCCAGACTGTGGCTGTTAAAATAGCCCATAGGCATATACTTCATGCGATTGCCGATCTGAATTCGCTTATTTTCACAAGTGCGATAACTTCCTTCGCCTTCTTTTGCGTGTGCAAGATCCCAAAACAAAATTGTTCCCAGTACGCTGGCAAGCATAATGCCAAAAGAAATAATAGCTGTCTGAGTGGTAATACTGTCATGAACTAATCCATCCAAAACGACAAACAGGGCAGCAAACTGCAGGGCTTCCAGTACACAGCGGATGATTTCATATAAAATCCCCAGATACCAATTGTGTTTTTGACTCTCTACAAATGTAAAAAACTTCCGAAAAGAATGTATCATGCTGTTTTCACCTCCTTTGCATCCATGTGAGCCGTCCACATCTTATGATAAAGATTACATTCATTTAGCAATTCTTCATGTGTTCCCTTCGCCTGAATCTGACCGTCTTTTACAACAACAATCTGATCAGAATCTGTTATCGTTGACAGGCGGTGGGCAATTACAATCAATGTCTTTCCCCTTGTCAGTCGGCTGATGGCTTCCTGTACCACGGCCTCATTTTCAGGGTCAGTATAAGAAGTCGCTTCGTCAAGAATCACTATCGGCGCATTTTTCAGCATAGCTCTGGCAATCGCAATCCTCTGACGCTCCCCGCCGGACAAATGCCCTCCGGCTCCTCCGACCACAGTTTCATACCCATGTTCAAGATTCATAATGAACTCATGGCAGCCGGAATCCTTTGCAATCTGTTCCACCTCGCCATCACTTGCCCCCGGTCTGCCCATGCGGATGTTGTTGCGAACAGTATCATTAAACAGATAGTTATCCTGCGACACATAGGAGATCAGGTCATTCAGTTGGTCAGCAGAGATTTCCTTTACGCTTTTGCCGCCAATCGTAATCAATCCCCCTGTCACATCCCAAAAGGATGCAATCAGTTTTGCAATCGTAGATTTTCCGCTGCCGGACGGCCCGACAAAAGCTGTAATCTTCCCTTGCGGAATCGCCAGGTCAATTCCTTTCAAAACCTCTTTTTCCTCATATGCAAAATGCACATTTTCCAGAGAAATATCGAGATTGGGGAAATCGCTTTTTCCCTTTGGGCGGACAAGCTCCGGCTGATTTAATATTCCGTCAATCTCTCCCATAACCGTTCCTATTTTCGCAATATCATCGGTGAAGAACATAGCAGCCACAAGCGGGCCTGCAATGCCCAATGACAGAACAGTAACCGTAATAAAGGTTGCGGCTGAAAGGGAACTGTTCATGTAAAACAGACAGCCGGCCGGAAGTACGCTGATCAATGCCGCAGGCCATACGCTCATCATAATAGCTGAATATTTCTGCGTATCTTTCATCCAGTCTAAAATCAGGTCTGCGTTTGCATGGACGGCATCCGTAAATTTCCGGTAGGAATTATCCGCCTGGTTAAACGCCTTTATGACCTCAATACCGCCAATGTATTCCACCGTCGTGGCGCTCATGTGGTTTCCCGCTTTTACAACCTCGCCATACTTCTTCGGATATTCCTTCATCATCCCCATATAGCACATCATCCCAACCGGAATTGTAATCAGCGATACCAAAGCCATTCTCCAATCCAGAATGAACAGATAAACGATAATCGCAATCGGTACAAGAAGATTAGAAGTCATTTCCGGAATTACATGAGCAAGGGGAACCTCTAATTGTTCAATGCGCTCCACCATACCGTTTTTTAGCTGCCCCGACGGAGTATTAAAAATATATCCCATAGGCACTCTGGTAAGTTTTGAAGCGATTTTCCTTCTTGCCTCTGACATTACTTCAAAGGTTGCTTCATGGGATGCCCTTGTAGAAATCCCCATCAATATTGCTTTTAAGATAAAGCAGCCTCCGGAAATCAAACACCACCTCACATAAAACGGTAAATCCCGATTCCCGGAGAGCAGTGCGATCGTCATTCTCGCTGTCGCAAAATATGGAATGATGCCAAAAGCAACCCCCATTACAGCAAGGACAACGGAAACGATGTAGCCAGCCTTATGCGGCTTGGCAAATTCTATAAGTCTGCCAAATGGATTACCGCCTTGTGACTGATTCATAAAATCCCTCCTATCTCTGGTTAGAATTCGCTAACCTATATTCAAAAAAATAAGCCCATAATCTGTCATGTGGAATCCACAAACAAATTATCGGCTCTGCGTCTTAGCGTCTGGCACTACTGATAATCGTATTTTCATATCCTCAACATCTATCAAACATTCCTGCTTGCATTTTGGACAAAATACCGGAAAGTTTTTTAGTGAAGTATCCGCCCGAATCTTGGTACGTGTCCTGCATTTACAAAAAGGGCAGTGTATCCATCCGCTTTCATCCACACAAAATCCTTTGGCTTTCTGCATTTCCTTTACACCTTCTTTCTCTCTATTTCTGGTAATATTTTTTCCAGCCGTTTCCATAAAATGCACGAAGCTCATTGATATAATTTCTTGCTTCTTCCATCGGCATATCATGAATTACTACCTCGAAGATGCCAGAGTAAAAAGCACTGGAAACAACATGAAGAAACCCATCCGTAATCCGCCCTTCCTGCATTGCTTTACTGCCAGTACGCAATAAAAAAGATTTCATACAGGCAGTATCCAATTCCACTAAACTTTCCAAAAATTCCTGATAATAGTTTCCTGGCGCTCCTGTAACCAAGAGCTTAAATTCATCGAAATGTTCGTAAATATATGGGACAGTTTCCTCAAATCCTTTGTCAGAATACTCTGCCATTTTTTCAGACTGCTCACTTGCTGACAGTGTCGTAAATTCTGACAGAGAACGTCCTATCAAATGCTTCAGTCCTTTTGCCACCGGTTCTACAAGAAACCTGAACAGCCCCTCTTTATCCAAATATCTTGTATAAATTGTACTTGTGCTGACATCTGCATTCTGGGCAATCGTTCTTAACGAAGCATCTGCATATCCTTTTTTCAAAAATTCTTCTTTTGCACAAGCAATTATTTTCTCATCATATCCCTCAATTCTACTCGCCATTGTCTACCACCTTTCTCTTTCACAACAGCGTTTCTAAAACAATGTATTTAAAACACTGTTTTAATTATACTTAAAAAATTCCGTCTGTCAAGATAAGCAAAAGAATTTCTACAAAAAATCTATTTTTTTTCAGAATAATACCCTCTGGCGCTTATAAACAAGCTCCAGAGGGTATTTCCAATACCTTTATTGCCATCCCATTTCTAAATATAAATGAAATATCATCCTCATTACTCCATCGCCCAATTCTGGCTCTGCGTTTGGAGCTTCACCATGCGGGCATAGATACCATTCTTTTTCAGAAGCATATCAGAACTGCCCTGCTCTGCCACTGTGCCTTCAGAAAGGACAACAATCTTATCCGCCCCCGCAACAGTACGCATACGGTGGGCAATAATCATGACCGTCTTATTCTTGATCAGTCTTGACAGCGATTCCTGAATCAGCGTCTCATTTTCCACGTCAAGGCTTGCCGTCGCCTCGTCCAGCAGGATGATCGGGGCGTCCTTTAAGAATGCCCTGGCAATCGAAATACGCTGGCGTTCCCCACCGGACAGCTCGCAGCCGTTCTCCCCAATTAAGGTATTCCACTTATCGGGCAGCTTCTCCGCAAATTCATCCACGTTGGCAAGCCTGGCAGCCTCCAGTACCTCTGCGTCAGTTGCGTCTTTACGCCCCAGGCGGATATTCTCCATGACCGTGTTGTTAAACAGCGTCACATCCTGGAACACGATGGAATACAGGGACATGAGCGATTCCGGGTCGATCTTCGAGATGTCCATGCCGCCTACCGTAATCTTTCCCTTCTGGATATCCCAGAACCTTGAGGCAAGGCGGGAAACCGTTGTCTTTCCACCGCCGGAAGGCCCCACCAGCGCAGTGACCTGCCCCTGCTTTGCGGTAAAGGACATATCCTTTAATACCGTTTCCCCGCTGTTATAGGAAAACCCAACATGGTCAAAGGCGATGTCATATCCTCTGTTTGTCAGCTTCTCTGCGCCTTCCTGTTCCGGGTGGCTTAAGATTTCATCCATCCGCCTGCACTGGATATTCCTTATCATAATGACCGCACTTAAATTATCCAATGCAGCGATCAGCGGGTCATATACACGGGAAACCAGAATCAGAAAGGCAAAGAACGTGAGCAGTGTGATCTTCCCATCTGCTAACAGCACACCTCCCGCCAGTATGGTCGTGGCAATGCCGAGCTTCAGCACCATGCGCCCGCAGGTATGGAATGGGTGAGTCCTGATCCTTCAGTTCAAGAACCATTATACGCACGATGCCATCACCTCCCTCACTCCATTCTATCGAAAATTTCCCGCAGTTTCTGGAAACTCTCATCACTGACAACATGTTCTATCCTGCAAGCATCCTGCTCTGCCTGCTCCGGATTAACACCCATATTGATCAATCCGGCTGTAAGAACGCAATGGCGCTCATAGATTTTCTCAGCAACCTCTTTTCCTGCATCAGTCAGATGTAAGTACCCCTCCCCATCTACAGTCAGAAAACCGCCGCCCTTCAGGACACCAACTGCATGGCTGATACTCGGCTTGCTGAACCCCTTGTGCCGGGCAAGATCAACGGAACGCACCACACTTTTTTCCTTTTGCAATATCAGCACAGCCTCCAAATAATCTTCGCCCGACGCATGGATTTTTTTCCTGCCGCTCATTGTGCCAGCTTCCATCCGATGGCTTCCTGTTTCGCTGTAACAAAGTCAGCATATAATCCTTTCTGCTGAACCAGTTCTGCGTGAGTGCCACGCTGAACGATATGGGCATGGTTCAGCACAAGAATCTGATCGGCACTCCGTACTGTTTTCAATCGGTGCGCTATCATAATGATTGTTTTGTCATGTGTAAGCGCCTCAATCGCCCGCTGTAGCTCATCCTCATTTTCCGGGTCAACACTGCTTGTCGCTTCATCAAGGATAATAATCGGGGCATTTTTCAACATGGCACGGGCAATAGAAATACGCTGTTTCTCGCCACCGGAAAGTGTTCCGCCGCCCTCGCCAACCACCGTATCATACCCGTCCGGCAGGGCGGAGATAAACTCATGGCAGCAAGCCTTTTTCGCCGCCTCCACCACCTGTTCATGGGTAGCGTCCGGGCAGCCGAATTTGATATTGTTCTCAACTGAATCGGCAAAGAGATACACGCTCTGAAATACCATGCTGATATTTTTCATCAAGCTGTCAAGCGTGAAATCCCGGACATCTGTGCCGCCAACCGTAATCCTTCCGGCATCCACATCCCAAAATCGGGCAATCAGGTTACACATAGTGGTCTTGCCGGAATCGGAAGGCCCCACAATGGCAGTGGTTGTCTTTTCAGGAATAGAAACGCTTACATGGTCTAAAATTTTCCGTTCTGCATAGGAGAAATCCACATCCTCAAATACAATTTCTGTATTCTCAGGAGCGATATTTTTACCAGTTTCATCCATAAGCGGCGTATTATCCATTGAATTTGCTGTATCAATCGAAGAAGCCAGCATCTGGAGCATCGTAATCTGGCTGCCCGCACTTTCCAGATGGTTGAATACCATAAAAGACACAATCACAAAAAGCACTCCCCAAGAGAAAGAAAACGTCCCCGCTGTGAACAGATAAACAGACAGTATAAGCAAAAGGACACTGAATACCCGGACAACTAACTGCTGCAATGCAATAAACGGCGCAACCAAGTAGACCAGCTTCAAATTTCTTTTGCTGCTGTCCCTGATAGCGGCAGTTACCGACTTAGAGCTGTCCTTTTCAAAACCAAATGACTTTACGATTCCCATTCCCTGAATATATTCAAGCACCGCCTCCACTAAGTTTCTCTGTGCAAGCTGACGCTTTTCTGAAGCAGCGGTAGATTTTCTGGTTGCCGCCTCTGTAACAAGCAGATAGGAAAACACACCGATAAATGCCACAATTCCGAGCTTCCAGTTAAAGAAAAGCAAAAACAGGATCAGGACAGCGGAATTAAAAAATCCTCCAATTATATTTACCAGCGCAACAGGAGCCGCGCCTTCCACATCGCCTAAAGTCGTTGTTACAATGCCCGTAATGGTTCCGATATTGTTCTTATTGAAATAGCCCATCGGGATATACCGGAGCCGGTCTCCAATAGAGATGCGTTTATCCGCCACCATGCCATAGCCGACCACTGTCTGCTCATTCATAGAAAAAAATGATGCAAAAATCCGTCCTGCTATGGAAAAAGCCATCATGCCAAGGGAAAGCCACACAGCCCTGTAACTATGCCGTCCATAGACACACGCGTCCACCACAAAATAAAGTGCGCCAAACTGCAAAGATGCAAAAATCCCGTTCAGCATGGAAAAGAAAAGCGATTTCCACAGCAGACTTTTACGTTTACCCGCAAATGCAAATATTTTCTTTAATGTACCAAGCATAAAAACACCTCCCTATCCTTCATCCCTGGCGCCAATATGCGCCTGCCACATATCCCGGTAAAGCGGGCAGTCTGCAAGCAGCTTTTCATGGCAGCCCTGCGCCTCAATACTCCCGTTATTGACGACCACAATATTGTCCGCACCCGTAATGGTAGAAAGCCGATGCGCAATCACAATGAGCGTTTTCCTCTGCTCTGCCGAATGGCATACAGGTATACCCGCAGGGTGTTTTCCTACAGTCAAAGCAGAAATCGCCTTTTGCACCACTGCTTCATTTTCCGGATCAATAAAGGCGGTTGCCTCGTCCAGAATTACGATGGGCGCATTTTTGAGCATGGCACGGGCTATGGAAATCCTCTGTCTTTCCCCACCGGAAAGCTGTGAGCCGCCACTGCCGACAACCGTTTCATATCCTTTGTCCAGCCCACGGATAAAACTGTCACAGCCGCTCCGTACAGCCACCTGCTCCACTTCTTCATCAGAAGCATCCGGTTTCCCCATGCGGATATTTTCCCTAATCGTGCGGTTGAACAGGTAATTATCCTGTGACACATAGGAAATCTGAGCCGCAAGCTGCCATAAAGGGATTTCTGTCAGGTTATGCCCGCCTAAAGTAATGCTGCCGCCTGTCACATCCCAATATCCTGCAATCAGCTTCGCAATCGTAGATTTTCCAGAACCGGAAGGTCCGACGAAAGCGGTCATAGTTCCGGGGACAATGGAAAGCGTGATTTTGTGAAGGACTTCCTGCTTCTTATCATAGGAAAATGCTACATCCTTCAAAGCAATATCTAAACTGTTAAGTTTTACAGGCTCCGATGCGTGATGCAGTTCTTCCGCATTCAAAAGGCTGTCAATTTCCTCTGTATTTTTCCCTATCATGGCAAGAGAGCCTGCAAATGAAAAGGCTTCCATAATCGGCCCGATAAAGCCAAGAGAAAAGATAACCGCCGCCATCAAAGAAATGGTGTCCAGACTGCCTGACAGCCAGAGCGCCATTCCGCCGGGCAGGACACAGAGCAGGACAGAGGGGATAATTGCGTTATAGGAACACATCGTTTTCTCGCTGTCTGCCATCCATCTGATATAGTATCCCGCATTTCCCTCCACTGCCTTAGCATATTTCTGATAGGAACCTGCCGACTGGCTGAACGCCTTCACGACCTCAATGCCGCCTATATATTCTATAACCGCATCCGTCATCTTCTTACTTGCTGCCAATGCCCCGGCCCCTTCCTCTGCATAGTTTCTCATCCCGAAAGCCATGATTACCAGACCTATGAACAATGTTGCCAGAGAAAGCAGAGCCATCCGCCAGTCTAAGACAAACAAATACGCAATGATAAACAGCGGAACCAGCAGATTAGAAGTCATTTCTGGAAGGAGATGGGCAAAAGGAACTTCCATGCCCTCAATCCGGTCAACAATAATGCTTTTATACTGGCCAGATGGCGTATCTAAGATGGTTCCCATAGGCACTCTTGCCAGTTTAGCAACCACCTGTTCCCGTAAATCCCGCAGAGTATAATAAGCGGCAGAATGGGAGATGACCGTAGATAAATTCGCAAAAAGAACTTTTCCACAATATCCACCCAAAGCAGCTATGCAGGCAGGAAGATAGGCCGAAAAAGAATTTTCCCCTGCAAACATCTTTGCAATCATATTTACCACACAAAAATAAGGTATCATCTGGCAGGCTACACCCATGACAGCCAGAATAACACTGAGAATAAATTTCCCATGATAGGGCTTTCCCCATCCCCAAAGCATACCAAAGGGTGAACTTTTGCTTTTATTTTGTTTTTTCACTGCATTTGCACCTCCTTGTTATTGTCCAGAAAAAAGCGCAGCAAATGTTCTTTATCCGCACTGCTTTCCAAAGAATAATCTTCTATTACACATCCGTTTTCTATATGAATTACCTGATCGCAGCACCGCACAATAAACTCCGGATCATGGGTGACCACCACAACCGTTTTTCCAGTTTCGGCCAGCCGGTTCATGGCATCTGCCACCTGACTCATGTGGAATAAGTCAAGACCGCTGGTTGGTTCATCAAACAGGATAACTGGGCGCTCCGAAGCGACAGCCGACGCAATGGCAACACGCTGTTTCTGCCCGCCAGAAAGCCCCATCGGGTGACAGTCCTTCAAATCCAATAAGTCCATTTCCTCCAGTATAGCATCTACCCGGCTGCTGCCTTCCAAATCCATAGCGTCTTTGGACATACTGATAAGGACTTCCTCTATGACACTTTCCGTAAAAAGCTGATGGTTCACATCCTGCATCACTATGTAGCACAGCTTCATTCTTTGTTTTCGGTTATATTGTTCGCCATCCCTATACAAACTGCCCCTGCACCGTTTTTCCAGACCGCAAAGACACCGGGAAAAAGTTGTTTTTCCTGCGCCATTGTGTCCAATCACTGCTGTGACCGAACCGGGAGCCAATACTGCCTTTTCGACACACAGGCTTTCCCTGCTGCTTTTGGAATAAGCAAAGTGAAATCCCCGCATTTCCCATAAGGGATTGCCTCCTGCCCTTTTTATATGGGCAATATGCTTTAAGCTAAACAGGGTTAGCGGACGAAGTCCCATCTGTTCACGCACAGGCTCCGGGATAGCGGTAAATTCTTCACCCGTATAATCACCCTTGATTTCCCCGTCTTTCAAATAGAGGACACGGTCTGCTAAATCATGGAGATAGTAAAGCCTGTGTTCCGCAATGATGACGGTTTTTCCCTGAGTTTTCAAAATCTTTAATAGCTCCCGAAGTTCCCGGGTAGCAGATACATCAAGATTAGAGGAAGGCTCGTCAAACACAAATATTTCCAGCTCCATAACTGCTGCCGAACCACAGGCAATTTTTTGTTTTTCTCCACCTGATAAAGAAAAGAGACTCCGATCCAGTAATCCGGTGATATTTAACTGCCCTGCCACACGCCTGACACGGTCTCGGATTTCCTGTTCCGGCAACCCATGATTTTCCGCCCCAAAAGCCAGTTCCGAAGTGGTGTCCACATTAAAAAACTGACTGCGGGGATTCTGAAAGACAGAGCCGACCTTCCCGGAAATATCAAACAGTGATAAATCTTTACATTCCTTTCCATCCAACAGGATATGTCCGGACAGTTCCCCTTCATAATAATGGGGAATCAGCCCATTGAATA
This sequence comes from Lachnospiraceae bacterium, assembly GCA_910576335.1. Classification (GTDB taxonomy): domain Bacteria; phylum Bacillota; class Clostridia; order Lachnospirales; family Lachnospiraceae; genus CAPEBR01. The sequence goes on from CAJTIU010000005.1 coordinate 17,032, forward strand.
ACCTTGTAAGAGTTGTCTTTCCGCAGCCGGAAGCTCCACAAAGCAATACAAAAGAGCCGTCCGCAATTGTACAGGATACATTCTTTAGTGTCCCGTCCTTCTGAAACCCCTTATCTCCCTCATGGTCGGAATAATAAGAAAAGCTGACATCTTTACATTCAATCATACTTTCACCACCTAACCCAGAGAATCACCTGATAAGCCAGCCCCAAAAGACACAGCAGGAGCAAAATAATATCCTGCACATGAAGCCCTATCTCACAGATATTTGTCCGTTTGACCGGGCCACCCAACCCACGGGTTAGAGAAGCCGCTGATAGTTCTTCCCCGATTTTGACACAGCACATCAGCATAGGCACAAGCCTGTATTCCAGAATCGAAGCTGCTTTCCCGCCCCGCAGGTAGATTCCCCTCATTTTCATGGCATCCCCTATGTCAGCCCATTCCTCCATCATTGTAGGGAAAAAGCGGAACATGACAGCCATTGGAATCGTAACCTGTTTGGGAATATGTAACCGTTCCATAGCTGCAACCAGCTCGCTGACCGTTGTGGTTGTAACAGCAAAATATGCCGCCGCAAAACTCGGACTGAAATATAAAGGCATCACAACGACCAGCATTAGCAGATAGCCGGAAATACCTGAAATATGCGGAAGTGCAAACTCTTGTAAAAGCAGGCATACAATTCATCAGGGCATCTGCATATTCCTGTCTCCCATAGGCCAGCAACGTTTCGTAATAGCTGTTTCTGGTCAAAATGATAGGCAGAAAAGCGCCGACTACGGAAATGGAGAATACACCATGTGCTATGATTTCTACTGTCCCGCGCTGTTTTTTTCGCATAGAGGTATACCCGGAGGGTGTTTCCATTTTTACTTTCTTATAGCCAGAGCTTTTCAGCATAAAATCAGCAATCAATCCAAACACAAGACCTGTCAGAATGCACCAATAGCCCATGCCTGTAAAGAGCAGCAAAACCCCATCCAATACCCCCGTAATTGTCAGCATCCCAAACTTTCTGATTTTGGAAAAATAGAGCATCATGGGAATACCGCCAATCAACGGCACAAAAACACATAGCAGCGGGATAAAAACCGGGATAACCCCCAACATTGCGACAACAGAGGTTACTACAAAGTAGATAACCGTAAAAATACCGATATTGATAAAATCTTTTCCCTGCAATTTATTACTCATTTTGAGTCCTCCTATTTTTTATTGGTTAGATACAGCTAACCTCGAATAGTATAGCATAATTTCCTTCTGTATTTCTATCCCCGTTTCATCATTTTAGCCACAAATAGCAACGAGTTTTCAATTTGACAAATACGCTGAAAAACACTATAATTATATTTGCAGAATAGTCCATCAGGAAAGAGGCGGTATATATGGAAAAAATGTTGGATCAAATGTTAGAAAACTATCTGGCTGCTTCCAATACACAGATTGAAAAAGGACCTAACAGCATCAAGCTGACTATGGATTCTTCGGAAGGAATCAGCAAAACGAGTATCTATACTGTCCTGCCATATCTCCACTTAATTTATTTTGATATTCATGCCCGGTCTTTACCAGGAGAACTTGCAGAAAATGCAATTTTCCATCCCATGCAATTTAATTACTGTATTGGCGGCAGGATTGAAATGCTTTTAGATGACCATTCCTATATCTATCTTAAAGAAAGCGACTTCTGCATCAGCAGGCAGACTTCCCAGAGTGAATCCTATTTCCCAACAAAATATTATCATGGAATCACCTTATATTTTGATCCGGACTTTTTTGGTAAGGCTAACCAGGATATAGCAGGAATTTTTGCATTGGAAATTCCTCGTCTGCAGGAAATCTACTTTGAGAAAAAAGAAACCTATATTGCGGAAGCAGGTGACGAGATTCGTTTAGTTCTGGAGAAATTATGGCAGGCATATGAAACACCTTCCCCGTTTTATATGAAATTACACATTATCGAATTGCTGCACTTTCTGCTTGATGAAAAAAATGTGTGCCATGAAAAATCCTGCACATTTTATACCAATGTTCAGGTTGAAATTGCAAAAAAAGCGGAGAGAATACTGACGGCTGATTTAAAGCAGCATATTCCAATAAAACAGATTGCCATTCAATTTGAAGTTAGCGAAACAAGCCTGAAAAACTACTTTCGTGGCGTGTACGGGAAGAATGTTTCTGATTATTTGCGGGATTTACGCATGAGTACCGCCGAAAAGTTATTAACAGAAACCAAGCTGCCTATTTCAGAAATTGCCTCTCAAATAGGATATACAAAGCAGGGAAAGTTTGCAGAAGTGTTCCGGCAACGGTTCCATAAAAACCCTTTGGAATACCGGAGAGCGAAAAAATTAGAACAGATATAAACGACAAGGGCGGGAACTGTAAAAAGCTCCCGCCCTTGCCAGATTATTTTCCCATACCGCCTGCTTCACTGATGTTATCATTTCGGAAACGGCTGCCTGGTTCTTTCTATTGTGCCTGCAGCTTCCAGCCGATAGCCTCTCTCCTTCCAAGCACAAAATCCGCATAGATGCCTTTCTGCCCGATCAGTTCCTCATGTTTTCCTTTCTGGACAATGCGGCCCTCATCCACCACAAGTATCTGGTCTGCGTTCCGCACCGTCTTCAGCCTATGGGCTATCATGATCATAGTCTTATCCCTGGTCAGTTCCTCGATTGCCTTCTGCAGCCGGTCCTCGTTCTCCGGGTCCACATTGGCGGTCGCCTCGTCAAGAATAACAATGGGGGCGTCCTTCAGCATCGCCCTTGCGATAGAAATCCGCTGTTTCTCCCCGCCGGAAAGGGATGCGCCGCCTTCTCCGATGACCGTATCGTACCCGTCAGGGAGGGCTTCAATGAAATCCGCACAGCAGGCTTTCCTTGCCGCCTCCACTACTTCCGCATGGGTCGCCTGCGGACGGCCGAACTTGATGTTGTTTTCAATCGTATCCGCAAATAGATATACGTTCTGGAACACCATGCTGATCTGCTCCATCAAAGACTCCAGCGTGTATTCCCGCACATCCTTCCCGCCGATCTTAACGCTGCCGCTGTCCACATCCCAAAAGCGGGCGATTAAATTGCACAGCGTGGTCTTGCCGGAACCAGAAGGTCCGATGACTGCCGTGGTAGTCCTGTCAGGGAGCATCACATCAATACCATGCAGGATTTCCTTGTTTTCATAGGAAAAATGCACATTATCAAATTCAATCCCATGGTCCTTTGGAGAAAATGTCTTTCCTTTCTCATCCATCTGCTCCATTCCTTCCGTCTGCAAAGTGCGGTCAATGCTTGCAGAGGCAAGGCGCAGCATGGACATTCCCATGCCGAACAATTTGATCTGCCCGAACACAAGGAAGGACATCACAATGCACATCAGCGCATTGGCAATAGACATCGTGCCGTCTGCCCAGCAGAAAACCGATACAAACATCATGGCAATCCCCGCAATCTGAAGCACCAGCTCCTGGAAGATTGTATAAGGGGTCATCAGCTTTTCCATGTCAAGGTTGCTCTTCCTGTTATACTCCAAGGCATCCTGCGCCCTTTTATCGCCCCTGCCGCTCAAATTAAAGGATTTGACGATGCCCATCCCCTGCACATATTCCAAGACCGCGGAGGTAAGTGCCGTCTGCGACTTCTGTGCATTCGGCGCAATGGCAGCGGATTTTTTCTCCATAGAGGAAACGACCAGGAAATACACAATAATGCCCGCCAGTGCGACCAGCCCGACACGCCATTCAAAAATGATGATCATTGCTGTAAAGACAACCGTCCCAATTAGGCCACCCATGATATCCACCAGCACCATAGGGACCAGCATCTCAATATTCCCAAGCACCGTGGTGCATACGCCGGTCACTTCGCCAAGGCTGTTCTCATTGAAGAATCCCATTGGCACGCCTTTTAAGAGATTGCCGATTTTAATCCTCTCATTTGCCGCCATGAAATACCCTGCGTGTGTCTGCTGGTTTTTTGAAAAAGCAGTCGTCACCGCATTGCCGATAATGCTGACTGCCATGAAAGCAAGGGCGGTCCACGCTGTCTTGTTTCCATCCTCTCCCTGTGTCAGAGCCACGATCACAAAATATATGGCGCTGACCTCCAACATATGAAATACTGCATTTAAAAATTTTACTGCTACAGACTTATTGATATTTGCCCGCTCCACGCCGGCAAACCGCCATATTTTTCTGAATGCTTCTATCATGCCACATCACCGTCCTTTGCCCCGATATGCGCCTGCCACATGGATTCATAGAGAGGGCAGGTCTTTCTTAATTCCTCATGTTTTCCGGCCGCTTCTATTCTGCCGTCCTTTACTACAACAATTTTATCTGCATCCTTAATGGTTGAAAGCCTGTGGGCAATCACAATTACCGTTTTACCCCGTACCAGCTTTGCAATCGCTTTCTGGATGACTGCCTCATTTTCAGGGTCAATATACGCGGTGGCCTCATCCAGTATCACGATGGGCGCATCCTTTAGCATTGCCCTCGCTATGGCAATCCTCTGACGTTCACCGCCCGAAAGGTGTGCGCCGCCTCCGCCCACATTTGTTTCATAGCCTTTTTCCAGGGAGCGTATAAAGGCATCGCACCCCGCAGCTTTGGCAGCCGCTTCCACTTCCTTATCTGATGCGGACAGGCGGCCCTGCCGGATATTTTCCAGGACGCTCTCGTCAAACAGATAATTATCCTGGGATACAAATGCCACCTGGTCATAAAGCTGTTCCAGCGGGATCTTCTTTTCATCCACGCCGCCCATGGACACCACCCCGTCCTTTACATCCCAAAAACCGGCAATCAGTTTTGCAATCGTGGATTTGCCGGAACCGGAAGGCCCCACCAGCGCCGTCATGCTCCCTGCGGGGATGGATAGGCTCACATCACGCAGGATATTCTTATCTTCATGGTAACCGAAGGAAACATGGGACAGTTCAATATCCGTGCCTTTGATACGTGCTTCCTTGCCCCCATGCTGCTGTTCCTCTGCGGAAAGAAGCTCATCCACAGACGCCACCGTTGTGCCGACTGTAGCAAGCGTGTCTACAAAGTTCATCGCGGCAATGAGCGGCCCCGCAATGCCGAGGGACAGGATGATGACCATGATAAAGGTTTCCACCGGCAGGCTTCCATTCCTGTACCAGAGCCAGCCCACTGGAAGGATCGTGACCAGTGAGGCAGGCACGATGGAATAACCCATGGATATCCCGAACTGGCTTTTTTTCATCCAGTTATAATAATAGGCAGCGTTTGCCTTTACCCGGTCTGCGAATTTCGCATAGGACGACTTCCCCTGGTTAAACGCCTTGATGACCTCAATGCCGCCTATGTATTCCACGATAGTCCCATTCATCTCCTGTGTAGTCTTCACCGCGCCTTCATAATTCTTTGCATAGCTCCCCATAACCGACATCATGAATGCCATCCCAACCGGGATTGTCACAATGGACAAAAGCGCCATACGCCAGTCCAGTACAAACAGGCAGACCACGATAAAAAGCGGCCCCGCAATATTGGCAGTCAGCTCCGGGAACAGATGGGCAAGCGTGGTCTCCATGCCGTCCACCTGATCCACGATGATCTGCTTCATCTTCCCGCTGGACATATCCATGACCGTCCCAAGGGGCAGCTTCGGCAGTTTTTCCAGTATTTTCTGCCGGATATTCTTCAGAATGGCAAAGGTCGCCTTGTGGGACACGGACAGCGCCATATTGTAAAGAAGCGTACGTGCGGCATACCCCGCCAGTCCCAGACCTAACCATGGCAGATAAAAGGACAGGTCCCTTTCCCCCGCCAGCATACCGATGATAACCTGTGCCGCCGCAAAATAAGGCAGCATCCCCAGCAGGACAGCAATGAGCGCGCTTATGACCGCACCAATCAGCCTGCCATGTTCGTCTTTTCCCCAGCCCCATACACGGAGCAGCGGACTTTGTTTCTGCATATCAGTTCCTCCTTATTTTAGTTAGTTTTTGCTAACCTATTGATTTATTTTAAGGCTGCCTGACTGTTGCCAGTTCTGGCAGCCTTAAGAACTTATTTTGTTTCCGCCGTTTCTTCCCCGACGATTGCCAAAAATCCCCCATGATGGTATTTCCCCATCATGGCGACATATTTCTTCGCATCCTCCCTGTCCATGCCATGGCGGACCACTTCGAAGATTCCTTCAAAATAGGCTGTGACCATCATGTGGTAAAATTCCGCAGTCAACCCACCCGTAGGTTCCATACGGGAGCCTATTGCCTCCAGCCACTTCCATGTGTATTCCTCTTCCATGGATACCAGCCCGTCTACAAAGTTATGGAACTTTGTGCCATGGGAAGCATCCAGCAGAAGACGGAATTCGTCAAAGTGGTCGTAGATGTAATCGACCATGCCAAGCATCGCATCAGAAGAATACTTCCCAACCTCCCGGCGCTGGACATCGCTGTCAAAAGAATGGAATGTTTCCTGCACATCCAGACATCGGGACATGAATTCTTCTGAAACCGGCTCCACAATGGCGGCAAACAGCCCTTCTTTATCTTTGAAGCGTACATAAATAGAATTGGTACTTGTTTCCGCTTCTGCGGCAATCGTCCGCAGGGAGGCATCTGTGTAGCCTTTTTCGAGGAATTCCTTTTTTGCACATTCCAGTATCCTCTCATACACACCCTCAATCTGCTTTGCCACCTGTTCACCTTCCCTCTTTAATAACAGTGTTTCATAACGATGTTTCAATTATAATTCAGAAAAACACAGTTGTCAAGAGGGTATCAGTAAAAAATAGAATTGGAAGATCCAAAATCGTATAGACAGCCAAAAAGTTATATTGTGGACAGATAAAAATAGTAAAAACGACAATTTTCTTCACTTCTTAATACTTTTTAATTTTGCCCCCAAGGGGTGTACGGGGGTGTATGTCCACCTTGGCGGGGGTGTACAAAATCCGTACACCCCCGCTGAATAGTGAAAGCAAGTCCCTGTCAGAACACAAAAAATAAGACTCACAGATATGGTTTTCACCATCCCGCAAGGCGCACACGGAAAAAGCGGCCTGGTTTCCCAGACCGCCGTGTGGATCATCTATTCTGCATTTTCCCCAAAACGCTATCATCCCATTTTTCCTTACTTACTATTCATCCGTCTGATATAGCTGCAGATCAGGTCTGCTGCCGCCTCTTCGCCCACCGATGCGTCAATGCACAGTTCATAGCCGTGTGGATTGCCCCACTCCTGACCGGAAACGCTTTTATAATATGCACCCCTTGCGGCATCCGACCTTGCAATGCTCTTTTTCGCATCCTCCGGGCTGTCCCCATACATCTCCATTACCTTTTTCTCACGGTAGCTTTCCGGGGCATAGATAAAGATACGCACCACATCCGGGTAATTACGCAGCACATAGTCAGCCGAACGCCCTATGATGACGCAGGAGCCTGCGTCCGCAATATGCCGGATTGCCTTTTCCTGCGCCGCTATGGCGCGTTTCACCGGATCGGCTGTGAGGTACAGTTCCCTCATAACGGCGTTTTCATCGGAATTGATGCCGGAAATAAATTCCTGCGCCAGGCCGCTTTCCTGGGCGGCGACCGCCACCAGTTCTTTATAATAGCAGGGGATATCCAGTTTTTCCGCCACCATCTGCCCAATCCGTTTTCCGGCGGAGCCATGCTCCCTGGCAATCGTGATGACCGCTCCCTTGCGGGACGGTCGGATTGCTGCCGCAGCAGGCTCCTGCGTTTCCTTCTCCCTGCCTAATTCCTTCCACACCCGTACCATGACTGCCGCCGTAACGAAAATGGCAAGCACATCCGCAGCCGGGGCTGCCCAGAAAATGCCGGTAACGCCCATGAAAACAGGAATCAGAAGGGAAAAAACAATCAGCAGCGCATCCCGCAGGACGGACAACGGTGCGGCTGCCTTTGCCCTGCCGATGGACTGCAGGAAAATGGCGCAGACCTTCTGGACGCAAGTCACGAGGATAAGGGAAAGGTAAATCCGCAGACAGAGTACGGAAAAATCAAAATACACGGGGTCGTCTGCCGAGCCGAACATCCGGATGAACACGCCGGGAACCGCCTCAAACAATACGATGCAGACCAGCCCGACAATAGCCGTCCACTTAACCATCAGCTTCAGCAGTTCCCGTACCCGGCCGTAATTCTTTGCACCATAGTTATATCCCACGATTGGCTGCGCGCCGGCAGCAATGCCTATGGCGATATTCAGCACGATCTGGAAGAGTTTCATGATGACCACGAATGCCGCTAACGGGATATCCGCGCCATAAACGGAACCTGCGCCATACTTCACCAGCAGTATGTTGTTGACAACCGTAATGACCACGATGGAAAGCTGTGTCAGAAGGCTGGAAGTCCCCAAGGCCATTACTGGCTTTAAGAGCGCCATACTCGGTCTGAAGCTGCAGGCAGCCACTCGGAAAGTCTTGGGATGCCTTAAATAAGCCGCACAGATCAGGAAGCTGACAAACTGTCCAAGGATGGTGGCCCATGCCGCACCCCTAATCCCCATGTCAAGGGCAAAGATAGCCACCGGGTCGCCGATGATATTGATGACTGCGCCGGTAAGCATGGCCATCATGGCATATCTGGGGCTTCCGTCCGCCCTGATGATGGAGGCAAGCGTATTCTGTGTCATGGCGAGAGGCATCATGGCAAAGACGATCACGCCATAGTCGTGCGTCATCTGTATGTTTGCATCCGTCGCGCCGATCAGGCGCAGCAGGCCGTCACCCCAAAAATAAGCAATGGCAACCACAACTACGCCTGAGAGGAACGATCCAAGGACTGCACCGCCGACGCTCCTGTGGATATCCTTTGTTTCCCCGCGCCCCAATGAAACGCTCAGTGCGGCAGCCGCGCCGTCGCCAAAGAACAGGCTTAACCCCCATCCTACTACCGTGATCGGGAAGACCACGCCAGTAGCGGCATTGCCCAGATAGCCCACGCCGTTGCCCACAAATATCTGGTCTACAATGTTGTAGAGGCATGAAATGATAAGGGAACAGATGCAGGGGATCGCAAATTGCCGAAGCAGCTTCCCCACCCTTTCCGTACCAAGATAATTACTGTTTTCCATAATAGATTCTCCTTTTTTTACGCAAAAAAACAACACCTGCAGCACCCGTACCGTAATCAGATTTACGCGCGGTGCGCCACATGTGTCGTTGATTTTGCATTATTTTATTTCTGAATAATATTATATCACTTTTCGCCATTCAAACGCAAAGGGCATTTTTCACAAAAAACAACTGCCCGTTATATGTCACATATATACAAAGTCTGCACACGGCAGTCCTGTGCCGTCAACCAGTCCCTTATGTCGCAAATCCGGCATACTGAGTCATGTGATGTCATTAGCCACCCTTGTCACCAGAGAGCCTGTACCGAAGCGGTCCATCTGCGGGAAAGAAAAATCCATGATCCTGCGAAAGCAGTCCTCTCGAATCTCATTTCCAATATTCTGGCTGGATATGTGTACGAACACATTATTGAGGGAGCTGCAGAGCCCTCCCACTAGGACAAGGCCAATCATCTGCAGCCCCAGCATCCATATCAGGTGCAGGTCGGCCCTGCCCCGTTGTGACGCCAAGGACACCGTCATCCACGATTCGGCTCATGAATTCCGGCTGCACCAGATCCAGCATCACCTCGCCAATCATGAACAGTCCTGCGATTATGGCAAAGAGCAGATACTTTCTGATATGTTTCCACACGGTCAGCGTCCTCCATGCCCATTTGAGCCTCCACGGTGTCCGTGACCATCGTGGTATCCACCGTCATCCCGGCGCCCGTGTCCCTCATGGTGTCTGCCGTCATCCCGGCGCCTATGTCCTTCATGATATCCGCCGTCATCCCGGCATCCATGCCGGTGCCCATGTTTGAATGTATTCTCATTTTCCTTGTATCGTTTTTTCCAGTCACAGCGGACTCTATCCAAAAGTGACAGCAGTTCCTGCTTTTCCTCTCCCGAAAGACAGGAAAACATCTCCTCATGCCGTTTCCTGCGCTGCCTTAGTGCTTCTTCCGCAACTTCCCTGCCGCTGTCTGTCAGGGAGATGTCCGTCGTCCTGCGGTCAGATTCATTCTGTGTCCGGACGATCCAGCCTGAGCCTTCCAGCTTGGACAGAATCTCACTGGCTGAACCCGGCTGGATTCCCAAACGCTCCGTCAGATCCCTCTGGGTGATTGCTTCCAACCCGTTCAGTATGATCAGGATGCGCTTCTGACTCGCCTTCCCTTCATATAGCGAGCGCATGGTATGATGCAAATCCCGCAGACTGATGATTAGGCTGTCATTGATATCCGCTGCCGGATCATCGGCTGACTGCATTTTCTGATCCCGATGTTTCCCCTGCCGCTCCGGCATGTTCCCGGTGCGGCGGTATTCCTCCCCTCTTCCGCAGTGCGGCCTTTCCAAATCACAATGCCGTCCACAGCCTGGGCAAATGGTATTTTCCTGCATAATTCATTCCTCCTTTTCTTTAGGTACCTTTATAATAACATACCAAAAAGGATTTGTCAAGGTACCTAATTTTATTAGGAAGTACCGGATTCTTCCTTTCTCCTTGTTTAGCTGCGCTTAGCCTTTGGCTGCTGCAGGATGTGCTTCCCGTTCAGCTGCCTATAAGTTAACGCAATGACAGAAGCGGAAATTATAAATGTCAAAATGTCGGATACCGGCATGGAGTACAGAACTCCGTCCAGCCCGTAAAAATGCGGGAGAAGGAGCGCGAACCCAACGCCGAACGCGATTTCCCTGACCATGGAGAGCATGGTGGATGCAGCCGCTTTCCCCATCGCCTGCAGGAAGATGAACGCCGCTTTGTTTACACAGGCAAACACCACCATGCAGAGATAGATGCGGAATGCCCGTACTGCAAACTCCGTATAATAGACACTCTCATTCTCAGCGCCGAAAATCCCGATAATCCTTCCCGGAAAAAACTCCACAATGACAAGCGCCAGCATCCCCACGGCAGCTTCCGCAATAAGCAGCCTCGTAAAAAGCTCTTTTACCCTCTCCACAGCCCCTGCTCCCATATTATACCCAACAATAGGAATACAGCCTGCCGCCATTCCGACCACGATGGAAATCACAATCTGGAAGAATTTCATCACGATTCCCACAACTGCCATCGGAATCTGTGCATACTGCGCCTGCCCGAACACAGAGTCCACCTCCCCATACCGGCGAATCATGTTATTGATGGCAGCCATTGCAGCTACAAGGGATATCTGTGACAGGAAACTGCATATCCCAAGGGCTAACGTTCGGCGCACAATCTCCCCTTTCAGTTTAAAATCTGCCCTGCCTAATTTTACGGTCTTTGTGTGTGCGAGATACCACACCGCCAGAGCAGCCGCCACGATCTGGCCTATTACCGTTGCCACGGCAGCTCCCATCATCCCCCACCGGAATACAAAGATAAAAACCGGGTCAAGGACAATATTGACGGCCGCTCCCGCAAGCGTGGAAGCCATGGCAAAATTCGGGCTGCCGTCCGCACGGATGACCGGGTTCATTGCCTGCCCAAACATATAAAACGGAATGCCAAGGGTAATCCAGAAAAAATACTCCCTGGAATGGCGGAAGGTTTCTTCATTCACTGTCCCTCCAAACATGGCAATGATCTGGCTGTCCCATATCAGATAAACCGCACACAGGGCCAAGCTAAAGGCCACGGTAAGAAGGATTGCGTTTCCCATGCTCTTTCCTGCATCCTGCGGCTTATCTTTCCCAAGGCTCAGGCTCACAAAGGCACAGCAGCCATCGCCCACCATAACAGCGATGGCAAGGGCGATCACAGTCAGCGGGAATACCACGGTATTTGCAGCATTCCCATAAGAGCCGAGATATGAGGCATTAGCAATGAATATCTGGTCAACGATATTATACAGCGCGCCCACCAGGAGCGAGATGATACAGGGGACTGCGTATTTCCCCATCAGCCGGGGAATCGGCTCCTTTGCAAGAAATGAATTACTTTTTGATTCCATGTCTAGTCTCCTTTCCATAAAACTGCCCTGATTTTCAGGGCATAGGGTCATATCATACAGCATTTCACGCAAAATCAGCGCATAGCCCCGGCTGCTGGATTTACGCCAAAGGCTACACGCTGAATTCGTATAACATATTCCCTGTAATTTTCTTTTCATTACATAAGACCCTATCTTTATTCTAGTTTCCGGCCAGTCAGTCAAATACCTCCGTCCAAGCTGACGGGTCATCAATATTCTATCGCAGCAAGCTGCGGGGTATTTGACCCTCGCGGCAGTCGCCAAATATCCATGCAAGCATGGCTGCCTGGCTCGTTGCTTCGCGGGAATAAAAAAACGTGCTGCATCTAACTGGATTTACGCAGTTTCTGCAACACGTTCATATTTATTATACATCATCATATGGTTGAAAATCAAAGGAGATTTTACACAAAAAATACATCCTTTATATTTGTATAATATGCACAAACCACTGTTGTCTGTTCACCTGAATACAGCACAGTCTCCACCCGAAACGGCTTTAATGCTGCCTTTCCCGGATCAGCAGGAACAATCTGTCCACGATGCCCGGTTCAACCCAGCCAAGCAGGCCGCCGTCAAATGTTTTCCTGTAGGTTATTTCAAACCCGCTTCACGCTTCCTGCAAGCCGCACCGACAAAAACCCCGTACCGCAGTTTTCCTCTCATTTCCCTCTCGCTTCTTTTTATATCCGCAGTTGCAGTACGGATCGATCGCCCGAGGGTCTCCGTCGGAGGAATTGCCGTCATCATGGCAATATTCGCCGCAAGGGAACACCATTGGCCGCCACGTTGCCCGCTATGTATTTTTTGCTTTCACTGACTGTCCCAATCAGCCTTTTATTGATCATCATAAATTTACCTCCGCAATCGTCATTTTACAGGCAGCGCTTTCTCCATTCCGACCGTCTGCACCTTTTCCCTTATTTACAGGCGGATCTAACAAACTGCCGCTAATCCGGCCAATCGCTTGAAAAATTCCATCCAAAGTGTTAAGATAACCTTACCAGACTAAATCAGCACACTTGAAAGGAGGTCGGACATCCGATGAATTACATCCGTCACAAATCCGAAGAATCTATTGAAGATTATCTCGAAACGATCCTCATCCTGAGCAGGCGTCTTCCCGCCGTCCGTTCCATTGACGTGGCAAATGAGATGAATTTCTCAAAACCCAGCGTAAGCGTTGCCATGAAAAACTTGAAAACACACAGGTACATTACCATGACAGAGGAAGGGTATATTCTCCTGACAAACGAGGGGCGGGAACTGGCTGAGAACATCTATGAACGCCATACTCTGCTGACGGACTGGCTGGTCCATCTGGGGGTCGATCCACAAATTGCCGCCAGCGATGCCTGCAAAATGGAACATGACATTACACTGGAAAGCTACGAAGCCATGAAAAAATGTATCCTGTCCCTCCTAAAAACTGACAAGCCCGGAAGCAAATAATCACATGCAGCACTGAAAACCGCCATCACTGCCGGAACATCCCGGACAGCCCATTCTTCTCATAAGGTTCGCTGATTACAGAAACTTTAAGTTAGAAAAAGCTAACTTGCATCCTTAAAAAATGCGGCTGCTTTGTGTTAGTAGCCGCTAACTCAGTTTCAAGTATAACTCTTATGCCTTGCCTTTGTCAATAGGATAGCAAATCATTTTCTGGCAGAGTGAGCTTAACAGTATATTCGCCTTCATGCTGTGTAATAGCTGTATCGTCCAACGTATCAATTCAATCATCGTTTGCCTGTATTCTTCTTCCAGTTCTGCAAGTCTTTCTGATTCTATCTGGCAGCTATCCAGATGTACCAATGTTTACCTGCTCATGTCCTCACATCGCAAATTCTGCAAAAACAATTCCAATTTTTCAGTAATTTCGTTTTTCATCTTCTCATCCCTTAATATTCTTCCATTATAAAATAAGCAATGATGATATGTTTCATGCATCACTGCCTACTCTATTTTTTTATTGAATTTATATCCAATTCCCCAGACAGTCAGAATATAAATAGGATGGGCCGGGAAACGAAAGTATATCTGTGTTCCGAACAACTACTTCGGGTGAGTAACCATGATCTGTTATCCAAATCATCAAGCATGACCGTAATGCTTGCCAAATCTCCATATTCGCCGCCCATCTTTTCCATTCCCACTTTTGTGAATGATTCCCTGGGGAGATACTTAGACATGTCGTAATTGACATTTACATGCAGCATCCCCACGACGCTTATTACCAGCATGATCAGATACAAAATCATAACATATTTTCGTCTGTCAACGATAAAGTCCGCTATTTTTTTCATCTGAAATTCTCTCCTTTCCACATATTGTTCATTTGTTTTTTTATAAACATCTGTTGTTTTTTTTGACATTGTATATTATAATACCAACAAATAGAAAGCCGATCATCAAAATGCAGTACATATGGCTGTTTCTAAACATTGCATATGAAAACTGTATAGAAAAAGGGGATTTTATGAAAAATTCACATTTGGACAGGCGGACAAAATACAGCCTGCAGGCAATCCGGACAGCGCTTTTTGATTTATTGGAATCAAAAGAACTGAAACACATTACAGTAACCGATGTTTGTAAGCTGGCGGATGTAAACAGGGGGACATTTTATAAATATTACGAGGACGTACCGGACTTATTCGCTAAAATAGAGCTATCCGTCGCAGAAGAAACCTGCGAAACCATACGCAAAAACTGTCTGGAAAACTTTTCCGTACAGAAACTGCTCTCCAACATTCTAGCCATTATTATAGAAAATAAAGATTTTACACGTTTGCTGACCAAAAATCCAACGGAAACACGGTTTTTATGTGAAATCATCTTGTCTTTCCGCCCGCAGCTGATTGAAACCATGCCTGCAAACATACCGGAACTTACGACTGAAATATGTGATATGTATTTTGATTTTATTCTGGGTGGGACTGTAAACCTCCTGCTCCAATGGATAAAAAAGGATATGACACTTCCCGCCTCACAGATGGAATCCCTCTCTATCCAGTTTATTCATTCTGTGTTAGGCACAAAAATTTACCCTTTATCTGACGAAAACTGATACTTTTACACAAAAAGGAGGATATAAAACCATGTTTCAATTTTTTATTTGTTTTATTGCTGGTATAGGAGCCGGGCTTGGAACCGGCTTTGCAGGCATGAGTGCAGCCGCTGTCATCAGCCCGATGCTGATCACTTTTTTGGGACTGCCTGCATATGAAGCTGTCGGCATTGCATTGGCAAGTGATGTCTTGGCAAGCGCCGTCAGTGCATACACCTATGGGAAGAATAAAAACCTTGACATCAGAAATGGAATTGTTATGATGGCTGCCGTTTTAATATTTACATTAGTTGGGAGCCTCGCCGCAAGCCTGGTTCCCAATACTACAATGGGTAGTTTTTCTGTGTTTATGACATTACTGCTCGGAATCAAGTTTATCATAAGGCCTGTTATGACAACAAAAGAATCTATGAAGGCCGTTGACAGCCGGAAACGTATTGTCCAGTCAATCCTAAGCGGCGCCATCGTTGGGTTTATCTGCGGATTTATCGGCGCAGGCGGCGGAATGATGATGCTTCTGCTTTTAACCAGTGTATTAGGCTACGAATTAAAGACAGCCGTTGGAACAAGTGTATTTATTATGGCTTTCACGGCCTTCACAGGCGCTGCCAGCCATTTTGCCATTGGCGGGATGCCGGATATGAGATGTCTGGTTTTTTGTGTCGCATCCACCCTGCTATGGGCCAGGATTGCCGCCAAATTTGCAAACAAAGCAAGCGCCGCAGCTTTAAACCGTGCAACCGGCATCGTGCTTGCCATCCTTGGACTATCTATCCTTACAGTAAATTACATAAAATAGAGCATATTTAAAGACAGACACATATAAAATAATCCATGCCGTCTTGACAGTCATACCCGCATAGATAGGAGTTTTCACATGGGGAATACTAACCTTGTACCATATGAAACCATTGTCCGGGCGACAAACGACGAGCCGGAAGCCGTGGAGGAAGTCTTGTGGCATTACAGCAGGCGAATCCGCTTTGCCACCCTTGAAAACGGACACATCAACCCGGACACCGAGGACAGCATAAGACAGCGGCTTATCACTGCCCTGTTCCAGTTCCGCTTTGACTGAAAAGGCAGCATGACAGGAGGTGAGGTTTGTCGGGAAAATAGCCATGCCGGTATTCAATGATACGGAGGAAAAAGCGGTTGAGGAAGCCATAGCCGCCCTTGCGGATATGATACCGCTGGAAGCCATACAGCCGCCCCACTCCCCGGCGCTTACTTTTCCGGGATTGGAAATAAGATTGCACCAACGCCGGGTACTGAAAAACGGCATAGAAGTTTCTCTCACCCGTCTGGAATACGGCGTAAAAAAGTTCCACCAGTTCCTTAATACAGAGAAAGGCCTGGATATCCCTATGAATTCGTCCTGCCGCTGCCTGTCATCCGAAAAAAGCTAGTTTTCCCTCCGCTTACAAAAGATGAGATACAGCGCACAGTTGCGCAGGTTGACCGGTCAACCGTCATGGGGAAGCGGAAAATTCGGTCTTTGGAATAGGCAAGGTTATCTTACTATACCCAGTTATCTTTTTCCAATGTGCAATATTAAACTAGCTTTTCGGACAGTAGCAATTCCTTAAACTGCTCCAATACACTTTGTTTTCCTTTCTTGCTGAAATGGGTATGAACCTCATAGGTCGTACCGCTGTTCTACGGCGGGGCTGAGTTCGACAATGCCCTCGTCAACCTTGTCAAGCAGTTCGGGGATAAGTAAGGTTGCCCATATCTTCATCATCCAGTACCTTAAAGGGATGTCCCTCAAAAGTACGGAGTTTATCTACTTGGATATTCGCCGCCTTTGCTGTCATTCACCTATAAATAAATTATATCATTTTCAACAACTTCCCTTACACACGCCAAAATGTTATTCATCTTTTGAATCCATAAGAATTGATTTTTTGATTTCAACTGTTCTGTCACGCCTTGCCTGTCGGAATATTCCGCTGCCAGCCGAAAAAACATATCTACTGCCAGTGCGTCTACACTTGCAAGATATTCATTCAGCCTGCCGCTGGTAAAGAGGTTCATATAAAACCTTATGGTTTTGTTTCAAATACTTTGCATGTCTCTGTCCCCATACGCCGATATGCTTTTCTTTTTCGGCTGGTAAGGCGAGTGCAGGCAAATAATAATCGCCAACCCTTGTGTTAGTTGTTGACTGCTTTAATAAGCACGTCATCAACCGCTAAGTACTATTTTGAATTTTGCATTACCTTTCCGCATTGTAGCAAAGAGAATTACATTTTACAAATGTGTGATTAAATTTTCGTATAGAGAAAGCCAGCATGAAAAGCATTCCTACTTTTACGCTGGCTTTTGCCTTTGCTATCGCCCATAAGCTGTATTCCAATTATGTTTTCAAATTATTTCTCCTGTAAGAGATTTAAAAGTGTATTATGGTTATCAAGGTTCGTTAACAGCTGCCGTTATTCCAACTGTGGCTGCAGGTTGCGGATATAAGGCTCCATTTCCAGTGTTGTGACGATAAAGGTATACAGGTTGACCATCTGGCCACAGGGCTTTTCGATTTTGAACACTACTCTGCGGGGATGGCTCCATGAACCGGCCTGGTACCGGAATTCCCCATACTCGGCGGCATAATCCACCTGGTTGAATTTCGTCGAACGGTACAGCGCCTGGTTTTCCTCTTCTGCGAATTCACGGAGTTTTGCATTCTCCTTGAGCCGGATGGCATATTTGCAGTTTTCCGTGCCATGCATTTATACCAGCATGGAATGGATCTGACAATGGTATCCCAGTGGCTCGGCCATGCAGATATCTCTACGACATTAATCTACGCACATGCAGATACAGAGATGAAGCGTAAAGCTATGGAAGAAGCAACAGGTGACTATTTCCCAAAAGTATCGGCAGAGGAATCACCTTATGGAAAGAATACATGATGTGTTCCTTGTAGCCTTGCGTGCAAGCCATAGAAAAATCCTCCTTTCTCCCACATGGGGCGATGCATGGTTTACAGTTGCATTTTTATAATTCAGAGGGGCAACAACATTTTAAGTCGTTGCCCCTTGATTACAAAACTAAGTTTCAAGTGTAGCTTTATATTCTTGTCGCTGGTTCGATAGATTTACTGTTTGCTAATTTACCTTATATCTCAAAATTGTTTTGAGCTTATCCGCTTTTGTTCTATTAGTCAAATAGATTTCTCTATGAGAATCTGATATGCGTTGCAGACCGTTTTCTTCTGCAAATTTATCCATTTGCTCAAAAGAGAACGGTTCGTTGTCGTATGAGCCAATATGCAGAATTTCAACACATTTTCCGTCATGTATCGTATCAAAAATAATTTCTTCATACAGTCGGTTTGGCTTTTTAATTTTTACCCTTTCCAATGCAACGCATACCATTTCCGATGTGATAAAGTCTGGCTGACGTATCATAATGGTATATTCCAAATTTTCTTTTATGAGTTTACCGGCAGCAGATTCCGTATCAACGTTTTTCTGTTTCCAGATACCCTCTAAAGGATAAACCGTAAAGTCGTGGATTTCATTTGATAAAATATTTTTAGTTGCAGTAGATTTATACCCCATTTTAATGGCATACGCTAATGAAAAGAGCGCACCTACCCTATCTGAAAAATCTGTATCGTTAGGATTTCCACTTCCTTTCATCATAATAAAACTATGCTTGGGTATATCTACCAAAGCAGGTGTACTTTTTGCTCCATACAGAGCTTTTTCGTGCTTTCTCCATTCAAATTTCATATCAGCACCTCCTTATGGAAACAGTGTATCAAATATAACCTGACACCTAATGTCATGTTCTATATTTTTCCTGCATTTTCTGCAATCTTCTTTTCATCTGCTCCCGTATAAACTGTGGTTCTATTATCTCAACGCTATCCGAAAAAGACATCACATAAGAATACAAAACCTCATTGTCGGGTAAATCTACTTGGACATATAAATTTCCCTGTGAATCTTCTGTTATGTTATCTGTAAATTCATCATAAACACGAAAAGCCGCTTGCCTGTCAAATTTCAACTTAACGGCAACAGTATTTTCAACTTGTATTTGTTTTTCGATTTTTATTGGTGTAAAATCTTGCGCAAAAGTTTCAGACAGCATTTCAAGCTCTTTTATTCTCGTCAACTTAAAAAAACGGTAATCATTTCTTAACAGGCAAAAAGAATATAAATACCAGCTTTTGCTCCTGAATACTAACCGGATAGGTTTTACATTTCTTTTCTCTTTATTTCCTTTTCCGCTAAAATAGCAAAAGGAAATAATTCTCTTGTGAAAAATGGCTTCTTTGATGATATTAAATGTATCTTGTTGTGGGATACGATGCGCCCAGTCTGAAAAATCAACTTCAATCCAATTTGTAGATTTTATCTGAAATAAACCACTTAACTTTATAAGCAATTCATTAGAATTTTTTTCTGTGGTCGCAATCATTCCTTGTAATGCTGTTAGCATTTGTTCCTGTTCTTGTTCAGAAAACAAAGATTTATCCAGCGTATAATCGTTAAGGATAGAAATACCTCCCCCTTTTCCCTGTGTTGCATAAATAGGGATTCCAGTGCTGCTTATGGCGTCAATATCTCTGTAAATGGTTCTGATTGATACTTCAAATTTTTGAGCAAGTTCGGGGGCGGTTGCCTTTCCATTCTGTAAAAGATAGTACACAATTCTAAATAATCTGCTTTCCCGCATTTTCATCACCTCCCGTATATTATAACACATAAACTTGTCAATAGAATGTCATGTTATAGAAATAATGAGAGGGATTCCGTAGTAGTCGGCATTGTGCTGTAATGTAAGTAGTCGGCGCAGTAGAGAAGCCCGGTCAAGCGGTTAGGGGTGTTCTGCCGTTTAGGTGCGCGGCATACTGCTCCCCGTATCTTCTGTACGGTCTGCCACGTTTCCACGCCCACAATGGCGGGGATTGCGCCTTCAAAAATATACTGTTCCTCCGGCGCTGTCTTGCGGCTGCTCTTAGTCTTGTAGTTCTCGCATACAGTTTTCCCTAATACCTTGTGCCCTGTGTATTCCGGGCGTTTCAGTATGTAGCCGATAGTGGTCGCTGACCATGCGTAGGGGTCGGCATATTTTGCTGCCCGGACTGGCTCGCCTGTCCGCTTCCAATGCTCGGACGGGATAGGGATTTTCTCGGCGTCATGGGAGAGTCTTTCGTATAAAGCTGTGAGTTTGTTTTTCTCTGTCTGCTTCTTCATGGTGTGTAACCTCCTTTCGTTGAGGGTGCGCGCTTCCCTATACCCTTATTATACTTATCTGTTCGGATCAGTGACAACATAGGAACTGTGCATCTGCATAAGGTTTGGTTTTACGAAAAACCTCGTCACGCCAGAACCAGAACCGCCGATGACAAGGATATTTTTATTCTTCGCATACTTCGGCTGTTTCGGTCCGCCTGACATCATCAGTCTTTCCATTTCTGTGAGTGATACATTGTTCTCAAACACCGGATCGACATAAGGCTCAATATCTTTCGCTGTCCCCCAAGAAGCGTTTTGTCAAGTGCTTTTTTGAGTTATTGACGCAAGCCCTTATTAGTGCGGCGGGAAACGGGGCAGGAAAAGGGGGCGCAAAACGCGCCTGTGGACGTTTAGAAGCCGTTTTCGTGGGTAGATAGTATAAGACCCTTACCCTGTGGATTTTTGCGTCTGTAACGCCTTAAAAATCAAGCCTTTTCTAGCCCTCTTTGCGGAAAAAATACTACTCGTCCCTTGACGGTCTGGATAGTCGGATCGGACATAGAATGGGGATTGTTTTTCATAATTGGGTATGGTAAAATTTCTCCCATAACAAACCAAAAAATCGAAATTTTCTGTGAATGGAGGGAATTATAGGCATGAAAATGTCATTAGTTGTTCCAAAAACTTTAGTAGTGAAGGTAGGAGTATATGTTATCTACTCATGAATAATGAGGTTATTGCAGTCGTTGGTTATAAATAAAATTATAATTTGGAGCATAAAATAATGAAAACAGCAAATATATCAGAAATGCTAAATTCACTAATTGAATTATATGATTTCAACAAGAATACTCTTTCAAACTATTTAGGAATATCGGTAGAACAAATAGAAACTATTGCACAAGGAAATGTTGATTGTTTACCAAAGGAGCCTACCTATTGCAATCACTTACTCACAAAAGTTGGATTTCTTTATTTTAGTATTATTGAGAATAATGATTTGAAATTAAGTGCTTTTTTGGAAGTGCTTATTTCATATCACAATTTATCTAAAAAGTCGATTGCAGAAATGGCGGGAGTAAAAATAAGCGTTATTGACGAAATTCTTTCAAATTCTACTAAAAATATTGACATTGAAGCAAAGTATAAAATTGCTATTACCGTAATGACATTACGCTTTTTCTTGAAAGACTGTGAACCGTCTATATAATAAACTGGAATTTTGTAAAAAAAGAGCCGGGACGCGGCAGCTATCAGATAGCCACCGCGCCCCGGTTTTCTTATGGGTGCAGAGATTGGATTGTGACGCAATAGAACGCCATTTTGCGGGGTAAAGGTATAAATCCCTTACCGTCTTATTTTCCCGCCCGGAAAGCCGCATACAGCAAGGCTTTTTTCGCCCCTGCCGCGTCACATTCGCCCGCATTTTCCTCATGCGCCCGGCAGTCTACGGAGCAGTAGCACGTCCCTTATCCAATAGGTAATACAAAATTTTAAGCAGCTGCTTTCCTGCAACTCATCACCTCCATAGCTTGATTATATTATAATAACCTTGATAATGCTATGTCAAAGTTTATTATATGTTCTATTTGGGCTAATCCATAGAACACTGTATAGACATATCCAAGAAGAAGTTTCTTGAACCTCTTTAATAAACTCTGCCCGGTCATTTCTAGAATACTCCGCAATCGCCCTAGGTTCAGCCGAAAGGCTGAATAGCTACGAATTTCCAGGCTCCGACCACATCCTGTCACAAAACGCTGCATCTTGCCGGCACACAAAAGAAGACCGGCTGAACTTTATTCCCGCATCTTAAGCACCTCTGCCGGAAGGATCCGGTTCACCCTGCGCATCAGGAACCCGTTGATAATCCCATATAAAACCAGCGCGCTGAAAAAGATGCCCGCATACATCTGCCAGGAAAAGGCAAGGTTAATCCCGCAGGCAACATTCGCCACCATATAAGGGAACATCAGATCCATCACCGCCTTAGCCAAGGGGATCCCCACAAGGGCGCTTATTGCCACCACAAAGAAATTCCCATTCAGGTAGAGCTTCCCGATCTCCTTTTTCCGGTAACCGAACACCTTGAACAAGGAAACCGCTGGCGCTGACCGGTCGATCATCACCTTCATCATCAGATACATCACCACTGCAAAGATCAGGGCGGAAACCACCAGAAGAGAGATCACCATACTTTTCATCTGCTCCACGAATACGGCGGCGCTTTTCTCTACATCTTCCTTTGGAAGAGCTGCATAAAGCCTGCCATGATCGATATTCAGGGAATGATCCGAAAATACGATATTATAATAATCTTCGCTCTCCCCCATCAGCTCCCGCATGCTGTCAATGTCCATAAATGCGAAAAATCCGGTGGAATAAGTAACAATCCCATCCACCCGGAAAGCATAGTACCGGTCTCTTTCCTCATCCAGAAGCGTCAGGACATCCCCCTCGCCGATTCCGTACTTCTGTGCCAGCGCCGAAGAAACTAATACCCGGTCCTCCCCCTTTTCCACCGACGCATCGAAATAGGGATTTCCATCATGGATACCCATAAGCGTCACATCAAAAGAATAGCCCAGGACTTCCTTTTTCATGGTAACCCCGTAAGCTTCCTCCCCGCCTTTTGGCACTTTTGCCTCCGGATATTTATAGTTGTACATCCAGGCAAACCTCGTATCCCTGGCGTTTTCCGTCTTGACGTAGGAACAGATCGCATAGCAGTCCAGGGAAAGCATGACGATCAGCAGGGAAATGAACATCCCCAAAAATACGGCTGCTGCCGTGCGTCTTTCCCGCAAAAGCTGCCGGAGCCGGAAAATCCGCACAAAACCGCCCGAAAGATGCATGGCTGCCACTCTGTCCCTTTTCCGTTCCCCGCGGATCAGGGCAAGGGCAGGCCGGGCCAGTTTTTTCCGTATCACAAGGTAATTAGTGAAGGCGGCGGCAAGGGGCGGCACAGCCAGTCCGTATAAAAGCAGGTATGGCTCATAAACCACCTCCACCTGCGGAATGGAAAAATAGCCATAGGGCTCGCTGAGATACCGGTTTACGCCAAAACTGCTGTAGCCAAGAACCGTCCCGGTGACACCGGCCAGGAAGGTGACTAGCACCGGCAGACAAAGGTAGTGCCGCATAAGTTCCTTTCTCTTCACACCCATGGCATAGAGTGTCCCGATGACGCCGGACTCCCGCTCAATACTGTGTACGGTAAACACGGAGATCACATAGGCAAACAGGATCAGGACGATTACACCGGCCGCCAGCCCCGCCGCCTTATCTACATATTTATCGTTCCCCGCCGAACCGATCCGGGGATTGTCGCCCGCCGGGACAAAGCGGGTCAGTTTGGAGAGGGAAACCGCAAGCCCTCCATCCAGCTTTCCGCCGTTCCTCTCCCAATACTCCCGGAAAAAGGCATCTTCAATATCACCCGCCGAAACTTCCAGTCCTTTTAATTGTTCCTTCAGCTGCTTATCGGTCATCCTGCCATTCAGCAGATAGGCATAGGTATATTCTTCGGAAGAAATACTCCCGCCCGCCTCCCGCAGCCGACTGTAGTCTTCTCCTGTCACAAATCCAAGCCCGAACCGGACGCTGTCCACGGCGCTGTCGGAAAAGCTCCGGAAGGGTGATTCATAATCCGGGGCCGTGCCAATCCCTGTGACTGTAAATTCCCTGCCCCCAAGGGTAATCCTGTCACCGGCAGAGATCCCATGTTCCTCGCAGAAACGCCTCTCCAGCAGAATCTCCCCTTCTTCTTTGGGGAGCCTGCCGGAATCAATCTGTACCAGATCGATATGCTTCCTCTGAGTAAAGACGCGGAGAACCGCGCCGTCTGTGGAACCTGCGTCCCCAGACAGCCCTCCCGCTTCTGACAGAGTGCTTTTGCCTGCCGGGGCATAGTCCAGATAAAAATGCTCCTCCAGGGTAATGCCCTCCCCTTCCAGCGAAGATTTCTCCTTTTCCGTAAGGGGTGCGAACACGCTGAACTGCCCGTCCTCCGCCCGGTTGGCCTTTGCTGTTTCAGCCGTTTGTACGATAACAGTATCTGCTGCGCCTACCAGCCCGATCACGATATACATGCCAAGAACGATCAAAAGCCCCAAAGCCAGATACCGGAACTTATTCTCTTTCAGGTCTCGAAATATGCGTCTTCTCAATATCTTCTGCATCACAAATCCTCCAACTGCGCGGCAGGCACTTTCTCTTCATTCCGGTAATCCTGCATCACCTGTCCGTCCTTCAGGCAGACCACCTGATCCACCATATGTCTGATGGAATTGTTGTGGGTGACAATCAGCATGGTGGTGCCGTATTTCCGGTTTACTCCCTCAAGCAGTTCCAGAATATCCCGCGAGGTGTGGGAATCCAGCGCCCCGGTGGGCTCGTCGCAGAGCAGGAGCTTCGGGTTCTTGATGAGCGCCCTGGCAATGGCGCAGCGCTGCTGCTGGCCGCCGGAAAGCTGGGCCGGGAATTTATCCTGGTGTCCGTCCAGGCCCAGAGTACCCAGAAGCTCCCCCATGTCAAGGGGGCTGTCAGTAAGGTATTCGCATACCTGGATATTCTCCTTTACCGTAAGGTTCGGCACAAGATTATAGAACTGGAAAATGAATCCCAGATTCGCCCTGCGGTAGTCGGACAACTCCTCCGGCAACAGCCCGCAGATCCCCATCCCATCCACGGATACGGAACCGGAACCGGCTTCCTCCAACCCGCCGATGCAGTGAAGCAAGGTGGACTTCCCAGAACCGCTGGCGCCCTGTATGACGCACATCGCACCCTTTTCCACGGACAGATCCACGCCCTTTAGAACCTCCACATAGCTCCCCCCTTCCCCATAGCTCTTTCTCAGATCTTTTACTTCCAGATACATTTCGCATTTCTCCTTCCTGCCCGTCTTTCCATGGCATGGAGGCACATCCTCTGCCTGCCAAACATCTTACGCATACGCCTCCAATATCTGTATAAGAGCACTTGCACTGCTGCTGTGCGAACGTTCCAGCCTTGAATTATGCCGCTCTGATTCCGCAACTGCACAGCGTACCATTTTATGGGATACAGTCGAAGTAAACAGGATCACCAGATCCGGACTGCCAATCTGACTGCCTAAATCGGATTTCATTTTAGTAAAGACCTTCGATTTATGGTTGTATTTCTTACAGATTTCCTTATACCGGTTCTCCATCCTCTCATGTCCTCCTATGATCACAACGCTCATGCAGATTCCTCCTTTTCCCTTTAGTTAGTCTCATCTAACTCATGTGGTAAAAGAAAATGCCATAAGGCATTTTTCCGTGTAATTCCTTTCATTTGGAAACATCTGTCTCCTCTTTCGGTTAGTCGTATCTAACTATCGTATATGCTAACATATTACCCGCCATCCTGTCAATAGGATTTACGAAAAAACGCAGAAAAATTTCCAGCGTTCCAGAGATAACTTTTCAAATCGCACTCTACATAGGACTTTTCCTATAAAGCCTGTAAGTTCGTCATATGTTCCCTGTTCACTGATACGCCTATCCGCAATCACCAGTAACGTCTTTCTTTTTACCAGCTCACTGATAGCCTCCTGAATGTAACTCTCATTGTCCGCATCAACACTGGCGGCCGCTTCATCCAATATTATAATCGGCGCATCCTTCAGTGTACAGCGGGCAATCGAAATACGCTGCTTTTCCCGCACTCTCTTTGGATATATGCTGTGTACCTTTATCCGGCAATTCACTTTCATTCAATACTTCTTCAATCCGGTCTAAAGCAGCATTCATAACAGTAAGGCGGGATGCCTCGCCATATAATGCTTTTAATGGCCCGAACAGGTCAAAGACAAAGAGCAGCCTTGATTTCTGGACACCCTCCATCCGGTTCTCAAGCTTCCGGTTCCCCATGGCCATCTCCACGTCCATATGCTCGATCAGGGCATCCCCCCTCAAAAGGCATCTCCAGCTCCTCCGCAATGGTTTCCGGGAAACATTCCATCATCCAGACGATGGTTCGGTACTGCTGCAGGAGCATAAGCGTGTTGTGGTAGCTGTTCCTGGTCTTCTCCTGCTTTGCAGAGCGCACCTTCTCACTGTCAATCTTCTGATCCGCAAGAAGCCCCCGCTTTTTCAAAAGGCTGATAAATGCGTCCGACTGTGCCAAAATCTTTTCTTCCTGCTGTTCATACAGCTTTTTTTCATCCTGTCTGCTCGCATGTGAATAACTCCTTTGCTATTTTTGTGATCTCCATCGGCTCACACAGCCCGCGGATTTTACTCGTCTCTATCACTGCCTCCGGGTATATACATTTTCCCTTGCAGTCATATATACTTCTTACAGCTCCTGCACGGAGAAAGATACGCGCGTATTATAGGGGCAAAAAGTGCAACGCCCCTTTCCGGCTCATTTTGATGCGCCCTTTCCGCCCTGGCCCCTGTCAGTCTCCTGCTGTACTATGCGACAATGCGGTTCAGCTAGTCATGGTCGGAACCCTTTTTCTGCGTATTTGCACCCAAAATGCGTATTTTATTAAGAATACTTACACCATCCTCCTGGGCAGTCATCGAAACTTCTGTACCAGCCGGGTACAGTCTATCAAAAATGAGGCAGCCATAGGATCCGGGCAGACGGTACTTTCACATCGGACACCTCCTTCTTCTAAAAATAGGCACGTTCGCCTATCGGCTTACTGACTGCGGTATTCGCCATATGGGAACTCAAGCGTTCCCGCATGGCTCATTACTCGCGCAAAAAAGGCGACCTCTTTTCTCTAAAGAAGCCGCCCGACAGGTAAAAGCTAAAGCCTTACAGCCAGTCCTGAAATGTTATCTGTCCTGATCCCTACTAGTCTTCGCCAGGCGGGGTCCTGGTAGGTACCCATTTGCCGTCGATCAGCACATCCATACCGGTTCCACAATGTAGTCCCCCATAGTAGGATTCCAGTCCAAACCGTATGTCCATCCGTTCACTTGACGGATCGTAAAATAGAGATCCCTGTTTCATAAATTTTTACTCCAATTCTATCTTTAATAAATTATTGGAATTTATTTCCATTCTAAATCATATATAAGCAAAAAAGCCAGACGGAATTGAATATCCCAATCTGGCTCTTAATTTATCTATATTTTCTCCCAATCAATTCTATTTCTCCCAAATCAGTATTGGTTTTGGGAGATATTCAATTTTGTCTGGGAGAATTCACATAAAATGTACTGCACCCACTGCTGTGCTTTTTCAATAAAGCCCTCATCCAAAATCTTCTATAACCTTTCAGCCTAACTATATTTCATTTGCATAAAGATAGCCAGGCCGATAATCACTATGGCCTGGCCCCCTGTGGCAATTTTCACTTACAGAGTCTTTGCGAATCCTTATAGCAAACCTTCCTTTCCTATGTATTTGGTCAGTCTGCCGCCGGATTCCCTGTGTTTTAGTTTGGACAAAATCAGCGAAAACCCTGCATTTATGCGGCTTCCTTAACCTTGTCCTATTATAACGCATTAGTCTATTCTCCTTACAATACCTGTGGCCTTCATATAACAATTCCTCCATCTGTATATTTTCATATCACTGTTACTGCAATGATACTATTATTTGTAAATGAAGGAATTTTATACCTTAAATAGCAACTTTATATTTTGAACCTTCGTACTTGTATTTTTCCATACAGGGTGATAGGATGATTACATGAACATATACAGGAGGCAGAACATGAGTTATACACAGAAGAGTATGACACTCAAGGAACTTGAAATCGG
The DNA here is from genome assembly GCA_910576335.1 of Lachnospiraceae bacterium. Taxonomy (GTDB): domain Bacteria; phylum Bacillota; class Clostridia; order Lachnospirales; family Lachnospiraceae; genus CAPEBR01. Next base: position 45,072 of record CAJTIU010000005.1, read on the forward strand.
AAAGACCGCCCTTGTAAAAAGCGTAGGCGGAGAGGGCGCCCTGCGCCAGCATTTTCTTGACATGGGCGTAATCCCAGGTGCGGAGGTCACAGTCATAAAACTTGCTCCCATGGGTGATCCCATTGAGCTTCGGATCCACGGCTATGAGCTTACTCTCAGACTGGCCGATGCCGCGCAGATTGAGATAGAGCCGGTCACTGCAAAGATACGTCCGGAAAAGAAGCCCTCTAAGAAGACGCTGCATCCCGGCCTTGGAGAGGAAGGAAGGTTTCATCCCAAAGGCAGCGGCGACCCTCTGCCGGAAGGGACAAAGCTGACCTTCGCACTGGTAGGCAATCAGAACTGCGGCAAGACTACCCTGTTCAATCAGCTGACCGGCTCCAGGCAGCATGTGGGAAATTTCCCCGGCGTTACAGTAGACCGCAAGGACGGAGAGATCCGCGGATATGCAGATACCTCCATTACAGATCTGCCGGGCATCTATTCCATGTCGCCCTATTCCAGCGAAGAACTGGTATCCCGGGATTTCGTACTCAAGGATGCCCCAAAGGGAATTATTAACATTATAGACGCCACGAACATTGAGCGGAATCTTTATCTCACCATGCAGCTTCTGGAAATGAACATTCCTGTAGTAGTGGCTCTTAACATGATGGATGAGATGAACGGAAACGGCGGCTCTGTGGATGTAAACTCCATGGAGGCCATGCTAGGCGTACCGGTAGTTCCCATCTCAGCTGTCAAAAACCAGGGAATTGATGAGCTGGCAAGGCACGCCCTCCACATTGCAAAATACCAGGAAAAGCCTCTGCGGCAGGATTTCTGCGACCAGAATGATAACAGCGGCGCAGTCCACCGATGTCTGCATGCAGTCATCCACCTGATCGAAGACCATGCGCTTAAGGCAGGTCTTCCGGTTCGTTTTGCCGCTGGAAAAATAGTCGAGGGAGACCCTCTGATTTTAGAACAGCTTCAGCTGGAGCAGAATGAAAAGGAGATGTTGGAGCACATTGTGCTTCAGATGGAAAAGGAACGCGGCCTGGACCGCAGTGCGGCTATGGCGGACATGCGCTTCTCCTACATACAGAAGATCTGTGACCAGTGTGTGATCAGGCCTCACGAGAGCCGGGAGCATGTCCGCAGTCAGAATATGGACCGGATCCTTACTGGAAAATATACTGCTATTCCCGTATTTATCGGTATTATGGGACTAGTTTTCTACCTGACCTTTAATGTAATCGGGGCATATCTCCAGGATCTGCTTGCGTCAGGTATTGAGATGCTGAAAGACTGGGCTGACAGCGCAATGACTGCCACCCACGTTAACGAGGCGCTCCACGGGCTGATTATTGACGGAATCTTCGAAGGCGTAGGCAGTGTACTAAGCTTTCTGCCCGTCATTGTGACCATGTTCTTCTTCCTCTCGCTTTTAGAGGACAGCGGTTATATCGCCCGCGTCGCCTTCTTTATGGATAAACTGCTGCGGAAAATCGGACTGTCCGGACGCAGTATTGTGCCTATGCTCATCGGCTTCGGCTGCACCGTACCCGCAGTCATGTCTACACGCACCCTGCCCAGTGAACGCGACCGCAAGATGACCATCCTGCTCACCCCGTTCATGAGCTGCACGGCAAAACTTCCGATCTACGCCTTTTTTGTCAATGCATTCTTTCCCCACCAGGGAGGTCTGATCATGACAGGACTGTATGTACTAGGCGTTCTGACTGGGGTTCTGATTGCCCTGTTATTTAAAAAGACTTTATTCAAAGGCGAAGCAGTGCCTTTTGTTATGGAGCTTCCCAATTACCGTATGCCAGCCCCCCGCAGCGTACTGCAGCTTCTTTGGGAAAAGGCCAAGGACTTCCTTCAGAGAGCCTTCTCTGTTATTCTCATTGCCACCATCATCGTATGGTTCCTGCAGAGCTTTGACTTCCAGTTTAATATGGCGGCTGATTCCCACGACAGTATCCTGGCCTCAATATCCGGGCTTCTAGTTCCCCTTTTTAAGCCCCTGGGACTTGGAGACTGGCGTATCTGCACCTCACTGATCAGCGGCTTTATGGCAAAAGAAAGCGTTGTCTCCGTTCTAGAGGTACTATTTGGCAGTACAGGCGGCATCACAGCTTCCATGACCTCCCTTTCCGCTGCCTCCCTGCTCGTCTTCAGCCTCCTGTACACCCCGTGCGTGGCGGCAATCGCCTCCATCAAGCGGGAGATGGGGGTAAAATGGGCGCTCTACGTTATACTCTGGCAGTGTACCATCGCCTGGGCAGCCGCTCTTTTGGTCCGCATAATCGGAACTCTGCTGGGGGCGGGATATTAGAGATACAAAAAGTTCCATGTGGACAATTCAGCCATTGCATGCCCGGGGAACTCGTTACTATGAGCGGACGGTTAGTCCGTGAATAGTAACGAAAAATGTTCTGTCTCCAACATATTGTCAGACGGATTTTCATATGTTAATAAAAAAGGAAATGTAAAAGAGAAGACGATGCGTGGATCATATAAAAAGAAAGCGAAAGAAAAAATCATGAAATCTGCATGGGATTTATTTCTTGAGAATGGCTATGATGAAACTACCATATCAGAGATTATTGAGAAATCAGGCACCTCCCGCAGTGCATTCTACCATCACTTTCACGGTAAGGAGGAACTTCTCTTTACCATTGAATATATCAATGATAATGACTACGATGTCTGGCTTAAGGAGTACTATGACGGCAGCATCCATGCTGTGGATAACCTCATTTCCTTTCATAATTATGTCATGCATACCATAGAGTCTTCACCCTTCTGCCGCTTCTATCCCCCGCTTTACGGACTTCAGGTTATGACGGACGGCGTACGCCATACCCTGAACCCTGACAGACCATATTACCAGATTTTGAGAAGCCTTTTAAAAGAAGGAATTGAAGCAGGAGAAATTCTTTCCCAGCATACCTATACAGTCCTGACGGATATGATTGCAAGTTTTCAGATCGGAATCACATATAACTGGTGCCTGCAGCAAAAACGATATTCTCTTATACAGTATGGACGTGACCTAATGATTCCGTTTCTTGAATCCTTGCGGGGAGAGATCTTTGACGGGAATGAGGATTGTGGCGGGGAACCGTAAATAGGATAGCCTCCGGGTTATCCTTTCCTATTGCCGCCCCACAAGCTTATGCCCGGAATAGATACAGATCAGCATGCTGACCAGCATCACAATAGAGCTATATTTATGCCACTTTATCTGATTCGTAAAACCCACCTCTCCCTATCATCAATACCGGTTATGAACATCCTCCGCAAAACACATCAGATTCCTGATTTCCAGCACAGTCCCGTCATCAAGCACTGCTTTCCCGGTCATACGTCCAAACACCTGATGCTGGTCACTCTCAATAATCACTGCCGAGGTCTTTGCTGCCCGGTCAAGCACTGGCACAAAATCCATCTCAAACCTTCCGTCGCTGGAGGTGAAGATCCAGGGCTTCATATAGCTGTCCTTTGGAATATGAAAGGTCACATCGTCCAGTTTATGCGCTGTCCCATCGTAAAATAACATATTCTCGGATGCCGCAGACGTATCCCCGAATCCATACCCGATATTAAAACCAAATGGCTTCCCATTCACAATTCCATTTCCCGAGCCCCAGTACCACCGGTTATCATAGGTCCACACTCCCCTTCCCCAGTCCAGCGTGCCAAAGTCCCTGTCCTTTGAGAAAGTATAGGTCTTTCCGTCAAAGGTCATGCTTCCCTCTGCCGGCATACAGTTTATCTTCTGATTATAATAAAATGCCCTCCTATTTTCTTTCCATGGAGTAGCGATTACCATCGTATCCATCTCAGGCTGCTCCAGCATAATATCACAGGAAAAGGGCTTTCCCTTATAGAAGTTCTTAAATCTGCAGCGAAGCTCCCTCTTTCCGTTCTTCACAAAAAATCCCATATGCAGACGCCTGTCCTTATATACCGTATTCCCTTCCTCTGATGTTGACGGCAGATGCAGCTTTCCCATGGGAAATGGATTCAGAATCGTCTCCGTATGCTCCCACCCCTCTTTAAAATTCAGCAGGGAGACCGACTGAAGACCAATATAGCCGTCATCCGAAATTGTAAAGGCACCCGCAAAATCCTCATTTAACACAAGATAGTAATCCCATTCCTTGATTCTAAGCCCTGAAGCCCTGATCTGCCCCCTGTCATAAACCTGTAAAAGCCTTTTCGACCACCCCGGTTCTCTCAGACTCCCATCTTCCTTAAGCAGCGGCTGCACCGCCGTCACCTCATGATTTCTCATTCTAAAACCCTCCATTTTATAAGGAACTGTTCCTAAACTGCCTGTTTTCTCTATCTTATGGTTCCTGTCCACACAGAAATATCTGTAACTTTAAAGATCCCTGTCAGTTATAGATATCTTATCACATTATGAGATGAAATAGGGGAAAAACTGCAAAAAAAAACGCTTTGGCTTTTATTCAGTTGTTACGATTCATGGCCCGGGAGGCCGCTCATAGGTGGTATTCGAAGTTTTTCAGCGCAAAAACACCCCTTTATTGCAATTTGATTTTCAAAATGCTACAATAGACTCGGACTGTATACTGAACAACAGCAGAATGCATTTTACAAATCAAAAGACCAGGAGGATTTAACATGAGTAAAATTGAAGAAGTAAGAAGCGCTATGGTAGCTGCAATGAAAGCAGGTGATAAACCCACAAAGGAATCCCTCTCCATGCTCCTTTCAGCTCTTAAAAATAAAGCCATCGACAAACGCGCAGACCTGACCGAAGAGGAAGAGATCCAGGTTGTCCTAAAAGAGATCAAGCAGACAAAAGAAACTCTTGAGATGACCCCAGCGGACCGCGCTGACATCATTGATGAGTGCACCCGGCGTATTGCCGTCCTGGAGCAGTATGCACCAAAGCTTATGGACGAGGAAGAGATCCGGCACATGATTAACGCCACGCTTTCTGAGCTTGGCATTGATTCTCCGACTGCAAAAGATAAGGGAAGAATCATGAAGGTACTGATGCCAAAGGTAAAAGGCAAGGCAGACGGCAAACTGGTAAACCAGATGATAACATCATTGGGGACGGGGCATTTTTAAAAATGCCCCGTCCCCAATTATACTTATTACTCTTCTGCATCCAGATCTACCTGATCATCTGTCTTTACGGAATCAGAGTACGGCGTCTCTTCCTCCACATTCATCGTCACCGTCAGGTCATTAAAATTTATCTTTTTCCATACATCCTTATGTACGGTAATCTTCGCATCCTTGCGCCACTTTTCACAGGTATCATTATAGAGCTCATTTTTCCGCTCCTGTACGATGGTATCCTTCTTTGCATCTGTAGCCTCGCGGTCGAGAAGACTCGTTACCTTTGCCACATAGCAGCCCGCGTCTGTCTCAATCACATCTGTGGATTCGCCTTCCTTTAATGCATCAGCCGCCTTCACAAGCTCCTCATCTGGAGACGTGGATTCTTTGTCAAAGGTCGCTTTGCTGACCTCCACGCCTGCTGTCTCGGCAAGAGCCTTAAAGTCCCCGCCTTTCTTCAGATCCGCCGCAAGAGTATCAGCCTTCTCCTTCAGGGCCTTCTTCTCGTCATCTGTCAGATCTGTGGATGTACCAGAGTCATCTGTAGTGGTATAAGAAAACAACACATAATCCATACTCTTCTGCGCAGCTTCCTCGTCAGAAACATCTGTATCTGCCCCCTCTTCAATAGCCTCCTGCATCTTCTGCTGTACTGCCATCAATGTAAGCATCCGCTCTACCGCCTTCTTATCACCGGACACCATATCCTTATCCTCCAGTGAATTATCTGCATCAAATTTCTGCGCGGTATCCTCAACCACCTTCTTCTCATCATCTGTAAGGGAAACGTCATAATCCCCCATATGCTGCTCTAGAAGAACCATGGTTGACAGGGTATCCTGGACAGATTCCTTCACACTCTCCTCATAGGTTTTTCCCTCGCTTGCCTCGGAATTCCACTTATCCTCCGGCATATAAGCAGAATAATAGGTCTCATACTGCGCCTGGGTGTACCTCGCATAGAAATTCGCCACATCTGCCTTAATCTCTGTATCACCGACTGTAATCGCCGCCTCAGTTCCCTTTAAAGTGCAGCCTGACATTACTGCCGCAGCCATAATTCCTGCCAGTGCAGGTATCAATACTCTTTTTTTCATTCCTGATACTAACCTCCTTCGTGCTGTTCATGCAAAAGCCGAAACTATTGTTAACCTTCACAGTTTCGAAAAGCTGTTTCCTTTGCATACCCTATCCAGTATACTCCCTTTTTCTCATGCAAGCAATCCTTTTATTCCAATTAACACTTTTTTCACAACTTCCACCGGATTTTCACTGTCTGTTTTCCGGCTTCTGCCCTTTTTCCGGTAAACAAAGCACGGATTTTCCAGGTCTGCCTTAAAGGACAGCTCATCTTTGAACCCTAGAAGGAGCCCCGGAATCCGCTCCGGCGTTACAGGCGCCTTTTCATACATGGTAAAGGTATAGGTCTCCCCCTTCTGCTCAATCTGCGTCACATATGCCTCATGGGCAAATGCCTTAAGCCCTGCCACCTCCAGAAGTCTTTCCACCTTTTTCGGGAAATCTCCGAACCGGTCAATCAGTTCCCCGGTCATCTCCTCCATATCCTCTTCAGATTCGATGGCGGCCACACGCTTATATATGTCAAGCTTATGATATTCATTTGGAATATAGCTGTCCGGAATATAGGCATCTACATTCAGGTCAATGGTGGTGTTAAAGCTTTCCTCCTTCATCTCCCCCTTGAGATGACGCACAGCCTCATTTAACATCTTACAGTACAGATCATAACCCACAGCTTCCATATGCCCGTGCTGCTCTGCTCCAAGAAGATTCCCCGCTCCGCGGATCTCCAGATCCCGCATGGCAATCTTAAAGCCTGAACCAAGATCCGTGAACTCCCTGATTGCCGAGAGACGTTTTTCCGCAATCTCCTTAAGAAGCTTATCTCTCCGATACAGAAGGAACGCGTATGCCATTCTCCCGGAACGTCCCACGCGCCCTCTCAGCTGGTAAAGCTGCGAGAGACCCAGCCGGTCCGAATCATGGATGATCATTGTATTTGCATTGGATATATCAAGTCCTGTCTCAATGATAGTTGTAGAGACAAGCACATCAATGTCCCCGTTAATGAAATCATACATGATGCCCTCAAGCTGACGCTCCCGCATCTGTCCATGGGCAAATGCCACATGAACCTCTGGCACAAGCTTTGCTACCTGCGCGGTAATCTCCTCAATGTCTTCCACACGGTTATAAACATAATAGACCTGTCCGCCTCTTGCACATTCCCGCTCAATAGCCTCCCGGACCATCTCGTCACTGTATTCCATCACATAAGTCTGAATCGGCATCCGTTCTCCCGGAGCCTCCTCCAAAACACTCATATCCCGGATTCCGATCAGGCTCATATGAAGAGTTCTTGGGATCGGGGTTGCAGTGAGCGTCATCACATCCACATTTTCCTTTAATTTCTTGATCTTCTCCTTATGCTGCACACCGAAGCGCTGCTCTTCATCTATGATCAGCAGCCCCAGATCCTTAAACTGCACGTCATCGCTTAAGACCCGGTGGGTTCCAATGACAATATCCACCAGCCCCCGTTTCAGATCCTGGACCGTCTTCTTCTGCTGGGCCGGGGTCCGGAATCTGCACATCAGATCCACTCTCACCGGAAAGTCCTTCATCCTCTGCAAAAATGTATTATAATGCTGCTGGGCAAGAATGGTTGTGGGCACAAGGTATACCACCTGCTTACTTTCCTGCACTGCCTTAAATGCCGCACGGATGGCAATCTCGGTCTTCCCGTATCCTACATCACCGCAGATCAGCCGGTCCATGATCTTCCTGCTCTCCATGTCCCGCTTTACGGCATCAATGGCTAGAATCTGGTCCTCTGTCTCTTCGAAGGGAAACATTTCCTCAAATTCCTTCTGCCACACGGTATCCTTTCCATAGACATAACCCTCCTGCTTCTCTCTCGCGGCATAGAGCTCTACCAGATCCTTTGCGATCTCCCTTACAGCCCTCCGGACCCGGGTCTTTGTCTTCACCCATTCCTGAGTGCCCAGTTTATTCAGCTTCGGCTTTTTGGCATCAGCATTGGCATATTTCTGGATCAGGTCAAGCTGAGTCGCCGGGATATAGAGGTTTCCTCCCTGTGCGTAGGCAATCTTCATATAATCTTTGGAGACCCTGTCCACCTCAATTTTTTCAATTCCCTGGTAAATTCCGAGCCCATGGTTCTCGTGTACCACGTAATCTCCTGGCTTAAGCTCTGAAAAGCTCTGAATCTTTCTCCCCTCGTATACCTTCCGCTTCTTTTTCTTCTTTGCCTTTCCGAAAATATCGGTCTCCGAAATGACTGTGAATTTAAGGAGCGGGTATTCATATCCCTCCGCCACATAGCCATACGCTGTCATGATCTCACCCGGCTGCACCTCACGGTCCATATCCTCGCTGTAGAAGCTGCTCAGATTATAGTCTCTCAGATCCTCCGCAAGACGCTTTGCACGGGTTCTGGAACCGGACAGAAGAACCACCCGGCTCTGATTTCTCTTCAGGCGCTTCAAGTCCTGGGTCAGAAGCTCAAAGCTCCTGTTATAGGACTGCACCCCTTTTACCTGTAGATTGTAGGAAGCACGCACCGTGAACTCCCGGCAGGCAGATTCCAGCGCGGAGAACGCAATACAGGAATATCCGTTCATTTTCCCTGCAATCTCGGAGGTAGTATAGAGATGTGCCTCTGCGTCCGTCAGAACCTGTCCGGCCTCAAGACGCCGCTTCTGGGCCTCCATAAATTCATCTTCCACCGCATTTCCTTTCTCAATCAGGCGCAGAGGCTCATCCAGGTAAAGCAGCGTTTCCTCCGCCGGAAAATAATCTAGAAAAGAAACTCTTTTTCCTCCTTCCCGTGGAAATTCCGTAGCAGGGTAGATCACTGCCTCTGTCAGATTTTCAATGGAGCGCTGGGTCTCCACATCAAAGGTTCTGATGGAATCCACCTCGTCCCCCCACAGCTCAATCCGGACAGGAAGTTCTCCTGTCAGAGGATAGACATCCAGGATTCCGCCTCTTACGGCGAACTGCCCCGGCGCACCCACCTGCACCTCCCGGTCATAGCCAAGACAGGAAAGCCTCTCTGAGAGCCAGGCAAGGTCAAGTGTCCCCTCCCCGGATATGGTCACAGCGCGCTCCTTAATCTCCCTCTTTGGAACCAAAGCATCCATAAATGCATCGAAGCTTGTCACAACAACCGATGGTTTATTTCCTGCCAGCGCCTCTATAACCTCCATCCGCTGCCGCACCAGCTCGCGGCTCCTGATATCCGCCTGATAAAAGAGCATATCCTTTGCCGGATACAAAAAGACGGAAGAATCCAGAGCCCGGTATTCCTCATAGATCTGCCTCGCCTTTGATTCACTGGAACAGGCGATGACTTTATAAGTAAAGCCATCGCACAATGCATACATCATATGTGTTTTCTGCGAATTGACACATCCAGAGATCCGGGTCACTCCCGGTCCCTCCCTGGAGCCCTTCGCAATCTCTTCGTATTCCGCCAGTTCCTTAAGTGGTGCGGTTAACGCCTGCATATCTGCTATTCCTCCATTACTTTCACTTTTCGATTATATTCATTCATGGCAGACCGGATCTCACCTTTTACAATCTGCTCTGCAGCCCGTACTGCATGACCGTATGCCTCCTCCACAAGTGTGCGTTCCTCTTTTCCAAAACGGCTCAGCACATAGTCCGCCAGATCATATTCCTTCGGTTTTTTTCCAATCCCCACCTTAATCCTTGCAAATACATCTGTCCCAAGGCAGGTAATGATATTCTTCATACCATTATGCCCTCCTGCGCTTCCCTTTGCACGCACACGAAGCTGTCCGGGGTTCAGGCTAATATCATCATAAATAACAAGAAGCTCCTCCTCAGGGTCAATTTTAAAATAATCCACAATTCCCCGGATACTCTCCCCGCTCAGATTCATATAAGTCTGAGGCTTTACAAGAAGGACCTTCTGTCCCTCTATGATTCCCTTTCCCACATACGCACGGCACTTTCTTGCATCCACGGCTATATTATATTTATCCGCAAGCGCATCTATGACGTCAAATCCAACATTATGCCTTGTCCCTTCATATTGTCTCGTTGGATTTCCAAGTCCTGCGATCACAAACATCCTTCCTTCACCTCCTGTCAGCTTTCCTATTATACAAGAATCTACGCATATTTTCCACCCTTTTTTCATATGTTATAAAGACAAATAGTAATGAAAAAATCCATTATAAGAGACAGGGAGGCGGACGTTTATGAGTTCGAAAACAAAAATTGTTGTACTTCATATGAAGGAAATCATCTACACGGTCATATTTGCCGTGTTAGCAATAGTATTAATCCTGTTACTGATCTTTATGTTTCTTCCAAAGGAAAAAAACGAACCAATGACGGAAGCAAAATATAAGCCGGGGGTCTACACCTCTACTGTAACCCTGAACAATACGGCGCTGGAAGTAGAGGTTACGGTAGATGAAGCCCATATCAACTCCATACGCTTCTCCAATATTGATGAAACCGTTACTACCATGTTCCCGCTAATCCAGCCTGCCATTGAGGATATCGCAGAACAGGTTTATAAAAAACAGTCCCTTGAAGATATTGACTATCCATCCGAAAACCCTTATACATCGCAGATTATTGTAAATGCCATAGACGAAGCATTAAAAAAAGCCATAGCTACCAGGTAGTTATGGCTTTTATGTAACTGTTGTACGTTTTCCCAGATAGTACGGACCGTCCTATCCCACAGCTACATTTACCCCTCTACGATCAGATATCTGCCTCCTGGAATCGCAAATACTTCTGATGCTTCTTCCAGTTCTTCATCTGACATTCCCGCAACATCTACGCCTTCCTCTTCGAAGAATGATCTCACTTCCCCGATGCTGTCCACAACAACTGCCATACAGTCCTCAAGAAATGCTTCCGCCTCTTCCATCGTCTCTGCTACCGGTTCATCAAACAGACAGGACTGATTCCTTAGAAACGCCTTCAAACACTCCTCATCGTACTCATACATGACCTTTCACACCTCCTTTACCTTTATTCTAAACATATTGCAAAAGTTCTTCTGCTCTATCTATTATATATTCCGCTCCTGCTGCTTTTAGTTCTTCTTTTGTCCGAAATCCCCAGGAAACACAGATTGTTTTCAGCCCTGCATTCCTCCCGGTTCTCACATCCACCTCAGAATCCCCTATGTAAAGGCAATCCTTTGCCCTGACACCCAGCTCCTTAAGGGCACATCGGATCCCCGCCGGATCCGGCTTCCTTGGAATTTCGTCCCGCTGCCCCTGTACGTATGAGAAAACATCCTCCCCGTACATGGCGCGTACCACCTTAAGAGTCTGTCTGTGGGGCTTATTCGAAAGCACCGCAAGAAGAAGCCCCTTCTCCTTAAGTCTCCCCAAAAGTTCCCCAATCCCCTCATAAACCACCACCTGATAAGTACAAAACTCATCAAAAATACGGCCATACACCTCCATACCCTCTTCAATTCTCACTTCATTCCCCGCTCCAGAAGCTTCCAGGGCTCTCTCCATAAGACATCTCGCCCCATTTCCTACAAAACGGATACACTCCTCCCTCGTAATCCCAGGAAGCCCCATCTCCTTAAGCGTACGTCCCACCGAATAAACAAGCGATTCACGCGTATCACCCAGAGTACCGTCCAGATCAAAAATACATGCCTTCATAACTAATGCCATCCCTTTCTCTGTAGTCGCTGCCTTATTATAACTATACTATACACTGAGACCCTATGCAAGAGTTGGGGACGGGGTATTTTTAAAAATACCCCGTCCCCAACTCTCAAGGTCTTGTCAAGGTCTAAAAATTTTTTTATTTTCTCTCTAATTGGAATAGAGGAAGCATATATGGAGAATCATTTTATTAGACATAAATACCAGTTCATAAAGAGGAGGATGATACAATGGCACAGGGAAAGGTTGAAATATGCGGAGTCAATACATCCAAACTTCCGATTCTGAAGGAGAAAGAAAAGAATGCACTATTTGAACGGATTAAAGCAGGAGATGAAGAGGCAAAAGAAGAATACATTAAGGGAAATCTGAGACTGGTTTTAAGTGTAATTAAGCGTTTTGGCGCAAGCAATGAGAATCCTGATGATCTGTTTCAGATCGGCTGTATCGGCCTGATTAAGGCAATCAACAATTTCAATACAGAATTAGATGTGAAATTTTCCACCTATGCCGTTCCCATGAATGTACTCTGTCGAAAATAAATCAAATTGAAAAATCAACATGTACATTATTGTCTGTCACTTCTATTTTTCTTATTAATTTTCTTATTATATTCTTTTTTTGTATTATATCCATTTCATCCCACAATTCACTTATCGTAGATAGAATTTGTACCCTTTCTCTTCTTCGTGCATTTATTATTGATCTATTAGTATCAGCTTCTATTTGTTTATTAATGTTTTTGATTTTCAATTTTAAGCTAGTAATACTATCTATCAACACATCATCCTCATCATCTGACTCAGAATATAATTCGTATAATTTTTTAAGCTTTTTGTTTAATGATTCTTGTTGTTTATATAACAATGATACTGTATCATTTGGAAATATCGTTTCTGTTTCGCTAGGTTTATAATTATTTGCAAATTCAAAAATTGAGCTTATTACCACGGTTTCAACCTCGTCTGCCCATACTTTTTCTTGGTCGCAATTTTCATCTTTAACGAGATATGGTTTGCTTGTTTGCTGAGAATAACAAACTAATTTATATCCTTTATTTCCCCATTTTGAATACCTCATTTTTGCTCCGCATTTTCCACAATATATTAATCCAGTCAAAAGATGATCTGATGAATTTGATCGAACTTTGCTGCGTTCCACCATACAGTTCATAGCTGTATCATAAATCTCTTTAGTTATAATAGGTGTATGTTTCCCCTGGTATTCTTCTCCATTATATTCTATAATTCCATAGTTACTTTTTCTTGTTAGTATTTGATATACCAACCTATCGTATTTTAATCCTAGCAGGTTCGCAATTTCTTGCGGAGATTTACCGTTGATATATAAATTATAAATTTCCCGAACTTTTTCTGCATCCTCATTTGGAACAAGTATACCTTGATCTTTGTCATAATCATATCCAAAAGGTACTCTTCCTCCTCCCATCCAAAGACCATTTTTAACTCTTTCTTTCATACCCATTCTTGTACGCATTCTTATATTCTCTCGTTCAAGCTGTGCAAACGCAGATAAAATTCCAAGCATTAATCGACCCATTGGTGTAGATGTATCCATACTTTCATTCAAAGATACAAAGTCTACTCCATGAGGATTAAACACATCCTCTATAAGGTATAAAGTATCCTTTTGAGAACGTGATAAACGATCCAATTTATAAACTATTACATGTGAAATCTTATTCTTTTTTACATCTTGTATAAGCCTTTGCATTTCCGGGCGTTCTATATTACTTCCAGACCATCCACCGTCTATGTAAAATTCATAATCCTTTATATTTTTAGATATACAATATGCGGACAGTTGTTGTTTTTGAGCATCAATAGAATATCCTTCTTCTGCTTGATAATCTGTCGAAACTCGAATATAAATAGCTGCTTTTTTATTGCTCATATTTTCACCTCATAAAAAATATATGCAACAGAGATATGTATTATGTTGTATCTCCATTACATATATTATATCAGAAGTTTTATATTTTTCAACAACTTTTTATTTCTTTCGTTCCTTGTCGAAACCATTTATTTCCTTTTTTACTGATTCAATATAATCTATATAATCTTTTCTAGTAATCTCTAGACTTTTAAGGTCTTCAAATCTAATCGGTTTTCCGTTTACAGAATATGTTGCTGTTATGACAATCACCTCCTAACATGAAATAAGATTGATAGATTAAGTATTGTCAAAATTATTTCATATATACATTACAGTATTTTATCACCTGTCTGTACTTCCAAACCCACCATTTCTAATTCCGTCAGTTTCATCATCATATGTAATACCGTATTCAACAAAAATCCCCTGTGCAATTCCATCTCCACGTTTTACCTTTAGAATTTTTGCTTCATTAGTATCATTTGTAAGCTTTAAAAAGATATGTCCTTCATTCTCGGAATAAAAATAATCACTGTCAATGATCCCTACTGTATTATTAAGCTGCAGTCTGTACTTGAAGCCTAGACCGCTTCTCGGATAGCACTTTAGCACCCAGTTTTCATCTATCTTACACCGGATCCCTGTTGGGATTTTAATTGTACATCCAGGTCGCAACGTAAAATCAATTGGTGAATAAAAGTCGTACCCTGCGGATCCTGTCGTGGCTCTTTTGGGGATTCTAATCTCATTGTAAATTTCTTCGATAATTGGCTCAGACTCGCATCCGAATGTATTCACCCAGTCTTTATAAAACTGTTCATAATTTACTTTTTTAAATTCTGCTACTCTTTTCATTTATTTCTCCTTTAATAAGTATTTTATTTTTCACCATTTTATCTATGATCTTATCAACATTCTTGGATACTTTTTCCGCAACTTCGTTACGTCCATATTCATTGTCGTAATATGCACTATATAATTCTCCATGGTTATCTAATACTTGGTAACACCATTCGTGATTTTCAAAGTCAATATATACTTCAAGCTGTACAAGATTTCTGTAAATCCATTGTCTGTATTTGTATACATTGTCGTGTAATCCAAACTTATTTAATTTGTCATGTGCCGATTTATGTATCTGGTAATCTTCTACTTTTATCATTCTAAGATCCTCCTCTTAAATATGATAGATACTCATCAAATTCACCTATACGGTGTATATACTCCTTACCTTTTAACCCCTTCAGTTTCATATCTGCTTTAATTTTGTCCAAAGGATTGTTTTTTGACGCTAAAGATTTAAAGAACATTTCCGTCATATGCTTTAGGGCTAAAATCTGCTCTGAGTATTTTTCCGCTACTATTTTTTTGTATGCTGCCAAATCTTCGTCTGGAATTGTATACTTTGTTTTAGGAAGATTACGGACGCTGAAAGGGCTGATATTTGCTCCTGATATACATGGTTTTAAAAATTTTGCAACAAATTCTATATCATTATTTTTGAACGAAAATTCTATTTCTGTATCGTTTTCTCTGATATTTTGGATTGTTCCCTCTTTTTCAAGTGCTTGATATAACACATCATACGGAATCTTATCTGTAATATTAAGAAGTTCCTCTGCCATTGCACGAAGTACATTATGACCTCTCCCCAGGGAAGGTATATATCCAATTAATGTTGAATGACCATAATGGTAAATCTGATTTCCGTGAGCACACTTAATATAAATATCATCTGTTTCTATATTGCCATATTCGTCTCTGGGAAAATCGTTTGTTGTTTTATCAATGTTTGCCATAAGTCTGTATTTTCCCTTATATTTCATAAGATAATTTGCCATATATTTTTACCGCCTCTAGTACTCTTCATAGCTGATCTCGTCATTGCCTTTTGGTGCTTTGCTTTCTGCATCAAGTACTTTCTGCAATGCAATATCTCTGTCTGCAAATAAAATATTGTCTATATCATTGTATGTAAATAAATAAGAGTGTTTGTCTCTTTTGTCTACAGCTACAAAATAGGATGGCTGTACAGTATTTACTACAAGTTCACATACTTCGAATAACTTTACTTTTGGATGGATACGCGCATAATATAATATATCTTTTCTCTTTAATTGCACCATAACACCACCTTTTTCTGTTGCAATGATTTTTGAATATCTATGACACTTTGATTTGATGATCCTCTCCATTTTAGTGTTACATCACGCTTGGATTCTACATATCTTCCATCCACAAGCACGTCACATTTTTCAATTATTTTCTTTCTGAGTTCACACTGTTTTTTATAATCGGATATCCATTGCTGCGATTGTCCTGTAAATGTAGGTTCGAATATTTCCTCCCAGTAAAATCCTGTATACAACCAGATAGATTTCTGAGGAAATGAAAGACAGATTTCATCCGATTTTTTATACAATATATTGTATTTATCATTTTTCATTTCATCTATATATTGTATGCCATTGTATCTTTTGTTTATCTCTGTAACCAAATCCAACACATCTTTAAGATTATTCTCAAAAAGCGGATCTCCTCCAGTCAGAGTAAGTCCGGCAATATAATTTTTATCAAGTTCTCTGAATATTTCTTCTTTTGCTGATTTATCAAATGGAATTCCATTGGACGGATCCCACGTCTGAGGATTTTGGCATCCCGGGCAACTGTGGGAACAGCCTGAGAGCCATAATACGACTCTCAAACCATCTCCGTTGTTCATATCTGGATAAGTAATGTTGTGATAATTAATATTTACACCACCTTTCTCCAGTAAAAACCACCAGATTTACAATTATTTTTGATTGCTCTACATATGCCAGGATATTTTACTCCAACGTCTTTTGCTGCTTCGCCAATGCTATCATATGTACAAATAACAACCTTATTGTTATCAAGCTTTTCAACCCTTGTTTGATTTTCATTGGTATAACTGACTTCTTCTCCTTTATAATCGTCATATAATCTCCACAAGTAACCACCTGCATGTTTATGATCATTACAAGATTCAGATATATCTACTAATTGTATTTTAAGAGAATTGCTCGCTTCAGTTATCGAATCCCAAATTTTAAGTATTTTTCCTTCATCATTAAATTGAATAACCCTCTTTTTATTTGTGTCTTTTTCTTTAATCGGGAAATTATCACTTATATAATCTCTGTAATAACACCAATAATCGTTATTTGTAGTCTCTCTTAATCCAATACAACACATAGAAATATTTCCTTGAAATAAACCTAAATTATCTGATGCCTGTTTTGCATTTTTCCATATATGTATTAATTTCCTCTCTTTTGAAATTTGACAAATATAATTTCTACTTAGCATAATATTTTCTTTATATGTATTAACATCAAAATTATTTTCATATATCCAATGAGAGTTATTTGATATCCTTGAATAGTTATTGACAGCATCATATATTCTAATATCTAATTCTTTTTCTGCTAATGCAACACTATCCCAAACTTTTATTACTTCTAATGTGTCTGAATCAATCTGAACTACTCTATCTCTTGGCATTTGCAACAATTCTCCTCCTAAAGTTGCATTATACCCATTTGAGTTTTTATATTTATAGTATGTTTGATATTCTTTAATATAAAATTTTTCTAATTCACATGCTTCTTCTAATGAATCAACGATATTGAGAATTTCTCTTGTAAATCCACTAATACCATATTTTCTTATTGCTCTTTTAAATGGTGCATTATAACATTTATTAGATTTATTTTTTGATTCATATATATGGTTTGCTTCTCGTTCATCCATTGAACGAGAAGTTATACCAATGTATTTTTTACTATTGATCTTGTTTGTATATCAATATACTAAATATTTCACATTGACACCCTATCTGCGATTTCCGCCACTTTACTAGGATTATACCTAGTCTCACCATGTACTCTTGTAAATCCCAAATAGCCGTTCATTCTGTCGATTTTTGTGATTTTGCCACTTCCACACTTAGGGCATACATCCATTTCTACTTGTTGGTATCCGCAATCTTCGCAGTAACACATGGCAAGATTAACTCCTTCATAAAAACCTTTTTCCATTGCTCTAAGAACCAGGGTTTTAATTGCTTCTTTGTTATATCCCAAATTATATCTACAATATTGAATTTTTCCTCCATTGAAATAGTTCCAAAATCTTTCTTCTTTATCCTGCTTTTCGATCGGGGTAATATCTTCTGTTACATGACAGTGGAAGCTGTTGCTTACGTATGGCTTGTCTGATACATTTTCTATGATTCCGTATATCTTTCGGAATTGTTCTACTTGTAATCCGCAAAGGGACTCAGCCGGAGTTCCGTAAATAGCATATAAAATATGATCTTCTTCTTTGATTTTGTTTACATAGTTTTGAATATACTGCATTACTTCTAAAGCAAATTCGCCATCTTCACGGATTGATTTTCCATTATATAATCTTTGCAGTTCATTAAGTGCAGTAATCCCATAACTCATTGTCATTGGCCGCAAAATAGATTTGATTTTTTCCTCTGGTTTTAAATTACCTCCATATAAACCTCCTTCACAAAATGCTATAGGATTTACACTAGCCCTTAATTCTCCAATATAGTCATAGGTTCGTTTGTGTAATCCTCTGATAAGTTCAAGGTAACAATCAAGAACTTCATAGAAATCTTTTGACTCTCTCCTTGCTTTTGCTAATATCATAGGTAGATGAAGTGAAACAACTCCAAGGTTACATCTTCCTTCAAATACTGGTGTATCACTCTCGTCTGCAGGATTCATACCACCTTTTTCATACCAGGGTGATAAGAAAGCTCTGCAGCCCATGGGACTTATCACTTTATTATATTTTTTATACATCTCAGAAATATAACCATTTCCTGTTAACGACAACCAGTCTGGGTACATTGTTTTGCTACTACATTCAATACCAGCGTTAAATACATCTGCACTTGTATACTTTTCATCACCATTACCATGCAAATTTTTATCATATAAAAATACAATTTTAGGAAACAGTACAGGACGTTTAAATCCTTTCTTCCCTTGTCCCTCTTTATGTACATTTAGTAATGTAATAGCTGCCATCTTACCAAATCTATCTGTAGCTAATCCAATCGTCATTGTAACAAATGGGTAATCACCACGACTTGACCCAACTGTATTCAATTTATATTCTATTCCTTGCCAGCCTTGTTCAAAATCTCTTTGTAACTTTTTCATTACCCATTCTTCAGAACTAGAAGTATTAGTAATCTTAATTTCATTATCTCTTTCAATATATCCACATATATCTGCATATTCTTTTCTATAT
Source organism: Lachnospiraceae bacterium (assembly GCA_910576335.1). Taxonomy (GTDB): domain Bacteria; phylum Bacillota; class Clostridia; order Lachnospirales; family Lachnospiraceae; genus CAPEBR01. Next base: position 64,076 of record CAJTIU010000005.1, read on the forward strand.
TTCCAATATGATTTTTCTGCATATGGCGCAAGAATTTTATCTACTTCAGGAACTGTAAATCCTCCGTACTGTTGTGCAGCAGTAGAAAGGATAATATCACCCATAACATCAAATGCCGTATCAAGTGAATTTGGTTCGTTATACCATACATTTCCCATTTCAAATCCACCTTGCATAATTTTCCCGATACGCATTAAATCACAGTTGATAGTATCAAGTCTCGCACTTCTATCATGAATATAAATATACCCATCTTTCATTGCTTGTTTTTCATTTAATGTTAAAAAGAACTTTTTATATAGTTCACTACTTAATTCGTTATAAATAAGACTTCTTTTTGTTGCCACTAATGCAGAGTCTGTGTTGGCATTATTTTTATCACCAATATATCTTATCGTCTGACTTTTCTCGTATACTTTATCCATCATATGCACAAAGTCTTTTTTATAATTTCTGTATTCTTTATATGTTTTTGCAACTTTAGGATAATGCTCCTCCAAAACAGATTCTACAATATTATGCATGTCGTAAATTTCTGTATCTTCCAAATCATTTTCCACCAATTTACCCCATACAGCATTGCAAATTGTTTTATAGTCATCATTTGATAAATCTATCATTGCTCTACGAGCTGCCTTGTCACAAGCATTAATAATTTTTTGTTCTTCGTATTGTTCCAATGTTCCATCTTTTTTTATTACATTCAATAATTTTTCCTCCTATGATAAACTAAAAAAGAATTTATAAAGCATCCACAGACAACATACTGTAAATGTTGTAATAACCATAAATCCAATGATTTGCCAAGGTGATTCAAGATGATTTATCATTTTGAATAATTTTACTATATAATACAACTCAACCCTCCTCCCACACTTATATTAAATACAGATTATATTATCCATTTAAATCTTCCATTTATAAATTCTACTATAAAAATCAACTATAGATTTTTCTCTCTCTGAGTCAATATTTACATCAAGTTCCTTGGTCAGATTCAGACTAAATACACCCATTATACTTTTTCCATCAATAATCCATCTTCCTTGTTTTACATCAATACTGTCATACTTAAAACTCTCGCTAATCCTTACAAATTCTTTTACATCATTTACTGTATTCAGTTTTATTTTCATTTTAGATATTTCCCCTTAAATTTTATATGCTCCGATTTTTTCAATTTCACCATAAAATTCGTCTATAGTATTTTTACAATATGTAATCGGTTCTACTTTGACGATATTTCCTAACAAAGAAACTACTCCTAAAACACTTCTCCCATCAATGATCTGTCTGCCGTAAATAATGTTTACATCCATATCTTCTTTATATTTATCACAAACTTTACTTAAACCATTTGCAGTTTCTAACGAATCTAATTTTAAGAAAATCATTTTACCATTACCTCCTTACAATAAGTTTTCCACATAATATTCGTTAATATATTCCAATGCATTTTTCATTGCATCCTTCCCAGTTTCAATTCTATCTATTTGTTCAATTTTCCATGGATGGATATTTTTATATTCAGATTCATCTTCCAAAAATCCAATAATCGGTTTCCCTTTGATAAACGCATAAAAGATCTCATCTGATGTTCTAAGTGAAGTATTAAGATCTTTTAAATTGACAAGTATTACATCCGCTTCTCTTACCATTCTTAAATCAAATCTCATTGGTTCTTTTTCGGTTTGATGATAGTTTTTACCAATTTCATAGAAATCGGTTGGGGACAGAACTGAAATGTGATCATAATACTTTTTCACATATTTTTTTACTTTGTCTCTCCATTGTTTTGGATATTCATGTCGTTCTGTTCCAAAATAACACCCCATTGCACCAGCAAGGTAAATTTTCTTATTCATTTAAATCACCTTCATATTTATTTTCTACTTTGCATAAACATGTGAGAATGACTCCCATGATTGTTCCAACAATAAAACCAATAAACCCACCTAACATAATTCTATCTCCTTATATTGTATTTAATATTTGTCTCACAACATCATTGATGTCAGTTCCTTCATTATTATCAACAACAAAATCTACTTCTTTTTCTAATCCTAAAAACATTCCGAAATCTCGATCTACTCTTGCTGCAATTTCATTTTTATCGTCAAAATTAAATTTATTGACTCCACATCTATCTATATATCTTTTTATCCGAGTTCCAAGATTTGCATTTACAAGAACAGAATATATTTCACTCTTAGGATAATTCTGTTTCAATTTTCTAAGTCCATTTGGTGTTAATACAACACATTTATTTCCATCATCGTAATCTCTTTTTAAAGTCCCATAAAGTCTCCCCTGTGAATACTCATCATATTCTGCTAATATATTTCTTTTTATCATTTCTGAAAAAGTATCATTATCAACAAAATTATAATGTCGTCCGTTTACTTCACCATCTCTTGGTTTTCTAGTTGTGTATGGAATAATCTTTTCAAATCCGTGATAAGTTACCAGCTCTTTTTCAATTGTGGACTTCCCGGATCCGGAAGCCCCTAACAAAACAATAATCATATATATGTGTTTATTCCTCCACTTCATCAATAAAAATTAATTCCTGACTATATGGTAATGTTCTTGCCCAATTAATAAATGACTCAGACCATTCGGAAAGACGATGAAAACGTCTTTGACCCTTACTACACATACTTAAAATATTTTCATAATTAAAAGTAATTGTTGCTTTCATGTTATAACCATCTGGAAGTAATTCAATAATAGCTCTCCAGTACTTCTTCTTTTTTGTATCGTTAAATCTATTTCTACAATATTCTAATGTTTTTAATATTGTATCTAGTGTTTTCTGTGTAATATCACCAACTTCATCAATACCAATATGAGTAAAATCATCCTTTTCGAATGGTTTTATATGAATTTTATGCATAGTAGAACAACTGTTTCTAACTGTTCCCACTTTATATGTGTCAAATTCTTTCCACCAGAATAAAGGAGCTGTAATGTCAACCGACACGAATATCTGTCTCATAAACTTTCTGTGCTCTGACCCAGCTTTAATTAATTTTTGTGCTAGTTTCATATCATTATTACCAATGATAGGGGCTTCAATTGCATATACACTTTCATCAGACGTAAAACAAATATCACACATGTAATTATGGTCACAATTATCACATTGATAATACCCAAATATACTATCTGACTTGTCCCAACTATTCATTGGATTTCTCATACCTTTTAATGCTTTTCTGAACCCCCAAACTTCTGTATTTTCAAATCTCATTTTGGCTTCCTCCATAAAAAATTTTAATCATAACTTATTTCTTTACCTTCTTCTCTCAGTCCAACAAAAATTGGAAACTGAAGACTTTCCAAGCCCGTTTTCTTATCTTTAGATACCTGTTTATATTTCACCTCTATAACTCGTCCAATTAACTCTTCTTTTTTCTCCCAGAATTTTTGCCTTGTTTCATCATCAAATCCGGAACCAACGTTGACAGTATTTTCGTTAAACTTAACAACTAATGCACCAAGAGTTCCTTTTAATCTTCCATCCCCTTCTAATACTTCTACAACTGGCAAATCCATGGAATAAAACTGTTTAATTTTGATGAGGTCAGTTGTACGTTTGCATTTATATACTGTATCCTTATTAAGAATTAACCCCTCCCAGTCGTTTTCCACAGCATAATCAAGCCACTTCATAATTTGAGTTTGGTCAGTCCCTTCATATACCATTGGGACAATCTCTACATTTTCAAGACATTTTTCCTCAATGGTCTTTCTGAGTCCGTTTAACAAAGTTCTTCTTACTTTGTATTTGTCATGTGATTGTTTTTTGGAAATTTCTGATTCCGGGAAATAATCAAATATGACGAATTTTATATCATTCTTAGATTCTAAATCTGAATTAATAATTCCTGTTCCTACTCTAAAGTTCTCTTCATCAGGAAGATTATCTACATTCTTTCGTATTAACTCACCATCGTAAAACCATCCCCATCCAAGTTGTTCTAAGTCAGATATGATATGTTGCATACCAGTAAATTCTTTTCCTTGTCTACTAATTAATCTTCCTTGATAATACGAACATCTACAACCATTTAGTTTCTGAGAAAGTGAAAACCACTCTCCGTCTTTTAATTTCAATTTATCATACGAAGATCCAAGCTGTACTTCCCATGTTGGAATCAAGTTTGATATACATTTATTTACAGTTTTTGCATCAACTCCGAGTTTATACTTCTTTGTAATCATCTGTACATAAAACATAAATTCTTCATCATCTAATGTAAAATTTTCTTTGTTATAAAGAAAGCTTTTTACATTTGCTATATCTTCATCCCTTCCCGTATTATGTACTTCAAGATAATTCATTACATCTTCAAAAGAATTTAACCTCTGAGTAGCTTTATCCTGTGTCGTATTAATGTTTACTTTACTGATTTTCGAATTGCTAATACCAGTTATAATATTTTTATCTAAAAGAAATCTCAGACATTTTTTGAATAAGTCATTATGTTTGTTTGCAATTATAATTGATTTCTTTTCATTTAAACTACTTATACTTTGAATTTTCTTAAATAAAGTTATAACTTCTTTCAATCACATTCCTCCATTCTTATAACAGTTAATAGTTTTTATTATATTCTTCATTCTATAATGTTTTTATATATCTTCTTTACTATTCCTTCTAATTGATTGATGTCTTCTATTCCTTTCATCTTACCACTAAAGACTTATACTACTTATTATTAAAGGAATATATTCTGTATTAATTTCAGTCAAGTAATCTGCCAACAATGCACCACACCCCATATCATCCATATAAATTTTTTCATTATGTGATTCCATAAGATTTCTTATGTGTTTTGCTACAACTTTTACATTATCAGTAGTAATTTTTTCTACATATCTGTTTCTATAAATTGCAATGTTATATCTGGTCTTATTGTTCTTATTTAGATCATCTACTTCGTCAATATCTATATACATTTTACACCTTCATTTTCATTAATGCTTTCAATAATATCTACTCCATCTATATCAGTCTCTATGACAATATCATCTGATGAGTCCAATAAAATATCTTTAATTCTTCCAATATAAATTCCATTATTGTCAATAGAAGAAATAATATATACCCCTTGATCTGCTTTTGATGTAGTAAGATTTTCTAATTTTTGAATTATTTCGTTATATAACATTCTTATCTTCTCCTTAAACCATGCGATTAAACCCATTATTTATCACCTATGCAACCAAAATTCTAAAGTATTGCTATCTCTCTGTATTAGTCTATCTTTTGCAAAATAGCACTCAATTTCCCGTCCTTTTACCCTCACTTTTGAGAAAAGAGGAAACGGCTTTAAATCAGGTATTTCAGACAGAACAGCAACCCACGCATCGCTACCGACTTCTATCCCCTCTAACGTCCATATAGCTGTTGTACTTTGTTGGGTAGCATAAATATACACTGGAACTCTATTTTTTTTCGCAAGAATCAAGAGTAACTTTTGGCTGATTCTTATATGTTCCGTCCAATTTTGACCGAATAATCTTTGCTTTCCGTTCCTCTCCGGCTTCCCCATATGCTTCTGCTATGAAATTTGCATAGGAAATAAATTTCTGTTCGTCATGTTCTATATGCGCTTCAATCAACTTTCCGATTGTAACAGCACTTATACATTTCATTCAATCACCGTCCCTCTCATACTCTTCCAACTCCTGCACCTGCCGCAGTTCCCTTTTATCGTTCTTGTGCGTCCGATTCCTCTTGCACCACTCACAGCCGCCATGATTCCGGCATGTGCGGTCTATGGCTTTCGCTCCCCGGTATGGCTTGCGGTGTTCTTTGCCGTGGGTGATGGATTTGTTAAGGCTCATGGTTTCGGCTTCTCCATCCACTTAACACAGTTATACATATACACATTGTCATTTTCTGCACAGAATCCAGTATCGCTTGTTTTGTCCTCGGAAACATAACCCAGAATCATTTCTCCGCACTGGTCGCAACATAAGACTTCTTTATCCGGCAAATTATCCTTATCACATTTAATCCACCCACCGCCGCAATCCTCCGCTGACCGTTCCATATCTGCCAGCTTTGCGGATAAGGCTTCTATGGTGTCGGCGGCTTGCATAAAACGCTCTACTGCCAAAGAAATAGGCATATTATGCCCAATAGACAAATTGTTTGCTATTGCTCTCAATTCCTTTACCTGTTCGCTAATCATGCTCATTCTGTCAATCCTCCCTCACTTTACTATTGAGCCATTTCAGAAAACATTCTCCACAAGACTCTTCTTCACATTCATAGTCAGGGCAAAAATTGTCCACAAATTTTAATCCCGAAACCTCCTGAATGAATTTTGTTAATTCTTCATTGCTCATATTTCTTATTTTATCACCGTTTGTCATTTCCCTATCCTCTCCTTACCACATTGGCAGATGCTTCAAGTAATGCGCAAAACAGTTATCTGCGAAATTCCTCTGCCAATATCTCGAATACAGCACTATCATGTAATCTTCCATCCTGGAGCCTTGCTATCTGACGATAATGACCGCACTCACAGCCACCATGCTTTTTGACAAAATTTCTGTATCCACGAATCGCCGGGTTGTCAGTGAAACAAAACCACTGAATTCTGTTCAGATGATAGATTTCAAAAATATTGCAGATTGCCGTGTAGACATCTTTTGCAAATTCAATATTACCTTTCTTAAAACTTATGATTCCGAACCTATCTGCCGACATAGCCGCCCAATCAACAGCATATGTTATATATCCAATAACATTATCATCTTTATCAACCGACACAAACTGGTGGCACTCGTAGTTGTCATCATGGATATTGATTTGACTATCTCCAGTTCCGCCATTCCAGAACATATATTCTGTATCATACCATGTTTCAATACTTTTCTTCTGCAATTCATCTTTATATAGCTGTGCAGGCTTTAACACAATTAACGCCCCCCTCTCCCAAAAATAAATAACATTCTTACCGCCGCTGTCCCATGTGTCCCAGTATTTGCCGTCTACCACCGTCACCACATGCCCATCCAATCCAAGAACATATGTACCATGTGGGAAGTTGCAGCAGAATTTATAAACGTCCATAGGGTAATCCGGCTCATAGCGTACATAGCCGTTGTCTGCCAGGTATTCACCCCATACCTTATTTGCGGACAGAACGTCCTTTTGCCGGTATGCAATCTGCACAAGGTCGTCAAAGACTTCATTCCATGTACGGTTTGTGGCTTTGCAGCACGCACGAATGGCACAGTCGCCCACACGTCTTTCCTTTGGGTTCGGGTTGTATTTAATCCATCTATCCATCGCTTCACAACTCCCTATAACTGCTTGGACTGTAAAACTCTACATCAAAATTCCACCAAATACCTTTCTCTTTGGAGTAATCATCTCTGCCGATAGTACAGCTTTTATTCTTTACAAGATAGTTTCCACTCTTTTCCGGCTTTCCTTTTGTCCAGTCCTTAAGTTCATGAATATTTTTCATTTAACTATGTCCTTTCGGTTTATATTTATTTACAATATATGTTTGGTAATGGTTGCCATGCCAAAATAGCACTTCTCATAAAAGTATCTTCATCAGCTATATATGATTTACCCCTGTTTCCGTTCTCAATAGTTCCAACAGTCACATAATCAAACATCATATAATTACATGATAGTAAAACTTTCTGACCGTCTGGCGGTAGTTTTTCTTCCATTGGAATCCATTCACCCATTTTGGGAAACTCTTCAATAAATTTTCTCAAATCATCAAAAGTGGTATATTCTGCCCCTGCCTCTTCTAGTACTGTCATAAATTCCATAAACTTCTTTTCATCAATCATTATTCATATCTCCAACTCACAATATCTATTTCACTTCGCCAACCATCACACGTAACACCATCTCTTGTAAAGCTGTACCATGCATGTCCAAGCCACTGGTGATTTTTATATTCTTTCCCATTTTTATCTTTTACAATTACCCACTTATTCTCATCTGGCTTTATTTTTTCACTTATCCATCCAATATCTTCTGCTTCAAACCCTATAAAATTCCCACTATCATATCTAATATTCTTTATTTCGTATTTGGAATCTCCGATAAATACGATAGCCTCTTTTCTACGAACCCTTAATGGCTGCTTTCCTATTCGTTTCCATATCTCAAATAATTTCATTTGATATTACCTTCTTTGAATTTATCTAACATTTCTTTGTAAAATCAGTTTAATGCTGTTCTTCATTAACTAATTTAATTTTATATCCTAACTTATTTTCAATTTCAGCCAATGTCATAATTCGTTCTTTCTTTTCAGTTTCATAAATTATATAACTAATACATGGTAAATTATCAAAACCTATATTAATCATTTTTCTTCCTCCATAACTATCTTCTGTAATAGAAAAACTTGACGAAGTAATTGGTAACTTAGCTACTGCTTTATGTCTTTCAGTTTCAAATTTTGAATCTACAAGTATATCTATATCTAATAGATATTCTCTGTTTTCTTCTATTAATTTTATTTTTTTTAATATCGTATTTTGTATTATACATTTTTTTAACTCCTTCAATAAAAGCATATATTTAAGACTTTAATACTATATCATTAATAACAACAACCTTATATGAAGATACTTTCATTTCATCATATAATCCCCACTCACTTTCTACATGCTCAATTTTCCCTACAATGACAAATTTTTCACCTTTGAATCCTATTACTTCACCTTTATATAAAAAAGAGGAAGTTCCTCTATGTCTCATTGCTACAACTTTATCACCAATTTTGATTTCTTTATTTAAAAAATCTCTCAATTGCTACATCCTATTAAATGAGTTTTATTTACTTATATTCAACCAATACTCAGCTAAAAATTTACTGTCATACACTCTTATATACTTCTCCATTTCATATATATTTAACCTTGTCCAATAATTATTTACACAGTCAATCGCTTTAAACTTCCCAGATTTATTCGGTTTAGATTTAATCTCATATATTTTCTTATAAAAAATCAAATACTTTCCTATTTGAATATCCTTTTTCTTCTTTTGAATATAATAATAATCCCAGTCAAATTTATCATCTTTCCCAATTCTTCCAAGTCCATAGTATTCGGATGCTTTATGTAAATAATAATTTTTCGCATTACCTCCCATTTGACCATAAGTAAATCCATAGCAATTACAATTGACACAATGTTCACACATAGTGGCAAATTTACATCCACCACAACAGCGATTATCATTATATATAGGGCACTGAGGTTGATCTTGTGGTATTTTATATTTTTCATTCTTACTTCTATTTCTGGTATCCAAGCTATCACAAATATGAATAGGAGTTTCATACTGTGGATGCTTTAGCTCATATTTATTTACTATATATTTCAAACATTTGATTAATATTTTAATTAGTCTCACCTACCATATTCTATCTCATAAAAGTCCTATTTTATTGTCTTATTCAGTCTATATATTGTGTTTTTTAATTTCAAAATCCACTATATATGGACTTTTTTTGTATTATATTTGTCTTAAAAGAGTCCTTACAGGCTCCCTTCTCATATTATCCTTCATCCATCTAATATAACCTGGATCAATATCACTTATTTCCAACAATGTCATCCCAAAATATTTTCCAAAGTCAACTCGATATTCTTCTATAGACTCTTCTTTTTCTTCCGTCTTTACACCAGACAAAATATTTCTTAAATCATTAGGAATAATCATATCCAAATCTGATCTTGAACTTAATATATCACATTCATGAATGAAGAATTCCATATCATTTCTTGGCTCCGGCATTATTACCTTACCAGATTTACTTTTATTCCATTCGCCCGAATGAGCCTCGCACATGCAAGCTATCATTTCTTTGTATTCATTAGAAATATCATGTTCAACTTGTGTATTTCTTACCCATTCAGCAGCTAATATAGGATGATTTTGAACTGTATATTGTGATCCATTCCATCCACACTTAACCGCATCATGGAATACTGGCACACATCTCATACAATCCCTAATTTCTGGCGTATTGTATTTTTCTCTATTTGTCTTTAATCTGAGTCTATGATTCAAAATACTTGCAAACATATACTCATGATAAATCTGTCCATATTTTTCACATTGTGTAGCATTATGGTATTTGCCACTTGTGCTACTTGGCATTGTGAATATATAATCTGGTATTTCAGAAACCATATCTATAAAATACTCTGTAAAAGTTTCTGTTTCAAAATCTTTCAAAAGCGGTTCAAACACTAATTGTTTTTCTTTCTTATTCAATATATATCCCTCCTCAGTTTCCTTTTAAAAATGTATATAGCATTGTTTTTCTATCAAAATTTTCTTTCTTTTTTAATGCGCTATTTACCGTTTTTATTTCTCCAAGATGATAGCATTTTTCTTTTGCTCTGCTTTCTCCAACATACAATAAATTTGAATTCAGCATAAATGTATGTGCTTTTGGTGTTACCAAGATGACTACTTTGAACTGTCCTCCTTGTGATTTATGTGTTGACATTGCATAAGCCAATCTTATATTTTTCATGGAACTTTTATGTACATAAATCAAAGTTCCATCATAATCAACCACCATAGCATCTTTCAAAATCTTTACTACTCTTCCGGATTCGCCATTAGCAATAAATGTAGTATTTTTTTCATCAATAAATTCTTCATTATACAGAATAGCTTTATAGTCGTTTACATAATTCATAACGATATCATTTAATCGAAATTCCATATTCCCAAAAGTAATCTTAGCTTCTGGATTCCCATTTACTGCTTCTTGTATTTTTTCATTTAAACTAACAGTTCCATATTCACCAACGTTATAACATGACAAAACTGCAATGTCTTCTACAGTATATCCTTTTGACAAAAGTGTTTTATAAAGTTGCACCGTGTAATTTACAAGTTTTTCCTGTGTTAATGGCATAAATATATATGACTGATCTTCTCCAAATATCTGCATACCGCTTTTAGATTTATCAAGATATTCTGTACTGGTACGTGTATCTGTTGCTACTGTGGATAATCCACCCTTGCCATAGCGAAACACTTTATCCAATGTTATAGTAGGAATATCTTCACATTTCAATAAATCATATAAAATATTCCCAGCACCAACAGAAGGAATTTGCGCATCATCTCCTATAAGAAGCAACTTTGTCCGATTGAAATCAATAGCTTCTAGTAAACGCCGGAACAGAAATATATCTACCATGGAAAATTCATCTATAATCACAACATCATATGGCAGTTTATTTTCTTCATTATAATTCCAATCATTAGGTGGCATATAACCTAATCCTCGATGTACTGTCATAGCATTTTCTCCGGTGAAACCAGCTAATACTTTAGCGGCTCTTCCAGTAGGAGCTAAAAGCAGACGAGACTTATGATATTCTTTTAATAAGTTTATAAATGCCTTGGTACTTGAAGATTTTCCGGAACCACCATATCCTACTAACATAACAATATTGTATTCACACATTAATTCTGATGTTTTGCACTGTGTAGAAGTTAAATCAAATCCCTCTAATCTTTTAAATTTTGTACAGTCACAATCCCATTTTATATTGATTGATATTGCTTCTTTAATCCTATCTGCTATGTACTTCTCTGTCTCATATGTTTCTTTTCTACAAACGCTTAATAATTCCCTGTCAAAAATAACATCATTATCGCCTTTTAAGATTAATAAAAGATTGCTTTTGGCTTCAGGAACCAATACATCAAATTTCTTTTTCAATTCTACTATTTGTATGTATGTATTTCCTTCATTTTCGTTTTCATCAAGTAAATAATCTACACATGCTTTTGCTCTCTGATATGATGTAATTAAATCAAATCCAAAGAATAACACTGGCTTTGTTCCATTCTGCTTACATTTCTTTGAATCCTTATCAAGCATGAGTAATAAAGAATCTGCAGTTTTAAAACCAACACCTCCTAATCTACATAAACATTGATATGGTTCCTCTCTTATAACTTCTTTAATTTTATCAACAGATGTATATTTATCGTATAACTTTTTGACAATTGATAAATTAAATAATCCTCGGAATTCTTCAACAATATCTGCAAGTTTAAAATTTTCAATAACTTTATTTTTGATAACGTTAAACGTATAATCTTTGATACCTTTAGTCTTATTTAAATCAATATCATTAAGATTATTTTTCATAATCCTATCAACAATATCCGGATATGCTTCTAATAAAACATCTGTCTGATTTTGTGTTAATATCTCATATAAAAAAGTACGTGTCGCAGCCAATGTTGTAGGTCTTTCTCTTTTAATGTTTATTATTTCATATCCAATCCCACGGGGATCGGATACCTCCTTTGCTTTTACTATGTAATCAATTCCAAGATTTAATTCAGAAATATTCCCTTTGATTGTTGCTGTACCATATTTACTTATCTTAATATCTGGATATTCGGATGAGTTAACAGATACACCATATACTTTAAAATCTGCAGAATTATAAACAATACGTTCTGGAACACATTTAAAATCTACAATCTTGTCCAAAGATTTCTCACCACCTATCATCTAATAAACGTCCCACTTTTTTATTACTTTTTCTTTTTCTTCTGTTTTAATCCAACTTCCTCCCACTTTTTTCATTTTATTTCTTTCAGAAAATTCTTTAACATTTATTACATTCCCCTCACAAAATGGAGATTCAACAAATGATTTACCAGAAGTAATTTTTGTTTTTAAATATTCTCCACTATTCAAATTGTATAAACGTAAATACGGTTTGGTCTTATCTTTGTAAAATTTACATTCAACTACATAATACATATTTTTTGGTGCTTTAGAATTCGAATATATGATATATTCAAGATATTCCTGTTCATATTTTATCTGTTCTTTTATTGATAATGGTTTATCTTCCAATTGTTGTGATATTTTCTGAATGTATTTATCCATATGTAATCCTTTATACATTTTTGGAGTTTCATTATCAAAGCAACCATCAAATACAATTAAATCAATACCTAATTTATCTATATCAGACTTTTTAATCTGCTTTTTATTATAATATTTTTCAAACATATCTATAATCTGGAGCAGTTTTTTATTTGAGCCATATTCAGAGAAAAAATTTAAGATAGTAAGTATTCTAAGCTGTCTATTATCGACAGAAGTTTTTTGATTTATATCAATAAGCAAATCAATAAAATTATCATAATGTTCTTTTGATAATTCATATAATTCTTCTCCTATAATAGTATTACAAAACTTTATTGATGCAATACCCTGATAAATTGTATTTTCTTCTTTACTCATAAAATATTCTGATCGTGATCTGCCAAATTTTATATTTTTAATTTCAATTCCTTGTGCTTTAATATATTCTTTAACATTAGACATTTTTTCATTATTATCTACGTAGATATTTAATGCTGCTGTAAGAAGTTCTATTTTATAATAATATCTTAACCATCCAATAAATAAACCGATCATAGAATATGGAACAGAATGGTTTCTTGAAAACAGATAATTACTTGCATCTTCAATCACACGTAAAAAGTCTTTAATTACATTCCTTGCTTCGTCTTCTGTCATTCCATATTTTTCCTGTGCGATCTGAACAAATCCTTTTATATATCTATCATCTTTTTTTCCATGTATATCAGTCATATATCCACCATTTTCAATAATTGGTATATCTTTTTCTGTACCGGTTTTCTTTGCAAAATGGCGGCGTACAATATCAGCTTGTCCCATTGTAAAACCACAAAAATCATGTAAAAAATCAATAATTTGTTCTTGATATACTAAATATCCTAATGTTGGTTTTAAAAATTCATTTAATGCATCATTCCCATTATCTTTATAAATTCCATTAAACAGATTTTCACGATATGATTCTCCAGCAGGACGAATTGCGCCACTAACCATAGCCATAATATCCAGATATGAAATATTTTCATTTTTAGCTTTAATATTCGCCAAGGTTTCTTTGCTCAATGTCCGTTTTAAAGAATCACTTGCGAACCCACTTTCAAATTGGAATATAAGCGTTGTATCATATGCTATTGAATTAATTACATTTTCGTCAGAAAAATCAATATTATCTGGTGTCAAGTAATCTATTCCTGCCAATTTACATGCTTTATCAATAAGTCCAACTGCATTTAAACCCAATAAATCTAATTTCACAAAATTTAACGAGTCTATTTCATGCATATCTATTTGGCTAACAGGTCGTGGATCGGATGTGATTGACAATGTTCCAAAATCATACCTTACATCAGTTGGACTGCAGACAATACCTGCAGCATGTCTCCCCAAAGATGTAATGGTTCCTATTACCATATCAACATATTTGAACATTTCTGGATATTGCTCACGTATTTCATCTGCCATAAAATCGTGACCTTTTTCATTCGTCTGAACCATATTAGACAATTCTTGCGTCTGTTCTGGTGTCATTCCAAAAGCCCTGCCAACATCTTTAATTGCGGCGCGCATTTGAATTGTATTAAATGTAACGATATTACAACAGTTCAAATCTTTTCGATTGAAAAGATACTCACGCACTTTATATCTATCTTCTGCGTATATATCTGTATCTACATCTGCGAGCGATACACGTTCTGGATTCATAAAACGTGAAAAATTCAATTTATATTTTACAGAATCAACATCTGTTATTTTTAATAAATATGCAATAATGCTACCTGACACTGAACCTCTTGATGGCCCATAATGCATATTATTTGATAATAACCAATTCTTATAATCTGCATCAAGAAGCATGAAATCAATTGCATCATTATGTTTATATGTTTGCAATTCTTCATGAATACGTGGTATATACTCTGTTTTATAATTGGTTAATGTATTTATTTTTCGTTCTTTTACACCATCAATAATACGTCTCTTAAATTCTTGCTCTGCATTTTTAAATCTTGGATATTTATTGCTATAGTTTAAGTCATATTGTTCAATTATATCTGCAAATCTATTTGTCTCTTTTATCGCATCTATATATACTTCTTTTGAAAGTGCATTCTGATTTTCAAATGCCTCCATCATTTCGTTATGTGTTTTCCATACCAGATCACAACTGTCCTCGTCATGAAAATCTATTTTTTTAGATTTCTGCATTACTTTTCTTCCAAGAAAGTGATTATTGTCGATTGCATGTACATCGTTTGTTGCAATCAACTTTAATCCATATTTTAATGCAATTCTATGCAGATATTGGTTGTATTTTATTTGTAAGTCAAAATTGTGCGGTTGAATTTCTAACCAACATCTGTGTTTATTTTTAACTATAAATTGTAAGAATCTTTCTTGTACATTCTCATTTCCCTTACACAACATACCACCTGTACACGCAGTAAGTATCAAAACATTATCAGATGTATTTTCTAATTCCTCTAATGAAATACGTGGGTTGTAATAAAAATGCCCATCATCCCTATTAAATGAATCAGATGATAATTTATTAAGTTCTTCTGTACCAGCTTTATTTTTTGCATACAGACAGCAATGGTAATTGTCCCTGATTAAATTATGTTTGTCAATTTTTTCTGTTATATAAAATTCTTCTGCATGAATATATTTTATACCAGCTTTTTCACAAGCCTGTTTTTTCGCTACATTATGCAATATCGCGCCATGCTCCGTAAAAGCTATCGCCTTCATATTGCATTCCTTTGCCTTATCTATATATTCTTGAAATGGTGTTATTGAGTCTACTTCAAGGCCACTATACGGATTTGAATCCATACTGTGTAAATGTAATACTGTAAAATTTTCCAACTCTTTACATCCCACCTTATAAGCTATTTATAAAATCAAGTAAATCGTCTTCTTCGCTTGATTCATTTTCATTACCTTCAATATTTTTATCATCAATAAAAAGCTCTTTTTCTTTTAAATATTCATCAAAAGGCTTATGTAACTTTCTTGAATATCCAGATAGATTCTGTAATCTAAACTCATCTGCGTCTGTAACCTCCTGCCAAAATATATTTTCATCTTGTGTATTGTTATATTCAATCTTTTTGCTTTCTATTTCTTTGACTGTATCAATAATATCTTCTTTCAGTCCATTAATTTTTTCTTCACTTAGTGGTATATGCACATAACAATCATGAATCTCAAATTTAGCACGTACTTCCGAAGGCAGACAGTCTATGTTATTGCACAGAATCATTTCATCTATATATTTTTCTATATCATCTTCATATCCGAAATGCTTTAACCACATCTTAGCTGTATTAATAAGGCTTTGACCAATTGCATTTCTTTCAATATATCTATCCTTTTTCTTACCGTTCTTCTGCTCAAAAGTTACTGTTACATACTTAAGAAAATTCCATTCACATATAATATCTTCTAATGGGATATGTAATAACTGACGAATACCTTCTGCGTAAATAACAAGCTGTCCACACTCCTCATCTATCTTTTTTCCCTGATACCTTGTAGACGTTTTCCAGTCAACAATATGCACCCGTTTTCTTTCATTACCTTTTTCATCTATATACGGTTCAATATAAATCATATCTACATAACCTTGCATATAAATGTTGTCTGAAATTTTAATAGTAATAAAATGTTCTACTTTGTGCGGAAATTGAATCATTTGATGATGACTAAAGAAATGTCTAATACAGTTTTCATATTTATCAGCGATAGCATCATTTTTCTCAGAATCACTACGATTATATTTAAGCTCTGCACAATTCATTGTAAATAAACTGTCTTCGTATACCTCTAACATATCATCATATCTGATTTTATCAGTATATAAATCTTCGATTATATCATGTACATTACCTCCAGATATACAATAAATACTATTATTTCTATCCTCTTGTTTATGTAGTATATACTTTAGGAAATACTCCCATTTATCTTGTTTGTAACAATGATACCGGCTCCATGACCAAAGAGTATCAACTCCAAGTTTTTCACATATATTTGTTAATTCTTCTCTTGTTTTTCTTGCCAAATTTTTAGTTTTCTCCTTTCAGACTCATCATAAATTACCCGATGTTTTAATAAAAAATTATATATCTTATTTTGCTTGTCTGCAGGACTATCTTTACTTCCTTTTTCAATAAGATCCCATTTATCGTAAATATAACTTACCTTTCTTATTGGATAAAATTTATCACACTCTTTTCGAATGTGATGAATATCGATTCCTTCATCTAATGCAACAACTATCTCTACATTTAGACTAATTAATATTCTTACCTGTGCTTCTGTAAATTCACAGTTCCCAATTGCAACTGCCGTCCCATCCTTCCTAGAATATCTTTTGAGAACTGATTTCTGCGCTTCCAGTACAACACAATATCCTGCCTCTTGAATTGTTTTATAATTTTCATTCAGTCCATATACATTCATTCCTTTTGGATATGTATTTGACAATTTAAGAAATTTAGGAATATCAAACAACTCATAATTGGCAACGGTTGTTCTTCCGCTTATTCCTATATATTCATTATCATCTCCATCCCATTTACGTTCCGGGATTACAATTCTTTTTCTATCATATGAATAGCCAATATTAAATCTTTTACAAGCAAACGGAAGAACACCTTCTTTTATCCAATCTATATAAGGTAAATCTATATATTCTTTCATACAAGATTCATCATATATAGGTATTTCTTGATCAATTACATATTTCTGTCGCTTTATCTTTTTAAAAATAGCTAATGGATCATACTTACTATTTTTCTCATTCTTGTTATATGAATAATTCAGTCCCAGTATCATATGTATGTATTTATTCGCTTTTCCAAATGATATATTTTTTATTGTCATTACCAATGTAAATATATCTCCATGTTGATTTTCCTCTGAGCTTCTAATCGCTATAGATAAACTATCTTTCTTTACACATATAGCTGTCTTATTATTACCTTGTGGTAAGGCGGCTCGCCACTCTGATTTATATTCATGCAGATCATGACATTCCAATGACAATAAAATTTGTTCTATGCAATTATTTTCTATGATATGTTCCTTTAGTTCATCCGCATTTATATATAATCACCGCCTTATCATATATTTAAAAATCAACTGGAACTGATGTAAATCCAACTTCTTTTAAAATATTTCTACTCATATCATGTTCACATACAATTTGAATACTACTAGCAGCACCCTCTCTATTCTTACAAATAAAAATAAGTTGGTAATGCTTATTCTCATCTAACTTAACTGGTATTTTAGATTTATTATTTTTACCATCAAATCTGAATACTTTTAATGCATGTTTTTCACCAGTATATTCATCCTCAAACACATCACGTAACATTAAACATGTACTAGATGGGTCTACAATACTTTTTGCCATACCAATGTTATCTTGGCTATAGAATCTCTGTCTTGCTGATGATTTTGCCAATTGAAAAGTAATTGTAACATGTACTTCCAATCCGCCTTCTTCTTTGCACTTCACAGTATCATAAATATCAACCATATTTTGTTGCATATCCAACCACATTCTATCTGAACGACTGCCAGAATCAGCTTTGTATGTATCAAGAATAAAATACCGGACTCCTAAATTTGCGTATTTTTTTAATATTTTTATGAATTTTTTGGTTTTATACCGTTTGAATGGAATTAGAGTCAGCATATTGTTAACAGATTTTTCCACAATCCAATCTGCACATTTATGCAACAATTCCTTTATCTCATCTGAATATTTACCATCTCTAACTACAAACTTTTGCAAGTCGTGTTTATAAATATTATTTGCAACCCATACCAGTAACTCACGTTGCCATTTCTTAATTCCTTCTTCATTAACACAGATTACAAGCCTCTCTTCATGTTTAATAACACTAGGTATTAACATGGAGCGTGTTAATGTGGTTTTTCCCATATTAGATAATCCACCAACAAGAGTTATATTTCCTAGTAACTGCCCCCCAGTCTCTTTATTAAGAATGTCCATATTATTATAAGGAAGACCAACTGCGGATCCGGCATCCAGTTCTTCAATCAACTCATGTATGCCTTCAGCCAAAGAATATGATTTTACATCATCTTCCGCATTAATGAATATGTGATTTAACATCGCCTCGTATTCTTCATAAATACTTTCCAGGGACATGTCACAGAATTCCTTAATTCTAGTTTGAACAGGAAAATTATTTTTCAGCATTTTAAGTATGGTATTCCACTTATATAATTCTTTCACATACCCATCAATATTGCTAACATTTACATATTCTTTTGCTTTATCTATAGTTTCATATCCACCATAATTTTCATATTCTTTTTTTAGTTTAAGATGTTTTTCAAGATATAAACCAACTGTCATGTCATCCAACACTGATTTTTTTTCAACTACAATAATATCATTTGCAATCTTCCAATAAACACGCCAGGTATTTTCGGTAAAATCTTCCAAACATAGTGTATAATCAAAAATCAGATCCGGTTTTTTATATAAAATAGCTACTATATTCGCTTCTGCTATTACTTTATATTCTTTAATTTGTTTTGCACATTTTAATACTTCTTCTTGGTAAGGAGATAGTTTTTGTTTTTCTTTTTTTTCTGGCAACTAATACCTCCTTAAAATAGTTTTTTCATTTTCTCATTAATTTCTTTTGTCTTTTTTACATACCCGGCATTTCTATTGGACTGGTTGTCAAATGTTTGATGCTCTACTTTTGATTTTGATTTCTTTGCTCTTTGTATTCTCAGATAAACATCATTAATTTCAGGTTCAATCATCTTTATAATTAGATTAATCCGGTGTGTTTCATCATGAATTTTCCTTTCGTTTTCACGTAAATATGTCACAATTTTTCTCTTACATAATTTGAAAGTACACAAAATTGTGTAATCATCATAATTCGCATTTTCAGTATGGTTATTATTCGCTATATGTTCTCCACGTTTGATACCCTGTAGCTTTAAAGCTAAGTATTTTGGAAATTTCATGTTGTCATCATATTCAAGAATTTCTTTTTTTACATATTCACAAAGTTCATTCCACTGTTTATTTTCTTTATTTTTAATATTCCGCATATATAAAAGTCATCCTTTCTTAAATACTCTAGCAGGTATATCCTGCCAGAGTATATATATTAGTTAGATAACTGTAATTTTGCAAAATCAATCAGTTCTGTAAGCGTTTCTGGTGACTGAATATCCAATTTTTTCAGATCAACAGACTTATCTTTCAATAATTTATTCACTTTTAAAAGAGCCGCTTTATTATCCTTTAGTTCTTTTAATATTTCTTTAAACTCTATCGCAAGCTCTTCTGATTTTTCTGCTTTGTCTTCCATAGACTCTGTAGAAGTCTTGATATCTTTGTTATAAGATGTAGTATTGGTTTCTAATTCACTTCTACCTTCAAAGTAGTTCTTCCAAATGTCATAACATGGATTTTCAATAATATCACCACGCTTAGTTACATTTGTCCTATCCTTTAATACCTTTGCATAATAGTGAATGCCATCTGCTTCTTCTGTTGTATAAAATTCAAGTACTGTGTCGTAGTCAAATTTCACACTCTTGTGCATATCAGGCTTAATACCAATAACTTTTTCTCCAGATTTATCTCTTTCGTCTGTAGATTGTGCAACAGAAATAATATGGACACCCTTTGTTGATAGATCAATCTTCGCTTGCTGTAGTTTTAGATTTAAGATTTTAATTCTACCCCAGGATCTCTGGCTAATATTAGCATCGTCTACGTTTCCACCTTTTTTTCTTGCCCTCTTCTCCTCTACTTCCTGTGCTCCTACTTGCATAGTCCCATAGAATTTTGTTTCAGAATCAATACTTAAAGTATCAATACTATCATCAAATTCACCACTTAAAAATGAATCTAAATCCATCTCTAATTCATCCAAATCAGATGTGTTATCTACAAGAATAAGATTGTTATATGTATTTCCATTGTTAATAGAAATGTCTTTTCCTTCATAATGTGCTACACCTGCTTCTGAATCAATACATGCTACTCTAGGAAATGTAAGCTGAAATGTTGACTTACCACTACCAGATTCTCCGTATACTAAAAACTTACCACCGATTTTTGCTGCCTTTGCTTTTCTAAAACTCAATTCAAAATCCTCCTATTTTTTACATTTTAGTTGTATATATAGGCTTGTCTGACTCCATCAAACAAGCCATTTTTTCTACATGCCTTCAATCATCTTTAACAAATCATCTTCTTCTGATGTTTCACTATTTTCTTCAGTATCAGATTCATCAGAATCGATACCAGCATCAGTCAATGCTTGCTCATAGAAATACAAGTCAAAATCTTCATACTTATTTTCCTCAAATGCTACTGTTGGCTTTCTTTCTTCATCTTGTCCAACATATGTAATATCCGGTTTAACGATAATCATTCTCTTTTCACGATTTCCATTACCAACTGCACACTTTTTTTCAGCTTCTTCTTCAGAATACAATCCCATTACAATAAGTTCTTTAATGTCATCAGGAATATCATCTTCTGTAATATTTACAATAGCAGCACCTTCAATTAAATTTCCAACAACAGTAATTTCGTTCAAGCAACTCTTCTTTTTAGGTTTAAAAAATCGCTGAAGCATTTTCGCTGTTACTTCTGGATTTTCATTAATTGCAACTTCAAATTCTATTGGATATACAACATTTTTCTTGATTTCAATCTTTTTACCATCGATTTTGGGTTTTCCAACATAATCAACAACATATGCGCTAAGAGGAATAGTACCTTTTTCCTCATCCTTTTTTCCGATACTTTTTGTATCAACAAGAACCGTCTGAGAAAATACTGCTTTAAAGAAATCTTCTAATTCAGTAAATTCAAAATCTGAACTACTATCTTCTTCGGCTTTTTTAATTTCTTTTTCATGAATTTTCTCATATTCATCTTCTACTTTTGAAAGCACAATAGAAGTTATTTCTTTTTTAATAGATACGTTTTCATCATATTCGCTGTATCCAATATTTCCTTTTACATTTACAATAACACCATTTTCAAGATACTCACTTAAGTATTCAATAGCATCATATGCTGCGAGAAACTTTTTATATAGTGTTTTTCCTTTTACATCCTTCTCTACCCCTACTATCAGAAAAGAAGAATCTGAAATATTATCAAGAAGAGATTTATCAAAACGATCTTCCCATGCAATCTCCACCGACTTACTTTTGCCTGTTTCATCTTTTTCCGTCTTGTCATATGCACGGATTATATTGTCTTTATCTGGGAAGAAACCACTTCTCATTTCTGCATAAACAATATTGCCCTTCCCACAGTCAATGCCAATATACATACTATTATCTGTCCATCCGGAATCATACGTATTGTCTAAATTAAACGTCTTATCAGTTATCTTTACTCTGCCAATAAGATTAAATGTTGACTTGCCCTTCTTCAGTGCTTTTCTTTCTTTGCTTTTTGCCAAATTTAAAGTCCTCCTATAAATAAAATTTTAAATATTTTCTCATCTTCTATAACATCAACAATCCATCCGGATTGGAACATAGAGTTGAATCTATAAGATAAATTCTATGTAAACAGTGATTTATGGCTAATTTTTGCGCAACTTAACCAAAGGTATGCTGTTTACCACCCAAAACGAATATAATTATTCAGTTTTCTATTATGAATTTTCACAAGAAAACTGTGATCTGAAATTATTAATACACTACCATTTTAACTTGCATCTAGTTCATATTTGTATTATTCTTTATAAGAACACCACTTTCATTGACAGAGGATCCTGTTATAAGCTCAAACAAATTGTCCCAATTATTATGTAATATCCGGGACAACTCGTCCCTGTCTTTCTGCTTAAGTTTCTGCATCTGCAACTACATACTTTTTATTATTCTTCTCTTTCCTTTTCTGCATCTGTAACTGCTTTTCTTTTACCAACCTATTTTCAAGTTTCCTCTCCATACTTCTCATTTTTCCTACCTGCTTACACATTAAACCCATACTTTTTATTTTCCTTTTCTTAGTCTACATAATCTGTAAGTTCTTCATTACAACACATACATTTAACTGTTTGACATTCTACGATACCACTTGGTAAAAATTCATATACAAACTGTTCACCTGCTGTTGCATGAGATACACAACCCTGTTTTCTGTGATTCTCTACCCATTTATCTATTCTTTTACTCGTTTCAAATTTTATGTATTATCACCTCTTTTATACTTTATCATTCTCCATATAAAATGTAAAACTTCCGTCTTTTTCAGTTTTGCTAAAATATTCAGTTGCTTCAATTTTAATAACAGATGCGTTCATAACCCTTTGACAAAACAGTACATATTCATTTGATTTTTCTAATGGACGAAGTACCATTTTATCACCAGATACACATATATCAAAATTTACATTCTTATCAATGCAATTTTCTTTGAGTGTATATACTTTTATGCTACTCAAAATAATATCCTTTTCATTATCTAATATAAGAATATCTTCAAAACGTTCTTGATAGTAAACTGTTACTAGTACATTTTCTTGTTTTTCCATTATTTACCTCCATACAACCTATATTTCTTCGCTATGGCATCCATCTGTAATCATTACAACTTTATCTGAATTTGCATCTTCAAATAAGCTATAAATATTCTTGCAATAGCAATGTTCTCCTGTCGTTTCAGTAAGATTGGTCACATAGAAATCATCATTATATTCGCTTTTAGTATCGCCGATTACACCAAATGCAATATCTCCTCTTTCTGAATCTCCCAAGTAAATACCAATAGGTGTATCATCTGAGATATTATTGTCCTCACACCATTTCTTTAGTTGTCCTATTGTTAATGGATTGCTTGTTTTTATAAATCTCACCTCCTCCAAAATCACCCCATGAAATTTCGGATTCAACACCATATTCCATAACTTATTTTAATCCATAATCCATTATCTATTGTAATCTCATAATTTTCATAATCAGCATTTTTGAACTCGTCCATATATCCATATTTTAAGAAAGATATACACGTTGCTATCATCCTAAGCCTATCTTCTTTCTTTAAATCTTCAAAACTTGTCCATTTATAAGAATCTATCTGATTATGTATTTCTTCTTTTGTTCCTGTAAATTTTCCCGAGTCACCAGATACAGTTGAAAACTCTAATGTATAATAATTGGATTTTTCAATATAATTTTTATCTTTTGAACTTCTAAATTCCCAATATCCACACCAATCACATATTGATTTTCTATATGCTATATTGGTCAAAATATCTAAATTGCTATAATCAGTCAAGTCACTTTTATGGCAGTGAGGGCATTTCATTTAACGTTCACTTCCTTTTCATCTTCTTCAACTAATCTGTTAATCTGTTTCCAACAAGGAATACATATATGAAAAGGTTGAGTATATAGTCTGAATGATTTTATATATACAATTTTTTCATTTTCTAACTGCTTATCACATACTTTACATATACATCGTTTAGTTGTTCTTATTTCTAATTCGTTGAATTCATCAACAAAACCATATTTCTTTTCTATATTTTCACATCCGAAACCTAAGGAAATCGTGTGTTTATCTAATATCTATTTCTCCAAAATTCAAATTATCATTTTGATAAATTTTTCTTCCGTTAAATTCATACATAAAATCATTGTTAAAGAATGAAACAGAATATGGAAATAAAATTTTTAATGTATCGTTACTCATAAATAAATGTGCCTTCTGATTAGTAAGATATTCGAACTTTTGAATTTCCTCTTCTAATTTATTTTCATTTAGTGTTATAAGTTTTCTTGTAATATCTATTTTCATTTTTCTATATACCCTTCAAAATATACACATTAAATTATTTTTCTAAAGTTACTACGGTTCTCTCTGGAATAATCTTCTTCGGTATAACTTTTTTAATAATTTTGTTTACCTTTAATTTTTCGTACTCATAATAGTAATCACTGAAATAAGAACCACTACGTGTAATTTCTGAAGTTATTGCAACATCAAATCTTTTTACTGCATTCCATTTTTCATCACATTCACATAATACCCCAATATCCGTTCTGTATTGATACTTTCCACCATCTACCCATTCACCTTCATCAAGTACCTCTACATAATAATTAATACCGTTTACCTTTTCCCAAATATCTTCAAGAAAACAATCTTTGTCAAACTCTCCAATAATTTTCTTTGCATCATCTAAAGACATTTCAGTAAGTTCATCATAATTAAGTTTTAATTCTACCATTCCATTTTATTTTCCTTTCGTTGTTCATTGATCTCAACATATTATTCTATTTTTCATTAGTTCTTTATCTTCAATTTAATATATAGGTGAAGATTTGCACTTCACATAGTCCTGCCACACTACTTACTTTCCTATACCAGATTCACCTATCGGCTACTACAGAACCTTTCCCTAGAGTCTACTATTAAGAAACTTTCTTTCGTAATTAACATCTAAGCAACTCCATCAGTTTCTTTTTACCATCCGTTTATATAGATGTCTATTCCTCCACTACATAAACTTTTCCTCTTTATACTTCATAATATTTTTAATATGTAACAGTTGTATCGTCTTTTTTATTAATCTTTTTAAGAAGATTATCTACAACCGTCACAACGCCATCAATCCAATTTCCATATGTTTTTCCTTTTGTATCTAATCCCCATTCGGTAGATTCTTTAATTGTTTCAAATGCTGTCTCAATTATTTGATTCTTGTCCATTTTATCCTCCTTCTAATTTACCAAAATAATTTTTCCTTCTTTATTATGAAGACTTCCAATGCTTTTTGCATGTAATTCACTTTTCAGACAGATTTGGTAAAGATTATATCCTACTCTTTTGTTTTCTCTTTTAAGATCTTCATTCATAGGAACAACATAAGATTGATATACTTGATCGATAGCATCTTTTACATTTTTTGCAAGTACGATAAAAATATTATCCCATTGACCATAATCGCTTGTTACTAAATAATCTTTCATTTCATACTTCCTCTATCCAATAGTAAAACCACAAAATCCTTTTACAAACTCAGGTTCATCAATTTCAAAATACTCATCTTTTTCTTTGTCATATTCAAACCACCATCTTCTATAAGCAGGATGGTATACTCCAACTTCACATTCTTCAATTAATGCATATCTATAACAACATTCGTTAATATCTAAAAGATTTTCTGTTACTGCTGATTGAGCAACTTCAAGCTCTGGATACCATCCAACCAGTCTCTCAGAACCAAAGTCTGGGAACTTTGTTTGTTTATCAAATGTTAAATCAGTCATAACCAAAATTGTATAAATTTTATTCATAGTCACCCCAACAAATACTTTCTCTAATTTCCTGCCTTTTATATTCTTTTAAAAGTAAGTCAACATTATGTTCTTTATTATATCTATCACACACATCCTGTGCTTCTTCCTTACTTCCAAAATAATTACTTGTTCCATCGTCTTGTTTTCTAATTATCAAACCATATCCACTACTATCGCTTGTATATATTTCTAATGATTTATTTCTATTTTTTAAAGATATAACACTTCTAATTTTAATTTTATCTTTTTTAAAACCTTTTCTATAACTTCTTTTATCTCAAACGATCCATTACACTCAGGACATTTAAATTCTTTACCCTTGACTAATATTTTACCGGTATTATCACAATACACACATCTCTTGTGAAATCTAAACTTATACGTCATATCATTTATATGGTACACAGTCTGTCCCAACTTAAATGTACCGGCTTCATAACCATAATCTCTTATGTCACTTGTAATCATTCTTTTACTCCATCCTAACCACTTGAAACCAAATTTATCACTTACTTTTTCTGTTTAATATTTAATGTAGCTTCCACTATTTCTACAGGTTCATTATCGTCAAATACGTAGCAAATACCTGTTTCTAAATTAACGGCACTATTCTCAGAAGTGTGACCACATCTCATATATATTTTCTTTCCCAGAAATTCTTTACAATCTTTCAGAAAATAAAATACATCTCCTTTTTTCAAATCCTTATACATTGTCGAATGTAAATCTGCTTTACCATAAATTTGCATTCTATTCACCTCCATATATTAAGGAAATTAACCTTTCAATGGCTCATTCATCTTTAAATTCTGTATCATCTGTAACTGTTGCATTATCTACAATTTGGACATAAGTGTTTTCATCAGGAGTAATTACAACAGGTTCACTAGATAGTCCCAAAAATGTAAGTTGATTTCCCTCTGCTTTTATTACACTTCCGTCCCATTCCAGTATCTTTGTACTAAGTTTTACCTTTCCAGGAAGTAACGTAACCACCTTTGCCTCTTTATCTCTATAATCTATATCCTCGATTCTATCTTCTATCTCTGGATATATCTTCTTCACTTTTTCAAACATATCTGGCATATATCGTTTAAGCTGATTACAAAATTGGGGGACTTCTTTCTTTTGATAAGAAGTAATTTCACCACCCATCAAAGCCTCTGGTCTATACTTTATAAGCTCTACAACAAACTTTGGTATAAAATCTTCTCTCCTGATAATATCTCCATCGCCCTTAAAGAAACTTTTCTCTCTAATGGAATTTGAGTAATTAATCAGATGCGACAACGGAAGAAACACATAATCACCAATATAACACAAGAATTTTAAATCTCCTTTGGAATGTGCAACATCTCCATATTCTTCTTTTCTCTTTCGTATTAAATCACCACATCTTCTTGAAGCTTTTGTATATCCTTCTTCTCTTCTCATTTGTCCATAAGGGCAAGAATGTGAATATAATCCATTTAGCATTACACACTTATTTCTCTTACAAGCATCACAATTTTCTGAATTATTGCAAGTATAAACTGTTACTCTTTCTCTATCACTTCTGCCAGCTTTAAATAAACTGTTTCGTGGATCATAATATGTAAAATTTATTGGAATGTAATTATTTATAATTTGTCACCTCTATTCTTCATCTCAATTCAAAAATTTTATTGCTTTCTTTTTCTCACATCTTCTTTTTCTACATTTTAATCAATTTTTATTTCATATAGATTTCCATACATTTTTGTGATATAATTCTATAAACACTAAGAATCCAATTAAGAATTAAGGAAGGAACACATATGGACGCATATTTAACTGCAATAAAGGATATTCTCGTTATTATTTCTCTACATAAGTTACAGAAGTAACAAAAAAATCCAAAAATGATATACGTTTAGAAATTGAAAAAAGTCTAAAAGAAAAGGATGCTGATACTTCTCAAATATTAGCAAAAATTAACGCTGAATTAGAAAGTCAAAAACAAATAATTAGTTGGAACAATTCTCTACCAAAATCAGATGAATATGTCGATCAAATTGATATACTTCGTTATGGTAATATTGCTGGTCTCACTGATTTAACAAATAAGGTGTCTTGCTATATTGATCGAAATAATTTACAATTGCAAGAACTCGCAGACATCCATGATATGCTTTTAAAAATAAAATTACCATTAAATGAGGACGAATTGTATCCTTATGAAATTCCAATCATAATTGATTTTCGCAAACTACTTCATACTATTGAGGAAAAAATAGATACCTTAAACAGCTAATATAAACAAACTTTTTCTAGCAGATATTATAAATCATAATTATGGTATCTGCCTTTGAAACTCTGGTGTTAACTGATCTTTATTTCTTATTTTATTGCAAAAATTATATTATAGGGTATAAATACACGGAGGTATAAATTATGTTTAATCTAGGAAAATTTATTGCTGCACATATAATATGGATAGTTCCGATAGCAAGTATAATTCTCACATTTTTTGTAATAATTATCTCTACACCAGACAATGAGCGCTTAAATCTAAAAGATTTTTTAAGTATTGGTATAAACCTATGCATTAGTGGAATCACAATTCTTCTTACAAATTACAAGTCAGTCACAACTACATGGTTAGTCTTCTTTTTCTTTATTATAACCCTTTTTGTGGCAATACTAACAAGAAAATTTATGTGGGGAAGGTCTAAAATCATGAATGTTCTTTCATGCATATTATATCTTGTAATAGGAATTATTTTATGCTTAATTGCAGATGGACATATAAATGGATTGATCAATACTATAATATTGTAAAAATTGAACAATAAAAGCAAATTTAAAAACCGTTACTACACAAACATTTCTCTCCCTAACATATATGTAAAAGCTATTGGACTATCAACCACATTATTTGAATGTTGAAATTGCTTTAAGAAATCTATAACCTGTTGTGCATCTCTACGGTTAAGCGGAATAAACTTTACATATTCTGATCTACCAGCAACACAAACTACTGCCCAACTATGTTTTTCATCTCTACCTACATCTACACCTGTATCACAAATTTGATTAAGTAATTTTCTACATTCTTTAAGCTCTCTTTGTGAGTCTTCACAACTCTTTTTTGCTTCAGCAGAAAGAATATACATTCTATCTGCAGCACTAAACCACTTATCAAATTTTTTATGAATATCCTCTAAATCCTCTATTCTTCTTATCTCATCTGAAAATAACCACTTTTTTATTTTATCCTTGATTTTCAAAAAAAACACCTCTACTTTTCATAAGTTCCTAACACATTTCTCTCATACCGATCCATTACACGTTTATTTAAATACATAAGAGCAATTTCAATGTGCTTTAGGGCCTCTGCATTATCCTCAGTTGCAAAATCGCTACTCTGAAATCCTTTTAAACGATCTCGAACAATTTCTAACAAATCTGTGTCAATAACCCCTGTGATTGCTTCCGGATCTTTTCTTGCACCGTTCTGAAACTGAATAAGTGTAAACGGGATATTTTCCTCATTAGGAACAACTGCTTCAATCTTATAAAGATGATTAGCGTTCCCATTTCCTTTTTCATCAATCGCTTTTACCATGTTTAGATTTTCTACTTTCTGAATTGTATTTAATTTTCTAATTCTCATACTATCTTTTTCTCCTTCTATTTTTATATAGAACATTTAACTCCTGTTCTAATTTCTTTTTCTCCATATAATTCTTACAATATTTTATTTTCTTTTGTAATGCGGAAATCTCTTTACTTTTATTTTGATAAACTTCAGAATCTCTTAGAATACCATTCCAGTCTATATTTTGTTTATTCAAAATATTAATAATATTATTATAATTTTCTCCGCATCCAACAGACTTCTCTTCTGCATTATAATTACTAACTCTTTCAGAAACTATTTTTAATGCTTTCCCAATTTCATCTGGCGGTTGGACTGTTTCATATTTTTTATGAAGTACAAAATAAGCCCAATCCTTTTTATTTACAAAACACTCATATAAAAGACATATTGTATTCAGCAAATCGTTATAGACGGATCCTTCAGTAGGAAAGTTTTTAGTCTCATCTATTGCATAATCAAAATACTCAATTAAAATTTTTATCCAATCTTCTTTTGGATACTGATTATATATTTCACTTAATGCAATCTTATATGTTAATATTATAATTTTAATCTCTGCCTTTATGTAATCACCTCCAATTTGCCAATGAAAGAGTTGTTCTATTTAAACTTATTTTTGATACTTTCTTTCATACAATTAGTAACTAATTCAAACCATGAATCATCACAGTCTAACATCTCTTCTACCCACTGTGCTATAGTAGAACCAAAATCAACCTGCGTCCGGATTTGCTCTTTAAGTTCTTCTTTTATAAGCGATTTAATTTCATCATCTGAAATTGTGGCAGCCACTTCTTTAAATCTTTCTGCTATCGGTTTTAATACAATATAATCCTGTGTTTGATTTGTCATTTATTTCCTCCATCCCTACACCGAAAATAACGATGAAAAAACATCTAGGTTGTCCGGTAATTTACTGTCTTTGATATAATTTCTACATTTTATTTTTACATCTACATATTTGACAGGATACGGAACCACCAATTTCTGTTCCATAGCAACAGTTTCTTTGATATCACACTTATCTCTTTTTACACAAGTTCTACACCATGTAGACTCTTTACCTAATTGTTTCAAAGTTTTTACTAATTGTTCTTGTCTCATTATGGTTTTCTCCATTCCTTACATCTATATCCATTCTGATTTAACCATTCAGCTACCAAATGTCTGTGACAAAAATCTGATGGTTTTTCATAACAAATAAGAGCAAAATTTTCAACTTCATACCAATTTGGAATCCTATATAATAATTCTTGTACTGTATTTGCAACCTTCAGTTTATCCAGAACCTCAGCCTGAAAATGTTCTATATAATAGTCATTATCATGATTCTTTTTCCATTCCATAAAGAAACCATATTTCGGAGCTAACTTCTTATACTGTAACCCTTTATACCAATCTGGTGCTTTAGCACATATTGCAATTGGTATAATATCGTATTTTTCTAATTCCTTTAATTTTGCGAAATAGCTTGTGTATATCATACCTTTCTATTTTTCTCCTTATAAAAAATTTCTTTACACTTCTTAATGGTTTTACAGCCTCCAATACATTTATGACAAATATAATCATCTTCAAAATTAGATAAATAACAACCGGCGTGTTCATCAGTAACTTGATATATAATAGAAATCTCATTTACTTTTTCTTCAAAATCTATTTTCTCTTTTTCAGTTACAGCTACTACATATTTGTCAAATTCCATTACACACTCATCACTACAAAAATAACTTTCACTACATAGATCTATGTATTTTGTAGGACAACCACATGTTAGACAAGGTTTTTCTTCTGTCCCAATCATTATCCCGTTTTCAAAAATTTAAAACCATATTGATCGGTTATAATTTCTTTATAATTATCAAATTTCAATTTATTTATCTCCTTATAAAAACTTTCTACTAAGCGTCAGTTCACATATGTTATTTTTTTATTTGCTTCTCTCTAACAACATATTTTTCTCCAAAATTTCACCTATATTTGGCAAAGAATCTTCATCATAATCATAAAGATATTTCATATCACATGAAAGCGGTACATGTACAATCAATTTCATTTTAATCCCTCAAATCTTAAATATTGAACTAATAACTAATAGATTCTCATTATTCAAATATCTTCAATTATCTTTTCTCTAACTTGTTCTTTTAAATTATTCATCGTATCATCATATAATGTGATAGTACCTCTTAATTCTATAATCTATCCCTTTTTAACTTTATTTCACTTTTGATTATCCAATGGTCTCCAATTATTTATACCAAAAAGATCATTAATGTAATAAAATGATTGCCCTCTCCATTTTCTAGCTTTGACATCATGATAGCCTAACATTGAAGAATACTTAATATTTAAAATAGAATATCCAGTATCGGCTATTTTGTCTTTTCCACATATATAAGTTTTATTTGTTTTCTGTGTTTCATCCATCATTTCTAATGTTGTCATTTAATTCACCCTCATCAATCTACACTCCATGAATAATCAAATATTTTTCGATATTGATTCCCTTTACTATGAATTTCTCCCTTATATCTCCTAACACACCGATTGGAATGTTTTTTATAATATTTAAATCTTCCACTTTTATGGTTGTCTCGGTAACATCTCTTGTAATAAGGTTTTGGATTTTCTATATACCCTTGATCTTCTAACCATATCTCATCTACACAAATGGCTGGTGATGGATATTTATTGATACTCTCTGTAAGAAATTTAAGATGATTTTTATATTTCTGATCACGCTCTCTCTTATTTTTTCTTTTCTGTTTAGAATGATTTCTACAAATTACAGGTTGTTCATAAGCATCTTCGCATTTATAAGCCCAAAATACCTTACCACCAACTTTATCACACCATAAAAACTGTTCAAATTCATCCGCTGCATCTTCCGGCTTTAGATTATGATATATGTCATTCGGTATTCCTCTTTCTTGTGCTATTTTTTCATAGCAGCACATCCTTCTCTTAAAATCTTCCTCACCATATGGACAATTTCTACATTTCACTATTACCACCACCATTCTTTTTTTAGTGTAGTTTGCCCTTGTTATCGTACAAGGAAGGATCTGCACTACCGCCTGTCGTAAACGCCATTCCTGCCGTTTTTAGGGAATCGTTAGAATTGGTAAGGCAACTATCTCCCGAATATGTTTTAATCCTCTGCCTCAGTCAATAATTCATTCACATTATCTTTTAGGAATTGGCTAACTTTGACATAACCTTCTGTATTATTCTCTTCTCCAAAACCTCTGAATTTTACTCTAGCTGGGTAAACATCAATAATTTTGCCTTCATCAATTTCAGTGACAATTGCCCATCCAAATGTATGTAAAATCATAAAGAGGTTTCTCTTTGAAATTGGCTTTTCCTTGCCTTACATATTTTTCTCTCTCAAATATTCCATAACTCTGTTCTTCCCTAGTTCAAACATCTTTTTATCTTTCTCAATACAGATAACTTTTCTATTTTCATCAATCCCAGCAATTGCACACGTCATACTACCGGCTGTGGAGTCAAGAACAACCTCATCTTCGTTCGTATATGTCCTCATAAAATATCTATATATATCTACGGGTTTTTGAGTATTATTAATTTTATTAGATTGATCTGCATTACTGAAAATTTGAACATCAAGAGGATATCTATCTGTACTATCATAGGAAGTATTCCTTACTTCTCTGCCATAGCAACTATCACCATTTGATTCTCTTATATAATTTGTTTTTGCTACTTTTCTTTTATGGCCATGAGTCATTTGCGGATTATATGTAGGTGGTTTCTTATAAAATACTTCTATATTTTCATGCGCTCTCATCGGCATTCTCTTAGCGTTAAGATGTCCCTTTGGATGTGTTTTGTGCCATATCCATTCATATTTAAACATCTTTGGATTGCTCATTATAAGAGATGAAGTAAATGGTTGGCTACTAAACAATAAAATCGCTCCATTATCTTTAATAATCCTGTTGTAATGTGTCCATAGTGGTTCAAAAGGAATTATCGTATCCCACTTACATTGTGTAGTACTAACCATACGGAAGATCCGTGATAATACAATCTATTGACTTGTCTGGAATATAATCCATTACACTCAGACAGTCTCCACATATTAATAAACTATCATGAAAATCCGTATTGCTAGACACCTCACTTTCATTTAATATTTTATATATATTTATCAATATCTTTCCAAAAAGGCATAATTATCTTACGGCTGCAGCACCTTTGCCCTTTCTTTTTATTTTTTGTATACATAATTATTGTTCATATGTTATACTAATCTAAAAAAACAAGGAGATAAAACCATGACTCTAGATTTTAAAAAAGAATAACCTATGAACTTGTATTAGAATACTGTAAACAACATCAAGTATTTTCAGGTACACAGACATCCGTTGAAAATGCAATTAATGAATTTTCTGATGTTTGTAAAAAAAATTAATAATGCTTTAGACAAATCGCCTAAAATTCAAAAGCTATTTTAATGTTTTGTCTTCTAATGCGTTTATAATTTCACAAAATAAGCCTCTAGCTTGTGAGATGGAAAAACTATATTTTTTTAATATATTTATAATTTCTTTCTCACAAGCTTTAAATTTTTTATCATTAGGATACAATCTTGTTCTTCCTACCATATCTATTCTCCTACTAATAACCCTTTACTTTTACGCCAGCAAAACTTAACGTATCTCCTACTGTAGACATTGCTCCATCTATACACCAATAAACTTCTGAATCATCATCTTCAAGAAACAGTTTATGTCTTAATTTTTTTTAAATATCATATGCTTTTACTAGAGTCTCTTTCTCGTTTTCTTCTAAATAAATTGTAACTATTGTTTCAACATTTACCTTACTCATATTTTCTCCAATCATAAATTTTAATTGTTTTGTGTGGCTGTTACACCACACAAAAATATACAATAATTATTCATCTTTTGTTACAACTGTATCGGCTCCCCGTACTGTAACCCAACCATGCTTTTTGCGTGCTTCGGCCTCTTTCATTCTAATCAACTCGTCAGTGATAGATGCGCTCTTAATTTTATTGGCCTCTGCTTCACCTTTTGCTTTCGCAATATTTACAGACGCTTCATTTTCAGCCTCAATCAGCTTTGTCTCTGCTTCTACTTTGATCTTCTCCTGTTCTGCTTCGGCCTGTTGCTTCTGTTGTAGTGCATTTACGCGATTATCAATGGCTTCTTTCAGCTTTTTATCTGGATGAACATCAATGATGGAAGCATCTAGTACTTCAATACCATAGGCGCTACCAAACTCCTTATTCAGATAATTTGTAATCTTATTATTGATTTCGGAGCGATTTCCGGAATAAATGTCCATCATACTATAATCCGTAGTGATCTCTGATATCTTTGATTTCAAAACTGTCCGAACGCGCTGTTCAACGATATCCTCACCATCCATACCTTTGA
This sequence comes from Lachnospiraceae bacterium, assembly GCA_910576335.1. GTDB lineage: Bacteria > Bacillota > Clostridia > Lachnospirales > Lachnospiraceae > CAPEBR01. The sequence continues at coordinate 99,409 of CAJTIU010000005.1, forward strand.
ATTTCTTGTATGTATTTACTACTTTTTCCGGATTGTACCGATATGACATCTGAAAGCTGACGGAAATACTTGCGTCATCCGCAGTTGCAACTTTAAAGGACTCATTTTCCTTGGATCCCTCCCGCTTATCCTTCGTCAGAATCAGCTGCTCATTGCCAACCGTAAATTCCTTTACCTTAAGGAAAGGATTGATGAAATTCAGACCAGGATTAAGTGTTTCATCTTTTACACCGCCCTTGTAACTGTACTGGACACCGACCTTGCCAGTTCCGATTAATTTACAAGACGCAACTGTAAATGTTGCACCGATAGCTGCTAAAATAATGACAATTGTTACTATTGTTTTCTTCATTTTTCATTCTCCTCTACTATAATTTTTCTTCTGAATCTAATTCTCTTTTTAATTCTATATCTTCACAAATCATGGCATTCGAGATTTTATGAATGATCCATATTGCAAATGATACTATTATTGAGGCTATAAACAAAAAACCAAAGAACCCCAAAATCCATATTAATGCAATTCCCATACTTCTCACCTCCTTGTAATATTTATTCTAAAACATCTATAATAATAAAGTGTCAAATTTAATAAGGTCTGACACATTGACCTCAAAATTTTATATTATACCCACTTATCTAATTTCTCATAAATTTCATGTGGTATGTAAAGAATCACCATTAAAACACATGCAAGAATCCAAAATAGAAAACCCCTTATCAAAAGAATAATCAATAGCACAGTATACCATTTATCTCTCTTAAACCATTCTTTAGGATTTCTAGTTTTATTCTTATATAGATCTAATTTTTCAAAACATTTCATCTCCAGACGTGTCATTTTATCATTTCTCCTTAATTGTAACCATACTCTTAATCAGTTCTACAGTATTTCCTACTGCTCGATTAAGAATATCCATATCAATCTCCAAACCTCTAACTTGTCCACTTCTCGCCAATCCTGCACAAGTACAATCTGCAATCATTTCAATTATATCAATCAAATTCACATCAGTAGGACAGTTAGAAAGCAAGTGGTGACGTTCCGCTTTAACGTGGATCTGATACCATTCGCCATTTACAAAATCTGCCCCATTCTCCTGTGTGTCCACGAAATCACGATAGAACATTCTTTCCTGAGACTTCTTCGTGCAATCATGATTTTCTCCGTCGTTATCGACCATCTTTGATAGTTCATACATGACCGCTTTCACATCATCAATGTGCATATCGTTAGCTTCCTGGAATTGTTCAAAGGTAATTCATTTCGGGGCTGTCCTTGTGTCTCCGTTTGGGTTCTTTTTTTATCTCAATCATTATCTTCTGACTCCTTATTTTTAAATTTACTAGCACTAAATATCATTCATTTAGCTGTTTAAAGAATAAAATTAATGCATTTTTATATCCTTCATCTTTCAATCCTTTCATAAACTTCGTCATGCTTTCAGCAGAATCTAACTTGTAATTCAGCCTATAAACCACTCCCGTATATGACCTTTCAAAATCGGATATATTGTGCATTATGGTAAAGTAATACTCATACATTATTTTTTACTACCTCCATATCCTTAATATCTACCACGCTTTCCCTCTTGCACTTCTGGCAGAACAAAATGAGGTTTTTCTCCGTATCCGGTCTGATTTTCGTTCGGGTTTTTTCTCCGCAGATGGGGCAGAGTATGAACTTTTCTGTCATGGCTTTACTCCTATAAGTGTAAAGTGATATGTTTGAAATCCTTTTCCAAATCATTATTTTCAATAAACATATCAACGTCTTTTTCTGAATTTACTTTCTGGATTTCTTTTCTTGCCTTAAATATTCTTTCAAGAAGCGTAGCCGTTTCTTTTTCCAAATCGTCAAGAAATCCCAATGTTTTATTTTTATTTTCTTCAATATTCATTTTCCTTATCCCTCCCGATTTCCATTTATAAAAAGCATTAGTACCGCAGAAAACGCTTCACATTTGTTCCTGTCTTTGATTATATTCAGTGCCTACATATCGGTCTTACCTTATGTCGCGCCCATTTCCTAATGCCTTTTATGCTTATATTGTACCGCAGTTTGGCGGGGTAGTTGTACCAAGTTAAAGGCTAAAATCCAGTATTCATACAGTTGTCAACAGCCGTTTTCAATTCGTTTCCATTGACCGTATATCTCTTTCCATCAATTTCCAATTCGACAAACCGATTTATATTCCAGTGACTATGTACTTTCAGACTTTCTTTTCTCGGTTCTGAATAATCCTCGATTTGACATGTTACTTTTACAAATGCCATAAAATCCCTCCATATCCTCCCTTTTGCGGTTTCCGACAGGGAAAACTCCCCTATCGGAGTTATTTTTATTCATCAAGATATTTCCCACAATATGGGCAATATCTTATACCATGACATTGATTTTCCGTTTTATCATCCCAAAATATCCATAGCCATTTCCCATTTATTTTTTCGATGCTTATTTTATTAGATTTTTTCATGGTTTGGCATTCATGATGATTTCTTTTCACCTTTTCTCTTTTATTTATTTAACATCCACATCTATTCCGGTAACTTAGACACCAATTCTATAACTTCATCTGCATTCATTTCTTCTGTAACATCTACATTCGGACAATAAAAGGTAATATTATTTCTATTTGTTCCAATGTCTAATAACTGCTTCAAAAATAATATAGTGTTGTCCACTCCTAAATGATATGCTTTCTTCTGATCTTCTGTATCAAAAGACTTATCAATTTCTTCATTTGTTTTACTAATATTTTCTTCAAGCTCTTTCGGAATATTAGATGCCCAAAACGAAATATCTTCAAAATCTACAAACATATTTATCTCCTATTTTCTCTATACTTCTCTTTTTCTTTTTTTGCTAATGTTACTAAATCAACAACACATTAACCTCATATCAAATAATCGCTATTTTCTTGCCAATGTAAAATTTTTCAAAAGTACACCACCAATCTTTCTTCTTCGGACTATTAGGTTGTCTCACTAAAATCTTACCTCTTAATTCTTCTACATCAGTTTTATCACCATCTAATGCCTTATATTTTTCTCCCTTATTGAACCAAAATTCTTTTCCATCAATATCTTCTAACATAATTACTTTTATAAATATCACCTCCTTTCGCACTTAAAATCTCGATTCTATTGTCTATGCAGCAAGTATAGACCTCACAATTCTCATAGCTGTACCGTTTGCAAATTTGCCAAATAATTCACCCACCTGCTCTACCGTCTCAGGTTCCTCTTTTATACAATCATAATAGACTTCTTTGCCGATATTTTTCGCAATGGTTCCCATATCATGTTCATCCCAGTTTTCAGGAATAATACCTTCATCAACCATTTTATGTACTAACTTTGTAACCCTTCCTTCTGTGACAACAGATTCAACAATTGCCTGTAACTTTGCCCGCTTTTCAAATTTTCCTTCATCAAATTTTTTTACAGACTTCTTTTCAGCAAATTTATCAGCAACAATCTTTGTGTAAAATGGAAGCCTTGTATTTGGATCATTAAGTCTTGTCATATTCTTTACAACAATACCTTCACCGTTTTCTCCTCCTAAATCTGTCCTTCCAACAAACTGCTTTAAATGCTCCCATGATTCAAATTCACCTTTATAAAATACCGGTACATAAATCAAATTAAGCTGATTAACAATATCTTCTACTTTATCCTGTTCTAAATATCTTTCTGACTCAGCATCCCACACATCATAAAAATATGCATTTTGATATCTGTTATCAGGATAGACAATTGTGTGCGATACTAACCACTCACCAAACAAAATTAAATTTGTACCTAATATTTCTTTTACCAATTCTTTATTTAACTTCTGTGACCATTCCCATGCTCCACGCAAGTTATTGCCTAAATCAAGGAGCTTCTTTCTGCTGAATGCTCTGATAGTATCAATTTCCTCATCATATCTGATTGAAAAATTAGCACCATCAATCTTTTCTTGAACTACTATGTAGTCACCTTTCTGAAATCCATCAACATATTTGTCTTTCAGACGCTCAATATCCATATACTTCTTCTGTTCCAAATTCGCTTACCGTCATAAGCTGTGCGCACTTTTCACCTATAGGAACTTTTGATTTTATCCTTTCTTTTTTATTATTCTGTTTTGTTACCTTTTCTTTCATTACATCTGATACACATTGTTTGATAGTTTTCTAACTCATCTTTTCCACCTTTTGATTTTGGAATTATGTGATCTTTTGTAATTAAAACTTCTTGTCCATTATCATCAATACCATACAAATTCAAATGATATGATTTATCTTTTATTCTCTTCTCTTTTGCAAAATACTTCCCTTCAATTCCACAACAGGCACATTTTGTACCTTTCGTAAAGAATAACTGATATCTTTGACTATTTCCCTTTATGATGTCACCATCTAATTCTACTCTTGAATCTTTTTTAATTTTTTCAAATAAAACATCTTTTACCGTTTCTCTTACATCTTCTATTGAATGAGTTGATTTTCGCATAATATCTGTTTTTGTAAGTCTTATATCTGAATTAGTACAGTAATATTCACCAGATAATACTTCCTTTAAATCAGACACAGTTTTAACTCTATCATTAATTGTTACGAAATGTGAATTCCAAGTAATATCATAAATTTGAGTATTAATTGTAGGAGACATTAGATTATTATTTTTAGGAAACTCAGTGTCTAAAAATGACTCTATTGTTTGATATCTATCGGTCAATATTTTATTAACACCTTCAACTGAATATTTGAATTTTAATCCCTTATCGCCTCTAAATAGTTTTCTTTTGCTCATAATCAATATCTCCTTTCTAATTAAAATTTTACCAAACCATTTGTAATATCAATTTTTTATGTTTCCCAATAAAATCCAACATACCACTTCCAAAATACCAAACACAAATAATTTCTACCATCACCAATATTTTCATACTCTATTGTAGGAAATGGATAACACCTTTCATCTAAATAACTTCCTCTCGCTATACCAAAATTCTTCACCTTTCACTCTCCTACCAAAATCCATACTTTTCGTTTCTTGCTTACCTTTAAACAATCCACAAAATCCAATTTATCCAAAGTAACCATCAACTCAGGTTTGTTTCTTCTGATCTCATTAACAGAAGGATAAATACCAATACTGACCAAAATTCTTGGAAGAAATCTTTCCTCTGTAAAATAAGTTTTCTCTTTTTCTATACTGTTCCAATCACTTTCATCTTTCCCAAACATTGATGCAAAATTTACAATTGGATTCCCTATAACAATATTCTCTATGTACATCAGTTTTACCCTCAAAATGAAATGCAAGTTCTATCTAGTTAACTTTCTCTTCCACACACTTTTATAGTATTTTATTCTTCCAATATTAATAGCACGATCTGCTATAAACACTTCTGCAATATTAAAATCTTTATCTTCGCACTCCAATTCATTATTATAATCCGATAACCCCATCCAACTGAAACCAATATTACCACTTGCACTGATACTAAGAAGAACATCTTTATCTTTATATTCAGAAATGTCCATACCTGTATCACGTAACACTAAATAGAAAAATCCGCCATTTGTCATGACAATCATTCCAGTTTTTAAATCTTTTTTTTGCATTTACATACTCTCCAATTCAGCCAATCGTTTCTGATCTTCTTCAATCCTATTCCTTAATTCTTTAATCATTATTTTTCTTTCTTCCTTTTCTTTCTTCTCAGCAAGATCTTTTTCACTCATATAAAATTCATCTTCAAACTCCCAATAATCATGTTCGTCACCTTTCCAGGATCCAGAGACAATACGAGAAACTTTATATATTGAAAAATCGCAAAATACAGCATCACATCCATGACCACAACATTGCTTATCTTCTCTATAGTCTGGCATATCTGGTGTACAGTCACAGAATCCAAAATATCTTTCGTCGTATGTAAAACAAAATTTGTAATTATGATTAGGAGGAGTAATACCATTTTTATTATATTTATTTAAATTCCTAAAAAGCTTAATTTCTGCATCAATCAATCCATTATATTCATACTGACTATTCAAAATATCAATAGTATAATCAGTATATAAACACAAATCTTGAATAAATTCTTTAAACATATCTGTATGTTCTTCAAAACTTTGATATAAAGATGAGATTACAAATGGAATATTTATTTCTTTCTCGGGTTTTCTTCTATCATTTTCTTCTTTTAACTCTTCAATAAACCTATCTAAAAATAATTGAAGAGTTTTATTATCTACCTTCTGCATTTTAAAACCTCACAATATGTACCTCTAAACCATATCTTTTCGCTAAATCAATCATGTGTTTTGTCCCCTTACTTTTACCATCCCAAAAAGCAATAAGAACACCAAAGTTATCATCAGCTACAGCATATTTTGCCATTTCGGCATTTCTTACATAACCAGCCCTCTTTCCTAACTTGTCCCAGGCCGCAGGAAACTCTCCTACTTCTAAATTAAATTCTTCAGCAAATCTTTCTCCAAGAATGTCTGCACCTCTAGCTTTACCAGAGATAATTTTTATTAATTCTTTCGACTTGTTATGCTTAATCAAAATTGTGCAAACCTCTCTTCTTAATAACTTATAATCATCAAAGTTTCTACTACCTGCAATAATTACTCTCAACTCTTTCATTATTCACCATCCTGTTTTTGTGGATCCAACCCCATTCTCATCCGTAGCACATCTTCCTCAATCTGTTCTGTACTTGTTTTGATTTCTCTTCCAAAAACGTCTTTAATAATGATATTGATATCCTTCATTTTACACACCCAACCCTTTCAGTTCTGCTACTAATTCAGCTAATCTTGGATTGTCAGAATATTTATTTGCCATTTCCTCGTAGAATTCAATCGTCTTCCTCTTGTTAATTTCTTCTTCTAATTCTTTTTCAATAGAAGCTTTCTTCTTAGCAATTTCCCTGGCTTTGTTCTCTTCTTCAATTCTTGCATTATAAGCATCCATATTTGCAACGGCTACTACCTGGGCGTTTACACCCTTACCGTACTCTTCCAAATTCATTATTTCTTTTACAGTTCCTAAAACACGCTTGTTTTTCCCTCCGGCATTTACTACAACAAGATCGCCCTTACTTAATACTCTGAATTCCGTCTCATATAACGCAAAACCATAATCTTTTTTATTATAATCATCCAACAAATTTACTATTGCTATCTTATTAAATCCTGTCATACTTTCCTCTCCTATAATTTCTAATTCATATGTTTTAAACCAAAACACACCGTAACTACTTGCCTGATTAATAATTCCGTCAATCAAAACACCGATATTCGAAGATGATATCCTCGATACTGTACCAACCATATTTAATAATTTAAAGTATTTTCGTTTTCTTGTTGCCATAACAATTTTTACACGTTTATTTAGAAATTCCTCGTAATATGATTCCTTTTCCATCATTTCACCTCTATATACAATAGATTACAAGGTGCGCTTGTTACGCACCTCTATTCTCACTCCTTAAAACATCCATTGCTCTTAGATAAGCTTCTTTCTGAATTTCAATTTGCTCTTCACGTTCTTTCTCTCTTCTTATTCTTTCTTCCTCAGCTCTTTTGGTCAATCTGCGTTCCTTACAAGCAAGTCTTTTAGCGCGTTTCTTCTCAATGAGATCTTGTTCAGCTTTTACTGCGGCTTCTCTCTTCAACTTTTCCTTATAAACTTTTACACCGCTTTTAACCATATTATTATAAGCAGAAGATCCACCCATAATCTTCTTAGAAATACAAACAGAAATTCCTGTCTCTAAGCTGAATACATCTGGCTCCCTACATACTGATTTTTCTTTTGTTCCATCTGCAAAAGTCACTTCCACAACTTTATTTGGAACAATAATACTTACATCCACAATATTCATTTCTCTTCTCCTTTTCTCAATTTTCTCAATCTCATAAATATATTCCTGCACCATATACCAAGGTATTATTATATCTTCAATATCTTTAACATTTAAAATCATTTTTTATTTCCTCCATAATTTGATTTACATTTTATTAGTCTCATTTGAAACGTTGGTTCTATTGTCTCTACATAATGTTTAGTGCACTAAAAAACCATGCAATCACATCAACATTCCAACCATCTCCTAAAACATTTGCCGCTTCATTCCTAGTTAAACACTTCGTATAACCAACTGGAACGCACTGACACTTTTCTAATTCTTCTTGTCTCATATAACGCACTCCATCAAATACATGTCCCATATAACCATCTAATTTTGATGCTGTGATCTTTCTTTTTCCACCGGATAGTTTTTCATATTCTTTAACACAATCCTGATAATGCTTTTGATTTTTGAAAATTAAAGTTGTAAAACCGGTTGAATAATATCTATGAAACATTTTTACAGGAGTTGAATTTGGTCTGCTATCAATAACTGCAAGACAACGAGCTTTTTTTCTATCACTCCAGCCACAATTTAAGATATCATTTAAATCTACATCTACATGTTTAAGTTCCTTATTAGGTTTCAAATTTGTCCAATAATAACGCTTTCTTAAAGCAGGAGATATTTTATCTGCATTTATCAAATATGGTTCTACTCCCATCAATTCTGTAATAAAATCTCTGTCATCCGGTCTCATACTTGCAACATTTTCCATAAGAAAATATATAGGATTTACTTCTTTCAAAATCTTATAGCATTGTAAAAATAAACCAGATTTTTTCTTGTCATCTAATCCTATTCTTCTCTCAGTTTTACAAGCTATAGAAAATGTTTGACATGGACTGCCAAATATAACTAAGTCAATATTTGTTTTAAAATTACCTGTTTCTGTATATAAAACTCCATCTTTATATGTAATATTATTAACATCACCAACGTGTATTGTGTAAGGATAATTATATCTCGTCACCTCAATTGCAATATCCTTAATTTCTGCTGCAAAGTATTTATTCACTTTGCAACCTGCTCTATCTAATGCGATATGTCCACATGACATACCATCACATAAACTTAATACTGTTAAACCATTCTGTTCCTCTAAACTAACTCTTTTATTATTGTTCTCCAAATACCTTTATCTACAAGGTGTTGCAACACTATTATCCGGAATTACTTGTTTAATCCTTTCTTAATTTATTTCTAATTCTTTCATGGATTCATGACTTCCTTTGAAAGAGTTATTTCAATTGGTTACTAAAACATTTTTAACAATCAGCATTTGCTAATTTTCAACAATTCTTTTACATAATTCCCATAAATCTCAAAGTCTTCAATAAGGCTTAAATTTTCATCTACTGCCTACATTTCTTTCTATATTTTTATTTTACATGCAACCCACAATCATTCACTATATCAATCATTTCTCTATATTTCTCAATCATTGCAGCAGCACGTTTTGCTATGCCTTTGCGGATTATCCGAGTGTTAGTGTCACTCAATCAGTGTCACTCAATCAGTGTCACTCCAATCAAATCTTTGTCCACAATTACTACAATAATTTGGTGCATCATGATTATCCATAACACCCGAATCATGCTTAACAATAACCCTTTTCCCGCACTTACAAACAAATCTGCTCGTGTAGTCACTAAGATTTAATTCAAACTCAGGCTTCTTCGCCCTCTGCTTTTCCCTTGCCTCCCGGAGTTCCTCGACTGTGCCAATAGCTTCATACTCTGCACAAGAATCAATTACTTGTCCGATTGTGCTGTGTTTCTTTGCAAGAGCAGAATATCTTTGCATACGTTTAACTTCCTCGACTGTGCCGATTGCTCGGTACTGTTGAATTTCTTCGAGAGCTTTTATTGCCATTTCAAACGCTTTTACGGTAAGCATAGAATTGGGCAAATCTCCTATTGCATGATATAATCCAAATTCTTTTACTTTTTTAATCGCTTCATTCTCCGTCATTCTTCCTCTACCTCGCTTTCCTCCCATACTTCCGTTGCCGTTCCGTTCAGAGCGTCCATGAAATTATCCTCTGCTTCTTCCTCCGGCTGGCTGTCCTTGACCTGGCTTTCCAGCTTCATGAGTTCGATTTCAAGTTTCTTGTTATCAATATTGCGTTTCAATATCTCTTTTCCGGCAGTCATTCTATCAGATGCAGATATGTCAAGCCCAAAAGCGTCCTTTTCTTCTCCCCTCATGATACGGGTGAAAAACTGCATTACCTCCGCAACATCCGCTATGCGGCTATCCTCTATTTGTTTTTGGCGTTCGACTATATAGGCGGCAACTTTAGGGTTATTTAGGGTTTTATTTGCTTCTACAGACGCAGAACTGAAATTCTTATATCCTGCGTTTCTATATGCTTCTGCCGCATTTCCGCACTTCAAATATTCATCAGCAAATGCTTTCTGTTTTACACTTAACCCTTTCATTTAATCACCGTCCATATTCCCACCGCTTTCTTGCTTAATCCTATTTTCCTAAAATTCCTGCTTTCAGATAACCCATAGCTAATTGCCCTTGGGCATTAACGCAATCAATCATCTGTTTCATTCTTGATGCAATTTCCTCTTCTGTCTTGCATTCTCCGTATACATCATCTACTACTTTCATAAATTCAAATTTATCCATTCCCATTTACCTCTTTCCACCTCTCCACAAACCACTTCAACACTTCCACCTGACTACAGCTATTCAGCAGTTCCACATCTTTCACCGACATTTCCCCGTTTTTCTTACGGTATGGCTGTTTCTGCGTGATGCGGTAGCCGGTAATCATGCGGTTCTGCTGTTCGCTGTAGAACTGGTATGTGTTGATTTTATAGATATGGCCACGCTGTATCAGTGCTTTTTGAAGTTTGTTTGTTACCTGCTTAATGTTCATGGTGCGCCACTTTCTATCACCTCAATCAAGAATAATTCCATCAATGCTCAAAATCTTAAATTCATCTTCGCTTCGGTCTGTGTTATAAAACCTGCATGAATCAGTTATAGCCTTCTTTGCATATTTTGGATTGTTGAATAGTGCCTTTTTCTTGTTTCCGGCTCCTGTCCGATACTCAAATACAAATTTCTTTTCTCTTTCGTCCCATATCACATACAGATTATTTGACGTGTTCATATCCTCACCTTTGCTTTCTGCTTTGGAGTTAGCTTATCCATTCAACCACCGCCTACTGATTTCATTCCTTTTTTCTCTCAAAACTGCAATCTCTCAAATTTCCACAGTCAAGAAACATTTCAAGAATAATTTTACCGTTATGACCACAAAAATATATTTTCTGTGTCCTGCCTTGTTTCTCAATCAGCTTTGAGCATTGCAAACAACATTGTTTCTGCTCTCTTTCTTCAAATATTTGTAAAGCTGTTTTCATTTTCAATCACCCGTCCACTCACAGATTTCATTCAATTAGCACAAAATTTTCTTCCAAGCTCTCAAATGAAATTTCTATCCATCCAAAATTAGGATCATCATTCAGTGAATCTAAGTATACATCACCGCTGATAATGCTTCCTCTATCATCTCTTTCCCACATACTGCCAACCGGTACGAATCCATATTCATTTGGTATTTCAAATCCGTCACCGTCACACTTTGGAAGACACATTTCTTTTATGCACTTATATCTCATGCTTTCACCTCTTTCATTCAATGCCGCCGGATTTTACAATTTCAACTGCATCATCTAGCATAACAAATGGTTCATCGTCTTCCTGTGCAAACATTGAATTTACTTCCAACCGCTCCACAACCTTATCCACGTCATAGGCGGTAGGCATTTCTTTTACTTTAAACATTATGTCTATCTGTGCATTATGCTCCACATAGGACGATTTGAGCTTAATTTCATCTTCAATAATTTTTATAACTGCGCTTCTACTAATCAAATCATTATTCATTCTTCTTTTTCTCCCATTCTCCCACAAACCACTCAAATCTGCTCAACTGTTTCCCGAATATTTGACTGTTCAAGCCGCTGTAAGCCGTTTCTATATTCCGCAAAATACGCATTTCTTTTCTCTGTCAGCCAGTCAACGCATTTGCCCTTGTCAGCAGAGTAAAACACTGTCAATTCGTCAGTTATTTTATATTCCCGGTCAAGCATACTCTCTTCAAAATATCTTGTCGAATTATTCCGGTCTGTAAAATACGGGTATTTCATTTCAAGCATGGTATCATAGTGCTTTTTAATTTTCATAGCAGAATAATTGAAAACAATTTCTTCGGCTGTCTTTGGAAACCTCACATGCGCCCCATATAATTCTTTTATATCTTTTAATTCCGCCATTTCCCCCTATCCTTTCCCCGTCATTCACTCATTTCTTTCAAAGCGGCTTCGGCTGCTTCTTTGGTGAGGAACCAAGTCTTTTCTAATGTTTTCGTCGAAACGCTTATTGTTTCCAATGTTTCATTTATACACAACATTGGGAAAATACCATTTCTCGCAATATCAAATTTTGATACCATACATTTAAAAATTTCTCCCTCAAAAACAATCCAAGCCGTATCCCCCACCGCACAAGGCAGTTTTAATAGTCTGTTTTGTTCCTCTAAGTCCTCATATTCTGCCAGACGTTCCATACATCTCTGATGCCCGTTATTCTTTAAGTCCATCCGGGGAATAGCCTGTCCTTCCCCAGTGCGTTCTGTCAATCTCTCCATATTTCCCTTTCCCTCCACAATCCCACAATTATCCAAACCGCTTATCATATTTCTTGTCTTCTATCAAATCGGAATCCGTGTATGTATCAAGCGTTTTCTCATATTCCAAATTCTGCGCCGTAATTCCCGAATATGTTTCATATGGGTTCGGGAGATTATGCTTTTTACAGCACTCATAGCAGATAACAAAGCTTCTCGTTTTATCTCTGCTCCCATAAGGTTCTGAATCCGTATGGTATCTTGCAAAATTCTGAAACGGTGTAATTGACAGCAGTGTTGCCGTCCTGTCTGTGTCTTTCCCGCAAAAATCGCATATCGCATGAATCATATTCTCCTACCTTTCCACAATCCCCCTAAATCTCCCAATTCTATTGTACAGGAGATTTGAGGGGGAGTTGTACCAAATTATTCAGTGTTACTTTTATCACAATATTCAGTGCCAGATAAAGCGCAATCTTCACAGCCTTTATAATAAAAGCAGTCATCACAATCACTTATTACGTCCATACACCTTTCTGCATATTCTTCCGCATTTGCCTTGTGGCAGGATCCATTAACACACGCTACCCCTACATAACCCTTACATCTTTTCACTTTCCTATCCTCCTTAACTCCTTATCAAACAAACTAAGATAGTATCTCGACAATCTTTACTGCCTTATCATAAGGCAATGTTTTCTTGTTGAGTTTTTCCATAAGTGACAATGCCTTTGAAATAACAGCATTTTCCTCTATGCGCTTATAATCTTCCTCTGTCGGGATTGATAAACGTGCTCCACCTCTCCACGAATCACAACCCATTTCACGACCGTATTTGTCAAATTGAGAACCGCTACTATCAATCCGTATTCTACCAGTCGGAGTAACTCTCGTAACTGTTTTAATCCGTTCTACAGTTCCAGAAAAAGTCCAGAGTCTGTAAAGAACCTTATCCCCTACTTTAACATTCAATTCTTCATGCATCCTTCTTTCCTAACCTCCTTATCAAACAAACTGTAAAAATATCTGTTAGTCAGTTTCACTTTCAAGCCACTGTTTTACATACTGTACGCAATTTTCTTCTTCACTGCATTTACTACCTCTTTTGTTTCCAATAGAACATTCATCGCAAGAAAAATATTTCCTGCTGTCATCTATCAAAAGTGCCAGTTCTTCGTTGCTCATATTTCTAATTCTGTCTGCATTAGTCATTTACCTATCTCCTTCATTTTCTCGTTAAAAATACTAAAGAAATATCTCCTAATCCCATAAAAATCCGTCCGGCAGTATGGAATCCGCTCCATTTCTTTCAGCTCCCAATGAACTACAGTATCAGTCTTCTATTTTTTGTGTTTACTCTTGCGGCCTGTCCGCTATACACGCGATATTTCCCTCAATCTTTTTGTAAGTATCGTTCGCCATAAGAACCTGCAGCACCGCATTAGACAGCATCGCTTTCGTACTTTCATCAAACGCTGCTTTCACATCACGGTTCACCTGCTGGCGAACTTCATCCACCTGTTTATCCAGATAGCATTTTACTTCATCATCAATACCAAGATGTTGCAGAAGATACTCTTCAAACGTGTACTCCTTCGTTTCCGCTCTGTATCTGCCCCTGTTGTACCGATCTTTTTCGAAGCCCTTGACAATGCGGAACCTGCTATTCTCAATGCAGTATTTCACGCAGCGTTTCGCATACTGTGTCAGCGTCATTTCCTCTTTAGGCTCGTCATCCCATACGGACGATCCGCCAATCTGAACCTTTTCTTTATCCATAAAGTCCTGGACAATTCCTTTAATAATATCACTTGCCGCATACTGAATTTTCTCCTTAATACCTTCAAGCACTTCGCTCTTGATTTCCGCCACAATCTCATTGTAAATATTCTTCTTTACATCTGCCGCCACAGCACGAATGATTCCCAGAGCAAAATTCTCTGTATTGAACTCAATTTTCAGATTCTCTTTCTCCATCTTTACTTCCGTGTTTTCCATACCGTCACACTCCTCCATTTCTTCCTGTGTAGGTTCATAGTCCTCGTCATAATAGTCGTAACTCATATTTAACTACAACTCCTCTCCACTTATTTTCCATGTATCTTTCTTTATCGTCATCGCTATCATTTTTCGTTTACAAATGGAATTGTTACATCAATGAATTCCTTCATTTATTTTTTATTCCAATAATTAATACAACTATCACCATTTCTTTTATATGATCCATTATTTGTGCAAAGTAATCTATAGTTTCTACTAGAATTATTCCGGCTAATTGCAAAACCGCAACTAATACATTTTCCCATGTAATACCTCACAATTTAATAAACATCTAACTTCGCAACACTCATAAAATCACTTGCAATAAATCCGTCAAACAAATCATATACCTTATCTAAAATTTCTCCACAAATTCCATCTCTTCTCATCTGCTCATAAAACTCATCATCTTCTTCTATAGAACCACAATCTGTCTTTGTATGTCTTTTTGAATATTGATTACCATTATTAAGAGTTAAAATTTCTACACAACCTTTTTCTGTTGTTTCTATCGTATATTTCATACTACCTCCATTCGTATACTACATTAAAAACACTTTCTATTCTGGTTAATGATCTCGTCAATCGTGATTTTAGCTGCATAGATTTTACGACTTTCCACCATTTTTACATAGAAACCATTTTTGTCATAAATATTTATTCTATCTCCTATTCTCTGAATCGTAAATCCTCTGTATTTTTCTATGTATTTTTGCATAAATCCTCATTTAAAACTCGTGTTTCTTAGCATCAATAAAATGAAAACAAACCTTCGCCAAAATCCAACCTATTTATACTATTATTCGCTTCTATTTCAGTCTCAAAAACATATCTATTCATATTGTAAAAATCACATGATACAAATTCGCATGGTTGCTCAACTTTAAAAATTGCTTCTTCTTTATTCCAATCAATATCATATACAATAAGTTTATATACTCCACCATATGTTCTTCGTGAATCAGCAATAATTCCATATAAAATTTGTCCTATTTCAATATTTGATTCTTTTTTATATTCAAATCTCAAAATATAACTCCTAACATTAAAAATTTTAATCTTCAAACAATTTTTCTACATACCTATCCATCTCATACCCCAACTTTACACAGTTACCATGAGAAATATAATTCTTCCAAGCATTATAGCTTTCATAGAATTTCTCTTTACTTAACCGACCACATTTCACCAAACAAACCATTTTTTTAAATTTCTTCTTAGCAGCTCGTTTGTTTTCATTCTTCAACTTACGAATTACTTTTCCATTAGAAGTTACATATGTATGAAAACCACAAAACTTAATGCCATTTTTAAATGGAATAATTTGTGTTTTACTATTTAATTCAAGTCCTAACGAATGAGCAAACTCATAAATTGCTGATAACCACCATTTTGCGTATTTTTTATCTTGGACAATTAAATAAAAATCATCCATATATCGCCCATAATATTTAACTCCAAGCTCCCCAGTTATGAAATGATCTAATCCGGATAAATACAAAAGGGCATACACCTGGCTAATTTGATTACCTAATGGAAGCCCAACTCCTTCTGTGCTATCAATGAATTTTTTACACAGCCAATATACGTCTTTATCTTCTATGAAATACTCAATAATATCTTTTAAGATATTATGATCAATATTATAAAAAAATTTACGAATATCAGCTTTTATAATCCAACAGTCATAACCATACTTCTGATAGGCAAGATACATTTGCGCTTTCAAACAATCCAAGCCATACAATGTGCCCTTACCAATTTGCCCAGCATAATTTGTCTGTATAAATTCTCCACTTAATCTTGGAATCAAAACATTATCACACAAGCTATGCTGCGCAATTTTATCTACAAATGAACAAGATTTAATGATCCTTTCTTTTGGTTCGTATATCGTAAATTCATTATATTTTGATACGCTATATGTCTTTGTCTCTAACCTTCTCTTTATTTGATGAATTCCATCAAGAGCTACTACTTGAAATTTTTGACTGCTTTTTGAAAAACCTTTACCAGATTTAGATTTTATATATGCTTGATACAAATTTCCGAAATCTACTACTTTTTCAAAATCTGATTTACCTTCTATCATAATATTTTGTTCCTTTGTATTTATCCTGATACTTTCGAATCAAGAAAGGTTGTTTATTCTTTTCATGACAGGACTCTAATTTCAGTGTTTCTCTTACTTTATTTCGTCTTCTGTCTGAGAACGGACGCACACCTTTGTCATTCCAGTTACAGTCGTTGTAGTTCACATTACCATTGGAGTTGACGTACTGAACATAGTGGGTCATACAATAAACAACCTAAAATTATCTTTTTTTATCTTTCGAACGCCAAGCAATACTCATATATTTCACATCGTTTATTTGTTTCTGCCAATATCCTACTGTATCACTTCCAATCAAATTTAGTTTCATTGAAAGTTCTACATAACAGGATAATTTATCACAACATGAAATTGCTTTTGTCTGCAATTCCTGACGCTCTGATTTTGAAGTATCCAATTTCAGTCTATTTGCATCAAGCAAATATTCGTATATATCCATACAGCGATTTTGGATGCGTTTTACCAAGGTTAAATGCTTAACTGGATATCTTTTTCGATTTGATGTAATTGTCATAGTGTATTCCATAAGATTTATTGCTTTTACAATAACATCCAGTTTCGCTTCGCTCACTGGTTACTCCGCTCCTTTCATTCGCTCACCTTCTAGCCACGGCACTGCTACGCAGCACCTAGTTTCTTGACTACACGGTGATCTATCAAAAGATTCAAAGATTAAAGATTCCAATCTTTCGCTTCGCTTAAGATTGGACGATGAAAAACGGACGCACACCCATGTCATCCCAGTCACAGTCGCCGCAGCACACACGACCACTGGAGTTGACGTACCGAACATAGCGGGTATCTCCTCTTTTTTTTGTCTGATTTGGTGTCGCAAGCCAATACCAATTATCAATCAAAGGAATATTCTCTCCAAATTTCATAAGTAACTGAATATTTAGAATTGATAAAATATCTCCTTCAACACTTCCATAATCTTTAAATCCGTCTATAGATGTTAAATCAAGAGAAATCGGAACAAGTTTATCTCCGAATTCTTTCTTTAAATCTTTTGCTAATTTACTATTGATAAGATCGTTACGAATATCTGATTCTCCATAATTATTTGACTTACCAAATCTTGATTTTTTAAGAATGTCATTCATAAAGTAATATGTAAGATTACCGTCTTTTACACTTGTCCAATAATACCCACAAATGAATTTGAACTGTTTTTTCCATTCTTCCATGTGTTCTTCAACTGCATCTCTAAATTCCTGTTCGTACCTTTCCGGATCTTTATCATACCAATCCGGAGTAAAATCCTGGTCAACGTTATACCTCCAGTTTTTTACATCGGTCATTTTATTACCATCTTTTGGAATTAATTCTACTCTAACAAACATTTTTGCCATATTTACAGTACTATCTTCTATTTCAAGACTCTCCAATAAATCTGTATGACTTTCATTCCCATCTGGTGCTAAAACAACCTTATTCTTAAAAATAATTCCACTCTTAAATTGGCACATAATTTTTATCTCTCCTTTTCATTTTATTTGGTATATACTTCTCTTTTTTTTATAACTTGAAAGTTCCATTTCATTCCACTTCACTTAGAATTCCAATACTACGCATATAATCTTCTTCTAACGATAAAACCTCTTCAATAATATCTTCATCAATACCAACACTGCTTCTCTCATAAATGTATCTTATAGCATCATCATAGTCATAAACTGGCATATTATTCATTATTATTTCCTCCAAAAATTAGCGTTTACAATTTGCATCTATAAGTTTTCAATTTATATATTGCAAAATATTAATAAACAAGTTACAATATATATTAATGGTATGCCACCCGGAACATATTTAATTATAAAACTCGTATCTAAATAACTCCAAAGGAGGTGGAAAGATATGAGTAATGTACCTATGGTGCATGTCCGTGCTTACTGGCGATTCCGTCTAAATAGATGGGAATTCGTTCATAAGCATCTGCGTCATTATCCTAGCCGATAATGAGCAGAGGTGGCTATACCAGAAATATCAAATAGATTTTCGTTAACTTATATTAAAAATAGTTATGTGAATGAAAACTATTACAACTAAAATATATTTAGTTATCAAGTTCATCCAGCATTTTCTGTAAATCATCAATAGAACTGTTCTGTAATGCCTCATCCTGCTTTGCTGCCATGATAGACATAATCTTCTGTCTCTGTGCTTTCTTAGCCGATGCCCTTTCTCTTGCTTCTTTCTCTTCTAATTTTACAGATACAATATGTTTTACAATTTCAATCTGTACATTCAGAAGTTCGTCTTTCTGAGTCTTAATATTTAAAAGACTTTCCTCTTCAGACTTTTTCAACTGTTTATTTAGTTCCTTATAAATCGAATCCAAATCAATCAGTGATAAGTCCCATAAATCTTCCACTGAAATCATTCCTCTAAATGAAAACCGTACCTTATTACGAGTTGCGTATTCAAAAATATTTTCTACTACCATAATCTCTTCTCCTTTTCTAATCAAAATTTTACTTTCATAATTCTTTCTGTTGCACCCTTTACTTTAACAATCAGCTCTGCTCTTTTAGTCATACTGAATCCAATTCCAGAAAGCTGATCCTCTGCATCTTCCACATGACACTTTGCACCAAAAGCTTCAAAAACTCTCTTGTGTTTTGCAAGTTCATTCTTCAAAAATTCATTGTAATATCCGTTTGGTTCTTCCGTGTTTACACAATCCTTTAAGAAGAAAAATAAATGTCTGTGACCAATACCATCCTGCTCATCAAAATAATTGGGGCTATAACTAATTACAGAAACAGGAACAAATTGATTTGTATTTACTCCCCAAATAGTTCTACTTGAAATCGCTGAATCACCTAAAAGGTTCTCTTTAATTGTGAAGTTACCGTTGTCATCCATGGTTACTTCTGCCACATACACATTACCACGAACAGGATGATTATATTCAAATGAATGGATTTCTCCGTCAAACTCTATTTCAGCTTTAAAGCCTTTAGATCCTCTTGCTCTATACTGATTTACAAAGAACTTATATACACCTGGTTTCATTCGTGATTTATCTGACCATGTAATATTTTCTACAGATGGTTTCCCTGGCATTTGATAATTAGGATCAATAATATCAACGTCAAGTTGTCCTCCAAGACTAGATACATTTGGTTTTCTGCATCGACCAAAATAAATTTCAGTACCAGTTGGCTCAATACAATGTACGTCAAGATCACTTTCATCCTTACCACTCTCGTTCCACTGAATAGAAAATCTAAGTACGCCATTCACTTTACCACCAGCATCTTTCACATTTTGTTTCATATCTGAATCAGTAATGTTCCCCGTGTATGCCCAACTCAATCCATTATTCCATTTAAACATTGTCTTTGCGTCTTTATTACATGGAGCAATCATTGAAACGAAATTTTTATCATGTTTATTTTCTAAGAATACTTCAACTTCTTTTGCTGTTGGAATGACATTATTAATGAAATCTGTAGCAGTTACTTCCTCCACTTTAGAAAATTTTCTTGGATTTACAGCTACTTCCTTTTCCATTTCTTCAAATATATCATTTGTACCACTAATCCTCTTAGCAGCATCTCTATTAGAAAACAAAATATTATTTACTGTAATATCATCCAAGTTTGCGAATCTTCTTTCTAAAGAATCTAAATATCCAAGTTCTGTAATAGTCCTCTTTGCGTCTTCAAGCATTTTCTTAGTATAAATTGCCTTTGGACGTTTATAATTTGCAGGTGCTACAATCTGTTCATACTTCTTAACTGCCACATCCAGATCCATTTCTTCACTTACATTAACAAGTAATGTTCCAATACTATGGTTTCTGATCCGCCCAATAGCAATACCAACTTTTACTGACTGTTCCCATGCATAATTATCTCTTTCAATATTGGAAGTTAGTGTATTATATTCTTTTTTATATTTCTTAAACTCACCAAGTACGTCTTTCCATTCTTCACCTTTGTAAAGAGTATTTGAATTGATAAGTTCTAAAATTGTGTCAATAGCATCCATTGTAATCTCATCAAGAGAACGCTTGAATACATTCCTTGTGTCTCTAAAGCTTCCCTTAATATCACCTTCGGATCTGTTACTTCTATCAACAAATTTATCAGGCAATTTTATATAAAAATGTGGCCATTCTTGTATCTTGCCATTTTCTAAACTTTCATAATTCTGTAAAGTTCCAATTTTCTTAAACTTGCTCACATAAATATCTGATACGACATGAGACTTGATAAAATCAGACAGAGCATCCAAAACTGGTTGATATGTACTATCATCTGTTCTGAAATCCCAAATCGTTGTCAGTTTATTATCTTTGATTGCTACTGCATTTCCGATTGTTTTAATAAACTGGCGGCAGCAACTACAATCATGCTCTCTACGTTCTCTGTAAATCTCATTAGTTCCTACTGGAAAACTATCAAGATACAGATTCCACAATTTATCTTTGTCTACTGCTACTTCAAATAGATGATCTACATCCTTTACCATTTCATTAAAGTGCTCCATTAATTTGTTTCTCATTTCTGTAAAATTCATAATCTACTCTCCTTTATTATTCTGTTCTTCTTTGTCCCATTCATCTAAAATTTCCTTTATTATCTTATCTGTCTGATCCTCATCCATATTACTGTTCACCTCCTATGCAATTATTCTAGTTTTATTTTTAGAAAATTTTTCAAAATCTCTCAACATATGTAAGTAATTCTTTTTCTGATCCACAAAATATGTATTATTATTCTGTGCATATTCTGTCATCCATTCATCTAAATCAACATCATTCTGATATGAATAGGCAACCATTGTAAGTAAAGATAACTTGTTTTGATCTTCCAATAATTTCGAACCATCTTTTATAGTATTGGTCACTAAATCATCTAATGATTCTTTATACAACTCCATATCTTCCTTTACTTCTTCTAACTCTAAATAAAGATTTTCTGCAATAAACTTTTCAGGAGTCTTTAAACCTATCTGAATGTCATCATTGTTACCCAAGGTACCAAAATAATCCTTCATTAAGTTTTCCAAATGATTCATTTTCTTTATAACTATATTTTTATCTTTTGTTGATTTTGAAGTGGCAAGTATATCATCAAACGACATCTCATTAATTTTTTTTGCGTGTAAAGATTCTTCAAAGGTTGACATAAATTCTAGGAATTTTTTATCTTCTAATCCTAAATTATTAAATCTTGAAAATAACCCAAACCACAGAAATGAATCTTTTGCATTAAAAAGTTTTGAACCTTTTCCATCTGCTATAGCCATCAACCTTTCAACCAAACTATAAAATTCTGTAAAATTTGAATCACTGGCCTCTTCAGATAAAAATTCACACATTTTATCAAAATCACAAAAATCATCTATAAAATCCGAAACCATAATACTTTCTATAATTATCCTTCTTATTGCTCCAGATGTATAACTGCCATCTGTATATGTACTGCCACAAAAATCCTTCTTAAAGAAATCCATTTTAGCAATATTATCAACTGTTTCTGCAAAATCTTCATCTAATCCTAACCATCCATTCTGAGCTTTATTCATAGGACGGCTTCTGTTAAATCTTGCAATGTCATCTGCTATATCTTTTTTAGTGCAGTTCATATTATAAAGTACCGGTATCTGACGATCTCTAAAAATGTCCTGCAATTCTTCTGGAAGTTTAGAAAATTTCTTTCCCCTAATATCAAAGGTTTTCCATTCCATTATTGTAAAGCCATCTTCATTAAGAATCTCATTTCCATTTTCATCTAACTTATTACCTTGATAACGCACAATTGGATTTTTTACATTTTTTGATATGGAAAAACCATCATGTAAATAATCATCAAGAGTTGTACACCGTTGTTTTCCATCAATCAACCATTGCATTTTTAATCCATCTTTTATTTCTTCAGAAATAATTATCTGTGTAAGGGATTTTCCTCTCAAAATATCGGAAACTAGCTCACTCTTTGCAAAAGATCTCCACTGTCCGGAATGACGCTGTAAAATATGGTCATCTCTAAGATGCTTTTTATGTAATCTTTTACTTATCGAACTAATACTATAGCTTGTATCTTTATATTTTTCTGATGTATCCATTGTCTCCAAAATTGTATCATTCATTTCTCCATCCTCCACATCTTCTTTATAGAGTATTCTCTTTTTGTCATAAGAGGTCATTGATTTCCAATATTTCTGAAATTGACAATCTGATAATCCAAGTATTTTTTTTATGTCATTCTTGGTATAATCTTCCATTAAAAGCTTTGCAATATCTTTTTCTGTTTTTGACAACTCACTTAAATATTTTTCTGTTTTCTCTCCAAGGTTCGCATTTATTTTCTTTAGTATGTTATCATCCATATTAAAATCGGATTGGATCTGTTCTCCAATAGTTGTATTTTCTCCATCTTTTATAGGTGCATCTAACCGAATGTCTTGTACTGGGATCCGTTTAGGTTTACCATTCTTATCTAAAACTATCTCTCCATTTTCATCTATTTCATAAATTTTTGTACACCTTTTATCTCTTTGCTGCCTTTTGAATTCATCTATAATTCCTTTTTTTAAAGCTCTGTAAAAATATCCTTCAAAATTTCCTTGTTTAGAATTATAAGAATCCTTTTTTAATATCTCCATCAATATTTCCCCAACAACAGAATAAAACTCAGGCATATCTTTTCCAAAAGTACCGCCAAAATTTCTATTGAAAATCTGATTTACAACCGTATGAAGTTTTTTGCCATTATTCTCGTAATAAGAATTTATAATCTTTTCCAATTCTTTATCTATCTTCATAATGTTTCCAATCCAATTCTATTTTGTATTATTTTTTATTTGCTGTTTTATGTAATATTTCTTTAAAACTCAAATCATTATCATTGATTTTTTGATGTCTTGTTTCACCTCTACATTTTGGACATCTACAAAATTTCTCATGTCTTTCCTTCGAAAATGACATAACTCCAACCATTGGAACATAACATTTTTTACACAAAACCATAATCTTTACCTCTCAATTTAATAAGTCTAATGCTATTTGATAATATTCAGTTCTACCTTTATATTCTTTATTTTTTGCTTCAATAAGCCTATTTTTTATTTTCTCTATCGAATATCCTTTTTGAATAGCCACTTCCATAACCTCTATGTAATTGATACATTGTTTTACATGTTTACGTTTCTCTCTAATATCACTAAATAGATATCCTATTTTTGCCATTTTGTGTGCCTGGGCATTTTTTCCATCATTATCCTCTCTATATTTTTGTAAAGCATGTCCAATATCCGACTCGGCTGAGTCATATTTTGACATCCACGAAACTAACTCCTCTTTATATGTTTTGATATCTGATAAACTCCATCCATTTAAATTAATAATAAAGTTTGTTTCTTGATATATTCTATCAATCATGGATTCATCAAATTTTACGTCCTTTTTTCCTATATATGCATCTTTATTTCCCTTATAATTAATAGATGTTTTTTCAACATCACCCGTATCTTTATCAACTATATAGAATTTCTTAATCCAAGACATTGATTTTTTTCTGTTTTGTAATAAAGCTCTTGCTTGTTTCCAAGTAAATTCTTTCGCCTGGATTGATGATGTTGTACTAATATAAGTACCTTGTTTCATGGGATTTTCCATAACATAATTTTTCCCATCTGTTAAAATAAACATGATATTTTTCTACCTCCTTAAAATTGAGTACCAAAATTAAATATCTATAAGATATTTCGATTTTTTATTTCATTCTTAACAATCACAACCAGTAACGTACTTTTCAATACACCTGTTTTTGCAAATATACCGATACGTTGTCAAAATGAAAAACCTATATTCTTTTATTTTAATTTTTTTGTATGATTGTATAGCAGAAAATGCCTAGATTTACCACTTGACCAAATTGAATTTTATGTGTAAAATACAAGTGGAGCATTTTCTGCTCTATACATGGAAGGCCTGTCCGATGGTGTTGCCGCACCGTTTGAGGAGAGGTCTTTTATTTTTCTGTTGATAATTATATAACAATTATAATTCATTGTCAATACTATTTCAGAACATATGTTTGTATGTTTTTCCTCTTATTCCAATAATACTATTTTTTGGAATCCTTTTGGTTTTATATCATATATATTTTGCATTTCAGTAAAGAGATTCAGTTGTTTTATAAACTCATCATTTAGATATGAAGCAATTTTTACATCTTCAAATAATTTCTTATATTCCTCTCTTCTTTTCAAAGAAAATACTATATCAATATTATCTTCTTTCAAATCCTGAATAGCTACTAACACCTTTGTGTGTTTATTGCACCTTTTTATAGCATCTTCTAAAGTCATTTTTACATATTTCATATTTGAAACCTCCGATCATTCTCCAAAATTAGCTCTATAAACCCTTGCAATTTCCTTTTTTTCCTTCACATCGGTTACTGCACCTATTTTTTTAATAATCCTTTTATTACTTATTACACGCATTTGCTCTCCTAATAAAATAGAATCCATCTTTAACCCAGTTCCAACGCTTTTTTTGATCAGAGTATGCGTTGGCTGCTTCGGGTTTTTAAATGTTTTTGTGGAAAATGGCATAATAATTGTTGTAGGACTATACTTATTTCCAATATTGTTCTATACAATTACAACAGGTCTGATGCCGCCCTGTTCTGAACCTATTGTGCCAGTTAAATCCGCTTCGACTATATCATATTTCTTTACTATATTTACCATATCGCATCCTCCTTTCTTTGATATGTAACTTACAACACTGGATTTCTGTTTTCTATCTACTTTGAGCAGTTTATGTAATTATAACATATACACTGTACAAATTTTTGTACTCAAAAAATTTGTAATGATTTTCCAAATAAAAAACTACCGACCGAATAGTGGTAGTAGTTTCTAAATTCTATAAGTTGTTGCACAAACAATAATATTTAACTTCCCTTTCTCCTTTGCACTCGTTATAACCTACTTTTCTTATTCTTCTTAATCCTATGTTATAATCGCTGTCACAAAACTTCATATCTTTAGACGCAAACTGATCTATTTTTATCCTGCGTTCTTCTTCGAGAGAAGTTATATAGTTCATGCATGGGTCTAAATCTTTGCCATAATTTCTGCAACTCGTCCATCTGCATGTAGCGCATGATTTCATCAATCCTTATCATCCTCCTAAAATTTCCTCCGCTGTCCGTTCCTCAAATTCTGACCATCGAAATTCTTCCGTAGAAAAATCGCTTTCATCAGAAGAATCATATGGAGAAATTTCGTCATCTTCATATAATTTCTCTACAGCTTTTACTATCTTATCTTTGTTGGTCGTGAACTCAAATTCTTCCGGGTTTTCTTTGATATAATCTATGACTTTTTGAAAAT
The DNA here is from genome assembly GCA_910576335.1 of Lachnospiraceae bacterium. Lineage (GTDB taxonomy): Bacteria > Bacillota > Clostridia > Lachnospirales > Lachnospiraceae > CAPEBR01. The sequence goes on from CAJTIU010000005.1 coordinate 125,503, forward strand.
CTTCATCAGACAACCAACAAGTATAATGTACCGTTGCAACCGCTTCGATTTTAAACATTCCTATTCCCCTTTCTGTATCTGCACCCTCATAAGCGTTTCCCAATGCTCTAACTCCGCAATCTCCGTTTTAAGCTGCTGCATGATAAGCAAGTCATTAATTGCATTCCGTTCAAAACAACCGGAATTTTTCTCGTTGTGCCACATCACATCAAACTGGTCTTGTCTTTCGGATAACTCTGTTTTCTTTACATTCATCCTCTCAGTGATTAAACCATACATTTTCTTCATTCCGCAGTTCCTTTCTATTTTTCGACTAAATCAAGCCAACTAACACTTACATGCTTTTGCTCCTTATATCCGTCTTCCATATCGAAATCAACATCGCATTCTTCATCTGATTCCCAGGCATACCCAAGAAAAACTCCATATCGCTTTAATTTTTTATGGTATACCCTATCTCCTTGCTTGAATTTCTTCTCCATTCCTAAACCCTCCTACTTATAAGAAACTTTAATGTTATCAAACGCAAACCTCCACCACGGAATAGCTTTATATCCTCCAGTCTCTCTCCAATCCTCTTTCAAATCTTCAAGTTCTCCTGCTGACAAACAGCACTGCAAATACATGCCACATTCTTTCATTGCGTTTTCTCTTGCTTTTTCATCGTCCGTTATGATTTCGTTGTTAAATTTCGCCATCTTCAATCCTCCTACACCCAAACAAGCAACTTCCCATCTTCAAAACCCCATTTCTCTACCACGTCATCTAAGGCGATATATTCTTCTTTCAGAATCGTCTTTGCCATTTGCGTATACTTATTGGTGACGATTTCGCACTCGATGTCATGCGATAAAGCGGTTAAAAAGTTCCTCAACGTAAATTCTTCATACATGTTCAAATCTCCCTTAACTTTAAATTTAAATATATCAGTAACTTACTACCTATCATATACAGTTCCATGGTCAAATACATTCTTTTCAGATGAAGTACAATAAGAATTACTTCCTTTACTTTGTCCTGTAATCCCACAGAAAGATTCATTGAATTTATAGCCATCACACTAATTCGGACAATTTTTACACTTCATTTGTTCATATTCAACAAGAACTTTTACATTTTTTCCTTGTTCAACAATTCTTGAACCATAATGTAACAAATTTTCTTTTTCATCTACATTCCAGTCATGAAGTTTTTGCTCCAAAAATACACCATGATGATGAAAAGGTTTTAATGATTCTAAATTATCTCTTTCAACTTTCATACCATTATCCGGATTAAATTTACAATAATCCCACATTTCATCCTCATCATATATCGTCCATATCTTATTAATATCAACAGCAATCAAACCATAATCACTAAGTTTTATGTTTCTTCCTGCTTTAATATTGATTATTTTTTTCAATTTTACCTCCATTTAAAGTAACAATTTATTACTTATCTACATCTGACCAATTGCAACTCTTGTCATATTCTACATCTAATTTTAAAAAATCTTCTCTCATTTTATCTCTCATCTATGCCATCACATCTAATTGCAAATAAGAAATTATACCTTTAGTTTTTTCTAATACAACATCACTTTTAGGTATGTAATAAACATAAATAACTTCGTCTAAATGCCCATTTTTTTGCCCAAAGTTCTATTTTACTTGTATTATTATTCTATGTTGCTATATATTTATACTCTTGTTTAATCAATTCCTGTTTATTCATAAAAATAAATCCTTCCTATGTTATTTTCCTTCTTCTCCTAATATTTCTGATTTTCCATATTTCCCTCTCAGGAATGTAACACCCTCCTCATAATACATCTGGATCGGAAATAGTTATCAGTTTCTCCCAGTTACAATCATAACACTCTATATCATTAGGAACCTCGGCTTCCCAACATGGAACTTTCCTCTTTAGATGATTCAGTGATTGATTGCTTTTATACCCATCTACAAAACACCAAATACCACATTTTAAATTTTCCAAGTGTTCTTTATAGAAAGCAACCTTTTGGTCATGAATACGTTGGATCTGCCATCTCGCAATCTCAGGAAATTTTTCTATATCAAAATCATATAGATGATACTGAATATGTTTGGCATGATGCGTCTGTTCCTGTGGCTCAAATGCTGCTACTGAATATCGAACAATTTTCATACTATCCACCTTATTTTCATCCTACTAAATAATATCCTCTTACTACTTCAAATTCTACCCATTTTAAAAACATTTTAAAATCCTCAATATCTTCAAAGACATACTCTTCAATACTACTTGAATAATAATTCACACCTGTATAAGCGATTATTTCTTCATCACAGCCACTCTCACCTTTTACATCATAACATAAACCATTATCCAAATTCCTTAAATAACAATGCGTAATACCGTTCTCATGATTGTCTTTTTCCATTATGACTACTATTTGTAACCCTTCTTCAAAGTTATCCAAACACCATCTATCACATTCGCCATACAAATATCTTTGAACTTCATCGGATAATTGGTTAATTCTTTGAATTTGTTCTACAATTTCTTTGCTACTCATATTATATATCCTTTACTTGGTCATATTTTACTGTACTCTTTACCTCATCCACAACTTCATTCAAATAATTAGCATTTTCTCTGTATGTCTTTCTTGCTTCTTTTTCTGACTTAGCTAAAACATACGCTTCTCCATGAAATTTCACTTTATAAAAAGTCAAACTATTTGGTATTCCTTCCATCATATTTTCTCCACCTCAAAGCTATCATCTATAATCATATGTCCTTCATCATTCCAAGCATTTAATACAATACTCCTATCCTTTTCTGATGTAAGTTCGTACCAATGACAATGATGGTCATCTGGATAATTATCTTTATCAGTAATTTCATATCTGTCATCTGATTCGATATTGAAATCGGGATTACCCATTTCCAAACATTGAGTATTAACTGCTTTTTTACATATAAGTACATCTCCAATATTGTATAGCATAATTTTATCTCCTAACAAAAAATCAAAATTTAAATTATTAATGTAATTGTAAATTACTAGAATCCTTTATTTTAAAAGTAATCTCCTTAATTTCTTTTGATATTTCTAAATTATTGTCTTGTTGAACAAACTGTTTTATCTCCTCATATAATTCATCTGTTATCAATATATCGACAACACCATCACTCCCACAATATCTTTTAAAATGATGTCCAACTTCTATACAAATACTACTTCTATTTTTTGTATATGGATTTTCAACCCATTCAATAACAGATTTTGCCTCTATGCTCAAATCGTTCCATCTCATTCAATAATATCCTCCTTACTTAAGTCCTTTTTGGTTTTAAACACTTTACTATCGCCAAATTGTTCCAAAAACACACTATCGCCATACTTCATGCATTCGTATCCAAATGGATACCCCTTGTCATCAGTTCTGCCGTTAAGTTGCTTACACGTATTACAATCTTTATTACACTCTATCAATAATTTTTCCTCCAATAAAATTAAGTGTTCAACCATTAATCCAGTTTTATATCTACAGGATTCTCCAATTTTAGTAATTCATCTTTATGTTCCACAAGAGCTGCACTTGCAATGGAATTAATTTTATTCTGACAAAAAGATTCAATTTCTCCTTTTGCCTCTGTCACGGTCTTATTCATTTGTTCGTTAAATTGATTTGTGATATATGCAATATTTGATCCAATATCTTGATTTAATTTATTTAAACAACTCAATATACACTCCTTCTCTTTTTTAGTTAAAGGTTTTTTCTGAGCAAATAATTCTTTTACTTGTTGTATTAAATTTTGTGAATTAGACATAATGTCATCTACTTCTTGTTTAAATTCATTCGCAAACTGTTGTCTCTTACTTATAAATTCACAATCTGGAATAATACCATCATTCTCTGTCATTCTAATAGTTACAGGCACACCTGATCCTATATTCATTGATGTGATCGCCTCTGCAAATTGCGACTGTGACATCTCAACTTCTACAATCGTTTTTTTACCATGTATCCAATCTTCATTTAGTTCCCTTATGAGACTTGCATGACGTACAGTCATTGAGATAATATCTCTGTGCTCAATACTGCTCCCAAATAAAGGTTTAACAGAACTTCTTCTTCGATTAAATTCCAACATTCCATAACTCGGGTGATTCGTCTTTATTCCAAATTGTGTATTTTCCACTTTATATTCACTCATACTATTTCACTCTCTTTCTCCTAAATAAAATCAATCTTTCAGTACCTTAACTCGTTCTTCTTTCCACCTCTTACTTTCAAGAATCATATTCCGATAATCCTCATAATTCTTAAATGTAATATATTTTCCATTGTATACATCAAAACACTGCTCGTTTCTTGCCATCTCATACTCATTTGCAGAAATTACTATATAAATTTCATTTCCAAAATTATGTTCTAAAATAGTTTTGAATAAATATTCTTTGATATCTACTATATTATCAACGCTTAAACCACTGTCAACAGCATCCAACAAAATCCATCTCTCTGAAATAAGTTCATTATGTTCATCTTCTACATTATTCAAAGCCTTAAATGCTTTTTTAAACGGATTTTTTTCTTTAGGTATGCCTTTTTCAACAAATTCTCTAAGATCAGATGCAAATTTATTCATATTTAGAATAATATTTTCGCCTTCTGATGACGATATTGATGTTGCTATAAACATAAAATCTTCATTAAGTCCTGCTTCACCTACCGAATTACTTCCACCATCATGTAAATTATTGTATTCTATATATGGAACATCATATTTTTTTAATTGCTTCTTATTTGATGAAGAAATGTTGTTTTCCCTATCCCATTACAACCAACCAATACTGTAACTCCAGGATTAATTGTAACCGTTTTCTTTTTGTATAAATTCACATCCTCTTCATAATAATCTTTTTCCAATACAAATTTTCTACTCATATTCGTTTATAAACCCTCCTATATTATATCATATTTTTACATAGCTGCTAAAGTATCTTTCATTTTATATGCACCATTAGCATAATTATTTACAGTAGTATCAGATGACTTATGTCCAAACTGTTGCTGTGTAAATACAAGTTTTCCTTTATTTGCCATAATAGTTGCATACCAATGTCTAACCATATGTGGAGTTATACCATTTCCATATGATTTGAAAATCTTCTGAATATTGTCCTCATCCAAACGCTTTTTATTTTTGTTAATAAAAAGTGCATCATGAGGTACATCTAAAGTATTTCTATATTCTATCCATTCCTTTATAGCATTTATAGCGGTTCCTGTAACATAAACCATCCTGGATTCATCTTCTTTATCATACGCGCCTTTCCCTACAATTCTGATACATGGCATCATTTCTCCAACACTCTTATATGATTCTTCATTAAAATATAGATCATTTAAATCCAATCCTGCCAGTTCAATCTCTCTCATACCAGTCCCTTTAAATGTTCTAAGCACAGCAATATTTCTTATTCTCACTAAATCATCCTGTTTTTTCATTATTTTTTCTTCCATTTCTTTTAATTGCTCTTCAGATGGCAGTTTTCTTATCAAATTATTATAAGAAGATTTTCCTTTATATTTTACATTCAATATTATATTTTTTTCAACAGAACATTTATTGGTATTTACCAAATAATTCCAAAAACTGCTAAATATATGTTTTTTGGTTTTTAAAGTTGTTTTCTTCATTCCATTTTCTTGCTTGCTTAATAAATATTTCTTAACATCCTGTGCTTCTATTTCACAAAAATCTTCCGGTGAAATATCAGATATGTTAATTTTATCTATGACTTTATTTTCCATCATCCAAAGTAATAAATCTTTAAGTGCAATCCAATAAGTAATTGCACCAGCCTTACTATCAATATCAATAAAATATCTTCTTATAAAAATCGGAACATTATCTTCTTCAAACCTTCTCTGTAACTTTTCCTCATTTTTCCTCTGAAGTTCTTCCTTATAGCACATAACCATCCCTCCATATTCTACATCTTTTCTATCTTCATTCTTGCTCCGTTATCCATAGGAATCTCAATGAAATTTCCATAAGAATTAATATCATACTTGTCTTCTCTATACCACATACTATCTTTGATAACTATACCATATTTATCACAATTATGATTATAAAGAAGAATTCCTACAAATCTTCCATATTTAACCTCATCTCTTGTTGACAAATTATTTCCATACTTATATCCTATCACCTTATAATCTTTTCTTTATCTGTAATTGACTATCAACCGTTGAAAGCTGATAGCCATATTATTATGTATTAAGCGATAAACCTATCCCTTCCTAAAATTCCATCCGGTTCATCTCCATTAGCAACATCTAACAGGAATAACTTTAATTTCTTACTATCATCTTTGAACTGTGGATATTTTACCGTGGCATTGATTAATAGTTTATCGGGAGTTGTATTTTGCAAGTAATTTATTAGTTTTCTCTGAACGTAATCACTCTCATCCCTGGCAATCCTTCTAATTTCATACATAGAGTTAATAACCCGGTGACAATGAGACTGTGCAAATTCATTCCACCTTGCTATATGTAACAATTCCAATACCCATTCAAAAAGCTCCTGATCACCTCTTTTAAAAATATCCCTTGCTAGAGTAAGACAAGACAAACTTCCTGGTCTCTTACTCCTACTAACATCTAAGTCATATTTATCACACATTTCTTTTATAGATGTGTCAACCTTTTCTCTTGCGCATACATTTGCCTTAAAAATATCATAAGGATCCGGCTTCTTTATTCCATTTCCCTGGCATCCGAATAACTCAGCCTCTTGCTCTCTAGTCAAACCTATGGTAACATCGCAAAGAAGATATTCAATTCCTTTTGCTATTGCAGCTTCTCTTCTATGCTGGCCATCCCATACATAGAAAAATCCGTCATCACGATAATTAACCTTAAGCGGATCGCACTTTTTACAGTTCCATTCCCTTGTTAAAAGTTTGATATGGTCACGAATAGGACGCTGGTAAGAAGTATCTACACGAATATCTTCTAGCGGAATTGAAACAAATAATTTTCCACCGGCAGATACCCCACCAATAATAATACTCATTGCATTCTTTCTACCATTGATATTATCGTTGGATTTGTTGTTAATCTTTCTCATGTGTTCAATAGCCTCATCTTTTGTCATACAGATATCCATTGAATTTACTTCTTTCGATTTCTTCATAGTTATTTTCTCCTTTTCTTTACTTTTATGTAATAAAAAAGCATCTGGATTTTATTTTCCAAATGCTTTATTTATTCACCAGTTTCTTAATGGAATAATATTTTTAATCATCAATCCCAAATTCTTCATATAATCTACTTTGAATTTCCCTAATAAGATTCCACTTCTCTTCATCGTTTTCAAACATAGCTTTCTCAATTGCACTATCAATATTATATTTTATCTGTACAATATTATACATGCTATTATTACCTCCATTCATTATCCAATCAGAAATTCTACAATATAATCCATTTCAAGTCCAAGCTGTGACATAAAAATTTCTTCTGATTCTCCCGGATCATAATTGCAATCTTCTAACATGTCTCTAACTTCTTTACATCTCATTTCAGCTTCTTCTTTTGTATTTCCGTCTCTTTTTATAAGAATCTCAATAATCTTATCCATATCTACTCCAATACATTATTATTTCAAGTACAAAATACTATCTGTACTCATCTGTTCCAATCTTCCTATTCTTTCTGAACTTATATATTCAGCGACAAAATCCAAAATATCCTGAGCTTCAACTTTTAATTCCTTACCAGAATTTTTATCGCAAATACGAACTTCACCACTCATATCACTATTATGATGGATTCTACAACTTTTTCCTTCAAATGTATACATAATTTTCCTTCCTATACTCTAACCATATTTCCAATAGCTTCTTCAACAGCAGCATTCAAACTCTTTCCATGTTCAATCGCATATACTGCAATATTCCGATGAAGTTCTGGACTGATCCTGACATTAAATGTTCCTTTGTATGGTTGCTCAGGTTCCACACTCCGCTCTTTACAATCTGCCAAATATTCATCAATCACATTCTGAAAATCTTGTTCTAACGCCTGTACAGAATCCCCTTCATATGACAACAAAGACTTTATTCCAACTACCTTTCCAAAAAGGCAGCTATCCTCTTTTGAATATTCAACTGTACCATTGTAATTCTTATATGATAACAAATTACTCATAATAATCCATCCTTTCTTAATTTCTCTATTACCTGATCCAAAACATATCTCTTTAATATTCCGCTTGGATGTGGTTTATGGAAGTTTATTATTTCATTGCTTCCACCTTTTATAAACTTCACCCCTGATCCTGTTCCACCCTGTTTTAATTCATATCCAAAATATGATAGTAAGGACTCCATTTCATCAAAAGTAAAATCTTTTGGTTTCTTCAGTAATCTATCTATCAATTTATCTTTCTTACTCATAATACGTCTCCTTTACATATAATATACCACTCTGCAAAGAAATATGCAACTATTTCTAGTTGCTATTTGTGTGTACTATAAAAGGCATTCATATTAAACAGCCTAATAAGTCCGCTTCAAGTTTAGCCTTTTTATTGGCATTTTGCTCATTATCACATTTATATAGCATATGGTGTACAATCTGCATTGCGTCATCAAAAATATCAATTACATATGTTTTACTTTCCATCAAAATCTCCAATCTCACCCAATGAAATAATCCTTCTATATTCTTTTTAAATATTTCTCATAATCTTTCAACAAGATATCTCTTCTAGCAATTACTGCTTTCTCAGTAACTGCTATTCTTCCTCTTGAAATTTCATTATATTCTATGTTTATAGACATATTTTTTGTTCCTGTGTTATAAAAATGAACCATCCAATCTTTTACGTTTTTAATATCATCTTCATTTTTAATAGCTTTCTGTAATATGGATGATAAAGAAATTAAATTTGTCTTATTCAGAATTTTTCTTATAACTTTTTTCTCTTTATCCTCTACCAACATTCCATAAAGCTTTACAAAACTATCAAAAATTCCAATAATTTCAACAATCTCATCTCCTGATATTTTCGTATTTTCCATTATTGGATTTGTATATCTTTTTTCAAGTGATTTTTTCTCACTAAATAAAGTTACCCAAACCTTTACAATAATATCTTCATTAGCCCGTCCAACTAATGCTTTTTCTGATAAAGCAATATTAAAAATTTCATGTTTCCCCATTTCAAAGATATCATGTCTAGAAGCTGCTTTAGATCTCGACAGTTCGATTGCCGTTAAAGATTTTCCATTATTAAGTCTCCGGAACATATCTTCAGCATCATCTTGTTCCATATTTTCATAATAATATACAACAAAATTATAAGTTTTTACCCTATCTTGATATTCCTCCGGCAATTCTGAATATGTTTTTCCATTCAAATCTATTTCTTCTCCATCTTCTTCCTCAAAAATAGGAATACCGGCTAACGAAAATTCGTTGTTAAGGAACTTTATAATGGTTGTTGTTCTCTGTTTTCCGTCCAAAAAATCATACATTTTGTTTTTAACATCTTCAAAGATACAGTTGCAGTACATCGGTGGAACCGGGAAACCCCTAAGCATACTATCTATAAGCATACTCATACGATTATCTTTAGATGTGTTTTTCCATACAAAACTTCTTTGTACTGCATTGTCAAATGATAGATTGCCTTTCTCATACATTGTCTTAAAATCTCTTGCAGTTCTTGGAAAAGATTTTTTCTCATAAACCTTCATAATTTTCTCCTTTTAATACTTATTTTTCCATCTATCATAATGTAGCTTTCCATATGTACGTTTCCATTCCACTAATGGCATTACATGTGCAGAATTTGACATTTTTACAATCACCATCTTTTCTCCGTTACATTCAAATTGTTTTAATACTTTATGCTTAATATACATTTTTCTCTCCTATTATATCATTCATTTAATATAAAAACCACTGGATTATATAATTTTCCAGTGGTTTTTTTAATACATTATTTATCTAATATCCAAGCTATTAACAGGGCTATAATGCCTCTAAGCAAAAACATAATTATCACCTCTCTTTCATTCGCTCACCTTCTAGCCACGGCACTGCTACGCAGCACCTAGTTCCTGACCACTCGCTACTTTTCGCAAAGATTCAAAGATTAAAGATTCCAATCTTTCGCTTCGCTTAAGATTGGATGATGAAAAACGGGCGCACACCCTTGCCACACCAATAACAGACACCGCAGTCCACGCCACCATCGGAGTAGACGCACTGAACACAGCGGGACGAATACCCGGATGGGGTTGAATCTGGTGTTGCAAGCCACCAGGATTTATTTAAGTTCTCACCAAGAACTTTTCTATACTTACGGTACTGCTCAATTGTAAGCAAGCTTACCTTATCCGTGCTTGTTCCATAATCATCCAATCCATCTAAAGATAATAAATCAACTGTATGTTCAATAATCCTATCTTTCCCAAATGTTTCTTCTAGCTCTCTTAAGTAATCACCATTTAATTTCCTTCGGACATCACTTGACTTCCAATTATTATTGTCAGAACCAAAGATCATATTATCATCTAATAATTCTTTTCTAATAACAGCAGTTTTGTTTCCATCAAGTTGTTCTAACACTATGTATCCAATACCATTTACTTCAAACGCTTTTCCTTGTTTCAAAGATAATAAATCAATATTTTTCTTTGTTATAATGATTTGAATATTTCCATCCACGTTATTGACTGTTACATCTAAATCCTTTTCTGAATTATTAATTACATTTATGTTATTGTTCATATTGTTTTTCCTCCATGTTTTTTATTTAAAGTATTTCACGGTTCTCTCTATGTACAAGTGAATCCAATATCCAAAATGTTTCACTTAAATATTCATTCCACATATTAAAAAAATACTTGCATAACAGGTACTGTATTTCCGTCAATTGTTATATTCCCACAAATATTTACAATGGATTTAATGAAATCATACATCGTTTGTGCTTGTGGAATAAATTCTTCCACATACTTCTCTTTATTTAAAACTTTCCACACTGGATGCTTATTTATATTAAAATCATCTGCCTCTTTATTTTCGTGTTTCAACTTTGACAATTCAAACGGCAGGCATCCTCCACCTCTAGAAGTCGTAAACTCTACATATGCTGAATTGCCATCTATTTCAACAATTTTTCCTGAAACAAAATCTTCTTCGGAATATACATAATCACCTACTTTAAAAGTTTCCATTTGATACTTCCTTTCTCAATTAATATAAAATGCGAAATTTAACTGCAAATATTCTTCATAATCTCATTACAATATTTTTCAAAAATCTCCTGTGCTTTTTCTTTTCCTTCTTCTACAGAATGAATAACATACATTTCCATATCATCAGTTGTATTGTCTACTAATCTTAAAACATCATCGGCACAATACATTATCCTAAAACCAATCTGTTTATAGCCAAATACTTTGGTATAGCTTGTCATCATACCATGAGGATCATCTCCAGACCATTTAATTTTCTTATATCCTGTATTATGTGCTTTTCTAAACTCATCCCCAAAACACACATGAGTACCACTAGAAGTAATAACATCAAAACTGTCATTTTTTCTATTGTATTTTACTTCGTCAATATCTGTTCTTCCTTCCATAACCTCAAACAATTTTCTTAATGCCACTGTATATCTCATTTTATCCATCCTTATTTCCTCCAATCACTTACATTTCTTTATTTCAATTATTTCCTCACCAACATATTTTTCAGAATTAAATAATCTTTCTGCATCTCTTTTAGAATACCCAAAATAACATACACATTGTCTTTTTCCATTCCCATCTTTGTAATAAACGTCATATAAATCACCATTATAATCTTCTATCATTTTTTTCTTCTTTCCCTTCTTTCCCGAAATTCATCTTAAATATTTTCTCTTCTGTAAAAACATTCCATAGTCTCTAGGGCTTATAACTGTTTCCTTTTCTCTTTTGAATCCACAATAACCTTTCCTTCCACACTCTTTATTTCTTTCCTTGGTATATTGCGTTGAAATATCTTTACTCATTCTATATCACACCTCCAAGTTTCCTTATCAATCTTCTATAACAATTCCGAATTTAATGAGTGGTACATTATCATTAGAAATAATTTTAGGATACATAATTTCACAATCTCCAAAAATCTTAAACGCTTTTTCTAGCGGCAAATAGATTGTAGAAAATATTGTATTTCTATCCAAAGATTTCTTATTATGTAAATTTATTTTCACGTTCGGGATACTTTGTAAACAGTCCATTCCATCTTTGATATTCTTTAATGTCTAAATTTTCTTTTCATCTATTTCATTTTCTCCAAGCACTCATTATCTTTTTTAATTTCCGACACAAACAATTCTCTGTCATAGTCGTAATATGCTCCTTCACGAGATAACTCTCCATTCTCTATTCTCGTGGAGACATCATCCCATGCTGCATCTTCATTCTCTGCTTCTACTTCTACATATCTTCTATATGTCTCCACGATTTCAACTTTAAATTTTGACACATTATATCTTCCCATTTCCATATACACCTTTTCTACGTCGCAAGAAAAACACCAATATTCACCGAAATACCAAGGTGAATCAACTGATCTTATACCAACTACCAATCCAATCTTATCATCATAATAGCATCCGACAATACGACAAATAGTACCAATAGGAATAAGTTCTTTTTCACTTCTATTCAATATTTTTCTAATTACTTTTACTGTATCACCAATTTGTAACATCTTTTCCTCCAATTCTTACATGAAATACGAGTTTATATGCTAAATATTGTCGTTATTATCTTTCGCCATTGATACTCTTGACTTAAAATCCTCCAGTGTTTTTCCGCATCTTGAATTATCGTTCATTTTTGCGATTCCATTTCTGATATATTTCCAACTATCTTTTGCAACCTTAATTAATTCATATACTCTAGCTGCCTTATCATAAGCAAAACCAGACTTCATATCTTCCAATGCAAAAAACAATTCATTGATATCATACATTGAACTTCCTGCCATACATTGATTAGCAAAACATCTATCTGAACATTCAATTTCTTTCAATGACATAATTCTCTTTACTAATTCCTCTTTGCTTTCCTTTGAATACTCTTCTACCATTCTGTCATATATCCACTTATACATATTTTTCACCTTTTTATTTTGTCTTGAAAATCCAATTATATTGTTGTCTCTATTGATTCCTTTCAAATACGGAATAAACATCATAAAATACTAACATCCCAGTACCATTCGTCTCTAATGTAAATTCATCAATTATGTAATCTTCTAAAGAATCTTCTGTATTTTCCAATTCTTTTAGATTCCGTTTTCTTACTTTATCTAGTCCTATCTGTTCGGTTTCTGCCCATACCATAAATGCTGTGTTATCAGGCTTGTACAAAACTCTCCAACATTTCATTATCTTTTCCTCTCTTTTTCTCTAATAAATTTCCTTAACTCTCCCTCAATATTTTCTAATAACCATTTTTCAAAATCAGTACTATTATTTCTGATATTAGAATTCTTGTTAACCTCCTTGATAAAATCATTATGTAAAATATCCCAATTAAAGAAAAATGCAATATTATCAAACTGAACATATCTAATAATCGGTATAGCATTCCCATCCAATTCAGCAACTAAAATTTCAGTATCATTTGACGGAACTATATTACAGTCATACCACCAATCTACGATCCATCTTTCCATAGGTAATGTAATATCTTTTCTTTCTCCGTTTTCATTATTAAAAACCAGTCTTAAATTTACCATATTTAAACTCCTTCAACAATTTTACATTAAACTATATCAACTACATGTTCCGTAATTCTCCATTCCCAACGGTCTCCGTCACAATCTCTATCAATTAATGCATCTCCACAATAATCACCGCCACCAAAATTCCAATAACAACCGCAAGGGCCATAACCGGCATCTGCTTTTTCTTGGGATGTATCAAGTTCTTCCATTTGAGAAACATATTCTTTCTTTACAATATTTACGGCCTTATTACCGTCAATAAATACTTCCGGCTCTGGTTTATACATTGGATTATCTCTTTCAAGAACATATAACTTCATATATTTTCCTCCATTTTTTAATGATAAATTTTTGCATTATTGTATCAATGTACGGTATCATTTACTTTTTTCGATAACACCGTACACTAAAATTATTCCACTATTAATATATATTTTTAATCTTGCACTTCCATAATTTCTCCATTAGCCATGGTATACCATGTATCCGGTTTTATTTTAACACCATCAACACGAACCATCTTAGCCCCTTTGAGTGTCCAACAATCTTGAATCCAATATCTATCTTCATCTCCGTCCCAATCTGCAAAAACAAGATAAGAACCCATTACACCTTTCGCCTTTGATTTATAACCCCATGCAACAGCTATACTTTCCTTATCTCCTGCCGATGACGCTCCCTTGTACCCAGTTGCTGATGATGCTCCACAGTTCCCGGTTGCCGATGACGCTCCATAGTCTCCGGTTGCCGATGATGCTCCCTTGTACCCGGTTGCCGATGATGCTCCACAGTTCCCGGTTGCCGATGATGCTCCACAGTTCCCGGTTGCCGATGATGCTCCATAGTCTCCGGTTGCCGATGATGCTCCCTTGTACCCGGTTGCCGATGATGCTCCATAGTCTCCGGTTGCCGATGATGCTCCATAGTCTCCGGTTGCCGATGACGCTCCCTTGTACCCAGTTGCTGATGATGCTCCCTTGTACCCGGTTGCCGATGACGCTCCATAGTCTCCGGTTGCCGATGATGCTCCCTTGTACCCGGTTGCCGATGATGCTCCACAGTTCCCGGTTGCCGATGATGCTCCACAGTTCCCGGTTGCCGATGACGCTCCCTTGTACCCGGTTGCCGATGACGCTCCCTTGTACCCAGTTGCTGATGATGCTCCATAGTCTCCGGTTGCCGATGATGCTCCATAGTACCCGGTTGCCGATGACGCTCCATAGTCTCCGGTTGCCGATGACGCTCCCTTGTACCCAGTTGCTGATGATGCTCCCTTGTCTCCGGTTGCCGATGACGCTCCATAGTCTCCGGTTGCCGATGACGCTCCCTTGTACCCGGTTGCCGATGACGCTCCATAGTCTCCGGTTGCCGATGATGCTCCCTTGTCTCCGGTTGCCGATGATGCTCCCTTGTCTCCGGTTGCCGATGATGCTCCATAGTACCCATCCGAATCACATTCTTTTTTAATTCTCTTTGTCGTGTATTCGATTGCAGCTTTTACTATCCCGGCAATATTTATGGAAGCACCAATTTTAATTTTTGTTGAAGCCACTTTTGAATCATCATTATTCTGAGAAAATTCTCCGCTCTGTTCAACTTCGTGATATACACTTTTTGACGGCGCATAATATCCAAAGCAGTCAAGGGGATATTCGCAAGCATGAAAGCCGCATTCACATACTTCTGCGTTCTTTTCCTCATATTCCTTACCTTCTTCGTATTGAAACCCTCTACAAGTCATGTCATTATTAAATCCTTTAAATGTTTTCATTTAAAATTCCTCCTTTAATTTATTTTTTTGTTAAAACACCGCTATTTTAAATTCTTTTGGTGTCAACCATACCTTTCTTTTTGTGGCAGAATTCTCCACTAAAATAAAACCGGATGTCTTCTTCAATATATTAATCTGATTTCCATCACAAAAGGTTACACATCCATCATCTTCAATTCCAGACAATACTAAACAAAAACTATTATTATTTCTTATATCTTCTTCTATTCTGCCACCATATGTTAACCCTTCATATCCATTATCAAAAAGATTTTTTAAACTAATACGTGTCATATTTCATCCAATTTTCATTTCAAATCACGTTTAAATGAATTTCTAAAATACCATTTTTCAAGAAATAATGTTGAACTTCCGAATAGAGTAAACAATCATCATATTCAATTTCCATCCCATCAGAACCTAAAAATTGAACACAATCTGCACTTTTAAGTATTTCTACTTTTGTTTTTATAAAATCTTCTAATAACATGATATCACCTTCTTTAATAATCAATTTATCCATGGAAATGGTTTCTCCAATCCATTCTCAACATAATCATCATTTGAAACTTTACATATATCTTTCCAATCTTTTAGCATTGATTTTACAGAATCATATTCATAACGATTTTCACTGTTACAAATAACAATCCTTCTTTCATCGTTCTGACAAAATTCATATCCGTAAAAATCACAAATTTTTAGCATCCGTTCTTGATCATTTACAATCATAATTTTCTCCTTTTACCCAAACACTTCCAATACATCGGGCGAATCTGAGAACCAATTTCCAGTATCTTCTTTTGATTTAATGATAATTGGCCTGTTTTCATCATATAATGAATCATGTTTTTCATACGCATTTTTACTTTTTCTTCTGCCTCATTTTTATCTTTAGCAATAACCACTCCCCACGATTCTCCTAAGATTTCATACAACCAAATATTTTCCATCATACTACCTCCATATATTGTTTTAATCAGCAACTTCCGTTCCATAATCATCATAAGAAAACTTTACAATACCATTTTCCAGGATAGTTAAATGAATCACAGAATAACCCTCTCTTTTACTGCCAGTCCATTCAGCAACTACTTCTATCCCATCTTCGTTACAAGACATTCCATCACCAGTTTTAAAACAATCGTCTATTGCTTCTCCAATCAATCTTATTAAATTGCTACTCAATGGACTTCTCATAATTACTCCTCCATATATTCTGTGATTTTCCTTGCAAGGTTCCAACTATCTTCTGCTCGTTCTGATAACATATTAACCATTGCTCTCTCATTAGGAATATCTTTAGATATTTGTAACATTTTTTCTCCATAGCTCATACAAGCTGCATATAACAATTGCAATTCTTTTTGTGTAAAATCAATTTTCTTATCCATAATCAATTATCCTCCATTTTAAAATTTTGAAACTTTTAAATTCAATGTTTCATATAATTCCACAATCATATCTATAATTGCTTCTGCATCTTCCAATAACTCAGAAATACTTCTAGGACATCCTCCTTTTCCTCTTTCCGGGATCCACATTTCAACATGTTCATCAATATCGAAATCATTTGCATATTCTTTGAGATTTTCCATAAAAGAATCTATAGGGTTATCATCAAAATCAATAATCATGCTAAAATCTTCACCTGCCGGAGAATACTTCTCTAATTCAACATAATTTCTTTCATTACAATAACATCCATCATATGTCTTTTTTGGTTCCTGATATATTACATAGCTCCAATCCAATTCATTTGCATTGTCTAACAAGCATTCTAATTCCTTGTTTCTAATTCTTTCCATATCATATACCTTTCTTTCTTTTTCTACTTAAATCCATTGATTCTTTGTCTTATACAGTCAATTCCAGTTTATCATTCCATAACTCAATTCCGAGTTTTCCACATAAATCACTTAATTCCATCTCTTGTGCTGCCACAAACTGAAATGTTTCCCTTTTCTTTACACTTCGTTTATCTGCGTTATATTCCGTTTCTGCTTCATTTAACGCTTCTATAACTTCTGCATACTCTTTTCTTATAATTTCAATCATCTTATTTGTATCCATACTCTCACCATCCTTTATATTCAACATTCATTCCAAGCAACCACATATCTTTTTCATCATTCCAAAAGTGATCCGCCAAATCTTCCAATGACTTCTCACCACTTTTTAATGCTTCAAAATCCGCTTTTACATCATCATTTGAATATCCGTTGTACTGATTCATAGAAATCTGAATCCTAAATTTGTCTCCGCTTTCTATCCATCTATCTTTTACAATATTTTTTGCTATCGGATATGCGCCTATTGTCAATCCGTATAAATTAGGAAAATCTTTTGTATTTTTTGTCACTCCAATCCTCTAATTGAATTTCTATTCCGTTTGACATTGTTGCCCGTTCTACAATCTTCATATTATCAATCATCCTCCCTACTCTTTATTTCTTTATTTATAACCACTATAAAAGGCACTAACGAATATTTTCGCTAATACCTTCTAACTGGTTATAAACCTACTATATATTCTCACAAGCACAACATCCTAAAAATGCTTGTGAACAAGTTTCACACATCGGATTTTTCTTTAAATTTTCCGACATCATCTTAAAACGCTCTTTTTCTTCTTTTTCATATTCCTCAATAAAATTATTAATGTCAAACTTCTCTATCATTTTCCCTCCATATTTAAAACGATTCTTTCATTGTCTTTATTCCACTTCTATAACTGTAACATTGTGTTTCTCTTTATCATAATTAAAGGGTAAAACAACACAAATACCAAAACTATTTTTAATGGTTATAGGGGAAACTCTTTTATTGTTTTCAGGATGCCATACAATAGCCTTTTCGCCATCATTAATAATACTATATGTGGAATCCAACAGACCAATTTTAAAATAAGCATCATCATAATGAAAAGCATATTTAAAATCTTCGCCTTGTTCCACTTCGGATTTTTTTAATTTATAACCCTTGCTTTTTGCATCAGCTATGATTGCATTAAAATCAATTTCCTTTTCTTCTCCTTCAAACATAACCATTTTTTCAACATTTAAATACTTATCTGGATTCTCAAAAAGTTTCATCTCTCCACTTGATTCTTTCGTTAAAGCTATAGAATAACCATTTATAAAAGAAGTATATTTTTCTCTTTTTAAATCAATAATACAAGGCATTGTACATGCTGGATTTACGCTTTTAATATAGGAAAAATACTTCTTCATAGCCGCATAGCGTTGTCTTGCACCAGGTTTTCTTTTTAACTCATCTTTAAATATCTCTTCTCGAATTAATGTTTTAAGTTCTTCGATTTTACCATTATTAAGCATTTCTAAGATTTTTGTATTCTGTATTCTAACATCCTCCATTTTTCCAATAATAAAAGCAAGTAACATTTCCGTTTGTTACTTGCTTAATATTTCTATATTTACATTACAATTCTATTCTAAAACAAATACTGGAATACTTTCTTGTATCTGTTCTCCACGTTTCACATCAAGTACCTGTTCTCCACCGATACTAGAATCATTAAATTTCTTTCTAATAAGTTGTAATGCTACATATCCATCATCAAATATTTTACAATCTTCCGTCACTTTAACATAAGAAACAACTTTCATTCCTTTTAAAATCTTCCATATCCTCATAATTATATAACCTCCCAATGCTCTTATTGTACCTTATTTAAGTACTTAATGCAACACATACATATTTTTGCATATGCGCTGATTTAAGGCTTTAAATGGTTTATGTGTCTCTGCTACTATAACAGAAATTCCAGATAATAAATCAACTAATAAATCCAACGCATACATATCATTATAATCTTTTGCATCATAAAGTTGATATACACATCCATCAAATATCTTTTCTGTGCTAGTTTTCCATATTGTTATTCTTGCTTTTGCATCCAGGAACTTGATCAGCGTTTCCATTTTTATATTTTCCCTTAACATTGAAGCTTCCTTTCTATTTAAAATACACGATTCATATTTTAATATTCAACCTCTATAATATATGCTTTATCCGCTAACTGTTCACTTTCATCAACGTGATCCAGGTTTATTTCATCAACCATATTAGTTAGTTTATCCATATCGCAATTTTCATCATATGGCATTATCAAACATTCGTGTATGCTGCTTGGCAACATAACAAATTTCCGGATATTAAATTCCTTTGCCATTTCTTTTATTTTTTTCATATCAAGAATAGCAGATGCGCCCAAATATCTACTTATATTACTAACTACATACAAAGGAACCATAGATTCAAATTCACTAACATCTCCTCCTGTCAATTCGCTTAAAACCTGTGCTAGTGTAACAATTTGTGTTTCTTCAAAAGTATTCCTTTCCGCAATTTCCCATAACTCATTTTCCTGCATATTTAAAAATTCCAATATTTCTTTATGTAAAGTAATTATGAGATCATTATCTGAGTATCTGATATATAAATACTTCTCAATATCATCAAAATTTGTATCTTTTTTAATATCATCACTTTCTCGTTTCTTCTGTAAACCAACATAAACATTCTTATACACAAAATCACAATTTACTTTTACACCATCAATAGTAATTGTATTCATTTTTTATTCCTTCCTATAAATTATTCAAAAAAGTTCTATCCTGTATCCACCGCCTGGAAGCTCTATAATTACAAAAACTTCCATTCCAATAACAATTAATTCTTTCATTTTTTTGTACATCTCCTCTAATATCCGAAAATAATCCAATCAATAACATACAATACTGGAATTACAATCATAATAGCAGCCGAAAAATAAGTTCTTATATTTTCCATTCTTTTTTCTTTGTTTTCTGCCTCAATAATCTTTCTTGCCTGGTCTAAGGTATAATAATCATATTCAGCCACAACAACCGGTTCCCTATTCATTTTCTACATCCTCCTTAAATTTTTCGTGCCTTTCTCTTATACTTTCTATTTATAAGCACTATAAAACGGCCATAAATTTCACTTTATAGCCGCTCTAACTACTCATAAATCACTTCTTTATAACAAAATCCCACCGTGCTACAACATCATCATTTCTGTCATTTTCCGGGTTCCATAAAAGATAACTAACAATAATATCTCCTTTCTTACATTTTACACCTTTATATGAGATATAATTGCCTTCATTAGTATTAAGAACTTTCCCATCTTTATTTTTGTTCTTTACTTTTCCAATGCAACGTTCCAGAATTACCCTGTTCTTTCGATTAGTAATCATCTTGTATGTAAGTTTTGAGGAATCAATTGCTTTTAACTTGTATCGTTTTTCTATCTTCCGTGCCTGTCTCCTGTACTGGTTAATTCCATTGGAAGTAGCTGCCTCTACATTAACCGATGATAGAATAGTAATCGCCATCACAAATAACACTAACACAATATTAATTTTTCTCTTCATGATAAAAACCATCCTTTCCTATTCATAATTTTTTCCATTTGGATTTATAAAGTCATTCTGTATATCATTTTCTTTGACAAATTTATAATAATTCATCAGCATGACCATATTACCAGGTGGAATTTTCAGATCATCTCTTGTTTCTGAATAATCTCTAAAACCGTGAAATGTATGCACAGTTACCACACCATCCGGTTCATCCTGTGAAATTTTCATTGTGCCATTGTTATTTACAAAATAAACTAATTCGTTCATACCACTTTCCTCCCTACAATAAACACCAATCATAACCGTAAATACCGGGATATTTTTCTTTAATTTTCTGCTTGTTTTCCCGTGTATTTACAAATACAATATCTTCCGTTACTTCTTTCAGATTATCGACTAACTCTAACACTTTACTCTTTTGTAAATCTTTTCCAATGAGAGCTTCTGCTATATCACCATAAGACTTTTCATAGCAATAATTCCCATCTACATATAGCATTTTTCTTTCATAACTTTTTTCAGTTTGTGGATAAAGTTTCTTTAACTTATCTATGACAAGTTTTCTTGCACTTCTTTTGTCAAGCATCTTACCGACATTAGTTGGATCAAACCAATTCCCTTGATATCCATAATTTCTGACATATGTTTTATTTTTAATCCATGGCATATCTTCCATTGTGTACGGTGAATCTGTACACAAAAATTCAAAATACCTCACTCCACAAATTTCATGTTCACATGTTACCCTTGTAAATTGATATCTGTGTCCAAGATATTCGAATTCCGTTCCAG
This sequence comes from Lachnospiraceae bacterium, assembly GCA_910576335.1. Classification (GTDB taxonomy): domain Bacteria; phylum Bacillota; class Clostridia; order Lachnospirales; family Lachnospiraceae; genus CAPEBR01. Next base: position 147,275 of record CAJTIU010000005.1, read on the forward strand.
GAATTGGCTTATAAGCAATTTCTTTTGTCCTAGATGTCCAGTTTTCGTCATATCCATACATATCATCAATTTCTTTTTTGTATAAATCCGGATCCTTGAATGTTAGCAGCCATTGATTAATTGAATATGTGGTTTCTCCGGTCAATGCTTCCGACCAAAAGTTAAGAGTATAATTTTCCACATTATGTTCTATGTTTTTAGAAAATTCCTCCCACTTTTTTTTCATATAAGTAGAAAACTTAGGAATTGGATTCTCATCAGCATTGGAATATCTCACACATTCATTCCCATTCTCATCACATATGATAAACATAATATCATCCTTGACTTGACTATCTAATTCACAATACCCAAGAGGATCACACACATAATACCAGGTTCCTAAATCAGCATATGTATATCTACCATAATATTTAGGCTTTCCGTTCACTGGTTCCAACGTTTTCCATAACTCAACGTAACTATCATTCTCGTTTCTATATAATTGAACTTTAATTTCTTTCATTGTAATTATCCTTCCTATACATAATTTATTGATTTTCCACGCTGCACATTTTCGCCTCTAAAACAGTCTCCGCAATATTCCCATATCCCATCAGTTACATATTTAAAAGTTTCATATGTATACCTTTCTTTCCCGACAGCATCATCAATTCTTGTATTAGATGGTTCTCCAAGCTGTGTGCAACTTTTTCTCATACAAGCCGGAGGTAGGCAGTCTATTAAATCGTCAACAATATCTTCTTCCACCAAATCTCCAATCATTAATGCATCCGTTCCATAATACCAGAATTTGTTGTATACCTTTTTCCCATTGTATTCTCTACAATCTTTTAACGCTTTTCCTTCATATACCGTTTCACGAATATATAAATCTCTATCAAACCATGGTTTACGCTGATAGTTTTTCATATATTTCTCAGCAACTTCTAACTCTGGAAATATCATGTGATTTCCGGCCGATAAAGCATATCCGGCATGATCATATACAACTTCATACCCTATTTTTGTAATCCAATCCGGAATAGGTGCTTCTTCTAAAAATCCAGCATCTACTTTCCATGACACAGCTTCAATATCATACTTTTCCACTGCTTCACCGACCACACCATTTTCATAATGTTCTTTGCCTTTTTCAGTAAGCACAAAATGTTTTCCTTTATCTGCTAAATAGTAATTTCCTCTTAATCTCATATCAAAACTCTCACTTTCTATTTTATCGTTTTTCCATTTATTTCTTTCTTAATACCTTCCACATAATCAATATAATCTTTCCTGGTTATCTGAATTGTTTTAAGGTTTTTAAACTCTATGGGAATACCATTCACTGAATATGTAGCCGTTAATTTACTATTTTCCTTCATCATTTCCCCCTTCTTTACTCTTCTTTTCCGTCATACTCAACCCATTCCATCACATACGGCGCATAGCTCGCACATAAGAAATATTAGTATTATTGTGGTGACAGAATATCAGCTGCAGTTCTAACAACAAATTCAAGACATTCGTCCTGTGTTCTAAAACTACGTTTTAAGAAAGTCAAATGTCCGACATACATGCAAAGTGTATAGCCGTCTTCTGTTGAAAATTTACTTCCGATAGATTTTAAAATGCCATTAATCGTGTCTACCATACTTCTTTTCTCCTTCTTTTTACAATAAAAAGAGACTGAAATTTCAGTCTCTATAGAATTCAACTTTTATCGCATTTTTTTCGAATTCTCCCTTGTAATTAGAAAGTTTGTAATTAAAACCCAAATATCCAAACTCTAATATAATTTGTAAATCGTCTATACTATGACTTCCGTCACGCATCCAGACAATCTTTTTATTTTCTTTTGCCAATTCTGAAATATATTCAAACCTAATATTTTTTTAATTACCATATTATCTATATATCTCACTTTCTCCCTGCATTACCCGGCAGGGGCGGGAATTATTCAACCAATGCAACTTCTTCTTCCCGATAATCGATATACCCAAAATGGGTATCGACCTTATAAAATCCACTCGACATTTTTCTGGCGGGATAGATATATCCCTTTAATGCGCCTATCAAAATTTTAACATATATCATATCTTCCCTTCTTTCTCCCAGCGCATCCCCGCCGGGTGGGTGGTGTGGTTAATTATAAAAGATTGATTGTCACCCATCTTTTGGCACTTGCTAAAGATTGACAGTTTTTTAAAACAGTATCTCCATCTTTGTCAATAACATTAAATGTGAAATCAGCCATAGCGTCTATCCAATAAAATGTATTTTCAGCTATTTTCAAAACCCATTCTGTTGGCGTTCCATCGTCTAAATCGCAGTCATGCACAATATTCCATTTATTCTTCATTTCCCATATCCTCCGTTTCTATAGTCTTCCATTAAAAGCTGAATAATCTCTCATCCTACAATGTCTATATAAACAACATTCTCCTTTTCCCATGTAAAGCTTTCAATTTCTCTATGGTTATAATTTACAATATTATCTTCATACCAATTTCCATAAGCAATTACTCGAAAATTATCATCATTTCGAATGATTATTTTGGTATCATCATTAATAATATCATTTATAAGCAAACTTCTTATTGTCATTGTACTTTTTCCTTCCTTTAAGCTGTGATCATCTCAGGCTCCATTGTGTGTGTCTGGAATCTCTCAGAACCATACATATTTCTAATATCCTCCATACTTCTTTCTTTTTTACCTTTCTTCCGATATGGCTCAAAATGAAAATACCAGGCAGATTTTTTCTTACTCCATTTAAAATGCAGCTCTTTTAAAACTGATTTGGCCGCATATGTTTCACCAGTAACCCATAACCATGACCCACATAGTTCTATCACGATTCCCGGGATGGTCATGAGCTTGTTTATAATATCCATGTACTGAGCTGCCGTTTCACTAGTTTCTTTGGTATAAGTCTCTCCATCTGAATTCACATGAATATCTTTCAACTTTTCCCAGGCAGTTTCAAATTCCGCTTGCATACGTTGGAATTCTGCCGTAGTATCTTCCTTATTACAATCAGGATGCAACTCCCTGGCAAGCTTCTTATACTCTTGTTTTAATTCTTCTGCAGTTTTGCAATTTGCAAAATATTTTCTCATAGTTATATTCTCCTTTCTTATTTTCCGTTTTTTTAAGAAAAGAACCTGCAACTTTTTACGATCACAGGTTCTGTTATATATCTACCATGTAATATCCAAGTTATCAGATGCTATCATACGATGCTTCAGAATGTCCTCAATATATTCCCTATCATGCTGATATCCATCATACGAACTAGAAAAATTTTCAACCCCGTAATAATCAACACATCCGATTGCAAATTGAACCGGATCAAAATTTTCTTTGGTCATTCCTATACAGTCCATTACGGTATTCTTTGCAATCCAACTATCAGTAATATCAACCTGGCATTCCGCAAACTGAAAAAGATTATCTTCATCACAGTATGGCCTACAGAAAATGATGTCAAAAACCGTGTCTGAGTGTTCAGTATCAACTAATATCCCATACTCAAAAAAGTTTCTATCTCCATAATTCATATACATTGTGTTTCCCTCCTCTACTTTATTCCATTTGCTTTAAAACTCAGATATCCGTCTCCTACAATGATGTTATCCAATAGTTCAATTCCAATAAGTTGCCCGGTCTCCTTAATCCGCTTATGTGTTGTTATATCCTCTTTAGATGGAGTAATATCACCGCTTGGATGGTTATGAGCTAAAATAATTCCAGATGCACCACATAGTAGTGCTCTGATGAAAATTTCCCGTGAATTACAAACAGAAAAATTAATTGTTCCGTGAGACAACTCGAATACTCCAAGGATTTTACCTTTTGTATTCAATGCGATCATATATACATATTCTTCAGCTTGTCTATTGAGCCGGAAAACATCATTTAACATTTCCACTACTGATTGCGGATTGTTAAAAGTGCATGTTGGATAGTTGCAAGAATTTTCTTTGACGAGTACATTGTGTTTATTCTCGTCAAGTTCTGTTCTGTATGTTGTGATCCTCATATGTAAATACCTCCTCATATCTTCTTTTTCTTTCTTCTTTAAATAAAAAATGAACCCGTATCTTTTTACAGAATACAGATTCTTCATTTTACATATCCTTTATCTCTGACAATATAAACTTGCAAGCTTCGATATAGTTATCATCTATATTTTCGTCTTTCATTTTTCCCCCAGATGCGCGCCATTCAAGATGGCTAATTACTTCATTCCGGTTTTCTTTGAGACATTCATAAAATTCTGTCTCACTTTCAAAGTCGTAATTGCGTATCAGCTTCTTAATTGCTTCGCTCATATTCATTAAATCAGTCCTTTCCTCTTTTCTATCCAAGAAATGATCAATAGATAATTTTTCTTCGCAATATTCTTCGAAAAAATCAAAATAACCATTATCCAATAAAATACCAATAATAGAAAGCTCGAAATGAAAATTTCCATCAAGTCCAATTCCCGCAAAAAGACTATAGTAATTTTTATCGTTAGGAAGTAAAAAAGAATTTCAACCATATTATCCCAATCAACCGGTATTTCTTGAATAGTAGCGTTCTCCGGGATATTTGCTAGATACATCAGTTCTCTAGCTAAATCGCATTTATTAAGACTTCTACAATTAGTTGCATGGGGTGTTACAAATCCTTTCCACAATTTGCATAATTTTTATTTTCATGATAATTTTCCTCCATATATTTTGAATTTTAACAAGTAAAAAAGCTTGCACTTTTTGACGAGTGCAAGCTTTAGATTCTAAAATTCGACTGTGATTACTTCATTCTGAATAAGAATATCGCAAAATACAGACATGTATAATTTACTAAATTGATTGGAGTTTAAAGTAGAAGAGAATTTTCCTTCATCTAAAAGTTTTTTGCTATTACTTACGCTTACGCCCAATCTGTCACAAATCATTTCTGATAAATGACGCAATGCCGATTGTGTAACTTCCGTAATTCCTAAATTTTCAAGAAACTTTTCCATGTATGTAAGAAAGTCACCACGTTTCCCGGATTCAATTTTCTGGACATACGCCCCGTAAAGCTCTTGTGGTATGAATTCATATGTTACTTTTAGTGCAGCATTGAGGGGTTTAATCAATTCTTTATGTTTTAGGTTTTCCGCTCGAATTGCGCTTTCCGTTTCAAGACTAGAATGTTTCCGGACAACTTCATCTCTATCCATTCCTTGTTGAAAATCATTTTCCCGGTTTTTATAGATTTCTTCTAACCGGTGGTTTAAAGGTTTAATAACCTCTTTATGACGTTTATCCTCTTTAGCTATTGCTATTCTAGCATTAGCAAAATCCTTTAAGTATGATTTAGTTGTTTCGTTAATGTTATCATAATTGATTTTTTTCTTATTTGCCATTATTGTATCCTCCCTTTAATTGAATATATTTTCGGATAATATCCGACGTGTGACCTAAAATCATGAATTTTCGTTGGTCAGATATTTGTCAATATCTCCAATGGTCACACTATATAAAACGTTGGACTCTTGCTTATATCATTCCTACGCTGCCAATGCCTTCTTTGGTTTTACGCGCGTTTCGCTTCTCCTCATTCCATTATTTGTAAAAGACTGCACAAATAAATAAGGTAAAAAGTATACTATAAGCCCCAACTATTCAATTATCAAAGTACGATACCTTCATATAAGAAATCCTTTTAGACGTTCGCGCCGTTAGGCGCTATCTTATAGATTGATAGAATAAAGAGAACAAATTTTCTGACTTGAAAATTTTATTGAAACAATGTACACTTTAATTGTCGGTAAAAGGGTACACATTTCATTGTGTTCAGTCCTATTTTCTATTAGAGTAGAAAATGGGACTTTCCTTTATTCTAAAAGTGATTAGTTTCGGACTTCTCAATCCTACTACAACGACACCGCCACGGGAAGGCTCACTTTATGGCATCATATTCTATATTTCATATTATTTCTTATATTTTGGTATTCCCAGGAGAAAGTCTGACGCTTGCGCTGCTCTCTCCCTTTTCGAGTTGTACACTGATGTATACCGCATCCGTCATTCCATGGTGTTTTTCAAATTCTCAGCTAGACTTTATCGCCTGTAATGCCCCTGGTGCTTATTCCTACTTATGATATAGGGCTTATAGTGGCTTTTATGTCCCGTTGGTTCGGTGGTTATTGTGTCACGTCTCTATATCCTTTTCGCTTCCCAGGTTTTTGTTACCTTTTGGAAGTATCACTTTTTGGCTATCTCTTCCTTTATTTTGCCGTGTCAACGTCCGGGAAAAGGTTATTGTCAAAAAGTAATTTGACAGATTCGATATACACCTTGTACGGTGAGGACGTATCGCCTTGTCCTGTTTGCGTTGCTTTTTACAGAATGCAATAACTATTAACTAGTCTACTGGTTTACCGCCATTTTATAGAGTTGGCGAGACGCTTGTCTCTACTATAGGGTTAACGTTGTTACCGGCTTGCGTCATTTATACGGCTGACACAAGTACTTGATTTACCGCCCCTCAAATATCACTATTAGCTTTTTGGTACTTGTAACCAGTGACACGGCACTTGAAACTTTCCCGGAAACCTCAATATTATATTGGGAATTACCGATATATGCAACTTATTACGCTTTAGACGGTATATGCACTAAACGGTTACCCGTAGCCCTCACGTCTTCACTCGTAGCCCTCACGGTAAAGGATTTTACTATCCCGATCCCCATATTGGGGATTTCGTCTTAATTCTCAAAGACTCGTCAGGGGATTTATTCAACTACCGTTGTAAAATAATTATCAATTACAATTTTGTCTCCCGGTTTAATTGAGCTTGCATCTACGCATTGACAACCTCTAGGAGAATTGTCTTTTTTCATAAATGTTGAGATACCTCTGTTAATTAAGTTTTGGATTTCTTTCATTGTGATAATGTGTTTCATATTTGTTACCGTCCTTTTGTTTTGGTTATCTTTAACTTGTATTTACTATACACCTTTTTGGTGTGTTTGTCAACACCTTTTTACTGTTTATTTTATATTTTTTATTGCTTGCATTTATAGAAATATAGTGTTATGATATAATACTTTATACAGAATATATGTAATAAAATATATAAGGAAGGTGTATAAAATGCCAAAAGGAATAACAAGCAATTTAGCTATATCAATAGACGAATTTATCAAAAGTAAGGGTATTAAAAAAACTTTTATCGCTAAAGAAATGGGAATAACTTATACCTATTTCAATAAACTAATGGAAAAAGATAACTTTACCATTGACGATGGCAACCGCATCTTATCAGTAATCGGCTATAAAATCGACTATGATATAAAATCATTATGATATGATTAAAGACTTTACAAAAGGAGGTATACAAGAATAATATGGCCGATATTATAAAAATAATTAAACATCATATGGTTGACCATGACATACGGCAAAAAGATATTTGTAACGCTACAGGTTGGTCAAAGTCTACCGTTAGTAATCTTTTCAATAACAGAACAGAAAATCCCAGTCTTAATACTCTGATGGAATTATGTAACGCTGCCGGATGTGATTTGATAATAGATATAAAATCTAAAATCTGATATCATATAAATTTTCAATGTACAAAAAAGGTGTAAAGCCCTTGCAATAAAGACTTCACACCTTTTTGATTTTTATTTGTTGCCGTCTAATGGCGGTTTTTGATAAAGCTTTCGATTGATTTCATTTTTCATGATCTCAATTTCTTTTTTTGCTGCCTCTTCACCGCCATTTTCTAGTTGTCTCTCTATTCTTTCAACTATTGTAAGTTGATCAAATAAAGTTATATTTAACTCTTTTTCACCTGGCATGTCCTCACCTCCCTTATAATCAGATACCGTTTTACTGATACCTTTATTATAATATGCGAGAAACAAGGTGTAAAGTCTTTATTGAGTTGTCAAGGTACTTTGCCGATTGGGAAGTTATTACTTGTCCCTTGCGGTGATATTATCATAGCATAAGGTAAACCTTATTTCAACCCCTTTTTATTAATTTATTTCGTTTTGTCATTATGCATAATTTACAACCGAAATAAGGTATACCTTACTATGCAATTGTTACAATTGTATTGTAGAATATACTGAAAAACCATGATAAAATTGAATTGATTCGAAAAAAATGATATAATGAAAGACTTTATAGAAAGGAAATAAAATATATGGCAATGACAGAAGCACAGAAAAGATATGAAAAGAAACGAATGGAAACTTGTAAAAATTACACTGTAAAATATAGATTGTATTTAGATAGCGAAAAAGAAGAAAGTGAAAAATTGAGCAAATACCTTGCCGACACTGGTCAGAGTGCAAATAGTTACATCAAAGAATTGATCAAGAAAGATTTAGATGAAAAAGGGATATCATACCCGGATAAATAACCATAGATACTCAGTCATAACCAGTACTACCGGTAGCATGATATATTGATTCGATGATAAGCTAAATGAATACTTACATTATAATGGGGTAAAAAGTCATAGAATGGTCGCTGAATCTGAGCAAGCGGAAGGCATAGACGCATGGACCATATATCAGATACATGTATCACATAGACATATATATAGCTGTATAAGCTTGTATTTGATAATATAACCATGTTTACGCACGATTAAATGGATTGTATGGGCATTATGGATAGTTGGTAAGGGTAAAGGGGTTGAATTGGAAATAAGAGGGAATAAGCGCGGTTAAGCGTATGGATATGGTTGTTGTGGTTATGATTATGGATATGGTATGGGTGATGGTAGTATGGTATGGGAATAGATACGGCACACGGTAGATTGTAGCTTGCTGACTGGATAAATATATCATAATGCGTTATAATATGGATAATTGCGCTGTGTTAGATATGATGGCGATATGATAGTATTGTGGTTGAATGGATGTAAATGTGGTCATATGTGCATATAGTGTAATTTTGTTCAATCATCTCTTTTAGTCATATGTTTATGATATGGTCAGATGCGCAGTATATGGCTGCCATAGTTGAATATAGTCAGATATAGTCAGATGTTTATTTCGTTGCCATGTGTGCATTATGGCATTAGCTGAAATAAATAAATATTATTGTAATTCAATTAGTAAAATCATGTAATTATTACCGGTAAATATTGTTTTATTTTCATTTGTATATATTTTCGTTTACCAGTAAACTATATAGTTTACTGGCATCTTTTATGTTTTCATGTAAACTAAATAGTTTACTACTATACAATACATAGTAGCCAGAAAACGAACGCATTTGTTCAAATATTATACATATGTGCAGTTATCTCACGAATTATCTAATACAAAACATACGTTCGTATATTTCAAGCCCCTGTATCTGTTCTTTTCCGGTTTTCCTCTCAAAAAGATACCGTAATACTATACTATTACAGTATCTTTTATACCCCGGGGTAGTTTACATTTTAAACCCGGATTTCATCATACCTAGAGGGGGAATGTGTTCTACTCACACCTCATTTGCTCAAAATCAACTTCCCGAAATCACCAAAAAACACCAAAAATACTTCGTGAACCACTTCGTAAACATTCATACTACCACTAACTTTTTTCATTTTTCAAACCTCAAAAAATTCACTCCTCTCCCATTCCACTCATCCAAAACCCTTACCATAATTACATATTCATGAACTCACCCCAGATTTCAATTTTTCATACATAATCTCGACCAACAAACCAATATAAAATCCCTCCCAGTATCATTCAAAATCATAGATAAATCAAAGTCTTTCTACTATATATAAAACACATAAAAACTCGAACATTCTCGAACTCACTTTTTCAGATCAACATTCCAACCTCCATGCATTCATTCACATATCAAAATTCTCAGTGCAGTTTCAAACCAAGCTTAATTCAAAAAGCTTATCAGAAAAACCAATAATTATCTGTATTTTAAAAATTTCTTGAAGAAAACAAATCAAAAACAAATCAAAAATAAAATAACACCACTTATCCTCACAACTTATCACTCCAAACAACCAAATCAAAATTTACCCCTAAAAACTAAAATTTTCTCCTAAGATTCCAAGTAAGACTCATTGACTGCTCATTATGTATACATATACATCCATTACAAAAATTCCTCTTTATAAAACCCGGTACATTTTCAATACAAAATTTCACACTAAAATCCTCATCAAATAAAGAAGTACTCCATATACAAAAAAATACATCAAACGGAGGAATAATAATGAATACATATCTAGTGCCTGTAACAAAGGAATTTCAATCTTCTTTTACTGATATTATGGTTATCTATGCAAATAATGAAAAAGAAGCATATTATAATGCCAGAATAAGGAAAGGATTTATGTCTATAACAATAAGAGAATACAGTGATGTTCCATATGAATTTTATATTGGAAAATTACAGTTTTCAAAAGATTTCTTCCCCATGAAAGAAAAACATGATATAATCAAACAAGCATTATCTTTATCAAAGGAGGAGATAAATTTGGAAATTATTGATATTATTGATATTTATGATTATATGTACTGGGGAAATTATAATCAACAAATACAAAAACTAGCTGATAAAGTTCTTCCGGAAAAATGGAGTTTTGAAGGAAAAGATGATAATTATATTCTTAAAAATTATTTAAAATATACTTTTTATAAACTTCAGGAAGAAAATAAGGTTATAGAAACAGATACATATTGTGTATTTGATACAGGATTATTTTCACATTATTATGAGCCAATATATGCATATGGTGAATTATACAAAAATCCATCTGAAAATACTGCGAAATGGTATTTTAAAGGGTTTAAAGATACCTATGAATTAGGAAGTCTTGATATTGAAAAATTTCCTGAAAGAGCAGATTATTTTTCTGATCCAACAAGGTTAGTATTTAATTGGCATTTAAATGTCAACAAAAATTATAAGCATATTCTTGATGACTTAAGTACCTCACAAAGATTGCCAGATTCTATAAAAAATAGTAATAGACCATTGGAAACTTTAAAAGGTGTTATAGATACTGCTATTCAAAAAGTAATTGCCAATTATAAATTAGCAGTTCCTCATTATTATCAAAACAAAATCCAATTACTTGTTCCATTGTGTTTTGGAAAAGATGATACCCCTAATGTTGCTTTAGTATTAGATCTAATGAAAAATGGATATTATCAAGCAACCACATGTCTGTCAATGGAAATGGCATATATGGACGCACGTCTGATAGCAAAGCCAGAGTCAAATTGGTTAATAGCAGAAAATATAACAGAAGAATAATTGCTTTTATAAGACATCGTAAGATGTCTTATTTTTATGTCTAAAATTTTATATTTTTGGTGTTCCAAATATAGAAAGAACATTTGTAACAGTAAATTTATATAACAATAACACAAAAGGAGATATTTTATTATGGCAATGAATAACACAGCTTTACAAGTAACTAATTTTAATTTTTATGGAGATGAATTGATTGCATTGAAAGATAATGCAACTGGTGAAATCTATGTTTCTATTAATTCTGTTCTTAGAGGAATTGGATTTATTGATGAGAATCAAATTCGTAAAAAGAGAGACAAATGGATAAATGATATTGTTATTTCCAAAGGTATACAGAAGTTCAACATACCTACTCATAATAGGGTGTCTAAAAATGGCACCCCTATAAATTACCAAGAAGTATATTGTATATCACACCACAAATTACCTTTAGCATTAGCTAAAATTAATATCACTCCAAAAATGAAACAGAATCAACCAGAATTAGCATCAAAACTTGAACTTTATCAAGATAAATGTGCTGATGTACTAGCTTCTGTATTTATAGATAACAGAACAACAGATCAGATTACAGTACAACCAATACTGGATACTTTAAATACTTTCACACAAACAGTAAACGACACTCTCCTGTCTCTAAATACAAGAATGTCAAAATTAGAGGAGACTCAGGAACAGATGAAGAAAACATTACCAAAGAAAAGATTTTCTTACTGGTCATCCAAAATGTTTCCAAAATATCAATTGCTTATGGATTGTTTTGGAATAGAGAAAAACAAAGAATTATACAAGGAATTGTATAAAGAATTCCATAATATGTATCCAGGTACAGAAATTAATCAAGTTGTGGACGATTACTGTTATGATAACAGACTTGATAGCTGCTTTACTTTAGATGCTATAGAACATGATAAAGTCGTAATGAAACAGTTTGAAAATATGGTGGATGGTCTTTTAAAGAAATATGGATTAGTTTCAGAAAATGAAATTGTAAAAGAGAAGACAATATTTGATGATTGAAAAATATAAAATGAAGAAATGTACTTATGTACCATTTGTTATATTCATAATCCAACCAGTAACAATCAAAAAAATTTTTAAAAGAGTGATTTATTGACGTTAGGAAATAAATCACGCATATATCTTCTCTTGATTATATGAGTCTATCTTGATATTGACTGACACAAACTGACCCCCGTAGCAGACCTAAATGAAGGAAAGAATTGTATTTGGGTCTTCAGTAGCAGACCTAAACGCATTTGAGAGAAATTTATGTATGGATGATATTTTATGAAAGAATCGAGGTGATTTTCTATTTGAAATGTAGAAATACAAGTTAGAACAGATTTTGTTCTATGTAACTATAAAAATAATTTAATAGAAGAAAGGATTTTACAAATGCAACAGATTAATATTAATGAATTAAAACCACATCCACGTAATAATGAGTTCTTTGATGATATCGTAGGGGACTCTTGGAAAGCATTCTTAGAATCTATTGAATCATCCGGAATTATTGAACCTATTGTAGTAACACAAAATATGGTAATTGTATCAGGACACCAACGAGTAAGAGCCGCTAAAGAACTTGGAATTGAATCTATTATGGTTGATATCCGTAAGTATGATGATAAGGACAAAGTTTTAAAAGATCTCATTGAAACTAATATTCGCCAAAGAGGTATTGGTAATCCTAACCCTATTAAGTTAGGGAGGTGTATTAAGGAATTGGAAAGGATTTATGGAATCCATCAAGGTAATGGTTCAAATCAATATGAGCAAAATCCGAAAGTTTCGGATAATGCAAAAACCAAACAGGAAGAATTGGCAGATATGATTGGCATTTCAGTGGATACTCTTCAAAATTATAAAAAACTCACAGAATTGGTTCCTGAGTTACAAGATTGGGTTGAAACGGGTATACTTGCCCCCACTACTGCTATTGCACTTATCAAATATATGTCACCTAATGAGCAAGAAGATTTTGTTAAATCCATGGATATTACACAAAAAATTACAAAAAGAGAAGTGCAACGGTATATTGATAGGATCAAGCAACTTGAATCTGATAATCCTAAAGTAAAAATTTTAGAAAATCAAATTTCTGATTTAAAGGCAGAGAAAAGTATATTAGAGAGAAAAGTGAAGTTGAATCAAGAAGAATCTGATAAGTATAACAAGCTGAAAACTGAAATTGAATTTCTTACAAAAAAGAAATCTAATTTAGGTAGACAGATAGATTCTGCTACTGAATTAGCTGGTTTAACAGTGAAATTGCAGAAATTATTAGAAGATGAACTTGCACCAATTAAATTTAAGCGTTGTATGGAAGTTTTAGACTCTAGTGATGTGTGTACAAGGAATTTAGAAGATATAATTACAAAACTTGATACTTGGTCATATGAAATGAAGAAATTATTATCAAATAAATATGATGACATTATTGATGTATAAAAAGGAGAATTTAAAGTTATGGAGAATTTATTAAACAAACCAACAAATGAATTAACAAAATCTGAAAGAGAATATTTAAAAAATGAGTTAAATGAAATGGATAAAGATGAGATCAAAAATGAACTCGAAGAAATCAGAAATGCACAAGAAGGATATAATACACGTATTGAAATCGTTGAAAAAGAGACTCACAAGCAAGGAGACTCTATTAAAAAATTAGAAAAAAATACTAACGTTATTTGCTCACCATTCCACTCAAAAAGAAAAAGAAATTTTAATAAATTATGCAAAGCAAGAGTGTGGAAATTGTTTGACCATGATAAAGATTCGTGTGAGTATGTTTTATTTTCGCATTTTTTCTTTAAAAAGATTTATGGAGATATCGCAACCCACTTTGATTTAGATACATGGCATGATTTGAGTATGGAAAAATTTGATGAAGAAAACAGTACATATTCAAAAGCAAAAGAATTTGCTAGTTATTGGACACCTTCTAATTGGTACGTGAAAGAATGTATTAATGGTATGATTGTTAAACGAGACAAGGGAATTCTTAGCCCTGAAAGATGTAGAGCATTAACGGAATATTTACGAATAACAGATAATGGTGAGATTAATCCATTTGTAGCATAGGCAGGTGATAACTTGCCTAACTATGTAAAGATACCACGAGAAATAATCTACAATAAAGAACTTGGTAATAAGAGAGTAATTGTATTCTCTTACCTGTGTTCACGTAGATCCTTAGATGACACAGTGGCATTCAGTATTTCAGAGCTGTGCCATTGGTCATACCTAAAGCCAAATTATCATGATGGAAAGATAAATCACAAATATTTAGAGGTGCTAGAATTACTCTCTCACTACAGATATTTTGAGTCTTATCCTAATTTTGATAAGTTAGCAAAAGAAAAGAAAAATTCTACGGATTATTACAACATTAAAATTAATACGGAGAAATTTGATATACCAGATAATTTTGGGATTATTTACTTTGATGAGTTAGAAAAGATACTAAATTTTAAAAAAGAATTAAAAGGTGTCAAAGTAAATGGAGAAGAAATTAATGTAATAAGAATATCATCGGCTTATATATTGTTACTCCTCTCCTATCTTCGTGTAAATATGAACCGTAATCCGGATAAACCATTATGTTGTTATAGATTATATCAAAAAATCAAAGATGATATTGGTTTGTCAGAACGGTACATATCAAGAATTGTAAAAATATTGGATATAATGAAAATCATCAAATTTAAAGAAGGGAAGCGGATCCGATATAAAAAAGAAGAAAATAAGTATGGGTTCCTAACTACTTCAAAAGTTTTTGTCGATTACAGACACTTTTCCAAAGATAATAATGGCAATCAAATAATTGATAATGATTATAACTATGAAACAGAGATTCAAAAGCAATTAGAAATTATTGAACAAAATTATTAGGTGAAAAAGAAATACATATTACATCTATTAAATTGACATCATCTCAGGCAATTACTGATTAATAATAAAAGAAGGCATCAAATGAGACACCTTCTCTTTCAGAATTAAAACATGTACATGTTCTCAGTAGGAGGTGGTGCATCCTACTGGCGACAATGGTTTATAGTTACCGTTTTAGAATATATTCATAAAGACTTTATTCGTTCCATTATGATTATGTTCTAAAACAAAACTTGGTCTTTCGTGACCAAAGCGTGCTCAACGCCGGCACTGGTAAGCTTGTCTAGAATTGTTCGTTCTCTATGTATAAACATAAAATAACGAATCAATCTATATAAAGCCAAAACAGTGGCCGGTGACAGAACAATAATGAACTTCATCATATACTCTCCTTTCTTATGAAACTCATAAAATATGGGAGTATATGACATTAGTATAAAAATACTAATGGTGCAGCACTCCTTTCCGTACCTGATATAACAATCAGTTGAGTTTGCATTAATAAATAACAGTGGTGCACCAAGTCTATTATATCAGTAATTGCCATTTTTGTTAATACATTTGAATACAAAAAAAGAAGTTTATAGTAACCAAAATCACTCATCATCTTCAATTACACAAGGAGGATTTGATTATGATAATCAGACCATTCAACAGAAAAATATTAAAAAGAAAAGGAGAAGACTTAGTAACTAATGACGGAAAACTTTTACAGAACAGAAAGGTATAAACCGGATCATACGACTTATGCTGGAGAATTAACACAATTTGATTTCGAAGGTCATCATACGATGGCAACTATGGCACAGAGAATTCGTACAGCCATTGCATTCGATAAACAGTGTGAGAAAAATATAAAATCAAGAAAAAATCAAAAACAATGGGAGGAAAAGAAAAATGTTATCAAAACCAGTTAAAGAAGGATATGCAATCAGATTTAAGTTACCAGAAGAATGTGGACATTCGGGGTATTGGGTTAGGTGTATATACAGATATGACAAGAAAAAAGAAAAATATGCATTGCAAATGAAATTGTTTAGAGAAGATATCGGTGATGAATGTAATGTTGATACACAAGAAATTGATGCAAGGTATGTGGTAGGCACAAGAGAAACTATTGAAGATAATATTCGTGTGCTCATTGAGTATGGAGCTTTATCTAATTTCTTTGAAAAGTATATTAAAAAATATGAATATACATATAAGTGTTTTGATTATGGTAATTCTTTTTATGAAAACGAAATACTGATCCAGAAAGATGAATAAATCGGATTACAAATATTTTGAAAAAGCAAGGATGATTGCAGATACTTCTGATTATAGAAGAATTCATGTTGGGTGTGTTGCTGTATATCAGGGAAATGTGATTGGTACTGGATGTAATTGCAATAAAACACACCCGGTACAAAAGTATTATAACAAGTACCGTTTAAAATCCGATGATTTGTTACCAAAATTACATGCAGAAATCAATTGTATTAATAGCATAAAGGGAATGGACATTAATTTTCATAAAGTGAAATTATACATATACCGTATCAGGAATGATCGGCCATTTGGATTATCCCGTCCTTGTCCTTCCTGTATGGCAGCTATTAAAGAGATAGGAATCCGTAACATCTATTATACAAGCAATGATGGATACATTCATGAACAAATAAAAAGTTGTAGTTTAGGAGGTGTTGCGTAATTTGTGTGAATTGTGTTTAAAAACAGAATGCCCTCCAGTCTGTCCTAATTATATACTTCCTAAGGTAAATCATTATTGCTCTTATTGTGGAGACGGGATTATGGAGGGAGAAAAGTATATAGTAAATGAAGATAATGAATACAGGCATTCTGATTGTTACTGCAATATTGAAGAATTATTAGGATGGCTTGGATATGAAATTAAGATTATGGAGGATTGCATTACACATGAAAAATATTGTTAGATTTGTAAAGAGTTTATTGGGAAAATACGAAACTGGATATGAATACTGGGTTTATACAAAAGATATCATTGTTCCAGAAAAATATAAGAAAACTAGGATCCGGAATGAAAAATGGAAACATAAGGTTGGTTATTATCTGCGTACCGGGAATTTCGAATCACCGATTATTCTTCACAAAGACTTCACTCTTTTTGATGGATATAGCAGTGTGAAGATTGCATATTTATCTGGTATTGATAAAGTTCCTGTATACTTTGTAGGTTAAATAGAATTATATTGGTTTAACGGAAGGAAGGTATTTATATGAAGAAATATAAGTATAAAAGTATTATGTTTTATCTTTATGAAAATGATATTTGCAAATTAAAAGAAGATTTATTGGCACATTTTAATACAAAAGAATATAGGATCCATATAGATTTCAAAGAGAATGAATTTATTGAATTATGTATTGATTATAATAATTTATCCGTTAGTATTAATTTTGTATATACGCAACAATTTTTCAAAAATTGTTATGTGTTAAATGATGGATATTGCGCAAATATATTTAAAGGTAGTAGAAAGATATTATCAAAAGTATTTGAAATACTTCAGTTGTCTTATCCTATTATAACCAAGAGAGAGCCTCTATATTGTCACTGTTGTGGAAAATTAATCGGATATACATTTAATGATTCAAATGAGTATAGAGAAAATGTAACACCGCTAATCACAAATGAACATCAAGACAAAGATTTACTATATGATAGTTATGAAATTCCATTTTGTTATGACTGTCACGAATATTTTTGTGAAGATTGTATTGTATGGGACGATGATTTTTCAAATAGTATATGCGAAGAATGTCTTGATAAATATGATACAAGAACCGAAGAGGAAAAAATATCTGACGAAGATGACTTTATAAAACATTGGACACAATGTAAATATGAAAATTCTGGAGATAGTGAATATCCTCCTGAACAGATTCCGATGTGTGAAGATTGTGATAATTATGATAGTTGCTATAATGATGCAGACTATTCTTTTTGTGGATACGAAATGTTTTGTGATTCGATTGTAGGCCATGGATATGATTCTATGGAAGATTTTTGGGAATGTAATGGAATTTAACGGAGGTACGAATTGCTAGATAAACAATATAATATGTATTCTGTAGATACCGGACATTTTTATAGCAATCACGAAAAATATTTGCATGACATGAATTGTAAATATCGCAGAGAACGTAATTATGTTCAAAATAAACTACCAGAAATTGAAAAACAGTTAAAGCAGTATGGATACACAGAAGACTCTATAAAAAAATTAAAAAATGATACAACGGAAGAAATTGATATTATTGAGTCTTCTTATGATACTGTTTCTGAATATTTACATTGGATAAAATTAATCAGACATAAAAGAAAAAAGGCAAAAGAGTCAAAAGGCAAATTACTTACTATTTTGTCTAATAAAATGAGACAAAATGAATTAACAGATGGAAAAGATCATATTCGTACAATCAAAGCAGACAGTTTAAGTGATACAAATGTAATATCTGTATTTGATTCTGCTCTAAGCAGAACTATTGGTATTAAACAGGATGAATTAACTGATGATTTAATAGTAGTGCAAGTTTATTATTTTGATGTGTTCAAAGATATTTCTTTTTATGGATTTATATATAAAGGAGAAAAATATAAATATTTTACTTCTTCCGCAGGTCAGATACGTAAGAAAAAAGCAGTTTTTATTAAAGAGTCCGTTTGGGAAAAGATAGAAAAGACTGTTATGTGTGGTCTTACGATAGATAAAATTAATTCAAAAGGTGGAAATAATGTCAATAAACATTTGGCTTATATGGCTTTAACAAATTCTGCTACTGATGAATGGAAAGAATTTGATATTAATAAATCTATCGTTATTGATGATTTTGAAACCAATGTTTATGGAACTTTTGATTTTGTCGATGAAAAGGATTATTCCATCACAAGAAAAACTGATTATGTACCAATTCCACATACTGACGGATCTGGTATGATTTTACCCTCTGTATCAAATAAAAACTTTATGTTCAGATCTCCATGGATTAAAGGATTACTTGCCGTGTTCAATTTCAGAAAATTTGTAGAAGTAAATAGTTACTCTCCAATTATTACAGATATCTATGGAAAGGAATATGATATTATAAAAGATGACATTCAAGTTATCTTTACAAAATCCCAGTTTAAAATGTATAAATATTATGACTCATGGGATGAGTATAAAGAAAACTTTAAAAAATATCATTGCGGTGCTGGAAAATGCAATATTGAAGAAGACAGAATTAAAAATGCAAAAATAAATTATCAAATGCTTCAAACTCTTACAAATATTACGGATGAAGAGATTGATTTAATTACCCAGAAATCATCTGAGCGAATAAGTAATATTTGCAATTCCAAGGAAACTATGATGGATATTCTTGGAATTACTCCATATAACACAAATATGACATCATTTCAAAAAGCTGTCAAATTATATCCGGCTTTATTAAGTGATACATACGCTAAGGATGTGATTAGAGATGTTAAAAATAGTCTACTCAAAAAGTATCGTAGTGGAAAACTTGAAATAAATGGAAAATATACATTTTTACTTCCAGATTTTTATGCTGCTTGTGAGTATTGGTTTGGACATATTGACAATCCTAGTGGTTTACTTAACGATAAAGAAGTGTTTTGTTCGTTGTTTAAACGGTACGAAAAATTGGATTGCTTAAGAAGTCCTCATTTATACAAAGAACACGCTATTCGTTTTAATGTTGCCAATGATGTTTATGGTAATAGATCAAAATATATCAGGGAGTGGTTTACAACTAATGCCGTTTATACTAGCACGCATGACTTAATAAGTAAGATTCTGCAATTCGATGTTGATGGTGATCGTTCACTTGTTGTTGCTCAACCAGATTTTGTAAAAATTGCCGAAAGAAATATGAATGGTATTGTTCCGCTTTATTATAATATGAGAAAAGCAGAGCCTACAGAATTAAATAATAAAACAATATATGATGGATTAAATAAAGCATTTACAAGTGGAAATATCGGTTTATATAGTAATGATATTTCTAAAATATGGAACCATGATATTTTTATTGATGGTACTGATCAAGAAAAGCAAGAAGCAATTAACGTTGTAAAATTGTTATGTATGGAAAATAATTTCTGTATAGACGCAGCTAAAACATTATATATGCCAGAACGGGCAGAATGGTTTAACTCTGTTGTATCTAAATATACAAACTGTAAATTACCAGCTTTTTTTGAATATGCGAAAGACAAAGAAAAATCACAAGTTAAAAATCGTAATGGAAGTTTTGTAAATAAAATATATGACAGAATTTCCAATAAACCTATTAATACTCGCGGTTTGAAGTTGGATAATATCAATTATAAATACATGATGTCAAATCCTAAAATCATTTGTAGTAAAAAGGTATCAGATTTATATGATGAGTTGAATAAACAGTATCGTTACATGATCAATATGAAAGATGAATACATAGACAATTTGAGATATGTAGCTTGTAAAATTAGAGATGAATTTAGCATATTTGGATATTCAGAAGAAACTATTACAGATATGTTAGTAGAATATTTGTATGGTAAGGGGAAACGTTATAAACAGTTATTGTGGTTTTCATATGGTCAATATGTTGTTAATAATTTGGATAAGAATATAAAAGTTAAAAAGACAAAATTTATTCAATGTATTGATTGTGATGAATGGATAGAGGTTGATGTTAATAACAAGCGCATATGCAGATGTGAAAAATGTCAACAAATACATAATCGAGAATATGAAAGAATAAAAAAACAAAGGCAGAGAAGAAATGTCCCTATTTTTTAGGCAAAAATTGTCATTCGTTATTTACGGATGAAAAATAAGTCTTGAAATAAAATCGGACGTAAATTACGACAGAAGTTTTGTGCGTATAAGAGAGAGGATAATCATATCGCACATATAACAAAATACGGAGGTATTGAATGTTAAAATTTACAAAGAAAGATATGATTCTTTACAATCGAATTCGATACCAGATTGGAGGTAGAAAGGTTATTTGGATGTTACACAAAAAATTTTAATAAATCAAATAGCAACTAAAGAAGATATAGATGTAGCAACAGTTCGTAAAATATTAAAATCGGCAGAGAATATTATTTTCGGCTACTTATCTTCTATTACTCCATCTGAAGAAGTAAATATTAAATTATTAAATGGTATTAATATCAAAAGAAAATATATTAAAAAAAAGAAGTATTCAAAGGGAATGTTTAACAATATAGAATGCCCTGATCACGTTAATGTAAAAGCATGTTTGTCTAAATATTACGTAGGACAAATTAACAAAAAACTATTCTACAAATAATTGATAAAATAGTCGATTTTTCATATGCCATGCCATGGGCTACAATACATGGCTTTCAAAAATAAATTAGTTCAAAAGGAGTACAAATTATGAATTTAAAAGAATCTTACCGTTATAGCAACTTCCTTGATACACTTTTAGACTCAGCTTATATTTATTTACAGAATAAAGGTTTTGTTACTACTACAACACAGGAACATTTACGTTCAAAAACAAACAATGATGTTTCTGATGAAACGGTTGAAACTAAAAAGCCTTTTGATGTAGATTTTACTTCAAATGATATTATCAATTTTATTGTAAAAGTTATTAATGAAAAGGAGTCTCTTTATAATGCTATCGCCATTGCAAAATCGAATGCTGAAGTTAATATTGATAATGCTGTAGCGTTGAATAAGAAAAAGCAATATTTTGCTTCTGTTTTAAAGGGGCTTGTTGGCATTAAACCTGGAGAACGGGTTATTACTGGCAAAGCATTCAAATTTAATAACGATGGCAATCAGGTTTCATACTGTTATGACATTAATGAAAAAACTCAAATTGATTTTAATCGAAATGATGTTAGAAATCTTATAAAGAAGTATTTGAGAGAAACTGATACTATTTCTTCAAAACTAGATGCAATTGAGATCAATACAATTGTAGACTTTGAGCCAAAATATGATATAAATGATAATTTTGAGGAACTGGTAAAGATTTAGCTCTTTACCTTCATTACTATCAGATATCTAAAACAGAATTGAGATTGATATTTATAATGGTCAGTCGGTTCAGATGCAGATGAACTATGATGCTGCAGAGATAATATTATCTATAAAATATTAAAACAAAATATTAAGTAAGTTGTTTACATATAATGCAAATAAAAGATGATTCAGATGATTATTTTGGAAATTAAAATTCCAAGAGTGCGTTAAATGATTCATGATTTGCTATTATGATATTTTGTAATTATGGTAATTTGTTATGACATTAATACTCAATCACAAAAATCGTTTTGTTAACTGTTGATATTCAATAAATATATTTAATGTATCCTTTTTATAATTAAAGGAAAGAAAACAAAAAAATTGGTAGGTTAATACATATTAGATTTTTCTAATTGTAAATTGATTGAGATTATAAATAAAATATCAGTTCTGTTTTAGGTGTCTGATTTCTAATCACTTCCTTTCTTTTATAAATGGCGGTATTACTGTTCTAGTGGTATCGTCATTTATTTTGCGTCTGTAACTCAGTTGGTAGAGTAACCGGCTTTTAACCGGTAGGTCTTGGGTTCAAATCCCAATAGGCGCATTTGCTAGCGAGTGGAACGGATATATAAACCATACCAGGCTCATATCCTGGAGATACACGGTTCGACTCCGTGGTTTCAGCAATTTTTTTGTCTGTTTAGTACAAACAGTCCTCCGTAGCACGGCTCTCCGTTAATAGCCTGTAAACACAAAAATAAAGGAAGGTATAATTACATGGCAAATTTTACTTACAAGAAAACAGAAACCACTCAAATGAAAATAACAGGTATTATTGATACAGATAATATGACTGTAGAGGTTAATGGTGAAGATAAACGGCTTAGTACTCTTCTATCTGATTTTAATGGTGGCGATATAGAAATTAATATCAAAACAAAAAGTGAAGAGGAACTTGACGAACCTCTACCAGATGACGAAGAATAAAGGTGGTGACTACTATTAATAGTCAAGCGTTAATACAACCTAACGAAACACCGAAAGCATACCGAATACGTCTCTATAAAAATAAACTATTATATGGATTAAGCAATGATGAGATTGGAAAATTATGTAATGAAGCGTTTGGCGTAAAATGGACTGAATCGGCTCATAGAAAGAAAACTCAGAATTACTTAAAAGGGTATAACGATGCAAAAGAAGAACTCGGCGCTGTTGATCAACAACTTCAGAACATGATTGAAGAAAATAAACAATTAAAAAGAGAAGCTGCTAAAGAACTGAAAAAAATTCAAACAGAAAAATTAGAATATAATAAATGGTTACGGGAAGAAGCAAGAGATGAATTAATAACAGAAAAAATAGTTAAAGCGATAGGAAATCTCCAATCTTTAAAAGTACATGAATATATAAAGCCAGTTCGTTCTAATAATTCTTATCTATTATGTTTTGCAGATTGCCATTATTCTATTGAATTTTCAATAAAGGATTTGTTTGGTAATATCATTAATGAATATAGTCCGGAGATATTTGAAAATCGTATGTGGGACTTATTTAATCAAATTGTAGAAATAGTAGAAGAAAAACAAATTAATGAATTAAATATTTGGGAACTTGGGGATGGAATCCAGGGATTAATAAGATTGAATTCTCAGCTAATGCAGCTCAGATATGGTGTTATTGATTCAGCTATTAATTATGGACATTTTCTTGCAAACTGGTTAAATCAATTAAGTAATCATGTAAGAATAAAATTTCAGATGGTAATGGATAGTAACCATAACCAGTTAAGACTTTTAGGTGCTCCTAAAAATTCTTTCACGGATGAAAATATGAGTAAAGTGATCATGCTTATGATTAAGTCAGAATTAAAAGACAATCCAAATATTACAATTATTGAAAATCCAACAGGATTGAATTTTGGACAGTTTTCTACGCATCAAGTTCTTGGGATTCATGGAGAAGTTAAAAATCTAAGTGATGCATTAGATAACTATTCAAGAGCATATCAAACTCCTATACAATATATTATTGGTGCTCATGTTCACCATGTTATATCAAACGAAACAGGTATAAATCAGGAAGCTATTTCTATAAGATCAATGGTTGGTGTAGATCCTTATGGAATGTCATTGCCAGCTACTTCTAATGCCGGAGCTTCATTATTTGAATTCAATCAGTTAAAAGGACTGACTTGTGAACACAGATTAAAAGTGGACTAAAGTATAAAATATTTAGAAATGAAAGGATGAAAATTATTATGGATACTATGAATAAAAAGGAACTGATTACAAAGGTTAGAGATAATATTGACGAGAATATCACTTATAAGACTGTAGAAACTGTTTTATCTTCTTTTCTTGATGTTGTAAAGGATACTTTAGCTGATGGAGGAAAAGTTGCTTTACATGGATTTGGAACTTTTGAAGTTGTTGAAAGAGCGGAAAGAAATGGTCACAATCCAAAAACAGGGCAAAGTATTGTCATCCCAGAATCTAAGGCACCGAAATTTAAAGCATCAAAAGTGTTGAAAGATGCTGTAAATGGTTAGTTTAGAACTGGTGGTGAGTAACATTGTATGATGAAGTTGTAAAAAATGTAGAACTTACAGATGATGAGATATCTATTCTTAAGGAACTAATCTTATATCGTTTAGATCAGTGTGTTTCTATCGGTGAAGAGATTGTTGTGAGAGATTTGTTGGAGAAATTGTAAACTGAGTCTGATAATGATTGATGATAATTTTTTGTTGTGATTATAAATTAAGGCTTGCATTCAGATAATAAGTGCAAGTCTTTTTAGTTTTTGAAGAAGTATATATTGTTCAATGTGATTTGTTGAAAATCTGTTTGGCTTAATAATTATGTGTCGAACGTGGTGTTACAACCTGCATTGGAATTAAAGAAATGGGATTATTGGAAGTCGCGAGCCAGTAATGCAGAGTCACCTACCTCTCTCCCATTTCTTTATAAAAGTGTGTAGGTGAGAAAGTAGGGAAAAGATTTATGGGAAAAGCAGTTTATTTAAATGTTGGTGATAGAAAAGTATTAGCAACCAAAATAACTTATAATGATTTAATTGTTTTATACAAACAATATATAGATAAATATAGCAGTGTTCCTATGTTTACTCAATGTTTATCTAAATATAATCTCCCACAGTCAGGAATTGTTAAATCAGTTATTAAAGATGAGGGTATTTCATATAATGAATTTTTATTACAATTTGGAAAAGTAAGAACTTTAAATGTAAATGGAATACATAAAAATATTAGCGATTTGAAATATGATGACTTGGTTATTTTATATAATCAATATATAAATAAATTTCATGAATTTCCAACAACGAATAAATGTACATATCAATATAATTTACCTTCAAGACAAATTATTCTAAAAATATTAAAAGATTGTCAAATATCTGTTGATGAATTTAATAAACAATTTAGTATAAAAGATAAGAGACATATTTATGAAGATATTCATATTGGTGATATTATTGGCAGATGGAAAATAATAGAAAAAGGACAAAGCAAACAATCTAAAAAGAATAAAAATATTCCTTATTGGATTTGTCAATGTACATGTGGAAGTGAAATAATTAAAGAGGTTGGCGAAAACGCTCTAAAAAGAAAACAATCATTAAGTTGTGGATGTTTAAGGAACGAGGCTATTTCAAACTTAAAGGGAACAATTCGTTCACAATCATTTTATGATTGGTGCATAGAACATAGCCATGAAGAATGGTTGAAAAGATGGGACTATGATTTAAATGATTTTGATCCAAAATATATTTCATATTGCGCACATAAACAAGTTTATTTTAAATGTGATAAAGGAATTCATAATAGTACAAAATATAAATTGGCACATGTTTCTCATATGGACATTATACGATGTAAGTATTGTAATTCTTTTGCACAAAAGTTAATAGATGAAAAAGGCAAAAGTGCTTTGGATTTATACTGGGATTATGACAAAAATAAACAAGATCCATGGGAAATTCCTGCATATTCAAAGGAACATGTATGGATTAAATGTACTAAAACAGATTATCATGGGTCATATAAAGTTTCTAGACAAGACGCTTTAAGAAATGAGTGCCCGTATTGCTCTCATATAAGGATTCATCCAAAAGATAGCTTTGCTCAATGGATGATTGATAAATATGGTAAAAATAATTTTGAAAAAATATGGAATTATGATATGAATAAAATTGATCCATTTACAATAGCACCTTCTACAAGAACATCAAAAGTTTGGTTAAATTGTATAGATACAACATATCATCCGCCAACTCATGTATATCCTAATGATGTAAAAAATCATGAACATCATTGCAGTTATTGTGCTAGAAAGTCTGTTTGTAAAGAAGATAGTCTTGGTTATATATACCCAGAGTCATTTAAATATTGGTCTGATAAAAATAATAAGACACCTTATGAATATTTACCACATTCAATTCAAAAAGTATGGTGGAAATGTAAAGATAGTATTCATAAAGATTATATTAGAAGTATTTGTGATTCTGTAAATTATGAATTTAGGTGTCCTAAGTGTTCATACGAAAAAAGTATATCATTTTTACAAGAAAAAGTGGATACATACATCACAGATAAATATGGTTATAATATGCTTCATGAACATAATTGTAATATTGTTCCTATTAATCCAAAAACAAATTTTCCACTACCTTTTGATAATGAAATTGTTGAATTAAAATTAATTATTGAAGTCCATGGGAAACAGCATTACGAAATAACAGGATTTACACAATTAACAGCAAAGCATTATAGTACCACACCTGAATATGAATTAAAATATCAAAAATGGAAAGATACATACAAAAAAGAATATGCTTTAAAAAATGGATATTACTTTTTAGAAATACCATATTGGACTGAAATTGATAATACATATCAGTCATTAATAGATGAAAAAATTAAAAAGATTTTAAAAGAAGCGGTTTAATATTTAATCACTTCTTTTTTTGTTTGAAAGGAAGTGAAACTTTATGGCAGAACGAAGTAAAAGAATCTGTTTATATGACGAAAATAAGGCGAAAAATATAAATCAAGAAACATTAAAATTATTTCAAAAGTATCAAATTGACATGTCTATAAGGGATTTATCAAAAAATACAATTCAACAGTATAATTCAGATCTTATGCAGTGGTTTATTTATATGTATAATAATCAATTCAATTTATCTGTACTCGAAGCTAAAGATGATGATCTCGAAGAATACTATTATTGGAGGAAACAACAGGGGAATAACGTGAATAGGCAAAAGCGTGTAATGGCTTCTATTTCCGCTTTCTATAAGTTTTTGAGGAAGAAAAAATTAATCGTAGAATCACCAGTTGAATTTATCGAGCGTCCAAAAGCAGGGCAACCTATAACTGTGCAAACATATCTTACTAAAGAACAGGTGCAGTTAATGCGTGAGAAATTACAGGAACATGGAGATATTCAATTACAAGCTTATGCTTTTGTCTCATTGACTACTATGGCAAGAGTAAATGCTGTTGCAAATTTACGTTGGAAACAGATTGATTGGGATGAGCGTATATTTTCTGATGTATTAGAAAAAGAAGGAAAAATCGTCGAATTATCTTTTTCGGAAGAAACAAAAGAATATCTTAAAAATCTTGTACAATATAGAAAGGATAATGAGATAAATGACTATGGTTGGGTATTCATTAGTCCTTATGTGACAGAAGATAAACCTATAAATAACGGAACTTTAAATGATTGGTGTAAAGTAATTGGTGAAATGATTGGTGAACCAACTCTTCACTGCCATGATTTTCGTCATTCATATGCTACATTACTAAAAAACGAAGGTGTAAATTTAGAAGATGTCTCCGTAATGTTGAATCACTCTGGTACAGATGTAACAAAAAAATTTTATATTAAAACCGATACTTCTAAAGTCAGAAAAATCAAGGATTCTATTTGTATTTAGCCAAATAAATTTCCAATTTAAATTCCTTTAAGTTAATTCTTCGTGTTTACACAATGAGGATTTTTTGTATCTCAGTATTGATAATAATCTCAAATAGAACAAACCGGCAACTTCTGTAATCATAATGACAAACTAGATTAAAAATACTGTAAAACTATATCATTTCTAAAAATTAATTACGATAAATCGTAATTAGTCATAACAAAATATTTCAGAGATAACCATATTGATTATGGTTGAAGGTCAATTTAATTACAAGTTGACCTTTAATAAAGAGAATGACTGCTGTGCGGTCTGGCATCCTGGAAAGACGGGAAACGTTAGGAGGGTTTTCTACACTCTCCTATTTTTCATGGGCAGGTAGCCTAGTGGCGAAGGCGGCGGGCTGTAAACCCGTTACATTAGAAACACCGCAGGTTCGAATCCTGCTCTGCCCATTAGGTAAAATGTAAGTATGAATACCAAAAAAGAAAGTAGGTGAATTATGTCTGAAGTATACGTAAAATACTCTGATTTTCTCAATTCTGTCACTGATGTTATATCATTTGAATTATTAACGGATGTAATTTTAAGTTTAAAATATGATGCTGAATCTGAATCTCTTGTCATGAGTATGGAAGACAAAATTACTGATAATACAGAGCTTCACGGCAGTCTTGATCTCGACCGGCTTAACACATTAATCAAGACACTTACAATTATAAGAAATCAAATAAAAGAATCTAAGAGAGGTGAAACATAATGGATTTAAAAGTTACAAACAATATAGATAATAATATTTTTTCAACGCATGTTACTGTTGATGCATTTGGTACTGAGCAGCTGTCAGAGGATGAAGAAAAAGAACTCGTATCTAACTTTCCGGTAAAACTGGCATATAGAAATCTAAAGTTTACAAAAAATATCAAGATTAATGGAACCGTTCCAGAAATTACTGACGAGCATGTAAGTGATAACACAGTTAATTCTGGTTCTGAAGAAAAAGATCCAGGAAATACAGAAAATGAAATTGGTGTTTCAGCCACTTCTATTGAGCCAGATACATCTACAACGGCTCATATTGTCACAGTATCATTACCGCCATTATCTAATAAGGAATTTCTAATTAATGAGGGTTTTGATGCTTACTATAAAATTGATTGTGCAAAAATTTCTCCTTCCGTTTTGGATGAGAATGTTATAACTACGAAGGAAATAGCAGCACAAACTTATTGTTTAATCTTTGCACAGGTTGTATGTGATGCTGTTAGAGAAATTATGAGTGAACTCAGAAAGAAAGCTCCTGCATTTGAGGGAGAAGTAATTGTTTCTGTATAGAAAAATAACTGGAGGGTAGTTAATATCAGTACTACTCTCCTATTCTATGCAAAGCAAACCTACAAGGTGTAGGACTCCGCTGCTAACGGATGTGTTCTGAAAAGAATGGACTTCGATTGTTCTGCTTTACGGTCATGCTAACGTATGCAAATGGTTATAAGCAAGCTATCTTGAAAATAGATAACCCGAAAGGTCTGTAGGTTCGAATCCTACCGTTGGTGCTTTAAAAAGAATTTCATTTGGAAAACATTATATTTTTTTCTATAATGTATTGAAAATAATTTGTAAATATGGTAGGATATATATGTTTTAAATGTCAATTTATCACTTTGCACAATTCATAAAAGTTTTTTGTGTCTGTTTTTGTGAAAGATTCATATTGACATTTTGTTTTAGGACAAGCAAGTAATAACTGTTAATTTCATACATTATATTATATCATACATATTTAAAATATATGATACAATACTAAAATTAGAAATTCAAGTATATTTGCTTCAGATATTTATTTCCAATTTTTACATACTTGAATAATTTATATAAATATGCTTGGAACTGGTTTTCAAAAAGTGAACATTCACACCATAACAGCGAATAGAGGTATTGATTATGTATTTGAAGAATGACACAAAAAGGATTTTAGAAAAATTTATTGGTAAAAGTATTTTAGAATTATCTCAAATGGATTTAAAAGATGAAATTTCTTTTGTTGAATCAAGAACTGGTGGATCGCTTGGTTTTTCAAAAGAAATAGATATTCGCATGCAAGGAAGAGGTAATCCTTTGATGACAAGAAAAAGAATTTGTACAATGGAAGATGTTGATAAAAAAATACTGGAGATGCGTTAAATGGAACCAGAAAAGACAATTGAGATAAACAGTTCAATGTTATCAGAACAATCAGAATTGTTAAATACAGTTTTTAGAATGTATATAGAGGATATAAATCCTTTTATCGTCAGATTCGAAGTTTCTAAAGGCGAATTTCCCATTGAAGTCCAAAATGAAATTAGGGCAATATATGGGCATCTTGTAAGAGCAACAATGTCAACGTCACCTGAACAAGTTCTTAGAAATATAGAGAAAATGAAATCTCACTCTAAAAGAGCTTTGTTGGATTGTTTTAAATATACAAGTATTATCTGTTCTGATAATTATGATGATTTTATGAATAGATACGAAAATATAGATTTGACTTATTTAGGAAATGGACAATTCCTTACTGATATTGTAAAAAGATGTCGAAATGCCAGAAGTGATCTTCAAAAAGCTAAAATTGCAGAGACAACTAATATTTCAGAAGATGATTTATTTTCTTTATATCAAGATGCTTATAGACAATTTGAAGAATTAAATAATAAACTTCAACTGGCAGAAGAATCCGCTGCTTTTTTACAGCATAAAGCCTCAAAAAAAGATAAGATCTCTAAAATATCTCTTTGGACTGGTATAGGAGGATTTATTGTTGGAATTATAGGGATTTTAATTAATTTTATATAATCCATATACATAAAAGAGACTATAAATTTATTTATGGTTTCTTTTTTATTTTCCCTATTAAAGAGAATATAATTAACTGAATATAGGACAATTGGTAGTTCGCTAGTTTTGGAAACCAGACGTTGTAGGTTCGAGTCCTGCTATTCAGATTTCAGACGGTCATCATGACTGTCTTTTTTTATTGAATAAAATTTTGAAAATGAAAGGATGGCGGCAACATGTCAAGAAAAAAATCACAATCATCTGGTAATAAACCGTTGCCAGCCAATCAGCAAAAAGGAGAAAAAGAATGTAGTTTTTGTCATAATCACAAAAAGCTAACAGAGTTTTATATAAGTAAGAATCCATTATTTTCAGTGGATGGGCGTGTTCCTGTTTGCAAAGATTGTGTAATAAATAAATCTTTAAATGAAGATGGAACGATTAATGAACTGGAATTAAATAAGATATTAAAGAAAATTGATCGTCCGTACTATAAAGACTTAATCGAAAGTGCAATAAATGGATTTAAGAAAGAGCATTCTTATATTGAAGACGATAAAGTTTCATTTTATGGGAAAGAAATTTTACAACGATATTTCAGACTAATAGCGATGAGACAGGATAGAGATAAATCCTATGAAGATTCTGAAAAGGATGATTTTGTCCATAAAACAAGTAATACTCCACAAAGTACAAAGGAAAAAATTGCTCAAAAATATGCAGATATAAAAGAAAACAAATTATATAAAAATGAGCAAATAAAACAAGAATCAAATATTAAATGGACAAAAGATGATAAGCAAAACATGAAATATATCATTTCTAAACTTGGTTATGATCCGTTTGAAGATGTTGGATTAGACGAATTTGACAGAAAATATTGTTTTAATCTATTATCTGGATATTTTGATACTCCAGGGATATTGGAAGATGGACATAAAAAGCAGTGCGTTATTGAAATAACAATGTCGTATTGTCAATGTAGGAAAATTACAGATGAATTGAATACAGAGCTTTCCAAGTTAGAAGTCAATGAAAAAAGAATTACCTCATTAACTAACGCAAAAACTTCGCTCTTAAGTTCGATTGCAAATATTGCTAAAGATAACAATATTTCATCTAATTATAGTAAACAAGCAAGTCAGGGTCAAGATTCTATTTCAGCTATGATGAAAGAGATGGAAAAACATGATTTTGAAGAAATTAAAGTGAATTTATTTGATATAAAAACAAGTGAAGCATTTAGGCAAATAGATGAGATTAGTAATACCAACATTTCAAATCAATTAACACTTGATAGCAGTGAATATAGTGATATTGTCAAAGAACAACGAGATCTTATTAGAAAATACGAATCCTCTATTGATGAATTAAAAGAAGAAAATAGAAAATTGAAAAATAGAATTATTGATTTAGAAATAGATAAGAGGTGATATAAATGGAAATTTATTCGCCTATGTCATCAAAAGAATTAAGTCAACGAAAAATAGAAGAATTTAATAAAATGGCTAGGATAATTCAATGGGGAAGAAAAAATCCCGTAAAATTCTGTGAGTTATTTTTTGGATTGAAATTAATTGACTATCAAGCCTATTGTTTCATGAAAACGTGGAGTGTTCAATATGCATTGTGGGCAGAATGTCGTGGAGCCGGGAAAGATACTTTAATGGCTGCATACAATATGACACGATTAGTGTTAATACCTAATTATAGTATTTATGTAAGTTCAAATACATACGCCCAGTCTGTTGATTCCTGCAATAAACTGAAAGATATTGCTTTAAAAAGGATTCCTTCTTTTGCAAGTGCCACTGATATTTTTGCTAGGGAGGTTGATCGTACCGGCACAAATAGTGATACAGGGTTCTTACAAGCCCCCACTTTCAAATTCAGATTGTTCAATAACTCAAAAATGGAAGCTTTGTCTTCAAATCTTGAAGCTATTCGTGGTAAACGTGGATCGGCATGGTTTAATGAAACTGCATGGAAAACAGCTGAAGAGCTTGCAGTTGTTGAAAATTACGCAAATGTAGATAGTAATTTTTCGAGTAGTACAAAAAAAGTACAATATATTCAACCTCCACAAATGCCATTGCAGTTACTATATACTTCTTCTGTTGGAGATGTTACATATCCATTTTTTGAAAAATATAAAACATTTTATAAAAAAATGCTTGTTGGAAATAGCAATTACTTTTGTTTTGATTTAAACGCATATGATATTCTAAACCATTCTAGCTTTGATGGGGAACCAATAAAAGCACACCTAAGTGAAGATATTATTAAAAAGGCTATAGAAGAAGATCCTGATAATGCGGATGTTGAATTATTTAATAAATTCAGAAAAGGTGGCGGATCAAATGCAGTTGTTACTATGGATGAACTTATTAGAAATTCTACAACACGTAAACCGCTTCTATATAATGATACTGGTAAAAAGAAATTTATATTTTGTTATGATCCTGCAAGAAATTTTGACGGAAGTATTCTTAGTATATTCCAAATAATAAATGATAAAGAAGTCGGATATAAATTAAGACTTGAAAATGTTGTTCCTATGGTAGACCAAAATAGTAAAAATAAAACCCCTCTTCCTATGCCGGCACAGTTAGAAATTATCAAAGAACTGATGATAAAATATAATGGAGAACGTGCTGCTGAATGGGAAAATATTGATTTTTATATTGATGCTGGTTCTGGCGGTGGTGGTATAAGTGCAGTTGCGGATCAGTTAATGGACGATTGGGTTGATAAATATGGCGGCAAGCACAGAGGAATTATTGATCCAGAACATAAACAATATGAAACTGCAAGAAAAAAATATGTTAATGCAATGCCAATAGTTCATCTTGTAGACCCACAAGGATACAAAAAGATAATGTATGACGCTGTTTCAAAAATGGTTAAATTAAATCTTATTGAGTTTGCTAATTATGATAATAAAGATTATATCATGGTTGAAAATAAAGATGGCAGTTTTGACACGGTACAACTAACACAGGAAGAACAATTAGCATTAGCGCAAATGCACATTGCTAAAATACAATTATCATATATGTGTAGATATGATACCCCTAATGGAGGTGTCACGTATGAATTGGCAAAAGATAAAAAAGGACATGATGATCATGCATATACAATGGCTGAAGGTGGTTATGCACTTGCAAGATTGCGAAGAGTAGATTTACTAACTGACCATAATAAAAAAGAAACAGGATTTGAACATGCTCCATCTTGTGTTTCTAATATTGACTTCTAGGAAAGGAGGGTGATAATTTGCCAGAAAATAAAACAGATAAATCTTCTACTGTTTCTTCTGAAAACAACGAAGATTTCAGTATAACATTTGCATCCAGTGTTAATTCTGATGGTAAAGAAATTGCCATTCTTACTTCTGAGGAAAGAGCGAAACATTGGATGGAAGAAGCATTACAAAGTTTCGATCCAACTAATAAGCAATATTCTGTATATCTTAATGAACAGTCGGGGGAGGATCCAAAACTTACTATTGAGGATATAAAAAGACTTGCCAGGAACGCCCAAAGCGATTTAAGTAAGATACTCAAAATCAATTCTCTTGTGCGTCAAGAAATTAATGAAGATGATATAATCGGAAAAGTTTATGAAGCTGTTGTTGCCAATCTAAACGCAAATGTACGAATATCTTTTGATAATCTTCCACAAAAATATACTAAGAAATTAAAAAATGAGTCAGAAAAATTAATTAAGCGTTTCCATAAAGAAACAAATATTAATCAGATACTCTCCTCTTCTATTCCTACTGTTTATATAGAGGGGAACTGTATTAAATATTTACGGGAGAAAAATGGACATTATATGGTTGACACATATCCATTAGGAGTTGCTATAGTAAGTGACTACAATGTAAATGGGAATCCATATATTCTTATAGATATTAGGGAACTAACCAGCCGATTACAGAAAACAACTATTAAAGGGAGAAAAAACAAACCTTTATTTTTTAATAGTATTGTTGATGAAATCAAAAATAATTATCCACCAGAAGTATATCAAGCGTACATAGATAAGGAGCATTATGCTAAATTAGATATTCAGCGATGTGGTGTAAATAGATTTTGCAACATGAATCGGAAATATGGTCTTACTCCTGTGTTTAAAGCTCTAAAACCAAATTTGATGTTAGATACTTTTGATGAGGCGGATAAGATTAATGCAAAGGCAAAAGCCAAAAAGATAATTCATCAGGTTCTTAGAAGCGAATTGCTTGGAACTGAGGGAAATCGTAAAGGATTAGAGGAAATGGCATATGCCCATGAAAACCTTGTTAAAGCATTTCGAAATCCTACTGTGTTATATACTTCTCCCCCATTCGTTGAAAAAATCGAATATGTTGAACCTAGAGTTGAAATGTCAAATGTGGACAGTATAAATCAATATCGCTCCAGAGTTACTTCTGCATTAGGAATATCATTTCTGAATACTGATGGAAAACAAACTGTTAGTACCGCAAACATCTCTATCAAACAGCTTATGAAAACTATAAATAAAATTGCAGAGCAGGAAGAAACGATACTTGAACAATGGTATTGCTTAATTTTACAAGAGAATGATATACCTCTGGAATACTGTCCTACTCCACATATTTTAGACGCTGAATTGCTAGAATTTGAAATGCGTAAAGATTTGTCAGAATTATTGTTCTCTAAATATAATTGTTCTTACTCTACTGCATATGAACTTGTTGGTATGGATGTACGAGACGAAATTGAAAAACGCAAGCAAGAAAAAAAACTTGGTTATGAGGAAATTTTATCTGTTCATCCGACTTCGTATAACAGTGCCGGTGATTCTACTGATTCTGATAATAAAGGTGGCAGACCTAGTGGATCGGATGATGAACATAAACAAGAATACGATTCCGATTACAATTTGACGAGGGTGTAAGGGTATGAAGTTTATTAAAACGCCAACAGGCGCTATATATAAATTGGATGATTGTATCATATTTGATGACCTTGATAATTCTGAGGTCTTTTTTAATGAAGAAAATCAAGATCAGGAAATGTTAGCAAAGGAGTTATTTAAAAATATGGGAATATTGGTTGGAAATTTGAAAGGTGGTGAGAATACTGGATAATACAAATACACCAATTACTATAACAGGACAAGTTATTGATATTGCGGAACATACAAGTTATTTGGAATTAATAAGCCGTGTTTGTTTCTATGATGAACCGAATTTAAATAATGACATGATTCCTTCCGATGAAACAACATTGGAAAGAGCTAACAGTTTAGTGAATATGCCTGTACAAGCAAAGTACAGACTTAGCCCTTCTGGAGAACCAACTTTTTCAGGACATGAAATGAAAAAGTCTAAATCTACTGGAGAAATCACATTTGGAACTTCAAGTGTTGGTACACATACGGAAGTATATATTGAAAATGATAATGTTGACGTAAACGGAACTATTAAAAATTTACCTTGTTTATTTGCTAAATATAGAATATGGAAAAGATATAAAAATGTCGTTGCTGCTGTGCAACGTCTTTTTAGTTTAGGAAAACTTTATTCATCTTGGGAAATAAATACATATCAATACATTTTTGATAGAGGTATTCGTAAGATAACAGATTATGAGTTTTTGGCAAACTGTTTGCTTGGGTACGAATATGCCTATCCATCTTATGGAACAAGTGCAAATGCTATTAGCATGGCACAATTAAAAGATAATCAGTTAATGATTGCGGAGGCACTTTCGCAGGATTTACTTGATGACAACAATATAAATGACAATGATGAAAAGGAGGAACCTTTATTGGCTAAGAAAAATATTCCTTCTGCTGTAGATGATAATACTGTAGTTAATGTATCTGAAAATATGACTACCGAAGATATCACTAAAGACACTACTGCTTCTACCGCTGAAGATAAACAGAAAGAAACACCTACTACCGATTCTGCACAGCTAACAATTTGGGATTTAAAAACACGAGTGGGGGAAGCATGTAGAAAGAAGTTAGGAAAATGGTGCTGGGCATCTTTTATGTTCCCAAACGAAAAAGAAGTTTGGTGCGAATATGATGGTGCAGAGTCTGAATTAGATTATGTAAAATTTACATATGAAGTTGCAGATGATGATACGGTTACTGTTAGTGAACCTGAATATGTAAAATTGACAGTTTCTATTGCAGAAGTTAATACAAAGATTTCCGAACTGAAAAAGGAAATTCAGACTGTAAAAGCAGAGTTAGACATTAAGAATGATGCTATTACAAAGGCAAGCGAGACAATTCAGACATTAAACACTCAGATTTCAGAGCTTACCCCATACAAGGAACAGGCTGAAGTTGCTGAACGAAAGAAGATTGAAGAACAGATTACAGCGGAAAAAGAAGCACTGAAAAATAAATTACTTAAAGGCAATCTATTTACAAAAGCAGAAATCGCAGAAAAGGAAATTCAAGATCTAATCGAAGCAAGGGATGTATCAGCTATTAATAGTTTGATTGCAGATAAGTTCGTTGCTTCTTTTGATGTAGACCATAAAAATGAAAATGTTGAAACGGTATCTACCGCTGAAACGGTTGTTACCACTACCGCTATTGCTAATCTTGAATCCGAAGATACTGAAATAGATGTTAGAAGTTTTATGAGTAAAATTTTATCAAATTAATGGGAGGAATTAATCAATGTTAAGAGATTTTAGAATTAATGGTGCAAAAGCACCTGATGCAATGCATAAGGCAAAAACTGAAATGGTAACTGGTATGGCTGTTGTAAGAGAGGACACTACAACGGATAAGTTTGTCAAAATTACTGATTCGGAAACCGTGGCTGATATTTTATTTGCAGATAAGGAACGTGTACCTACTGGTGTGAATGCGGCAAGAGGTGATATGTCCGATTATGATCCAGATTTTGTAAATATCAAGGCCAATGAAATGGTAACTATTGATAAGTTCATGGTAGATGAAAAACTTGGCACTGATCAGTTTGTTGAGGCTGATTTCACAGTAGAAACAGCTATTGATACAAGAGTTTCTTTTAAGGATGGTAAGGCAATGAAGGCTACCATTGCATCTCCTTATAAGTTTAAAGGTTTGTACAACGATAATGGACACACTTTAATTCAGATTGAGGTATCTGATACAGCAACTAAAAATGCTACTGCCTAATAAATAGAATACAGGAGGAATACATTAATGAGTATTTTAACAAGTGAAATGCAGGACGTGATGAGTAAGAAGCACGTCCTTTTTGATGTTGCAGAAAAAGTAGAATATAAAAGAGATTTGACCGTAGAGGAAAAGGAAATTGCTGAAATTTCTGATGCTTGGGCAAGGGAAATTGGGGAGACTGGTAAGGACCCTGAATGCCAGATTGCCGCTTACATCAAAAAGACAGTACAGGAGGAAGTATATAATGCTCCTGATGAACTGCTTGACCAGATGTTTGAAAGAGGCAGTGTGGGTGAATTTGACGATGCTGAATACGATAAGGAAGCAAAGAATACTTTAGTAGCTCATGAAGCTGCTAAAGGTGGCGTAGTTGATAGAAGCTGGATTGATATGTCTGCTGTCTATCCTACATGGAAAAACCGTCAAGTAGAAACTGATCTGTCCTATGTTGACCTTCGCAAAAATGGTTTTAAGTCCATTGCAAATCTTAACGTATTTATGAAAGAAGCATGTCAGAACGTAATGTTCTACGATATGCTTTCCCAGGTAGATAATGCTATTGTTGGCGGCGATGCATTTATTAGTGTTACAGGTTCCATTCCTACGCTTGATGCAATGGATGCAATGTCCTTATATCTTAATGATAGAAGCGATGATTCTGTTATTGTTTCTCTTACTAAGTATGCACAGGCTATCAGAAGAATGCCTGGATTTGCACAGTATATGAGTAATGATATGAAGAATGATTTCAATAGGTATGGACTGGCTAAGACCTATGACGGAATCGGTATTGCTGCAATTTCTGGCGCAAGAAAACAGGGTAATGGTAATCTTCTTATCCCAGATAAGAGAATATTTGGTATTGCTGGCAAAGTCGGCAATCTTGATATGAAGGGCGATATCCATGTATTCCAGGATATGAATAACCAAAGTGAGCAGGTTCATCTTATGCTTAAAGACTTTACATATGGTTTTGCAATCACAAAGATTGAAAACTGTGCAAAGATTGTATTGTCTGCTTAATCTTTATGAATTTTAAATATTGATGGTGGGAGAAATCCCACTATCCTCAATTGGAGGTAATATTTTGATTACACAAGCAGAAAAAATTAACGTATTAAATTATAACGAAAATAAGGTTTCTGTCATGGTGTCTCCGACAGAATCTTTTACTTTTGAACCGTCCGTAGATGGCGAAATACCTTCCGTTATACCAATGACATTTGAGCAGATTCGTTACGCAAATAACTACAATACATTTCGTGGTGGATTCTTATTCTTTGATAAAAATAAGGAAAAGGAGATATATGAAGAACTTGGTATTACTAATTGGGAATGTATTTTAAACAATAAGGAAATTAGAGAAATTTTACTTAGTCCATCTTATGAAGGATTAAAGAAAATTGTTGATATTAAAGACAGTGCTGTATTTGAAAGGGTTAGAGCAGTTTTTCACAAATTGAAATATGAAAGTACAAATGATATTTCTATTCGCGTACAGCAGATTATCAGTACAAGATATAAGGAATTACAGAATAAAAAGACAACTACTTCCATTGTAATTAAGAAGAAAGATATTGCCCAGTCAATACCAAGCAAAGAGGTTGAATCATTAAAAGCAGAAAATAAAGCCATGCAGGAACAGCTTGCAAATATGCAGGCAATGATGGAAAAACTTCTAGCACAACAGTCTGTTAAAGCAGAAGCTAATGAGTTAAAGAAAGAAACAACAGCACCCAAGAAATCACCAGGCAGACCAAAGAAAAATGCTGAATAAGAAAGGAGGCGGTGTCTGATGACTAATGGCACTACTCCTTTTGAAAAAATCTGCAAAAGGTTTTATGACCGAATAGAAAAAGATGAGAATTTTTTTAACTATTATAATGTAAGTGTTTCAGAAGCCGTATCTATTGCAGAACAACGTGCAAAAAATTATCTTGTAGAATCACTAGACGAACTTTCAAGTATTGGAAATTTAGATGTAGACTTTTCTGATTATGATGATGAAATAGAAACTATTAATTTCAAATTGTATTCAAAAGAAATTAAATTAATTGTTGAAATTATGTTTCTTACATATATGAAACGAGATGAAACACTTTTACACGCTATGGAAATCAGTTTTACACCATCTGATTTAACAGTGTTTTCGCCAGGAAATGAAAGAACGAGTTATAGAAATTTTATTGCCGATTTGGCAAAATCTGTAGATGATAAGATTGACGAATATAAAAATCGTGACAGAAAAACAAATAAGTTAAAACAAACAATAGACTACTCACAATATAGCGAGGAATAGGCATATGGATATAAATCACTTCATGAAAATTCAAAATGCCTATGGTACTAAGAATAGACGCGAAAAAGAGCTTGCAAAAATTAACAATGAAATGTCAAAACATTTTGAAGATACTTATGACACAGTAGATATTTTACTAAATGGTATACCGACACAATTAATGATAATCAAAGATACTGATAATAACACTTTTAAAAAGAAAATCAAATCTGTACATGGTGATAAGTTCAATCTTGGAGATTATGTTAAGTGGAATAATCAAACGTGGCTTATTACATTAGTTGATGTGGATGAAAGAACTTGGAATCGTGGTTATATGTATCTTTGTACTGTTCCTCTTCGTTGGCAAAACTCAGAAGGTAAAATTATTGAACGTTATGTTTATGCAGATGACTTTACAAAATACTCCAACGGCGTTACCGGAAATTATACTGTTACGATCGGAGATAACCAGTATGGCCTTACAGTCCCTATTGATGAAGAAACAAAAAAGTTAAAACGTGATATGAGATTTGTCATTGATCTTGACGATATGGATGAGCCGGATGTATACAAACTCACAAACAGGAAGACAAAGTTAAATGACAATCAATACATGGGACGTGGCGGCACTATGATCTTAACCATGTCTCTAAATGCTTTTGATAACAGCGTAGATAAACAAGTAGTTTTGAATAATGGAGAAAAAGTATGGATATGTAATTATAGAGATTGTTTATCTTCTCTCACACCTTCACCATCAGATGAAACGACAATTCTAAGTAAGTTGGAAATCAAGTGTCCAAATTTGGAAATTAAACCAACTGGATATCCGAAAAAAATAACTGCAGCATTATATGAAGTTGATACGGGATTAGATGTTAAAACTGCAAATTATGAATGGATTGTAGATACCAAAATATCAGATTATATTTCTTATACAGCAGATAATGATATCTTAAAAATCAGTTTATCTAAGCAGTATGACGAGTGTGATGACGAAATCATTATAACTTGTACAGACACAAAAACAAAGCAATCAAATTCCATTATATTAACTACAAAGGGGGTATTCTAATAGCAAATAAAAACTATGAATTTCATGCTCTTGGTGCATATAAAGACACTTTATTCAATTTGATTTTAAAGCATGATTTGTCAGAATTATTAGTTGATATTTTAATGCCCGAAATTGAAGATGAGCGTTTTGATAAAACTGAAAATTTTTTAGGTGGAGAATATGAATACGGTACTGGTAATGTTGAGCTTGTAAAGTTAAAAAGACATATTTTTGATGTTCCTTTTATTTATTCTACTGTTACTGATACCAGGGGATGTATCTGCATTGACACCAATATTACGAGATGTAATAATGCACTAAAAGAAATGGTTATAAATATCTCTGTAATCTGTCACAAAGATATGTTATATGTGGATGATAAGACATACAAGAAATATAAGAAACTAGGTTATATTGGCAGAAACAGAGTTGATATAGCTACAGCAATATTAGGAGATATCGTAAATAACAGTTCAAAGTTTGGAATTGGAAAATTGTCTCCTCAACCATATGATCCAACTCAGTCATTCTTTCCAAATCAAGACTTTTGGGAAAAGATTTTGAGATATTCATGCATTGATTTTATGAAAGATTATACAAAAATTTGATATGAATAAATATTATAATGAATTGTTTTTAGGAAAACCGATTTATTACAAATCTCTTATCTTCTATCCTTTGACTATAGAAGAAATTACGAAAATTACTGATATTGAAACATTCCGTAATTGTATGCTTCCATTTATTATAACAAAAGATTTTCTCATCGAGCAAAAAAAGATATCTAAAGATGAAGCTTGTAATCTTAATATATTTGAGGATTACATTATAAAAGAGCAAGCTATGTTACAACAAATGGCTTTTATGTTAAGCACTTATTGTAAAACATCTGATATAGCTCTATTGGACAACAAAGTTATTTTGTACAATGAAGGAAAAAATTCTACATTTGAAATAGATAAATATAATTTTGAAGATATCTCTGATATTTTATGTCAACTTACATGTATGACTAAGATAAAAGTAGAGTTGCCTCCACCGAATATGTCTGAAAGGCAAAGAGATATCTGGGAGAAACTGCAGGCCGGAAGAAAACGGAGTGCTAAAAAGAATGAGAGTCATATTTATGATATCATGAATATATGTGAGTTCTGCGGAAATTATTATATATCTGTTGCAGAATTAAAAAGTATGACTTTATGGCAGATGATGAATTGCTATAAAGCAAAAACAAACATGAAAATATATGATGATAATTTATTGATTGGTTTAGCAGCTCATGATTTAAAATCAGTCATAAAAAATAATCATTGGAGCCAGAAATTATTAATCCGTGACTAATGTCATGGATTTTTTATTTTACACAATTTTAAAGGAGGAACTATTATATGTTATATGGTCTTAAAGACTGTGCGAATTTAACTGTAAAATCAAAGAATACAGGTAAGATTGCACTTTATTCTGATTATGCAAAGACATCAACAATTGAATTTACTTCTGAGTCTGTGTATGCATATAACAAAACAACGAAAGCAGTTAGATGGGATAACAACCGAGATGGTACATTTAATACCACTATGGAAATCTTTAATATGGATATTATCGCTATGCTATTCGGTAGTACACTGGAGGAAAAATCTGTACCATTTATGAAGCGCGAAGTGTGTCCTGTAAAGAATGGAAGTGCAACATTGCAGACTACTGAAACAATTAAAACTGGATCTCTGGCTGTATATAAGCTTGACCCAACTGACATGAAGACAAATTTAAAGGAACAGAAAGTTGGAACCCCTGCTACAGCAGAAGATACATACAGTATTTCTGATAAAGTTCTTACTCTTAACGCTACCACATTCCCGGATGACACAGGATATGTTGCATGTTACTATATGGTAGATACCGTAGCTCAGACATTTACTGTAGATAATGTATCATTCCCAGGAGGTTATGAGATTTATGGTGACACTGCTCTTAGAAATACTGAACAGATCGATGAGTTTGTGCAGTTCGAGCTAATGAACGTGAAGCCTCAGTCAAATGTCACTCTTACTATGGATGTAGATAATGTATGTTCTCTTGAAATCACTTGGGATATTCTTTCTGATAAGAACGGTGATATGATGAGATGGTCTAAGGTTGCGTAGGTGAATAGTATGAATAAAGTAAAGATTAAGTATACAAGTCTTGCGACACCTCCAAGGGGTGTTGTAATTTCTTGTAAGTATGATTTTGGGAAAGATAGTAAGGGATATTTCTATAGTTGTGGAAAAATTAAGTTTTATCAAGATATAGAAATTATCAAAGCCTTATTTACACCGGTTGATAGTGACTGGGATAAGGTTCTTAAAGTTGAGAAAACAACTAAACCAAACAAATAATTTGAATGTTGATAAATGCTAAGAAATGGGTATATAGCATTCAGATGTTATATACCCATTTTTTTACGATGTGAAGGAGGATTTGCATAATTGACAATTGAAGAATATGCAAAGTCTAACTATAAATTTTTAAATAGGTATCAGGCAATGTTATTCATTTCACATGGAGCAAAAATGGATGGAGCATATGTTTCTTATGATAAAGG
This sequence comes from Lachnospiraceae bacterium, assembly GCA_910576335.1. GTDB lineage: Bacteria > Bacillota > Clostridia > Lachnospirales > Lachnospiraceae > CAPEBR01. The sequence goes on from CAJTIU010000005.1 coordinate 191,308, forward strand.
CAAAGATGCTCATAATCTTGTTTATGTCTTTGAGAAAAACGCAGAAAATGAGGAGTTGCTAAATAAATTTAGGAGACATGAGTTAGACTGGGGAGATAATATCATCGAATTTAATTTATCTCCGGCACTAATTGAAAAATAGGAGGATTTTATAAATGAGTGAAGTATTAAAAAATCTTGATTGGAACCAGGTAATCTATACTATTTGGACTGTAGTTTTACTCCCGGTAATTACATATATCGGTGCACAAATCAATGAATATGCAAAGGCGAAAAGAATTGATAAATATACAGATATTCTGTATGAGAATGTCAAGAAAGCTGTAAAAGATGTGTATGAAACTGTTGTAAAGGATATTAAATTTACAGATTCCTGGACACAGGAAAAAATGGATGAAGCAAAGGAGCTTGCAAAGGCAAAAGCAATCAGTGCTCTTACTAATTCTGCATACCAGGCACTAAAAGCTGCGAATAATGAATTTGATGAGTATCTTGATAGTTTAGTTGGCACAGCTCTTTACGATGTAAAGTTTCGTGAATGATAAAATATGGAGATAATGTAAATGGAGCCAATAAAAGCTTTATTTTCTATTGATTATCCTTCTTTTTTTATTACAGGTATTTCATTTTTTATTGGATTAAAAGCAGTAACATCTATTTTGGAATGGTTATTTATTGAAAAATTAAAAATTGAAACGGGATGGACTAGAAAGAAAAAAGAAGAACATAATTTGTTAATACAAACATCAAATGCAGTTTTAGAACTCCAAAAGAATTTTGTAGAATTACAAAAACGTCATTTAGACGATATGCGCAGATCAGATGAACATGACGAAAAAATCTGTAATGATATTAAAGCTCTTAAAGATATTTTTATAGAAAAAGAAATTGATGATATGCGTTGGGAGATAAATAACTTTGCAAATAAAATTGTAGATGGTAAACGATGTAATAAAGATAGCTATAAGCATTGCATAAAAACTTATGAAAAATACGAGAAGATTCTACATGATAATAATTTAGAAAATGGTGAAGTAGAAATATCTATGGAATTTATCAACGACTCATATAAAGAAAAACTAATAAAAGGATTTTAGAGAGAGTGGCTTCATATAAGTTACTCTCTAAATATTAATTGTTAATCAATGAAAATAAAATGTCTTTACTTACTTTTATAGTTCAGCCAGTAAGTAAGGGCATTTTTTAGTGGGAAAGTGTAAGGCTGAACCACTCTCCCACTATCCTTATCTTAGATTAGAGGTGTTAAACTATGAAAAATATTGGAAAAGTTTTTGAACAGAACTGGAAAAATTCTGTCCCAAAAGATATATTTTTTTATCGTCCTCCGGACTCTGCCCAGTCGTTCGGAACAAATAGCAATCTAAGATTCAGTGCGAAATCTCCGTGTGATTGTTTTCTATTCGATGGGAATATTTTGTACGCTCTTGAACAAAAATCTGTAGGGACTCAATCTATTTCTTTCGAAAGAGAAAAAACAGATAAAGGTGTTATCCATAAACATCAAATAGATTCGCTTTTGAAATTTTCAATGTACAGAAATGTAGTAAGTGGATTTATTTTTGATTTTCGATTATCGGATAAAACCTATTTTTGTAACATAAATGATTTTCTCATTATGATAAACAATATTGACAAGAAATCATTTAACGAAAAAGACATGTTTGAATGGTGCAACCCGATAGAAATTCAAAAGAAAAAGTTGAAGGTTAATTATCGTTATGATATAGATCAATTTTTAAAAATTGTTAAGGAAGATACAAATGTTCTCCTATGAAATTACAGATACAGTGAAGAAATATAATTATTGTATTCCGTCTTCAATATATATTGGAATCATACAAACATCTCCTCAGATTAATCATGTGATTTATAATCCATACGATGATAAATTCACTATGTGGGATAAATATGGAAGTTATTGGAAATATTCTGTACAACGGGATAAATAATAAATATGTCGAAAATAAATTAAAAATCTTGTAAAATTGTCTTTACTCTTGTTTCAGTAAATGGTATCTTTATTGTATAAATAATAAGGAGGTCATTTATATGGCAAGGAGAAAGAAAATAGAAGAAAAAAATTATGATGAGTTAATTGCAGTTTCCGAGAAAAGAATTGAAGACTTAGCAGCAGAACTTAAGGAAGAAAAGGTAAATCTTAAGAAACTAAAAAAAGACAAAATTGCTTATGATGAATTGATGGAGAAACGGAAAAAAGAAGAAGAAATACAAGCTGTTACAGAATTAATTGTCTCATCTGGAAAGAGTATTGATGAAATCAAAGAATTATTAGAAGTAAAAACAGAAGTAGATTAAGAACCCATTAAGGGTTCTTTTTATTTTTTGAAAGGAGATTCTTATGAAAAAAACAAATCCAAAAATCAAAGAATTTATTAGTATTGAAAATAAAATAGACGCTATTAAAGCAATTTCTAATTCGTATTTTAGGAAGGAAATTGATGAGGATGGAAATTCTTTCGTTGAATATGTACCATACCAGTCTGAAATTGCACAGGTTATTGTAATAGTCAAATTTTTTATGGAAGGTATCGAATTTGATGAAAATGAATCAATTTATGATACAGTAACCTCTGATAAGCAGTTATGTAATATTATTAATAGCTTTATCTCCTCTTCTATCTTTTCTCAGATCATGGAGCAGGTAGAAGATATTGTTGAATATCGTAAAGCAGAAAACATAGCAAAAATTCAGAATGAATCCAATATGGTTCTGAGCTATAAGATAATGGAACTAATTAATAAGGAAACTGAGAAAGCTGAAAAGGAAATTCAAGCTGCTAACAATTTGAATAAATGGGTTGATGAGCAAAGAGAACTTAATTCTTTGATTACTCCAGAAATGCAGCGTGATTTTGCCGAGAGTTTTGATCCGGAAGCATTAACACGTTCTATTATTGAAAAGTATACAGAAAGTGACTTATATGAGAAAAATAAGGAAGTCGTTAAATACTCCCGTCAGCTAAGAGAAAAAGATAATAAGATTATTAATTTACAAAACGAATTAGAACGAAATAAACAGAAAGATAATGTGAAAAACGTAATAGCTGATAAGTAATAAAAAAAGATCTACACATTATAAGATTTTTAACTAATGAGAAATTATATCTCAAAGGAAGGTGAAGAGAAATGAATGCGTGTGCAATGAAGCTCAGTTTACCATTTGTTACAAATACTGCATTGACTAGAACTCTGGCATCTGAAGACAACAGGAAGATGACTGAGTTTATAAATTCTCATGATTTTTTCTTTGAGATTGATTCTGACGGGAAATTAATAAGTACTGTTGTAGCTAATAATATAAAAGGGGAATTTCATGGGTAAAATTTTTGATGCGATAGACCGGCAGATCATACGTCCAAGGGTTATGCGCTCTGAGCAGGAAGGATTTCAAAAAACCGATGATCATCTACACGATTTTTATATGCAAGGCGATCCTAAAGTATATGTAAATACTGGCGCTTTGGCTGAATCTGCACGGACTACTGGGGTATCTGGAGGAAATGGAAATTATGATTATAGTATATATTTGGAGCATCCAGTATACAGTACAGGAACTCCAGGATTCCCAGTATTAGAAGAAGCGCAGCACAATGGAGCCGGGATTCTCGGCAAACCTAATACGTGGGAGGATTCTGTTAAAGATATTGAAGAAGTTGTTAGAAGGAATTTTTCTTAACCTAGAATAATGGAGGAAAATAATATGAATTATTGTAATTGTATGAATCCAATGCTTAAAACAACAGCTGAATTAAGAGGTTTATACTGTGCAAAAAATTTTAGAGAATATAGTATCCCATATGATATAAAAGAATCAGATGAACGAGATGAATTTTTTTATATTGTTGATACAATTATAGATATAGTAAAAACGAAAGGGCTTACGATAAGGCAAGCCCAGTCACTTTTTCAGCTATGCAGTGAATATATGTTAGACGAAGAATTTCATTAAGATATAGGGTTTATATTTTATAGAGAGAGATTTATTCTCTCTTTTTTTATGCAAAAAATCAAAGGAGGGATAAATTTCTATGGATTTTAATGTTGATGTCAAAGTCCGGACAAGTGGGAAAGAAGAAATTGATGTTTTAGAACGGCAAATAGAAGCATTAAAAAATGAGACTGTCAAGATCAATATTGATGTAGATGATAAGAATCTCAATTTAAAGAATCTTCAAAATTCTATTAATAAAACTGCACTATCTAGTGGCCAGTCTTATGGAAAGAGTTTTAATAAAGGCATTGGACAAGTTGTTTCAAATGAGACAAGAAATACATTAGAAAAGGTGCAGTCAAAAGTGATCGGTAATGGTTTTACTGTATCAAAAACAATGTCGGATAAAATACAAGGTGAGCTTGATAGCATTGTAAAAAAAATGACAAATGGGAAGGGAGAAATCTCTTCTATAAGTCTTGATACTAAAACTGTTTTTGATGAAAATACATTACAGAATGTGGAGAAGCTCCGATCCGCTACTGTAAAGTACACTAATGATGTAGGAGAAGCTGTAACAAAAACTCTGCAGTGGAAAAAAATTGGTGAAGATCCTAATGCAAAAAAAGGGCAAGAAGCAATTATGGGCTGGGTCGAATCGACAGCCCGATATAACAAGAGTATTGATGAAGCTGCTAAACGCTCTGATACTTTTACAAATAAGCAAAAACAAGTAGCTACTCAGTTAAAAAACCAAACCAAACAAATATATCGTGATGCTTTAGATCCAAATGCTACAAAACCTATTAAGGAAACATCTCATTTAGATTCCATTAAAAAACAATATACTGATATCGGTAATGCAATAAATAGCTTAAGTGGATTGTCTGGTAATGCTTTTTCTGATCAAGAAAATAATATAAAAAGCATGATTACAGACTTTAAAATTCTGAAAAAAGAATATCGTAATGCAGAAACAATGGCAAGTTCTTTACGATCAAAGCCCATTGATGTGCAGAAAACTGAACTGGAGGAAAAAGTTAAGGGATTACAGTCTAATATGAAAAAGTCCGGGCTTTCTCCAGATGATAAAGACTTCAAGCATTACTTTGATGATATAAATCAGATTTTATCTGGTGATGATATAGATAACTCAAAAATTCGTGAATCATTGGATTTATATAGTAAGTTAAATGCAAAAGTTGTAAGTACGAAAAAAGAAACTGATGCAAATAAGTCATTGGAAAAAGTACAAGTGCAAGCTTCTGCATTAAAAGATAAGATTAATGATTCTGTTTCAAATAACGTTAATCTTCAAGGATTTACACATGAAATAAATGGAGCAGAGGTATCTGTTAAATCATTACTTAGTGAATTAGGTGAAATAAAAACAAAAGCAGATGTCGATATAGTTTCAGAAAAATTCAAAGCTTTCTCTAATGCCGCAAAAGAATCTGGTGTTATGGTAGACCAGGTTGCCAGTAAAGCAAATAAGGTAGAACAAATTCAAAAAGATTTTTTCTCAGATGCCTATAATGCAAAATTATCTACTATGACATCAAAACTTGATCCTTATGAAGGGCAAGATTCTGACTTAGTAAAACGTGCAAGAGAACAACAGGAACTCTATAAAGATTCTCTGTCAAAGCTAAACGATCATTTCGATTCCGAAAAATCCTTCAAATTAAATGATGATGAAGTAGTTACTGCTTATAACAATATGACTTCAGCCGCAAAAAGATTTGATAATATTATGACCCAGGTCCGTAATACAGAGTCAAAAACTCTAGGACTTGGAGTGGCTGAAAGATCTGCTAATGCGGTCAAGAAGTATTATGATGAGAATTCCAATGCGGTTAAGAAGTATGGTTTAGAACTGAAAGACTTAGAAAAACGCTACCGGGAAGTAAAAACTGTTGAGGATAAAGCTAATTTAGATAATGAATTCAAGAATCTAAAATCTAAAATTTCCGCAGAAGGATTGACCGGTAAAAGTACTATTGATGAAATTAAACGAGGGTTTAAACAGATAGGACAGTTTGCACTTACATACGGAGTGCTTCAAAAGATCCCAGATGTACTAGCGAGAATGGCCAATGAGGTATTGGATGTTGATACGGCTATGACCAATCTCTATAAGGTTACAGATGAAACAACCGCAAAGTATGATGAATTTTTAGGAAATGCTGGCAATGTATCAAGATCTCTTGGTCGTGACATGTCATCTTATATTACACAGACTTCTGAGTGGGCAAAACTTGGATACAGTATGGACAAAAGTGCGAATCTTTCTAAGATAAGTTCAATTTATGCTAATGTTGGTGAAGTTGACGATAAGACCGCAGTGTCTGATATGGTCACTGCAATGAAAGCATTTAATATTGAGGCCGATAATGCAATAAGGGTTGTTGATTCTCTTAATGCACTTGGAAATAATTTCGCTACTTCGAGTGCTGATTTGGGAACCGGACTTTCAAATGCTGCATCTTCATTATCTACTGCTGGCAATGATATCAACCAGTCTCTTGCCATGCTTACAGGTATGACAGAGATTACCCAGTCTGCGTCTGAATCTGGTAATGCTTTGAAAATCCTAAGTATGAGACTTAGAGGTTATGATGAGGAAACACAGAGTTATTCTAACGATGTAGAAGAACTTACTGGTAAGGTTGCTGACTTAACGAAAACTGCAAGTAAGCCTGGAGGAATCAGTCTCTTTTCTGATAAAGATAAACAAACTTATAAGTCTACATATAAGATCATGGAAGAAGTGTCAGATGTATGGGATGACCTTACAGATAAGTCCAGGGCCGAACTGACTGAAGTTCTTGCTGGCAAAAACAGAGGTAATCAGATTTCTGCGCTTATTCAATCGTTCAAGTCCGGACAAGTTCAGAAAGCTTATGAGACATCTTTAAATAGTGAAGGTTCCGCACAACAGGAACAGGATCGTTGGATGCAGTCAATGGAAGCTAAAATCCAACAGTTTAAGAGTCAGTTCCAGGAACTCTCTACTACTGCTATGGATTCTGATCTTCTAAAAGGTGCAATTGATGCCGGAACTTCTTTATTAAATGTACTTACACAAATTGTAGATGTTGGCGGTACAATACCTATTATATTAGGTGGTATTGGAGGCGCGAAATTATTTAAAAATTTAGATGAACCCATAAATCACAGGGTTTCCGCTTAAAAATTCCTATATTAACACAGCGGGTCTAGCCGACATAAGGGTAAAACATAATGGCGTTTTACTTCAAGTGGCGGAGCATGGTGAATTTTTAATTTTATTTTTGTCACCATAGAGGAGTATATAAATGCTTGAAGCCTCGTTAAACTAATCAGACTAAAACGGATGCTTGTAAAAGATAACGCACAATGTAGGGAAACCAAAAAAATTGATTAGATGCATATGATTATTATCATGAAAATGGTAAGACATCTAAGTGCTATATTTTTAAATTAAATATACGAGAGGTAATAAGCAGGACAATATCTGAGTTAATTCTTTGGACGTATAATATAAAGGTTCTTAACAGATAGTATCCCCAGAGACTACCCATCCTCGGAGTAAATGACAGCCATAATGTCAAATGCTTTTAAGGTATAGTGCGTATCATTGTGTTTTAATGGTTCAGGTGATACGTTGCTGACAGTTCTGATATTAAGAATGATGCAGTACCATGTGTAATGTAGAAATACGTTTTTCTAAAAACCTTCGGCTAAGTCAAGAGTCGTTAATCAGTGCAACTAGAATGCGGTTGTTTTTGAGCAGTGGATCCCTAATGCTGTTTGATCTTGATAAGGGGAAAAAATCAATAATTGAATTTTTGTCAAAATAATCTCAAAATATAGACAAAAATATATAAGTATGGTAAAATACAAATGTATTAAATGATATGTTGACATTATATAGGTGATATGATATAATTTGTTATTTCTTATAATATGGAAACATTTATAAATAATAATAATATATATTATTATACACTATAATAAGTAAAGGAGGAAAGCATATGGACATTTATGGAGAAAAAGAAAGACTTGAAGATTTTAACTTTTTTCTTGAAAATTACAATGAATTATACGAAAAATATGGGCATAAGTTTGTCGTTATTAAAAACAAGAATGTTTTAGGAATATACGACTCAGAAGTAGATGCGATTAATGCTACCTCTATAACTTATCCTATAGGATCGTTTATTGTACAAGAATGCAATGGTGAAGAGTCTGGATATACTAATTATGTTTCTTCGTGGCAGTTGATAAGTATTTAGAATTGGCGGTGCAACTAATGATAATGTCTGTATTTACTGAAAAATATAACCATATCGAAAACAGATTGATTAATAAGGCAATTGTGGAAGCAAATAATCGTGCTTTACCGGTTATAGCGCAATGGGATACTGGAGCAACTGGAACTTGTATATCTAAAGATTTAGTAAGACAATTACAATTAAATCCAACAGGAAAAATTCAAGTTCGTACCCCTTCTGGAATTGGAATAATGAATAAATATTTAATCGATATTGTCTTAAATAATGAAGTTGTAATTAAAGATGTAATAGTTATGGATTCAGAAATTGGTAATCAAGGTATTGATATACTAATTGGAATGGATATAATTAGATTAGGTGATTTTGCAGTATCTAATTATGATAGAAAAACTCAGTTCTCGTTTAGAATACCATCACAAGAGCATATTGAATTCAGTAAATAAAAAGACATTGAGCAGTCAGAGTAACCACTACTCTCCTGCTCTTTTAATATGCTTTTAATCATATAACTACATAAAACAATCACAATCGACAAAATTTTTCTATATTTATATTCCTCATCCAAATTATATGTTATAATTTTCCAGATAACATTTATTAGGAGGAATGATAATGAAGAAAAAACTAAGTACATTATTGATTGCATTATTAATGATTACTACTCTTCCACTGCAGACATATGCAACGGAGCCATGTAATCATGAGTGGAGTGACTGGACTGTTGAGAATGAACCAACATGTAATCAAACTGGAAGTCAACGTAGGTATTGCGTAAAATGTTTGGAATCTCAATATAATAATTTGCCTATTACGGGAGAACACGAATGGGATGATTGGCAGAAGGTAAAATCACCAACTATTAAGAAAACCGGATTAAAAGAACGCGAATGTTTCGAGTGTAGCTGTACTCAGATAAAAGAGATTGCAAAGCTTAAACCATATGCGAAACTCTCAAAGAAAACAATAAAACTTAAAGTTGGACAGACCTACAAGTTAAAACCCAAATATGCAAAGGGTGACTCTGTAAAGAAGTATAAATCCAGTAAAAATAAAGTTGCTACTGTATCGAAAAAAGGAAAGATCAAAGCTAAAAGCAAAGGTACAGCAAAAATTACCGTTGTGATGAAATCCGGCAAGAAGGCTTCTTGTACAGTTAAGGTAAAAGCAAAGAAAACATTTTTTAATAATGGTAATGGAAGTTCTGGTGGAGGAAACGGTACTTCTGGTGGTAATGGAAATAATGGAAGCGGAACAAATGTCGGATCGACTGTATACTGGACTCCAAGTGGAGAAGTATATCACAGTACAAGCGGTTGTCCAACATTAAGCAGGTCTAAAACAATTTACAGTGGAACTTTATCTGAGTGTCCGAAGTCCAGGGGATGCAAAGTATGTCATTAGTTGAAAAATTAAATGTGATTTGAAAACCATGCCGCACCAGTTTAATTATTGGTGCGGTTGTTTATACCATTAAAAAGCAATTCTTCAACTGTAACATCAAAAAGATCTGCTACATTTATAAGGAATTCAATACTGCATTTTCTGGCTCCTGTTTCATAATTGGTAATGGACTGTCGTGTTTTGTTGAGTTTTTCGCCCAGTTGTTCCTGTGTCATATTGTTAAGCTTTCTGTAATATCTAAGATTTTCTGGAAAGTTGTGATTCATGATAAAGACCTCCGTTGCGGATGTTTATAGATTTATTTTATCATGGATCGTATGAAAAGCCAAAAGAAATTTAAAAGAAATGATGAGGTGATTTATTATAAACTGGGTAAAAGAACTAATAAACAGCATTCCTGAGATTATATCATACATAGCATACGGATATGTATTTTTAGCTACATATTATTGGATGTCTTTAAAAGATAATAGACAGGATTTCAAAGACTTAATCATCAAAAGCATTATCGTAAACTACATACTTACGGCAATATATAGTATAATCTCAAATAAATATAAAATTGAATTTACTAGTGATTATCATAAAATAGTTTGTTATTTATGTGTTAGTGCTGTTTTTGGATTAGTTATAGGGAAAGTAATACCACACAGGATTTTCAATATTATTTTAAATAAATTGCATTTAGGCAGAACTACAAATGAAAATATCTGGGATGATGTAATACGACCAAATACTTGGATACGGGTCTTTATGAAAGATGGAAGTTCCTATTTAGGATTGTATAAATATGGAGAATTATTTAAGAGTGAACCAATTATTGTTTTAGAAACATATCAGAAATTAGATAAGGATACTGATGTAGTTATTGATAACTCAAAGAATCTAAATGAACTGATCATGTTGAATACGAAAGATTTTGACAGGATTGAGATTACTTATAATTCATAGATAATTCAGATCATAAAAAATATCAGATGTATTTGTCTGTTTTTATAGCATTTTCTTAATTGTTAGTATATAATATTTATAATATTAACATTAGGAGAAAAGTATATGAGCCTTGTCCAAGCTGTACTTACTAAAAATTTTATTCTTGTAGCTTCTGATACAAGAGCTTTAAAACCAGATGATACAATTATTGAAAATCATAACAAAATAATAAAATTAAATAAAGAAATAATTTTTGGATGCACTGGTGGTACATTGGATAATTATAATCTTTTTTATGGTTTTTGTGATTATTCAGAAAAGAATGGCTTTAGTAAATTAAATAAAGAAATTAAAATATCATACAATGATTTTGTTAAATCTATAAGCGATAAATTTACAAAAATGAAATCTATTCATGATGATATTAACAATACTACAAAATATACTATATTGAGTATTATATGTGGATATAACGGTTTTGATTTTGAAGCAACTTTGTTTAGTTTAACTCAAAATCCTGAAATATCTAATGGAATTTTTGTTGTTAAACGATATCATGATTTTCCATATAAGTGTATAACTGCTGGAAAAATACAACATAGGGATGAATTTGAAAAAATAGCAAACATATATCATGATTTAAAGCTTTATGATTTTACTACAATTCGTCAATATAAAAATATTTTAACAGAAGTTTTCGATACAGGGTCAAAAACGGATAAAGAAATTAATAACAATATAAAATTTGAAAGGATAAGATTAAAAGATGTTATCAGTAAATGATAAAATATATTTTTATAAAAATTTGAATTTTGAAAATAATAATGGAATATTTGTTTCAAAAGATCATTGGGATAACACTAAACAAAATTATAAGGTTTTTGCAATAAATGTACTTTCCAACAAAGAGTATTTTAAAAATTTAAAACACTCTTTGTTGGAAAGTAGGTGAATTACTTACCTCAACTTTAAAGGAGATATAATTTTGTATAAATTTAATTGGGAGTGTCCTCCTATAATTACTCACCATGATACCCGTTCTAAAAAAGATAAAATAAAATCGGATATTATAATGATTTTAGATCATGAAAATATGACCCCACTTAAAGAATGGTTTGAAATATGGATTCAATTATTTAAGCACATAACACTTAAATAATTTATTTCCCTGGTTTCCAAGTATGACCACAGTTCGCGCAACGATTTACAGTCTTATTACTTCCTAAAAATCCAGTAAGTAATGAATATCCTCTTTGTCCTGTGGTGATTGATGTGGAGCCACATTTGAAAGTGGATATGAAAAAAGATAGGATAAACCTACCTTTCTTCATATAATCACTTCGGCGAAAATCACATGGATTCTCAAACAATTTTAAACGAATGGCCTACGAACAAATAACGCACGAGAATTATATGTATAAGAGTGGAAATTATAAATACGCATCTCGTAGGCTATAAGGTAAGCAAATATATTTTATACAATTCAATCATACCATAATATGTCATATTTGTAAAGCATTTTTCAATCTCTTTCTGATAGCTTTCAAGTCATCAGATTTGACGTTACAAATATATTTCGACAATCTGGCTTTAGACACACAACGTATATCTTCGCATTGTATAACCGAATCAAATTGAAGTTTAGGGTAATTTGATTTTTTTAACACAAAGTGATAAGGATATTTTAATTTATTTGTTCCACGTACGTATTTAATATTTTTTGAAAGCGGAATTACAATCACATTACCACTTTCATGGTTGATGCGCTGTGTTGATACAATTACACATGGTCTTGCTGACATCTTACTTTTTTCAAATCCAATATTTTCACCAAGAAAACATGTATAAATTTGTCCTCTATTTATTTTCCAATTCAATAATTGGGCTTTATTCTGAATCGAATAATTATTTAATTTTAATTTTTTATTAAGCCACTGTATATAGCTTTGTGCGTCTGACATATTATATGCTCCATCGTTTGTAATTGTTATTATCTTAAAGAACATTTTACCATATTATTCTAATAATTAATAGACAGAACACTAATTCGATAACAAATTGTCAATTACCATTTATATTTACAATTTAGACATTCAAATGTTTTACTGATATTATTGCTCAGTATTCCAAAACCTATAATTGATGCTGCCTTTTTGGTTCCTAATATTTTTCGAATGTTGGTGGAACCACAGGTTGGACATTTAGGATTAGATATTTTAATTTTTTGATGTTCTTGGTTCCATTGTTTAATTGATTTGTCGTTATATTCAGATGGAGCTCCATTACATTCTTTAACAGCTTTAACAAAACCAATCATAGAAACATCTAATTCATTCATTAATTTAATGTTAAAATTTAATACATCTTCATTATATGAGTCATCTAATATTTTTTCTACAAAAAATGTAACATCTTTTCTATTTCCGTTGATTATCGTATATAATCGCTTTTTTTGATTGCTTTTAATAAATTCTATAGGACAACCACAATTCACACATTTTTCAGCAAATTCAGAGACTTCTTTTTGACACTCTGGACAAATTAACAAAGCCATTTTCATATCCTCCGCTATATTTAGATCAAAACTGAATATAGTATACCACATAATGTCATTAAATGATATAGGAAAATATCTTGATTTTATAAAAGCAATTAAAGGAATTGATAAAAAAGCGGATATCGTAAATCAAGCTGAAACATTGGCTGGAATAATCAATGATATTGGAAATATTGAAGATGTAGAAAAAATATTTAGTATTTCTAAAATATCAAAAGAAGTTGGAGAGGCTGCTCTAAATAGGTCTAACTTAGCAAATCAATTAAATAATATAGTTGATGCTACTACTGGTTTAACAGAAGGAGAAAAAGTACTTTCAAAATTATCTGATGAGGGTAATAAAGCGACAAATGTATTTAAAGGGTTAGGAACTCAACTCTTATCATTAGCAAAAAATCCTTTGACTTGGGTAGCTGGGGCTACTGCTCTTGTAACTGGTATATATAATAAATGGAAAAAATACAAGCAAGATTTAATAGATTCATCTACAGAAACAACAACCGCATGGAATGAATCCAACAATACCTTACAGGAACAAATAAACAAGTATAAAGAGCTGAAATCACAGCTTAATTCCGGTACTCTTACTCCTACTGAGGAATATGAGACACGTCAGCAGATCCTTGATATTCAGATGCAGATATCTGACCAGTATGGAGATCAGGCTGCTAATATTGATTTAGTCAATGGAAGTCTACAGACACAATTGTCATTACTTCAACAGATTTCTTCCGAAAATGCAAAGACAGAACTAAATGAAAATAGAAGTGAGTATAAAGATGCTTCCAAAGAAATGACAAAGGAACGCAGATATATTCTTGGTGGTACTGGCAGTGTCAATTATAAAGGCCACGATGATTTACGCAAGGATGTTGAAGATATTGCAGAATCTTTTGAAAAAGAAGGAATTCATTTAGAAGAAACTGGTGACGGTTCTGGCATAAAAACAATCTTATTTGACGGTGATGCTTCACAGGCAGAAGAGACAATCAATGCTCTTATGAATAAGATAGAGGAACTGAAATCTAAATATACTGATGATGACAGTATTAATATTTTGGATTCAATTTTGAATCAATCTGAAGTATCTTTAAATAATAATAAAGAGATTCTGGATAACTATCAAAATAATTATAAAACATTCCTTCGAATGGACATGTTTTCAAAAGGTACAGGGAAAGGTTCCGTTGCTGACGTATTCAACCAGTACACAGAAGCAGTTGAGAAATACAATGAAGCTTTATCAAGCGGTGATCAAAATACAATTAATAAAGCACGTTCAGACTTCTCAGCTATCAGTGAGGATGTAGACGCTCTCCTTTCCAAGAGTGAAAACAGCAAGTTCTCAACATTATTTGATGACATCACTGACCAGTTAAACACAGTTGGTATCAAGTCCATGGAATTCCAGGAGGCTTTATCCGGTAATGCAAACACAAAGAACCAGTTCCATAGCCTGTCAGACGGAATTAAGGATGCATCAGACGGTCTTAAGTTTCTAAAGCTTGATGCTGTTGATGCTATGAAGGCAATTGTAACAGCCGGAGAACAGACTGGGGAAAGTGAGTTATGGACACTTGCAGAAGCATGGGGAATCACCGCTGAATCCTCCAGGGAAGAAATACAGGAATTCATAGATGTACTGTCACAGGCAGGACTTGTCAGCAGTGAGGTGGGAACTTCCGCAGAAAGTGCATCAAAATCTTTTGAATCATTTTCTACTTCTGTACAGAAAACGGTATCCGATTATGCAACACTGAAATCAATCATGTCAGAATCCGTTTCGGGAGCCGGGATTTCCTCCGATAATGTAGATGCATTCCGGGCAATGTTCGGAGCTGATGCTGACAAGGCACTGGAAGAAACTGTAAACGGATATCACCTCAACAGAAAAGCTCTTGGTGAGTTACAGGCACAAATGGGCGAGATGGCAAAAACGGATTACCTCTCAGCTTTAAGTGACCAGTATACAGAACTACAGAATATAGAAGCACAGATTTCTACGTTTGAGCTTCTCGGACAGGATACATCTGGACTGGAAGCGTCAAGAAACGGGATCCTTGATAATATCTCATCTCTGCATGAATTACAGAATCAGTATGAATCTGCTACTTCCGCATACCAACAGTGGCAGTCATCTATGTCCGGTGGTGAGGAAGGTGACATGTATGATTCCATTTATGGGAACCTTGACGATGTAAAAGCTCTGTATGATAAAGGATTGACAGGTACAAACAAGTTCCGTGAGTTTACTGACCTTATGTCTAATGAAGATTTATCCAATGCATCCAATGAGGAAATTGTAGCTGCTTATGAAAAGGCACTTCCAAAGATTAAGAGATATTTCACCGAAGGACAGGATGGAGCACAGAATTTCCTGGAAGATGTACAGAATCTTAATTCTGAATGGGCGCACATGAATGATGATGGGTCATGGGATATTGATTTTGACGATCAGAAGGTTGCCGATAAGCTTGGTATAGATGTTGAAGCTGTGCAGGCTATTATGAAGAAATTAAGCGATTATGGTTTTGACATCAATCTTGAAAACCCTACAGCTTCCATGAAAAAACTTAAATCAGAGGCTGAATCTGCTGAAAAGACGCTTGGTGAATTAGGTGATAATGTCAAGGTGGATTTAAACGCTGATTCATTTGAGGAAGTGGATACGCAGATTTCTTCTTTAAAAGAGTATATAGATGGAATTGAAGGTTCCGATTTAGACCTTGATGTAAAGACAGATAAACTGAATGCCGCCAATACCATTCTTGAATATCTGATTTCACGTAAAAAGCAGCTTGGAGAAAAAGAGGGTGTTGACGTTGAGATCAATATTGATGAAAGTCAGTTACAAGCCGGATATACCATTCTTGGACGGTTGAGGGATAATTTACAGAATCTACATGGTGAAGTTGACGTTGACACTGTAAATGTTCAGACGGCTATAAATACATGTGTAGAACAGATTGAAGCAATGTCCCCGGAAATGAAGGTGGCTCTTGGCATCCAGGGCATGACCACGGACGAAATCAAATCCGGCTTACTGGATGGTTCCATTCAGTTGCCAGTGACCGCTGATACAGAAAAAGCAAACAGTGATATTGAGAAGATTAAAGGCAATAAGATTGATGATAAAAACTTTAGCGTCAATGCAAATACAAGCCAGGCTGAGAATTCATTGGCAAGTATAAGGAATTACTTGTCTGCAATTACGAGTAAAGAAGTGACGGTTACAGTAAATAAGGTAACAAATAACCGATCCACCCATAGTACGGGGAAAGGTGGAAGTCCTGCAGATGGTGGTGTTTCTGTAAACGGTACTGCACATGCTCATGGAACTGCCTTTGCAAATGGTAGCTGGGGTAATCCATCACCGGGAAAGAAACTTGTAGGTGAATTAGGTACAGAGATAGTTGTCAACCCTCATACTGGCAGATGGTTTACTGTAGGGGATAATGGGGCTGAATTTGCTGAGATACCAAAAAATGCAATTGTCTTCAATCATTTACAGTCAGAAAGTCTTTTGAAGAAAGGGTATGCTGACGGAAGAGGACAGTCATTAGCAACTGGTACTGCACTTGCAAGTGGTACTGCGTTATCTGGCGGTAGTGGTAAATTTAATGCCGGAGGTAGTGGTTCCTCTGCAAATTCCAACACTTCCAATACAATAAAACCAAATTTCAACAATAATGATAACTCCAAATCAAAGGATAAATCAAAAAAGGAAACCAAACAGACTTTTGACTGGATTGAGCGTAAACTGGAACGTCTGCAGCAGGTAATTGACTATACCAAGGCAAAATTCGAAAATCTGTTTACTATAAAGAAGAAAAATTCAAACCTTACTAAACAGATTAAACAGACTACCAGTCTTTTAAAAGCCAATCAGAAGGCTGAAAAAGCTTATGCAAAAAAGGCATCCGAAGTTACCATTTATAAAGATAAAAATGGAAAACGGGATAAAAAGAAAGATACTGCAATCAAGAAAAAGATTCAAAGCGGCGCTTACAACATTAAGGACTATGATGAAAAGACTGCCGAGAAGATTAATAAGTACAAAGAGTATTATGACAAACGTTATAATGCAAAGAAGCAGGTACAGGAGCTTAAGACGCAGAAGCGTGAACTGAAAGAACAGAAATACCAGCTTCGTGTAGACAACTCAAATAACAGGATTGAGATGTATGATGCAAAGGCAAGTCTCACTACAGATTACAAGAAAAATAATAGGTATGCTGATAAACAGATTGCACATACAAAATCTTCCTACGATTATCAGATCAAGATTGCAAAGCTGACAAAGGATACTGTAAAAGTTAAAACGCTTGAAGCACAGCGCGAGAAGGAAATTATTGAATTACAGAAGAAGAAATTCGATAATATCCAAACGTATTACGAGAATCAGATATCCCTCTTACAGGCCAGGGAGAATGAAATCAAAGACCAGGCTGACATACTCGAAGCAAAAGGAATGACATTAAATGCAAACGTGTATGTTGACCAGATCTATTATGAGAAGAAAAACCTGGAGCAGTTACAGAAGTCAAAGGCAGAACTGGAATCACAGCTTTCAAAAATCACTGAGGGTACGGAAGAATGGTATGAATGCAAATCTGCAATTGCGGATGTCAATTCTGAGATTGCTGACTGTACCAAGAACATAGCCGAAATGAATTCAAGTATGACAGGCCTTGCAGATAATTTCCACAATAAAATGATGGAAGCCGGGAACCGTATCATAGATACCATGGACTGGTCTGCAAGCCTTATGGATGATAAGGATCTGTTTAATTCCGAAACAGGGAAGATTACGGATGAAGGGCTTGCTACATTGGGTTCTTATGTAAGTAATTACAATACATCCAGTGGAATGTCTGATATGTACAGAAAGCTCGTGGAAAATCTTGAAAGTAATTATAATGCCGGCAATCTCTCATTCGTAGATTCCAATGGTTTAAGACGTTCTTACAACTCCATGGAAGAATTCAAAGCTTCTATTGAAGAGACTTATACATCATGGAGAGATCAGATTTCCGAAACCAATGACTATGAGAGTAAATCTATAGAAATGATGAGGAAACTGAGAGAAAGTGAATTATCTGCTTTACGTGAATTGATAGATGCCAAAAAGGAAGCTCTTAATGCCGAAAAGGATTTACATGATTATCAGAACAGCCTGCAGGAAAAGACCAAAGACATCTCGACCATTCAGAAGCAGATTGCTGCATATAGTGGTGATACTTCTGAGGAAGGTCTTGCAAGGCTACAGAAGTTACAGGTTCAGCTATCTGACAAGGAAAAGGATCTAAAAGAGACAGAGTATGACAGATATATTTCTGATCAGCAGGATATGCTCGACAAACTGTATGAGGAATATGAGAAGTCTATCACTGCCGAAATGCAGAATGTGGAAAAGCTCTTACAGGATGCCATTGAGATTGCAAAGAACAACGTTGATCTTATCACAGAAATCCATGACGAATATACGGAAAAGTATGACTATAATGGACGTTTTGACAATATCGAAGATGGGATTAATCATATTGTCAATGATTCGAAAGAGGATATCGGTAATGAATTAAAGGATAATGCCAATGAAGGGGTTGCGCCTGGAACAAATGAGACAACCATTTCCAAAACAGAACTGCTTGAATCGGTCAAAAATGAAATTCCAAAGCTTGTAGAAACGGTAAAAAATGCTATAAAGTTACCGGAGGTTGCAAAGAAAGAGAAACCAACTGCTGTCACAACAAAGCCGCTTAAAAGCAAAAATACTTCTGATAAGAAAAAGGAAGAGCCAAAGAAAAGTTCTGACACTCCAAAGAGCAGCGGTGATGGAAAGATCAAAGTCGGGGACAAGGTTAAGTTTGAGAAGGGTAAGTATTATGCAAGCTCTTCCGGTACTGGAGCTTCGGGCAATCAGAAACTTGGTAAGAAGGTTTACATTGCGAAGATTGTAAAGGATGCAAAATACCCTTACTGCATTAGTACAAGCAAGAATATCAAGGACGGTCTTGGATGGGTCAAGAAGAACCAGTTATCCGGATTTAAGGATGGCGGTATTGCGAGACTTATAAAAGGCAAAGGCGAGGATGGAATTGCAATGGTACGGAATGGGGAAGGTCTGATTCCTCCTGAGAATGTATCAAAGATACAGGATTTAATAGATGCAGTCCCGGCTGCCAGTGATGCCATGAAGAGTATTAGTAACTTTCCACCTAATGCACAGATCATAAAAATACCTACTACTCCTCCAAGTGCAGAATTTGTCTTTAATATTGACATGAACAGTGTAACTAATCCGGATGAGTTTCTAAGGACATTAAAGACGGACAAGAAACTTCAGAGAGGTATATGTGCAGTTACGACTGACAAAATGTATGGTGGTGGAAGACTTGGAGTAAATACGTTTGTGTAAAATAGAGAAGGGTGTCTTTAATGGCACTCTTCTACCCTATTATTATAAAAGAAAGAAATGGAGATAAATGTATGGAAAATAATAATAGATATTTTGAAATTGCTACTACTATTCTGAGTATAATTATTGCAAAAGGCCTTACTGTAAGAGAAGCACAGGAGGTACTTAAAATTTGTGGCAATCTGATTTTGGATACAAAAGTAAATGGAGTATGTAAAGATGAAAATGTAACTTGTATTTATAATAACAATAGTGGTGCAGATAAAAAACAGTTAGATAATAATCCAGAGATTAGCTCGGACTTTATTGATGTACAATTGCAGTCATATTCTAAACTCTTAAAGTCGGGTATTATAGAAGCAGCAGTGGGCGAGTAAGATAATCCAAGATAAACGTATAAAATATTTTCATTAAACAAACGTTCTGACTGTTTTATTGTCAAAATTTGGTATATAATGTAATTATCAATACTGAATGGTGGGAATAATATATGCAAATACCAATTAGAGATTTAAAACAAGAGTTAAAATCTAATAGTGATGAATGTAAAAATGTATTATCATATGATCATACAATTATATCAAAATCTGTGTTTTGGGTTATTCTCAAAATTGATAAATAAATTTGAAAAATCCAAATCGTATCAAACAGGGTTATTTGTAAAAAGTATTAGTGACTGGTTAGACAGAAAAGACGATAACCGTCCTTTAGATGGTTCTATAAAAAACATCTCTCCAGGTGATATTTATATGGTTGATTGGAATATAGGATATTCTCCTGAACTTTCTTACGAGCATCCCTGTGTTGTTATAGAAGTACTTGACGATTTTATTTTTACATTACCAGTATCAGGACAAAAAGCATATATAAATATTGGATACCATCCTCAAAGAAATAAAGAAGGTGACAGAAATTATAGACTCGTAGATGTAGATGATGGTTTTAATAAAGAATGTGTAATTCATATGAATCAAGCAAAAACTATCAGTAAAACGAGAATATTATACAAAATGGGGACTCTATCATTAGATGAAAACGGTAAATCTTTACTATTTAACGAAATAAAATTTGAATTAATCAACAAATATTTTTCCAATGAATATAATAGTATATTAGAGGAAAATAATATATATAAGAAAAAACTTGAATATCTTTCCGAGCAGAGAAAGAGAAACCAGTCGAGAGCAGACAAATTAAGAAATGAAAATACCCGGTTACAGGATAAAATAAGTGAACTGGAATCAATTCTTGACACTTCGTTATAATTGTGGTATTATAACAACATATACAAAAACTATTCTTTTGTATACGTATAGCAAGATTTATTTAAAAATAAATTACTTGCAAGTTTTAGAGGATTGAACCTTTTTGGTTCACAGGGACTTCTTCGACATACGGAAGAGTCCTTTTTATTATCTTAAGATAAGATATTTTAAAGAGCAGTCAGAGTAACACAATACTCTCCTGTTCTTTTATTATGCACATTTTCAAGGAAAGGACGTGATCAAATGTTGGGATTAAGGAAAAAGGAACTACGCAGTATAGAAAAAGTTATTTATGAAAATGAGATCAAGCGGCTTACGAAAGAACGTAATGAATATATGACTAAGTATGAAACCGCAAATATGTATAAAGACGAGTATGAAGAACTTGCAAGTGATTACAGGCGAAAGAATATAGAACTAGATGAATTGAAAAGACGGACTGAGGAACTGAACCAGGAACTTGAAATTATGATTGAAAGACTAAAAAGAAATTTGATTAGGTGGTGAGTGTATGTTTGCGACAGATTTTTTATTTGATGGAAACCAGGCAAGCGATTTTGACTTAATTATAGGTTCTTTTGATAGTGAAGTTGAAACCGCTACTGGTGGTGAAATTGAATTTAACACTGTCAAAACACCTAACAAAAATACATTTGATTTTTATGGTGCAGAATTTAATACTATTTTAACATGGAATTTTTCTGTAATAAAAAATCCATATACACATAATCATGGTGATTTGTATTTTGATCAATATGAAGAAAGCCAGATAGCTAAATGGTTGCTCAGAACTGATGGTTATAAATGGTTCCGTTTTTTGCAAGATGGATATGAAGATATATTTTACAGAGTTCAGGTCAATATGAAACCTCATCAAGTATGGGGTAAAACTGTTGGTTTTGACTTAGAAGTAAAATCTAACTGCGGTTATGGATTTACAGAAAAGAAAATCAGAAGGTATACTTTAAATTCCAATAATCCAATTAAATTAAATATAAATTGTGACATACTGGACTACATACTCCCTTGTGTTTCGGTTACTGGTTCTGGTGACTTTTATATCAGTAATGATAGTGATATTCTGCAAAATAAATCTATAGATCAATCCACGCAATTATTCAATGTAAGCAACGTTGTTGTAATGGATTCAGATACTGACCAAATTACAGGTGTATTACCACAGAATTTTAACTGGTATTTTTTAAGATTGGTAGATGGAGTAAATGTTATTACAACTAATTCAGAAAACGATATCAGTGTTGAAATTGTATATAGAGAACCAAGGAGGGTAATTGTATGATATGTAAACCTTATAAAATAATAAAACTTGATAGATATACTCATAAAATTCCGTCTCCTACTCTCCTCCTTATGACACGTTCTTTTGATGTAATCGGTAAAATCCCACGCTATGAAAACTGGAATATGTCATTAGTTGGGAATGGGATAGATGAAATATCTTTTACGGTCACTAAATATTTAAATGGAATTCTCAATCCCGTGTGGGATGACTTAATTGATTTGAAAGTTATAGAGGTAAGGGATTTTGGACGGTTTGAAATTACTGTCAACTATACAGACAATACAAAGACTGAGAAAGTTGTACACGGACAATCCTTAAAAGTTGAACTTTCACAGATATATCTACATGACTTCCATGTGAATGATGAAGATGCTATGAGCATGGAAATTACGCAGTATAATGAAAACGATTTTGACACCAACGGAA
Organism: Lachnospiraceae bacterium; assembly: GCA_910576335.1. Taxonomy (GTDB): domain Bacteria; phylum Bacillota; class Clostridia; order Lachnospirales; family Lachnospiraceae; genus CAPEBR01. Next base: position 213,861 of record CAJTIU010000005.1, read on the forward strand.
ATTTTATTCCAACTGTATTTTATGATGAAAACGATGAAAAACATTCTCTTTTAAACCGGGTCATAGCCGATAAAGCACCACACTGGAAGATTGGTTATGTAACTCCGTATATTACATTATCAGAAGAGGATGAACCCGAAAGCTCTGATACATTTCAGAGAACTTATACTGGCGAAGGTGTAAGTATATATGATTTCCTAACAGGTGACGTTGCCAAAGAAAGCAATGTCATTTTTGTTTTTGACACGATAAACAGGGAGATAAACTGCTACAGTCTGTGTGACTGTATTAAGCAGGAAACCGGAGAATTATTAGTCCAGGGAATTGGTGAGGACACAACAATTCTGGTTTCTAAGAGAAAGCTCGCAAATGAAATCGCCATTTCAAGCAATAAAGATAATGTTAAAAACTGTTTCAGAGTTGAAGGTGGGGACGAAATCATCACAGACATGATTCGTGTAGCCAACGTAAATGGAAGCAATTATATCTATCAGTTTGCTGATTTTCAGTATAAGGATATGCCAAAAGCACTGGTTGACAAGCTTAAGAGATACCATGAAGAAATTATTCAGCAGTCAGATACATACTACGGGGAAAATGGAATCTATACGGGGCTGTGTAAAAAATATGACGATTTAGTGTATTATGAATCTTCCATGATGCCGGATGTAAGTATTGAGGATACTACAGCCGAAGAACAGTACACTGCCATGGTAAACAGCTTAAAGACTACCGTGATCGGAGTCTCATCCGTAAACAACTATTCCAATAATTTATTCCTTGGTGTATCCAATAATGTTGAAGCCATGGCAAATATTATGATTGATGCACGTTACAATGCAAAAATCATTGAAGGAAGTACCTCTTATAATTCCAGTACACATAAATGGACTGGGAATTTCCAGGTTACTCGTATTGCAGATGATACTGATTACTATCCAAAAACAAGTGAAGGGATGGCAGCAACTTTTGAGGTCAGTATTTCAGATGATGAACTGACTTTCACTCGTCAGAAAGTAGATAAGGCTCTTGCAAAAGGTTCCATGCTTGATATTGATTTCGAAGTTAAAAATATGTCATCTGTAGAAATGAAAGCTTATTTTAGCCAGTATTCCTTAAACAGGCTGAAATCATTTTATGACGGATATAATTCCTGTCTGAGTGTTTTAATGTCGTTGAATACAAAGACATCCGATACCCCATCCTCTGATACTTATACTACCTTATACGAAGAGTATCACAAAAGGATGGAAATTGTAGAATCCTTAAGGAATGAAAGACAGTTACAGGTAGATTCAATTAATGCAGAAATTGATGCACTTTTAAAAGAACAAAAAGCTTTTCAGGATACGTGGAATTTTGAAAAATATCTTGGAACGGATCTTTATAAAATATTCTGTTCTTACCGCAGAGAGGATTCTTATGTAAATAACAATTACATTTCAGATGGTCTGTCAACTTCCGAATGTGTAACAAAAGCGAAGGAATTAATTGATGCAGCTACCAAAGAGTTGAAAAAGGCATGTGTCCTGCAACGTACTGTCACTGTAAATCTGAATAATTTATTTGCGCTTCCCGAGTTTGAGCCTCTGTATGACAAATTTGCATTATTTAATTACATACGGATACGTACTGATGATGAAATATTAAAGCTTCGTCTGATTGGGATAGATTTCAGTGGAGATTCTGTAAGTGAAATAACTGTTACATTTTCAGAACAGATTGAATCTATAGATGGGAAAATGAGTGATTTACAAAGTATTATACAGCAGGCAAGCAGTATGTCTACTTCTTATCCCTCTACTGCCCTACAGGCGAAAAAGGGTGAACAGGCAAAAAATACCTTTAACGAAATTTACAGCAAAGGTTTGAATGCTGCCAAAACCACGCTTTCCAATAATGACCATAATGAAGTGTCGATTACCTCTGCAGGAATCATTGGAAAGAGAATGGACGATGAAGGATTTTATGGAGATAAACAGTTCCGTATTACCGGGAATATGTTTGCATTTACGAAGGATAACTGGAGAACTGTTGAACTTGCGATCGGGGAAACTGTTTTTCAGAATCCTCTTACAGGGGAATATGAGGAACGATATGGAATTTTTGCATCTGCAATTGTTGGGAAACTGGTTGTTGGTGAGAATATGTATATTGGAAATCAAGATGGTACTGTAGAAATAACCGGAAAGGGAATTAAGATTACAAATGGTACAATCACATGGGGTAATGATTCTGTAAATGCCCCAGAAATGGATGACATTAATGGACTGGCAAAATCCTTAGAAGATATCAATACAAATTTTGAGCAGCTTGACGGAAGGATTCAGACATATGCCCAGTCAGATAATCCTAAAACTGCAACAAACACAAAATGGAATGATTCAGAAAATGAAAAACATGTAAATGATGTATGGATTAATACAAGCAATGGTATTACCTATATTTTCAAAAAGACCGGAAATACATATGACTGGATGGAAACCCATGATTCTAATTTAAAATCAATTGCTATAAGCAAAGCTCAGATTTTTACAAGCAAACAGGCCACTATTACAAATGGATACCAGGTTGGTGATTTGTGGATTCTTGAAAGTAACACTGTGATGAGTGGATGTAAAAAAGGCACAGTACTGGTCTCTAATTCAAATGCACAGGCAAATAATACTTTCACTTCAAACCACTGGACAGAAATAACAGTAAAGGAAGCAAGTGAAGCACTACAGAAAGTAAATAATATATCTGATGATTCAAAAGTTACTCCGTCTGAAAAACAACAGTTAAAATTAATACAGATTGATATTATTTCAGAATGTTTAAGAATTGATTCTCTTACACGTAAATATAATATGGACTATGATATAAAACTTGCTACTTATACTGATAGGTATGATAAATTAATTTCGTATCTTGATGACTTGCTTAGAGATCTGAATACGACAACTGATATAGTAAAAGCAGATTTTGATAAAGTTTTTAAAGAATATTATGATGCGAGAGATGTAATAATTGAAATTATTGATACAGCAGAAAAGAAATATGTTGATGACAATATTGAAAATGTAGAGAATAATATTTCTAACTTTAAAGAAAAAGTAAATGCCGCACTTATGGGAAATGCTACTACTGAAATTGGAAATGATTATATTATTTCACCAAAGATTGGTGGTGGATATTTATATATTGCCAATAACAACTATTCTGTAGAAATTGATCCTAATCATAAAAGTACTTCTACTTTGAATGGATATTTATTTTGTGTAAAAAATAAATCTAAAAACGAAACAGTTATGGGTGTAACTACACAAGGAGACGGTTACTTTAAGGGGACGATCACCGGATCGGATATTGTTGGTTCATCCGGACAATTCACAAAATCGTTTGAAGTAAGTACTCCAATTGCATCTGACAATGAAAGTTTTAGCAGTTATAAATGGGTAATGAAAGCGAATACTGATGGTGTAATAATTGGTGCTGAAACAGATAGCCAAGATCCACAGGCTCCAAAATCAAGCATCAAATTTAATGAAGGGGTAAAAGGTATATCCGTATCTACTTCCGGTGGAGATGTTATTATATCAGCAACTAGAGGAAGTATAATTTTGAAACCAATTGGTGCAGGTTCTGTAGTTATTGAAGGAAATCTAAATATTGATGGAGATCTGATTGTTAAAGGCAAAAAGATAGCATAGTTAAAACTATTCAAATTAAAAAACAAGGATATGGAATTACACATATCCTTGTTAAAATCTATTTTATAATTTTTATAGTTTTCTTCAGTCCTTTTTTGTTAAACAGTTTTTTATAGGATTTGAATCTGTTTTTAGGAACCTTTATTTTTGCTTTTGAATAAATTCCTTTAAAGGTATTTTTCCCTATTGTTTTTATCTGTGTAGACTGAACGACAATGGTTTTCAGATTTTTGCATCCATAAAATGCATTTGCTCCAATAGTTTTCACGTTTTTACCTATAGTAATTTTCTTCAGTTTTTTATTATTCTTAGAAGCATTTTTAGATACAGATGTCACTTTATAATCAATTCCATCTACAGTAATAGTACTTGGAACAGTAATACTGCTTTTTGATTTATCTACTTTTGTTAATTCAACTGTTCCATTTTTCGATGAAGATTTTGTGACTTTATAAGCACTTTTGGATTTGGTTTCTGCAATTAATTTACCCTTCTTTGGTAAACCAAGTTTGGGAATTTTTTCGGTCTTCTTTATTTTACAGGCAGTGCATGTGTATATTTTTGTTCCATCATTTGTTGCTGTAGCGTTAGATATAACAGAACCTTCATCCCAAGAATGCGTGTCAAGACATTTAAATTTTATACCATTCTGCTCTGCGTATGTTCTTGCATATGAGTTAGGGTTGGCATGTATTGTGAATCCAGTGTCATCTAATGTCGTATTAAAAGCACCATCTCCAATACTGGTTACGCTATTTGGTATGGTTATGCTTGTTAGACTACTACAACCAACAAATACTCCATTACCTATACTGGTTACGCTATCTGGTATGGTTATGCTTGTTAGACTACTACAACGACCAAAAGCATATTGACTGATATTTTTTAAACTATTAGGTAAATTGATATTTTTAAGTGCGATACAACCATTAAATGCATATTTCCCAATATCTGTAATACCATTGGGTAAATTAATGTTTTTTAAGCTTTCACAATTTACAAAAGCTCTATCACCAATTGCTTGAATCGTATTTGGAAGAGTTACGTCTACAAAATGACTATTCCATAAATTATGAAAATCAATACTCGTTACCTTTTTTCCTTCGATCTCAGAAGGAATAACAATCGTTTCATCTGTTCCAATATAATCTGTAATTGTAACCGTGCCATCACTATATTCATACCATTTAAAATCGTTTATATCTGTAACTGGTTCAGAAGCACGAACATTAATACTACCGTTACAGATAAACAAAACTGTTAGACAAAGACCAATAAAATATTTTACTATTTTCATTCAAACCACCTTCTCTATATTGAAATTTAATTATGGATTTACTTATAAGTATATTGGTTATAAATGAAAAAGTAAAGTATAAATTTCCATTATTAAAAGACAAATAAATTCAATGTCTTGCAAAATAAATTTAAATTCAAATACATAACAAAAAAAGGAGAAAATAACATGAATATGAATATTGAAAAACCAGCAACAATTATCGCAAAGGAATTAAATGAAAATATCGCAGCTCAGATTAACAAATCCGGACTTCCGTTTTTCGTAGTTGCATATATCTTAAAAGATATTTTAAATGAAGTTTATGCAGTAAGTCAGAAACAGTTAGAGGCTGACACAAAAAATTATCAAAAGAGATTAGAAGAAGCAAGTAAAGAGGCAGACAAAGAAGTAGAAACAATTGAACCAACTGAATAAGATCAATCAAATAATTCCTGGCAGTAAATTACTGCCGGGATTTTTTAAGTGAGGTGAAGAAAAATGCAGGAAATAGTAGTATATGATATTGAAAATAATATTTTAGATACTTTGGTTCAATGGGATAAAGGGATTAAAATTTATATAAAAGAAACTGATATTGACCAGGCATATGATGTTCATTTTACTAATTGTAATTCAGAGTCTGCTATGATTGTTCCATCTGAATACAATGAGGGTGTTTTGTCTGTATCAGTGCCAAACGACATTTTAACTGAACCTCATGTAATAGTAGGTTATATATGTATTGTCAATAGCACGGATGAGTTTAAAAGCATCTATTGTTTTCGTATTCCTGTAAGAAAGCGTCCCAAACCTACGAACTATATTTATTCTGATGAGAAAGAATATTTGACTTTTGAGCAGATTTTAAAGGAAGTTAAAGATTTTGTTAATGCAGCTTCTGAAAGTGCAACACAAGCAGATCATAGTGCATCTGAAGCAAAAGAATCAGAACTTAATGCAAAGGTAAGCGAAACGAATGCCAAAGCTTCTGAGAATGCTTCCAAGACATCAGAAAGTAATGCAAAGGAATCTGAATTGGCTTCAAAAGATTCTGAGATAAATGCCAAAGCAAGTGAAAATGCCGCTAAACTATCAGAGCACAATGCTGAAACAAGTGCTTATAATGCTTTAGATAGTGCTAATACCGCTTCTCAAAAGGCAAATGAAGCTTCTGATTCTGCTGCAAATGCAAGTGATAGTGCAACAGTTGCAAGTACAAAAGCCGATGAATCTTCGACAAGTGCAGATAATGCTTTAAATTCAGCTAATACCGCTATTCAGAAAGCGTCTGAATCAAATATATCTGCTACAAATGCTGCTTCTAGTGCTGCTACTGCCTCTCAAAAAGCTACTGAAGCTTCAGCAAGCGCAAGTAATTCAGAGGATTTTGCAAAATTATCGGAGTCTTATGCACATGGAAATACGGGCACAAGAGTAAATGAAAATACAGACTGTTCTATGTATTATTCTGAACTCGCACAACAACTTCTTGAACAATCACAGCAGTTATATGATCAAGCACAAAAGATAGTTGTTGCTGCAACAAACGGAGCGTTGATTCCGAGTGGAACTATTTTATTTGAAGATCTACCAACTGATCCTAAAATCGGATATATGTATAATATCTCCAATGATTTTACTACAGATGAAAGATTTTCTGAAGGTGAAGGTATATTCTACAGAGCTGGGGCAAATGTTTATTGGTCAAAGGATGAGCAATGGGATGTAATGATTGGTGTACAAGTCACTGGTGTTAAAGGAAATGCAGAAAATATATATCGTGTTGGCAACATAAACATTACACCAGAAAATATTGGCCTTGATAATACCAAAGATATTGATAAGTATGTTGCTTCTGCAAAACTATTGGACGGTTCAAAAAAAAGCAAAGGTAGTTCAAAACTAAGTGAAAACGAAGCGTTAACAATAGTACAAAGAAATGAAAACGGATATATCAATGATACAGTAAGAGCAGGAAGTTATGAAAGCGACAGTAATGTAACTGATCTTCAAACATTTTTGCAAAACAAGAATTCATTTATTGGTAGTATTGCATATAATGATGGTACTTGGTTTGATGCAATAAGTGTCCGACACAGAAATGGTGAAGGGTTAAGTGGTGATGGGTTACGGTATGGTATGCTATTATATTCCAGCATGACCGCAGATGATGATTTGTGGTGGAAGAAACAGCGATACGGAAACTGGGGAGAGGACAGAAAAATACTGGATTCCGCAAACTTTAAAAATTTCGTGCCATATAGAAGCATGTCGTTAACTTATGGTTATACAGATAATTTCAGAACACAGACAAAAGGAGACACAAATTCCGGAGACTTTATTAGTACAGTAAGAACTGAGAATGCAGATGTGTCTCATGCAGGAAGATTCGGTTCCGGTTTGGCGTGGGGTAAAGGAGATACACATGGGTATCTTTATTGTAATTATGATTCTACTCATGTTTATGTTGGTGGTGGTAATCAGAATAAGCTAAACTGGATTCGTGAAATTGGTCTGCTTAATGATAACCGCAAATTGGAATCAAATGGTGCTATTTTTACTGGTAGTATTGGATATAAAGGTACGAAAGCCACTTATGATATGATTAGTTTTATAGATAATACTGCTGATACATATGGCAATGGTATATCTATAGGGGGTGGTGGGGCTACTTTAATTGGAGGTGGTGAAAGCACCAATCAAACACTGACTCTGCTATCAAATGGTGGAGAAGAAAAACTAATTCTGTCTAATGACTTAGGTATAGATTTCTATACAAATTGTCAGAATGGTATCGGAAGTGCTAAGCACATCACTATGAATACAGATGGTACTATTACTGCTGCAGGATTTAATGGAAATGCAGAAAGTGCAAGTAGCTTAAAAATATATAATTCCGAAACAACCTCTGATACTAAAAGTGGATGGTGGTATAAAATTGCCACTTTAGGTGTATACGGTCAGTATGGTAACTCGGAAATCCACGGATTTACATCTACAACAGCAGATGGAGGCGGTGCGTCATACTCTATCGAGTACAATGCAAGACTTAAACAGCAAAGTCCAATGGGACAAGCTCCAACTTATACTATTCGGGTTTTAAATCGAGATGGGATAGCAACTAATCAATTAAGATTGATTACAACGTCAAATACAACTACTCAAACTATCGCAGAGTTATGGTGTAAAATAGATGGTACTCATAGAGTACATAAAAATGTGATTTATGATACAAGTGGAAGCGTTGTAATAAATACTGGTATGAAATTACAATCATCACCACCAAGTGGAAGTTACGTAGAAGGCACTTTAAGTGGTGCTGTAAATATATCAGCGTGTGCTGATAAATTAGGTAGAAATGGCAATGCAACAGTTCCTATGACATTTAACTGGGATGGTCAATCTGGTCAGCCAAACTGGTTATGGGGTGGAAATGATGGCAGTAATATGTATGTATATAATCCAAGTAACTTTAATGTTAATTATGCAGCATCAGCTGGGCTGATCAATGGATTGTATACACAAAATGGAGGACAACAATCTCCAGGCTACATTCCTAGTGGCAAAGTCAGATTTAATATGATGAATGCCTTTAAAGGGCTGTCTAATCCTAGCGGAAGTTTTATGGACTGTATTTTAATGGATACATATACTGGACCGGATGTCCCATATGTAACAGGAATTGGTATAACAAAAAATCAAGGGTATCCAAGAATGTTCATTGCAAATGGAGCAAAAGGTGGAACTGGCAACTGGTTGCATCAAACAGAAGTTATTACAGAAGCAAATATAGGTGCTTTTGCTGTATTAAATGATAATCTGCCTTTAGCGGTAAATTCAGGAGGAACAGGTCTTAATGCATCATCAAGAAGAGGTTTAATAAGAGAATTAATCTATTCTCTCCCAAGTTCACAATCAGATCCTTCGTATTTATTTGGAAGATATGATAGTGGTGCAGATGGCGTATGTGAATTTCCTACTATTAATATATTACAATTCATGCTTTATATGATAACAAACAGAAGTGATCTTTCAAATGAAGCGACAGTTGGAACTGGTGGATGGAAATTTGTAATGTTATCTTCTAGATTAATGCTTGTATCATTTTTAAATAATCACGGTAATTTTGCTCTAACTACTAAAAGTGCTGATGGAGTGTATACTAATAATTCATTAATTAATGTTCAAATAACCTTTCCATCAATAATTACTAATAAATATACTATTAATAGTAATTATTGTTTAGGTTGCACTCTTAATTCAAATGGTTTTCTTCAATCATGTGTTCATAATACTAGCAATTCAGGGTTTGGATACAGAATATGGGCATCTTATTCATGTACACCTACCGGTGTTAATTTTCATGCAGGATTTTTATTAAAAGTAACTTTAAAATAATTAAAAATATAGATGAGGGCGTGTAACAAGCGTCCTCTTTTGTTAAGCAATTATACAAGAAGGGAGAAATAAATATATGAGTATTTGTAAAGGAATAGCAAGAAAAAGAGGAAGGAACCCAATAGGGATCTTCATCCATAATGATGCCGGAAGTAAAAACGCAAATTATGCGTATTATAAGAATTGGCTTCCAAAGCATAATTTAGAAAATGGATTTGCACACTACTATGTATGTAGTGATGGCACATTACAAGCTGAGGACGATAGTAACATGGCATGGCACTGTGGAAATGAATATGGAAATACAAACTATCTGTCCATTGAAGTGTGCCAGTCCATGGGAAATTTAACTACATTTAAAAAGAATGAAACGAAAGCTCTTAAGTTAGCAGCAAAGCTCTGCAAGAAATACGGAATTACTCCAAATTCAAGTACCATTAAATTACATAGGGAAGTTTATCCTACTGGATGCCCCCATCGTTCTGTAGAAATACACGGAGGAACTGTTTCAAAAACTAAAAATTATTTTATCAAAAAGATTAAGGAATACATGGGCGATAAAACCACCACAGATTCCGGAATCGTATTTACTTACGCAGTAAAACTGACAGATGGAACTATCTTACCATCTGTAAAAAATACAAATGACTTTGCCGGTATACGTGGAAAGAAAATAGCTGCGGTTTCTATCAAGGTGAATAAAGGAAAAGTCAAGTACAGGGTGCATGTTCTAGGCGGTAAATGGATATCTTGGAAAACCGGATATGATTTTAATTTCAAGAATGGGAAAAATGGATATAGCGGAAATGAAAATAAGGCTATTGACGCGATTCAGATTATTTATACTGCTCCAAGTGGTATTAAAAAGAAAGTGAAGTACCGAGTAAGTTCTGTAAATGGTGATTACTACTCTTGGCAGATCGGGACAGAGAAGACGAACGGTCAAGATGGATATGCAGGTAATTATAAAACTGCAATTGATCGACTGCAGATCACTGTAAAATAAAATATTATTAGGGTGCACTGTTTGTTTTTATATGTGTTGGGATTTAAGATACAGGTAGCAAAGTAATCTACTTGGATGTGTCAGTAGATAAATTATACACGGGAACAGCACTTGATAATGGATATGATGATTTTGGCACCATTTACATATTGACAAGGTTGTAGATTTTCCTTCATGGAAAATTTTGCGTAAATATAATACTTGTGTTTGTTCAAACTCATCACGTGGATAAATTAAAACAGGAAACGAAATTTTGTGTGAAAATACATTTATTGATTTTACGTCTTTTGGGGCTTTTATTATTGACATTGTAACTTCCTTTCTGTGCGCCCTGTATGATGATAATATCACAGTTACAGATCAAAGGAAAGAAAATGTTAGAACAAATAAAATAAGGTTGCATACAAATAGTTATTAATGAACTATAAGTATAGTAACCTTATTTTTTACGATTTTGAATTGCGTATTGATTATGATATAAATTGTCTTTATTGCGTGCTAATTTGCTCTATTTTCGCTTGTAGATGTGTTAATATAATCTTGTTAGGGTTTGGTTATTTGAAGCGTAATATATGGGACGATTAGCACAAAAAAGATATATGTATCTCTTTATTGTTAAAGGAAACTTTAAATATATGTTATACCAAAATCATGACTCAGTTGTATATCCTCGTTGTTGTATATTGTTATATCTTCAATATGATATTTATAAAAACTGACATCTTCCGCTAAATTTTTTGCTGCAGTATAAGATAAATATTCTGGTGTAAAATAATTAGCTATATTATTATAATACGAATCTAATGTATTAGATTCCGAAGCATCAAACCATACACCACTATTCGTTTTATTAGATATTAATAATACACGATATTCACCTGTAGCAACATGTGATATTTTATAATTCCCATTGCCATCTGCTTTTGTTATATATACAGATGCATTTTTTAGATTAGAATTATTATAATCATATTTAGATATGTTTGAAATATTTTTAGCAGCTCCATTTTTGGGAATTAAAATAATATACGCACCAGTGTCTGCTCTATTCCCGTAGTATTTATTATAATAATAAGAAATATTTCCATGTATATTTCCGTATTGTACAGGTTGCTGTTTACTTACAACAGTTACATCAATTTCAATATCTCTTTTATCATCATCATTTTTTATCCTGACAATTGTATCTCCCTTTCTTTTGCCAGTAATAATTAATGTGCATTTATTTCCTTGCCATCCTTTTTTCCATTTACAAGAACATATTGCTTCATCTTCTATCTCATATTCTAAAGTTCCTTTTCCATTATATGTGACAATTATTTTTTTACTTTTATTCTTTGTAATTTTTATATCATCAGAAGAAACTTTAAATATGGGTAATTTCTTTACAGTAACTTTACATGTATATTTTTCCTTTCCGATCTTTGCAGTAATTGTTGCAACACCTTTTTTCTTTGCCCTTACTTTTCCTTTTGAAGAAACTGTTGCTACAGATTTTTTATTACTTGACCATTTTGGTTTCTTTTTTGTCCCCTTAATTTTTAATGTTAATGTTTTTCCAACATATATAGACGCTTTCTTCTTACTTATAGTTATTTTTAAAGCTGCCTGTACAGTGGAAATATTATTGTCTATATTGATTCCATCTACCATAGGTATAACTAATGACAGTATAAGAGCACCTAATATAAACAATTTTTTCATTCTCCATTTTTTTGAATCAAATTTTTTCATTTTGTTAATCCTCCTCATAAATATATTTATATACATTTTAGAGTTTATTACTCTAAAAGTCAATAGAGTTTATAACTCTAGGATAAAATATTTTTGAGGTGATTTCATGCAGTACAGGGAATGTGTCAGAGCTTTGCGTGAAGATAATGATTATACGCAGACACAAATAGCAAAAATCCTTAATATTGGTCAACGCACTTACGCTGATTACGAACTCGGGAAGACTAGGATCCCTGTTGATGCACTAATAAAACTTGCAAAATTTTATGATGTAGATATGAATTATATATGCGGAGTCAGTAGTAGAAGAAATAAATTTCCTGTGAAATAATTATAGAAGAAAAAGAAATTAAGTATAGGGTGTTAAAGTGTGTATGTATTCTGCACCCTATACTATACTTAGTAACCAATCTATATTTCATTTATCATAGAAATCAACTCCGAATTGCTATCATCCTCATCATTAAACGAAACATTATATGTTATTTCAATATCTTTTTTTGGAGTTCTAAGATCACAAAATATTAATAACTCACAATATGTTTTACAGTTACACTTTTTCATTATCGTGGCAGAATTTGGTGTACCCTGTTCTCGATATTTATTGTATGTTTTATAATGTACATTTTTTATTTGTTTTTCTTTTTGAATTCGTGTATAATTGGAAATGAAAATAGCTTTAAAATATTCTTCATCGCATTCTTTGTATGGAGAATAAAAACATGATGTCTTTTGCAAATTAGGAAAATATTTTGCTATTAAATCATTTATAGACAGATTAAATCTACTTCTTATAGCTGTAGAACTTGGTAAATTATTTTCTGTTGTAAATTTACTTAACTGCGGTAATTTCCCATTATGTTCAATAGAATAGTTTTCAATAGTATCAAGAATAGATTTTTGAGTCCAACTACACATAGGTAGTTCCTCTAGGATATCTTGAAGTTTTTCTATAATTTGCGCATCGGATTTGTTATTGGATAATATCTTGATTGCCTCGCAAACCGCTTGTTTCCTAGTCATTTCTGTTATCCTCCACACTTTTTTCGCCAATGTATGTTCATTCCCATGATCATCGGAGAGATACGGCGCTATATGCGTGACAACAACTCCATAAGGGTGAGTCGTTCTCTGCGCGATACTGCCTACAAAGCAATCTATGCCAAGGAAAATTATATAAAAAGAAATCTAAAGGAACCAACGGTTCAGGAAATTGCAGAAGAAATCGGAATTTCCAAAGAAGACATTGTCTTCGCACTGGATGCCATCCAGGCGCCCATGAGCCTCCAGGAGCCGGTATACAATGACAGCGGAGACGCACTCTATGTGATGGATCAGATCAGTGATACAAAAAACAGGGAAGAACGCTGGGTAGAAAATCTGTCGCTCCAGGCAGCCATGGAACACTTAAGCGAACGGGAAAGACATATCATTACTCTGCGGTTTTTTGAAGGTAAGACACAGATGGAGGTTGCCGGGGATGTTAAGATCTCGCAGGCCCAGGTCAGCAGGCTGGAAAAAAACGCCCTGCGGACCATGAAACAATATCTCTCCTGATTTAATCTGGGACGGGGCATTTTTAAAAATGCCCCGTCCCCCCAGATTACCGGTCCCATTTATCTGCCAGATTTTGTATCTGCCCTTCGAATTTCGCCAGTTCTTTATTTGCCAGCCCTTCATTTTTGTATACCACCTCAAGCAGCCGCTTTGCTGCTGCAACCACGCGTGCAAATACGCTGTGCTTCTTCGCCTGTGCCGGTTTTTCTGCTGCTTTTACAGGCTCCCGGATTCCGGGTGAAAGAATTTCGCCTGTAGCAAGATCTACACAGCCTCCGGAATATGGCGCGAATGCGGGACAGCCTAAGCGCTCTGTAACTGTCTGTGCAAAGTCATCGGTGACAGTATCCTCACCATGTACCACGAATACCTGCTCCGGTACCTTTTCAAATCCGGACAGCCATCCGAGAAGACCATTCATATCGGCATGTCCGCTGATTCCCTTCAGAGATTCAATCCTGGCATTCACCTCCACGGATTCACCAAAGAGCTTTACGGTGTCTGCCCCTTCGATCAGCTTCCGTCCCAGGGTTCCCACTGCCTGATATCCAACGAAGCAGATCGTGCTCTCCGCACGCCAGAGATTATGCTTCAGATGATGACGGATGCGTCCCGCCTCACACATGCCGGAGGCAGACAGAATGACCTTTGGTCTTGAGTCAAAGTTGATCATCCTGGACTCATCGCTTGTTATGGTTGTCTTAAGTCCCGGGAATACAAGAGGATTGATTCCCTTCTCCACCAACGCCATGGCATCCTCATCGAAACATGATTTTACATTTTTGTTAAATACGCTTGTAGCGTCAATGGCAAGAGGGCTGTCCACATATACTTCAAAATTCGGATATTCCGGTATGAGGTTTCTCTCCTTAATCTCCCGGATAAAATATAACAGCTCCTGCGTTCTCCCTACGGCAAAGGACGGTACGACTACATTCCCTCCCCGCAGAAATGTGTCCTTAAGTATCCTTGTAAATTCTCCAACATAGTCTGGCTTTTCTGTCCCGTGAACCCTGTTTCCGTAGGTCGATTCGATTACCACATAATCTGCTTCCTTCACAGGCTGGGGATCCTTAATGATCGGCTGGTCCAGATTCCCCACATCACCGGAAAATACAATCTTCTTCGAGATGCCGTCCTCTGTAATCCATACCTCAATCGCCGATGATCCAAGAAGATGCCCCATGTCCGTAAACCGTACTTCAATCCCTTCACACAGTACAATCTTCTGATCATAATCACAGGGAGCCAGAAGCTTAACCGCAGCCTCTGCATGCTCCATCGTGTACATCGGCTCATACATCGGCTCACCGCTTCTCTTCGCCTTCCGGTTTCTCCACTCTGCCTCAAATTCCTGGATGTGCGCACTGTCACGAAGCATGATGCTGCACAGATCAGCGGTTGCAAATGTAGTCACGATCTCCCCGGAAAATCCCTGCTTGCAAAGAAGCGGAATCTTTCCCGAATGGTCAATGTGAGCATGTGTCAGCAGCACAAAATCTATATCCCCCGGGGTCACCGGTATCTCCTGATTCTCATACAGATCCGGCCCCTGCTCCATGCCGCAGTCTACCAAAATGTTTTTCCCGCACGCCTCCAGAAGATGGCAGCTTCCTGTCACCTCATGGTCTGCCCCAATAAAAGTAAGTCTCATAAGCACAACTCCTTTTTCTTTTATTGTAGCACTTTTTTTTCTTTCTGGCTATGAATACTTTACCATCTCTTTCTTTAATCTCTGCATAATCTTCTTTTCGAGCCTGGAAATGTATGACTGGGAGATACCAAGGATGTCCGCTACCTCCTTCTGCGTCTTCTCCTCCCCGTCAGGCGTCCCCAGACCGAACCGCATGCGTATAATCATCCGTTCCCTGCCAGACAGACGGTTAATTGCCTTAATGAGAATCTTCCGCTCCACCTCCTGCTCAATATCCCTGTAGATCGTATCCTCCTCTGTTCCCAGAATATCCGACAGAAGGAGCTCATTCCCGTCCCAGTCCACATTCAGCGGCTCGTCGATAGACACCTCCATCTTTGTTTTATTATTCCGTCTCAAATACATGAGAATCTCGTTTTCAATACACCTTGAAGCATATGTGGCAAGCTTGATGTTCTTATTTGGATTAAATGTATTAATCGCCTTAATTAGTCCAATTGTCCCGATGGAAATCAAATCCTCCACTCCAACTCCCGTATTATCAAACTTCTTGGCTATGTATACTACAAGACGGAGATTGTGTTCAATCAGAAGCTTTTTTGCCTGTTCATCCTCCTCCGTTCCCAGCTCCTCAATCACGGCCGCCTCCTCGTCTGTCTCAAGAGGCGCCGGCAGGATCTCAGAGCCTCCGATATAATGGATGTCCTTTCTGTCCGGAAATAACAGTGTCCTGAAATCCGGTACAACTTTTAATTTAAACTGATGTGGCACTGCAACTTTTATTACCATAAATAAACCTCCTATAATAAGTCAGGATTCAAAAGCATCTCATAATCATCCTCTGTTATATACTCTTCACATACCGCGACCACCGGATTTTCAATCTGCACCACCGGATTTCCAGGTACATACAGGGCATCCAGCATTACTGCCGGCATCACGCCCTCCGCCCTGCCCACAGAATGATAGGGAATATACCAGAATCCGCTCTGCCATAAACCATCCTCTTCCCTGCTGCTGTCATGTTTTAAGTCCTCTTCTTTTAAGCTGTAATCTCTGCCTCCTGCTTCTGTCAGTGACGGAAGGCATATTCCAAGTGCTCCGGCTGCCCTGGTGGAAATAACACTGACTGATTTTCCTGTCACCGGATCCCGAAGCCTGTTCCCTGTATCTACCAGTGCCTCTGTCTCATACTCGTGCCCTTTCCTCAGAAGCCTAACCTGACAGTATCTCGCCTTTCTCTCTGCAAAACAGGTCAGCAGCCTCCAAATTCCAAGACTTAAGGAATACCCCAGAACCGCAAGTGCAAAAAACAGGCTTCCCGTTCTTACATACTGGCGGAAATGCTCCATTACCCCGCCCAGTAAAAATCCGTTTATGTAAAGTAACAGAAGGGCTTTTAGAAATGTCCTGTCCCAGCCGGCTCCAAGCCCTGTTTTAATCATTAGAACATTTAAAACTGTGTGGAATAGCAGAATCCTGACAAACGCCCCAATTCCAGGAATCACCATAACAATGCATGTGCACAATGCCCCAAGTGCTGCCCCAAGACAGATCCTTCCATGCGTGGCAGGGCACTTAAGTATCTGACGGACAAGACGCAGCAGAAGATAATTCATCGTAAAATTCACGAGAAAAAATGCGTCTATATACAATTCATAGTACACGTTCCACCTTCTTCCGTCTTAAATGGTTTTGATGATGAAATTTATTATACGAGGATTCAGACAAGGAATTTGTCAGATGCTGTGAGAAAACTCAAGGTTTATTTCGACAAAAAAGGGACACATCACTGTGTCCCCCAAAAAACAATGCAACCGCTCAGTACTTTCACAAAATGTGCAGATCTACTGAGTAATTACGAAACTATTTACTTTCTAAAGAAATCCGGTATTTTGATTGACTGCTCTTTTACACGGGCTGTTGGTGTCTTCGGAACCTCAAGTGAGGGAGCTGTACCGCCTACAGTTCTTCTTGGCATCTGTGTCGTCTGTGTACCGGCCTTGGAAGGAGCCATGCCAATATCAAGCTTTGGTACCTTTGCTGTCTGTTTTGATACGGACGGACGGTCATAGCCTGCTGCCGCCTCTGCAGTCACTCCGGGCCTCTGGCTCTCAAGTCTTGACTTCAGCTTGGACGCACTTCCTCCAACATTATGAAGCCCTGTGGCAATCACTGTAATCGTTGCCTCGTCAGTATGAGAATCATCATACATGGCACCGAAAATAATATTCGCCTGCTCGCCTGCCAGTTCCTGTACATACTCTGCCGCATCCGACGCATCCATAAGAGTAATATCCCCGGATACATTAATAATAACATGGGACGCTCCTGCAATCGTTGTCTCAAGAAGCGGACTTGCAACTGCCTGCTTCACAGCCTCCAGTGCCTTATCATCACCACGGCCCTGTCCGATTCCGATATGTGCAATTCCCTTGTCCGTCATAACCGTCTGTACATCGGCAAAATCGAGGTTGATCAGTGAAGGTACATTAATCAGATCCGTAATGCCCTGAATACCCTGCTGCAGAACCTCGTCCGCCTTCTTAAGCGCCTCCGGCATAGTGGTACGCCTGTCCACAACCTCCAGCAGCTTGTCATTTGGAATCACGATCAGAGTATCTACACTCTCCTTCAGCTTTTCAATCCCTGTAAGGGCGTTCGTCATACGTGTCTTAGATTCAAAACGGAAGGGCTTGGTCACTACGCCAACCGTAAGGGCACCAAGTCCCTTGGCAATCCGCGCAACAACCGGAGTGGCACCTGTTCCAGTACCGCCTCCCATACCACATGTGACAAATACCATGTCCGCACCTTTCAGTGCCGCAGATACCTCTTCTGAGCTCTCTTCCGCCGCTTTTTCTCCAACCTCGGGTCTTGCTCCCGCACCAAGACCTTTCGTAATCTTCTCGCCAATCTGCATAAGTGTCGGAGCCTTACTGAGCTGCAAGGCCTGCTTATCTGTATTAATCGCTATAAATTCCACACCGGCAATCTGTTCATCTATCATTCGGTTCACAGCATTATTACCGCCGCCGCCTACTCCTACAACAATTATCTTAGCCGCCGCTTCTGATTCATTCGTTTTAATTTCTAGCAAGGGTTTCTCCTCCTTTGTTATCCTTATTATATACTCATACATCCCATGTACCGGAAGATGCACGCTCTCCGCCATATATACTATATAATATAGACTTTTGTCCAAAATATCAATAGAATTCGTCCATTTTTCTTAATTTTCTTCGGTTTTTTCACCAATATCAAAGGTAATGGTTTCCCGTCCCTCGGCATAATTCTCCAGGTGCAGGGTCCCTTCCTTTCCTTCCAGCTCCTCAATAATCGGAGCAATCTGTGCGATCTTTTCTGAAGTCACATTATTTCCGACTGATACACATATTTTTTCAACATATATGTATATTCTGTTGTTTTTACACACAATTTTTTCGATCGGCATCTGATACTTTCTCAACTCCTGCGATGCCTCAAGAATCTCTCCAAACAGCCTGGAATTCCCACTCTCGATCTGACTGTACAGCCCGGTATCGCCCGCATCAATCCCTTCTACCCTGGGGATTCCCTTTATATGCTTCTTATCCTTGCTGACAATCAGTCCTTCCTTATCAAAATATGCATAGCTGTCTCCCTCAGGCAGATACCCTACAATCTGCTTTTCCTTCACCTCCACCTTAACTACCCAGGGCGGTCCCATCCGGACGCGCATACTCTCAATACACGGAAGGTTCTTTCCGTAACCAAGGACATATCTGGCACAGACATAGATGCTGTTCACCGAATACTTGTCGCTCTGTATCGTCTCCGCGATCTGCTCATCCGGGCAGTAGGTATTCCCTCTGATCTCAATCCGCTGAATATGAAACAGCAGAAACACCGTAAGCACTATAATCAGTAACCCGAGCAGAAGCACAAAAAATGCATAGAGCTTATGTCCCTTCTTCTTTCTTCTGCGTGGCTGCCCCCCGTAAGGATATCCTTCCCTCGCCATCCATACTCCCCCTATCCCCAGAACGGCTGGCTATATTAGTAACTGTCCGCTCCATTTCAAATTGCCTCTGGCAATGGAATTTCTGCACTCCTGCATCATCTGTATTATACCATTCTTGATACACTTAAGACAAGCCCCATTTCGATTAGAAGAAATACGACTGAGGTTCCTCCGTAGCTAACGAAGGGCAGCGTGATTCCCGTATTGGGAATGGTGTTCGTGACCACCGCTATATTCAGAATCACCTGTATCATCATATGAGCCATGGCTCCTGACGCAATCAGGGCTCCAAAAAGATCCTTTGCCCGGGTGGCAATGATAAAAAAACGCCAGATCAGAATTAAGAAAAGGATCATCAGAAAGCCTGCGCCAAAGAGACCCAGCTCCTCACAGACAATGGAAAAAATCATATCATTCTGTGCCTCTGGAACAAAGCCCAGCTTCTGTACACTTGCTCCAAGCCCTCTCCCGAACAGTCCTCCGGAGCCTATGGCATAGAGACCCTGGAGCGTCTGGTAGCCCTTTTCAAAATTTTCCGGATTCCGCCATATTTCCAGACGCTCCAGACGATAGCTCTCCAGTGCCAGAAAGACCGTCATAAATCCGATACCAAGAGCCCCCATTACAATAAACTGCCCGTATTTCGGGCTAGCCACAAACACAAGAACCACAGCAATGCCAAGGATAATGATGGCTGTACTTAAGTTGCTTGCACCCACAAGTCCAACGATGGGGAGAATGGATACCATAACCAGAAACATTGTCTTCATCTTCCCCATATCCTTTGCCCTGTTCGTCACAAGCACTGCCAAAAACAGAATTACCGCCACCTTTGCAAACTCTGAAGGCTGAAAAGAAAGCGGGCCCAAAGACAGCCATCTTTTGGACCCGTTATACTCCTCTCCTACGAACATAACTGCAAGAGACAAAACCAGTGCAATCAGATACCCCAAAAAGGCAACAGATTTCCACACATGGTAATCCATCTCTGCCACAAAAAACATACATGCAATCCCAAGGCTGGTAGCAAAGATCTGTTTCTTCAAGTAATAAAATGAATCATGGAACTTAATCTCTCCGTTATAAGTACTTGTACTGTATAAAATCACGAGACCCATAATAATCAGAAGTCCCAGCGCGGTAAGAAGTGTGTAGTCATATCTTCCCTTTTTCTGCTTACTCAATCTTTTATGCACTCCTTATAAGGAATTTACAATTTCTTTAAACTTCTCTCCACGTACCTCATAATTAGGGAACATGCCCCAGCTTGCACATGCCGGGGATAACAGCACCGCATCCCCCGGCACTGCCTCATCTGCCGCCATACGGACTGCCTCCTCGAATGTATCCGAATATACATACTCATGAAAACCGCACATTTCTGCATCAGCCGCAATCTTCTCCCTGGTCGCGCCCATAAGAATCAGCTTCTTCACCTTCCCGTCAAAGCTTCTGATCCACTCCGTATACTCTGACTCCTTATCATAGCCGCCGCCAAGGAGCACTGTCGGGCGGTTCATCGCCTGGATTCCCTTAATTGCTGCATCCGGATTCGTTCCCTTAGAATCATTATAGTACACCACGCCACGCTTTTCCGTAACATACTCAATCCGGTGCTCCACACCCCGAAATTCAAGAACCGTCTTTTGGATCTGTTCCATCGGTACACCGTACACAGCCGCCATCATAACAGCTGCCATTACATTTTCATAATTGTGCATGCCGAGAATCTGAAGGTCGCCGGTCCTGCACACAAGAATCTCCTCCGGGTTTTTATAAACGATCTTTTCCCCGTCAAGATAGATGCCTCTTTCTAGTTTACGCCGGCTGCTGAAATATAGAACCTGACACTTCAGATTCTTTGCGAATTCCCGCATAATTTTTTCTTCATAATTCAAAATGCAGAAATCCCCCTCCCTCTGATTACGGGCAATGTTTTCCTTTGCAGCAATATATGCCTCCATTGTATGGTGCCGGTTCAAATGATCCGGCGTATAGTTTAAAATCGCACTTACCTTCGGCCGGAAGTCTTTGATACTCTCTAACTGGAAGCTGCTCATCTCTGCAACTGCAACAGAACTCCCCTTCATCTGTCCTGCTGCAACTGTATACGGATTCCCTATGTTCCCGACCACAAACACCTCTTCTCCCCGGTAATCCTTCATAATCTCGCCAAGAAGCGTTGTGGTTGTTGTCTTTCCGTTCGTCCCGGTAATAGCGAGAACATCTCCCTTCCCGTATTCATAGGCAAGCTCCACCTCCCCCACAACCGGTATATTCTTCTCATGCATCCTTTTTATCACCGGAAGATCCGTCGGCACCCCCGGGCTTAGCACAACAAGCTGCAGGCTGTCAAGCTCCTCCTCAGGGAATGCCCCTGCCACAATCTGTATATCCTTATATTCTCCAAGTTTCTCCTTTACCTTTCCAGTATCAAGCTGTTCATTTCCGTCATAAAGAATGACATCTGCCTTTTGTCCCTTAAGAAGCCTGACCGCTCCGATTCCGCTGATACCGGCCCCGAATACAAGCACCTTTCTTCCTGCCACTTCCATATTCTTCCTCCTGGATTTACGTATTCTTTCTACATTGCCATCAGTGCAATCAGGCAGAGGATCGCCGTAATAATGGAAAACACGGCAACCACTCTCGTCTCTGACCATCCGCACAGCTCAAAGTGATGATGGATTGGCGCCATCTTAAAGATTCTCTTTCCGCCTGTCTTTTTAAAATATGTGACCTGTATCATAACAGACAACACCTCCACCAGATAAATCAGTCCCACAATCAGAATAAACACCGGCATCTGAAGCATATATGCCGTTGACGCCACGAATCCGCCAAGGGCAAGAGAGCCCGTGTCGCCCATAAATACACTTGCAGGATACACATTAAACAAAAGAAATCCCAGAAGCGCACCCACCACCGCACAGGTCACCGGCTCTATGCCGCTTTTTGTCCCGATTGCAACTACTGTAAAAAAGGTAGCTACCAGCACCGTAACACTGGATGCCAGCCCATCTAACCCATCTGTAAAATTCGTACCGTTCACGGTTCCGATCACCGCGAAAAAGAGAAGAGGGATGGCAAGCCACCCGATGTCCAGATATTTTCCGCCGGAGAAGGGAATCAGCATTGCCAGGGATACATCTGTAAACCTGACGAGATAAAAGGCGAAGATTGCCGTCACCACAATCTGAAGCGCCATCTTCTGCATGGGGAACAGACCGTCCGAACGCTTCAGGACCACCTTGAGATAGTCATCCAAAAATCCGATCAGCCCGAACCCGAGAGTCACGAACAGAATCGGGATAATCTTCGGATAATCACGAATATAAAACACAGATGTTACCACTACGCTAAGCAAAATGATCACGCCACCCATGGTGGGCGTACCTGCCTTTTTAAGATGGGACTTTACGCCTTCCTCACGTTCCGTCTGCCCCATCTTAAGCCTTCTTAACACCGGAATAATCACCGGCCCCATCACAACACTTAATACAAATGCAATAATCACCGGAATAAATACTGTATAATCCATAATCCACCTCTTTGCCTCTTTTGTTAACTTATCATAGTATACTGTAACTGTCCAGTTCCTTCACAGTTACATGCAAAAATCCATTCTACTGCTTTCAGCGATGGGATTTTTGCGCCCCTGCATCACTTTCTTACAGTCTGCGCAGTAAATGCACAGACCTGCCGAATAGTTACAGTATACTTTATTTTTTAGTCTTTTTCAATGCCAAGATAAGGGAATATATTTTCAAAAATATCTCTGACCACTGGTGCGGCGATGGTTCCCCCGTAATAGATTCCCTGGGGATTGTAGATCACACACATTCCCAGCACCTGTGGATCATCTGCAGGAGCAAATCCGATAAAAGAGGAGATATACTTATTGGCACTTCTTGGAAGTGTCTGTGATGTTGCAGTCTTTCCGCCTATGTGATAGCCTTCAATGAAGGCATTCTTTCCAGATCCTTCTGCCACAACACTTTCCAGAAGCTTCTGCATCGTCTTAGACGTTTCTTTTGAAACAATCCGTTTTCCTTCCTTATAGGAAAATTTCTCCACCTCTTTCCCCTCCTTGTCAAGCACGCGCACGCCAAAATGAGGTGTTACCCTCGTCCCCCCATTTACAAGGGAACTCATCGTTGCCGCCATCTGCATGGGAGTCACCTGAAAGGACTGTCCGAAGCTTATGGTTGCAAGCTCCACCTGCCCGATATTCTCTTCCTTATGCATAATGGTTGCTGCTTCCCCCGGAAGATCCACGCCTGTCATGCCCATTAGTCCAAACTGCCTGAAATAATCACAAAACTTTTTTACGCCAAGACGCAGCCCGATCTCTATGAATACCGGATTACAGGAATTCTGAATTCCCTGGACAAAGGTTTCTGCCCCGTGCCCGCCCACCTTGTGGCAGCGGATCTTCCGGTCATCCACAATCCGGTATCCGGGGCAGCTGAACTGGTCTGTCAAAGATACCACCCCCTCCTCCAGGCATGCAGATGCAGTGATCACCTTAAAGGTAGAGCCAGGCTCATAGGTATCATTAATACAGCCGTTCCTCCACATCTGATTCAGAGCGTCCTGCTTCTTTTCATCAGAAAGGGAATCCTCATCCACACCAGTATTCAAAGTGAACGGCTCATTCAGATTGAATTCCGGCACATTAACCATGGCGATAATTTCACCGTTTTTCGGATTCATAAGTAGGATCGCCACCTTATCTGCCTGCTTTTCCTCCATTACCTTCTCTGCCATCTGCTGGGCATACATCTGAATATTGTAGTCAATGCTAATCTGGAGGGATTTTCCTGCCACCGGCTCAACCCGGTCTTCCGCCACCCCGTCAAGCTCTACACCTCTTGCATCTGTAGTAGTAAGAATCGTACCATTAGTTCCCCTCAGATAATCTTCGTATTTCACTTCCAGGCCAATGATCCCCTGGTTATCTCCCCCTGTGAATCCAAGAACCTTTGACGCAAGCTCATTATATGGATAGTAACGCCGGAAATCCTCATCTACCTTTACTCCGTCAAGCTCCAGATTCCGGATAGCGTCCCCTGTCTCCTTCTCCACATTCGTCTTGATACGCTCCATGGAAGATACCTTCTCTACCCGTTTTCTGACTTCCTCCTCATTCATCTCAAGTATTTTGGAAAGCTCTGCCACTACTCTGTCCGGATCTGTGATCTGGCTGTGTATAACCGATATGGTGCATACCGTCTTATTAGTAGCCAGCACCGTTCCGTTTACATCCACAATCTCTCCCCTCGCTGCCTTGATCTTACGCTCTCTCTCGTGCAGATCCTCTGCCTTCTTCTGATAATACTCTGCATCAAAAACCATCAGATAGAAAAGCCTTCCTACAAGTCCCAGGATGACTGCCACTGCACAGACGAATACAACAAGCATTTTCTTCTTATTATATGTTTTATTCTTCATAATTATAGAAACCTCAGAGAAGCCGTTTCTATAATTTATTAGAACTTCTCCGAGGTTATTCTTCCTTTTCCTGTGAAGCCTTCGTCACTCCAAGGTATGGGAAGATTTCTTTCATAATATCCGCCGCCAGACCCGGCGCCAGTTTCCCGTCTGACGGAGTTGCAGAATTCACCTCATCAATCGCCACATACACCACAACCTGGGGATTCTCCTGGGGAGCATATCCGATAAAAGACAACACGTATTTTTCATTATCACGCGGAAGCTTTTCCGCTGTACCTGTCTTTCCGCCCACGTCATATCCCTTTACCGCCGCCGTGGATCCGGTGCCTTCTTCCACCACGCCTCTCATATAATCTTTGATGATATCACTTATTTCTTTAGAAATGGTTTTCTTTATTAAGACAGGATTTTTATTCTCAGTAATGTTCCCGTTCTCGTCCTGAATCTGCTTTACCACATGGGGCTTA
This sequence comes from Lachnospiraceae bacterium, assembly GCA_910576335.1. GTDB lineage: Bacteria > Bacillota > Clostridia > Lachnospirales > Lachnospiraceae > CAPEBR01. The sequence goes on from CAJTIU010000005.1 coordinate 239,108, forward strand.
TAATAATTACCGCCATTGACAAGAGAGCAGAAGGAACCGGCAAGCTGGTTCATGGTTACCGTAAAGTTCTGCCCGAACGCATTGGTCATCAGACTAACCGGATCCATATTCTCCTCTGTGTAGAGAAGTCCTGCAGCCTCTCCCGGGAGGTCGATCCCGCAGTATTCCCCGAATCCGAATACCTTCTGATATCGGACAGTATCCTTTACCCCCAGCACATTTCCGATATCCATAAGCGCCACATTGCAGGAATTCTCTACGGCCTGCTTCAGCGACTGCATGCCGTGGCCGCTCGTATTATTACATTTAATCTTCCACTCCTCTGTCTGAACATAACCGCCGCAGACATAGGATTCCCCGCCGGTCAGCTTCCCGAGCTCCAGCCCTGCCGCTACGGTAAAAGGCTTAATCGTAGAGCCTGGCTCGAAGGTCTCGCTGACGCAGAAATTGTTCCACAGAGAATACAAAGTATCCAGCTTCTTGTCATCCTCCATCTTCTTAAGCTGCTCTTCTGAATAATATGCGCTTAGATCTCTCGGGTTATTCAAATCATAGTTCGGATAAGAAGCCTCGGCCAGGATTTCCCCGTTCTGCGGGTTCATAACAATCACTGCTGTATTCTTGCTTCCTGCTCCGTCCCATGCCTGATTTTGATGCTCCTCATTAAATGCCAGGATATGCTTCTCTACAATGCTCTGAACCTGTAGATCTATTGTAGACACAACCGTATTCCCATTCTCCGGCTCCTTAACTGTTCTTTCATAAGTAGAATCCTTGTCCTGGTAGCCGTAAACTCTTCCGTCTGTTCCATTTAAAACCGAATTATAGGAATCCTCAATTCCGTTGCTCCCTACATTGCCGTCCACGGTAAATCCAATCACATCACTTGCCAGGGAACCATAAGGATACGTCCTTACATAATCCTCTTCAAGCCATATTCCATTCACATATGGATGATTTTCATCATCCTCATCAATCTTTTCGAATGCCTTCGCCTTGTCATAGTCAATTCCTTTCAAAAGAACAGTATACCTGGAAGAAGGATTCTCCTGGGCTATGCCCCTTACCTCCTCCGGGCTAAGCTCAAAAAGTTCCAGGAGCACATCCAGCGTCGGCTCTATGTATTTTTCATCACTTAGCATTACCTTGCTGTCCAGGATGACATTATAGACCCGGGCACTCGTGGCAAGCTTAGAACCGTTACGGTCTACAATATCTCCCCTCTTAAAGGGGATCGTCCGGCTTCCATACTGCTGCTGATCCAGCACCAGCTTCGAATAGCGTTCCCCGCTTGATGCGTTGATGTAAGTAATTCTCACCACTAAAACAGCAAAAGCTAATACGATACCCATGAAGAGCATGATTAGCTTTTTCTGCATCAGCTTTGTAGATTTTCTTTTGAATATTTTACGCCTTTTTCTTCTTATTCTTCCTGCCATAATTCTATCTAATCCTCATGTTTATCTGACTGGGCAAGTACCCCGTCCTCGGGTATGTCCTCATACTGCTTTACATAATCCGCAGAGGGCCTGGTGTACTCTACAATCTGATCCTCTGAGGCATATACCATGCCGAGATCCTTCTGTGCCTTTGTCCTGATCTCATCCAGATTCACGGCATCCATCACAAAATTATATCTTGTGTTATTCTCTTCTTTTCTGTCAGCCAGCTCTGCCTGCAGCGCCGTAATATTCTCGGAACGCTTCGTAATCTTCGACTGAAGCTTTACATAGTTCACACAGATCACCAGCGCAAGCACTGCCGCAAGTGTAAGAAACATAACATAACCGGCATTCATGCAAAGCGCCTTTCTTCGGTTCTTCCTCACCTGGCTGCTCGCCCTGACGGCAGACTGTGGCTCTTCACTTTGTCCTGCCGGCCAGTATGCAGGCTTGGCCGCAACATTTCCATGAACATATGTCTGTCCTGCCATCCTGTCCCGCCTTCCCTGACTGCCCGTACGTGCACGATATCGTGCTGCCATTACACTCACCCCTTTGCTCTTGTTATCATAACAGCTTTGTCCTCTTCCCCATTATGCTTTACCCATCATGACCCCGCTCAAATATACGAAGCTTCGCACTCTTAGAGCGGCTGTTCTCCTCCATCTCTCTCTCCCCCGGAAGGACTGGCTTCTTCGTCACAATTCTCCCCTTTGAGACGTTTCCGCACACACACACCGGGAAATCGGGCGGACATGTACAAGGATTCTCATTCCTTCTGAAGGCACTCTTCACAATCCGGTCCTCCAGTGAATGGAATGTTATAATACATAGTCTTCCGCCGGGATTCAACAGTTCGATCATGTCATCCAGTGAATCCTTTAAAACCTCCAGTTCTCTGTTCAGTTCGATCCGGATCGCCTGAAATGTCCGCTTCGCCGGATGACCTGACTTCTTCTGATACTTCATGGGGATGGCTCCCTTAATAATCTCTGCCAGCTCCCCCGTTGTTTCCACAGGCTTTTCCTTTCGCCTTTTTACAAGATGCTTCGCAATATTCTTTGCGAATCTGTCCTCCCCGTAATCCCTGATCACATGAAAGAGCTCCATCTCACTGTACTCATTGACGATGTCTCTGGCCGTCCTTACCTGACGGGTATCCATCCGCATATCCAGAGGCGCATCTTCGCGGTAGGAGAATCCCCGCTCTGCCGTATCAAGCTGATAAGATGATACGCCCAGATCGAGAATGATCCCATCGACCTTGTCAATGCCAAGCTTTTGAAGCTGGGACTTCACATCACGATAGTTGCTTCTGACTATCCTGACCTTCTCCCCGAAGCCCTTTAGCCGCTGACCTGCAGCTTCGATCGCTGCAGCGTCCTGATCTACTCCTACAAAAATCCCCTTATTTCCAAGGCGGCTGCATACCTCAAAGGCATGCCCGCCTCCGCCGAGCGTTCCATCCACATAGATGCCGTCCGGCTTAATATGAAGTCCCTCTATTGTCTCTTCAAGTAACACTGACCTGTGTCTGAATTCCATACCTGCCCCTTCATTATATCACATTATAATAGTTCAGATCTAGATACTGAATCCACTGGCTTCCATATCTGCCGCAATGTCCTCAATGTTAAGCTCCACTTCAGCATTCTTTTCATCCCATCTGGCCTTGTCCCATATCTCGGCACGCTTCCCCATACCGATAAACACGACTTCCTTATCAAGTCCCGCATAGCCTCTCAGCACAGAAGGGATCAATGTCCTGCCCTGCTTGTCCAGATCCCCGTCTGTTGCACTCCCCTGAAAAAAATAGGCAAACGCGCGGGCCTTCTTATCTGTGGTGGTCGGTAAGGCGTTAAGCTTCTCCTCAAAGGCAGTCCATTCATCCTCCGGGTAGACATACAGACAGTTCTCCATCCCCTTGGTAATGACGAAATTCTCCCCTAGATCGTCACGAAACCTGGCGGGAATGATCAATCTGCCCTTGGCATCAATATTATGGCTGTACTCTCCCTTCAACATAATGTACTCCCTCTTGTATGGAGTATACTCCCCCGTGTCTCCACTTTTTTACCACTCCATACCACTTACCACCACTTTTTACCACCTGCAACCATTGTAAAACACTTTTGGGGTGATTTCAAGCACTTTTTTCATTTTTACAGAAATAGAACAGGTCTTACTGTTATAATATACTCAAACTTCCCACATCAAAAATGGGATTCGCACATTGAAAAATCAATACTTTAACCTATAAAATAGTTTCATGCCGCTGTTTCTGTCCGCTCCAGAGCCTCCTGCATATATTGGGGAAGACGCTGAATAAAGCTGGTGGTGAATTCTTCCAGCTGGGCTTCTG
>CAJTIU010000006.1 GCA_910576335.1 Lachnospiraceae bacterium
AATGGGAATAAAGGATATCTCCGATGAAATCACACCGCATTGGCTGAGGCATAGCAAAGCAATGCATCTGCTTCAGTCCGGAGTCAATCTTGTTTATATCAGAGATCTACTGGGACACTCTGATATTTCAACAACCGAAATCTATGCACAGGCAGACGAAAAAATGAAGCGAAAAGCATTGATGGAAGCTTACAACAGTCCATCATCTGACGAACTGCCAGCGTGGAAAAAGGATAAAGACCTTCTTGATTGGTTGAAATCTTTGTAAGGGTTTACCCCTGATTATGCAAAGTTCAAAAGAGCCTATACCCTATAAAATCAGCAAAAGTGAAGGCTCAACTTTGCATAATAACTTACTTTTCATAACCGACACCGCCTTTCTGGTTGGTTAAAGCAATCACTTTGCAATTTGACATAGGTGCGTCCTCCTTTCGCATAAATTTAGCCACTTTGTCAAGGTGGCTATGTAAAGGATTCATGGCAATAAAAAAAGCCGACTGGCTGTTTTTACTTGCTAAACTACACCAATCGGCTATGTAAAAATCTATTCAGTTTTATTATCTGCCCTTTAATGATAAGGCTTCCCTTATTCTCTCTGTATCCCATTTTTCTGGGAACAATACTGCCATAATATGAAACGCATCTATCAGTCCTGCAATATACGCATGAGTACCGTATTCAAAATCCTGCTTATCCCTGCAATCTATAAGATGTTGACAAACTTCCCTTTGTTTCTCTGTCAAATCAAGTTGATTAAAGGCATCCTCTGCACTTCCCTCATTGTTACTATCCTTTTGATAACTTGCATCCGCTTGTAACAGTTTCAATACAGATTCATCTTTTAGTTTCTCGACCGCTATTTTCACCAGTTCTTTAAATTCCTTATCACACATCACTTCTTCCTGCCATTTCTACCCTTAACTTTTTTACAGGTGCATGGATAACCTTGATAATAAGCTCATCAACGCAATCCGTATATCTTCCTTGCTGTATGAGCTGATTTTTTAATCCCACAAGGCTATGCAACAGGAGTTTTCTTTCTTCACTATCCACATATAAATGATTTTTCTTTTCTCTCATTCATATCACCGTCCTTTTTTCTTTCATTATATAAACGGACGGCAATATATTCAAACATACGGGATTATGTAACACCAGAAAAAAGCTCTTTGAACGAGTAACTTTTGCCTTTTCAATTAGCAGACTTTTTTGCACGATTTTTTCTCCGATTAGCAGGAGAGCCATTTTGATTAGCAAAAACATCAAATTTCTTGCTAATCATTAGCAAGCTAATCGGTGACGATAATTAACAGTTCAATTTCTCTTTAGTCAAATCTGATTAGCAAAAATTGCTCCTGCTAATCGCACATTGCTACGAGTTCAAATTTATTTGTAAAATGAGAAACGCCGAAAACCTTGAAAAATCAATGTTTTCGGCGATGTTTTCAGCGTCGCTAAGAGGATTTGAACCTCCGACCTACCGCTTAGGAGGCGGTCGCTCTATCCAGCTGAGCTATAGCGACAGTTACAAAATCTATATTTAGTTTTACTTGTTACCTTTTTCCTTTTCCTCTTAGGCGAGTGTTATAACACTTTCTTAGGAGGCGTGTGCTCTATCCAGCTGAGCTACATGGACATTTATCAAAAATATTAAGTTGTATGCAAGATTTAGACTCGAACCATCTACCGCTTAGGAGGCGGTCGCTCTATCCAGCTGAGCTATAGCGACATTGGTTTTTGTCAATTCTTTTTTATTATACTTCACTCCATTTCAATTGTCAAACCAAATTGTCGTATTTCCGCATTTATTTTATTTTGAGTACTCTTGGAAAGTAATTAAAATAGAAGAAATTTGCATAAATACAAAAAAAGAAAAGAAGGAAACCATCTTAACAACCAGAGCAGAAATACAAAGTACGAGAACAAGGTGTAAAAAAGGGCGCAGGAATTATACGAATTGTATAACCAACTTACGCAAAAGAACGCAAGTTCATATAAAAAATCAATAGAGAAAAATATTGGCTCTAATACTGACTCTTGCAATATGCATTAACATGTTTGAACTAAACCACCACCGGCTAAAGCCGGTGGTTTTGGACTGGCTGCTGAAGCAGCCTAAAGTTGTCCCACCTCAAAGTTATCGCTTTTCTTTCGCTCTTCTAAATCTTGATTCTTTATATATTCTTGTATTACCTCATCTGTTACATTCCCACTACTTGCAACGAAATATCCTCTTGCCCACAAATGCCTTCCCCAAAATTCTTTATTCAATTCTTTGTATTCCATCTGTAATTTCCGAGACGTATTCCCTTTCATGTATTGCACTAATTTACTCGCTGACAGATGGGGTGGTACTGATACCAGCAGATGTATGTGGTCCTTCCCCACATGACCTGCCAGTATCTCCACATCGTTTGTCTGGCATACTTTTCGTATCAGTTCCCTTGTCCTTAGGGCAATTTTTCCCATCAGTACAGGTTTTCGGTACTTCATTATCCATACAATATGGTATTTTACCGTGTAATCCTTATTGTAAGTCTCCGCAGGCACCACCAGTGACGTTTTGTAAAGGACTTTCTAATCAAATTCACAGAAAATTTACATTTCAGGGCAAAAAAAATAAGGCCGGGAACCTGTTTTTAGATTCCCGGCCTACGGTTTTACTATGCTGTCCGTTCTGCTTTCAGTTTTTTCACTTCGTCAAGTGGAAGTCCTGCATATTCCGCTATTTTTTCAAGTGTCAACATTCCATCTGCCAACATTCTTTTAGCAGTATTTATTGCCCCTTCTTTTATGCCCTCTTTTACACCCTCTTGTAAAGATTCTTTTCTCATATCCTCCATGACTTTGCACATGATTAAAATGCCCTCCTTACTTTCCTTAAAAAAACGAACTCTGTCTGCCAGTGTCGTATAATACATATCTGCCGCATTCGTACATGAAAAATCATGCATGAGTTTTCCGATTGGTGTATCTCCACGATAAGCGCCGTTTACATACAGTATATGTGAACCGTCCTCAAATCTTTCTCCGGTTCCTAAAAAGCAGCGCTCAACCGGATAGAGTGGCAGCCCTTTTCCTATCACATCATTTTCCGTGATAAACACTACCCATGTTTCTAGAAGATTGTCAAAATCATCACCTTTCTTCAAAAGAGCTGCGTCCATCATGCTGGAATTATACCTTGCTCTTTTTCTCCCGGCTCCTTTATCGGCTCGTTGGATTTCAACGTTTATTTTAGCACCGATACTGTCAGTAGCAAGAATATCAAACCTTACTGAACGATTCAACAAATTTTCTACAAATACTTGTGTACGAACGTCCAGCACTTTTAAATCTGGCTTTTCCAGTATAATCTGCAATACCAGTTCTATGCTTGCCGTATCTCCCTCAAAACACTTTGTGAGAAAATCATCATCAAGCAGGCGAAAGCCTCTTAGCCTCTGTAAATCTTCCTGATGTTTTTGGTCTATCTGTTCCGTCACTGTCAATCTTCCCACCTGCTTTCCCTTCTGTTTTCGTATCTCCATACTACCATAAACCTCCTGATTTTACAAGCCGGGAGCCAGCGCGTTTCTGATTCCCGGCCTGTTTCTATTATCGTTTTTACATCTGCTGTATCTCATTTTTCAGCATACGCTTGATTTTGTCGCTCATGGTTTCCCTGCTCGTCTTGCTGAAATGAACCCTCACAATGTAGGTAGTCCGGCCAATCTTCTTCACCAGTGCAGAAGCGTCTTTAGCCGGTGCAGTGGTGGTAGTGTCCTCTGTGATTTTCTCGCTTCCCATAAATTCTCCTTTTCATGCAATCAGTTTATGTTATCTCTTACTCACAATCTCCTTCGCCGTCGCTTTGGTCCCCTGGCTCCTTCCTCCCGGAAATTCTTACCGGAAAAGAGAACCGGCGCACATCGTTCCAGTATGCGGTCATAAATCCTTGCGTGGGCAATGTCTGGCGGGTTCTTGATTTCTTCCAGTTTCAGGTTTGTCGTGACAATCAGCGGCTTCTTACTCCGATACCGGTTGTCAATGACGGTAAATATCTGCTCCATGCGTTCCCTCTGTTCCTCCATGGCTTTCCGTTCCTCCTGCGCTTTCTTCTGGAAGGGGCAGAGGCAGCGGGGCATGAAATAGCCGGAGCCTCCGAACCTCGGCACAACAGTCTGGTGGCTGCCACGACATTTCTTACAGTGGATAAGCCCGTCTGCCGGTTCTGCAGAAGATAGAAATATATTCCGGTATCTCCCATAGTTTAAAAGCTGTCGGATTTTCTCTTGAGAAGTCTTTTGGAGCATGTAATCGGAGTATATTTTCTTGGCATAAAGCTTATAAAACCTCAGAATATCGTTTTTATAAGAATACTATACGAATGATAGAAATACAATAATAACTATTTTATAGAAATAGAAAAATAAAATTCCCCACAGTTTTGTTGTGGGGAATCGAATTAACATTAAGAGAAATCAACCGCACAGGTGAAAAAATTTTAAAAATTAATTCTTCCCTGCAGCCACATTGTCCCTTTAAAACGTCTGCCAACCGTAGGATCACCGATAATCTCCCGGACAGGAACGCATATATCAAATATCAGGTCATTTACATCCAGATTCATAATATAGACTTCTTCGGATGAATACTCATTTTTCACCTTCTGCAGTCCTTTTATTTCTCCCATGATTGAATAGTGATCACACTCTACTCCATGCGGCATAATATAAGTATCCACGATACTGAACACATCTTCCGAAATCAGTCTCCTTGACACTTCGGAGTAAGTATCAATATCATCCAGTGTAAGACTTTCGATTGCTATCGGATCTCCGTTCTTTGCAGCATCCATCAGCATCATTCTGTTTTTTACTTCTTCCTTTTGTCTTCTTTTTTGTATCTTATCTTTTTTAATGGGAAGAAGTATCTTACCTGATTCACATAATCCAGATAATGTGACAGATGTATATTTTATCTTATCCTGTGTTATCTGTTTTTCTCTTAAGTATTCCAGTGTGTTCTGCAGATGGAAAATCAGACTTATCCCGATCTTTGCCTCTTCGCAGATTCCCACATATGCTTCCCTGTCCATTCTTCTATCAATCACTACTTCTGCATAAGATGTAATTCCTGTTCCAAAAAAGAAGGGTGTATAATACTGCTTTTGGAAGTTTTCATCTATATCCAGATCACCATATAATGAGATACCAATTCCAGGACCGTACTCCTTCTGGTATTCACAAAAGTCCATGCATTCTTCCATGTATACCAGTTCATGGTAAGTGAATTTTTTTTCTACATCTTCTAATATTTGATACAGTTCTTTTTTTGATTTTATCTTGTTAAAACCAATTGATTTCAGATATTGATGCATAATTATTTCCTTTTAATTTCTGTCATTCCACCCATATATGGACGAAGAACTTCAGGAATCTTAACAGAACCATCCTCCTGAAGATTGTTTTCCAAAAACGCAATTAACATTCTGGGCGGAGCAACGACTGTATTATTTAACGTGTGTGCAAAATACTTTGTACCATCCTCTCCCCTTACACGGATTCCGAGTCTTCTTGCCTGTGCATCCCCAAGATTAGAACAGCTTCCTACTTCAAAGTATTTCTTCTGTCTCGGAGACCATGCCTCCACATCACAAGATTTTACCTTCAGATCCGCTAGATCGCCAGAACAACATTCCAAAGTACGAACTGGAATATCAAGAGACCGGAACAGATCAACTGTATTTTTCCACAATACATCATACCATTTCTTACTTTCCTCTGGTTTACATACTACAATCATTTCCTGCTTCTCAAACTGATGAATTCTATAAACTCCTCTTTCCTCTATACCATGGGATCCCTTTTCTTTACGGAAACATGGAGAGTAGCTGGTAAGTGTCTGGGGAAGCTGGTCTTCTGTAAGCATTGTATCAATAAATTTTCCAATCATAGAATGCTCGCTCGTTCCAATCAGATAGAGATCCTCTCCCTCAATTTTATACATCATTGCATCCATTTCTGCAAAGCTCATAACACCTGTAACCACATTGCTTCGTATCATAAAAGGAGGAACACAGTAAGTAAACCCTCTGTCAATCATAAAATCTCTTGCATAAGAGATTACTGCAGAGTGAAGTCTGGCTACATCACCCATAAGGTAATAGAAACCATTCCCAGCAACTTTTCCGGCGCTCTCAAGATCAATTCCTCTGAAGCTTTCCATAATATCTGTGTGGTATGGAATCTCATATTCTGGAACTACAGGCTCCCCATATTTTTCTATTTCCACATTCTCACTGTCATCCTTACCGATTGGTACAGACGGATCTATGATATTTGGAATAACCATCATAATTTCTTTAATTTTTTTTTCTACTTCTTTTTCTTCCTTTGATAATTCTTCAATCCGGTCTGCATTTTCTTGAACTTTTCTTTTTAATTCTTCTGCCTCATCCTTTTTTCCCTGTGCCATACAGCCGCCAATTTGTTTGGATATTTTATTTTTCTGTGCGCGGAGTGCTTCTACCTCCTGCTTAATGTCTCTGTTTCTTTGGTCAAGCCCTATGACTTCATCTACAAGCGGAAGCTTATCATCCTGAAATTTATTTTTTATATTCTCCTTTACAACCTCTGGATTCATTCTTACGAATTTGATATCTAACATCTTTTCTTCCTCCTCTATCTTTCTATTATCTCATCACTATCTAAACCATATGCATTTTCAAACATTGCTTTGTCGAGTGCTTCTGCCTCTTCCTCCGCAAGTTCAACATAACTTTCACCTTTTACTATTTCCTTTACATATGTGTAACATCCTTCTCTGCTATGCATTGCATTAATAACCCATCCGCTGTCATTTCCATTCAACATAGCCAGTGCAAAACTTAGCTTTCCTCCCATTTCATTAAAGGCATCATACTTTACAATTCCAAACTTATGAAATGTATTTCCTGTCCTTCTGCTTAGTTCCTTAATATCCTGTCTGTTCTGCTTAGTAAATTTTAAAACTGCCTCGACATCAGCAAAACCATCCTTCATGGTACCTTCCAGACTTTTACCATCCTTTCCTCTCATAAATGTCTGGTAATTACTTTTCAAGCGATTATATTTTACCGTAACATTTACGTATAGAATAAACAATAAGACCAGCATAACTAACATAAATGCAAATATATATGCCGGGTCTATTCCCAGTGCATTTAAAATTTTACTTTCCATTTATATCTAATCGTCCTTTCCAATACTCATTATCATGTCGAACATTCGTTCTAGTTCCATATCAGAATAATATTCTATCTCTATTTTACCTTTTCCATTCCCTTTCGAAGATATACTTACTTTTGTTCCCATAACCTCCTTCATTTTATTAGCAAGATCATCATAAATAAACGAGTTATCAAGCTTTTTCTTTTCCTTTGGGGCTTTTGGATTTTTCAGTTCCTTTATAAGTTTCTCTGTTTCCCTCACACTTAGCTTTTCATCAAATATACGATTTGCAATTTCATATTGTTGTTCTTGATCATCCAGGGCAAGCAGGGGTCTGGCATGTCCCGTAGAAATCATATCGTCTATAATCATCTGCTGAACTCTTTCATCTAATTTCAGCAGACGCATTGAATTAGTAACTGCAGTTCTACTCTTTGAGACTCTTTCAGCAACTTCATCCTGCTTCAGATTGAATTCTTCCAAAAGCCTTTTAAAAGCCATCGCTTCTTCTATAGGATTCAGATTTTCTCTCTGAATATTTTCAATCAAGCTGATTTCAACGATTTCCTGTGCTGTGTAATTCTTCACGATTACAGGTACTTCTTTTAGTCCTGCCATTTTAGCCGCGCGCCATCTTCTCTCCCCTGCAATAATTTCATAATAATCTTTGCGCTTCTGTACAACCAAAGGCTGAATAATTCCAAATTGCTTAATGGAATCAGATAATTCTAGCAGTGCATCCTCTTCAAACTTTTTACGTGGCTGTTCTCTATTAGGTTCTACATCATTAATCTTCATCATCTGTTCGCCAGTTTCTGATTTTCCATTAGAAACTGGCTCATCCGTTTTTGATACCTTTGTTTGCTTGTTTTCTGGAATCAAACTGTCCAGTCCTTTTCCTAACCCCTTTTTCTTTACTGCCATCTTATTCTCCTTATTAATCACTGTAACTGTTCAGTCCTTCACAGTTATATACAAAGTCCTGTCAAATACGATCTATTAGCACCTCAAAATAATATTTATTCTTTTTCTATAACCTCTTCTGCAAGTTTTCGATAACTTTCTGCACCAGCAGATTTCGAATCATATAGATTAATTGGCATTCCGTAACTTGGTGCTTCTGCCAGTCTGATATTTCTCGGTATAATTGTTTTGTAAATATTCTGTTCAAGATTATCCTTTACATTTTCTACTACCTGGAGAGAAAGATTCGTCCTTGCATCATACATCGTAAATACAACACCTTCAATCTCAAGTTCAGAATTGAGTCTGTCTTTTACAAGCTGTACTGTATGCATCAACTGGCTTAATCCTTCCAGCGCATAATATTCACACTGGATAGGCACAAGGACAGAATCCGCAGTAGTCATTGCATTAATAGTTAACATGCTCAGAGAAGGAGGACAGTCTATAATTATAAAATCATATTTATCTTTAACTTGATGAATAGATTTTCTCAAAATATATTCTTTATCCTCTTGATCAATCAATTCGATTTCCGCAGCCGATAAATCAATACTCGTAGGAATAAGTTCAAGATTATCTATCTCGTTACATTTTACTATAACATTTTCTATACTGGTTTCGCCTATAATTAAATCATAAATTGTATTATCAATACTCTCCTTTTCCACACCCAAACCACTAGTCAAGTTGCCCTGTGGATCCATATCCACAGCAAGAACTTTCTTTTCCTTCTCCGCAAGGCACGCAGAAAGATTAATGGCTGTCGTTGTTTTACCAACACCACCTTTTTGATTTGCTATAGCTATAATTCTTCCCATTATTAATCACCCGTAACCATTCACAAACAGCAGTCTATGATTTTTATTATAAACAAATCAAAATCCCAACTGTCATTATTTATCTACAGTTACGCTCACCTTTCTATGTAATAAAAACAGTATAACACAAATGTTTCACGTGAAACATACCTTTTTTAACATTTTTTCATTTTTTAATTTTAAAAGTATGATGAAAGCATCAAAAGGTATATTACTCCTCATGATACATCGGATTTTTCTGCACTTCACGCTCCCGGAATTTTAAAACATCATAGTATATTATAAACATTAAAAAGTATTCTGGCATTTCTGATACACGAATCATTCCGTGCTAACGCACACTCACCATTCTAAAGCACCTCGAATCCACTCTATTTCTGTAAAAAAAGCTATATCTCGTTGCTTTGTGTGCCAGGAAATCATAATTTTTCATGTGAACATAAAGTACATAATGCTTTTATACCTTTATCGTATTACGTTAAAAACGTCAAAAGGTATTTTAATGCTCATGATGCACCAGATTTTCCAGTGTTTCGCACCCTACAATCCTAAAACATTAGGGGTTACTCATTTTTCTACGAAACATCTGTTTTCGGTGTTTTTTTAAGGTCATGTTTTTCATGCAAGCATGCAACGCATGACCTTTTGACACTTGTATCATATTATCATTCAAAATTAAAATCCAATTATATTCTAGTGGTATTGTGTTTTTTTACCTTTTCTTATTCTTGCATTACATTTTATATATCTTTTCTCTCAGTAGTGGAGAGAGTGACCCCATATTTATATTTTTAAACTTACATCTATTTTTTTAGATTATATAAAAAGTGCCACGTCAATTTCAACAATTTCATATCCTCATGTTACTTGAAAGGTTCATGTTCTATATTAGCATTCACGATAAATTCACCTTCAGAACACTTTTTCTCTTATTTGATAGCGGAAGTTGCTAATATTATCATCAATATATATTCACGGCCGATGAAATTTGCCGTAAGTATCGCACCATCCGTACTCATAAAGTGCATACTTCCTTATGCAGCTGTGTGCATCATGTCATGCCGCTCAGCAGATTTATGTGGTGCACAGCATAATTACAAATAGCCTCATAAAGTATTTTGTTCTCTTTAGCCTTAATCGTCAGTAAAACCATTCCTTTTAATAATCCCATCAAAGCATGTATAAGAGATAAATGTTTCACGTGAAACATTTATCACCACGAATATTCAGCCCTGTTATTATTTTTCTATTATTCCTATCAATCCTCTTCCTTTTTTATCTAAAATTGTTTGGTGAACCGTTATCTTATGATGCGAATACCAAAAGATATTTTGACGTTTCTGATACACGGATTATTCCATGCTAACACACTCCCACAGTCCTAAAACACCAGGAAGCTGCTCATTTTTTCGCAAAAAAATAGCTGCTTTTCGGTGTTTTACACGTCCAAAATTCATGTTTTTTTCATGCAATCATGAAACGCATGACTTTTTGACCTTTCAAAAGTATCTCTCTATGTTTCCCTACAATATTTTAGAATAATCACAAAATGTTACGTAATAACTCCTGCTATATACTAAGCTTAATTTATTCATTGAACATCTCCATTATGTTTGATGTGTTTCACCAAATCCATACACATTATAAAACATAGCTTTCTGTTTTGGTTCTTTATTCACCCTCTTAAGTATGATTTAATCATTCCAACTCTATTAGAAATACTGTTTTATCAACCCAATTATATACTATTGCTCTATCCGATCAGAAATTGAATTTTTAAACTATCTATTTTTCACCATTGCATTGTTAAAAGTTCGATAGCGATGTTTCCACATCGCTATCGAACTTTTATCTAGTATAACCAAATTAAAACACCTTTCTGTTTCACTGAGGATGTTCTTTCGAGAGTACATGTATAACCTGGCTTGCCCGGGTTCGGTTATACTAGTTCAGTCTTGCACAAAGCAAAAAACTCATTCAATATCTAGACAGATAGATTATTAAAGTAAGTTTGAAAATTGCTTTTTTAATACCATCTCAGTTTACATCAAATGTTAAAAATTCACTTTTAATTCCACAAATGTTTCACGTGAAACATTTTATTGTATTTTTACTACATATCTTTCCATTTTTTATATTTTCAAAAGTCCAAACGTCATATTTATACATAGAATTTTATTTTATACAAAAAAATTAAACTCCAAAAGTTATTTAACGTTTCCTATATACGGATTATTATGCGGCAACACACTCCCTCCATCCCAAAACGTCTCGAATTCACACACTTTTTTTACGTAAAACAGATGTTTTTCAGTGTTTTGCGAGGACCATTCTTTTTTTGCAAATATGAAAAAGAATGATCTTTAACACTTGTATCAAAAAAGGACTTCTGTGGAAGTCCTTTTTAATATTTTTCTTTTATTACAGCAGTTTACAATTTCAAATAACAACTGCACTCACTAATAAAAACGTCTGCTAACACAGTCCTATTTTGATTTTGCTGTAAACTATGAATTATCTTATTCATGCGGATTCATCTAACTGATGATAAATTTTCTGCGAACTCTGTTTCTAAAAACATTTCACCTGTACAGTTGAAAAACCATTTTCAGTGCACAGGAAGTTTTTAGATGTCCCTCCTACAAACAGACATTAAAGGGCGAACTTAACGAAGGTGAGATCCACGACTTACGGAGCCTTAGACTCGAAGTTATTCCTGAGAGTCTTAGTCGTAGTTAGTCATCAGTTCACCGGGGTGTTGCCCAGTCTGTGTTAGAAAGGGCATCTGAAAACTTCCGTCCCCTCCCCGGAACGATATTTCAATTGCTTCTTTCTTCCCCATATAATGGTTCCTTCGATGGAATTCCCGACTTTCTAGGATATTTTTTTGGCGTTCCTTTTATTTTTTTTATTTTCACAAAAGCCCTGTTGATATCTGTCCCTGGTAGTTGGAACTTAACAACTTCATCTATCTTACCACCAAATAACGAAATTGCCTTTTTTGATTTTAAAACTTCCTCATCAATATCACCAGACTTGTATGACACAAAAACACCTCCAACTCTCACAAAGGGCATACAATACTCCGACAAGGTAGCCAGATTTGCTACGGCACGGGAAACACATAGATCATATTTTTCTCTGTAATTTTCATTTTTTCCTATATCCTCCGCCCTTCCATGAATCGCATCTATATTTTTGAGTTCTAATTGCCTGATAACCTCATTTAAAAACTTCACTCTTTTATTCAAAGAATCCAAGAGAGTAATCTTTAATTCAGGATAAATGATTTTCAAAGGCATCCCTGGAAATCCTGCTCCAGTGCCAACATCCATAACAGCTTTTATATCATCTAACTTTAATATTCTTTCTATCGACAGACTATCTAAAAAATGTTTTTCCACAACATCTTTATAATCTGTAATTGCAGTCAGATTCATCACATTATTCCATTCTACAATAAGATCATAAAATTGATTAAACTGATCTATCTTTTTTCTATCCACCTCAACAGATAACATTTCCAACTTATCTTGCAAAAATCTTTTCATTTTTACTCCTCATAATTCTAATAATACTAATAAAGGTCAGATGCCCCAAAACATGCTACGAGATATCTAGCACAACCTTGCGTAATTGTCCATACTAATCAGCCTCCTAAATAGACCATCAGCACAGATAAATCCGCCGGCGACACTCCCGATATTCTGGAAGCCTGACCAATAGATACCGGTCGATATTCTTTCAGCTTCTGCACCGCTTCGATCCTAAGACTCTTCACATCATCATAATTAATATTTTCTGGAATCTTCTTTTCTTCAAGTTTTTTAAACTGCTCTACCTGCTTTTTCTGTCTGTTTATATATCCTTCATATTTAATAGATATATTCACCTGCTCTGACACCTCATCCGATAGTTCCTCTATAAATTCCGGTCTGTCCCTATCAATCGTTTTCAAAATCTCGTAAGACAATTCTGGCCTGCGTATCAATTCCGCAAGGGATGTTCCTGATACTAACGGAGCACTTCCGTATTGTTCCAGAAGTCTCTGCATCTGTACAGAATTACCCACATGAGTATGTTTTACACGTTCTATTTCTTTTTCTATAAGTTTTTCCTTTAATAAAAGTCTCTCATACCTCTCCCTGGAAATTAATCCTACTTCATATCCTTTCTTTGTAAGCCTTTGGTCCGCATTATCTTGACGAAGTAGTAAACGATACTCTGCACGTGATGTCATCATACGATAAGGTTCATGACTCTCCTTTGTTACAAGATCATCAATTAAGACGCCAATATATGCCTCCGAACGATCAAGCACGATACTTTCTCTATTTTGAAGCTTCCGTGCTGCATTAATTCCTGCAATCAGACCCTGTGCCGCCGCCTCTTCATATCCTGAACTTCCATTAAACTGTCCTCCGCTGAATAATCCTTCTATATTCCGAAATTCTAATGAAGGCTTTAATTGCCTCGCATCAATACAATCATATTCTATAGCATAAGCATTTCTCACAATTTTTACATTTTCAAGTCCTGGAACAGTTCTATACATGGCATATTGAACATCTTCTGGCAGAGAACTGGACATACCTCCTATATACATCTCATTTGTCTCAATCCCTTCTGGTTCAATAAATACCTGGTGTCTGTTCTTATCCGCAAATTTTACAACCTTATCTTCTATAGAAGGACAATATCTAGGACCTGTTCCCTCTATCATGCCTGAAAATAAAGGCGAACGATCAAGATTTTTTCTTATAATTTCATGGGTCCTTTCATTTGTATATGTCAGCCAACAAGATACCTGATCAATTTGGACCTCCCCTGGATCTGTTGTAAAGGAAAAGGGCATAATCCTATCATCACCGTGCTGCTCCTCCATTTTGGAAAAATCAACAGATCTTTTGTCTATCCTTGCAGGTGTTCCTGTCTTAAAACGATACATTCTAATTCCAAGTTCTTTTAAAGATTCCGTCAGATAATTAGCCGCCTGAAGACCATTCGGCCCAGTATTATTACTCACCTCACCATATACACATCGTGCATTCAAATATGTTCCTGTACAAAGAACAATTGCTTTAACGCGAAAAATACCCCCAGATAGTATTTGCAGGCCAGTAACATGAGTATTTTCTATTAAAATTTTAACAACCTCTGTTTGCTTAATTTCCAAATTTTCCTGATTTTCCAACACCTGGCGCATCGTCCTGCTATAGCAGGCCTTATCAGCCTGTGCGCGAAGAGAATGTACCGCAGGTCCCTTTGATTTATTTAACATTTTCGACTGGATAAAGGTACGGTCAATCACCTTCCCCATCTCACCGCCAAGAGCATCCACCTCTCTTACAAGATGTCCTTTTGAACTTCCTCCTATATTCGGATTACAGGGCATCAAAGCTATGCTATCAACGCTTACGGTAAATATTACCGTACGAAATCCAAGTCTTGCAGCCGCAAGTGCTGCCTCACATCCCGCATGCCCGGCCCCAATTACAGCTATATCATATTGATCCTTATTTTCCCATACAGAATTTACTGAATATTTCATTTACAAGATCCTCTCCTATTGTTTCTCCTGTAATACTTCCAAGTGTTTCATATGCATCCATCAGATCAATGGAATAAAAATCCTCTGGCATTCCTGATTCAATACTGACAATCACCTTTTTTAAAGATTCAGCAGCATTTGCAAGGGCAGTCTTATGTCTTACATTTGTAATATATATTTCATTATTAAATGCAAGTTTTCCTTCATAAAACATATTCTTAAGAAGTGCCTCTAATTCAAGTATTCCCTGCCTTTTTCTCGTTGAAATTTCAATTACTGGGATATCATCAACCTCGCTTTTTGCAGGATTTATTGCATAATATCTACTTCGTACCTCTTCCATTGTAACTATCATATCTAAATCTGATTTATTTAGCAATATAATAAATCGTTTTTCATAAATCATCTCCATAATTTCTTCATCATTCTTATCCAGAGGTACAGAGGAATCTATGACATAAATTACAAGATCAGCAGACTTCATATTTTCCTTTGCCCTGTTAACACCAATTTTCTCAATTATATCCTCTGTATCCCTAATTCCAGCAGTATCTACTATATTAAGAGACACACCCTGCAGGCTTACATGCTCCTCTAGAATATCTCTCGTTGTACCTGCAATGTCTGTCACAATTGCACGCTCCTCACCAAGAAGAACATTTAAAAGAGAAGACTTTCCTGCATTCGGCTTTCCAACTATAACAGTACGGATCCCTTCCTTTATAATTCTTCCGTCATCGCAGGTTGACAGTAATCCCTCAATTTCATTTAACAAGTTATCCACAATGCCTCTAAGTTTATCCCCATATCCATCTACACTTATATGCTCTGGGTCATCAATTGCGGTCTCAATAAATGCAGTATGGTAAATGATTTCCTTTCTTATATCATTAATTTTCTCTTTTATATTTCCCTTTAACTGGCTGATGGAACTCTTTAATGCATATTCTGTCTGAGAAGTAATCAGATCCCCTACTGCCTCTGCCTGGGAAAGATCAAGACGTCCATTTAAAAATGCTCTTTTTGTAAATTCTCCAGGCTCTGCGGGTCTTGCTCCATATTTTATAAGAGTTTCAAGAATACGCTTTACTACATACACCCCACCGTGACAGTTAATCTCCACTGTATCCTCACCCGTATAGGTATTAGGAGAAAGCATGAGCATTACCAGAACCTCATCAATCACATCCTCTCCATCCACAATATATCCATAATGAATCGTATGGGATTTTTCAGAAGAAAGCCTCTTTCCTTTCCTTCCCTTATAAACCTTATCGCCAATCTTTACCGCACCCCTGCCGCTCATCCTTACAATTCCAATACCAGAAGGACTTACGGCTGTGGAAATAGCAGCAATTACATCAAGATGATTTTTCATTTTTCTCTCCTTAATCAATTGGGGACGGGGTATTTTTAAAAATACCCCGTCCCCAACTCATCATTATCTTCTTACTAATGTTACAACTACTCTTCTGTAAGGCTCTTCTCCTTCGCTATGTGTAGACACTGCCGGATCTGACTGTAAAGCAGAATGAATAATTCTTCTCTCATATGGATTCATAGGCTCTAATGATACCATTCTTCTTGTTCTCTTCACTTTACTTGCTATGTTCTTTGCCAGATTTTCAAGAGTTTCTTTTCTTCTTCTCCTGTAGTCCTCTGTATCAAGCTTTACCCGGACATAACCTTCCTGCATCTTATTTGCAACCCGGTTGGTAAGATACTGAAGGGAATCAAGTGTCTGTCCTCTCTTACCAATCAGTACTCCCATGTTGTCTCCTTCCATATTAATGGAAAGTGCACCTTCCTCATCAATCTCTGATGTAACCTTTACATTTTCCATATTCATGGCTTTTAATACATCCTCAATAAACTTTTCACATGCATTAACAGTGGATTCCTCTACGTTTTCAAGTTTTACTTCTTTTTTTATGGATTTTGGTGTTTCCTTTTTCCCGGACTCCTTCTTTGCAGGCTCTTCCTTTACATATGAAGTATGCTTTTCTTTTTTGAACTCTTTTTTATTTTCCCTCTTAAATTCCCTTTTGAATTCTTTCTTTGATTCCTTTTTCGGCACTTCTTTTACAGATTCTTTTTCAATTTCCTCAATCTCCGGCTCGTTTACCTCTTCTTCCGGCTCTGGTTTTTCTTCTTCTTTCCTGCGTGCTTTGATTACAGCCTGCTTCATTCCGATTCCTAAAAAACCGGCACTTCCTTTTTCAATAACGATGTAATCCAGACGATCACTTGTTACACCCAGTTGGATTAATGCCTCTGTTATCGCATCATCCAATGTCTTTGCTGATACTGTAATGTAATCCATCTCCTAAGGCCTCCCTTATTTATTTTCATTAAATTTTTTTACCATGTTTGCTTTTTCTGCAAGACTTCCTGCCTTAATGTTCTGTGAAGCTCTTGCAATTTTTTCTTCTCTTTCCTTTTCTGTCATCGTAGATGTGCGATTTGCGGAAGAATTAATGCTCTTTGTATTCATCTGAGCCATCTGGTTAATCTTCTCAGCACGCTCTCCACGTTTTTCGCGCTTTTTGGCTGCCTTTTCTTTATTTCTCTCAATCAGATCTTCCACTGATATTTTGGCCAGATATTTATTAATGACAATCTGCTGTACACAGCGGACCACCGCACTCACAACCCAGTACACACCAATACCAGTAGGCAGTGAGAATACCATAAATATGGAAAACAACGGCAT
Organism: Lachnospiraceae bacterium; assembly: GCA_910576335.1. Classification (GTDB taxonomy): domain Bacteria; phylum Bacillota; class Clostridia; order Lachnospirales; family Lachnospiraceae; genus CAPEBR01. Next base: position 17,242 of record CAJTIU010000006.1, read on the forward strand.
GGTTATGTTCATTGTCTTCATAGTCCCTGCCATCTGGCTATCCATCTGCTGCGCGGATCCGTTCATGGACTGCGAAAGTCTTACACTTATATACTGTGTCAGACCTGAAAGAATCGGAAGTAATATTGCCGTAATGATAATAACTGCAGACGGAAATCCAAGATTCTCCCCACTCCTTGCAGCACTAATCATTGCAGACGGTGTAATAGTCATATTTGGTATCGTAAGAAACTTATTTGCTTCTTCTGTAATCTTTGGCACATAATCCTGAATGTTATAAATAACCGGATACAAAGCGAACAAAAATGGCATCTGTATTAATAACGGAAGGCATCCGCCCATCATAGATGTTCCATATTTATCATATACCTGCTGAACCTCTTCCTGCATCTTTAGCTGTGAAGCCTGATCCCTCTTATTCTTATATTTTTTCTGAATTGCCTGCACTTCCGGATTTATAACAGCCTGCATCTTTGTGGTTCTCTGCTGGTTAATGGTCATTGGCAGCATACATGTATATACCAGAATCGTATAGATAATAATTGACCAGCCTACCAGACCGTTATCCGACGGCAGCATGCCGTCTAACATTGTATAGATAAAGTTCATCACTTTACCCAGCACCCAGCAGATCTGTCCCACTATTGGCCAGTTTGCAGCGCTTATTAAAGTCATCGTCATTATTTTGTTTCCTCCGTTACTATTATCTTGCGGACACCATTTTTATATTTCACCGCTTTTTTGAATAATATTCTTTTTACATCTGTTAGGGAACAGGATCATATCCTCCCTTTGAAAAGGGATTACAGCGAAGTATCCTCCAGATACTAAGAACTCCTCCTTTTAATGCACCATACTTTTCCACAGCTTCAAGCGCATAGGTGGAACAGGTTGGATAATATTTACAAGAAGAATATCCCTTTGCCCCTGATAAATATTTCCGGTAAAATCGAATTCCCGACAGTACAATCCTTTTCATCATCCAATATTCCTTTACACAAGGATCTTATGAAGATTCCCCAGATGCAAAAGTGCGCTCTCAATCTCCTGATAGGTTCTCCCCTTCGCGCCTGCCCTCGCAATCACAACAAGATCATAACCACATCTGAAGCTTTCCTCATTAAGTCTGTAGCTTTCCCTGACAAGTCTCGTAATCCTGTGTCTTACAATGCTATTTCCCACTTTTTTACTTACAGATATTCCAATTCTGTTCCTGCTCTTCCCGTTTTCCATCTGATACATAACAAGATACTTATTCGCGCAGGAAATCCCTTTTTTATAAATATTCTGAAAATCTTTGTTTTTTTTCAGTGATTCAGAATACTTCATAACTAATTCTCCACTGTGAAAAAAGGCCACATACGCGGCCTATGCTGATAATCTCTTTCTTCCCTTTGCTCTTCTGTTGGCAAGAACCTTTCTTCCGCCTGCAGAACTCATCCTTGCACGAAAACCGTGAACCTTAGATCTCTGTCTCTTTTTTGGCTGGAATGTCATTTTCATAATTATCCACCTCCTTATATTTTTCAAGGGATTACCCCCACTTTATTTCTAATAGACATCAGTTTTGATTATATTAAAAAAATGGCTCTACGTCAAGCAAAACCGACGATTTTATTCACTTTTTATTGCTTAAATTTCAATTTTGATGTAAAATGTATTAGAGTAATAACTACCTTATAGTAAATGTAAAAGAGTAGGAGATCATCTGGTATGAACATTGTCGAGGAAAAGTGGCCGGAAATTATAGAACATCTCAGAATTGAACACGAATTATCTAATGTATCATTTAATACATGGATACTGCCATTAAAAGTATTTGACATTCTGAACGACACTGTGTTTATTCTTGTTAATATGAATGCAAGTGTGGAATACATGGAAAAAAAATATCTTCTTCCATTAAAAGTCTCGATCGCAGAGATCACAGGAATCGAATATGAGATTACCTTTGTCTCGGAGGATGACGAGAGGCTTCGCCAAATCCAGAATATGTCCATTGAAGCAAGTCAAAAGAAGAGGACAAAATCCGTAGCCGAAAAAGCAGGACTGAATCCAAAATACACTTTTGACACTTTTGTTGTAGGAGGAAATAACAATTTTGCCCATGCTGCATCTCTCGCGGTGGCAGAATCCCCGGGTGAGGTCTACAATCCTCTTTTCCTCTATGGAGGAGTCGGACTTGGCAAGACTCACCTGATGCATTCCATTGCACACTTTATTCTGACAAATGATTCGAAAAAAAAGGTTCTCTATGTGACCAGCGAAGCATTTACCAATGAACTGATTACTGCTCTGAGAATGGGACGTACAGAAGGAAATGAATCCGCAATTTTAAAATTCCGTGAGAAGTACCGCAATAATGACGTACTCCTCATTGATGATATTCAATTTATAATAGGAAAGGAAAGCACACAGGAAGAATTTTTCCATACCTTTAATCATCTCCATACGTCTGCCAAGCAGATCATCATCTCCAGCGATAAACCCCCAAGGGATATCGAGACACTGGAGGCAAGGCTTAGGACAAGGTTTGAGTGGGGACTAATTGCAGATATCTCCGTTCCAAACTACGAGACACGTATGGCGATCCTGCAGAAAAAAATTGAACTGGATCACCTGGACAGATACAATATTCCTCTTGATGTCCTTGATTACATTGCCAATAATATCAAATCAAACATCCGTGAACTGGAAGGATCCCTTAATAAGCTGATTGCACTGTACAAGCTGAATCATAATCACAATCCGATTGACATTACTCTTGCTGCAGAAGCACTAAAGGATATTATATCTGCTGAAAATAAAAGAGAGGTCACACCTGAACTGATTCTTGACATTGTAGCAGACCATTTTGGCATTACCATTGCAGATGTAAAGAGCAGAAAACGAAGCGAGGACATTTCCATTCCCCGCCAGATCTGCATGTACCTCATGAGAACCATGACCGAGACTCCACTTAAGACTATTGGCATCATACTCGGAGGAAAAGACCACTCCACGATTAAATACGGTGTGGAAAAAATATCAAATGAGCTTAAAAATGACGAAACACTGGCTAATACCATTAGTATCATAAAAAAGAAACTCAGTCCCGCATAAGCTATTCTATATATGTGCATAAATATGTGGACAACCCTGTGATAAAACACGGATAACCGGCTAATAACCTGTTTTTATAAAGCAAAAGAGCCTTCAGGCAAAAAATATTATCCCAGGTATACCCACATCATTTCAAAAGAGAATACACAGACTTATCAGACCAGAAACATCAGAGTTTTAAAGGGATAGAAGCAGTTTTACACTTTTTACAGTCCCCTAATAAGAAGAATACGAAAATTAATTATATATTTATATATAGACCCGCCACTGGAAAGGAGTTTTACACACATGAAGATTATATGCAGTAAAGCGAATCTTGCAAAAGGAGTTAATATTGTATCAAAAGCAGTTCCATCAAAAACAACTATGCCGATTCTTGAATGTGTACTAATTGATGCAACCATGGATGCGATAAAGCTGACAGCAAATGATATGGAACTCGGAATACAGACAGAGATTGAAGGAGAAATTATAGAAAGAGGAATGATCGCAATCGATGCGAAGTTCTTTTCAGAGATTGTCCGGAAGCTTCCAGACAATGATGTAATGATCGAATCAGACGGATCCCTTCAGACAACCATTATCTGTGAAAAAGCAAAATTCGATATATCCGGAAAGCCGGGTGAAGAATTCTCCTATCTTCCAGTCATAGAAAAAGAGGATTCCATAGAGATATCACAATTTACATTAAAAGAAGTCATCAGACAGACTATTTTCTCCATTGCAGACACAGAAAGCAACAAGCTTATGTCGGGAGAACTATTTGAGATCAAAGACAGCATATTAAGAGTAGCCTCCCTGGACGGACATCGCATATCTACCCGTAAGGTGGCTCTAAAAGACGAAGTAAGAGATAAAAAACTGGTAGTGCCAGGAAAGACTCTGAATGAAGTAAGTAAGATTCTGTCTGGCGAAGCAGAAAGCATGGTTAATATCTCTTATACAAACAACCACATTGTATTTGAATTTGACAACACAATCGTCGTATCAAGATTAATCGAAGGTGAATACTTCAAGATTGACCAGATGATCTCAAGTGACTATGAAACTAAAGTAAGAATAAATAAAAGAGAATTTCTGAACTGCATCGACAGGGCAACACTACTGGTAAAAGAAGGAGACAAAAAACCAATAATTATAAATATTGGAGACGATATAATGGAACTACGGATAAAATCACAAATCGGCTCAATGGACGAAGAGATCATGATCAACAAAGAAGGAAAAGATCTCCTGATCGGCTTCAATCCAAAGTTCCTGATTGACGCCCTCAGAGTCATAGACGAAGAAGAAGTAACCCTCTACTTGATGAACGCCAAAGCCCCCTGCTTCATCAAAGACGAAAAAGAGACCTACGTCTACCTCATCCTCCCCGTAAACTTTAACGCAGCCATTTAAGCAACGATGAAACACAGCCCCGGCAAGCCACAACCTCCCTGCAAAAAAGGGGGGACGGGGGAAAGTAGCCGAAGGCGAGGCTGCCCCGTCCCCAACTGCGAAGCAGTCAAAATAGGGGAAAGTAGCCGAAGGCGAGGCTGCCCCGTCCCCAAAACGAGCAAAGCGAGTTTCAAAAGATTAACCAGAAGCGAGGAAAAGAGCATGAAAACAATCAAACTACGCGACGAACACATAAAACTTGGCCAGGCACTAAAGGCCGCCGGCCTGGTATCCTCCGGTGTTGAGGCTAAGGAAGTAATACAAAGCGGTCATGTCACCGTAAACGGTGAGACAGACACCCGCCGGGGAAGGAAACTTTACGCCGGTGACACAGCAGAATACGACGGAGAAAAGATAAAAATTGAAGATTAAGTCTTTAAAACTAAAGGATTTTAGAAATTACAATCTGCTTCAGCTTGACTTTGATGATTCAACGAATATCTTTTATGGGAACAATGCACAGGGAAAGACAAATATATTAGAGGCAGTCTACCTTTCCGGAACAACGAAGTCACACCGTGGGACAAAGGACAGGGACATGATCCGGTTTGGGGAAAATGAATCACACATTGAAACTGTTGTAGAGAAAAGAGGCATGTCCTACAAGATTGACATGCACTTGAAAAAAAACAGTCCAAAAGGGATTGCAATTGACAAGCTGCCGATTCGTAAGGCAGGCGAATTATTTGGAATTATCAATATTGTTTTTTTCTCTCCCGAGGATCTGAATATCATTAAGAATGGACCCTCCGAGAGGAGAAGATTCATAGATCTTGAGTTATCACAGCTTGATAAGATATATCTGAATAACTTATCAAATTATAATCGAATTATAAACCAGAGAAATCATTTATTAAAGGATTTGAGGGAGGCAGGCAGACAGGAGAACCTGATCCAGACGCTGGATATATGGGATATGCAATTAGTACAATATGGAAATGAAATTATAAAAAAAAGAAAAGAATTCATTGAAAAAATTAACGAAATAATTTCTTATACACATAAAAAATTAACTGGAGGAAAAGAAAATATTGAACTTGTATATGAGCCTGGAAGCGGAAGCTTAAGTCTGGAGGATGCCCTTAAAAAAAACAGAGAAAAGGATATGAGATTTAAAAATACATCAGTAGGGCCTCACAGGGATGATATATGTTTCATGACAAAAGATCTGGATATCAGACGCTTTGGTTCCCAGGGGCAGCAGAGAACTGCTGCGCTATCCTTGAAGCTTGCGGAAATTGAGCTTGTAAAAAGTGTGATTCACGATACGCCGGTTTTATTACTTGACGATGTATTGTCTGAACTTGATAAATACAGGCAAAACTATTTATTAGATAGTATTCACGATATACAGACGCTTATAACCTGTACAGGAATGGATGAGTTCATAAATCATCGTTTTTCTATAAATAAAGTTTTTCATGTCTTTAATGGACAGGTAGTAAAGGAAAATTAAAAATTTTCGTAAGTTACTGGTCATAAAGTGAACATTGAAAGTACTGGGCAGTTACCAGTGAAGAAAAATTAGGAGGAGTAGAATGAGTACAGAGAAGGTACAGCATGAGTATGGAGCAGATGAAATCCAGATATTGGAAGGACTGGAAGCGGTAAGAAAACGACCAGGGATGTATATTGGAAGTACATCATCAAGAGGACTTCATCATCTTGTATATGAGATTGTTGATAATGCTGTGGATGAAGCGCTGGCAGGCTTCTGTGACTCGATTTTTGTAAATATAAATAAGGACAATTCCGTCACTGTTATAGATAACGGGCGTGGAATTCCAGTTGGAATCAATCATAAAGCAGGGCTTCCAGCGGTAGAGGTAGTATTTACCGTTCTGCATGCAGGCGGAAAATTTGGCGGAGGAGGATACAAGGTATCTGGCGGACTTCACGGTGTAGGAGCTTCCGTTGTAAATGCTCTCTCCAACTGGCTGGAGGTAGAGATATGCAGCGAAGGAAAAGTATACAAGCAGAGGTATGAACGAGGAAAGGTTGTGGAAAAGCTGTCTGTAATCGGGGAATGTGAGCCTGGAAAGACAGGAACAAAGATTACATTTTTTCCGGACGACACCATATTTGAGACCACTGTTTTTGAATATAATATATTAAAACAGCGTTTCCGCGAGATGGCATTCCTGACCGCTGGCCTTAAGATCACTCTTCGTGATGAAAGAGAAGAAAAGCCGGTTGAGAAGACCTTTCACTATGAGGGAGGAATTAAAGAATTTGTACAGTATCTTAATCGCAGCACGAACCCCCTCTATGAAACAATCATTTATTGTGAGGGAAATGTGAATAACGTAGCAGTCGAGGTTGCCATGCAGCATAACGATTCCTACAACGAGAATTCTTATGGCTTTGTAAACAATATTACAACTCCGGAAGGAGGAACACATATTGTAGGATTTAGAAACGCACTTACAAAGACATTTAATGATTATGCAAGAAAGAATAAATTGTTAAAAGAAAGTGAGCCAAATCTGTCCGGTGAGGATATAAGAGAAGGTCTCACAGCAATTATCAGTGTCAAGATCGAAGATCCCCAGTTTGAGGGACAGACCAAGCAAAAACTTGGAAACAGCGAAGCAAGAGGAGCTGTAGACAATATAGTCAGCACACAGCTCGGAATATTTTTAGAGCAGAATCCACAAGTAGCGAAGCAGACTGTGGAAAAGTCCGTCATGGCACAGCGTGCCAGAGAAGCAGCGAGAAAGGCAAGAGACCTGACAAGAAGGAAATCCGCTCTTGACGGTATGTCTCTTCCAGGAAAGCTTGCCGACTGCTCTGACAAAAACCCGGAAAAATGCGAAATCTATATCGTAGAGGGAGACTCCGCCGGCGGTTCAGCAAAAACAGCCAGAGACCGCGCAACACAGGCAATCCTTCCCCTGAGAGGAAAGATACTAAACGTAGAAAAAGCAAGACTTGACAGAATCTACGGTAATGCAGAGATCAAAGCAATGATCACCGCATTCGGAACAGGAATTCACGAGGACTTCGATATATCAAAACTCAGGTATCACAAAATAATCATTATGACCGATGCAGATGTAGACGGGGCACATATCAGTACATTATTATTAACATTCCTGTACCGTTTTATGCCGCAGCTAATAAAAGAGGGCTACGTATATCTCGCACAGCCCCCATTATATAAACTGGAAAAAAACAAAAAAGTATGGTACGCATACAGCGATGAAGAACTAGATTCAATACTCACAGAAGTAGGACGTGACACAAATAACAAAATACAGCGATACAAAGGACTCGGAGAAATGGACGCAGAACAACTTTGGGACACCACCATGGATCCAGAACACAGAATTCTCCTACGCGTAACCATGGACGAAGAAACCACCTCAGAGCTGGATCTCACCTTCACCACCCTCATGGGCGACAAAGTAGAACCAAGACGCGAATTCATAGAAGAAAACGCCAAATATGTCAAAAACTTAGACATCTAACCGAGAGGCCAAGAGCGGACAGGGTAACGGCAAGCCACAGCCTCCCTGCGAAAGCAAGGGGACGGGGGAACGTAGCCGAAGGCGAGGCTGCCCCGTCCCCAACTGCGAAGCAGTCAAAATAGGGGAACGCAGCCGAAGGCGAGGCTGCCCCGTCCAGGGCTGCGAAGCAGTCAAAATAGGGGAACGTAGCCGAATGCGAGGCTGCCCCGTCCCCAAAACGAGCGAAGCGAGTTTCAAGCGAGTTTCAAAAAAGGAGTAAAACATGGAAGACAATATATTCGACAAAGTCCACGAAGTAGACTTAAAGAAAACAATGGAAGATTCCTACATCGATTATGCCATGAGCGTCATAGCATCCCGTGCGCTTCCCGATGTAAGAGACGGACTGAAGCCAGTACAGAGAAGAATTCTCTACTCCATGATAGAATTAAATAACGGACCTGACAAGCCTCACAGAAAATCAGCACGTATTGTCGGGGACACAATGGGTAAATACCACCCCCACGGAGACAGTTCCATTTACGGTGCATTAGTAAATATGGCACAGGAGTGGTCCACAAGATATCCATTAGTAGACGGACATGGAAACTTTGGATCTGTAGATGGCGACGGGGCCGCCGCCATGAGATACACAGAGGCAAGGCTTAGTAAGATTTCCATGGAGCTGACAGCTGACATAAATAAAAATACTGTGGACTTCATGCCAAACTTTGATGAGACTGAAAAAGAACCCGTTGTGCTTCCGGCAAGATTTCCCAATCTGCTTGTAAATGGAACTTCTGGTATAGCGGTAGGAATGGCAACTAATATCCCGCCCCACAATCTTCGGGAAGTCATCAATGCAGTTGTAAAGATCATTGACAATCAGATTGAGGACAAAGAAGAAACAACAATCGAAGAGATTCTTGAAATTATAAAAGGGCCGGATTTTCCTACAGGGGGCGTGATTCTGGGAACAAGGGGAATCGAAGCGGCATACAGGACCGGCCGGGGAAAAATCCGCGTACGCGCCATTACAAATATTGAAACCATGCCAAACGGAAAGAGCCGTATTATTGTCACAGAACTCCCATATATGGTAAATAAGGCTCGTCTGATCGAAAAGATTGCCGAGATGGTGAGGGATAAAAAGATTGATGGAATCACAGACCTGAGCGACCAGTCAAGCCGGGAAGGCATGAGAATTGTAATTGAGCTCAGAAGAGATGTTAATGCAAATGTTATTTTAAATCAATTATATAAGCATACCCAGCTTCAGGATACCTTTGGCGTTATTATGCTTGCACTGGTGAATAATGAGCCAAAGGTTATGAATATTCTGGACATGCTCTCCTGCTATCTGGATCACCAGGAGGAGGTCGTAACCCGCCGTACAAAATATGAGTTAAATAAGGCGGAAGAGCGGGCACATATATTAGAAGGACTGCTGATTGCCCTTGATAATATTGATGAGGTTATACGGATCATCAGAGGTTCACAGACAGTCCAGATTGCAAAGGCAGAACTCATGGAGCGCTTCGGTCTTACAGATGTCCAGGCACAGGCAATTGTAGACATGCGTCTGAGAGCACTGACAGGACTGGAAAGAGAAAAGCTAGAGGCTGAATATAATGAATTAATGAAACTCATTGACCAGTTAAAGGCAATTCTTGCTGACCGAAAGCTTCTCCTCGGAGTAATTAGAAAAGAAATCATTATAATACGCGATAAATATGGAGACGAAAGAAGAACGTCCATCGGCTTTGACGAATATGATATTTCCATGGAAGATCTGATTCCAAAGGAAGATGTTGTCATTACCATGACAAAGCTCGGCTACATCAAGCGTATGTCTAATGATACCTTCAAGGCTCAGAACCGCGGCGGAAAAGGGATCAAAGGAATGCAGACCATAGAGGAAGATTATGTAGAAGAGCTCTTTATGTCCAATACACACCATTTTATCATGTTCTTTACAAATACTGGGCGTGTATACAGACTGAAAGGATACGAGATTCCCGAGGCAAGCCGTACTTCAAGAGGAACCGCAATCATTAATCTGTTGCAGCTCATGCCAGGGGAAAAGATTACGGCAGTCATACCAATAGAATATTACGGCGAAGAGGCATACCTTGTCATGGCAACCAAGAACGGATTAATCAAGAAAACCCCTCTCCGTGAGTATATGAATGTCCGGAAAATCGGTCTTGCCGCTATTACATTACGAGAGGATGATGAACTAATTGAGGTGAAATTCACGGACAGCAAGAAGGAAATTATACTGGCTACAAAATATGGCCAGTGTATCCGGTTCAAAGAAGGTGATGTAAGGGCAACAGGAAGGACATCCATGGGAGTCAGAGGCATCAACCTTGCAGACCGGGATGAGGTGATCGGAATGCAGCTTGTTACACAAGGCACCCACCTGCTGATCGTATCCGAAAAGGGAATGGGAAAACGTACCTCAATGGAAGAATTCACAGCCCAGAACCGTGGCGGAAAAGGTGTAAAATGCTATAAAATTACTGAAAAGACAGGCAATGTAGTTGGCATCAAAGCCGTAGATGAAGAAGACGAAATCATGATTATAAACACAGAAGGAATCATTATTCGTATGCTCTGCAGTGGAATTTCCGTACTTGGCCGGATCACATCAGGAGTGAAACTCATTAACCTGAAAGACGGAGACATGGTAGCAAGCATCGCAAAGGTAAGAGATGAAGAGGAAAAAGATGAGTAATCTGCCAATCTGGGACGGGGTATTTTTAAAAATACCCCGTCCCCAACAAACATAGAAGGAGGACAAATGAAGAGAATATTATTGATGGTTTTCCGGAATTTTATTTATGTGCCGTTTATGTGGTGTAAGCTTTGTTATCATGCTTCTCATGTTGATAAGTATACGGAGGAGCAGCATTATAAGATGCTGAAGTTTATTGTTCTTCATGCGAATAAGGGCGGGAATGTGACGATTGATGTGCATGGGCAGGAGAATATTCCAAAGGAGAATGGCTTTATGTTTTTTCCGAATCATCAGGGACTGTATGATGTACTGGCAATTATGGAGGCTTGTCCGATTCCGTTTTCAGTGGTTGCAAAGAAGGAGATTAAGGATATCCAGTTTCTAAAGCAGGTGATTGCCTGCCTGAGGGGATATCTGCTTGACCGGGAGAATGTGCGCCAGGCAATGAAGGTGATTGCGGATGTGACGAATGAGGTGAAAAAGGGACGGAATTATCTGATTTTTGCAGAAGGAACTCGTTCGAAGAATGGGAATGAGGTACAGGATTTTAAGGGTGGAAGTTTTAAGGCTGCTACGAAAGCAAAGTGTCCCATTGTTCCTGTGGCCTTGATTGATTCTTTTAAGCCGTTTGATACGAATACAATTAGTCCGGTAACGGTTCAGGTTCACTTTTTGGAGCCGTTGTTGTATGAGGATTATAAAGATATGAAAACGAGTGAAATAGCACAGATTGTAAAAAATAGAATTAAAAAAGCAATAGAAAGAAATGAAAAAAAATACGGGTAAACTATATAGTGTATAGTTTACCCGTAAATAAAATGATATCTTTTATAATCTTTTTTTCATCATTTCTGGATTTGAGGCATAGGTCAGTGCTGTTTCTGCTGTGATTTTATTATTTTTGTAGAGATTGATCAGGCTGTTGTCCATGGACAGCATATCTTCTTTATTTGAGGAGTATATGATTCCTTCTATCTGGGGAATCTTATTGTCGCGGATCATATTGCGGATAGCCGGAGTAATTGTCATGATCTCGAAAGCAGGGACTCTTCTTCCGTCTATACCCGGTACGAGCTGCTGTGATACAACTGCCTGTAATACCATGGAAAGTTGTACTGCAATCTGTCTCTGTTGGTTGGCGGGAAATACGTCTATAATACGGTCAATGGTATTAGCAGCGCCAATGGTATGGAGGGTGGATATAACAAGGTGTCCGGTTTCTGCGGCTGTCATGGCTACCTCTATTGTCTCATAATCCCTCATCTCTCCAAGAAGTATTACATCTGGACTTTGTCTTAGGGAAGCACGCAGTGCGGTTACATAGCTTTCGGTGTCAACATTAATCTCACGCTGGCTTACAATACTTTTTTTGTGGCGGTGGAGAAATTCCAGGGGATCCTCCAGAGTAATGATGTGCTTCTCCATGTTTTCATTAATGTGGTCAACAATACATGCCAGAGTTGTTGATTTTCCGCTCCCGGCAGGCCCGGTAACGAGAACAAGTCCCTTTGGGAGGGATCCGGTCTTAATAATGGTATTTGGAATACCTAGTTCATCAGGGCTTGGAAGGGAGAAGGTAATCACCCTTACTACTGCAGAAAGTGTTCCTCTTTGTTTATATGCACTGACACGGAATCTGGAAAGGTTGGGAATTGCAAATGAAAAATCATCATCTCCATTTGTCAGCAGATCATCCATACTCCGGTTGCCGGCCAGGGCATAAATCTGTTCAAGATATCGCTGGGTGTCAGGCGGCATCAGGCGGCCATCATCAACCTTTATAATATTTATATCGGTCCGGTAAGAGGCAGGAAGACCAGAGACAATAAAAATATCAGATGCCCGGTCTTCCACTGCCCTTTCTAATAATTCTTGTACATTCATTTATTGAGAATCTCCTTTTTTATTTTTCTACATTATTTATGATATAAGTGTCAAAAGGTCATGTGTTTCATTCCTGTACTATTTTTATTGAAGAAGGGGAAGTGAGGAATCTCCTTTCCATTCCTGTGTGGAGATCTGCTTCCATTCCGTAATACGGTAATACCCTTCTATGTCCCTGTCATTTGCTGCCAGGGTAACTCTTAATGATTCTGAATCATCATCTCCGACTGGAACCAGATACTGGATAATAAGGGCATTCTGTACCTCCTCATTAGGTAAAACAGTGATTCCTTCTATATTTTCCAGGGAAGACAGGGCCTTCTGCTGGTAGTCGAATGTATATAAATTTGTTTCTTTTGAAATATCCAACAGGATCTGGTCAACTTTTTCGAGCCTTTCCTCGGCAAGGTTATTTGCTTTATAATAGGCAGTGGTACGGTCTGTCGTCTTCTTGCTGTAATTTTCATCTCTGAGAGCCCCGGAGAGAGAAAGCATGGCAAATACCACCATACAAAGAATTACCAGGATAACAAGCATAAAGGATGATCCCACATTAACCGGAGGATAGGAATTCTTTTTTGGTTTCATTCTTGCACAGCCTCCTTTTGTATCATTTTCTGTAAATATTTTTTCACTTCAAGAGAATAGATTTCCTCTGATTCCTGAGAGTCTGAGACAACGATTCTGCCTAAGAGGAAGTTGTCTGCCTGTTTATAGGAAAGGTTAAGGGAATAAGCAGCGTCATCCTCACTGCAGGTATTCCAGTCATGATTAAAATAGATCATATAATCTCCTTCCTGTCTGGAGGCTCCTTCAGGAAACTGTTCTTTCAGGCAGGCAGGCAGATCCTCACTGCTTCTTACCATCTCTGCAACAGAGGAGGCATAATTGGCAGCATGATTAAGAGCTGTAGTGTCCCGCTCTATTAAATGCGATTTTACAAAAAACCTTACACAGACAGCAGAGGCCAGACAGAAGAACAGGATTGCAATGATAAGTTCCATTAGAAAGAGACTGGAACGTTTTGCTGGTTTTCTTTTCATGTCAGCATCTCCTCTCATATAGAATTGTCAGAATGTATACTGACAAAAACAGATTCCATCTGTCCTTCATCAGAGGAACAGGAAAAACGTAAAAGTCCGGGCGCTGCTTCTTCCATCTGGAAAGAGGAAACCTTCATGATCTCAGTACCGTTTCTGGAAGAAGCATCAATACCATCCTGAATGAAAAGCTCGCGGAGTACGCCTTTATCTTCATATATATAGGTGTGATAAAGTGTTTCATTCAGATTCCGTTCCAGGACAAGGGCAGGATGCCCGTCAAAGCTGTCGAGGTAAATATTTTGTGTGCCTCCCTCGTCATTCTGACGTATTTTTTCTGTTATATAAGACAGGCAGGTTCTGGATGTAAACAGATCCTTAGAACTCTCTGTAATATTTTTATAAATATTAGCAGAAAGAATCAATACTGCCAGAGACGAGGCTGCAAATACGAAGAACAGCGCAATTGGAAAAATAAAATCAATTGTATGCTGTTTTATTTTCTTATTATTCATTGCTTTCCTCCGGTTTGTCAATAATAGTTACATCGGGCAGAATATTTGCCCCGAGTATCTGATAATCAATAAAATATTTTTTGGAATCATAGTGTATTCCATAGGATTCTGTTAAATAATCAAGACTTTCAGGATAGTGTCCCTCTGTCGCATAGCAATGGATTATTCCCTGTCTTACTGCATTTTCCAGACTTTCCTTCTGCTTTTTATCCGTATCTTTTCCCAGTGCGGATACACCTGTGTAAAAGACGCATCCAACGCCGAGAAAAAGGAGAAGAGAAAAAATATGCTTTTTCGTATCTCTGGAGCTGCCTTGATAAAAACGTTTCATATTAAACGTCTCCTTTCATGTATCACTTTTTTAGCTGCAGGAAACCAGTCAGTCTATAAGCCTGCCATAATACCAAGAAGCGGCAGCATAACAGAAAACAGAATAGCGCCTACAATTACAGAAAGAATAATAACAAGTGTGGGCTCCAGTCCGGCAATCAGTCCGGTAATCTGGGTATCTACATCATCCTCATATTCGGCTGCAATCTGACTCATAACCTCATCCATAACACCGGCTTTTCCGGCAATGGAGGCCATGCGCGCGTAGACTCCTGTAAATATATGAGTTTCCCGGAATGCATCAGACAAATCCATTCCTTCGTCAAGCTTAAGCTGGCATTCTGCAAGTTTTTTTTGAAAATGTTCATTTTCTACAAGATTTCCTGCAAGATGGATACCCTGCTCCGGTGACATTCCGCTTCTAAGTGTCAGTGCCATACCGTCTGCAAAGCGGCATGCAGCTGTCTTTTCATATATATTTCTGGCAAAGGAAAAATGATAGCCTGCTTTCAAAAGTAGCGCTTTTCCCCCTTTCGTCCTTGTAAGGTAAAATACGAGAACGACAAATACTGCGGCAATTATAATAAAAACAGAAGCGTAACGGGAGAGTCCCTCTCCTGCTTTTAGGATACCCTTTGAAAAGCCG
This sequence comes from Lachnospiraceae bacterium, assembly GCA_910576335.1. Taxonomy (GTDB): domain Bacteria; phylum Bacillota; class Clostridia; order Lachnospirales; family Lachnospiraceae; genus CAPEBR01. The sequence goes on from CAJTIU010000006.1 coordinate 32,388, forward strand.
CTCATCTCCTGCCCCAGCTGGCTAAATACCTGGTTGAAAATCGGCATAACTTTTGTGATCAGAATAAGAATCACTGCCAGCATCATAAGAATCATGATAAGAGGGTATGTAAGGGCGCTTTTAATAGTCTGCGCCAGGTTATCTTCCCTGGTGTAATGTGTGCTTAAGGACTCCATGACTTCGTCAAGAGTACCGGTTTCTTCCCCAAGCTTTACCATATGAAGCATATAATCGGGAAATACTGAGGCCTCACTTACAGCTTCATAAAAGAAACCTGTTTCCTCCATCTTTTCCTTCATGAGGGCAAGAAGTGTACGTTCACTCTCATTCTGGGAATCTTCTTCGAGAATACCAAGCCCTTCCAGTGAGGAAATGCCGGACTTTAAGATCATTGCCATCTGGTTGCAGAATGCTGCTGTCTCCAAATTGGACAAGGGTGTTTTATTTGACATATTTGAACTCCTTCCATACTATTAATAAGTGTACTTCTAATAAGTGTACTTCACTGTGTAATTACTTCCATCGCCTACATACTTTTTCACGCTGCCCTTTCCATTATTGGAGGCAAGGGTAGGATCCATAAGCGACCAGTTCTTTCCATCAAATTCAATTACATTATCTACCCATCCCTTTTCAGTCAGATAACAACTGATCCAGGCATGGTAGATTTCTCCGGAATAACCGACCTCAAGTCTGGTAGGAATGCGCTGAGTACGAAGCATCGCCGTCATAAGCGCGGCATAATCAAAACAAATGCCTTTCTTGGTTTTCAGTGTATGATCTACATCTGGAATGTAACCATAGGCAATATTCTCTGCTTTTTTTGTGTCGTATTTTATATTTTCCGTTACATATAGATAAATATTTTCTACAGCATCCAGATCAGTTTTACACCCCTCTGCCAGTGAACTTCCCTCAGAAACAGCCTTTGATTTGTTATTATAATCTACATATACATTTGGTGTAAGATAAGGAAGAAACTTATCTTCCAGGGTAACATCTGCAGATTCGGTAAAGGCGACTGCATACAGATCCTGGGATAAATCAGCAGATTCATATAATGTAAAAGTATATCCGCCGTCTCCACCGGTCAGGGGATAGGTTACATGTTCTCCCCTGGCTTCGACCAGATATGTGCATGTAACGCCGTCCGGTCCCTGAACCTGGAATTTTACTTTTTCATTGCTGCCGCTGTAGGTTAGCATCATATAGCCTTTGGATACATTTGATAAATCCATCGAAACGATATCATTTCCAAAGACACTTTTTCCAGAAGCTTCCGGAGTCAGTACACGGGGAGTGTTGTCCCGGTCTGGAGTATTGTCATCAGCCTCTTTCTTTGGTTTTGACGAAGAATTTGAGGAAGCCTGGTTGTCTGAAGCAAACGAACTGCCGCCAGAGGAACAGCCTGGAACCAAAAAGGCTGATATTAGGATGAATGCTATTACTCTTCCACAGAACAGCCGTGGACGCCGCCTGATGTCTGATTGAAAACATTCTGCAGCCATACAGGAATCTCCTTTCTGTTTAAACTTATTAGTATACTCACGGCCAATTTATCTGGCGCGCAGTAAAACAGTTTTGTAGTACGATTAATAAAATAATGTACTAAGCTAATGTCTTACATTTCCTATTATAACATGTTTTTATTATATTTTAAAGAATCCTGGAGGCATTTGTACTTATGAATCTTCATGATTTAGCCGATATTAATAATAGACAAAGATATATTGGAGGGATTTTTATGCAGGTGAAAAATGAAAGGATATACCATGAAAAAGCACCCGCAGAATTGCCCCAGGTAAATTTCCAGAAGGACATGCAGAATGAAAATAAGCCAGATCAGTCTGGTGCAGCCGCTATGATGAATTACCTTAAGGAAAATTATAAACATATTAATTTTAGCTTCATTTCTTTTGATAATAAAAGTCAGATCGGTCAGTATGGTTCAACAAAAAAGGGAATGAATCATGTGGCAATTTCTCCGGAGCTTTTAGAAAAGATGAGTACGGATGAAGAAGTAAGGAGACAGGTGGAGAATGTTCTGAACCATCTGGACAGCTACCAGAAGAGTGCACAGACAAGTGCATTCTTAAAGGACAAAGAGCTGGTGGGTATGGGACTTGTCCTAAGTGAGGATGGACAGGTATCTATGTGGACGGCCACCACAGAGCGCGACAAGGAAAAGGTTTATCCAACCTACTGGCGTGACAGGGAATCCACATCCTTCTATTCCAAACATGCAAAGAATAAGGGATACAGCTCCCCATACAATTATTCACACAGCACAAATATGATGCGCCTGGCAAATGCCAGGAATGTAACAGCAGTCAGAGGACTGATCTCAGCAAAATACGGGGAGATACAAAAGGTAAAGATGCAGGTAAAGGATCCGGCTGAGGCAGCATCCATTGTAAGAAAGATCAAATCTGTCATACAAAGTGGTAATATTAAGATCGCAAGACTTCATAAAGAGGAACGGCTGGCCTTTCAGAAAAAGGCAGCTGAAAAGAAAATGAAGGAAAAGCTTGCAAGGCGTCTTGCAGAAGAACTCAGACGAAAAAAAACCGCAAGACAGGGTCAGGAACAGTGCCAGACATCCCACCTGGATGATGTACTTCCAAAGCCCTCATTGAATGATGAGAGATTCCGTCAGATTGCAGAGCAGTATGTTAACTCCATGCCAGACTCCGCAGTAGCCGCAGAAACCGGAGGAGTGTCAGGAACAGCGGCCGGGGGAGGCGAAGCAGTAGTAAGTGTATCTGTTGTATCGGCGCCTGTGGCATCGATAGACTGCAGCGCGTAATAGTAGGGGACGGGGCAATTTTCACATCAAAAGCTCCACTGGAGCTTTTGATGCGCGCTATGGCGAAAATTGCCCCGTCCCCAACTTTAGTTTTTCAAGTAGTTCTTTTGGTGCAGCTTCGGCCGCTTTTTTATTTTCGGCTGCTGCTTCTTTTAATTCGGTGCGGAGAATTGGGATCTCTTTTGGTGCATCAACTGCAAGCTTTACCCAGTCGGCTCCTGTTTCCATAACTGTCAGAGTGATGTTATGATTGATCGAAAGGGATTCACCTTTTTTTCTCTGTAATATGAGCATATTATTCCCCCTCCTTTTTTGACAGATCTGAAAGCTTATGCCGGAAGGTGTATTTAGGCTGTTCCAGCATGACTTGCTTTGCTTTTCTGTTTATTGCATTTACGGCAAGAGGTGCTCTTAAGTTTACGGTGGAATCCTCGATTGGGTCGTGTATGACGCTGATGACATAATAGGAGATGTCATCATGGGAGCTGGCTTCCAGTTCTTTTAGATCTTTTTCTGAGAGTTCTGGCGCGTAGTCAGGACAGATCATAAATGGATTCATGACAATGAAGGATAGAGATTCATCCTCCAGGGATTGTAATGAGATCATGGAATCATTTTCCGCATTAAAGGGGAGAGGAAGATAACGGGTGCAGGATTCGAATCCAAATAGTCCATCCATAATCTGTATAATATCATTTTCTTCATAGGATATTTCACCAAAATATTTTGCGTTAATAATCAATGTATGGTACCTCCTTGGGTTTTTGTGATATTGGAAATGAATTTTCCTATATCACAAAGAAAGGGCTTAATATTAAGCCCTTACATCTAATGGTTCATAATTTGGATCAGCACTTGGCGGTACGTAGATCGGTCCCCCAACATACTCAATGATTACATCAGGATGTTGTGTGATGGACATCTCAATGTTGCCTGGAATAAATTCAAAGTTTCCATTTGCTACCTTGAGATCAAAATTCAATTTGTCCATCTCATAGTTGATTGTCAGGTCAGGAGCCTGATAACTGATGTCCACCGGTGCAGACGGAGTGAATCCGAGCTGAAATTCTCCGGTTGGTGCAGCGTTTCTCTGATCCATAATCTGACCGATTACATCTTCACCAATCTTAGCTTTAAGCAAAAGCTGTCCTTCCTGTGCAAGCTGTGCAGTAGCGCTGTAGGCAGCCTCTGTGCCTTTTTGTGCACTCTGTGAAACACTCTGTGTTGTTGTTGGAACAACAGAACTTCTTGCAGCAGAAGAATCCAGATTCAGTTTTACTGGACGGCTCTTGATGGAAAGACCGCCTTTGTTTCTGCTGATTTCAAGCTGTGCCTCGGAGCGGGAATATTCCAATCTGGCATTGTTGATCTTCAGCTCATACTGAATGGGGACAGTTGTTATATTAATGAGTTGATTCATGTATGGTTACCTCCCTTCTCTCATATTTATTTTTAATTCATAAAATCAATAAATGATGGCGTCAAAATGTTATTGCCGACCTTTAGTGCAGCATTGTAAGCATATTGTGCCCATGAGAAATTCATAATTGCTTCTGCCATGTCAATGTTTACAACATTGTCAATCTGGGTGGAAAGACTAATGCTGTTTGACTCCAGCCTTTCTTTTGTAGTGGTCAGGAATTCTGTCTGTGTACCGAGTTCTGTTACCTTCTCCAGAACATTATTACGTGCCTTGTCAAAATGACCTAAAAGCTCAGTATACTTCTCTCGGTCAAAGTCTTTTTTCTCCAATTCATCGGCAATCTTGCCGCAGAGAAGAACGATATTATTTGGCATTCCATTTTCTGTACCATCCGAGGTTCCAAAGCCTGCAAGGTTGATTCCTGGAAGGCTTGTATTAAAAGCGCTGGATGAATCAATATCTACATCACCGCTTTGTCCTGTTACGTTCAGACCAAATCCCAGATCAACAAAAAGGGAATCCTTTGATAACTGCTCAAGGACTTTCGCGTTGGACGGATCATTGACATCAACGCCGCGGTATGTAAGAATCTGTGTGCCGTCATCTTTTTTTTCGAGTTTAAAGGGTGCTTCTTTTCCATTGCTGCCGGCGAATACATATTTTCCTTCATAACTTGCGTTCAGACAGAGAAGCAGGCTTTCCTGGGCGCCGCGCCATGCATCAGCATAGGTTTCTCTTGTCTCTATAGAACCGTTGGTTCCATTTAAGGCCTCAAGACCGTAGCGCTTGCTCAGTGTCTTTGCAATATTTTCAATCTGCATTGCAGCATCCTCCTGGGAATCCTGGAAGGACTGCACATCCTTTACAATATTCAGATAATCTTCATTTTTTACATATTTTCGTTCCAGTATAGCAGCACGCAGGGCACTTGACGGATCCTCTGCCGTGGAGTTGTATTTTCGATGCGTCATAACCTGCGTTCTGGCTGTATCAAGATTCTTCAGGGATGTTCCCAGGTTGGATTTATAATTTCTTAAAATAGCATTTGTTGTAATTCTCATATCATACCTCCTGTTACCTTCCGACTACGCCGGTTCCGTTAATTAGTTTATCAAGAGCCTCATCAAGAGTGGTCATCAGCCTTGCAGCGGCGTTGTAGGACTGGTTAAAATGCAGAAGATTCATACCTTCCTCATCAAGCTGTACACCCGATACGCCGTCTCTGGAATTAGACGTCTGGTTTAATACGGTAATGTGATTTGTCAGCATAGCATTCTCAGATTTTGTATCAATACCAAGGGTATTTTCTATATTCGCAAAACAGTCGTGAAAACTTCCGGTAAAGAACTTGACAGGCTGGCCTCCTTCAACAGGAACTTCAAAATCAAAGCCTTTTTCAAGCAGGCTGATCATATTTAAAACATTCTCATCAGCCGTAGAGCCAGGTTTTGAATCAATCAGTTTATTCGAAATAGTGATTCCATAATCGCCATTCAGCCATCCATCTGCAATCTTAATATTTAAAGAAGTAAAGCCTTCTGTCTTTCCGTCTTTTGTCGTAAATAATGGACGATCCTTATATTCAACAGGATCCGTTCCTGGAATTGCCTCTTTATTTGCTTCATTGAAAACAGTTGCAAATTTATTAATCATGGCATCCAGCGCCTTTTCGTAATATCCCAGTCCACGGAAGTCGCTGTGGTCAAAGTCCCCGGATTTATTTAATAAATCCAGTGTTCCCTTAACTGTTCCGGAGCCGAGAATCTCTGTATATACGTCATTCCCCTTATCATCCTTCTGATATCCTGCAAGCTGAACATGGTTTCCGTTGGCATCTGTCATAGTCAGAGTGACAGGAAGTTCGGTAACATTCGTATCAAAGGTACTGTAGCGGCCGTCATAAACAAGAGTATGTCTCTGGCCATTCGTATCAATAAAGCTTACGTCCAGAACTTCTACTGTCTGATCCGGGCCAATGGTCTCGTCTCTATATTTTACGCTGATGGGAAGATAACTTCCCAGTTCATCCAGCAGTGTATTTCTCTGGTCCTGTAGTTCCAATGCCGGATTGCCAAGAATCTGACTGTTTTTGATACTCGTATTCAGTTCAGCAATGTTCTCCAGAATCTGATTTAGATCACTGATATCTGTTGACCTGAATCCGCTCTGCATGTCCTCACGGATATCCTGGAGACGAATTGCCTTCTCGCGGAAAATATTAAGGAGAACCTGCATATTGGAGCGCACTGCCGTGTCGTGTTCTTTATTCCCAGCCTGTGTAGAAAGAGTGCTTAACGAACTGGAAATAGAAACAAGCGCAGCCCTCACCCCTTCATCAACAGATTCATCAAATATATTAGCCAACTGTTCAAATCCCGCAACATGTGCATCAGAGGTTCCAAGCTTACTGATCTGGGAACGGTACTGTGCATCCAGAAAAGGATCCCTAAGCTGTGAAACTTTTGTCATCTGCACGCCAAAACCAACCTTGATGGTGGAATTGGAATTATAGAAATCACCCTTCTGAGTATTTAAGCTTGTAATATCAAGACGTTGTCTGGTGTAACCTGGTGTATTGATATTTGAGATATTCTGACCGGTAACATCAAGCGCGCGCTGACTGGCAGCCATTGCAAGCTGTGCAGTAGTAAAACCGGCAAATGTTGAACGTATCATATTTATCTTCCTCCTGACTTTTAAACTGAACGACTTGTAAAGTGGTTGTGAGTATTGTTGTTATTTTTCTGTCCTGACGCAGAATAAGTCTCTCTGCCGGATGTACCGCCGGAAAGAGAGGACTGGATCACATGAAGATTCACTTCTATGGCATCTTTAATATTACCGCTTAAGGACTGTGTCAGACGAACCTGCTCTGACAGCCGGTCAAATAAAGGATTCAGTGCACTGGCAGCATCCTGTGGTGCATGCTCTAATATCTGGCGGAAGGTGTATTCCTTCATGCCAAGTCTTTCCTGTTCCTTTTCCCGCTTCTGCTCTAATCCCCGAAGCTTCAGAATGGCAGCCTGTTCTTTGTGCATACTTTCTTCTACAAAGCTCACACGGTTGTTGACTGCAGCATCAAGTTTCTCCTGTTCGATGGAAATTAACTCATCAAAAAAATTTATGAATTCATTCATTATTTTAATAAAATCTGAAAAATTATTCATACTGCCCGATCCTCCTATAACATAAGCATCCTTGCTGCGATGGCATAAGCATCGACCTGATACGTATGTCCGGAAATCTGATCCTTGAGGTTCTGGATCTTCTCTGCAGATGCAGTATAATTCATATCAGAAGATATCCGGCGGGAAACAGACTTGGCAAAGGTGTGCTCTTCAATCTGTCTCGGGTTAGACTGTATGATGATTGCGTCATATTTGTGCCCGCCGCTACTTGGAGTTACAGAAGGAGCAGAATTTTCTTTCGGCGTATGAATTCTAAGATCTGTATAATTTTTTATTATGTTATTGTTTGTAGATATTTTCATACCGGACTCCTTTTTAAAATTGAGATATACCAATTGTCTATATTTTAATTATCGGCACAAATTTTGGAATCATAACCCAAAATGGAAAGAATCACAATTATTTCTTCAAGTGATTCATCAGGACGGAAGGAATGTTATCGCAAGAGGCCTGTGTACACACTGCTCCGATGTTGTAGGCAACCATAGGCATGCCATATACGACACAGGATTCCTTATCCTGCCCAATGGTGAAGGCGCCGCTCTGGCGCATACTTAAAAGTCCGTCTGCCCCGTCACGTCCCATACCGGTCATAATGATGCCTACTTTGTTAATCAGTACATTTTTTGCGATAGAGCTGAACAGGACATCTACGGAGGGACAGTGACCGCTTACTTTCGCTCCGGGATGAACCTGCACCATGTAGGAACGGCCGGAGCGTACGACTTCCATCTGTTTGCCGCCAGGCGCAATCAGGGCAAGCCCTGGATGGATCTCATCTCCGTTTTTTGCCTCCCGTACTTCCATACTGCAGATTCTGTTCAGCCTCTGGGCATACATCTCAGTAAAACCTTCAGGCATATGCTGTGTAATTACAATTCCGGGTATATTGGCCGGAAGTTTCTCCAATACAGCAAGAGTTGCCTCTGTTCCGCCAGTCGATGCTCCCAGTCCAATAATAGTAGAATCAAGAACGCTTCTTGACAGAGGAGGAAACGGCATTGGTTTGGACGGCATCTTCTGGAGAAGAGGGTTCTGGGGCTTCGGTGTATGGCCTGTCATGCTTTGTCTTGATGTACCGGAGACCGGCATATTTGAAGACGGCATATTAGAAGAAAGAGGCGGCCTTACAGACATGCGTACTTTTGATATGGAAGCTGCCCTGATCTTTGATATCAGGGATGAGAAAAATACACTCTTCGAGTTGGATGCACTCATATCCGGCTTACGTACAAAATCAACCGCACCTGCTGACAGTGCGTCGAATACACTTAAGTTAAGAGAAGACACGAGAACGACAGGAATCGGGTTAACGGGAAGCAGCTGCTTGAGAAATTCGATTCCATTAAGGCCTGGCATCTCCACGTCCAGAGTCATGACATCTGGCTTAAGCACCGGAATTTTATTTTTTGCGTCATATGCATTAATGGCAAATCCGATAACTTCTATGCCAGGCTGTGCAGAAAGATGCTGGATGATCATCTGACGAAATAAAGAAGAATCATCTACTACCAGGACTTTTATTTTTTTACTTTGCATAATATCTCCTTTCAGACTAAAACAAGTTACTGTTCACTCCGTGACCAGTAACCTACGCAAATCCATCTAAAATTCGCTCAGCGAATGGCAATTGCGAAAAAGCCGCCTCTGAACAATAGCCTTGAAAGTTCAAAAGCAGCTTCCTCTATTTTCAGAAAAATCTCGTATGATTGTATGCTGTACTAGACCTTCCGATAGGTCGCAGGCATCAGGTATTTGTATGGCGTTGCAGCCTTGCTTAAGCTCTCAGAATGTCCGATGAGGAGGTATCCTCCCGGGTTCGTTGCATCATAAAAGCGGTTGACTAACGCTTCCTTTGTAGCCTGGTCAAAATAAATCATTACATTCCGGCAGAAAATCACGTCGAATTTCAGCCGGAATCTGATCGGATCCATCAGATTAAAGGTCCGGAAGATTACATTGGATTTGATTTCCTGTGATACCGAATAAGTCCGGGCGTCTACTTTTGTAAAATACTTCTTCTTCCAGCCAGGCGACAGCTCCTTTAAAGAATCTTCATCATAGACGGCATTTGTAGCTGCATGAAGGGCGTTCTGGGAAATATCGGTTGCAAGAACTCTGGTATCCCACATAGACGCCTTTGAACCGAAAAATTCCTTCAGAATCATGGAAATGGTATAGGGCTCCTCACCGGAAGAGCATCCCGCACTCCATATACTGAGTACACGATCCTTTTTTGTCTCCATAAGATACGGAAGGATTGTATCTGTGAAAAATTCAAAGTGCGCCCCCTCACGCATAAAGAATGTGTAGTTTGTTGTCAGTTTATTCAGCATCAGCTCCAGATCTTCCTGTTTTCTGTTTGTGATCAGATAGTCTACATATTCTTTAAATGAAGGAAATCCCATTGACAAAATTGTGTTTGAAAGACGTCCGGTAATAAGCTGGCGTTTTTTTGTAAGGTCAATTCCATAATTTTCATGTACAAATTTGACTAAACGGTGAAAATCATTATCGTTTATCGTTAACATAGTTTATATAACTCCTTTATCATCAATATGTCTGTAAAAGCTGTTCGCAGTCAAGGAAAAGGATAACGGAGCGATCACTTGAAGACACCATTCCGCTTATGAGTTCCTGTCGGTTTTCTACCGGGACAGGGGATATCTGGCTCTGGTCAATATCCATAACCTGCTGTACATCATCTACAATGATACCGATCTGCACGGAGTTAATATTCAATACAATGATACAGGTCGAATTCGTGTAATCTATTGAGGGATTACCCATGCGCAGACGAATATCAATAATCGGGATAATCTGTCCGCGCAGATTAATAATTCCCTTCACATAATCAGGAACAAGCGGGAGCACGGTAATGATGTGGTTCGTTATGATCTCAATCACATAGTTGGTGCTGACGCCGATGTTCAGTCCATTGGAACTAAAGGTTAAAAAACGTTCCGTAGAAACTGATACTTCCGGGTTTTCATTTACTGCTGTATTTTCTACTGTAGCTGCTGACATATATACTTCCTCCAATTTCTGTACAAATTAATACTGATTATAAAATGCTGCATACAAGGTCTTAATGTCCAGGATCAGGCTGATATTTCCGTTGCCGAGGATCGTACAGCCGCTAATTCCAGAATTCTTAATATTGTAATTACTTAAAAATGAAGGAAGCGGTTTTACTACTACCTGCTGTTCTCCAAGAAGATCATCTACGAACAGACAGTAGGATTTGTCGGCATCCTCTACCCAGATTAAGATACCATCTTCAATTGTTGTAATATCCGTCTCTATATTATATAAGTCATGTACTCTGATAATCGGGTAGAAATCATCCAGGCACTTAATAATCTCGTTGCCGTTTGCATCCAGAATTACGTCTCCCTTCTGGGTCTTGAAGGACTGGCGGATATTGGCGATCGGAATCGTGAACATGGATTTTCCTACCGAAACCTCCATGCCGTCTGCGATGGCCATCGTAAGCGGGATCTTAAGGGTTGTGCAGCTTCCCTTTCCAAGCTCGCTAGAAAGGGAAATCGTACCGCCTACAGACTCCACATTCTTCTTTACAACGTCCATTCCGACTCCACGTCCTGAAAATTCAGTAACCTCCTCGTTGGTGGAGAATCCGGGAAGCATAAGAAGAGAGAGGATCTCTTTTTGTGAGTACTCATATGCAGGTTTGGTCAGGATTCCGTTCCGTTCTGCCTTGGCGAGGATCTTTTCTGTATCCATGCCCTGTCCATCGTCACTTACTGTAATGATAACCTCACTTCCGGTATGTGCCGCTGACAGTATAATCTCGCCCTGGGGATCCTTCCCGGCATCAATACGGTCTTGTACATTCTCCTCAATACCGTGATCCATAGAGTTACGGACAATGTGCATAAGAGGATCTCCTATGCTGTCCACAATTGTCTTGTCTACCTCTGTATGTTCACCTACAATAGTAAGTCTTACGTCCTTATTCAGCTTTTTCTTCATATCTCTTACAATACGGTTCATCTTCTGGAAAGTGCCGGAAACAGGAACCATGCGAAGAGACATGGCAATGTCCTGAAGTTCATCATTCAGCTTTCTTAACTGACGGGCAGACTTCATAAAGTTATCAAGCTTCAAACCTTCCAGATCCGGAGAAGAGGTTACCATGGATTCAGCGATAATGATCTCTCCGACAATGGCAACCAGGCTGTCAAGCTTGGACAGATTGACGCTGATAAGACTCTGTTTTACCGGAGCCGCCGGAGTGGACTTTTGGGTCTGTGGTGTTTGGGCAGCAGCCTGGGTCTGTGACGCCTGGGCAGATGATGCAGAGACCGCTGCAGAGGACTCGGGAGCCTCCTCATGGTGTGAGGCCGCAGCTTCCTGAGCCTTCGGTTCAGCCTTTTCCTGCTTTAATAAAGCATTCTCCATTACTTCATAGGTCTCAATACTGTTCTGCTCTTTGATTACATTGAGCGCCCGTTCCACATCCTGCTGTGAAGACAGGGCAATATAGAAGCCGTTCTCAATGATAGTCTCAATCGTATCACTGTTTGTCTCAACATCCTCCGGATAATACTTAAAATCAAGCTCCACGTCCTTTAAGGCAGTAATTGTCATAAAAGCACGCAGATGCTCCATACCGCATCCCTGCTCAAAGAAGATCCTTATAAAATAAGGAAGGTCACTCTGGGGTGCGCCGGCAAGTTCCTGATTAAGGAGGGCGATCTTCTGTTCACTGGACGGTCCGGCATCAGATGTGGATTCTGATTTTTCCTCTGATTCCTGGCTTTCATCAGAGGAGTTATTGCCTGAGCCGCTGATTTTTTCCAAAAAACTATTAATATTTGCTATGATTGGGTCGATATTAGTGCTAAGAGGCTCATCGTTTTCGATCTTTTCAACTTCGCTGCGAAGAGCGTCTGTTGACTGGAACATCAGGCTGAACAGATCATTTTTATGAGATTCGTCCATGGAATCCAGTCCGTTTTCGCGAATGTAGAAAAACAAATCTTCAATATGATGAGCGATTTCCATTAGTGAGGAAAATTCCATCATAGCGGATGAACCTTTAATAGTGTGCATGCTGCGGAAGATTTCATTAACATCATTGGTGGTGAAATCCTTATTCTTTTCCGCTTCTATCAAAAGCGCATCAAGTTCTTCCAAAAGAGTGTTTGTTTCGTAAAGATACATTTCAAGCATGTTATCCATAATATTAGTACCACCTTATCTAACGTTTTAATGCGTTTAAATTGTATTATATTTTAATATATCGTCATAAGAGTGGAAAAGGATAAGAGTAAATTATAGAGTAGGTGAAAAAATGTCAAATATTTTAAAAGTAACGACCCCGCCGACCGGTTATGACAATAATGCAATCAATAAGCAGACAACCTCCCAACAGGCGGAGAACATGAGTGTAAAGAATCCGGTGGATCCGAGCCGGGTGGTAAGAGCAGACGGAAGAAACCAGGCAAATAACCAGCAGGATGCCGCCCAGAAGGGTGTGTCAGCGGAATCAAATTTTGGAAATTTTGTCCAGTCTCTGCGTGATCTTCCAAAACTTGAGGATATTATGACCAAGATGATCTTCAGCGGCATGGCAAATGTGGTGGAATCCGGCATCAGCAAAGGAACAGCGGCAGAGATTCAGGCACTGTTCCGGTCACTGAATATGTCCCCTGAGGAGCTGGCTGATTTTGTAAAAAGCCAGATGGCGGGGGCGAACCGGATGCAGGGACCCTTATTTGACATGCTTCGCCAGGTGATGGATGAGGCAACTACGGTTGAGCTGAAAGCAGGAATCCTGGATTTTTTGAAAAAGTATAATGATATGTCATCTGGAAAGCATCTCCTCCAGAACATTAAGGACGGATTAAAGGAGATGGAAGGATATATGTTCCGCAACGACAGGGAAGGACTGCAGAGACTTGCAGCAAGGCTAAGGCCTTACAGTATGCAGGCAAATGTGACGAATTCCCAGCTCCTTAAGGGCGAGATCATACCATATCTGGGGAGATACATATCCGAGACAAGAGATATGGGGAAGATCAGGGATCTGATCAGCCTTCTTGCACTGAATACCTCAAGATATGAGAATGGAAATGTGAACAACGTAGTCCAGGCATTTTTGAAGCTGATGGATTTTCCCGCATTCCAGAAACATTTTGAAGGAATGACAGCAGCAGAACTTAAGGCTATGTTCCAAAATGTAGATTTTGACAGGGCAGCAGGAAAGATGCCCTGGGCAGATAATCTGATTAATATTATACAGGCAGGCATAAAAGGAGAGGCAGGCGTGGAAAACAGGGAGGCCTTCATGAATATTATGAAAGCAATCCTTGTGAATGAAAGTGTCTATATGCCGGTTATGCACGCCATGATCCCGGCAGTCCTTAATGGAGTTCCTATGTTTGCCGAAATGTGGATAGATCCGGATGAAGAATCCGGAAATCCAGGCTCAAAGGAGAAGGGAATTAAGCTTTTAATAAAATTTGACTTGAAAGATGTTGGCTTTTTTGACATGATGATGTATTATGAAAAAGGGAAGATGGATATGCTGATTCATTATCCAGAGGAACTAAAGGATCATGAGAGCGATATCCGTAACGGAATAAGAAAGATTATGGCTAAGAATAATCTGGAGCTTGAGTATCTTGCCGTGGAGCAGGGAAAGGAATCCATACCAGTATCCGCTGCATTCCCGAAGATATTTGAAAGGAGAAATTCGATTAATGTCACAATATGATGATGTGCTTAATAAAAAAGCCGTTGCTCTCAAATATGATGAGAATAAAGACGCCGCACCAGTCATTGTTGCATCTGGTCTTGGTTATATGGCAGAGCGTATTGTGGAGACGGCAAATCAGAACGGAGTGCCTGTGTATGAGGATAATTCCCTTGCAACAGTGCTGAGCCAGCTTGACCTTGGAACACCGATTCCGGAAGAACTCTATCAGGCAATTGTCGATATTTATGCATATTTCCTGAAATATACTCCAAAGTATACCAAGGAAGAGCATGAAGCGATGATGGAGGAAAATGCAGAAAATGCAGAAAATGAGGAGAATGAAGGAGAATAGCAATTGGGGACGGGGTATTTTTAAAAATACCCCGTCCCCAACCCGTTACCACGCCCGGCTGAGCTGCTGCTTATATACAAACTGGCGTATATCCCTCTCTGCTGAGTTCTTCAGATCTGTGAATTTGCAGCCGTAGCCATAATTTCCGTTTTTCAGATCCTGTTCACGAAGTACAAAGGCTTTTACCTGGTGAATCTTTTTGGTAAAACAATAGCTGAATTCGAATTCTTCGTCAATATCCAGTTGTGTCTTTGTTATAAGGTAGAGACCGCCGACACTGATGTTCTGTATGGTGCCGGAAAAGCTGCCTTGTCTGAAGGATGTAAAGGTTACTTCCCGCTCCATCTTCGCCCGGAGATCCTTTTGTCTCTGGATAATCTCTACGACCTCCAGAATCTCACAGTCTGCCATCCAGGGCTCTAATATAAGCGGATCGTAATTCTTCCTTACAATAATCTCACAGTATGTCTTTATATAACCGATCTGTCCATCAAAGAAGTCAATCCGGATATGGTCTGAATCTGAAAGCTCACTGTTTTTCTTGAAATGAAGTGTAATGTCCTCACCTGTGCACTTTACGCGGACTCTTGACATAAGCTGTCCGTCATCTCCATAGACATTACATATGGTGCAATTATTTAAAACCATGTATGATCAACCCCCCTCTTCACAGCTGCTAAAAGAGTTACTTCAGATGTAACAATTTTATCATGACAGAATAAGGAATGCAATGATTATTTTAAATGGATTGGATTCGTTAATATGAGCGGACGGTTAGTCCATGAATAGTAACGAATGCTTGACATATTTTCAAATAAATAATACAGTGTAAATAGTAATATATATGCAGAAAAACGCTGCAGCAGAGTTCGATCTGGATATGAGTCTGTCAGAAGAGGGCATTGCCGGAATGCTTGAGGAATATGAGAGAGATTATCATACCGGGATTAAGAAAAAACAGGTTGGAGTCAGGAAGGTTATACTGGGAGACAAGATACTCATTGAAGCAGTTGTGTGAGAAAGAGGAAATGAATTGATTTCATGGTTGTAATTGTATATAATAAGAGCACGTAACGAAGAAAATATCTTTTTCAGGATATATAAGGGGTAAATAAGCTGATGTATAAAAAGACAAAAAATTTCTTGATGATAAGTTTTGGGGGATTGGTTGTACTGTGTGTTGTCATATTTTTATGGCTGGGAACTTCAATGAGCGGAAAAAGTAAGGATACAATCAATGAAATTGGAAGAATCTACATGTCTGAGATGAGTAAGCAGCTTCAGCAGAAGTTTAATGCGATTACAGCTCTCTGGGTATCCCAGGCGGATGGTATTATAAAACGTACCCCTCCAGAGGATTCTGTGTACGGGGAAGAACTTCTTGATGAACTGGCGCTTAGTGCAAGGGTACGGGAATTCAGTTATCTTGGGCTCTATAAAAAGACAGGAAAAAAACAGACAATTTACGGAGAACCGATAGAGGCCTTTGAGGAAGAAGAATTTGCTGAAACATTAAAGGACAGTCATAAAAAGATTACAAGCGGGATTGATCATAAAGGAGACAGAATCCTTCTCTTTGTAGCGGATGCAGCTTATCCAATGGAAGGCGGGGAGACAAGTGATGTCATTGTGGCAGGAATTTCCATGTCCTATCTAGAGGATGCGCTTGTTCTTGAGGAGGATGATTCCATGGTGTATTCCCATATCATCCGGAAAAATGGAAACTTTGTAGTGCGAAAAGGGGATGCATTCCGTAACAATTATTTTGAGCGTGTCAAGAAAACAATTACGGATTCTGATGGAAAGTCTCCTGAGGAGCATGTAAAGGATATAAAAGATGCCATAGAGGCAAATGAGGATTATTCGGTACTTGTAACAGTTGAAGGCGTGCACCGTCATATATATTGTGCTCCGCTTACAGGGTCCGAATGGTATCTGGTTTCAGTTATGCCTTATGGAGTTCTGGATGCTACGATATTACATCTGAGCGAACAGCGCCAGATCTCGATTTTAATGGGATGCGGAGTTATTATTGCAGCATCAATCTTGATATTCTTTTTGTACTACCATATGACACAGCAGCAGCTGAGAGATCTTGAAAAAGCAGAGCAGGAGGCTTCCCATGCAAATCATGCCAAGAGCGAATTTTTGTCCAGTATGAGCCATGATATTCGTACGCCGATGAATGGAATTGTAGGAATGACGGCCATAGCCATGACAAATATTAACGATCCGGTGAGGGTTCAGGACTGTCTGAAAAAAATCAGTCTGTCCAGCAGGCATCTTCTGGGTCTGATTAATGATGTTCTGGATATGTCAAAAATTGAAAGTGGAAAGTTGTCTCTTAATATTGATATTTTGTCTCTTCGCGAGACCATGGAAAGTATTGTGAATATCGTACAGCCTCAGATTAAGGAGAGAAAGCAGCATTTTGATATTTTTATTCAGGATATTCTGACAGAAGAAGTATGTTGCGATGGCGTGCGTCTGAATCAGGTTCTGATCAATCTGTTGTCAAATGCGATTAAATTTACGCCTGCCAATGGAAAGATTAATGTGTTTCTGACCCAGGAAGAATCACCGATGGGGGAGAATTATGTAAGATGCCATTTCCGGGTGAAGGATAACGGAATCGGAATGTCAGAAGAATTCCAAAAGAAAATATTTGACACATTTTCCAGGGAGGACATGAAGGTTCAGAAAATCGAGGGTACTGGCCTTGGTATGGCAATATCGAAGTTTATTGTAAATATGATGGGCGGCACGATCGAGGTGCAAAGTAAGCAGGGCGTTGGCAGTGAATTTCATATTACAGTTGATTTGGAAAAAGCAACAATCGAAGAGACAGACATGGTGCTTCCGCCGTGGAGACTTCTGGTTGTAGATAATAATGAGGATCTCTGCCGGAGTGCAGCCTCTGCCCTTAAGGAAGTCGGAGTGTCAGCAGACTGGGTGTTAAGCGGAAGAGAGGCCCTTGAGAAGATTGAAAAAAATCATAAGAACCATATGGATTATGAGATCATTCTGCTGGACTGGAAGATGCCGGATATGAATGGACTGGAGACGACAAAGGAAATTAGAAGAATTGCAGGGGAGGATCTTCCAATTCTAATTATCTCAGCCTATGACTGGAGTGATATTGAGGAAGAGGCCTGTGCGGCAGGAGCACATGGATTTATCTCAAAGCCTCTGTTTAAATCGAATTTGTATATGGGACTGAGCCGTTACGTGGAGAAGGAAGTTAAGGAGGAGCCTGTGGTTGAAGAAAAACTACAGGATTTCAGAGGAATTAAGCTTTTGCTTGCCGAGGATAATGAGCTTAACTGGGAGATCGCAGAGGATATTCTGACAGAGTCCGGATTCGAGGTTGACTGGGCAGAAAACGGACAGATCTGTGTGGACAAGTTTAAGGAGTCAGAGCCTGGGTATTATAAAGCGATTCTTATGGATATCCGTATGCCGGTGATGACAGGATATGAGGCAGCAAAGGCAATTCGTGCACTTGACAGAGAGGACGCCGATCTGCCTATTCTGGCAATGACAGCAGATGCATTTGCCGAAGATATACAGAGGTGTATGGAATGCGGCATGAATGAGCATATAGCGAAGCCAATTGATGTGAAGAAGCTGATGAAGCTGCTGAAAATGTATCTGCTGGATAATTAAATCAATTGGGGACGGGGTAAAATGAATTTTACCCCGTCCCCAATTAAAAAAGGAGATAAAAATGATGTCTATAGGGCTTGTGATGATTGTGAAAAATGAGGAAAGATGCCTTAGAAAGTGTCTTTCCAGGGCGAAGAAGCTTGTGGATGAGATCTATATTACAGATACTGGATCTACAGACGACACAGTGAAGATTGCAGAGGAGTTTCATGCACATATCTCACAGTTTGAGTGGTGCAATGACTTTGCGGCAGCGAGGAATTTCGCTCTCCGGCAGTCGGAGTGCGACTGGAATCTGATGCTGGATGCAGATGAGTATCTGGTGTCAGGAAAGCGGAAGGACCTTATTAGATTTATGGAAAGGGCTGAGAAATCAGGAACTGTAGTACAGGCCGGGTGTGTGGGAGCAATTCGGAGGTATGACAGCTATGTTGAGGAGAACGGGGAAATTAGTAAGGCATGTACGTATACAACCCGTTTTATTCCGAAAGGGATATATTTTGAAGGAAGGGTGCATGAACAGGTGGCAGCAGACCTTCCGATTATACCACTTCCACTTGTATTTGAGCATGACGGGTATCTGCAGGGAGGAAAAGGGGAACGGAATCTGGAGATTTTGTTAGAAGAGCTTTCCGAAAAGCCGGAGGATGCTTACCTGTACTATCAGTCAGCCAGAACGCTGTGGCTTATGAAGGAGTACGAGAGAGCAGATTTCTATTTTCAGGAGTTTTATAAAAGGGTTCCAGAGACAGGCACAGGGTACAGGGTGAATGGAGTTGTTTCTTATATATATAACCTGTTGGAAGTGAAGAAGTATGAGACAGGCTTTGAGGTGATAGAAGCAGAGAGGGCGAGACTTGGAAATTATACAGATTATCACTTCGCATGTGGAACATTTTATATGAAAGCAATCTTTTCTGATGTGAAGAGGTATGTGGGGTATCTGCCGGAGATTGAGAAGTCTTATAAAAGATGCCTGGAGATCGGAGAAGCGCCAGAGCAGGAAGGCGTCAGGGGGAATGGATCATTTAAGGCGGCATATAACCTGGGCGTGTGGTTTGAGGTGAATGGAGATGTGAATGAGGCGGTAAAATATTATAGGATGGCAAAAGGCTGGGGGTATCAGCCGGCTGGGGACAGGCTAAAATCAATTTGGGACGGGGTAAAATGAATTTTACCCCGTCCCCAAAAAAGGAAGGAGAACTAAATATGAGCCGTGCAGTAAGACAACAACTGCTTTCTATGACAGGATCTTTGGAGAGAGCAAACAGGGTGCTTAAGGATGCAGTAAGCAGAACAGTGATAAATGAAGAGGGTGTGCTGCAGCTTTTGGCAGATTGTCAGGAGACAGCGATTATGATGGGAAATGAAATAGAGGAAGTGTATGGAGAGGATACAGACAGTGTGGCAAAACTTGAGGAGTACTGCGAAAGTCTGTATGAGATGACGCTGGTTGTCTCTAATCCGATCAGGCGGAGGGAGATGCAGAAGGTTCTTGTGAATCATCTGAAGCAGATCAGAAAGGCAATCAGCGCTGAGATACCGGACAGGCTTGAAGTCGTGTTCCTTCCATATAAGGCGTCTATGTGGGATTCTCTTGAGAGCGTGTGGATGGCAGCAGATGCAGATGAGGACTGTGATGCTTATGTTATCCCCATTCCATATTATGATAAGAATTCGGACGGAAGTTTTAGGGAGATGCATTACGAGGGAGAGGAGTACCCGGATTATGTACCTGTGACACATTATAAGGAGTATGATTTTTCCAAAAGGCATCCGGACATCATATTTATCCATAATCCATATGACGACTGTAATTATGTTACCAGTGTGGATCCGTTTTTCTATGCGAAGAACCTTAAGAGCTTTACAAACAAGTTGGTATATATACCCTACTTTGTGCTGGCAGAACCGGATCCGGATGATCCGAATGTTCAGGAGAATATTGAACATTTCTGTATTGTGCCGGGCGTGCTCCATGCGGATCAGATTATAGTACAGTCGGAAAATATGCGCAAGGTGTATGTTGATATTCTGACAAGGTATACCGCTGAAAGCGGATTTACTCGGAAGTACTGGGAGGACAGAATCCAGGGGCTCGGCTCGCCGAAGATGGATAAGGTGCTTAGTACCAGAAAGGAAAATGTGGATGTCCCCGGGGAATGGAGAAGGATTATCGAAAATGAGAATGGGGAGTGGAAGAAGATTATTCTCTACAATAACAGTGTGTCCGCACTCCTGCAGCATGAGGATAAGATGCTTGTGAAGATGCAGGATGTGTTCCGTATTTTTAAGGAGAATAAAGATGAGGTTGCATTGTTATGGCGTCCCCATCCTCTTATTAAGGCTACGATTGAGTCCATGCGGCCAGAGCTTTGGGAGAGATATCAGGAGATTGTGAAGAAGTATAAAGAGGAGGGTTGGGGAATTTATGACGATACGGCAGAGCTTGACAGGGCGATTGCGCTGAGTGATGCGTATTATGGAGATTACAGCAGCCTTGTACAGCTGTGCCAGGAGACGGGGAAGCCGGTGATGATACAGGATGTGGAGATATTGGATATATAGAGAATTCGCGCAGTCAGATCTAAAAAAAGCCGCCACTATATTTTTAAGTCAAGAAAAATATAATTTTTTTGATTTTTCTTGACTTAAAGATAACCTTTCTTGGTGCATTGACTGAGAATTATGTTGCAGTACAGCTTGCCGCGAATGGGTATGGTCTCTATTAATGAACCAGTGAGTACACTACGGAACTGGATTTTGTAATTATTAAAGACCAAAGGGTATATGAAATCGAAGTGAAGAAGGGAGAGCGTGTCAGATCCAGGAGTCTTTCCCAGTTTATATTGAAGTATCACCCATACAGGCCGGTTCAGTTTTCCACCAAGAATTTTGAAAATGAGAATGGGATATGGTCAATTCCATTGTATGCTGTGTTTTGTATGTAGCCTCAATGTATGCAAGATGTATGGAATAGAAAGTCTGGGATAGAATGAATAGAAATAATATCTTTTTAACTGGAGATTTGGTTATTGTAAAAAATGTATCAACTGACGAAACGGAAACATATTTGAAGGTCAGGCGGTATGCGACGATGTTTAAGTCTGCTTATGACATGGACGCCGGGCTATGGGATAATATGAAGCGGCAGCTCATTGATGATATAACAGGAAAAAATGTTATATGTCTGATATATGAAGCAGAATCAATGAAAGTGTGCGGATATATTGAGCTTGAAATGAATGATATTCATAAACCGAAAGTTGGAATCGGTATCTTAGAGAAATACAGAGATAGAGGGTATGCATCTGAAGCCTGCCTGCTTTTGCTGCATGAGGCACTGGAGGATGGGGATATAGAGTGTATCGAATGGATGGCATTATATAATAATGAAGCGAGTAATAAGATTGCCAAAAAGCTTGGTGGGAAAATTGTAAGAAAAGATCCGCTGATTTCTAAGGAGATGATGGAGGGGTGGAAAGATGATGATGTAATAAAAGGAACAGGGATGTTATGCTGTAATGTATATGAAATATGCAGAAGGTAAGAAGTATAAGGTTGATGAAGAAGGAGTGGGAAAGCAAAGAAGATGGAGGAAACAGATCGGAAAATTACGATATCTGGATTCAGCTGGACAAAAAAAGAATAATTATGAAATTAGCTATAAAGTTTTTTCTGATTCAGCCGATAATATAAGTGTATATATCATATTAAATAATTCTTTTCAAGGAAGATAGCAAAAAAAGGGGGCGGCATCAATAAGAAAACATATATGTATTATATTAATTTCGGCTTTTGTAGCAGGAAGTATGGGTTCTGTTATGCCAGGAGATGTTGTTTTTGCAAATCAGATAGAAAATGAAACTGGGGAAAGCAATGAGAATAAAGAAGATAATTCTCAGTTAGATCCGCAGACGGAAAAGATATTAGATGATCATAAGGATACTGGGGAAGACTCTACAGCAGAAAATGACGAAAATGATGAAACGAAAAAAGTTCATAAAGAGAATGAGCATATTCCGGAGCATGAAAAAGTAGCATCTATAGATAATGAAAAGATAAAAGAAGAGACTTCTGAAATAGAAACGCTTGTTCCGATTTATAATTATGAAATTGACAATCTTGTTGTACCAACTACGTATGCTATGTCACTGAATCCTTATGAAATGCCAATTGTAGTAAAGGATGACATTATTTCAACTGATCAGGTGGTGTCAAGAAAATATGGTGTTATTAATAAAAGTTCTACCGATAAGGTTGTGACAATTACATTTACAGTTGAAGATTTGAATAAAGATAAAATTACTTTTGTAGATTCAGAAGAAGAAGCGAAAAATGCGGACAAAGACAGTTATGCCGTTTATCTGTCTGTAATCCCTGCAGATGGAGGGAAAATTAAAATTGATGGGACATATGCAGATATAGATACGAGTCCTTCCTCTTTATCTGACGTGGAGATGGAGGAGGCAAAGAAACAGGCAATTCCACTTCATATTGGAGAGAACCGCATTGCTTTTAAGCTTTCCAAAGCAATATACAATTTTGGTGATGGAGCTTCTTTGGGAGAAAAAAAGCCGAAAGGGAGTCCGGAGAAAATACTTGATCTGATTAGTCTGAATCCGGATGGCAGAAGTGTAACAGCGTTTACATTTGGCGGTGCGATGAACCAAAAGGCGGAATGGGGAAAATTGCTTAAAGGTATTAAGGTAACTGCTACTTACGAATATGAGACGGCAGACGGGACAGAGAAAATAATTGATGGAACCGGAAACATGGTTGCTGTTGATTAAAGATTAAAAAGGTGTAAGGCGGGTTTTTAATTTTACAATAAACTTAATTGCCCGCTTTATATAGAAAACAAGGAGTTGTAATATGGAGAACCAGAAACAGCCCGGGAAAAAAGGGCGCAAGAAGATTATTGTTATTGCTTTTGTCGTGTTGTGTGCAGCACTGGTTGTGTGTATTGTGTTGTTGCTTCAGAAGACAAAGCCAAAAGAGTTAGACAGGGGCTTTGTTGATGAATCCAACAAGGATACGGTTATGGAAGACATGGGCGAAAAAGTAGCAGAGGGAATGTTTGAATGTAAGATGACTACATCATGGGTATTTGAAGATGGAAAGTCTGAATCTCCTAATGCTTATGTTGCCAATGTGGAAAACAACCTACATACAATATACTTTGATGTGTACGACAAAGAGACAGAAGAACTGCTTTACTCATCACCTATGCTTCCGGTTGGAACAGAACTTACGAACATCAAGCTTGAGAAGGAACTTCAAAAGGGTGAGTATGATGCTGTGGTGAGGTATACTCTGGTAGACGAAGATAATGAGGAGGTGAGCACGGTAGGCTTCGATATTACAATTTCTGTTAATAATTAAAAAAATATAAATTAGGAGGAGATTAAAATGAAAATGAAGAAGGCTCTTGCACTTGCGTTAAGTGCGACAATGACTATGGGAGTGGCTATGCCGGTAATGGCGGCAGATTCGCAGGCTGTGACAGCACCGATTTATTCTTTTGAAGTACTGAATGTTGTTGTACCTACAACTTATGAGGTGGCATTTAATCCAGAGGGTTTAGCTGTTGAAACTGGTGGTTCCACTCCTTCTACTGATCAAATTCTATCTAGAAATTATGGTATGATCAATAAGGGTAATAAAGATCAGGTAATGACAGTTGCTTTAAAGGTTGAAGATCAAAATACAGGAGATAATCAGGTTACTTTTGTTAATTCAGCAGATGAAGTAACAAATGCAGCAGATAACGAGTATAAGATTTATTTAAAAGCAGTACCGGCTGATTCAACAGAAGTGCAAGTAGGGGCAACACCAGCTCCAGCTGATAAAGATACAGCGGCAACCGATTTAAATAATGTTACAATGACTAAAGCAGCAGATTCCGCAGCAGTATCCTTGAAATCAGGTGATAATAAGCTAGCATTTAAACTTACAAAAGCAAAATATGATCCTAAGACTGGAGATGAGCTTACATTGGGAACAGGCACAACGAATGATGTTTCATCAAATTTTGAAATATCAGCATTAGCAGATGGAGGTGCAGGAATCACAGCATTTACATTTGATGGTGCAATGAATAACAAAGCAAATTGGAGTAAGCTCACGAGTGGAATCAAGATTACTGCAACTTATAGCAATGCTATAGCACCTTCTAGCGTTACGACTGTAGCTGGAACAGGTGCGATGATTAAGACAGGACCAGAGGTGACAGTTTCTGCAACAGGATTAGTTACTATTTCGGGCCTTACCGCTGATGCAAACTTCGTAGGATTGAAAATTCAAAATCCAAATGGAACATTTGATGCAGATGCTGATCAGGTAACATGGGACAGGACTGGTTATGTTGAGGCAACTGGCGGAACTATAACATGTCAGCTTGGAACAGGATGGGTAAGTTCTTTGACAGGAAAATCTGGTAAAGCAATCGTTACGTTGACAAACAACCAAACAATAGAAGCAGCTATATCTATTCCGGCTTCTAATCCATAAGACGATTAGGATGATTACTTTCCACATCGTAAAAATTAATAAGTAGTTTATGGTTAAGTAGATGCGTCTTAATAGGGGTGTCTACTTAATCACTTGTATTTTGATATTTGAATTTAAAACAATTGAAAAATTGTAAAATGGTTAATAATAAGAAATAATTAGGAATGATAGAATGATAAAATTAAGTAATCGGCTTGAAAATATTGAATGTGATAGATTTATAAGAGAAACATTTATTAAGTTAAGCCATGCAAAGCATATTTTTATTTTGGGGGCAGGTGCTAGAGGAAAATATTTGGCACGTTTTTTATTGAATAGAGGGATTGATTTCGATGCGTTTTTAGTTACTGAAAGATTTTATAGTGAAGGACATATGATAAAAATATGCGGTCAAAATAAAAAACTTAAATGTTATGAACATGAAATGGAAAAGAACAAAGA
This sequence comes from Lachnospiraceae bacterium, assembly GCA_910576335.1. Lineage (GTDB taxonomy): Bacteria > Bacillota > Clostridia > Lachnospirales > Lachnospiraceae > CAPEBR01. Next base: position 57,504 of record CAJTIU010000006.1, read on the forward strand.
TGATATTACAATTATACTTGGAATTTCACACAATTTAATAGATATGAATATCTTTAATAATCGCAATATTAAAGATGTGATTCCTTTGAATCTCGGTATAATGGATGATTATTTAATAAGTAAGGATTTTTATATGGAGTATGCTGATAAATTTGACAAAACATATGAGCTGCTTGCTGATAATTATTCGCGGGATTGTATGTATGCAAATTTTCTTGGAAGATTAACTGGAAAGGATATTTCATTTAAACCGAGCGCATGGTCAGGTACACGATATATTTTTGATGAATTCATGATATGGAAAAAAACAGAATGTTATGTTGATTGCGGGGCATATGTAGGGGATAGTGTGGAAGAGTTTTTGACAAAGATGCCACTCCAAACTGTAAAGGAATTTTCTGTTTATGCATGGGAACCAGATAATGAAAATTTTGAAGTATTACAGAAAAAATATGAAAATAACCAGAGAGTTAAGACTCTGTGTTTAGGTGCGTATTCCCATAAGACGCAATTACATTTTTCGGACAATGACGGAGAACTTTCTGCAATATCAGTTGTAGGCAGTACTATGATAGAAGCAGATTCAATTGATAATATTTTGGGTGATGAAAAGGCTACGTTTATAAAAATGGATATAGAGGGCAGTGAATTGGAAGCGCTAAAGGGCGCTAAAGGGCAGATTATTTCACATACGCCCAGATTGGCAATATGTGTATATCATAAAAAGGAAGATTTGTATTCGGTCCCAGAATTAATTATGAGTTATAATGCCAATTATAGTTTTTATCTCCGGCCACATTTGGCATTGCCAACGGAATTAGTCTTATTTGCCATACCCGAAAAGTAAAGAGGTTGAGTTTAGAAACCTGGACGAAAGGGGAAGACATATATGTTTTCTTTTAAAGAATTAAGAAAAGCTGAAAAACTGAAGGTGGATGGCAGAGAATATAAAATGGCGGTGCTGGGAAACAGCGCTACACAATTTCTTTCAGCGGCGGTATCGGGTTATGCAAAATTGGAGGGTGTTAATCTTAAAGTTTATGATACAGATTATAATCAAATTGAACTCCAATTAGTGGATCAGCAATCTGATACATATAAATTTGATCCGGATTTTATATTATTATGGATATCTACGGAGAAAATGTATGAAGAATTTTTATCAGCGCCAAGCATAGGAAGGGATAAATTTGCTGAAGCATATATAGAAAAAATAAAGAAATATTGGAAATGGATTGGTCAGAAATCAAATGCAAAAGTTCTTCAGTTGAATTTTACGGAGATGGATGATAAAGTTGTCGGACAATATTCTTTAAAAACAGATACTGCTTTTATATTTCAGATTAGAAAGTTGAATTACTTATTGCAGGAGGCAATGAAGAAAAATTGCAACGTCTATCCGATAGACGTATTAGCCATACAGATAGATTTGGGAAGAACTGAATTTTATGATGCAGTTCTTTATTATAATGCCAAAATGTGTATCGCAAAGAAAGCTTTACCATATATTGCAAAATCAGTTATTGATGTTGTAAAGGTTATACTTGGAAGATTAAAAAAATGTATTATTTTAGATTTAGATAATACATTATGGGGAGGGAATATTGGGGACGATGGTCTGAGTCATATTGAAATCGGCGGACTAGGGAAGGGATATGTATATACAGATATCCAAAAATGGTTCAAGCAGCTTAAAGAAAATGGCGTCATTTTGGCAGTTTGCAGTAAAAATAATGAAGAAACTGCAAAAGAGCCATTTTTAAAACATAAAGAAATGATTTTGAGACTGGAAGACATCTCAGTATTTATTGCTAATTGGAACGACAAGGCTTCTAATATAAGGCTGATTCAAAAAACTTTAGATATTGGCATGGATTCTATTATATTCATTGATGATAGTCCGTTTGAAAGAAATTTGGTTAGAGGTCTTATATCTGAAATTGAGGTTCCAGAACTACCGGAAGATCCTGCTTATTATTTGGAGTTCCTTAGAGGGTGTAATTATTTTGAAAGGGTTTCTTATGACAAGATAGCAGTTGATCGAACTCGGATGTATCAAATAGAATTGGAAAGGAAAAGATTAGAAGCATCTTTTGAAACAATAGAAGATTATTTAATGAGTCTGGATATGGTTGGGATAATTAGGTCCTTTGATGAAGAACAATATTCAAGGATAGCGCAGCTTTCCCAACGATCAAATCAGTTTAATCTGCGAACTGTCAGATACACGGAATCTGAGATTCGTAATATTGCTGAGAGTAATAATTATATGGCCTTTTATTATTTTCTGAAAGATAGATTAGGGGATTATGGCATCGTTGGTGTAGTTATTATGGAGAAGAAGAGTAAAAACGAACTGTTTATTGAGTCTTGGTTTATGAGCTGCAGAGCTTTAAAAAGAAGTATGGAACAATTTATTATGAACGAACTAGTCGGGAAAGCAAAAGAAAAAGGTTTTAAGAAAATAACGGCAGAGTACATTCCAACAACTAAAAACGAAATGGTTTATAACATATATGGGAAAATGGGTTTTACTGATTTATTAAATAATCAGTACAGCTTAGATATAGATACTTATAAAAAGCAAAAGACATATATTAGGGGGGTATAGTATGGACAGAGATGTAATAAAACAAAAGGTAATTGAAATTTGTAAGGATATTTTTGAGGATGATCGTATTGATATTACTGAGAATTTATGTTCATCAAATATAGACAGATGGGACAGCCTTGTACAGTTAAATATTCTCGGTGATATAGAAGATGAATTTGATATACGATTTTCCTTAGATGAGACAATGAGTTTGAAGAGCATTAAAGAATTAGTTGATGCAATAGAAAGTAAAATAAAATAAGGAATTTGTTTATGGAAGCATTATTGGGAAATGTACATCATGTAGGGTATTTAGTAAAAAATATTGATAAATCTGTTGATGTAATGAAATCAATAGGGTTTTGTATTAAAAAGAATAAAATTTATGATGCTGACAGAAAAGCTTATATTTGTTTTATAGATGGTAACGGGGTAATTTATGAGTTTATTCAACCATGCAAGGATTCAGAAATATATCAATTATTACGGCAATTCAGAAATATGCCTTATCATATATGCTATAGGGTAAATAATATTGAGTTGGCTATAAATGAATTGAAAGGCAAGGGATTTATGTTAACAAAGAGTCCGGAAAAAGCGGCTGCTATTTCGGAAAAAGCGGTAGTGGCATTTATGGCTCACTCTAGAATTGGGATTATTGAACTGATAGAAGAGTAAATTTAGTTATGGAGAAAAGAGAATGAAGCATTTAATTATATTAGGCGCAAGAGGTTGCGGACGCGAGGTTTTAGAATGGGCTAAGGATATTAATGAGGTCGAGCACAGATGGAATCGTTTTTCTTTTTTAGATCATGATAAAAGTGTTCTTGATGGTAAAAGATGCGGGGCAAAAATTATTGGTAATGAGGATGATTATGTGGTAAAAAAAGAAGATGAATTTGTCTGTGCGAGGGGAGACGGGAAAATAAGGAAAGAACTTATTGAGAAGATGGAAAGGAAAGGCGCTGTTTTTGTAAATATCATTCACCCGACTGCGGTTGTAGGAGATTCTGTAAAGATAGAAGGGGCGGCAATATTATATCCTAATTGTATTATTTCTGCAGACGTCAATGTTGGAAAGGGGTGCATTGTGAATATGAATTCAGTAGTTGCGCATGATGTGACATTGGGAGAATTTTGCACGCTGAGTAATAACTGTGACATATCAGGCGGCTGTACTATAGGAAATCATCTGTTTATGGGAGTGAATGCCCATATTATCCCATACACTACAGTTGAAGATAATGTATATATTTGTGCCGGGAGTACGGTTATGACGCGGGTTAAAGCAAATTCTAAAATGATTGGAAATCCTGCTAAGAGGGTAAAGGGATGGTAAGAGATACTATTTGGAATATATAAATCAGAAAGAGTTTATATATTTTATTAAATAATAAGGATTTGGAACATGAAGGATAAAAAAATATTTGTGACAAGATCATTGATGCCTTCTTATGAAGAATATATAGATGCGATTAAGCCATTGTGGGATAGTCATTGGTTAACGAATATGGGGCGGTATCATCAAGAATTAGAAGAAAAGTTAAAAAGATATTTAGATGTACCTCAATTATCTTTGATGGTAAATGGTCATATGGCACTTGAACTTACGATTCAGGCTATGAGTTTTCCAGAGGGAGCAGAAGTGATTACTACGCCTTTTACGTTTGTTTCTACGACGCATGCGATTGTACGTAATCATTTAAGACCGGTGTTTTGTGATGTAAAGCCAGAGGATGGAACCATTGATGAGTCCAAAATAGAAAATCTGATAACAGAGTGTACAGTAGCTATCCTTCCAGTACATGTGTATGGGAATATATGTAATGTAGAAAAAATTCAGGAAATTGCAAATAAATATAATTTGAAAGTGATTTATGATGCGGCTCATGCATTTGGTGTAACTTATAAAGAAAAAGGAATTGGAAGTTATGGGGATGCTTCTGTATTTAGCTTTCATGCTACAAAAGTTTTTAACACTATAGAAGGTGGAGCGGCAGCTTTTTCAGATCATTTCATGTATGATAAACTGCATGACTTGAAAAATTTTGGGATTCGTGGCGAAGAATTAGTAACAGATGTGGGTGCTAATGCAAAGCTGAATGAATTCTGCGCGATTATGGGACTTTGTAATTTAAAACATATAACGAATGCAATTTTTTGCAGAAAAATGTTATGTGAAGAATATGAAAAACAATTAAAGGATGTCCCGGGTATTCGTATGTTTAAGAAGAAAGCCAACGTAGATAGTAACTATGGATATTTTCCAATCTTAGTTGAAAAAGAATACCCTTTGGAGAGGAATATGTTATATGAGAGGTTAAAGGAAGCAGAGATATATACAAGGAAATATTTTTATCCGTTGACTTCGGATCAAAGCTGTTTTGGTAATCAGTTTGGAAAGGCTGACCTGAAGAATGCAAGAGAATTGGCAGAAAATGTGCTGGTGTTGCCGTTATATGAAACATTGACTATGCAAGAAATAGAAAAGAGTGTGGAAATTATAAAGAAAATGAGAGTTTAGGAAGGGGTACATAAGGTGGATTTTTTTTCTTTAGAATCTATAAAGAATCGAATAGATAGAAATTTTAATTGCATGAAAGAATTAGAACAATTGATTTCTATACAGACAACAGTGAATGAACGATTGGAAGTTGTTGCTTTTATTGGAAAAATGTATGCGGAATATGTGACAGGAGTGTATGCCAGTGACGTTTTGGAAAAACAGATAGTAGAGTGTGGTCAAAATATAGAATTTTCGTTATCAAATAAGCCAAGAGACAAGCATATATTGATTGTTATGACTGAATGCGGAGAAGTGGGCGGGCATACAGTATTGGTACATAATTGGATTGACTGGGATGATGAAAATCAATATTCTATTGTATTTACTGATATGAATGCAATCTATATTCCAAAATTTATAAAAAAAGTAGTGAAAAAATCAGGAGGGAAGATGGTTTGTTTGTCAGGATCCTATATGGAGAAGGCTACAAAGTTATTGGAAATATCAAAAAGTTTTCAAAGGATTCTGCTTTTTAATCATATGGAAGATATTATACCAATTCTTGCTTATGGAAATAGAAATTGGAAGATTCCTGTATATTTTTATAATCATGCAGATTTTAAATTTTCATATGGATTTTCTGTTGCAGATATTGTATTGAATTTGTATGAATTTGATGTTGATAAGACGATTCGTTTTAGAGGAGTACATAAAAAAAATAGTGTTTATCTTCAATTTCCAGGTCAGGGAAAGATGGATGGAAGAATAGAAAAGCAGGATAAGAAAGTAACTCGGGCAATTCTGGAACAAAAATATGGAATAAAAAAAGATGAAAAACTAATTGTGTCCATGGGAGCAGATTTTAAATACGAAAATATAATTGGATTTGAATTTGATAGTTATGTTAGAGAGGTCTTAAAAAGATGCAGTATAGAAAGTAGTTTTCTGATTATTGGTGCAGATAGAGAAAGAGATAAGTGGATTCGATTAAAGAAAAAGACAGGAGGAAAAGCGCAGGCCTTGGGAATTTTATCAAGGACGGAGGCAGTACAGATTATATCGGCGGCAGATTTATATGTTGCTTCATTCCCGATGGTAGCTTCTGGAATGACTGATGCAGAACAGTCGGGTGTTCCATGTTTGATTCTAGACATATATGGAAGGTGTGTTGAATCGAAAAATATTGGAGTATCGGAATCTGTTGAAGAACTGATAATAAAAACATTGGATATTTTAGAAGGGAATAAAGACAAATATCTTCAAACTTCAAATATTAATGTATGGACAAAACATGAGTGGAAAAAAAAATGGCATGCAATTTGTAATGATATAACAGAGCATGAACTGCATTTATTTCATCCACAGCGTATGATTGAAAAGCAGGAATATGTAAATTGCCAACTGATGCAGAGGGAGGCAGCTCAAACAATTTGTACTTATATAGGCTCTCATCATCTGAATGAATCAGTGAAGAGAGAAATATTTAAAATAGAACAGAAATATGATATGGGTATAAATTCAAATTATATAAATTATTTGGAGAGAAAATGTTATGACTTATCAGAATTATCTGACAAACATTTACAATTATATTTAACATTAATTAAATGGATGGAATTAAAACAAGAAGGAAAAAGAATAGATAAATATTTATGTCAACAGGGGTGTAATACTGTGGCGATATATGGAATGAGCTATATGGGAAATATGCTATATAAAGAATTAAAGAATAGTCTTGTAGATGTGGTTTATGGAATAGATAGAAATGCGGAACAGCTATATTCGGAAATTCCTATTTTTAAGCCATCAGACAAGCATAGAAAAGTAAATATTATTATTAATACAACATCAATTGAGAATTCCGAAATACTGGAAAAAATGAATGTGAACGATATAAAAATGCTACAATTAGATGATTTGCTTGATTTAATTCATGAAGAGTGAGGAGAACCGGAGAGATGTATGATATGAAATATGCCCTTGAGGAATTTCTGGGAAAGGAAATATATGGATGTAAATTTTTGGGTACAAGACTGAATTTGAATCCGAATACATTTTCTTTATGCCATGAGGCGCAGGTGGGAGATCAAGTACTTGGCAAGATAGAAGAATTGTGCCCAGAAAACTATTATGAAGCATTACGGATACTTATAGAAAGAAATAAACGTAAAGATGCGCCTTGTCGAAAATGTGATAAAGGATGGTCGTACATATATGAGTTTTCTAAAATCAATTATATAACAGTCTGTACTTCTCAATATTGTAATAGTAGATGTGTATATTGTCGCTCTCATTTCGGAGAAATGGATGAGGGATATGATCCAATTCCATATTTAACAGTTTTCCATGAAAAAGAATTGTTTTCAAAAGATTGTTTTTTCGATTGGGGCGGTGGAGAGCCTACGCTGAATCAATGGTTTGAAAAAACGGTTCAATGGCTTAATGAGTGTGGTTATTACCAACGTATTAATACAAATGGAATATTGTATTCAGACGAAACAGAGTTGGCGTTAAAGTCAGGAAATACTGAACTTCGTATAAGTGTAGATTCGGGAAGCAAAGAATGCTTTTGTTTTATGAAAGGGCATAATGCATATGAACAAGTATGGGATCACATACATAATTATTGCAAGGCAAGTGATAAAGTTTACGTAAAGTATAATGTGTGTAATTATAATTCTGATTTTAGAGAAATTGAAATATTTATTGAACGTTGTAAAAAATGTGGTGTAAAACATTTAATAATTGATGCAGAAGTAAGTTCATATCAACCGATAAAAAATGCAGGTCCCTTTTATTTTTCTTATAAAGAATTTAAAGCAGTACATTATTTAGAAAGATTAGCAAAGAAAGAAGGGTTCGATGTTCTGATAAGCGGGTATGCTTTTTCTGTAAGGGCAGAATTTAACGAGAGTGGTAATTTAATATTGCCACAAGAATACTTTGATAATTTAGATTATGAAATTTGTTCTCATGGTGTTAAAGTCCAAACATTTCCGTCTATTTTATATATGACGGAATATATTAAGCAGAAAAAGAATCCTGTGGTTGTGTGGGGAGGGGGCTATGTTGGAAAAAACTGTATTAATATGTTGAAAACAAAAGGTGTTTTAGTTGAATCAGTGATTGATAAAAATATGGTTTTACAAGGCAGTAAGATTCAAGGAGTTAGTGTGAGTTTGCCACAAGAATATTTTTCCAGCCATGTTGATTCGCAAATAATTCTAACAGGAAAATATTGGAAAGAAATGTTAGGCGAAATTAATCAATACCAATATAGTAGCTGTGCAATCTATTATATGCCAGAGTGTTATTATGAAAGTGAAAAAAATAATATATAAAAAGAGAGGATTTGTGATTATGATATTTTGTGAAAGGCCATGGACGATGATGTATTTGATTAATGCAGAGGAAGGCGAAGTATGGCCTTGCTCATGGTTAGATAGCAACATGAAAATGGGAAATATATTAAAACAAAGTGTAGATGAGCTTATACAGAGCGAAAATATAAAAAAATTAAGAGAATCCATTTTGGATGGTTCTTTTCAATATTGTGATTGTCATAAGTGTACTTTTATTGCTAATAATAGTTTGCCAGATTTAAGTGAAGAGGAGATAGAAAAGATTATTCAGACACCGTTTCCTCATCAGTTTAATATTGCTTATGATGAAACTTGTAATCATGCATGCCCTTCATGCAGACATGATTATTTTAAAGCTAGTGAAGGTTATTATGAAAAGGTAGAATTGATAAATGAAAAAATGCTGCCATATTATAATAAGGCCTCGTTTTTGTCAATAAATGGTAGAGGTGATATTTTTGTATGTGAACATTTGCTCTCAATGCTTGAACGACTGACACCAGAAAATGATAATATGGAATTTATGATCGAAACAAATGCCGCGTTATTTGATGAAAAACACTGGAACAGGATTGCGCATCTAGGAAAATATAATGTACAAGTTATGGCTACGGTAAATAGTTTTCAAGATAGCACATATAGATACTTGAATGGATATGCGAATCATGTAGATAGTGTAATAAAAAATTTAAAATATATTTCTTCTTTAAGACAGCAGAATATTGTTAATAATTTTGAAATTTCAATGATTGTACAGGAATCAAATTTTAGAGAATTGCCAGATTATATTCATAGGTGTTTGAATGAATTTGGAGCGGATAAGGTGCGGCTTCGTGGCATTATGCAATTTTCAATGCCAGATACAGAATTTTGGATAAAAGACGTGTTTAATCCCCTCCATCCTTTTTATAAGGAAGCATTAGACATTCTTCATCATCCAATTATGGAAGATCCTCGTGTTTGGTTTTGGGAGGGGGACTATGAGCACGTGCGGAAACCGAAAAAATTTCCGGTTAATAGATTTGAAGAGTACTATAATTTACTTTGGAAAATGTGTCAATTAGATGACAAAAACCAATTAGAAAAAGTTTTTGGAATTTTAAAAAATAAAAAAATTGCATTATATGGAGCGGGACATTTGGCAGAATATGTTGTGCGGAAAATGCTTCAATTCGGGATAATGCCTTTTTGTATATATGATAAACATGTAGATGGATATTGTATAGAAGGGGTGCCGATATATAGGATGAATCAGGCCACTAAAATAGATATTGAAGTGCTTGTTAATACGCTTGCCTTTTATCAAGATGAAATAATGGAAGGACTTGATATTATTGGATATTGCGGAAAAGTGATAACGTTAGATGAAATTCTTTTTCCTGTAGGTGAGTAAAATGAGTGTGGCAGAGAATGTAAAAAATGTTTGCCTGGCTGATGCATATATTGAAGATAATATTTTATATGCAGGTGGTTTTGAACAGAATATATTATTGAGATTTAATATGCAAAGTTTGGAGTTAAAGTGGATTGGATGGTTTAATGATTTTAAACTGCGAACTAGTTTTCAAATTCGCGATGTTTTTAGATTTGAAGATAGTCTGTTTTTCTTTTCAAAAAATTCATATGAAATAGCAGAGTATAATTTGAAACAGAATAGTTTTCAGTATTATTATCCGGAAGACAATATAGAAGAAAATGAACTTATCCATTCTGTCTGCCGTTTTGAAGATAAGATATGGATGTTTGGTAAAGCTACAGATACATATGTTATGGTTTTCTCAATGGAAAAAAGGATATATATTTCTGAGAGGATAATTATAGAGAGGGTAATAAACAAGTATGTTCCGTTTGCATTTGAAAGCAGTATTTGTATAGATGGGAGAATATGGCGATGTATACCGGGAAGTTCCTGCCTTCTTATATTGGATGTAAAAAAACGACATGCTCAATTTCTTGAAACAAATTTACAAGTATTCTTCCAGACAATGAATTATGATAAAGGTATTATATACATTTTAACGGTAGATGGTAAAAATATTGTTGCGATAGATACATCCACATATCAAATAAAAATGTATCAAACAGGATATGCTGGAAAAATGAAATTTCCGTTTTTTGAAGCAATAAAAACTGAAAAATATCTCATTTTTCTTCCACGTTTCGAGAAAGAGATTTTTTGTTATGAGATAATAGGAGAAGAGAATCTATGTCTTGTGAATCGGTTGAAATTGCCAAAAGAATTCAAAAAAATACATGATGTTGAGCATCGAACTTTATTTCGAGGATGGAAAAAAATAAATAATGGGTTATATTTGCTTCCGTTTGCGGGAAACGGAATGCTTCGATTGGATTTGGATTCTTTGGAAATTACATGTTATCCTATAAAGTTTTTTGAGAAGGATTATTTGATATGGAGCTTACAGACTAGACCTATACAAAGTGAAAAAGAGATTAGTTTAAAAGATTACCTGATAGGAATTACAAACAATTTACAGAACGGGGATTATCAAATAAATAATAAAATAGAAAGACAGAAAAATGTTATTTGGAGCGGAGTGTTGAAATAACACATGAGGTGATTTATGAAAGTATTGGCAATGTATTTACCGCAATTTTATCAAGTAAAGGAGAACGATGAATGGTGGGGGGAGGGATTTACGGAATGGGTATCTGTAAAAGAAGCGGAACCTCTTTTTGATGAGCATTATCAGCCTAGAGTCCCTCAAAATTATTATGATTTACTTAACAAAGATACCATGATATGGCAATCCTCGTTAATGAAAAAATATAATATTGACGGGGTATGTATGTATCATTACTGGTTTAAAAACGGAAGACAGATTCTAGAAAAACCTGCTCAAAATTTATTGCAATGGAAAGAAATCAATATGCCGTTTTGTTTTTGCTGGGCGAATGAGACCTGGGCTCGTTCTTGGAGTAAGATTCAGAACAAGAACGTCTGGTCAAAAGTACGGGAGCAGAATAAAAATGATACAAAAGGTGAAGTTTTGCTTGAACAGAATTACGGAAATGAAGAGCAGTGGAGACAGCATTTCGAGTATCTGTTGCCTTTTTTTCAGGACAAACGGTATATAAAAGTTGAAGGTAGGCCTTTATTTTTATTATATAAAGAGACAGATGTCCCATGTCTGCCTGAAATGCTAGAATACTGGGAAAAATTAGCTAAACTGAATGGGATTGATGGTATTTACATAATAGGAGCCGGAGAAAATAAAAATAAAAGATACGGAATAGATGCAAAACTATATCACCAGCCGTCTAGGAGTATTAGGCAGATGCCGGTGGCACATACATTTAAAAACGGACGAAATGTTAATGTCTGGGATTATGAGAAAGTCTGGGAAAAGATTTTGGATGAAGAGCCAGAAGGTAAAGTATATTTCGAGGGATTTGCCGGATATGATGATACTCCGAGACGCGGTGAAGAAGGCAGCATTGTATTTCATTCTACACCGGAAGCATTTTCATATTATTTGACAGAATTAATGGCAAAGAGTGCGGCTTATCATAATGAAATAGTATTTATAAATGCATGGAATGAATGGGGGGAAGGAATGTATCTGGAACCGGATGAAAGATATGGGGAGAAGTATTTGAATGCGGTTTTATATGCAAAATCGAATTATAGCCGTCTAATTGGCAAGTATACAGAAAAGAAAAAAGCAGGAAAGGAAGTACAGCAGGTCGAGGAGTTGAATAAAGTTATAGATAAAAATGTGCGTTATTTACAGTTGCTAGATCAATGGATGGCGCTGCGTGAACAGGGATGTTCATTAGCAGATAAGTTATTCGAATTTGGTTATACAAAGATAGCTGTGTATGGATATGGAACCCTAGGCAGGCATTTGGGAACAGAACTTATTGAGAGTAAGGTTACGATGGAATATATTGTTGATCAGCAAAAGGATAAGATCAGTGCAGATGTCCCAGTTTATTTACCGGAAGAGGTTTTGCCGGAGACAGAGCTTGTGGTGGTAACGGCAGTTTATGATTATGATGAGATTTATAAAAGGCTGAGAGAAAAGAGCGATTGTAAAATCATATCATTAGAAGCTCTTATTTTTGAGGAGGAAATGTGACTTAAATGTTAATTAGTATCATTATGGCGGTATACAATAACGAAAAATATTTTCCTTTGGCTGTAAAGAGTATCGTAGAACAGAGCTACACGGATTTTGAATTGATTATTATTGACGACGGTTCAACAGACAGAACGCCGGTGATTGCAGATGAGATTGCTGCAGGAGATTGCAGGATTAAGGTTATACATCAAAGCAACCAATGGATTTATGCAAGCTTTAACAGGGGAATAGAGGAAGCAGAAGGGGAGTACATCTATATTGTAAATTCGGATGACCGGATACGTCAGGGGAGTCTTGCGTTAATGGCTGAAAAAGCTCTCAGATACAGACCGGATGTTATTTGGACAAAGGTTCTGATTCATGAATGTGATGAGGAACAAAATATCATATCCTACAATCAGATGAATTTGGATAATTGGGTTGATAAAGAGAGATATTGCCCGGATACAGAATCCGTACATAAGATTTGGCCGTTTTTGTTTGTTAGCTCTCTGGCGCAAAATCAAGCCAATTTGTATCGGAGTGAGTTAATGAAAAGGTATAGATTCCGGAATGATGTATATGGTGCGGATACGTTGTTTAATCTCAGTATCGCTCCAGAGATAAAGACAGCTTATGTTATGAAAGAGCCGGTATATGATTTTTTTATTTATCAAAAAGAAGGGATGAACGCTTCGACAGGGAGATTTTATCCATATGAGCACCAGATGTTTAATGAAATATATACGAAGTATGTAGAATTATTTTCTTCATGGAATCTTCCGGTGGAGAGTTATAAAGAAATTCTGATAAGCAGGAGAATTAAGCAGATATCAGGAGAAACGGGCTCTTTGTTATGCGGAAATTGTGTAATGTCAACGGAAGAAAAACTGGAGTATATACTAAATGTTATTCCGGATGAAACGGTAAGAGGCTGCGCAAAGTGGGGAAAGCGTGAAGAGGAATTGGAAAGCCGTATTCTGTCAGGCATTCGGGCAATACTTGTGAAAGAACAGATTGAAAAAAGAAGTAAGATGCATTTTGTGTATGAGCTATTGGATTCACTGCTGCGGTATGAAAAAGAAGAGGAAGATTTTAGAAAAATAGAAGAGGCTGTGTGGAATCCTCTTAATCCTGCCCGCATAGGAAGAATATTTTATGATAAGTTGGAAAAGAGTTGTTAGGATATGGAAAATAATATATTTAAAAACAGGATATTACTAATTACTGGAGGAACAGGTTCTTTTGGTAATGCAGTATTAAGACGTTTTCTGAAAACCGATATCGGAGAGATCCGCATCTTTTCCAGAGACGAAAAGAAACAGGATGATATGAGGCATGAATATCAGAAGGAATTTCCGGAATATTTTTCAAAACTAAAGTTTTATATCGGAGATGTAAGAGATATACAAAGTATCAGAAGCGCTGTATATGGGGTGGACTATATCTTTCATGCAGCGGCTTTGAAGCAGGTTCCCTCCTGTGAATTTTTTCCGGTGGAGGCAGTGAAGACTAATATACTTGGAACGGACAATGTATTAACTGCAGCTATAGAAGCCGGTGTAAAAAAGATTATATGTCTGTCTACGGACAAGGCGGCATATCCGGTAAATGCGATGGGAACGTCGAAGGCTATGATGGAAAAGGTGATTGTTGCGAAAACTAGAACAGTGTCTCCGGAGCGGACAAGCATCTGCTGTACCCGGTATGGGAATGTAATGTGTTCGCGGGGATCTGTGATTCCGCTTTTTATTAGTCAGATCAAGCAGGGACTCCCTATGACGATTACGGAACCTTCGATGACTAGATTTATTATGAGTCTGGAGGAGGCTGTGGAATTGGTATTGTTTGCATTCGAATATGGACAGTCAGGTGATATTATGATCCAAAAAGCGCCGGCATGTACGATAGAGGTTCTGGCAAAGGCAATATCTGAGATATTTCATCTTGGGAAGGAGACGAAAGTTATTGGTATCCGGCACGGGGAAAAAATGTATGAGACGTTATTAACAGAAGAGGAAAGTGCTCACGCTATTGATATGGGGCTTTTTTTTCGGGTTCCCTGTGACAGGCGGGATTTGAATTATGATAAATATTTCAAGGATGGAAATACAAGGGGGACAGATTACGCGGCGTTTACCTCTGATAACGCAGAGAGACTGAGTGTGGAACAGGTGAAAAATAGATTAGTGGCTTTGCCTTACATACAGAAAGAACTGAAAAAATAAGGATGTTAATATGAAGGTATTGGTGGTCGGAGCGACAGGATTCCTTGCAAAGAATCTGATCGCGGCTTTAGAAAATATTATATCAGGAAAAGACGGGTCTTATGATATCCCCAGGAGTATATCACTATATAAGTATAGCAGAAGTATGGGGAGGGGAAAGTTAAAGGAGTATTGCAGGGATTGCGACTTTGTGTTTTATCTTGCTGGAGTGAACCGTCCGGAAGACCCCAAAGAGTATATGCAGGGAAACGCTGAATTTCTAGGATATATGTTAAAAGAATTGGGTAAGCAGAGAAAGAACTGCCCGGTTATGTATGCATCATCTGTTCAAGCGGATTTGGATAATGCTTATGGGGAAAGCAAACGGGCGGGAGAGCGATTGCTTAAAAGATACGGACAAGAAACAGGGAGCGCTGTGTATATCTATCGCCTGACTAATGTCTTTGGGAAATGGTGCCGTCCGAAATATAATTCCGTGATAGCTACGTTCTGTTACCGTATTGCGAGGGAGCAGCCAATAACAATAGATGATGAAGAAAAAAGGCTTTGCTTACATTATATTGACGATGTGGTTGAAGAAGGTATCGGACTGTTGAAAAGAGAACGGACAGAGAAGATTGATAATCCGCTGTATATCAGAGGCACTTACTGCGTGTCATTAAAGGAAATTGCAGATTTGATTTATAGCTTTAAGGAAATCAGGGAGAACAGGCAGATACCTGATATGCAGGAGGGAAGCTTTTCACAGAGGCTTTACAGTACTTACCTTACGTATCTTCCAGAAAACCAGTTTAAATATGCGGTTGAGATGAACCATGATCAGAGGGGAAGCTTTACGGAATTGTTCCGGACGGAAGAAAGAGGGCAGATTTCGGTAAATATAATAAAACCGGGAATTACAAAAGGAGAGCATTGGCACCATACGAAAAATGAAAAATTTATTGTGGTAAGCGGAAAAGGCTGTATCAGATTACGTCAGATATTCAGTCAGGACATACTGGATTTTCACGTTACAGGAGAAAAGATTGAGGTGATTGATATTCCGCCGGGGTATACCCATAATATTATAAATGAAGGCGATGTGGATTTGGTGGCAGTTATGTGGGCGAATGAAAAATTCCGAAAGGACAAGCCAGATACATATTATCTAAAGGTAGAGGAGAATGAGGAAAAAGAATGGAAAAACTAAAATTAATGACAATCATTGGAACCAGACCGGAGATCATCCGATTATCTTCTGTAATCAGATGCTGTGACAAATATTTCTGTCATATACTTGTACATACCGGGCAGAATTATGATTATGCGCTGAACCAGATTTTTTTTGATGAACTGGACCTGAGGGAACCAGATTATTATTTGGATACAGCCGGGAAAAATCTTGGAGAAACTATGGGAAATATTATAGCAAGATCCTATGATGTTATGGAAAAGGCTAGACCGGATGCAATCTTGATTTTGGGCGATACGAATTCGGCTCTCTCAGCGATTTCGGCAAAGAGATTAAAAATACCGATTTTTCATATGGAAGCAGGGAACCGGTGTTGGGACTGGAATGTTCCGGAGATGATTAATCGGAAGATTGTAGACCACATATCAGATATCAATCTACCATACACGGAACATGCAAGGAGGTATCTTTTATCAGAGGGTCTGGATGGAAAAATGATTTTTGTAACAGGTTCACCTATGCGGGAGGTACTGGAGAACCACAGGGCAAAGATTGAAGGCAGTACGGTCCTGGAAAAGCTTGGATTAAGAAGCCAGGAGTATATACTGCTCTCTGCCCATAGGGAAGAGAATATAGATAATGAAGAAAATTTTTATTCTCTTATGAATGCGATCAATAGCATAGCGGAGACTTATCATATGCCGGTCATCTATTCAACACATCCCAGAAGCCGGAAAATGATTGAAGACAGAGAGTTTAAGTTTCATTCTTTGATCCGAAGTCTGGAACCGTTTGGTTTTTTTGATTATAACAAACTTCAGAAGGAAGCATATTGTGTATTATCGGATAGTGGGACTTTGTCAGAAGAAAGTGCCATAATGGATTTCCCGGCAGTTTTGATACGGACTTCTACAGAGAGACCGGAAGTACTGGATAAGGGAAGTATCACCATTGGAGGAATTACGGAAAAGACGGTTTGTCAAACATTGGATCTGGCAGTTCATATGTATTGTGCCAGTGAAAAGACAGTAATTTCGGAAGAATATAGGGATCAGAATGTTTCGGAGAAGGTTGTGAAGATTATCCAGAGTTATACAAATATAGTGGACAGGACGGTTTGGAGAAAATGATGAAAGTACTATGGCTATGCAATATTGTTCTTCCGGATTTCAGCCAGGAATTCGGCATAAAAAAGAATCCATTTGGCGGTTGGATGACGGGGATGCTGCATGAGTTGGAAAAAAGAGAGGATATTGATATTTGTCTGTGCTTTCCAATTTTTGACAGTATCAGATTAAAAGACGGCAAATATAACGGGCATGAGTACTATACGTTTCTATGTGATATGGATGCAGAAACATATAGTATAGAAATGGTAGATGTGTTTGAACGGATTCTCCGAAAAAGCAGGCCGGATATTGTCCATATATGGGGAACAGAGTATCCGCATACGGCGGCAATGCTGCAGGCATGTACCAGAAGAAATATGTTGGACAGATCAGTTATAAACATACAAGGTTTAGTGTCTGTATGTTATACACATTATCTTTCGGGCGTGCCGGGAGAGTATCGGAAGCTTAAGTTAGACGACAGCAGGAGTCTGGAAGAAGACAGGGAATTATTTGCAAAACATGGGAAATGCGAGACGGAGAGCATCAAAACGGTGAAACATGCGGTTGGACGTACGGATTGGGATAGAGCATGTACCGAGGCGATCAATCCGGGTATTCATTATCACTTCTGTAATGAGATTCTGAGAGATATGTTTTATGCCGAAGCAGGAACATGGAGATACGAGAAATGCAGGAAACATAGCATCTTTGTAAGTCAGGCTTCTTACCCGGTAAAAGGCTTCCACTATTTGTTACAGGCATTGCCGGTTGTAATTCAAAAATTTCCGGATACACAAGTATATGTCGCTGGAGCGGATATCCTTGAAGGAATAGATGAGAATCCTTATTCACTATATTTGAACAGGCTTATGAAACAGCTTGGTCTGATGAATCACATTACTTTTTTAGGCAGTATAAATGAATCGGAGATGATCAAGCAATATAGGAATGCCAATGTATTTGTTTCGGCATCTACGATTGAGAATGAGTCAAATTCATTAAGTGAAGCGAAGATCATAGGTGTTCCATCTGTTGCTTCGTTTGTGGGGGGCGTTTGCAATCGGATTAACTCAGGATGGGACGGATTTCTGTACCCATATGACGAACCAATGATGATGGCATACTATATATGCAGGATATTTGAAAACAAAGATAATTTATGCGGCCGATTTTCCGAGAATTCTGTAAAGAAGGTGCTGGATTTAAATGATCCGAAAAGGGTTGCGGATTGTAATGTTATGATATACCGGGAAATTGCAAAAATGTAAAAGAGGTATTGTTGTTACAATGCCGCACTGGAAATGGAGAAATAAACAGGTATGAAGAAGATATACATCTGGGGCGTGGGACGCCATGCAAAGACAGTGTATGAAGCTGTCGATAAGAATCAATGCGTAGTTTTAGGATTTATTGACAATGACTGTACAAAACAGGGGGGAAGGTGGGAGGGGTGTATTCCGGTAGAAGCGCCGGAATTCCTGGTGAAAAACGAATTTGACCATATTTTTATTACGGCCGAAGATTATCAGCAGGTATTGGAACAATGTCTGCAATTGGGGATTGGCAGGGAGAAACTGTCCGCATTCTGGAATCCGGAAGAAGATTTGCCATATATAGATAGTTGGAAAAAGAAGACGGTGGAACAGGAGGTTCAGATACACCATTTAAAAAAAGAGGCGGAATGCTATAAACAGAGGGTGGAAAATTATCCGTATGAATTTAGCGGCGAGCAGGAAGTTCATATCAGGCCTGCCGAGGAGCTGCTGCAGAAAATACTTAACAGCGGAGGGTCTTTGTGCCGGTTTGGAGACGGTGAATTTGAAATCATGCGCGGAAAAGCCCGGCCATGGTTCCAGAAAACAAATCAAAATTTATCATTCCGCTTAAAAGAAGTGTTGGAATCGGATGAAGAAAATATCATGATTGCGGTTGCAGATAATTTCGGAAGTCTTGCATGTTATACGGAGGAGGCGGCAGACGCGATCAGGGAATATCTTTCAGGCGGCACAAGGAAAGCGGTTCTGCGGATGTTAAACAAACAGCGGACATATTATGACGCATATGTTACCAGAGCCTATCTGATGTATCAGGATAAGAAGCATGCGGAAAGGATTTTTGATTTATTTAAAGAGATATGGAAAGACCGCAATGTATTGATTGTAGAGGGGCGCTATTCCAGGATGGGAGTCGGAAACGACCTGTTTTCCGGCGCGAAGGGGATAAAGAGAATCTTATGTCCAAGTGAAGATTCATACGATTCTTATGGAGAGATCTACCATGCTGTTTACAAGTACGTTCGTGGGGATGAACTGGTTTTGGTCTCGCTTGGACCGGCGGCGACGGTTTTAGCGTATGATCTTGCAAAAAATGGGATACAGGCTTTAGACATAGGACAATTGGATAATGAATATGAGTGGTTCCTGCGTAAGGCGGCGCGCCGTATTGAGATTCCGGGAAAAGGAGTTGCCGAACTAGGATGGTGCAGGCAGCCGGGGGAAATGGAGACGGATCCGGTTTATTCAGAACAGATTTTGACACAGATTATGGGGAGGAAGGCGTCATGTGCAACGTCAGTATCATAGTGCCCATTTATCATGGGCAGAAATATATACCTTCCATCATTCGACAGGTGGAGGATTGTAACAAATGTGCAGATGAAAAGATAAATATAGAGCTTCTTCTGGTAAATGACGCGCCGGACTGTCCGTTGCCGCCTGGCTATTCTTCAAGATACATAGACATCGTGGCGCTAAATACGGAAACAAACCGCGGCACTCAAGGGGCCAGGGTCAGGGGGGCGGAATGCAGCCGGGGGAGCTTTCTTTTGTTTTTGGATCAGGATGACAAGATCGCGCCAGAATATTTGAAAAGCCAAATAGAAAAAATAGAAGGCTGTGATGCGGTTGTATGCAGGGCGCTCCATGAAAAAAAACCTTTTTATAATCATACCAGGCCGTTTGCTGAAAGCATTTGCAAGAAATATATTTTGGGGGAAGAAAACCCTATTATA
The DNA here is from genome assembly GCA_910576335.1 of Lachnospiraceae bacterium. GTDB lineage: Bacteria > Bacillota > Clostridia > Lachnospirales > Lachnospiraceae > CAPEBR01. The sequence goes on from CAJTIU010000006.1 coordinate 77,568, forward strand.
TCTCCCGGACAAGTCCTGATAAAAAGGGAAGCTGTATCTGAGATTTGGAAGGAGAATATATTAAAAAATAATGGGGCGGACGACTGGCTGCTTTGGCTTTGTATGATGGAAGAAGGCAAGTCATTTGCATTAAATGACGAGATACTTTTCGAACATGTTGTGGAAGGGGATAATGGATCGCTCCGGATAGAAGAGATGCAGCGCTCGGAACAGGAGGTTTTGGAGGTTATAAGAAGGTCACCTGCATTTTCAGTTGAAGATGCTGATGTGCTGGCAGGGACCATCCAAAACCTGACGATGAGACGTCTTAAGCTTTTGGGAAAATTCCAACGTATGTCCTGTATCTACGACAGATGGCTTTCTTTGAAGAACAAGGGGATCTGTATAGCCGGCTGTCTGCGGAAAAAAGGATATAGAACAATAGCTGTCTATGGAGTTACCAGTTTAGGAGAACGGCTTTGCCAGGAGCTCGAGACGGACAAGATGGGGGTTTCCTATTTTATCGATAGAAATGCTCTTTTTTTTGATAATGGGATCAAAGTATGTTCGCCCGAGGAAGAATTGTGCCAGGTGGACGTGGTCATTATCAGCCTGGTACAGGATGAACAGCAGATATCGGATTTATTGAAGACAAAATTGCCGGCGGATATCTGGACAATTGCAGAGTTGCTGGATAGAGCGGAACAGGAGACTTTACAAGAAACGGGGAAAAGCATGAAATGAAATTTTTGATTTTTGGCACAGGAGAGTACTACAATCGGTATAAGATTTGGTTTGGCCGGGAAGATATCCTTGCCTTGATTGATAATTCCAAAGAGAAACAGGGGCGGTACATAGATGGAATCCGTGTAGTTGCGCCGGAGGATGCGGTACAGTACGTGTTTGATGCAGTGGTCATTTTAAGCTTTTATGTCAAAGCTATGAAGTCTCAGCTGATGGATTTGGGTGTAGATGAGGATAAGATTTATCATTTTTTTGAGCTGCGTGGTCTGCGCGCTTACCTGAAGCCGAAAAGAGAAAGACATTTTTACGGGGCGCAAGAAAAAGGAGACGGGAAGGTTCTTCTGCTAAATCATGATCTGACACTGGGCGGGCCGGCCCTTGCCCTTTATCACGCTGCACAAGTTTTGATAAAGAACGGGTACCGGGCGGTCTATGGCTCAATGATGGATGGTCCGCTGCGGAATATCCTGTTGGATGAAGGAATCCCTGTGGTCGTAGATGAGAACTTGGCGCTTGAGACGATGGAGGAGGTTGAGTGGATCGGCGGATATTCCCTTATCATCTGCAATACGATGAACTTCCATGTGTTTTTGTCCGAAAGGGATAAAAAAGTACCTGTCGTCTGGTGGCTCCACGACGCTTTGTTTTTTTATGACGGGGTTCGCCGGGAAGTGATGAGGAGCATTTGCCGGGAAAATATGAGGGTATGGAGTGTGGGGGCGATACCGGAGAAGGCGGTGAAGACATTCAGACCGGATTTTCATGTGGAAGATTTACTTTACGGGGTTGAAGATCAGAACAATCAGATTAATCAGCTTTGTCAGACGGGCCAGGCAGAGCGCAGCGTAGATTCCAAGCTTCGTTTCATGACGATTGGCTATATCGAATACCGCAAAGGGCAGGATATTCTGTTGGAAGCAATTAAAGGCATGGAGCCTGATCTTAGGCGGAGGGCAGAGTTTTTCTTTGTCGGACAAAATATATCCTTGATGGCGAAGGGACTGATAGAAGCATCCGGGGCGATTCCAGAAATCGTCGTGGCCGGGCCGGTCGGCAGGGAGGAGATCAACAGCCTGTTGGAGCAGACGGATATACTGGTGTGCCCGTCAAGAGAAGACCCGATGCCTACAGTGGCCGTGGAAGCGATGATGCACAGCGTGCCGTGCCTGATCTCGGACAGTATTGGTACAGTTAAATATATTCGGGACAAAATTGACGGCATGATATTCCAAAGTGAAAATGCAGAGCAGCTAAAGGAGATATTGGAATGCTGCGTTCGGGGGTGGTTCCGTATCGGGCGTGTCGATAAAAATGCTCAAAACAAAAAGGAGTTGGAGAAGATGGGTAAAAATGCCCGGAAGATCTATGAAAGATATTTTTCAATGGAAACTTTTGAACGCCGGTTCATGAGCTTGGTGGAAGGTATACGTTTTTAGAGGAATAACCATGCGGAAGAGCGGTACCTTAAGTGGATTTCGTATAAAAAATGAGAGGAAGGAGCGGACATATGTCGATGGAAAGTAATTTGGTTCAAAAGTATAATGGCGAGAAGGTCGCTGTATACGGGTTAGGCATAGAGGCGGAAAAGGCACTTCCGCGCTTGAAGGAACAGTTCCAGGTAATCGGTCTTCTGGACAGCTTTCAGGAGAATGGAACACTTTACGGAATGGACATCCTTTCTTTTTCCCAGGCAGTAGATTTGGGGACAAAGCTGATTATTGTAGTTGCCCGCCCAGGCTCCTGCAAGGCGATAGCTAGAAGGATTGGAGATGCCTGCAGAAAGAACGCAATCGCGCTTATGGACATTAGGGGAAAGAATCTTCTGGAGAGAAAAAGCGTGGTCTATAATTTTACAAAAGCCAAGGGGGATTCAAAGGAAGAACTGTATCAGAAAATTGCGTGGGCAGAGGTGGTAAGCTTTGATCTTTTTGACACGCTTATCATGCGGGAAGTGTTGTCGTCAACGGATGTCATAAAATTGCTGGAAGCAACACTGGAGAAGAAAGGCATCCATATTAATAACTTTGCGAGTAAGCGTATAGGGGCGGAGAAGCGTCTGTCGAAGTACGGGGCGCCGACACTTGAAGAACTGTATGAGGATATTTTGGACAGGGCAGGAAATATATCCATTTCGGCTTCAGAGCTTGCGCAGTTGGAGTGGAAGCTTGACTTTGGAACCATTGTAGCGAGAAAGGCGGTATGTGAGGTTTATGAATATTGTCTCCGGCAGCAAAAAGCGGTTTATATCGTGACAGATACTTATTATCGGCAGGAGCAGATACGGGAAATCTTAGACAAATACCACTTGGTCGGATATGCGGGACTTTTAGTATCCTGTGAGTGCCGGATGGGGAAGACCCAAGGACTTTTCAGCAGGCTGAAGGACAGTGCAGGGGAAAGAAAATGCTTACATATCGGTGATGACCTTATAGCGGATATGGAGATGGCGAAAAAAGAGGGCATGGATATTTATCATATTTTCAGCGGAGAGGAACTGCTGGATACGGTTGGCAGTATGGGAATGGAAGAATATATGGGAAGTCTTACGGAACGCCTGAAGGTTGGATTGTTTACAGCACGTCTGTTCAATGATCCATTTCAGTTTGAGACGGAAGAGCGACGGATAGAAATAAGGGATGCCTATGATATTGGCTATCTGATTTGTGCGCCTATGATTACGGACTTTATGTTTTGGTTTCGGGGGCGTGTACGCCAGCATGGGATCAAAAATATCTGGTTTGGTGCAAGAGACGGGTATCTTCCGCAAAAGTTGTACCGAATGTTGGAAGAAGAGGCAGACACCATATATTTTCAGACCTCGCGGACAGTGGCGATTAGGACAGGGATGATGAATGATGCGGATATTGCCTATATTGATAGTATGAAGTTCAGTGGAACGTTAGAAGAGAGCTTAAAGGTTCGATTTGGATTGGAAATCGGGGCAAATAGATGTGATGAGAAATTGGGACTATTTGCCTATAGAGACAGGATATTGAGGCGTGCGGCAGAAGAACGTAGAAAGTATAGTGCATACATAGGGCATTTAAGTATGAAAGAAGGAGATATTGTTTTTTTTGATTTTGTGGCAAAAGGGACAATACAGATGTATGTACAAAGGCTTATCTCCAGTCAAATGAAGGGCCTTTATTTTTTACGCCTCGAACCAGATTTTATGAGTGATAAGGGATTGGATATAGATTCGTTTTACAAAATAGATGAGGCAGAGAGTAACAGTATCTACGATAACTATTACGTGTTGGAGACAATCTTAACGGCGCCGTATCCATCGGTGTGTGGATTTGACCATACCGGAGAACCGTTATATGCGGGAGAGACCAGAAGTGAAGAGGATATTTGTTGCATTCAGCGTATACAGGAGGGAATTTTGGGTTATTTCCGCAGATATCTGGAATTATTGCCAAAAGGAGTGGAAAGTCAGAGTAAAAGGTTGGATGAAATAATGCTGGGCCTTATACATAATTTGGAAATTAAGGATGAGGATTTCCTTTCTCTTATTGTTGAGGATCCATTCTTTAATAGAATGACAAATATAAAAGAGTTGATTTGAGACAAAATAGTTGAAAAGTAGGGGCTATCGTCTTCGATAACTCCTACTTCAGCAATACATTATTTTTCGTTTTTTTCACGGAGTTTTTCTACATATTCCTTTAGTTGCTCCATTGTTAGAATCTTGAATAAATCATCTATGATTAACTGACGTTCTTGTTTCTCGGCAAGCTCTTTAATTCTCTCCCCTTGTGTCGGCATATGGTTCACTCCCTCGTTTTTAGTGGAAAGATTAACATTGAATCAACAGCCCGGAATTGTTATACTATAAACAGCAAGAGCTGTTTTTATTAGTCAGATACTTTAGGAGTGTGCATTATGGGGATGTTTTTTAATAACAAAGTGCCTTATACAGATTATAGCGGGATTGTTTCAGAGGTATATTTTGTTGAGAAATCAGATCTGATTGCGGAGTTTCTGCCTGCTATTGGAAAGAAAAATCGTTATTTTTGCATTACAAGACCGCGTCGTTTTGGGAAAAGTGTAATGGTCAGCAGAATGTCTGAAAGCTGTGATTCTTACCGGGTGTATATAAGCTGTATTCAAACTGGTTTGAAAGAAGAGTTGGCACAGGGGTATTCATCATTAGCTCTGTCTTCATCAAAAGCAGTCGAGGATATTTTGCAGTTGATATTTGAGAAAACAGGGGAGAGATTCATTTTATAATATTGAGGCTGTGCAGGATGAACTGGCATTAATGGCAGCAGGAGAGAGGATTCCAATTTTGCTGCAGGGATATTCCGCTACAGGAACAGAGCTCAGGACAAAGAATCAGATATATTCTGCCATGGTGGTATATGGGCTTTTGACTTATGAAAATGGAGAAGTTTTTATTCCGAATAAGGAACTGATGGATAAATATAATGAGTTATTGCTGACAAATGATAGTTTTGGGTATGCTGAAAGGGCGATGTGAGGAGCATATATGAAAAAACGCTTTAATACTACAGGGTTATGCTACCCGGAAGAGCATTATATGGTAAATATGGAAGGGAGCCTTGAGGAGACGAAGAAGCTGGTTGACAGAGGGGAATATTTTGTCATCAACAGGGCAAGGCAATATGGTAAGACAACTATGCTTCATATGTTAGCAGAAAAGCTGTCAGGACAATATGCGGTATTTCTGCTTAGTTTTGAAGGTATGGAGGATGAAACCTATAAGACGGCAGATTCGTTCTGCAAGAGATTCAGCCGTCTTTTATCCAGATACCTGTCTTATAATGAAGTAACAGGAATTTCTAGCTCTTTTAGAGATGAGTTAAATAGCCGGAGATCTGGGACGATGGATTTGGAGGATCTGTCAGATCTGATTTCAGAGTTGTGTATTCAGTCGCAAAAACCGGTTGTCCTAATGATTGATGAGGTTGACCAGGCGGGCGCACGGAAAATATTTCTTGATTTTTTAGGACTGCTCAGGCGTAAGTATCTGACAAGGAAATCAGAGCCTGCATTTTGGTCTGTGATACTGGCCGGGGTTTATGATATTAAGAATTTAAAGCTGAAAATCAGAACAGAGGATGACCATAAGACAAACAGTCCGTGGAATATTGCAGCGGATTTTGATGTGGATATGAGTCTGCCGGAATCAGGGATTGCCGGAATGCTGGAGGAATATGAAAAGGATCACAGAACAGGCATGGAGGTCCGAGAATTAGCATCACTGCTTTATGAATACATGTCGGGTTATCCGTTTCTTGTCTCCAGGCTCTGCAAACTGATGGATGAGAAGGTTGGGGGAAGTCTGGAATTTCCAAATAAGAAGGATGTATGGACAAAGGAAGGCTTTCAGGCCGCGGTTCGAAGCCTGCTGGCAGAAGAAAATACTTTGTTTGAATCACTGGATAATAAATTAATTGATTTTCCGAAGTTAAAGGAAATGCTAAAGAATTTACTGCTGCAGGGGAAGATGATAGAATATGTGCCGGGAGATGTTGCGCTCCGGACAGCCATGATGTTTGGTTTTATTACAATAGTAAATGGAACGGCCGAAGTGTCGAACCGGCTCTTCGAGATGCGTCTCTATAACGGATTTCTTGCAGAGGAATCCCGGTGTATGTAGATCTCGCAGGCTGCACAGGATGTCAAGAACCAGTTTATCACCGGAGGATACCTGGATATGGATCTGGTGATTCAGAAGTTTGCTATGCATTATACAGAATTTTTTGGTGATTGTAATGAGAAGTTCTTGGAAGATAATGGACGCTGCATTTTCCTGCTTTATATGAAACCGATTATCAATGGAACCGGGAATTATTATATAGAAGCAAGAACGCGGACAAACAGGAGGACGGATCTGATCATTGATTACAGGGGCAGGCAGTATATTGTAGAATTAAAGATCTGGCGAGGAGCCGGATATGATAAGAGAGGAAGGGAACAGCTTGCTGACTATCTGAATGCATACCATCTGAAGAGAGGATATTTTATCAGCTTAAATTTTAATAAAAATAAGCAGATGGGAGTAAAAAAAAGTTATCCTTGGGGATAAGGTACTGATTGAAGCAGTGATTTAAGTTATACTCACCCGGTACGGCTTCTTCCTCCGCCTTGCGCATGGAAATCAATCCTGCGCAATCTTGGTTACTATTCATGGGGCAGTGCACTCCGCTGCACGGCATCCGAGCCGATAAAGTGGTGGTTTCCGACATCCAGCCCCTCGCTGAAGACGACTTTTAAATGGGTTGGATGCGTTACTATGAGCGAACCGTTAGTCCGTGAATAGTAACCAATCCGTGGCATTAATTAAATTACAGTGCCTAACTGGTTGACAAAATGTGTAATGGTAGAATACAATTAATTGTACAAAAAAATAAAACTCTTATATAATGGGGAAATGAGGAATTGACAAAGATGAATTTTGAATTGACAGCATCTATGATGTGTGCCGATTTTGGCAACTTGGAACGGGAAGTAAGGGAACTTGCGGAAGGGGGAATTGATTCCTTTCATATAGATATTATGGATGGGCGGTATGTGCCGAATTTTGCCATGTCTTTAAATGATATGAGGTATATTGCGTCCGTGTCGCCGAAGCCGCTGGATATACACTTGATGATTGAGCATCCGAATAACCGGATTGATTTATTTTTGGCAAATCTCAGGAAGGGCGATACTGTGTATATCCATCCAGAGGCAGAATATCATCCGTCTACGACGCTTCTGAGCATTATTAATGCGGGGATGATTCCCGGTATTGCCATTAACCCTGGAACGAGTGTGGAGACGGTGATGGAGATGCTCCGGATTGTCAAGAAAGTGCTTGTTATGTCGGTGAATCCGGGTAATGCGGGGCAGATGTACCTTCCATATGTTGGAAAGAAGATTACGAAGCTTCTGTCATTGAAGGAGGACATGGATTTTGAACTCTACTGGGACGGGGCCTGCAGCGCGGATAAGATCATAGAGTTTGCACCAAAAGGGGTGCGGGGATTTGTGCTTGGAACGACACTTCTGTTTGGTAAGGAGAAACCGTATGGGGAGACCCTGCAGAAGATCCGGAATTTCCAGTTTTGATGATTCTGGCATATCTGATTCTGACATATCCGGGGTATTCAGGCTGACACAGTGTGATTCATAATACAGAGGTATACACAGAGATATACATAAGGCAGGGTTTCTTAATATGGGCACAGTTAAAAATATTGCACTGCTTTTGTCCGGCGGCACAGGAACAAGGCTGGGGTCGGACATTCCGAAGCAGTATATGGAGGCAGGCGGCAGGCCTGTTATTTCTTACAGTATAGGGTGTCTGGCGGCACATGAAAGAATTGATGGCATTCAGATTGTGGCTGAGCCCGTCTGGGAGGAAAAGATTGAAAAATGGGTGGAGGAAGCCGGGGCTAGAGGGAAGTTCCGGGGATTTTCAAGTCCGGGTAAAAACAGGCAGCTTTCTATTCTGCATGGCCTGGAGGATATTCTGAATTATGCGGATGAGGAGGATTGTGTCTTTATTCATGATGCAGCAAGGCCGATGCTCTCTGACAGGCAGATTACGGACTGCCTGGACGGAATCTGCGGCTATGACGGGGTGCTTCCGGTGCTTCCGATGAAGGATACGGTTTACTTGAGCAGGGACGGGAGATCCATTGACTCTCTTCTGAACCGGAGCGAGATCTATGCGGGTCAGGCTCCGGAGGTGTTTTGTCTGGGAAAATATTATGAGGCGAACAGGGCGCTTCTTCCGGATAAGATTTTGAAAGTCAATGGATCCACGGAACCTGCTGTTATGGCGGGACTCTGTATTGCCATGATTCCCGGGGATGAGGGGAATTTTAAGATTACAACGAAGGAAGATCTGAAGAGGTTCCGGAAAGCGGTAGAAGAGACGATGTGAGGAACCATATAGGTTATTGTGGACAGAGCGACATTTTTAACCTGTATGGATCAGGAAGGATGGAAGGTATATGAAGGCATGGGTGCTGCATGGAATTGATGATATCCGCCTGGAGGAAGTGGAAAAACCACAGCCAGGCGAACGGGAGGTTCTTGTAGAGGTAAAGGCTGCGGGAATCTGCGGCTCGGATATACCAAGAATCTACCAGAATGGGACATATTCATATCCACTGATTCCAGGACATGAGTTTTCGGGCATGGTGGCAGAGACGGGTACTTTGGCCGACCCATCCTGGAAGGGAAAGAGAGTGGGCGTTTTCCCACTCATTCCCTGTGGGAAATGTGCTCCCTGCAGGAAGAAGAAATATGAAATGTGCCGTAGTTACAGCTATCTCGGTTCCAGGCAGGACGGAGGTTTTGCAGAATATGCCTTGGTTCCGGAGGATAATCTGATCTGCCTCCCTGAACATGTGTCTTATGAGGCGGCTGCTATGTTGGAACCCATGGCGGTGGCAGTCCATTCCATGAGACGTGCTGCACCGGCAGCAGGCGACAGGGTGGCGGTGTGCGGACTTGGGACGATAGGGCTGCTGCTTATGATGTTTTTAAGGGAAGCAGGGGTCAGGGACATTTCTGTAATCGGAAATAAAGAGCCGCAGAGGCAGTCTATACTGGAAATGGGATTCACGGAGGAGAGTTATTGTGACTGCAGGCAGCAGGATGCGGGAGAATGGCTTATGAAGCGTACCGGCGGAGAAGGTGTGGATGTTTTTTTTGAGTGTGTGGGAAGAAATGAGACACTGATTCAGGCAGTGCAGGGAGTGTCTCCTGCCGGAAAAGTGATGCTGGTGGGGAATCCTTATTCAGATATGGCTCTGGAAAAGAATGTATACTGGAAGATTCTTAGAAATCAGCTGACAGTGCTTGGAACGTGGAATTCTTCATTTACACACGAGCCGGAGGATGACTGGCATTATGTGCTGGAGAAGCTATCGAAGAAGCTTGTCATGCCGGAGGGGCTTATTACTCATAGAAATTCACTTGATGGGCTGGAAGAGGGACTACATATTATGCGGGATAAATCGGAAGATTATGTGAAGGTGATGGCGGTTCAGGCTTCGCCAAGTGAACGGTAATACTGTATGGTAATCATAATACATATATAAGACCATATGAAATGTTTGCTTCGGAAGTTGAACATGTAAAGTATCTAGATGTTGATCAGCAGTACAGGTTTGAATTAGTAAAGTAAGAGAAAAGGCTTCTTTTAAAAAGAAGCCTTTTCTGAATAACTGGAGAGGATCCAATCAGCGCAATTACTCCATGTGAAATTCTGACGCACCTTTTCAAATCCATTCTGTATAATCTGTTCTGCCCGTGCAGAATCTTTTAACATCTGTTCTGCAATATCCGGGAGATGCTCCAGGTGTTTCAGGTCATATAATACGATATCCTGCCCGTCTTTAAAATTCATGTCAACCCACCGGCTTGAGTCAGTAAGCGGCAGGGAATGCTGGAGCAGTGTATTGAAAATCCTGTCGTGCGTCCCGGCCTTAAACCATGGAAATACATTTAGGTTAATCTTTGCATCCGCCATGGCGGTAAGTGTCTGTGCGTAGGGTACACGGTCATCGATCCGGTGAACGTTCGGATATTTTGCAGAGCTGTGGTTTTCCCAGCCCCGGCCCAGCAGATAGAGGTCTAGTCCGGATTCCGCAAGAATCGATACCACCTGTCCGCGTTGGTACATTCGGATGGCCCAGTCTACATATTCTGAACAGAGGAAGAGCGTTTTCAATGTATCAACAGGAACACTCCATCCCATCTGCTGCATGGTAAGGAACAGCGCCTGCTCCGTTGTCAGGCTGCTGTCCTCAACAAGATTGCGGAACATGAGGTGGTAAAAACTCTGTAGCTCCGTGTTTCCTGAAAGTGCCTGTTCCATCTCCGCAAGCTTACTTTCAGGGGAGTAGTAGGTAGATGAAAACAGGATATCATATTTCCGGTCAGCGTATGGAATGAAAGGCGCTTCTTGATCAGGCACAGCGCCGACATGGGGCATAAAGGCAACATAGGGGACGCTGTCACTGAAATATCGTTTTACGTATTCTACATGGTCATAATCGCAGCAGAACAGCCGGTAGTTTTTTGGATGTTTGGTCAGTAATGAGTGGAAACGAAGCGGCGGATCCATCAGAATGTCAATGACAACTGTTCCCCACGCATCCCAGATTCCAATCAGTGTGTCATTCCGGATACACATTCCGTCAAAGCAGATTGCTGCGTCCACCTTCGTGGAAACAAAGGTCATAAAGTTTGCACTGGAATGGGGATCTTCGGCAGGCGGATTGAGCAGATTCCAGATAAAGGTCTCGTGGCCGCGGATTCTTAATTCGTGTTCCAACTGGTCTGTGAAAAAGTTGAAGGATTCTGTATCTGTATAAAATAGTACGATTCTCATATATATACTCCAGTCCAGAGGGCGTCGCGTATAGATGATAAAAATTCTGACGCCTCTTAGATTTTGTCAGGTGATAGATTTACCCTTCTAGTAGTATAGCATACATTGAGTATAATCGGTAGGAGGAATTTGGGTTTAATGGCGCGGATGCGTTACTATGAGCGGCCTTACGGGCCGTGAATAGTAACTTTTTATTGGCAGGAAATTATAGATTACCTGCCATTTTTAGAGTATAATATAAAGTAAAGATATCTTTTCGAAAGGGGGAGCGGTAATATGGCAAGAACAGTGGGAATTGGGATTCAGGATTTTGAAAAGTTGATCACGAAAGACGCTTTTTATGTAGACAAGACGTTATTTGTTAAGGAATGGTGGGAAAGCGAAGATGATGTAACGCTGATTACCCGCCCGCGCCGTTTTGGGAAGACGCTTACTATGGACATGGCGGAGAAATTCTTTTCTGTAAAGTATGCGGACAGGGAGGACTTGTTTGAAGGGCTTGCCATCTGGCAGGAGGAAAAGTACCGCAGTCTTCAGGGAACATATCCGGTTATATTCTTAAGTTTTGCATCTGTAAAAGAGACAGGCTTTCTAAATGCAAGAAAAAAAATATGCCAGATCATAACAAACCTGTATAACAAGTTTGATTTTGTTTTGGAAACAGATTTATTGAATGAAAATGAAAAAGATATGTACAGGAAGGTATCTGCTGATATGGAGGATTACATTGCCTCTGATTCTATAAAGAATTTGTCCGATTATCTGATGCGCTACTATGGAAAGAAGGTAATTATTTTATTGGATGAATATGATACACCCATGCAGGAGGCGTATCTAAACGGATATTGGGATGAATCAGTGTCATTTATTAAAAATCTGTTTAATGCGTCTTTCAAAGACAACCCCTATTTGGGACGTGCTATTATGACTGGCATTACGAGAATCAGTAAGGAATCTGTTTTTTCGGATTTGAACAATCTCGAGGTGGTTACAGCTACTTCGGAAAAATATCAGGATAAATTTGGCTTCACCCAGCAGGAAGTATCAGATGCGCTTAAGGAGTATGGATTGTCGGAAAAGGAGTATGATGTAAGAGACTGGTATGATGGATTTACATTTGGAAAGCAGTCTGATATCTATAATCCATGGTCGATTATTAATTACCTGGATAAGAGGGCATTCTCCGCGTACTGGGCGAATACTAGCAGTAATAGTCTGGTGGGAAAACTGATTCGGGAAGGAAACCGGAATGTGAAAATGATTATGGAAGATTTACTGTTGGGAGGCGCGCTGCATACATATCTGGATGAACAGATTGTATTTAACCAGCTTGATACCAGAGAAAGTGCGATTTGGAGCCTGTTTCTTGCCAGCGGTTATCTCCGGGTGAAGAGATTTTTCCCGAATGAGCGTAGGGGAAGGAACGGATATGACCTTATACTGACAAACCGGGAAGTCCATATGATGTTCGAGCAGATGATAGAGGACTGGTTTGCGGAATCTGTGCCGGAATATAATGATTTTATAAAGGCTCTCTTGAGGGGTGATGTAAAGGGAATGAATGTCTATATGAATAAGGTGGCCCTTGAGACAATTAGCTATTTTGATACGGGGAAAAAGCCGTCTGAAGCATCAGAGCCGGAGCGCTTTTACCATGGCTTTGTGTTGGGATTAATTGTAGAGCTGGGGGATCGGTATACGGTGATTTCGAACCGGGAAAGTGGGTATGGGCGGTATGATGTGGTGCTGGAGCCGCTTCAGAAAGAGGATGATGCGATGATTCTGGAGTTTAAGGTATATGATGGGGAGGAGGAGGAATCACTACAGGATACCGTGCAGTCTGCCCTGGCGCAGATCAAGGAGAAGCAGTATGCGGCAGCGCTTAAGGCGAAGGGGATCCTGCCGGAGCGGATCCGGAAGTATGGATTTGCGTTTGAGGGGAAGAAAGTCTTAATCGGGTAATGAATAAAGCGTCATTTCATACAAAGGAAGACAGGAGATTCTGATTCCTAATCAGGAAATGTCCCAGGAATTTATGCGGACGATAAGGACTGGCGGCTGGGATCGGGAGAAAGTGTAGAGTAAATGTGTCACAGACTTCCTCCCTATAATTTATTTACTTAAATACGTTATAATACCGGACATCTGCGGAAAGATACAACGGACTTTTCTGAGAAACAGCCTGTAATCCTTGTGGATCCCGCATTCAGGGTTCTCCAGTATTTTCTCTGCTGCAAAGGAAAATCTATATTTATATGGAAGAACATAGCAGTCCGCAGACGAAAGAAGCTCTTTTTTATATAAAATCCCTGCTTCTTCGCGTATGCTTCTGCAGTATTGTTCCAAAAGGCTGGTAAACCGTGTAGATTCCGCAGACTCCTGTATGCTCTGCAGCTGCTTTTCCAGGAAACGCTGCTCCATCCTGAGGGCACAGACCGGATAGTCTGCAAGCAGGGGGCTGACCCTCTGCAGGAAGTCCGGCATATCGGTAATGTCCAGATTTTCCGCCAGCAGCTTCGTATATTCATCCCATGTTTCGATTGGTATGTGCTCTATTAACGGATTTAAGGAAAATCCGTTCCGTTTTGCCAGATCCACCAGCTGGTATACGAAAACGGACGGGCAGTTTCCTGCACAGATTCTGAAAAGCTCCTCTGCTTCGGCCAGTCTTTGTTTTCTCTCGGCATATAATGCCTTCTGAAGCATTACATACACATTATCTGTCTGTATTTTGGAATAACCTTCCAGAATAGATTCTTTCAGCCCTGGATACGATTTCTTTAGCTGCTCCAGACTGTCATAGCGGGACTGGAGAATATCTTCCTCATCCCATGGGAGCCAGGTGAGGATTTCCTGCAGCCGGTCTGTGCTGTTCATCTCTGCTGCGAAGAAAAGCCCTGCCATGTAGGCAGATACGGAATGCTCTTTTGCGGTTGTATATGAAACTGATACACTGGTTTGTTGTCCTGCTTTTTTCGGATGTTTCTCCAGGCAGTTCAGCGCGTCCCTCAGACAGCGGACATGTCGGAGCCCTTTTTCGTACTCTTTTATGTCCCAGCACAGGGAGGCAAGGATGCCGTGAAGATTCGCCCGTCCGACTTCCAGTACGCGAGGAGACCGCAGGAGCTGTTCCCCTTCCTCCAGCGCCTCTTTCTCTTTTCCGACAGCTGAGAGCATGAGGGGCAGATGTACCTGCATCCAGAGCTCGCCTGGATGTTTTTTTTCTTCCCTTTCCGCAAGCCTTAACCCTTCACGGCAGTATTCTATGGCAGTGGGTTCGTCATCCACATAACGGTATTCCTGTGCCAGCTGCATGCAGCTGTGCACACATGGCTGCTGCGCGTGGTACTTGAGAAGAATTGAAATGTTCCTTTCGGATTTCGCTTTCATTTCCTCCGGGATCCTGTTCCTGGCATAGCCAAAGTGATGGACATAACTTCCAAGGCATTTCCACGAATCCTGGAACGGATACAGGCACTCATGAACCGGGAACATAAACCTCGTGTCAGGCGTCAGACGGCACATGCGGCTTACCTGGGCATCGTTGTAGGTTCTTCCTTCCAGATCCGTATAATTGCGTACTATATATGTTGCAGACTGGAAATTTAGGTATTCCCCGCTTTGGAAGAATTGGATGATCTCCGTGGTGTCCTCAAACCATTCGTCATCATCCAGGTAGAGGAACCATTCGCCTTCTGCTTTCCTAAGTCCTGCGTTTCTTGCCTCTGCAAAGTCATCACACCAGGTGAATGGAATGATGTGGGAGGTGTACTGTCTGGCAATTTCCCGGACTGCAGGGTCTTTTCCCGTGAGGACAAGGATCAGTTCGCTGTTCAGATTCTGGAGGATGGGGGTGATGGAATTAAGGCATTTTTCCAGGGTGTCCATGCGGTCAGAGACAAGAATGGAGATGGTGAGCTGTGGTTTCATAAGATGGCGCTCCTTTTCTTTTATGGTGTAAGGGTCAGAAGGTATTCTGACATCTCTAAGATTGCTTTTTTATATGCATACAGAAAAAGGCTCCTTTCGAAAAAGAAGCCTTTTTCCTATGAAAATCCACTAAATTACTGAAGTAACTGAAGAACTCCCTGCGGTACCTGGTTAGCCTGAGCAAGCATAGCCTGAGCGGACTGAACAAGAATGTTATTCTTGGTGTAAGCCATCATCTCTTTCGCCATGTCTACGTCACGGATACGGGACTCAGCAGCTGTGATGTTCTCTGTCTGAACACTTAAGTTGTTAATGGTGTGATCCAGACGGTTCTGCATAGCACCGAAGTCGGAACGCATGGATGATACCATATCAATAGCAGCCTGTGCAACAGAAATTGCATGTCTTGCGCTGTCTGCCTTTGTTAAATCGATATTCTTAATAGTTACTGCATTTGCTCCCTTTGTATCATTACCAACTGTAAAGGTTCCTGTTCCCAATGTCTTTACAAACGTTGTCGAATCTGTACTATGAAGTCCCAGAGATGAAGAATTCATCTGCTGGAATGTTACTTTCAGCTGGTTAGCTGTCTCGTGCGAATCACCTACATGAAGAGTAATTTTCTGTGATGTTGCGTTACCTTTAAAGCCAGAGAACAATTTTGTGCCATTAAAATTAGCAGTATCACTAATTCTGTCAATTTCCTCATTCAGACGAAGAATCTCTTTCTGCATTTCCTGACGGTTAGCAGTAGAGTATGTTCCGTTGGCAGACTGTGTAGCCAGTTCAACCATACGATTCAGCATGGAGTGAACCTCTGTCAAAGCGCCCTCAGCTGTCTGTACAAGAGAGATACCATCATTAGCATTCTTCTGAGCTGTCTCAAGACCTGTGATCTGAGCACGCATCTTTTCAGAAATAGCTAATCCGGCAGCGTCGTCACCAGCGCGGTTAATTCTGTAACCAGATGATAATTTCTCCAGGCTCTTGCCTACTGCAGAGTTGTTGTTCGTCAAATTTCTGTGTGCATTTAATGCGGTAATATTATGTTGAATTCTCATGATTTTTCCTCCTTGAAAATTGCTTCGGGAATTCCTTTTCCCTGCATAATTATAAGTTTTCTTAATCGAAAAGAAGCATTTCCGAATCCATTATAAATACACCTTCGGACACGCCGGCGATCTGTCCAGTAAAGTACACCTATTTGGATTACCTTGAAAACTTCTTGACGTTTATAATATCGTACAATATCAAAATAACTTAATAGTTTTTTTGAAAAAATTTTATTTTTTTCCATTTTTATTTTTTTCCTCAATATTCTGGTTCAAAAAATTCCTGTATTCATTGATGCGTCTATAGATTGTGCTCCTTCCCATATTGCAGATACGTGCGAGCTCCTCGACAGATATTCGTGATTCTTGCCACTCCTGATACAGCTCATGAAAATTTTCCGGCAATGGGATCATAGGCTTTCCAAATCTGACTCCCTTTGCTTTTGCAGCAGCTATACCTTCTGCCTGACGCTGCCGGATATTATCCCGTTCATTTTCTGCCACAAAGGAGAGAAGCTGCAGAACAACATCACTTATAAAAGTCCCCAACAGATCTTTTGTTTTCGTTGTATCCAGCAACGGCATATCCTGAATACGGATGTCAGCTTTCTTTTCCTTTGTAATAATGCGCCATTGCTCCATGATTTCCTGATAATTACGTCCAAGCCGGTCAATACTTTTTACAACAATTAAGTCACCTTCACGAACACGCCTTATCATTTTTTTATAGGCTGGCCGTTGGAAATCCTTTCCGCTCTGCATATCAACATAAATGTTTTTCCGCTCTACTTCATCTTCAAGAAGAGAGAGCATCTGTCTTTCAATATTCTGATCCCTCGTAGAAACTCTGATGTAACCGTATACGTTCGTATTCATGCCGTACCTCCTCGTTAATATTTTTTATATTGTACCAAGCTGAGCTGCTACACAGCGGCTTGCCAACTGATTCTCTTTATGATACACTTTCTATAATATAAAATATATCGCCAATTTTCTGTCAATTCACAGAAAACAGAAAAGTATCATTTTTTAATTTCAAATTATATGATAAATTATTAGGAGATAATTCCGCATTTTGGTACAGCAATGAAGAATCGTTCGATCAAAAAGAAGGCGCTGACATGCCAGGAACCATAGGGATCGGTCATCAGAATTTTGAACAAATGATTACAAAGCAGCAGGAACAGCAGATGGGAGGTATGTTAGTACAGCCTTGTTGGCAAACTAATTCGCGAAGGAAATGCCGATACCAAAAATGAATGCTTATATGAATAAGGTTGGACGGGGCATTTTTTAAAATGCCCCGTCCCCAATACAGATTGTCTTATTCACTTTCCTGCTTTCGGTCTGTTACATTTGTCTCTTCTATCCAATCAAAACCTTCTTCCCCTCAAATGCAAACCCATACTTTCGAATCCGCTCCGGTGCAATCCCTTTCGCCGTGAGCGCCAACCCATACTGTTTCTCCTCTATTTGAGCCAAAGCAGACTGTACCGTATCCTGTAACGTCTCTTCGTCCTCCTCATCATACACCTTAAACTCTAGAATCACTGCATCATCCTCTTCTTTATGAAGCGGCTCCAACACCACATCATACCGGCCATATCCGCTCTCCCGGTTCGAGGTCACTGTATAACGGTCTGCCAACTCCACAATCAGGCCGAGCACAAAACCATGATAAAACTTTTCCGGCTCTGCCGTTTCAGACGGCTTTTTCCCTGTATCAAAATAGCTGATTGTCTGGAGCGCCACCTTATTCATATAAACATTCATACTCTTCCTGTCACCCTGCAGCAGCGCCTTCACAAATTCATTATACGCATATTTAGATCTCCGGAACCACCCTTTTATCATATTACGAAACATAATGCGGACTTCTTTATTTGTCAGAGACAGCTCATACTCCATGCTCCCCCAATCCTCATCCATTCTGTACCTCTCTGCTTTGAGATAGCCGCTTGCAAGAAACAGGCTCCAGACAGCATTCTCGTCTTCATCCAGATGGTTAAAAATAATCTGCTCATCTATTTCCGCACAAAGACTCTTTCCTTCCAGCAGATCCTCCATAATCATCTTAACATCTTGGTTCCCTTCCCGAATCAGTTTCCCCGCCAGACTATTGCTGCTAGTATTCGCCCAGTACGTGGAAAATGCCCTCTTATCCAGGTAATTAATAATCGACCATGGATTATAGATATCAGTCTGCTTTCCAAATATAAATCCGTCATACCAGTCTCTTACATCATTCTCCTTTTCCGACAATCCATACTCCTTAAGCGCATCTGATACTTCCTGCTGGGTGAAGCCAAATTTATCCTGATATTTTCCCGAAGTAGCTGTAACCACCTCGAGATTGTTCAAATCCGAAAAAACAGATTCCTTACTGATTCTCGTAATGCCAGTCATAATAGCACGTCCCAAATAGGGGTTGTCTTTGAAAGACGCATTAAACAGATTTTTAATAAATGACACTGATTCATCCCAATATCCGTTTAGATACGCCTCCTGCATGGGTGTATCATATTCATCCAATAAAATAATTACCTTCTTTCCATAGTAGCGCATCAGATAATCGGACAAATTCTTTATAGAATCAGAGGCAATGTAATCCTCCATATCAGCAGATACCTTCCTGTACATATCTTTTTCATTTTCATTCAATAAATCTGTTTCCAAAACAAAATCAAACTTGTTATACAGGTTTGTTATGATCTGGCATATTTTTTTCCTTGCATTTAGAAAGCCTGTCTCTTTTACAGATGCAAAACTTAAGAATATAACCGGATATGTTCCCTGAAGACTGCGGTACTTTTCCTCCTGCCAGATGGCAAGCCCTTCAAACAAGTCCTCCCTGTCCGCATACTTTACAGAAAAGAATTTCTCCGCCATGTCCATAGTAAGCGTCTTCCCAAAACGGCGCGGGCGGGTAATCAGCGTTACATCATCTTCGTTTTCCCACCATTCCTTAACAAATAACGTCTTGTCTACATAAAAAGCGTCTTTCGTGATCAACTTTTCAAAATCCTGAATCCCAATTCCCACTGTTCTTGCCATATTACCGCTCCCCTTTCGAAAAGATATCTTTACTTTACATTATATCCTAAAAATGGCAGGCAATCTATAATTTCCTGCCAATAATTTTGAAGGTGTTGCTGTTAAGAGCAACACCTTTTATGCGTTTAAGTGTACTTTACTGGACAGATCGCCGGCGTGTCCGAGGGTGCATTTATAATAGATTCGGAAATGCTTCTTTTCGTTTAAGAAAACTTATAATTATGCAGGGAAAAGGAATTCCCGAAGCAAATTTCAAGGAGGAAAAATCATGAGAATTCAACATAATATTACCGCATTAAATGCGCACAGAAATTTGACGAACAACAACTCTGCAGTAGGCAAGAGCCTGGAGAAATTATCATCTGGTTACAGAATTAACCGCGCTGGTGACGACGCTGCCGGATTAGCTATTTCTGAAAAGATGCGTGCTCAGATCACAGGTCTTGAGACAGCTCAGAAGAATGCTAACGATGGTATCTCTCTTGTACAGACAGCTGAGGGTGCTTTGACAGAGGTTCACTCCATGCTGAATCGTATGGTTGAACTGGCTACACAGTCTGCCAACGGAACATACTCTACTGCTAACCGTCAGGAAATGCAGAAAGAGATTCTTCGTCTGAATGAGGAAATTGACAGAATTAGTGATACTGCTAATTTTAACGGCACAAAATTGTTCTCTGGCTTTAAAGCTGGCGCAACATCACAGAAAATTACTCTTCATGTAGGTGATTCACACGAGAAAGCTAACCAGCTGAAAGTAACATTCCAGCAGATGAATTCTTCATCTCTGGGACTTCATAGTACAAATTCGACAACGTTTGTAAAGACATTAGGAACAACAGGATTTACAAATACAGCTGGCACGGGCTCAAATGCAGTAACTATTAAGAACATTGATTTAACAAAGGCAGACAGCGCAAGACATGCAATTTCTGTTGCACAGGCTGCTATTGATATGGTATCATCCATGCGTTCCGACTTCGGTGCTATGCAGAACCGTCTGGATCACACCATTAACAACTTAAGTGTTCAGACAGAGAACATCACAGCTGCTGAGTCCCGGATCCGTGACGTAGACATGGCGAAAGAGATGATGGCTTACACCAAGAATAACATTCTTGTTCAGTCCGCTCAGGCTATGCTTGCTCAGGCTAACCAGGTACCGCAGGGAGTTCTTCAGTTACTTCAGTAATTTAGTGGATTTTCATAGGAAAAAGGCTTCTTTTTCGAAAGGAGCCTTTTTCTGTATGCATATAAAAAAGCAATCTTAGAGATGTCAGAATACCTTCTGACCCTTACACCATAAAAGAAAAGGAGCGCCATCTTATGAAACCACAGCTCACCATCTCCATTCTTGTCTCTGACCGCATGGACACCCTGGAAAAATGCCTTAATTCCATCACCCCCATCCTCCAGAATCTGAACAGCGAACTGATCCTTGTCCTCACGGGAAAAGACCCTGCAGTCCGGGAAATTGCCGGACAGTACACCTCCCACATCATTCCGTTCACCTGGTGTGATGACTTTGCAGAGGCAAGAAACGCAGGACTTAGGGAAGCAGAAGGCGAATGGTTCCTCTACCTGGATGATGACGAATGGTTTGAGGACACCACGGAGATCATCCAATTCTTCCAAAGCGGGGAATACCTCAATTTCCAGTCTGCAACATATATAGTACGCAATTATACGGATCTGGAAGGAAGAACCTACAACGATGCCCAGGTAAGCCGCATGTGCCGTCTGATGCCTGACACGAGGTTTATGTTCCCGGTTCATGAGTGCCTGTATCCGTTCCAGGATTCGTGGAAATGCCTTGGAAGTTATGTCCACCACTTTGGCTATGCCAGGAACAGGATCCCGGAGGAAATGAAAGCGAAATCCGAAAGGAACATTTCAATTCTTCTCAAGTACCACGCGCAGCAGCCATGTGTGCACAGCTGCATGCAGCTGGCGCAGGAATACCGTTATGTGGATGACGAACCCACTGCCATAAAATACTGCCGTGAAGGGTTAAGGCTTGCGGAAAGGGAAGAAAAAAAACATCCAGGCGAGCTCTGGATGCAGGTACACCTGCCCCTCATGCTCTCAGCTGTCGGAAAAGAGAAAGAGGCGCTGGAGGAAGGGGAACAGCTCCTGCGGTCTTCTCGCGTACTGGAAGTCGGACGGGCGAATCTTCACGGCATCCTCGCCTCCCTGTGCTGGGACATAAAAGAGTACGAAAAAGGGCTCAGCCATGTCCGCTGTCTGAGGGACGCGCTGAACTGCCTGGAGAAGCATCCGGAAAAAGCAGGACAACAAACCAGTGTATCAGTTTCATATACAACCGCAAAAGAACATTCCGTATCTGCCTACATGGCAGGGCTTTTCTTCGCGGCAGAGCTGAACAGCACAGACCGGCTGCAGGAAATCCTCACCTGGCTCCCGTGGGATGAGGAAGATATTCTCCAGTCCCGCTATGACAGTCTGGAGCAGCTAAAGAAATCGTATCCAGGGCTGAAAGAATCTATTCTGGAAGGTTATTCCAAAATACAGACAGATAATGTGTATGTAATGCTTCAGAAGGCATTATATGCCGAGAGAAAACAAAGACTGGCCGGAGCAGAGGATCTTTTCAGAATCTGTGCAGGAAACTGCCCGTCCGTTTTCGTATACCAGCTGGTGGATCTGGCAAAACGGAACGGATTTTCCTTAAATCCGTTAATAGAGCACATACCAATCGAAACATGGGATGAATATACGAAGCTGCTGGCGGAAAACCTGGACATTTCCGATATGCCGGACTTTTTGCAGAAGCTCAGTCCCCTGCTTGCAGACTATCCGGTCTGTGCCCTCAGGCTGGAGCAGCGTTTCCTGGAAAAGCAGCTGCAGAGCATACAGGAGTCTGCGGAAGCTACACGGTTTACCAGCCTTTTGGAACAATACTGCAGAAGCATACGCGAAGAAGCAGGGATTTTATATAAAAAAGAGCTTCTTTCGTCTGCGGACTGCTATGTTCTTCCATATAAATATAAATTTGCCTTTGCATCGGAGAAAATACCTGGGAATCCAAAGTGTGGGAGCTAATGAAAACTGCACGTTGCTTCTCAGTAAAATCTCTGCATTTTCCTCGGATGTCCGGTATTATAAACAATCCAGGCAAATAAATCATTTCTATCACGTATCGGGGTACATCTCGATTGAAACATGGGATGAATATACGAAGGGGATGGAGAAACGAAAAAGATTCTTGAATCATCTTTATGGATGTGCTATATTATAGACAGAGGGAAAACCATACAAGCGGCTCTACCCCTTAACTAGTACAGCTTTGCATAATTACCAGTGAATAATGCAAGGTTGTACTAGTGTTTTTACCTATGCTTTTGACATAGGCAAGCCGTCACTACGGGGAATAGTGGCGGCTATTTCTTTCTCTTAAAGATTGTAAAGCTGCCTGGCTTAATGACCTTTATAAATTGTTCAAGAAAAGGAGTAATATACTATGAATATACAGCTTTCGATTTCCCTTCTTGCATCAGACCGGATGGAAACTTTGGGGAAGTGTCTGGAGTCTATCTCACCGCTTCTTCGGGAGTTAAATAGCGAATTAATCGTTGTCACTACGGGAAAGGATCCAAAGGTAACAGAATTAGTACAGAAATATACATCTTCAATTATTCCGTTTACGTGGTGTGACGATTTTTCTAAAGCGCGTAATACTGGTCTTAAAGGGGCCGGAGGAGAGTGGTTTCTTTACATTGATGATGATGAGTGGTTTGAGAATACGGATGAGATTATAGAGTTTTTTAAGAGCGGTGAATATCTCAGATTTAAGTCTGCAACATATGTGCAGCGTAATTACCATAATTTAAGTGGGAAAGAATACACAGATGCTCATGTAGGGCGTATGTGCCAGCTGACATCAGAGACAAAATTTATTTATCCAATTCATGAACAGCTGTCCCCACTGCCAGATCCACAGAAGAGGCTGCACAGCTATGTTCATCATTTTGGATATGCAGGAAAAGCGGTGCAGAAGTCGGATAGGAATCTGCCGCTTCTGCTTGAGATGGCAGAAGAGAATCCGACTGCCCAGCTCTATATGCAGATTACACAGGAATACAGAAACCGGTATGAAAATGAAAATGCATTAGAATATTGCCGCCGGGGGCTGAGGCTTGCAGAGAAGGAGAAAAGAATCCACATGTATGAGCTGTGGATGCAGGTACACATTCCAGTCCTGCTTGTCGAATTAGGAAGGATGGAGGAGGCGTTGAAAGAAGGGGAGCGCATATTAAATTCTCCACGGACTCTTGAGGTGGGTGAGGCGCATCTTCACGCAATTCTTGCAGGGGTATGCTGGGAGATTAAAGAATATAAAAAGGGGTTGGAACATTCCTGTGGGTTTCATGAAAAGATGCGGTATCTGCAGAGGCATCCGGAAAAAGCCGAACGCCAGGTAGGCGGGACGATTACTTTTGAGACAGCACGGGAGCGTGCCATGTCAGCTTATGTGGCGGGTCTGCTGTTTGCTTCATCGCTTAATGAGCCTAAAAAGATAAAGGAGATTCTTACATGGATTCCGTGGGAGGATACGGATAAGGTCCGGCTCCAATATAAGAACCTGGATAATTGGAAATATGGTCATCCAGAGCATAAAGATACGATTTTGGAGGGGTATTACCGCCTGGATACGGATAATACTTACGTATGCCTTCAAAAGGCATTGTATGCTGAGAATAAGAATATGCCGTGTGAGATGGAAAATTTCTTTAGGCTGTGTGCGGAGAATTGTCCTGAAGGCTATATGCATCAGCTTGTGGAACTGGCAGAGAGAAGCGGGCTTTCTCTAAAACCTCTGTTCGAACATAGCATTATTGAGGAATGGGATGAGTGTGCGAGGACGCTGGCGGAACAAACAGCGGATGCAGATCTGACAGAGAGATTACAGAGACTTCAATTATTGATGGCAGATTATCCGCTTTGCTTCGGAAGAGTGGAGCAGTATTTTATGGAAAAGAGGCTTTCAAAAGAATTCAGCGAAACAAGACAGCTTATTGGGACTTTGCAGAGATACTGTAAAAGTATAGTTGCAGAGGCAGACATATTGTATAAGAAGGAGATTCTTGATGACCCGGGCTACTATGCGCTGCCAAGTCAGACGAAGTTTGCGCTTTACATGGAAAGAGTGCTGGATAATCTTGAATCAGGGAATTACAGAGATGCCATTCCATTTTTACAAAAGGCTCTTCATGCATTACCTCAGATGTCAGTTATTGTTAGCCGTTTGTCAGAATACCTGGAAGAGAAAATGAATGCACCTCAGCAGCCGGTTTCCGAAGAATTTGCAATTCTTGGGAAGCAGGTAAAGCAGATGCTTCTGGGATTAATGGAAAATGGACAGTGGAGGGAGGCTTATGGTGTCGCAGATCAGCTTATCACACTTCTTCCAGGTGATCTAGAGATTTTGAAACTGAAGCAGGAGATCATGGGGCATCTATAGACATAGAAAAAAAGGAGCATTTAAATTATGAATATACAGCTTTCAATTTCTCTTTTGGTGTCGGACCGGATGGAAACTCTTGGCCGGTGCCTGGCTTCACTGAAACCGCTTTTGCGTGAGTTGGATAGCGAACTGATTATTGTCTATACTGGGAAAAAGAATGAGACACTGGAGCTTTCAAAACAGTATACTTCCCATATTATTCCATTTACCTGGTGCAATGATTTCTCAAAAGCCAGGAATGCAGGGTTAGCTCAGGCAAAGGGGGAATGGTTTCTCTATCTGGATGATGATGAATGGTTTGAAGATACTGAAGAAGTGATCCAGTTTTTTAAGAGTGGAGAGGATAGACAGTACCAGTCAGCAGAATATATACAGAGGAATTATCTAGATTGGGAAGGTACTTCTTATTCAGACGCCTATGTAGGGAGAATGTGCAGGCGGGTTCGTGAAACCCGGTTCATATATCCTATACATGAAAATTTGAAACCATTTTCTGGACCATGTAAAAGATTCAGTGTTTATGTTCATCATTTTGGCTATATAAGGACAAAGAATGAAGAAGAGCAAGATATGAGATCTGACCGGAATTTGTCTTTGCTCCGGGAAAGAATAAAAAATGAGCCTTCTTCTTCGCATCTGTGTGCTCAATTGGCACAAGAATATGCAAGTATTACGAAATATAATGAGGCAATTCAGTATTGCAGAGAAGGATTAGAGCTTGCTGTGAAAGAGGATAGACAGGATTCTCTTGAAATGTGGCTGCAGTATGAGCTTCCGCATCTGCTTCTATGTGCAGGTGATCTAAAGGCTGCTCTTGAAGAAGGAAAACAGATTCTTTCATCATCCCGGATTAAAGAAGTAGGGGAACTTAATCTGACAGTGCTTCTTGTGGATGTGTGCTGGGGGCTTCGGCGATATAGAGAGGGACTTGATTTTGTCCGCCGTTATCAGAGATGTCTTGAATATTTGTACAGGCACTCTGAAAAAGTTGCGGTACAGAATGGAATTACAATATCATTTTCCGGTGCGGAGATCCGGGCAGCAGAGGTGTACGTTAAGGGTCTTTTTTTTGCACTGGAGTTAGACGAAACGAAGGCGATGGAGCAGATTCTGTCGTGGATTCCGTGGGAGAGTAAAGCTCAGATTGAGGCACAGTATGTGAATCTTGAAGACTGGAAAAGGCAGCATAGAGGACAGAGAGAACATATTTTGAATGCGTATTACAACCTTCCTTCGGAAAATATATATGTAGTGCTGCAAAAAGCATGCTATGCTGAAAGTCATAATAAGATGGATGAGGCAGCAGAGTTTTGGAAAATGTGTGCCAGAAGCTGCCCGGAAGGCTTCGAAGAACAAATTATCCAGATAGCAGTCAGAAATGGATTTTCCCTGGATGAAGTGTTGGAGCAGATGTCTTTGGAACAATGGGACAGATGTGCATACATGTTGTCTGAAAACCTGGAGATCCAGAAGCATACAGAGTTCATGAGTAATGTGCTGCCCTATTTGACAGTACGTCCTCTTTATGCAGAGCGTTTAAGACAGGCAATGATAGAAAAACGTATTACGCAGGGAATGCTGGAGCCGTCACTTCTGACGGAATTACTTTCAGAATACTGTGAGAGCGTGATTGTTGATACGGAAATGTTATATCGCAAGGATATAATTGAGGATGAGAATTCCTATATGCTTCCGGCAAAATACCAATTTGCTGTTATGATTAGGGAGACACTTAAATTAATAGAGAGTGGCAGCTTTGCAGAATGTATTCCTACATTAAAAAAGGCCTTACATATTTATCCTAAAATGTCTGTGGTAATTAGTCATTTAACAAAATATATAGATGAAATAATGAATACTCCCTCGCAGGCTGTTACATCAGAAGAATTTATGGGTTTGGGCAGTCAGGTAAAGCAAATACTTTTAGGCTTGATAGAAAGCGGACAATGGACAGAAGCTTATACTGTAGTGAATCAGCTAATTAAGCTTCTTCCAGAAGACTTAGAGGTGCTAAGGCTAAAGCAAGAGATTTTGGGGACGGGGCATTTTTAAAAATGCCCCGTCCCAAATTGAACATGAAACGAATTGTTTCTTTACTATGGACAGAATGTGAAATATAATTGTATTGAAATCGTAAGTAGAAGACTTTTGGGTGTCAGGATATGGTGGAAGTGGAGGTTACTATGGAAGAGGGATTTGAGGCGTTAAAAGTACGGAAAGGCTATGGCAGGGGATTGCCGTGGGAGATTATTTGCAGATGCCTGATTGTGATTGCTGGAGTTATGGCGCTTGGAGTGAGTGCGGAGTATGGCGGCGATGGGTATTGGACAGCAGACGAGGCGGCGGGATATGTATGGAATGACGGATGTATTGAGAAGCTTCTGGGTAAGACGAAAGATGCGGGGGCGGCTTTTGGGGGAGCAGGTATAGGAGCAATTCCAGTGGGGAAGATGGATATGAGCGGAATCATTTTCCCGAAGGATGTCTCGGATATGGTTCGTGGGGTGAAGGTGCGGAAGATTCCTAAGACAGTTAATGAATATAAGGATATAGTTCCGGCAGCTCCTTCTGTGAGGGTGAAGGAGAATGCTGCAAAACGGGATGCAGGGCTTAAGACAGATGGCGGTGCAGAGACATTTTCCACGCTTGAAGTGGAGAACAGGATGACAGATAACGTCAGTGGTATTGCTTTGGACAGAGTGGCAGAGAATGCTGGCGTGATTGATAAGGAGGCAGAAGATAAGGCGCCAGAGGAGACGCCTTCAGTGATGCTTACTGTGTCAGCTTATGGAAATGGCGGTGTGCCGGAAGTTGTGGAAATATCAGTGGATCCGGCGGCATTTACACTGGAGACACTGGAAACTCCCACAAGACTGGGGAAATTGTTTGATGGCTGGTATGTGGATGCTGAATGTTCGATACCATTTTCCGGGATAGAGGAGGGGTGCAGGAGCCTGAACCTATATGCGGGCTGGAAGGAATTCCCAGGATTTAAGTCAAATGATCTTGGACATATTGTCGGTTGTACTGGAAGTATAGAGGCAGTCTTCGACGGATTCCTCTGTATTCCTGGCTATGAAAATTGTGTCGGAATTGAGAAGGGGGCATTCGATGGAATGGAGGAGGATGTCTTTGAATTGTATATACCGGCTAACATTACGTATATTGAAGAAGGCGCATTTGATAATTTGACCAACTTGATGTTCATAGAGGCATCAGGGGATAATCCAGTGTTTTACAGCGAAAAGGGAGTTCTGTATTATAATGACGGGACGGTGGCGGCTTATCCAGAAGGGCTGAGACTGCTGCAGTTTGGGACGGGGTATTTTTAAAAATACCCCGTCCCAAATTGAAAATGAAACGGATTGTTTCTTTACTACGGGAAGTAAATGAAATATAATTGTATTGGAGTAGGAAGAGGTTTTGGGATTTTAGAATGTGGTAAGGATAGAGGTTGCTATGGAAGAGGGATTTGAGGCGTTAAGAGTACG
The DNA here is from genome assembly GCA_910576335.1 of Lachnospiraceae bacterium. Lineage (GTDB taxonomy): Bacteria > Bacillota > Clostridia > Lachnospirales > Lachnospiraceae > CAPEBR01. The sequence continues at coordinate 105,663 of CAJTIU010000006.1, forward strand.
GAAAGGCTATGGCAGGGGACTGTCATGGGAGATTATCTGCAGATGCCTGATTGTGGTTTCTGGTGTTATTGTGCTTGGAGTAGGTGCAAAGTATAGTGGCGAAAGGTATCAGGCATTAGGCGGGGCAGCGGGCTTTGCATGGAGTGACGGGGGTGTAGAGAGTCTTTTTGGCAGAATGAAAGACGCGGGAATGGCTTTTGAAGGAGAAGGTGCCAGGGTAATTCCAGTGGGAAAGATGGGTATGAGCGGAATCATTTTCCCGAAGGATGTATCGGACATGGTTCGTGGGGTGAAGATGCGGAAGGTTCCTGAGACATTTAGTTCGTATAGGGATATAATTCCGGCAGTTCCTTCTGGAAGGGTGAAGAAGAATGTTGTGGAACGGGATGCAGGGCTTAAGGCAGATGACGATGCCAGAACATGTTCCACTTTTGAAGGAGGGAGTGGGATGACAGATACTGTCAGGGGCATCTCTGTGGACAGAGTGGCAGAGAATGCGATTGTAGTTGATAAAGTGCCGGGGGACAAGGAGACAGGGGAGATGCCTTCGGTGATGCTTAGTGTGTCAGCTTATGGAAATGGCGGTGTGCCGGAAGTTGCGGAAATATCAGTAGATCCGGCGGCATTTACACTGGAGGCACTGGAGACTCCCGCAAGACTGGGGAAATTATTTGACGGCTGGTATGTGGACGCAGAATGTTCGATACCATTTTCCGGATTAGAAGAGGGATGTAAAGATTTGGAGTTGTATGCGGGCTGGAGGGAATTCCCGGGCTTTCAGTCAAATGATCTTGGACATATTGTCGGCTGTACTGGGAGTATAGAGGCAGTTTTTGATGGATTCCTTTGTCTCCCTGGTTATGAAAATTGTGTCGGAATTGAGAAAGGGGCATTCGATGGAATGGAGGAGGATGTCTTTGAACTGTATATACCGGCTAACATTATGTATATTGGGGAAGGTGCATTTGAAAATCTGACTAACTTGATGTTTATAGAAGTGTCAGAGGATAATCCGGTGTTTTACAGCGAAAAAGGAGTTGCATATTATAACGATGGGACGGTGGCGGCTTATCCGGAAGGAATGAGACTGCTGCAGTTGGGGACGGGGTAATTTTAAAAATACCCCGTCCCCAATTGATACACTCTACGATTTTTTTAATCGGTATTGCTATGGGTCTTTTACAAGATGATAATGGGTCTGTCAATATAACCTAATGTATATTTATGTTCCTCTTGGCATTTTTCGGATCCAACTGCACAATAGAGACAACAGAGGCGGGCTGGACGCATGACTTGCATTCCTTAGTTCAGATGAACCGCAGATTGTGGAGGAATTGTATGTGAACCATCTGGAATTTCGGGAATGTATGAGGATATCTATGAGCTTTGCAGAAATATAGAAAAGGTGATGGAGCTGTTTGAGCGTTTCATGGCAGAAAATAAACAGTTAAAGAATAGACAATAGAACAGTCGTTAGCATTTTTAATGTTAACACAAATATTCACACTATTTTAGAAATACCCGGGGCTCTTACATAGACCCTTGGGTATTTTTTCCGTTTAATAGCCACCATACATCTCCCTGTAAATTTACCTCAGGCAGGAATTTTCTGACGCACTCTAGATAATCCTAATTTTATAGACAGATAATGAAGTACTTGCTTGCAGAGGAGATGCAAGTGGGGACAGGTCATTTTCAATTTGGGACGGGGCATTTTTAAAAATGCCCCGTCCCCAAAAGTCCATGAAAGGAGGCATTTTGTCATGTCTAAAAGAGGAGAGAATATTTACAAGAGGAAGGATGGCAGATGGGAGGGGCGGTATATTAAGCATCGGTCTGTGGATGGGAAGGCTGTGTACGGGTATGTGTATGGTCATTCTTACAAGGAAGCGCGGCTGAAGCTTACAGATGCGCTCCAATCGTTGAATCTTTCGGAAATGCCGTATCAACGGGAATCGTCTTATTTCTATAGTCTTACGGAGGAGTGGTTTTGTCATATAAAGCCGCTGACGAAGGAATCCACTTATCGTAAATATCAGAATCTATGGAACTTATATATACGTCCGGAGCTTGGAGAGAGGTATTTTTCGGAGATTACGCAGGATGTGCTGGAGGCGTATTGTATGAATCTGCTTACTTCGGGTGGTGATAAGGGGAGCGGGCTGTCTGCTAAGACAGTGTCGGACACGTTGTCGCTGATCAGAAGTATTTTTCACTTTTGTGCGGGGAGGAAGATACCGGTTCCTTGTGATACGAGGGATGTTACGGTGAAGCAGTCTACGAGGAAAATGAGGGTTCTGACTCTTAATGAGCAGCAGGTGATATGTGATTATATTCAGGGTGATCAAAGTATACGGAATATCGGAATTCTTATTTGTCTCTTTACTGGTATCCGGGTTGGGGAGGTGTGTGCTCTTAGGTGGGAGGACATTTCTCTGCCGGAGAAGACGATTCATATTCATCAGACCATGCAGCGGATTCAGACAGAGGATGCGGACGAAGAGGGGGGATCCAGAACGAAGATTATTGTTACGACCCCCAAGAGCCAATGCTCGATACGGACGATTCCTCTTCCGGATGAGCTGGTCCGGGTTATTCATTCCTTAATTGTGGACAGACCGGCTGTGTCAGGGTATTTCCTGACTGGAAGTGATACGAAATGGATTGAGCCGCGTACTATGCAGAATCATTTTAAAAGGCTTCTGAAACGCTGTGAGATCGAAGATGCTAATTACCATGCACTTCGCCATACATTTGCTACAAGATGCGTGGAGCTGGGCTTTGATGTAAAGAGCTTAAGTGAAATTCTTGGACATGCCAGTGTGAATATTACGATGAACCGTTATGTTCATCCGTCTATGCGGCTGAAGCAGGAAAATATGCAGCGTCTTTCGGAATTATTAGTCGTCAGATAAATGGCCATTGTATTAGGAAATGCTTGTAAAAGCGTGGAGTATTTAATCTGTTTTGTAGAGTGGGGCACTCTGCGTAAAGTTAGGATACATAAAGTTATTATACAGAAGGGTGCTGACAAGTTGAGTGAAGTAGGAGAGGGAAGGATCTCTCGTAGTTCTGATGTGGTGGCTCTTTGCCTGGATTCGTATAGTGTGAAGCGGCAGGATGGACGACTGCATCATCAGTACATGGTGGAGTTGGTATGTTTTACGTCGCTGATTAAGGCGCTGGGGCAGAGTATTTGCTTCAGACGGCCTGCTTCAACAGCCTATGCCGAAGGGGGTGGCAGCAGTGACCCGGGCATTCGGATCGTGCCGGGCAGTGAGAGACTTGAGGGGCAACGTAAATGAGAAATAGCTTTCCGTTTTATAGATATCACCAAAATTAAGAGAGCCTAGATGCTCCCACTCAATCGTAAGTTTATTCAGCTCGTCCTCAAATTCAATATAAAGGGCTGAACCATGCTTTGGAAGGAAGAACAACTTAATATTCCTTGAGAAAAGCTTACGGCTCAAAACGGGACAGGTCATTTTGAATTGGGGACGGGGCATTTTTAAAAATGCCCCGTCCCCAATTTAAAAAAAGTCAATTTTCTTCGAAAAGGTACGCTTAGTGGTACGCCCCCGTCTGATAAGATAATATCACAAGATATACAATGCAGTGATACTCTGCAATAGCGGCACAGGAAAATCCGCTGCCTGATACGGAAAGGAAAGCCAGAAGGATGAAAGAACAGCTACCTGTGAATACAGGGATCTCCAATAGTATTATTTTAGGAGTTGATGAGAGGGAGCGGCAATGCATAAGGGGCAGAGTGTACCATGCGTATACAGAGGGAGCGATTGCGGTAAGAAGCTTTGACGAGGTGGTCTGGATTGCGGAGAAGCTTTTTAATGATCTGGGGTATCCGCAGATGACAACGAGCGACAGGGATTTCTGGGGGAACTCCTATTCATATAGAAAAAAGGAAGAGATGGTCAGGGTTATGGATGATAAGACATTATTTGAGCAGAGAGGCGATCTTGGAACGTTTACTATAAGAGTGCAGCACCGGCAGCATAGCAGCTGGCAGGGCAAAGTTACATGGATGGAGAATAATGAGACAGTATGTTTCCGCTCGGCGCTTGAGCTCATGAAGATGATAGACAATGTATTAGAGAAGGGTGATTTAAAGGGGTGATCGTATGGCGGAAAGAGCATTACGCAAATTAAAAAGAAGGGATCTTCTGCAGATGCTTCTCACGCAGTGTGAGGAGACGGAGAGGCTGCAGAAGGAGTTAGATGAGACGACAGCAGAATATGCGGCTTTGCAGGAAGGTTATGAGCGGCTGAAGGATAAGCTGAATGTCAAGGATGAGCGGCTGAATCAGAAGGATGCAGCGATTGCGGAGCTTAAGACCACCATTGAGGAAATGAGGGCGTCCCGGCTGATTGAGTTGGAAGAATCTGGCAATATTGCGGAAGCGGCTCTTCGGATTAACGGAATCTTCGAAGCGGCGCAGCGGTGCGCGGAGCAGTATCTGCTGAATGTAAAGCGGCTTAGTAAAAATGCATTTGAGAAGGTGACGCAGGAGGAACGGATGGAACTGCCGGGGGAATCGCTGATGCCGGAGGAGATCGAAGAGCACGGACAGCTCGCAGTACCGGAACAAAGGCCGGTTCCAAGGGCATTTACCATCACTGACAGACGCGGAACACGCGGACAGAGAATTTCCTATGAATCGGGATGGAAGACGGCAGCCCGGAGAAAGAAGCTCCATGGATAATAACGGAGAGAAGGAGAAGGTTACGATTCCGCCGATCAATGACATTAGGACTGAGTTGGCGAGGGAAGAGGCCAGACATGAACTCAGAAGGGCGCTTCTTACCATAGCCGGAATCCTGACGGTGGCAGCGGCTGTAGCGGCACTGCTGATGACAAGGCTGCTGGTACTGCTGCAGGTAAATGGAATGAGCATGTCCCCTGCATTTGAGAATGGAGAGATCGTGATACTCCGTCAGACGAAGAAGTTTGAGAAGGGCGATGTGATCGGATTTTATTATGGAGGAAAGATACTTCTGAAGCGTGCCATTGGGAACGCGGGAGATTATATAGAGATTGACGAGGAAGGAACCGTTCTGGTCAACGGCGAGGAGATTGACGAACCCTACCTGAGAGAGAAGACTCTTGGGAAATGTGAACTGGATTTTCCGTATGAGGTTCCGGAGGGAATGACCTTTGTGCTGGGAGACAACAGAGCGGTATCAATAGACAGCCGGACGAAGTCGCTTGGATGTGTGGAGAGCGATCAGATCGTCGGCAGAGTGGTGTTCCGGATATGGCCCCTGGGCCGTATGGGCGCCGCGGGAGGTATAACAGGGCGTTAATATGAGTGGTTTATACTTAGGGAAGGTGAGAAGATGCAGAAGCTTGTAAGAGATTATCTGAATGAATTGAAGAGGAAGCAAAAGAAGCGAAAGAGAGTGGGTACGGCCGTGGTGCTTCTGGTGATCCTGGTGATCGGGACGGTGATCGGGGGTCTGACCCAGGCCGGTGTTGCCATGACGGGCAACGCGAAATGCGGTATTGAAGAGCATGAGCACAGCGACGGCTGCTATGAGAATATTCTTGCCTGCGGGCAGGAAGAGGGCGAAGGCCATCAGCACGGCGACGGCTGCTATGAGACACAATCCACACTCACCTGCGGTATGGAAGAGGAAGAGGGTCATCAGCATGACGAGAGCTGCTACGATGAGGCAGGCAATCTGATCTGCGGGACAGAGGAAGCGGCAGGCCATCAGCATGACGACAGCTGCTACACAACCGAAGAGGTTCTGACCTGTGAGCAGGAAGAGGGCGAGGGACATAGCCACTCAGATGCATGCTACGAAAAAGAGCTGGCCTGCAAGAAGGAAGAACATACTCACACAGAAGAATGTTATATAGATAGGAAGGCAGACGTTGAGGAATCCTCCAAATGGGATGAACAGTATAAGGATACAGAGTGGAAGGAAACCTGGGCTGAGAACCTTGTCATCGCGGCGGAAGCACAGATCGGCTACAAGGAGAGCGAGGACAACTACGAAGTAGCTGAGGACGGAAGCCACAAGGGCTACACCCGCTACGGACAGTTCATGGATGATGTATATGCAGACTGGGATGCGGCATTCGTAAACTTCTGTATGCACTATGCAGGAAAAGATGACATTAATATAGAAGCTTCCGGGGTATTTCCGAAGGAGACAGAGGCTGTAAAGTGGTATGAGGAATTCACCAAGGCGGACGAGAAGAATATGAGTTATCTCGTGGCTCCGCAAGGATATGAGCCGAAGGCCGGCGACCTGGTATTCTTTGACCGGAAGGATGAAACACCGGCGTTCCAGATGGGAATCGTTTCTTCCTATGATGAAGAGAAGAATGAGATCAAGGTTATCGAGGGTAACAGCGATAACGAGGTTAAGGAAAATGAATATGGAATCAAGGATGAGGACATCAAGGAGAATCACATCTTTGGTTATTTGAAAATGGATGAGGTGGAGGAAGCGTATGAGGCTTCCGAGAAGACGGCAGAGGATGATGCAGATCAGAAGGAGGATGTAAATACAGAGCAACCGCAGGAGGAAATCAAAGAGCTGACTACGGAAGTGGATGGTACGACGATTACACTGAGTGGTCCGGTGAGTTCCTTTGAGGAGGGAAAAGAGTATAGTATCCAGGCTGAGAAGGTAGAGAATAAAGAGACGATCGCGACGATTGAAGAAGCGATTGACCAGGTTGCGGAAGAGAAGGAGAAGAAAGTAGAAAACTATCAGGCGTTTGATATTAAGCTGATGGTGGACGGCGAGGAAGTACAGCCGCTTGGTCCGGTAGAAGTAAAGTTCTCCAGTCGGGAAGTTGCAAAGTCGGTAGAGGACGAAGCGACAGAGGTGAATGTTATTCATGTGGATGAGAATACAGGTGAAGCAACTGACATGGAAGCTACTTCAACAGAAGGAAAGGAAGTGGTAATTGAAACCGAACATTTTTCTGTGTATGTGTATATAGAGTTAGGAAATCTGGAACTTGGTGGTATTAAAATTAATATACAGCATTGGGGCGAAAAAATCCAAACGGTTAATAGAAATTATCAGTCAATGAATAAGAATACTCCGGAAGAGGGGTTTGACGTAAAAACAGGAAAAGTAAAGATGACGGGAGAAGTAGAAGGCGGATACGATGAAGAAAAACGCAAGTGTCAACTTTATGCCACAGATACAGATTATTCTCTCCCGAATGAAACATATGTAGATATAAAGTCATTGAGTAAGGTATATAATGTGTCTGATACAGGATACAAGATAAGTAAGGTTTGGGTTAGTAAAGGAGGGGAACAGGACCGCGATAGATATGATGAAACTGCGAAAGGTTGGACAGGTGAGTATGATGAATATACCTATCAGCAATTAGAACAAGACGAAAAGATAGAGTTGGATAGACTTCCGGACGGTTGTACAATTCGTTTTTGGTATGAACCAACAGATGGAGAAAGGAGAGACGGCGTTTCATTTTATGATTACACTGTTGGTTATGATCAAGAGAGGAAAGAGGGGGACCGTAAAGGGATTAATAAAGATGAGAACTTTAGGGAGGGATCAAGCGATAAAAGTCCAAGACTGGGAATGGGGCAACCGTCACAGGGAAATAATAGTTCCTGGGGAATGGATCAATATGGTGATAAGAATTATTACTTAAATCGAGGTAACGAAGATAAGCAGACTCCACCAAGAGCCTATGCATTTGAGGGACTTGTAAAGCCTGAGTTAATAGATGGGGAAGTGGCTTTTGTAGATGGAATTGATGCGCCTCAAAATCTGTTTAAGAATGATCCTGACAATGGTTCGCGTTTGTACGAAAATTACGAGTTGGGGTTTGCCCGAAATGGAGATACTTATACGCTGTCGGATGTATATAAAAAAGGCAGTACAACACCAGTACCGTCAGCACAAGGTTTGGAGAAGTTTGGTTACACAATGGAAAAATATGGCAACAAGGGTACAATATGGTCTAATGAGTTTTGGCCGCTTGATGATGTAACGGAGCAGACCGATCCAAAGCTTGATGGCGACTTCGGTGTGCATAACTGGTATTTTGGTATGGCTTTTAATGTTACATTTGATGTAACAGACTATACAGGACCATTGGAATACTACTTCCGTGGAGATGATGATTTTTGGTTGTTTGTTGATGGAAAGCTTGCAGTCGATCTTGGAGGAATTCATGCTGCGTTAGGTAAAGCCTTTGATTTGAGATCATTCATGGAGAATCATGGCATGTCGATGGAGGGTGAACATACACTGACTGTGTATTATATGGAGCGTGGGGCTACGGGCTCTTGCTGCTATATGCAGTTTACATTACCAAGAGCTCAGATCAATCTGCTTCCGCAGCAGCCCACTACATCATGTACAGTTAAAAAGGAGTGGGATGATGATGATAACAAATTCCGTCCACAGAGTATTAAGGTAACTTTGTACAAGGAAAAGGAAGATGAAGTCAAGGTTCCGGTAAGAACAATAACGTTGCCCTATGAAGGTAAATGGGAGTATACGTGGGATAACCTTTCGGTTTATGATGGAAAAAATGGAAAAGAAATTACGTATTCCGTTGAGGAGGTGCCAGAAGCTAATAATCCTATGTGGGATTATGAGGTTGAGGTTGAGAAAGAAGAGAGCAGTGGTGAAATATTAGCGACAATATCGAACAAGTTGAAGCTGCATAGAATTAAAGTCGAAAAATTATGGCAAGGTGATGATAATGAAAAAGTCAACAGGCCAGATAAAATTAAGTTTCAGCTATATTATAAAGACTTTGTGAATAATTCCGGGGAGTTAGTTCCTTATTTAGATAGGAATAATGAGCCTAGAATAGTTGAATTAACAGAAGGCAGTGATGGAAAATGGAAAGGTGAATTTGTTCAGGTGCCGAAATACTATTACAACCCTAGTGAAGAACAGTGGCTAGAAGTAGAGTATTGGATAAAGGAAGTTTCTAATTCAGTTATAGATGGTGAGTATAACGGAAATAATGGAGCGATATATAAAGTTGGCAATGTGATACGAAGCGATCTGACAGAGGAAGAAAAAAAAGCGCTCTATATTGACTCTTTCCAAGTATCCAATACGTTAATTACGAAGAATGTTTGCATTGAAAAGGTTTCAAAATCATCTGGGGTGACTTTGCCAGGAGCGGTATTTAATTTATATGGAGAAGATGCCTTTGACAGTAATGGTAAATTAAACTCCGATGCTGAACCAATTCGTCCCTCCATTACAACGGGAGATGATGGACTGGTTGATATTCAAGGCCTAAGGTTCGGTACGTACTATTTAATGGAAATTCAGGCACCGCCCAATTTTGCAGTATTGGAAAAACCAATAAAGATTGTAGCTAGTGCCGAGGGAGTGACAGTTGATTTCCAAATAGAAGGCTGGGAGGCTGATTCTGAACATTTCAAACTAGAGGATGGAAAATATATAATTACGATTCCGAATGAAATTATATATGAACTCCCATCCACCGGCGGTTCCGGAATTTACTGGTATATGTTCGGCGGCGTACTGCTTATGGCAGGCGCAATGCTGATAACATATAGAAATAAACGTAAGGAGGTGCTGAGAAGTTAGAAAATGAAAACAACTTTTTGGCGGTCCTTGCACCGTACAAAGTAGCGAGTGCGTAACATGCACCAGCGGAAACAGTGCAGAAGCACATGTAACCCAATGTTAAAAAATAAAAGGAAAAGGAGAAGAAAACATGAAAAAAATCAAAAAAGTTTTAGCAGTGATTTTATCACTGGCAATGGTACTGGGAATGTCATTGACGGCATTTGCAGCAACACCTAGCAATTCTGACAAGGCAGATTTAACAATTACCGGATTGGAAAAAGGGGTAACAGTAAAATTATATCAGATTGCGCATGCTGAATATGGCGAGGGCGCAGTTAAAGGTTTGCTTAAGTATGAGTGGAATACAGGTGTTGCATTTGCTAATCCTGATGAGCCAACAGTAGATGAAATAAATGAAGTTGCTCAGAATATTGCAACATTAGGAAAACTGGTAGATACAAAGACTCTGGGAGAAGGCGAAACTTCATATACCTACAATGCAGAAGCTGGCGCTTATATCGCTATCTTAACATCAGCAGATAATGACACGGTATATAATCCAATTATCTTATCTGCGGCTTACGGAAAAGAAGGTGCGGAAGCAGGCAGCCTGAGTGGAGCAGAGATTGATGCAAAAGACAATTATCTGTATGGAACTACTGCAGTAGCAAAGAGTACAGATATGACATTTGACAAAACAATGGAAGGATATACTCCTGATAAAAAGGAAGATGGTAAGGATATAGCAACAGCTACTGTAGGTCAGGTACTGACTTATACACTGAATGCAAAGGTGCCAACTTATCCGAAAAATGCAACAAATAAGACGTTCTTCATGTCAGATACAATGGTAACAGGTTTAACATTTGATTATGCATCATTATCAGTTAGTATTGAAGGCCAGAATGTAGTAAAAGAGGGAAATGAGTTTAAGCTTGGAGAGAAGGTTATTGCAACAGCTGCTCCAACACCAAGTGCAGAGAATCCGACAGGATTTAACCTCAATTTTACTTATGATAATTTGATTTCTGATCCTGCTACTGGTGCAGTTTATACACCGGTTGTAAGTTATAATGCTGTTATCAATTCAACGGCTGTTGTTGGCGGCGATGGTAATAACAACAGTGCAGATTTATACTATGCAAAAGAGCCAAATAGTGGTTCTACCTGGGATACACCAGATGATAAGCCAGATGGAGCGGAAGGTGTAGATAAAAAGCATGATGAGGAGATTGTTTATACTTACCAATTAGCTCTTCATAAAATAGATACAGGAGATAAATCAGCTCTTGCAGGGGCAAGATTTGGAATTTACACAGATGAAGCGTGTACAAAATTAATTGATGAAGTAGTAACAAATGAAAATGGTTATGCAGTATCTACAAGAGTTGGTGCAGGAACATACTATATTAAGGAGCTTGAGGCACCTGCAGGTTATTCATTAAATGATAATGTATATAAGGCAGTTGCAAGTTGGACCACTGCAACAAAGACAGTTACAGGAACAGTAATAACAAAGGTATATACTACGGAGAAGCCATATGAGGATGCATTGCCAGTTGGCTGGATCAAAGATGGTATTTTCTATGCTGAGAATCCTGGAGAAGGCGCTGAGGTAGCATACATTAAATCTGAGACAAAAGAATCAAGCAGTGTTACAGAAGTGTCAAAGAATGATACTATTGGAGCAGGCACAGTTACATCAATTACTTTAGGTGGAGAGGAAGTAGAAAGTATTCCGAATACAAAACTTGGAAGCCTGCCATCAACCGGTGGTATCGGTACTACAATCTTCACAATCGGCGGATGTGCAATCATGATTATTGCAGCAGCATTATTCTTCGCAAGCCGCAGAAGAGCTGTGAAATAATAATGGTACCATAAGCAGTTAAAAGTACTTAAATTATGAAAATTCTCCGGGGCAGCTACTGCCCCGGAGTTACCAAAAGCAATTACACATAACAAGGTCATATCATATACAATTTAAATTAAAGCAAAGATACAACAACAAGGAGAGTCTGGATGAAAAGTAAAGCGAGCAAAATATTAATAGTCCTCATATTTTTAGCCGGTTTGTCCTTGCTGCTGTATCCGTTCGTTGCTAACGAATGGAATAACTACAGGCAGAAGCAGTTAATTAGCAACTACGACAGCGTAGTGGCTGAGAAGGAGTCAGCCGGCCTGATTGACTATGAGGCAGAGATGCAGTACGCGGTAGACTACAACAACGGCCTGCTCCCCAGTATCCTTCCTGATTCCTTCGCCGAGGCGCAGGTTTCTGATAAGGACCAGGCATACATGGCATGTCTGAATATTGCAGGGGACAGCATCATGGGGACGGTGGAGATTCCGAAGATTAACATCACGCTTCCCATTTTCCACACCACGGATAAGGAAGTGTTGGAGAAGGCTGCAGGCCACCTGGAGGGAAGTTCCCTTCCGGTAGGCGGGGAGAATACCCATGCGGTTATTACCGCACATAGGGGACTGCCTAGTGCGGCGCTCTTCACGGATTTGGATAAGATGGAGGAGGGGGATCATTTCCTCATACATGTATTGAAGGAAACCCTCTGCTATGAGGTGGATAAGATCACTGTGGTAAAGCCGGAGGAGACGGATGCATTGTCCGTGGAGGACGGGCAGGATCTTGTGACACTTCTGACCTGCACCCCATACGGGGTGAACAGTCATCGTCTGTTTGTCCGGGGACACCGGGTTCCTTATAATCCGGAGGAGATCGGGGATGAGAGCATACCGCTGTCCAACATGAGTTTACATACTAGCTATCTGCTGTGGGTAATCGTAGGACTTGTGGTTACTGGTATATTCAGTTTCTTCTTATATAAGAGGGAGCGCAGACTGAGACGCGCGGCGGCAGCCGGGGCAGGAGAACAGAAGGCGCAGACTGATGTATCCGCGTCAGAAGCTGTGGATACAGGAACCACAGATACAGGAACCGGTGACGGGACGCAGCAGCCTGTCACAGAGGAAATACAGGAAACAGACCAGCCTAAGGGGGAATAGGACAGTGAGGAGAAAGATTACTTCATTTCTGTTCGGACTGCTGTTCCTCGTGGGATTCGGGATACTGGCTTATCCAACCATTGCAGACCAGTGGAATACGTACCGCCAGTCGAGGCTCATTTCCAATTATGATAATGCAGTAAGCGAGATGAAGGAGGAGGACTTCGAAGAGGCATGGGCGGCAGCCAGAAGCTATAACCAGACCTTTGAACAGAACAGCATCATGAGTGATGTATTTAACATTGATGACGAGAAGAACCTGAAGAAGACGGAGTACTGGAAGGTGCTGAACGTGGCAGGGGACGGAATCATGGGATATATCACCATTCCGAAAATAAATATTAAACTTGGAATTTACCATGGAACAGGCAAGGATGTGCTTCAGACGGGAGTAGGGCACTTGAATGGCACGAAGCTTCCGGTGGGGGGCGAGGGAAACCACAGTGTCCTGTCAGCCCACAGAGGGCTTCCGAGTGCAAAGCTTTTCACGGATATCGACCAGTTAGGGAAGGGTGACAGGTTTTACCTCCATATTTTAAATGAAGATATGGCTTACGAGGTGGACCGGGTGCTTCCCATGATCGACAAGGATGACTATGACGCACTGCAGGAGGCGCTCACCATAGAGGAGGGGCAGGATCAGGTAACGCTGTTCACCTGTACCCCCTATGGAGTAAACAGCCACCGGCTCCTGGTGCGGGGGCACCGGGTTCCCTATGACGGGGAGCTGGAATCGACTCCTGTGGAATCCATGGTACAGGCTATTCAGAACTATTACATGTTATATCTGCTGCTTGGTCTTGGCGTGACCCTGCTGGCGATCCTCATCATGAGAAGCATTTTCAGGAGAAAGAGGGGAAAGGCAGTGAAGCCGGGGACGGAAGAAGCAGCGGAGGAGACGAAGGGTAACAGTGAGGAGGGAAAGAGTTGAAGATAAGTAAGAGAGTAAGAACAGGATATGCGCTGGCTCTGGCAGGGATACTCGCACTGCCGGGCTTAAGCCTTCTGACGACGCAGGCCGCAGGGGCGATTGACACAGGGGCGAAATGCTCCCTCACCGTGACGGTGGAGGAGAGCGAGTATGCGAAGGACTTTAACGATATGAGCATCCCGGTAGCGGTTTATAAGGTGGCGGATGTGGACAGCGTGGGAAAATACACGGCTGCAGGAGCATTTGCAGGGATGGACTTCTCTGATATCAGCAGCGCCACTACGGCAGAGCAGTGGATGGAGCTTGGAAAGCAGGCAGAGGAGATCCGTGTGGCAGCGGATCCGGCGCCGGAGCCGTCCGGTGAAGTGACGGTGCAGAAGGAGGCCGGAAGCACGGAACCTGCGAAGGGAACGATTCGGGATCTTGTTACTGGCATGTACCTGGTAGTGCCTGCAGAGACATATAATAAGGACTATACGGTGAAATACGTGTTTAACCCGTACCTCACCGCTCTTCCGGGGAATCCTTACGTATCATCAGGCGGCGAGGGCTCGGATGAATGGGATTATAATCCGGTGATCGGCCTGAAGGCTGAGGGGGAACCCCAGACTGGAAAGCTGATTATTACGAAGGTACTGACCAATTATAATGAAACCCTTGGGAAGACCTCATTTGTATTTGAGATTACAGGGAAGGATTCCACTGGGAAGGTGGTATACAGCAATGTGGTAAGCACGACCCATGAGGGGCCGGGGGAACAGAGTGTGACCCTGGAAGGGCTTCCGGCAGGTATCACGGTAACGGTGAAGGAGGTTTACTCCGGTGCAAGCTACACCCTGGACGGCTCCGGCGAGGCGGACGCACTGATCTGGTCTGACGCGGCGGTGGATGCAGGGCTCGGTGAGACGGCATCTGTGACATTCCGAAATAAATATGACGGAGGAAACCGCGGGGGATATGGTGTGACGAATCAGTTTGATTCGGACGGAAATGGCGGATGGAACTGGGAGAACCCGACAGAGGGGCTTCCGGAGGAAAATAATTAGAAGGGGGCGCAGCAGGGATGAAGATTTTAAATAAATATACCCACAGGGCATACCGCGATACATGCCCTAAAGGGGCGGGCAGACTACGTCTGACAAGATATGGAAAAGTAATGCTGATGTCGGCTGCGGCTCTCGGGATGACGGCGGCGCTGACGATACAGAGTGCATCTGCTTACTTTACGACTTATGTATCCGCAGGCGGCGGCGAGGTGGTGCACCTCGGGGCACAGACGGAGATTCATGAGGATGTAAGCCAGATGACGAAGCATATCGTACTGAGGAATACATCTCAGATCAATGAATGCTTCGTACGTGTGAAGGTGTTCTATGCAGACCCATTTACGGTTGAGTACACGGATGTGGCAGGAAACGGGGACTGGTATCAGCAGAATGATGACGGGTACTGGTATTACCGTCCGATTCTCCCGCCGGGAGGAGTGACCACCCAGTTTGACGCGAAGATCGTGGTGCCGGAGGATTTCGACAGGGACAGCTTCAACGTGGTTGTAATCCAGGAGTGTACGCCGGTGCTCTATGACGACAACGGCAATCCGTACGCTGACTGGAACACGACTTATACGGAGTACACGGAAGAGGAGGCTGGAAGATAATGAAGAAAAAGAATTTTATCACATACGGGCTCCTCGCTGCGGCAGGCGTACTGCTTCTCGGGAGTGCCATCGGGAGCACCCAGGCGGCACTTACTTACTACAGTGAAAATTATACGGCGGAGATTACTATTTCCCAGATCGGCGTAAGTCTGATGGAAAATGGGAAGGTAGTGAGCAGCCGTGATTACAATGAGGATAAATGGGATATTTCCACAAATAAGAAGGACAGTGCCTCAGCATCCGGCGCGCTGCTTACGAACATGCTGGATAAAGAGAAGGGCGAGAAGCTGGCGCTGAATAAGAAATATGACGAGGTTCTGCGGGTGAAGAACAGCGGATCCATTGACCAGTATGTGCGGGTGAGGATTTACCGCTACTGGACGGATCAGGCAGGGAAGAAGGTAACGACCCTGTCGCCGGATCTCATTGACCTTGGATTTACGAATACGAATAAATGGGTGAAGAACCCGGAGAGCACGAAGGAGTGTACGGAGCTGTATTATAAGGGCATCCTTCCTTCTGGGAAAGAGTCAGAGACATTTGCAGAGACAATCCGTATTGACGGGCAGGTGGCTGCTGAGGCGACGGTGGAGACGAAGGGAAATATCATCACAACCACTTATAAATATGACGGCGTGAATTTTCATCTTGACGTAGAGGTAGATGCGGTGCAGACGCATAATGCGAAGGATGCAATGAAGAGTGCATGGGGTGTGGATGCAGACGCCCTGGGAATTCTGTAAGAAGGAGTGAGGGAGAAAATGAAGAGAACGAAGAAAAGTATAATGGCCTCCGGGCTTGCGGCGTTCCTGGTTCTTGCCTCCTCTGTGACGGGATTCGCAGAAGACAGGCAGGGAGAGTCCGGCTGGAAGGTTGAATTTGACGGAAAGAAGTTGGAGAGTAATTTTTCTACGGCAAATATGGACGATGAGATCTACAATATGCAGCCCGGTGATTCGGTGGAGCTTACGATCTCGCTTAAGAATAGCTATGACAAGGGCGAGGTGGACTGGTATATGAAGAACCAGGTACTGCAGACGCTGGAAGATGCGGGAAGCATGTCTGGCGGTGCGTATGATTACCTCCTTACCTATAAGGATAAGGACGGAAAGTCCACCACACTCTACTCCAGTGAGAAGTTCGGAGGAGAGGGAAGATACAATGGTGTGGGCCTAAAGGGCGCGACTACCACGCTGGATGATTATTTTTACCTGGACCGCATGGGAAAGGACGATACGGGTGTGGTAACGCTTAAAGTGGCTCTGGATGCAGAGACGCTGGTAAATGATTACCAGAATACACTGGCAAGGCTGCAGATGGATTTTGCAACGGAGCTTGTGGATACTACAACAACGGGGAATCCGTCCACTCCTGGAAGCGGGAGAAGCCCGGTCAAGACTGGTGACCAGACGAAGATTATGCTATATATTGTGCTTACGCTGGCGGCGGGGCTCGTGCTTCTGATTCTTGGAATTATGAGACTGCGCAGAGACCGTGAGGAAGAGCCGGAGACGGCGGATGGACCGAAGATGTCCGGCGGTGCGAAGGGTGCGGCTGGCATGAAGGGTTCATCTGGAGTGAATCGTGCATCCGGAGTGAGGAATATGTCTAGTTCGTCAGGAGCAGAGGGTGGATCCGGAGCGGATGCAGTGAAGAGGGCACAGGCAAAATCCGGGACACGTACTGGTACGGAGACGAATTCCGATACAGGGAAAAGGAGGCGCAGATAGTATGAGAAGGTTCAGAATGAAGGCGCTGCCGGTTATTGCGCTGTCGGCTGTGGCGCTGTTTGCGGGATTCCTGTCAGTGGGACAGACAGCGCAGGCGGCAGAAGACGAGGAATACACCTACACGGTGAAGCTCTTCGCCGGAAACCAGGGCGAGATCACCAAAGGCGGCGTTACCGCCAGCAGGAACGGGAAAGCCAGTCCTGCGGGTGTGACCATCAGCTATGATAAAGACAAGGCTACAGTCAAAGGACTGAAATATGGAGATACTGTATATATCAATTACCAGGATGCGGCAGTTGTTACGGATGAGCGGTATTATGTAAAGGGCGTGAGACGCTCAGGAAGAGATAACTCGGAGGCAACAGAGTCTACATTTTCCGTTGGAAGCGACAGGGATTATGTGATCGCTTATGGTATTAAGGGCGACATGGTATCTTACACAGTGAATTATGTGGATGAAGACGGTACAGAGCTTCTTGACAGCGATACCTATTATGGCCTTCCGGGCGAGCAGCAGCATGTGTCAGCCCGCTATGTGGACGGCTATCAGCCACAGTCCTACAATCTGGTTAAGACACTGGTACAGAATGAGGCGGAGAATGTATTTGAATTTGTCTATGCACCGATCACGGAGCCGACTCCTACGCCTGCTCCGACTCCGACTCCAACAACCCCGGCAACGACAACTCCGGCAACAACAACACCTGCGGCGACACCTGCAGCCCCGGCGGCAGCAACACCTGCGGCCCCGGCAGCGGCAACACCTACACCTCCGGCCACAACGACACCGGAAGGCGAAGATACTGAGCCGGTAGGCGGCGACCAGACCACAATACCGGATGAGCAGACCCCGCAGGGTACAACGAATCTGGACGATGAAAATACTCCATTAGGCCAGCAGGATCTGGAGGCGGACCGCCCGGGTACAGTAGTGAGTTACCTTCCGCTGTATATTGGCATAGGAGCAGCGGCAGCGGCAGCGCTGGCAATCATGGGAACATATGTATATCTTAAAAAGAAAAAGAAGAAGGCCATGGCAGCCATGTCCGCACAGCAGATCATAGAAGAAGCTTCGGATATGCATGATGGTAATAAGTAGCCATGGGTAGACGAAGAGAAAAAAAAGACACCCGGAGCACCGGAAGGGCAGACAGGATATGCAGCATCACAGGTACGATATTAATCGTACTTGTGATTATCCTGTGCTCGTTCCTGGTGCTGCCGGGAATATTCAGTTATCAGATGTTTAACGTAATCAGCGGCAGCATGGAACCTGCCGTGAAGGTGGGAAGCCTGATTTATGTGCATGAAGAAGAGCCGGAGGGGATAGAGGAGAAGGATATCATCGCTTTTTACGGGATGCAAGGGGGCGGGATTATCACCCACCGGGTCGTGAAGAATAATGTGGTGTCCGGTACCTTTGTCACGAAGGGGGATGCTAATGACGGTGAGGATCCTACACCGATTCCGTATGATAATTTTATCGGGAGGGTGACGCTTACGGTGCCTTATATGGGGAAGGTGCTTACGGTGATGACATCCTTCTATGGGAAGATTGCGGCGGCATGTGTCGTTGGACTGGGGGCGGTGCTTAACTTGATAGGCGGGAAGACAAAGAAGTTGGGGACAGGGCAATTTTCACATTAGAAGCTCCACTGGAGCTTCTAATGCGCGCTATGGTGAAAATTGCCCCGTCCCAAATTGAAAATAGGGTGTCCCTACTTCCTGGTGATGACGTTATCGAAACTGTTAATTATTTTTAATATTTTGAAAAACTCTCAATGTTATTGAGAGTTTTTATTCTCATCCACCATTTCCGTTAATTCCTCAAGTTTCTTTTGTAAGATTTCCTTGCTGATTAGTTTCAAATATCAATTTCTCTAAACTTTTACAAGACACATTATTCTCAATGGCACAAGCAAAATAAATACAGGGAGCTGTCTATAGGGCAGCCTCTTTTTGAACTTCCCATCGTACTATTCCTAGATGAGAACATAACAAAAGGGCCATAAATCTGAACAACGGTGGTAGCCTACAACTGTTGATGAGTTTCGGAATGGTTTTGCTTTAGATTGCTCAATAGAAGGATATCATCCTCTAGTAGATAATCTTGCATATAGTCTTCAATATCTGGAATTTTTAGAAAAAGAGTTTTCAGAATTAGCCTTATCTAATGTAATTTACACTATGCTTATTAAGAGTTATGTAATCACAAGCTGACACTTGATGAAATGATCAAATGTCTCTCCCATCACCATAAAGCTTTATCAGTTGACCACCTTGTTTATCCAGCCCTTAAAAGATTACGTGATTTAAGGAATCGAATTCATTTGCAGAAAGGCTTTTGCTTATTTAAACATCATATAAGCGCATTGTAACATCATATCCGGAAAATATAATGAATTTTTCTAAAATATGCGTTAGTTTTTTGCACGTAAATTGTACTTACGAGACAATGCAGTAATTCTTGTCATGTCCTGGAAAGTGTGCTATTATATTAACAAGCAAGTACTCAAATATCTATATACTCCGTAATCTGTAATCTCAAAAGTATGTGAATCATTCTTGCTTATTATCCGAAGGTAAAAAGAATATGGCAGGAATGAGGAAAGTCGTAAGGGGAAATTTCGGTTCCTGTCGGTAAAGGGAGGAAAATGGATGAAAAAGGACATTACGACAAAGAATTTGCTTGAGAACAATGATGTTTTTGCGGATATTGCAAATGTGAATCTGTTCGGCGGTGACCCTGTGATTAAACAGGAAGACCTGGAGGAGATGTCGGCTGACACTAGCTATAAGGATCTGGAGGGTGCGCACCGCCGGCTGTCCCGCGATATACTGAAGAAAGTAAACAGGCTGGGCGGATGTATTGCTTTCATAGGCTATGAGAACCAAATTGGAATTAATAACGTCATGCCGGTCCGGGATATGGGATATAACTATACGGTATATGCAAAGCAGATCCAGAATCTTGTGGCAGATAACAGGAAAAATAAGAAGAGCGCATATGCGAAGGTTCTGCATGACCATCAGAAGCTGATGCCAGTGGCGACATTTGTGCTGTATTATGGGAAGAAGAGATGGAGGAAGCCGTTATCACTGATGGATGTTCTTGATATACCGGGAGAGGACAGGGGAATATGGAGGAGACTTCTTAGTGATTATAGAATAAAGGTAATTCATATGGCGAACCAGCCGGAGGAGATCAGGAAGATGTATCAGTCGGACTACAGGGTTATAGCCGATTATCTTGCTTATCATAAAAATGAGAAGAAATTATATGACTGCCTGAGGGAGGACAGAAGGGAGATCATACATGTGGAGCAGTTGCTCGATATGCTGTGTGCATTAAGCGGGGACGGACGTTTTGACGAAATCAGGGAAAGATACGTAAACAGTGAAAATAAGGAGGAGTGCAGGAATATGTGTATGTTATTGGATATGTGTGAAAAAGAAGGAATGGAGAAGGGAATGAAGAAAGGAATGAAAAAGGGTATGAAAAAGGGAATAGCCCTTACTAAAAAAGTCTTACAGATGAATGCCCAGGGGAAAAGCAGAGATGAGATTGCAGGAGAATTAAAAGTAAAAGGTACGGTAATAGAAAGAATCTTGGGGACGGGGTAAAATTAATTTTACCCCGTCCCCGTTCAGATCTGCAGTATATTTTCTTTGAGCATGCCTACATCGGGGCAGTTACATACGACTGCGCCCAGTCCTCTTTTTTCCGGGAATCTGATCAAAGTATCGAATGTTGAGGTCATAGTTTGCTTTTGCCTGTAATACTCATAGCATTTCTGTATCTTCTCACCCTCGGACATCTTCTCACCTTCCGGCACATTCTCCTACGGCATGCTCTCCAGCGTATCGTAAAACTTCTCCGCTTTTCCGGTTTCGCTTCCAACCAGCACACATGGATAATACTCTTCAACCAGATCAATAAATTCATCATAGTTGGCATTATACGACACAAACTGCTTAAACATCTTCGCAAGGATCGGATAAGTCGTCTCCCCGGGCGCCGTCTTTTTCTCCTGTCCTATATCTCCCAGCATAACCCACAGAAGGCGCATACAAGCCGTCTTCTGATCCACGCTTGATTCCCTTGTAATCGCATACCGTTCTGAAAGTGTTACAAGCATCTTTCCATCCCGGGTAACCACATAAGTCTCATACTTATTTAGGGGATTGATTCCCTTGGCATCCTTTTCTTCGGAATTATCCGTAGCATCATTCATCGTCTTCCTGTAGGAAACGCCCGCCACGATATTACTCCCGTAAGGTCCTGTGTAAGGTTCTGTCTTTCCGCCCCGGTTCACCCGGAACAGCTCCTCCGGCTCCGCCGTCACCGTCTCTTTCATGGAAGTATGCCAGTCTGTTATTAAGTATACTGTTAGACCCGCCATTTTTCGTTGCATAGCTCTCTTGATCTGCTGCCCCGCTCTATTACAGTGAAATCAGAGGTCTGAACGCGTTTGCATTAGCCGAGAAAGTAGGTATAGACAAAAGTGATGGAACCCGTTACCTGGGAATACAGGAAGATGGAGGAAGCTATTATGACATTAAAGAGATTCAGACAAAGGATGGCTCTATATCTGCGGAGGAATTGAAAGACGAGACAAATGCCAGTAAGGAAATTAGCTGTGATGAAAAATTACGCATCTGCCCCAACTGTGGCAAGAGCCTCGCCATACAGCAGGTATCCCCCAGATTCTTAAAACCCGGCACAGTCCGGCAGGGCAAGTTCATCATAGGATACCCGCTGGGCTATGGCGGCTTTGGGAATACCTATGTGGGGTGGAACAAGCTCCTTTTGCGCAAGATTGCGGTCAAGGAGTTTTACCCTAAGCAGTACATTGGCCGCGGGGAGGACGGCGTCACAGTGACCGTGCCGGATGAGAGCCTGAAGACCAGATTCAGGAGGGGGCTCCAGCAGTTCCTTGAAGAGGCAAGGAGCGTAGCGGCTCTCCAGGATATCAGGGGAGTGGTGGCGATTTCCAACTTTTTTGAGGAAAACGGAACCGGATATATCGTGATGGAGTACCTTGAGGGAATGGATGTAAAGACCATCCTGAAGAAATCCGGGGACAAGAAGGATTATGAGTGGTGCCGGAGGGTGGTGCTTACCGTGCTCTACACACTCAGGGATATCCATAAGCGCGGCGTACTCCACAGAGACATAGCACCTGACAACATATTTGTAACAGACGAAGGTGTCATTAAGCTGATTGATTTCGGAGCGGCGAAGCATGCGTCATCTCTGGCAAATATGAAATCAGAGGTTGTGCTGAAGGTGGGATATGCCCCCATTGAACAGTACAGCCGGGAGGCAAAGCAGGGCCCATACACAGATCTCTATGCAGTTGCCGCCCTCTTCTACAGGATGCTGACCGGGCAGAAGCCGATCCCGGCAAATGAGCGTGCACAGCAGGATTCACTGATTCCGCCGTCTGATATGAATATCAAGGTTCCGGAACAGGCAGAGCTTGGCATCATGGTCTGCCTGAATGTAAAACCGGAGTACCGGCTCCAGAGCGCGGATGAATTCATGGAGGTCCTAGACGGGAAGAACTTTGTCCCCGTATATGAACCAGAATGGATCCTTCCCCCTGCAGAAGAAAATAATGAGCTTCTGAGTAAGATCGCCAGGCTTCCTGTAGCGGCGAAGGCTGCCATCTGCTTTGGGTGTATCTGCCTGGTCTGCGGAATCGCTTTTGGAGTATCTGCAATTGGGCATAACAGTACCCAGAAAGCAGAAAGTGTAAGCAACCCCATTGAGGATGGGAAAGTGCGTCTGAAGGACTACACTGGAAAGTCCTACGAGGATGTAATCGAAAGCCTGAAGGCTCAGGGTTTCGGGAATCTGGCAGCGCCCCAGTATGATTTCAGCAGCGAGGCGGAGGGTGTCATTACTGAGCAGTCGGTTCCGGCATCAGAGATTGTGGATGTTGACAGCGAGCTGGCATTTAAGGTTAGCGGAGGGGATACTTATTATACTATGCCGGACTTTACTAACATGGCGGAGGCGCAGGTGATACAGTTTTTTACAGACAGAAATTTTGATGTAGAGGTACACGGCGATCCTTATAATATTGATGTCCATATGGCAGCAGGCGCAGGTGAAAATATGGGGCTTGCAAAAAAGACGGGGAAGATCACTGTAAACTGGTATTTTTCCAAAGATAATGAAAGAGGGATATGCTATGACCAGTCTGTGGCAGCGGGAGAAAAATACGACAGTACAAAAGAAGCTTCTGTATTCATATCCATAGGCCAGGAGGAGGATGCATTTATAAAGCAGGTTACGGATTTTACAGGGCTGTCAAAGGAAAAAGCGAAAAAGGTGCTGAAGAAGGCAGGGCTTTCTGAGATTTTCAGCTTAAAATTCAAGGATTCCAAAGTTTATAAGGACGGGATCTCAGCGGGGCAGGTAAACAGACAGAGTGTTGCCGCAGGGGAAGAGATTAATGTATTAAAAAATAAGGGGAACAGTCAGAAGCTGGTATTGTATATCCAAAAGGAAAAACAGGTTCCCAAAGAGCCTGAGGATAATGAAGGCGGAGGCCCGGTTAAAAAAGAGCCGGTGCAGGAACCGGTACAACAGCCAGAACCAGCTCCGTCAGAGCCTGCAGATTTGGGTTCTGAAGACAGTGGTCACCGGAACGAATTGTTCTAAGGTGATTGCCGCTGCGCTTCGTGTCTAAGCAGCAATTTCTAAAGAGGTGACAACAAATCATGGAGAAAAGATTAGTGAATCCGGACAATCTATGTATGGGCTGTATGGCCGAGCTTGCCCAACCGTATGCCCGGTGTCCCCGTTGTGGATTAGAGACCAGGAATTACAGGAGGCCGCAGAACAGCCTTCCCCTGTATGAGATCGTAAATGGGAAATATATGAACGGAAGGGTAATCGGCATGCTTGATATGGAGGGGGCCGAGATCGCGGCCATTACTCATGGAAACTCCCTGGGTTACATGCCGGCAGCAGTCGTGACGCATATCATATACCGTATTGTCTTTGGCTGGAAAGAGCAGCCGCTTAAGGATATCGTAATGGAAGCCAAAAAGACGGTTCAAAAGATATTCCGGGGAGATAAACATCTGAAGGAGCTTACGGATATCATAGATCTTGCAGTCCGGCTTTCTGAAAATCACAAACCGGATCTAGACAATATTAACCGTATAGGCGAAGGATGGGTAGCGGAGGAAACCCTGGGCATTGCGCTTTACTGCGCGCTGCGTCATCAGAATGATTTCTCCGCGGGCGTGACCGCCGCAGTCAATCATAAAGGCGACAGCGATTCCACGGGGGCTGTTACTGGAAATATCCTCGGCGCCCTCCTTGGATTCGGAGCTATAGAAGAGAAGTGGAAAACCAATCTGGAACTGATTGACGTTATTATTGAAATGGCGGACGACCTGTGTCACGGATGTCAGATGATTGGTTACGACTTCGCTGACCCGGACTGGGACAGGAAATACGTCTGCATGATATGGAGAAAAGAGGGGCTTAAACCTGCCTGGTAAATGTAGTTTGCCGCAGCCTGGGGAAACAGGTTCTCGCGGAATGCGCATCTTACGCGCATTCCGGAGTTTCAAAGGGCAGGAATTGTCCTGGTAATCTCTATTTTGTTTTTCCATCTTTTGCCCTCGGCTTATATTGTTCGTCTTCTGTCTCAATTTAAAGTCTTAATATAATGTAATTTGGTATAGCCGAAAAAATTATTTACTTTTTTTCCCATATCTGTTATACTTGCTGTGTGAAATCTTATCGGACATCGTCCTTCTGGAGGTTCGGCAATTCTGGCATTTCGCCACATTTCACAGTATCTGTAACCTATTAATAAATATTTGTGACTATTTCAAAACAATTCAGGCAGCTCTATGTATTTACTGCACAAACTGTAAGAAAGTGATTCAGGAGTGAAAGAATTCCATCGCGGGGCAATTTCCAATGTTTTTTTTCATGTAACAGTAAAGGTATCTGAACTGTTACATTGTTTCGTTTCGTATCGTTACAGTCATGGATATTTTACAAAAGCAGAAAGGAATTATAATTTATGACAGAAAAAAGCATACCTAACGGAACCAGGCTGTGGGATGAGATCCTCAAGGCGATTGTGGATGCCATGCCAGAGCAGCTGTTTCCCCTTTTCAAGGAAGTTTTCGGAAAAGAGTATCCAAAAGGAACCCCGATTATTTTGCTTGCGACGGAATCCTCTACCTACCAGGAGAATCCGGATGCGCCGCCCAGTTCCCGCCTGTCCGACATTGCACTCCTGGTAAACGGGACAGACTACTATCATCTAGAATGCCAGATGCATAATGACCAAGATATGGTGATACGTATGGTTGCCTATGACCTGCACTTTGCCATGCAGCATACGGCTGAGACGGAGCAGGAGGGGAATGGGGTTGTCATGCGTTTTCCCCGTTCCGTTGTTATTTATCCGGAAAAGAACAGGAAGATTCCAGAATCTCTGCACTGCCGTATTATTTTCCAGGATGGAAGCGAACACTTTTATCAGATCCCTACGGTCAGAATCCAGTCTTATTCTTTGGAGGAAATTCATGAAAAACACCTCAACCTGTTTATCCCTTATGTACTGCTCCGCCTGCGCCCAAGGCTGAGAGATAAAATAAAAAATCCGTTAACAAGAAAGGAATTGACAGAGTTTATTGGTGAAGTTATGATAATATTAGGAAACGAACTGGAGCAGGGATATCTGACAAGAAAGGAATATGATGATTACGTGAATCTCTTCCGCCGTGCTGCAGAAAAAGTATTTGAAAAACACGATGATTTTCGAAAGGAGGCAGATCGTATGACAAAGCCGATTATTGAATTGCCCAGTGTACTTCAAAAACGCCTGTATGAAGAAAACGATGAACTAATAGCCAGGAATAAAGCGTTAATGGCCGACAACGATGCATTAATGGCCGACAAAAACACCTTGCTTGCAGATCTTGCCGAGAAGGATGCACAGCTTGCCCGAATGAAGGAATTGCTTAAGCACCATCATATTCTGGAGTGTGTTTAATGTTACTATTTACAGACTAACCGTCCGCTCAAAGGAACGCATCCAGCCCATTTAAAAGTCGCTTTCAGCGAGGGGCTGGATGCCGAAGACCACCGATTTACTGGCTCGGATGCCGTGCAGCGGAGTGCACGGCCCCGTGAATAGTTACCCAAATCTTACAGAAATAATGTCAATTATTACATTTCTTAAAAATCTATATTCATTCCATTATAATACAATTACAAGATAAAACAATGAAGGGAGGAAAATTAAATATAGAAAGAGCACTCTATAAAAACGGTTAAAGTGTTGAAGGAGTAAATGATTAAAAAGAAGAAAGGAATGGATATGATTATGAAGAAAATATGGAGAAATGTGCTATTAACAGCATTAGCAGTAGTAATTTCATGTGGATTATGGTCAATGGTTTCATCGGCAGCAGGGAACAGGAGATGTTATACGATTTTAAACAACAATACGCCAGTTTACAGCAATACCGGGCTGACATCAAAGTATGGGACGATCTTTGGCTCAGACGAGATCAGCGTCATCACAGTAACCGGAAGATATACCAAAGTGACCTACCCTATTTCCGGTGGCAGGACGAAGACAGGATACATCAGTACCAATGCAATTTTATGGGGAACGACAGGAAATACCTACACATCAAGAGCGAAGATTACTACATATAAGCGTCCAGGCGGGGCATCCTATGGATATGTTGCAACAGGGGACCGTGTTGTAATCCGCGGAAGCAGCGGAGGATACACCCAGGTAAAATACCCGGTAAGCGGCGGCTTCAAATACGGATTCATTTCCACAGATGAGGCTAACCATTATATTAAAGGAGACACAGCTATGGCACCGGCTCCGACCGCACAGACAGCAGCATCCTTCCAGATGCCGCTTGATAATGCAAGATGTACGTGGCGCTCTTATTCAAACTGGTCCTGGGGAAATAACCGGGGAGGAAGCGGAAGAGTCTACCATCTGGGGATTGATATTATAGGTTCAAATGACAATGTACGGGCAACTGCAAATGGAACAGTTGCAGCAGCCGGATGGAATAATGCAAATGGGAATTATGTGGTACTGAAGCATAATCTGAACGGACAGACATTTTACAGCTTCTATGCACATCTTAGCAGGAGGAATGTGTCAAAGGGCGCATCTGTAGGAAAAGGCGCAACGATTGGAAACGTAGGGAACACTGGAAGTGCATCAGGTGGAAAGCATCTTCATTTTGCAATGATGAATTCATTGTGGGCAGGCTCTTATTATGGATATGCAACATACTTTAGCGGCAATAAAACAAACTATAGCGGAGTGACGTATTATAATCCGGTTTATGTTATCAATAACAGCAGATTGCCATAAAGAGAGGGGTATATCAGTACGAGTACAATCTTGTGGGGCACAACAGGAAATAATTATACATCAAGGGCAAAGATCACTACTTATAAACGTCCAGGCGGAGCATCTTATGGATATGTGTCGGCAGGGGACCGTGTTGTAATTCTTGGAAGCAGAGATGGATACACCCAGGTGAAATACCCAGTAAGCGGGGGCTATAAATATGCTTTTATAAAAACCACAGAATCCAATGCATATTTAACATCCGGTTCATCAGGCAATACCAGCCCGGATATGAATACCGGAGACAGGGACAGTTCCGACCCGGATGCCGGTGTATACACGGGCACAGACGGAACATCTGCTGCTCAGAGGATCGTGGATTACGAGTTAACACAGGTTGGGATCGGGGATCAAAAAGGGAATAACCGTGTAAAATATAACACCTGGTATTATGGAAGAGAAGTATCGGGATCCGGGTATGCATGGTGCATGGCTTTTCAGGCATACTGTGCGGCTCAGTCCGGAATACTGAATACAGCCATACCAAGGACAGCAAGCTGTGATGACGCAGCCAGCTGGTATAAGAACAGGGGACAGTTCCAGTATGGTAAATATTATGGTGGGAGCTATACCCCAAAAGCAGGCGACCTGGTATTCTATTATTCCGGAGGACGCTGTAACCATGTGGGCATGGTCACGGCAGCCCCGGTAAATGGTTATCTGCAGACAGTGGAAGGAAATATCAAATGCACTGACGGAGACTGGAAGGTAGTAAGATTCACGAAGAACAGCAGAAGAACCATTAACAGCAGCTATGTGTATGGTTACGGGGTGTCCGGATTGGGGACGGGGCATTTTTAATTTTGCCCCGTCCCCAATTGACTTTCAAAAGGCAAAATAATATAATAAAGATAATTTAAAAGAAAGGTTGGGGAAATGAGATGGATCAAGGAAAAGTTTCAAGAGTGTTAAAGTCTATGGAGGAGCACGGCATACCGCAGATGATTATATCTGACCCGGTGGCGATCTTCTATCTGACAGGTAAATGGATTATTCCAGGTGAGAGGCTGCTGGCGCTGTATCTGAATGTGAAAGGGAATCACAAGCTTGTAATCAACAAGCTCTTCCCGCAGGAGAAGGATCTTGGCGTGGAGCTGGTATGGTATGATGACATTGAGGACGGCGTAGAGATCATGAGCAGATTTGTGGAGAAGGACAAGGCTATGGGAATTGACAAGACATGGCCGGCAAGGTTCCTGCTCCGTCTTCAGGAGCTGGGCGGCGGAAGCAAATTTGTAAATGGTTCTCCCATCGTGGACTACATCCGTATGGTTAAGGATGAAAAGGAAAAGGAGCTGATGAGAGAGTCTTCAAGGCTCAATGATATTGCGATGGAAAAGCTGATTCCATGGGTAGCGAAGGGGCTGACAGAAAAAGAACTGAATGCAAAGATCCGTGAGATTTACAAGGAGCTGGGATGCGAGGATGTATCCTTTGACCCGATTACCGCCTATGCAAAAGGAGCGGCAGATCCACATCATGTAACAGATGATTCCAGGGGAAAACGCGGAGACTGTGTTATTCTTGATATCGGCGCGTTTAAGGATAACTATGCATCAGACATGACAAGAACCGTATTTATCGGCGAGGTGTCTGACCGGGCAAGAGAGATCTATGACATTGTGGTAGAGGCGAATCGGCGCGGAATCGAAGCTGCAAAGCCAGGAAACAGAATGTGCGATGTAGACCTTGCAGCACGAAATTATATTGAAGAAAAGGGATATGGGCAGTATTTTACCCACAGAACAGGGCATTCCATCGGTCTTGAGGATCATGAGTTCGGAGACGTGTCCTCTGTCAATGAGGACATTATCCAGGTAGGACAGTGCTTCTCTGTAGAGCCGGGAATTTATCTGGCAGATGAGGGAATCGGCGTTCGTATCGAAGACCTTGTGATTATCACAGAGGACGGCTGCGAGGTGCTGAATCACTTCACGAAGGATCTCATAGTCGTTCCGGAAGAGTAATTGGGGACGGGGCATTTTTAAAAATGCCCCGTCCCCAATTAAGTTTTCTCCTTTTTTGCCGATATTTAAGGTATAAAGGGGGTGTATCTGTTGAATTTTTTTACGGTTCAGTCTATTAATACATATACCAAGAATATGGAAATGCAGATGAAGTGGCAACGGAAGAAGGAGACTGGTGATTTTACTGCTGACGGCAGTACGAAGCTGGATGCAGTGGGCAGGCAGGCTGAGGAGATCCGGAAGGCGAATGCTGACGGCAGTACGAAGTTGGCGAAGCAGATTGACTTGAAGCTTAATAGTGGGAAGAAGCTTACGGCGGAGGAGATGGAGTATCTGCAGATGCATGATCCGCAGAAGTATCAGCGTGTGAAGCAGATTGAGGCGGAGCAGAAGAATTATGAGAATGAGCTTAAGAGATGTAAGACGAAGGATGAAGTCCAGCAATTAAGGATGGTCCATACAGCGTCTTCCCTGAGTGCGGTGAACAGTATTAAGAATAATCCGGCTATTCCTGAGGAAAAGAAGCTGGAGCTGATTATGCAGGAGCATCGTAAGAACCAGGCATTTACGGAGACAACGACGGAGTTCGTGGAGAGTGGAAAGTATGCGAAGCTGCCGACGGAGGAGGAGCGCCAAAAGGCCGAGAAGGATCTTAAGGAGGCTGAGGAAGCAGAGAAGATGCCGGAGAAACCGTCAGAAGAGCAGGATGCTGCTGAGAGGAAAGATGCCGGGGCGGAAGCAAAGACAGAAGCAGACCGGGAGACGGGAGCAGGTTGGAAGACAGAAACAAAGGCAGAAGCAGACAGTGAGGATGCCCAGATGGTTATTGATGCGGCCTCTGAGACGATTCGCAGGGCTGAAGCAGAGGCGGCGAAGCAGAAGGCGAGAGCTGTTATGGAGGAGCGGACGATGACCCGTGCAGAGGCAGAGACAACGCCGGAGGCAAGGAAGGTGAAGCGTGCGCGTGCAGAGGCTGCCTACAAGGCAAATCAGGGTGGTGTATCTGCACAAGCCATGGATATAACAGTAGAGTAAATATATGCATAGAAAAAGAATGTGCCAGGCACATTCTTTTTCTAGTATAACCAACACTAATTACCGATATGTTTCACGCAGGTAGATTTTCAGCATGCAAGGAGGAACGGGGCGCAGTGTAATTATAAAGAATTCTCTGTTCTGCTATTTCCCAATCAGAACCATTACACTTCTAGGGTGAATTGTAAATTCATTAGATGCGACTGAGTATATAGTCTGACTCTCATGCCAGGTATCGACCACAACCTCCCAGCACATGGATTCGGGAATCTCCGGCAGAGTGACACTCAGTTCCTCCCAGTAAGCATTAGAGGCAATATAGATGACTTCCGGTCCGGTGTGGTGCTCCTGACCTGCGAACATGACGCCTACGTAATGTTCATAGTCAGCAAATTCGGTATGCCACGGGGTGATGCTGTGGAAGCTTACATCCGGGAAGCCGCAGGCGCCGCCGCTTATATTGGTGCGGAGCACCCGGTGCTCCTTCCGGAATTTTATCATATTCTGGAAGAATGTAAAAATGTCATGTTTTTCCTTTAGCTTGTTCCAGTCAAGCCAGGAAGTAATGTCATCATGGCAGTAGGCATTATTGTTGCCGAACTGGGTATTGCAGAATTCGTCTCCGGCGAGGAACATTGGAATTCCGCGGCTGCACATCAGTAGTGTAAAGGCGTTGCGGATCATACGGTATCTCAGGGTCAGAACTCCGGGATCATCTGTCTCGCCCTCCGCGCCGCAGTTCCAGCTGTTGTTGTCATTTGAACCGTCAGTATTGTTCCAGCCATTTGACTCGTTGTGTTTCTCGTTATAGGAAAACAGGTCATATAAGGTAAATCCATCGTGGCAGGTGAAGAAATTCACCGAGGCGTTCTTACGGGTTTTTGGCTCATAGATGTCCCGGGAGCCCGCAATACGTAAGGCTGCGGCCTGTGCCATGCCTGGATCGCCCTTGATATAACGGCGCATATCATCTCTGTATTTTCCATTCCATTCTGCCCAGCGGTTCCAGGAGGGGAAGGTTCCTACCTGGTAGAGGCCATCAGCATCCCATGCCTCGGCAATCAGCTTTACATCACCCAAAATCGGGTCAAATGCCAGGGACTTTAGGAGCGGAGGGTTATTCATAGGCGTTCCGTCCTCATTTCGTCCAAGGATGGAGGCTAAGTCGAAGCGGAAACCGTTCACGCGGTAGGTGGTCACCCAGTAGCGCAGGCAGTCCAGAATCATCTGATGCACTATCGGGTGGTTGCAGTTGAGCGAATTCCCGCAGCCGCTGAAATTATAGTATTTCCCGTCAGGCGTCAGCATATAATAAATGTTATTGTCAAAGCCCTTAAAGGAGAAGAAGGGCCCCTTTTCGTTGCCCTCTGCCGTGTGGTTGAAAACAACATCCAGGAATACCTCAATTCCATATTGGTTGAAGGTCTGAATCAGTTTTTTCAGCTCGTTCCCTTCCCGGTTATATTCCGTGCTTGCAGTATAACTGGTGTTGGGGGCAAAAAAGCTTACGGTATTGTAGCCCCAGTAATTGTAAAGCTTTTTACCATTAACCTCACGGTAATCCTGCATCTCATCAAATTCAAAGATGGGCATCAGCTCGACCACATTTACACCCAGGGCAATGAGATAGGGGAGCTTTTCCATGAGCCCCGCAAATGTTCCTGGATGAAGTACCGCAGAGGAGCCGTGCATGGTAAATCCGCGTACATGGAGTTCATAGATGATGAGATCCTCCATGGGAAGGAGAGGAGGACGCATATCTTCCCAGTCAAAATCATCCTTTACGACGCGTGCTTTATAATGCTGGCCCCGGGGGGAGGTACATCCCCAGGTGCTCTGGCCGGTGATCGCCTTGGCATATGGGTCAAGGAGATATTTATTTTTATTAAAGATCAGCCCCTTTTTCGGATCATAGGGACCGTCTACCCGGTAGGCATATTCGAATTCTTCTATGTTCAGTTTGAATACAATCATGGAGTAAACCTGCCCGATCCGGTAATGAGGAGGAAATGGCAGCACTGCAAATGGTTCACTCTCTTCTCTGTGGAACAGGAGAAGTTCAATGGAAGTTGCACCGTGGGAGTATACGGTAAAGTTTACGCCGCCAGGAATGGCTGTTGCGCCATTGGTCTCGTAAAATCCCGGGCGGACGGCAAAGCCGCTTATATAGTCCATAGGGACAAGGTGTATGGTACGCGGGAGATTTAACTCAGTGATGTGGTTGTTCGTATCTTTCATGATTCATTTTCCTCTTCTTCGCCGGGCAAACCGGTTTTTTCTGCTATGTTTTCTTGTTCATCGTCTTCTATGATTTCGGAAGGCCTGCTGCTTTCTGCCTCATCCTTCGCAAGCTGTACCAGGCGTGTACCGATCTCCTGGGAAAGGTCTTTTGAACGCTTTTCAAGCTCCGCAATCTGATCCTTTTTATACGATGATGCACCGGGACGGTCGTTGTTGAGCGCATCAAGTTCAAGCTCTGATCTTAGTACCTTGATCCGTCCGTCTATAGCTGCCTTGGCGGAATCCATGACCTGTATCCTGCCGATGCTGTCAGACAGCCCGGTAATATCGTTCATTCTGCGGGTCAGAGCTTCTTCCCGTGTAACCGGCTCATCTGCCTGCCGCTTCTCTTCGTCCTGTTCCTTCTTCTTATCCATCTCTGCGGCCATGGCATCGGCAATCTGCTGGTCAATATTTTCAATCTGCTCATCATAAAAATCTAGCTGTCCCTTAATGGAATCAATGGAACCTCCATCTTTTACCGTCTTAAGCAGCCCATTTTTACGGTCTGTAAGCTCGGTCTTAAGCTTCATGAGATTCGCCAAGTGGCTGCGGGCACCGCTCTGAGGCGACAGCAGAAAGAGATCACGACGCTCCTCCTGTTCCTTTGCGCAGGTACTGTCCGTTCCCTTATTTGCAATACTCTGGTTCAGACCATATGTATTAAAAATGGTATTTGTCTGAAATGCCGGATAAAAATCTAGTTTCATTGTACACCCTCCTTATGTATGCTGGCTATTGGCTGGAAGCCTTTTCGTAACGACTGTGCATTACTGCGCAGTTATGTCCTTTCTATATATATCGGCTGGAAATAGTCAAAAATAAGTAGTGTTGACGGTATCTATTGGGAATGATAATATTAGATAAAGATGCCAGAGAAGATCAGGCACTGTGAAAGGAGAAGCACACATGTTAAAAGGAAAAGTAGCTGTAGTAACAGGAGGTACACGAGGGATTGGATACGCGATTGTGAAAAAGTATCTGGAAAACGGGGCTAAGGTTGTTCTTTTTGGCTCCAGAGAGGAAACGGTAGAGAAGGCGCTTGCTTCCTTAAAGGAGGAAAATGCAGACTGGGAGGTAAGCGGAGATTATCCAGGCCTAAAGGATGCAAAGGCAGTAGAGGCAGCGATTGGAAAGGTAAAGGAAAAATACGGCAGGATTGACATTCTCGTAAATAATGCCGGAGTCTCCGACAGCAAACCAGTTACTGACTATACAGCAGAGCACTTTGAAAATGTGATGCAGCTGAATGTCAGCGCTATCATGAATGCGGTCATGCCAGCAGTTAAGATCATGAAGGAGCAGGGAGGCGGATGCATTATTAATACAAGTTCCATGGTAAGCATTTGCGGACAGCCAAGCGGCGTGGCATATCCTACAAGCAAGTCTGCTGTAAACGGAATGACCTGGTCACTGGCAAGGGAGCTTGGACCAAGCGGAATCCGTGTCAATGCAGTAGCACCTGGAATCACGAAGACCGATATGGTTGCAGCTCTTCCAGAGAAGATGATCCAGCCGTTGATCAATGCGATCCCGCTTCGCAGGGTAGGAGAGCCTGAGGACGTTGCAAATGCATTCCTCTTCCTGGCAAGCGATATGGCAGCTTATGTGACGGGCGAGATCCTGTCCGTTGACGGGGCGATGAGAAGCTAATAATTGGGGACGGGGTAATTTTAAAATTACCCCGTCCCCAATTACATAATCTGGCATCTCGGGGGCATACTACTTTTACTGTAACTGCCCATTACTTTCGCGGGTTACTATATATTACGATAAATGGAGGAGCGCTTAGGATGTCAAATTATTTGAAATATGAGAAATCTCCTTATCTGCTGCAGCATCAGGATAATCCGGTGAACTGGTATTCCTGGTGCGGGGAGGCTTTTAAGAGGGCGTGCAGCGAGGATAAGCCTATATTTTTGAGCATTGGATATTCGACCTGCCACTGGTGTCATGTGATGGCGCACGAGTCTTTTGAGGACGCAGAGGTGGCAGAGATTTTGAATAAAAGCTATATCTGCATTAAAGTTGACCGGGAGGAGCGGCCGGATATTGACGCGGTGTATATGGATGTGTGTCAGATGATGACTGGAGCCGGGGGATGGCCGCTGACTGTCATTATGACTCCAGAGCAGAAGCCTTTTTTTGCAGGGACGTATTTTCCGAAAAGGCGGAGGTTCGGGCAGGAAGGGCTTACGGAGATTCTAGGGAGAATTGCTGAACTGTGGGAGAATCACAGAGAGAGGCTTGTGGATGCAGGTGAGGAGATTACGGAGGCAGTCAGGAAGGAACAGGGTTTTGGGAAGCAGATGGAGAATGAACCGGACTCAGGGATTCTTCATAAAGCATTTCACCAGTTGGAGCAGCAGTTTGATGAGGAGTGGGGAGGCTTTGGACATGCCCCCAAATTTCCTATGCCTCATCAGCTGTTATTTTTAATGCGGTATTCTTTTGCTGAGGCAGTGCCGGAGGCTTCGCAAATGGCGGAGCGGACGCTGGAGTCCATGGCGCGGGGAGGAATCTATGACCATATTGGAGGTGGTTTTTCCAGGTATTCTACGGATGACAGATGGCTGGTTCCTCATTTTGAAAAGATGCTTTATGACAATGCGTTGTTGATTCTTGCCTACCTCAATGCTTTTCAGGCGACGAAAAGGCAGGAATATGCAGAGATTGCAAGGAATACGGCGGATTATATTTTAAGAGAACTAAGAGACTCCCGGGGCGGTTTTTACTGTGGACAGGATGCAGACAGTGACGGTGTAGAGGGGAAATACTACGTATTTACACCGGAGGAGATCAGGCAGGTTCTGGGGGAACGGGATGGAACCGAGTACTGTGCCCTTTATGGTATTACAAAAGAGGGAAACTTTGAAGGGAAAAGCATTCCGAACCGGATCGGACATCCTTCATTTTCAGAATGGAAGCAGGGGGAAGGACGCATTCAGAAGCTTCACAAATACCGGCAGGAGCGGACGAGCCTCCACACAGATAAAAAAGTGCTGTTATCCTGGAATGCATGGACAATTATTGCACTTTTGTGGACAGGGCAGCTGCTTGAAGAGGAGAAATATGTAAAGGCGGCAACAGAGGCAGAGAGGTTCCTGCGGGAATCCATGACAGACCAGGATAACCGGCTGTATCTCAGGTATTGCGGTGAAGAAGCTGCACATACAGGACAGCTTGCCGACTATGCAGTCTATGCTCTGGCGCTTCTGGAGCTCTACCGGGGAACCTTTCAGATAGAATATCTAAGAGAAGCCATTTTCCGTGCCGGACAGATGCAGAAATACTTCGAAGACAAAAAAGAAGGGGGGTATTTCCTTACAGCATCTGATGCAGAGGCTCTCATCACAAGGCCGAAGGAGGTATACGACGGTGCAGCCCCCTCCGGAAATTCCGTTGCTGCAGCCGTACTTTTTAAGATCGCGGCACTTACTGGAGAGAAGCACTGGCAGGATGCATCCGACCGGCAGCTTCATTACCTTATCAATGAAGCAGGGGATTATCCCGCAGGATGCACTTTTGGCCTTTTCACCTTGACAGGGGTACTCAGTCCGCATAAAGAACTGGTATGTGCAGTAAAAGACAGCCTGCCGGGGGAGCTTACAGAATACTTGAAAAAGACTCTCGTCTATGGGCTGAACGTGCTCATAAAAACAGAAGATAATAAAGAAGAACTCGCAGAGTGCGCACCCTATACAGCAGCCTACCCGGTTCCGGAGAGCGGGGCAATGTATTACCTCTGCAAAAACGGGGCATGTATGGCACCGGTACGCCGGCTTGACGAACTGGGGGCTGAACTGGGGACAGGGCAATTTTAATTGGGGACGGGGTATTTTTAAAAATACCCCGTCCCCAATTAAACCAACATGAATTCGTTGATGACTTGAAGGATTCCGTCCTCGTCATTTGATTTTGTGATATAGTCAGCTTTTTCTTTGACTGCTGGCTGGGCATTTGCCATGGCAACGCCGAGGCCTGCAGTTTCGATCATGGTCAGGTCGTTATAGCCGTCCCCGCAGCAGATCATCTCGCCGGCGGATAATCCGACGGAGGTCAGAAGCTTTAGCAGGGAATGTGCCTTGTCAATGCCTGCGGGCATGATTTCGAGGAAAAATGGTTCGGAGCAGTAGATATTTAGGTAGGAGCGGAAGCTGGCACGGGCTTCCTGGCGGATCAGTTCTATTATGGGCGGAGCGCCTGTTACGAGCAGCTTATTGCCGGGTTCGGTTATCTGCTCTTCGAAGTTAGGGATGCTCTCAATCGGGATATGGTTGATCCTTGCTTCCAGTTCGGTATATTCATTGATCTTCAGACCGGAGAGGATGGCGTCCTCCCTGTAGGCGAGGATATCGATTCCGGAGTATTTTTTGATAATATGAAACAGGGGGGAAACAATATCGTCTGGGAGCTGCCTATTGTAAATGAGCTGTCCGCTCTGGCAGTCGGTGATGCGTGCTCCATTGAAGGAGAGCATGTATCCGCCGTAGTCGGCAAGCCGCAGCTGCCCGGCGAGGGGCAGGACTCCTATGGTAGGCCTGCCGCTTGCCAGAACGACCTTTTTTCCCTGTTTTTGTATCTTGATCAGCGCATCTAAGGTTGCTTTTGATATTTTCTTTTCTGAATTGGTTAGTGTACCGTCTAGATCCAATGCCAGTAATTGGTAATCCATGATAATCCTTTCAAATGGTAACTTGAGTAGTTACTTCAAATGTTCTACGATCTCAGGAAAATTCATTCCATGAGAGGCCTTTATAAGAATATTGTCCCCATCCTTTAGGAGCAGGGATGCCCTGGCAAGAAAGTCTGCCTTTGTTTCAAACCATACTGCCCTTGCAGTTACAGATTCTGTAACGACGTCTTCTGTATCTGTGGGTTCTGTATCTGAAGACTTTGGGGAGGGCTTCCTGTTAAATACTTCCTGGGCGCCCCGAATCAGCTCCTTTGCAAGTGTGCCGATTCCGCATACAAGGTCAATGTCCTGTGCGGCAGCATACTTTCCGGTTTCATAATGCAGAGCATCGGCGTCTTCACCCAGCTCGGTCATATCGCCGAGAATGGCCACCTTCCGTCCGATGGCCATGGTCAGCACATCAATGGCTGCTTTCATGGACACTGGATTAGCATTGTAGCAGTCGTCCAGAAGGACAAATTTTTCTGTTGAAATAATGTTGTTCCGTCCAGGCATGGAGGGGAGAGTTTCAATTCCGCGTCTGATCTCATCTGGGGTGAGCCCAAGACTGTAGCCAACGGCTGCGCCTGCAAGAGCATTAGATACCATATGAGGCCCCGGGAGGGGAACGATGCAGTCAAAGTATGTACCGTCAGGGAGATTTATGGTACAGGAGGTACCCTTTAACCCTAACGATTTTTGGTTTTCCGCGCGAAAGCTGCTGTTTTCGCCGGTTCCAAAAAACTGTGGGATGGAACCTTTTACAGAACCAGACTCACAGAGCAGGTCATCGTCTCCATTTAAAATAATTGTGCCGCCATTTTTCATATCCTGAATCATCTGGGACTTTTCCTGGAGAATCCCTTCCCTTGTCTTAAAAAATTCCAGGTGGGCGACACCAATATTTGTGATGACGCAGATATCGGGGCTTGCGACAGAGGAAAGACGGCGCATTTCCCCAAAATGGTTGACACCCATCTCAAGAATGGCAACCTGTGTGTCCTCTTTCATGGCAAAAATGGTAATGGGAAGCCCCCATTCGTTGTTAAAGTTGCCAAGAGTTTTATGTACCATGTACTTCTGGCTTACAACAGATGCGATCATTTCCTTTGTACTCGTCTTCCCTGCGCTTCCGGTAATGCCGACAACCTTAATATCAAAGGAATTCCGGTACAGCCGGGCGATATCAAGAAGAGCCTGGCCCGTTGACTCAACCAGGATATAGGGGTAATCTGTTTCTCCGAGATCTTCATGTGATACGACACAGAGCGCCCCCTTTTTAATGGTGTCAGGGATAAATCTGTGGGCATTT
This sequence comes from Lachnospiraceae bacterium, assembly GCA_910576335.1. GTDB lineage: Bacteria > Bacillota > Clostridia > Lachnospirales > Lachnospiraceae > CAPEBR01. The sequence continues at coordinate 144,286 of CAJTIU010000006.1, forward strand.
ACCTTCACTCCGTCTATGGCAACGAAGAGATAATCCTTCTCCACCTTGCGGCTGTCGATCACGACACCGGCAGCTTCCCGCGAAAGAAGCTGACTGTCGCCGTGAAATGTGCCGCAGCAGGCTTTTGTAACATTCTCTAATGTGAGATTTTTCATATATAATATTTCCTCCTAAGCATTCACCTGTTATAGAGCTGGTACAGTTAAACACGCTCCAACAGGGAATTCTTTACATCAAACAGCTTCTGTGACAGATCCACATATACGCGGTGAGGGTAAAACAGACGCTTTGTCTCATCCCACAGCGTCTCTTTCTCCTGACGGCAGTACTCGGCAATCTCCATAACAGAAGGTGACTGATAGACACATTCTCCGTTCCGGAACACGGGGACAAGAAGCTCGCGCATGGTATAGGAGCCCCCGGTAAGCCGGGTCTTTTTCCATGTATCAATCGGATCAAAGAGAAGAAGATCCTGGCTGATATCATAGACCTCGTCTGCAAAGCAAATAAGATCGGCTCTGATTTTTCCAGTCTTTTTATCATAGATCCGGTAGATTGTCTTGTTTCCTGGATTCGTGATTTTTTCTGTGTTTTCTGAAACCTTGATTTTAGGGACGAATTCCCCTTCTTCATTCTGAATGGCAGCAAGCTTGTACACGCCGCCAAAGGACGGACAGTCCTTGGAGGTAATCAGATTCGTGCCAATTCCCCAGGAATCAATGGCAGCACCCTGCACCTTCAGATCATGGAGGAGGTATTCATCCAGGTCATTCGATGCACAGATGGCAGCATCAGTGAAGCCTGCGGCATCCAGCATTTTACGGGCCTGCTTGGACAGGTAGGCAAGATCTCCGCTGTCCAGCCTGATGCCATATTTCTTAAACGGACGTCCGGCATCTTTAAATTCCTGGAATACGCGGATGGCGTTGGGGACGCCGGATTTTAAAGTGTCATAGGTGTCAACGAGAAGTGTGCAATTCTCCGGATACAGCTCTGCATAGTGCTTAAATGCAGTATATTCATCCGAAAAACTCATGATCCAGCTGTGGGCATGAGTCCCCATCACCGGTACGTCAAAGGTCTGTCCTGCCAATACATTAGAGGTACCCACACAGCCGCCGATCATGGCAGCCCTTGCACCATAAAGTCCCGCGTCAGGTCCCTGGGCGCGGCGCAGGCCAAACTCCATGATCCCATCTCCCTTTGCAGCAGATACAATACGGGAGGTCTTCGTTGCGATCAGAGACTGGTGGTTAATAATGTTAAGAATCGCTGTCTCTACAAGCTGTGCCTCCATAATCGGCGCAACCACTTTAAGAAGAGGCTCTTTGGGAAAGACAACCGTCCCTTCCGTAATGGCATAAATGTCCCCGCTGAAATGAAAGCCGCTCAGATAATGAAGAAAATCCTCGCTGAAAATACCAAGGCTCCTAAGATAGTCCACATCCTCATACGTAAAGTTCAGTTTCTTAATGTAGTCAATTACCTGCTCAAGACCCGCACATACAGAATAACCATTACTGCACGGGTTCTGGCGGAAGAAGACATCGAAGATTACAACCTCGTTCTGCTTCTGCTTATAATATCCCTGCATCATAGTCAGTTCATACAGGTCGGTTAATAGAGTTAAATCCTGTCTGTTCATTTTCCCTGGCTCCTTATGTCCATTGTGATAAAAAAGTATAGTATGAATCTTATAACTGGTTTATTATAGCATTATATGAGGGAAAATGGAAGTTGGGGACGGGGTAATTTTAAAATTACCCCGTCCCCAACTGAGTTCCAAGTGACAAATCTGTCACCTGATATTTCACCGCAGTGTCATCTGCCGGGAGAGTTGTCCGGCGGGTAGCAGCAGAGGGTGTCGATTGCCAGGGCTATATATAACCGCCCTGCAAGAGGCCTTTTCTTTTTATTAAGTCTTATGAGGCGTCGTGTTTTGACTGGATGAATATCCATGTACGGGAAGGGCGGCTTACTGAGAAGAAGGGTGAAATCGTCATCAGCCAGAGCGCTCTTGATGACGGCGCGAAGATCAGCATCGGCGATACGGTGAAGGCAGAGTATTTTGACCGGACAGTTACGGGACTTCGCTACAGCCTGGTGGCCATAGTCCTGCTTCCCCTTGAGATGGGACATGTGGAAACAGGCATCCTGGATCGGGTGCAAAGCCTGTGACGAGGGCTTTGTCTTGGAAGAGATGGTATCATCCACAATGCAGAACACAGGTTTTCCAGACCGCCGGGCTTCCTTATAAATGAGCTGGATGACAGTGCTTTTGAGGAGATCTTCCAGTCTGGCATCGTCCCATTTCCATTTGTTGAGGAAATGGGCAATTGTGGTACGGTGGCAAGGACTGTATTTTTCAAAGTCAATCGTCTTTCCATGATACCCAAGAGAAAAAACGGATATCAGTATGGCCATGATATGCTTCATGGTGGTCTGCGGAAAGACACGGCATAAATTTAACTTTTTAAAGCAGTTGCAAAGCAACTCTGAATGGTATATACTGTTTTCTATAAGACATCATCCTTTGCATGGTATTGTTTTTTTGGTCAAAAACAGTATACACCTAAAAAGGCTTGATGTCTTTAGTTTTAGGTCATTTAATGCAACTTTGGTAAAATTTCAAATTTGCTCATTTATAGTTTATTACATAGCTGACTGATTCCTGAATATAGGAATTAATCAGCTATTTTTGTATCACTGATTGTATGATTTTCATATAAAAAAGCCAATCTGTGTGATTCCTTCACATTGCAGTACCAAGGCAGATGCAGGCGCTATGAAGACGGCCATGCTTGCAGGCTGCTTTGTATCCTTCGGGTTCGATATGTTTCTGAAAATTCCGTTTGGGCTGAATATGGACGGATGTATGATCGGCGCGGCGCTCTGCCTGGTAATCAGTGTCTTTGGCTCTCTCTGGATGGATCAGAGGCGGGGGAGGAAAGGATACGATTCAGCAAATCTGTAAAGATGCTGTATATTTGCATGGGAGCGTAGAGATTAAGAAGAAAAGGAGAAAAATACAAGAATGAATGATATGAAGCAAAATGATATGAATCAATATGTAAAAGAGTGGTTCGAGAAAAACGAAGAACGAGTTTACCAGCTTATGAGAGAAATGTGGGAACATCCGGAATTATCTCTTCAGGAATATCATGCATGCGAGATCATGGAGCAGTTTGCAAGGGAGGAGGGGTTTACAGAGATCCAGACCCATGCGGCCCAGGACTGGGATAACCCGGAAGCAAGGCCGAATACCTTGATCGCCAGCTGGGGAAGCGGGCATCCGGTCATCTCGATTGTAGGAGAACTGGATGCCCTGCCAGAGCTGGGCCAGAAGGATGTCCCAAGGTGCGAAAAGGTGAAAGGACCAGGGCATGGCTGCGGGCATAATACTATGGCGGGCGGCGCCGCAGGGGCTGCTGCTGCGGTGAGATATGCACTGGAAAGGATGGGACTTCCCGGGACCGTCCGGCTGATCCAGACTCCTGGTGAAGAGACCGGGCAGGGAAAAACCTACCTTGGCTATCACGGTGCTTTTGACAACACAGATCTGCTGCTTATGTGGCATCCGGCACCGGGGCCGCTTGATTTCGGCCCGGTGCCCCAGCAGGTTGCCATGCGTGTATTGTTTGAATTCCATGGCACTGCGGCACATGCGGCGGGTCTCAGATGGAAGGGAAGAAGCGCCCTGGATGCAGTGCAGCTTATGAATATGGGATGCGAGTTTTTAAGAGAACATTCAGAGCCCCATACAATGCTCCATTATTGTATCGTAAACGGCGGCTCTGCCCCGAATATTGTGCCAGATTATGCTTCTTCCAGTTATATGTTCCGCGCCATGGATGATTATGACGCTGCGGTGGATCTGTTTGAGCGCGCGGTAAAATGTGCGGAAGGAGCCGCGCTTATGACCGGCACGACAATGGAATATAAGGTAGAGTCTGTGGTTCCCCAGTTCTATTATACCCTTCCTTTGTGTGAATATATGGTCAGGGAGGCCAGGAAGGTGCCGCCCCTTACTTATACAGAAGACGAATATAAGATGACAGAGGAGCTATACAGGCAGGTGAATCAGGCAGAGCCTCCTAAGGACAGGGAGGAACTTCTGCCGACTACGTTCCTGCCCCACCGCGAGACATTAGGGGAATGTTCGAACTGTACGGATGCAGCGGACATGACGTACTACTGCCCCACCATCCACTGCCAGGGGCTTGCACGCCCGAAGCAGTGTCCGGGCCATCACTGGAGCGCTACAGTCTGCGCCGGGACAGGCGTGGGAATGAAGGCGGGAGTCTATGCATATGAGATTATTGCCCAGGCAGCGATTGATGCATTTGAAAACCCAGAGATTATAGACAGATGCTGGGATGCCTGGAGGGATCTTGGCATACCGCCTCATAAGTGCTGGTTAAAATAACCAATTGGGTTCAGGAGGCATATTTGGTACAATTGGTGTAATTACTTAGAGCGTGTCAGTATATAAGAATGAGAAGACCATATTTTTAGGCTGTCCGGGGGGAGAGGAGAGACTATGCTTACTGCGGAGCTGCTTATGAAAAGCATTCAAAATATAGAATATTCTTTTTCAGGCTCCTTGAAGACGGAGATCTATAAGGTATCTTACTATGAGAAAGATGAATGCGCCAAAAAAGGTGTGCTGTATGTGATGCCTGGGGAGAAGCGCATATCGAAGGCTGTGACGGCGGACAGCTGTGTTCTGTATGTGCCTGCAGAGGCTGTGCGGGAGGTATCCGCGCAGCTTACCGATCTGATCCTGAAGGATTACCAGAGAGCCTCCGCCCTGCTGCAATTCGGACAGGAAGTATTTCATGATGCCGGGACAGGGGAGCTTCTGGCACTGTGCAAGAAGATTATGGGCAATCCGGTATGGCTCCTTAACAGCACCTTTCAGCCTCTTCTCGTTACAGCAGAAGAGCCCTTCCATTTTCCGGTCAGAGAGCTGCTTCAGATGAAGAACCTGACCTTTGAAAAGGAGACTCTTTTACTGGAGGGAGCCCCTGCCTGCCCGTATCAGCAGATCATAGGACGTATCAGGCATAATGGACGGGTTGCGGGATATCTGTATGCAGCAGCGCTGACCGTTCCTTTTATCCCTGCTGTTGATCAATATTATGTAAACCAGATGTGTATGCTACTTGGGCTGCGACCGTCTCTAGAAGAGAGCGGAGAAAAAAGCACCGGAAAACACCGGCTGCTTGTGGATCTGATCACGAACCAGATTACAGACGAGGAGATTGCAGCCCAGAGGATGCGGCATGTGAACTGGCATCCCAGTGAAAAATATTATGTTTTGTCCGTGGAACTTAGAAGCAAGATAAAGCGCCCAGATAATATCCGGGAACAGATGGAAGCTTTTTTGGGGACGGAGATGTACCTGCATCAGGGTTACTGTATCGCAATCCTGGGGAGCCCGGCATATAAGAACCTCTCTGCGTACGATTTCCGTTCCCTGACAGAGTATTTGGAAAGGATGGATCTGTATGCTGGATTAAGCTATGGATTTCTGAACGTTTTGGAGGCGGCCCGTGCATTTAAGCAGAGTATGATTGCGCCAGGGCTCAGGAAACGGCTGACTGCCGGAATCCATCTGGCGAGATATGAGGATGTGGTATTCATGCATCTGATACAGATTGCGGACGAACATGGGATTCCCCCGGGTTCCTTCTGCCATCCGGTCGTGAAGAAAATCCACCAGTATGATGAAGAATATGGGACAGAATACTTGCGGACACTTACCGCATACATTCATTTTAACCAGGGACTTCAGGAGAATGCAGATGCATTGTATATACACAGAAATACAATGTACAAGCGGATCGGATTCCTAAAAGATTACTTCCAAATTGATTTTGACAATCACAGGTTGGTAATGAAGCTGCGGGTGTCAACACAGATTTACAGCTATATGGGCTGGCTGAACATACAGGATATCAACGGGCCGTTCGAATAAGTTGTCAGTTGGGGACGGGGCATTTTTAAAAATGCCCCGTCCCCAATTTGCAATATTCGAAAAATGTTGTATACTATAAGGTAAGATTTATTTAGACAGGAGATTATACAATATGAAACGATACGAAAGATTTTCCGGGATTCTTCTTCACCCTACTTCCTTTCCTTCCCCTTATGGGATCGGCGACCTTGGAGAGGAGGCTTATGCATTTATTGATTTTCTGAAGGAGGCAGGGCAGAGGCTGTGGCAGATTCTGCCTCTCACGCATACAGGATATGGCGATTCGCCTTACCAGAGTTTTTCTGCTTTTGCGGGGCAGCCGCTTATTATCAGTCCGAGGCATCTGGTGAACCTTGGATTTCTGTATGAGCATGAGCTTGTCGGTCTTTTGGAGACGGATCCAGAGCACATTGATTACGGAGCTGTTATTCCATGGAAGGAGCAGATTCTTACTTTAGCGCACAGGCGTTTTCACGACAGGAAGGAGCAGGACGGTGATCTTCGCTGGCGCTTCGAAAGGTTCTGTGATGAGCAGAAGCACTGGCTGTCTGATTATGCGCTTTTTATGGCTTGTAAGAAATTCCACGGCGGGGTAAGCTGGCTTGAATGGGAGGAGGAGTACCGCAGGCCTTCGCCGGAGTTTAAGGCAGAGCTGTTACATAAGCTGGGAGAAGATGTGGAATATTATGAATTCGTTCAGTTTATTTTCTTCCAGGAGTGGAGAGACTTAAAGAAGTATGCAAATGACAGGGGGATTCAGATTATCGGTGATATTCCGATCTTCGTATCCATGGACAGTGCGGATGTATGGGCAAACCAGCAGCTGTTCCAGCTGGATTCCAGGGGATTCCCGACCAATGTTGCGGGGGTTCCGCCGGATTATTTTTCCGCTACGGGGCAGCTCTGGGGCAATCCTCTGTATGACTGGGATGCGCATAAGGAGGAGGGCTTTGCCTGGTGGATTTCCCGTATCCGTACACAGCTTACGAATCTGGATGTCCTGCGTATTGATCACTTCCGGGGCTTTGAAGCATACTGGTCCATTCCTTATGGCGAGGAGACTGCGGTTCATGGGAAATGGGTAAAAGCGCCGGGGTATGAGCTTTTCACAGCAGTGAAGGAGGCGCTTGGAGATGATCTTCCGATTATTGCCGAGGATCTTGGAATTATTACGGACGAGGTGACAGCCCTGAGGGAGGCTTTCCAGTTTCCTGGTATGAAGGTGCTTCAGTTTGCCTTTGAGGGGACAGGAGAGAGTGACTATCTTCCCCACAGATACCAGGATCCGGTCTGTGTATGTTATACGGGAACCCATGATAATGATACTTCTGTGGGATGGTATGAACATCTGGCGCCGGACTGCAGAAGGAAGCTGTGCCGTTATATGAACAGTACGGAGGAAAGACGGATGCATCTGAATTTCATACGTCTTGCGATGGGAAGCATTGCATGCTATGCAATCTTTCCGCTTCAGGATGTGATTGGCCTTGGCAGTGAGGGACGTATGAATACGCCGGGCGCCCCGGCAGGAAACTGGGGCTGGAGATACCGGAAGGATGACCTTCTGCCTGCCCTCGCACAGGAGCTGCAGGGGCTGGTAAGTTTATACGGAAGATATTAGTATTAGAATACTGACACGGACAGGAGAGATATACAATGATACGTTTTTTAATAATTGCGATTATGCTCTTTGCATATCTTTTATTGGGGATTCCCGTGCTGGTAGTAGAATGGATCCTTGCAAAATATAAGAAGGAGACCAGTGATTACCAGTGTCTGCGGATGGTTCAGACTGCATTTAAGCTGATGCTCTGGGTGGCAGGCACAGAGGTTACTGTGATTGGAGAAGAGAATGTTCCAGATGAGGCAGTTCTTTTTATTGGAAATCACAGAAGCTATTTTGACATCCTGCTGACATACTCTCGCTGTAAGAGGCGTACAGGATATGTGGCAAAAAAGGAGATGCTCCGTTATCCGCTCCTCAGAGACTGGATGAAACGGCTGTATTGTCTGTTCCTTGACCGGGATAACCCGAGAGAGGGGCTTAAGACGATTCTGGAAGCAATTGATTATGTGAAGAATGGGGTGTCTGTCTGTATTTTCCCGGAGGGAACACGTAATGACGGGGAAGAGGGAAGCATGCTTCCTTTCCACAGCGGCTCTTTTAAAATCGCAGAGAAAAGCGGCTGCCCCGTTATTCCGATCAGCATGAATAATACATCTGAAATCTTTGAAAATCATCTGCCATGCGTGAGAAAGACACATGTGATTATTGAGTATGGAAAGCCGATCTATATGAGTGAGATGGACAGGGCACAGAGAAAAAATATAAGTGAATATTGTCAGAATATTATAAAAGAAACCATAGAAAAAAACCGGGCGCTCGTGTAGTGGCCGGTTTTTTGCAAGTTTAGTGTGCTGGAGGGACGCGGACAGGCTGTATACGTTATATTGCAAAGGTTGGGGGTGAAGGGGGTGAGAATGTTTGTAAAGGTTGAGGAAGAATTTGTTCTTTGAATTTATAATGATTGGAAGATATGGGTGTACGGATGGAAAGTTTTAGGTATTTTTTAGGGTACATGTGTGTATGATGTTAGTAAGAAGATATGTAAGGGGAGTTTATGGGAAGGAAGGTTTTGTGTATTTGGTGTTTTTTGGCGCTGATTCTGGGGCTTTCTGGCTGTTCGGCGGGGAAGGACCGGATGGAAAAGGTGAGGGATATTGAGTTTACGGTGGTGAATCCGGATGAGATTCCAAAGGAGCTGTCAGAGGTTATTGCAGAAAAGCAGGATGAAGGATTTCAGCTCACTTATGGGGATAAGGGGTATCTCTATATGGCGTATGGATATGGAAAGAGGGATACAAGCGGTTATAGTGTAGAGGTAGAAGAGTGTTATGAGACGGAGGATGTGGTCCGTATGAAGACGAATCTCCTGGGACCGGCTAAGGATGAGGAGATTATAGAGGAAAGTACATATCCTTATGTGGTGGTGAAGGCGGAATTTGTTGACAAGGACGTCATATTTGAGTAGAGGAGGAGCAGACCATGGAATATGAAAAGAGAGAAATGGATGTATACCGGCAGGGGAAGGTGATTACGGATCAGTTTTATATTGATGATGATTACAATGTGCCGGACGCGAAGCATGATGTGAAAAATGTAATTCTCGGGGAGGGGAGCCTTCTGATTGAGGACATGAAGGTGGTGGAGAATTACATACGCGTATCAGGGAAGCTTGTTTTTAAGGTTCTGTACCTTGCAGAGGGGGAGGAGGTCCGGTTAAGCGCCCTGGAGGGAAGATTCCCGTTTGAGGAAATGGTTTATATGGAGGAGGGGGCGGAGGGAAATCTGTTTCTGAAGCTTGCCCAGACGGATGTCACGGTGACGATGATTCATTCCAGAAAGCTGAATGTAAAGGCGCTCTGTGAACTGCAGCTCTGCTCGGAGCAAAAGGAGACGCTGTCTCTTACATCAGATATGGATGCGGACTTTCCTCTTTATAAAAAATACAGGAAGGAACAGATCTTAAGACTTCTTTCTATTAAAAAGGATACATATCGGATTAAGGAAGAGACAGCGGTGGCTGGAACGAAGGAGAGCATCGGGAACCTTCTGTGGACAGAGGCAGTAAGCCGTAAGCTTGATACAAGACTTTCCGGCGAGGAGCTTCTTCTTAGCGGAGAGATTCTGGTATTCTGTTTCTATGAGTCACTGGATGGGAAGATTGACTGGGTGGAGCAGACAGTCCCGTATGAGGGCCGGATGGAATGCTTTGGGGCAGGGGACCATATGTATCACCATATTTACCCCAGTCTTACGGACATTAATATAGAAGCGAGGATGGATGAGGACGGGGAGCTGCGGCTTCTCGGCATAGAGGCAACCCTTGAGGCAAGGATACTGATCTTTGAGGAGGAGACAGTGGATATACTGGAGGATCTGTATTCCCTTACCTGTGATTGCACACCGGGAATACGGGAGGAGACGGCAGAGCGGCTTCTGATGCAGAATCATTCTAAATGCAAGGTGGCAGAGCGGCTCTCGCTGCCTGAGATTAAGGACAGTATTCTGCAGGTATGCCACAGCAGCGCCCGGATTCAGATTGAACATATGGAGACAGAGGAGGGCGGCATCAGAATTGAGGGTGTTCTGCATATCTGTTTTCTGTATGTAAAAGCAGACGATACTGTGCCATTCGGTGTATGGCAGGGAATGGTGCCGTTTTCTTATCTGCTGGAGAGCAATGAGACAGCGGAAAAAATGAATTATGATATTACCTGTGCAGTTGAGCAGTTGTCTATCGGGCTTCTGGGGAGTGACGAGATCGAGGTGAAGGCAGTGCTTGCATTTAACAGTTTTCTTAGAAAACCTGTTCTGATACAGAATATCGAGGAGGCGGAGTATACGCCTATTGATATGGAGGAACTTGAAAAACGACCGGGAATCGTAGGGTATATCGTGAAGGAGGGAGATGATCTGTGGAGCCTTGCGAAAAATTACAGCACGACGAAGGAGGGAATTATGGAAGTGAATGATCTGACCTCAGAAGATATAAAAATTGGCGACAGACTCTTGATTTTTAAAGAGAATATGAGTATACTATAGGTACATTGTATACAAGATACATAATACATAATGCAAAGAACACAAAATAAAAAAGAAGAATAAGGAACTATTCATAAGATCATACAAGTGTCAAAAGGTCATGCTTTTTCATGTCTGCATGAAAAAGCATGACCTGCATATGGTTCAGAATACATGGAATAACAGGGAGATAAGGTATGGAGAAAATACAACTAAAGGCTATGGGGAAGATTAATCTGGGGCTGGATATTCTCGGAAAGAGGGAGGACGGCTATCATGACGTGCGGATGGTGATGCAGACCGTGTATCTGTATGACAACGTCACGCTTGTCCAGACGGGCAGGGCGGGGATCGAGATCAGGACGAATCTGTTCTACCTCCCGGTGGATGAGAATAACCTGGCATATAAGGCAGCAAAGCTTTTGACAGATGAATTCGGGATTACGGAAGGAATACAGATTGTACTTGATAAGAGGATCCCGGTTTCTGCCGGGATGGCAGGAGGCAGTGCAGATGCGGCAGCAGTTTTATTTGGAATGAACCGTCTGTTCGGACTCGGGCTTAGTGACGCCGCGCTGAGGGAGCGGGGAGTGAAGCTGGGGGCGGACGTGCCTTACTGTATTATGAGGGGGACTTATCTTGCAGAAGGGATCGGAGAGGTGCTCACAGAGCTTCCTCAGTGCCAAAGATGCTATGTGCTCCTTGCAAAGCCTTCTGTGAACGTTTCTACAAGAGTTGTGTATGAAAGATTTGACAGATTAAGTCATGTAGAGCATCCGGATATTGACGGGATTATCGAAGGATTAAAGTGCCGGGATATCAGAAAAACGGCAGCCTGTATGGGGAATGTACTGGAACAGGTGACAGCCAGTGCATATCCTGTCATAGAAGATATTAAGGGAGTGATGCTTTCCGGGGGCGCGCTGAATGCGCTGATGAGCGGAAGCGGCCCCACTGTGTTCGGACTCTTTGAAGAAAAGAGCAGTGCAAAGGACACAATGCGAAGGATAAAGGAACTGAAACTGGCAAAACAGGTATATGTTACCACAATGCACCATGTAAGGAGGAAATAAATGATGGAAACACATTTTAATGTCAGTATGGACGAATATCTGCCACTTCGGGATGTTGTATTTAAGACGCTGAGACAGGCGATTCTGCTGGGGGAGTTAAAGCCAGGGGAAAGACTGATGGAGATTCAGCTTGCGAATAAGCTTGGCGTAAGCCGTACCCCCATCAGGGAGGCAATCCGCAAGTTGGAGCTTGAGGGGCTGGTTCTTATGATCCCCAGAAAGGGAGCCGAGGTTGCGGAGATTAAAGAAAAAAGCCTCCGGGATGTGCTGGAGGTAAGGAAGGCCCTGGAGGAATTATCTGCCGAACTGGCATGTGACCGGATTACGCCGGAGATGATTGAGGAGCTGAGAGGGGCAGCAGGGCATTTCCGGAAGATGCTGAAGGGGGCGGATGTGACAGAGATTGCCAAGGCGGATGTCCGATTCCATGATGTGATCTATAAGGCGGCGGATAATCAGAGGCTTATGCAGCTTCTGAGTAATCTCGGGGAGCAGATGTACCGTTACCGTGTGGAATACCTGAAGGATCCGGCAGTGCATGGAAAGCTTTTGAAGGAACATGAGGAGATTATAAACTGTATTAAGCGGGGGGACAAGGAAGAGGCTGTTAAGATTGTGTGTGAACATATTGATAATCAGGTGACAGCAGTCAGTGATGTCATACGGACGAAGAAAGGGTAGGAAAACTTTCCGCCTGTGCGGTTGGAACGTCGTTTAAGGGACGGAAGTTTTCAGATGCCCTTCCTAACACAGACTGGGCAACACTCTGGTGAGCTAACGACTAACTACGACTAAGGCTCTCAGGAATGCCTTCGAGTCTAAGTCTCCGTAAGTCGTGGATCTCACCTCCGTTAAGAACGCCCTCTAATGTCTGCTTATAGGAAGGGCATCTGAAAACTTCCTGTGCACTGGAAATGGATTTCCAACCGTACAGGTGGAAAACTTTTGTTACAATAGAATAGGTTCATTAATTTGTGTGCATACTCATTGTAGACGGCAGTAGGCCAGTCAGGCAGATGATCCTGTAAAGCAGGATGTGCAGACTGTGGGGATCGCCGGTATGATGAAGGAGGGTACATAGATGTTGAAAAGATTCGATATGGATAATAATGAACCGGATAAAAGGTGCGCAGAGGAAATTCCTGGTCACGGAATGAACCGTAACAGAAGGCAGAGAATAGAAAAAGATTTTGAAAAAAAGGATAGTAAGAGGAGGGTGATCTGTGGTATAATTGGAATTTGTATAAGTGCTGTTCTGACAGGAGTGATCACCGGGAAGAGGGCGGAGGCTGTGGATGAGAAGATGGACAGAGTCCAGGAGCGGCTTTCGAAGGAGGTGTTCCGGTTTCATGTACTGGCCAACAGTGACAGCGATGAGGACCAGGAGGTTAAGCTGGAGGTCCGGGATGCGGTTCTTGATTATATGAAGGAAGACATGGGGCAGGAGACATCTGCAGAGGAGACAAAGGCTTGGGCGAAGGCGCATCTTGACGAGCTTTCCCAAAGGGCTGACCAGGTTCTTGACGAACATGGATTCCCGTACAGGGCAAGGGCTTCTGTGACAGAATGTTACTTCCCGGAGAAACGGTATGGGGACATTACATTTCCCCAGGGGAATTATGAGGCGCTCCGTATTGAACTGGGGAATGGAAAGGGACATAACTGGTGGTGCGTGCTGTATCCGAATCTGTGCTTTATGGATACGACCTGTGCTGTGGTTAGTGACGAGGGCAGGGATGCGCTAAAGGAGACACTAGAGGAGGACGAGTACGAGATGATCACGGCGGCAGACAGATTTAAGATCCGGTGGTTTTTCTTTGGAGACAGGGAGAAACAAAAAGACCGTGAATCGTAACGTGAATTGGAACAGAATCAAAGGAGGTCGTTATGACCGAATTTTTAGTTAAGCATTTTGTAAAGGACTATGAGGATGTGGATAAGGTGTCTGTCCGGACGGCGTACGGCGTGCTGTCCAGTGTTACAGGCATCTTTTGTAATGTGATTTTATTTCTGGCAAAATGGATGGCGGGCTTCTGGCTGCATAGTATATCTGTCATGGCAGACGCCTTTAATAATCTTTCGGACGCCGGGTCATCGGTGATTGGGCTTGTGGGCGTGAAGATGGCAGGGAAGCCTGCGGACAGGGATCATCCCTTCGGTCATGGGAGGATTGAATACATTGCGGCGCTTATTGTGTCATTTCTTGTAATCGAGGTGGGATTTACATTTTTTAAGGATGCAGTCGGCAAGATCATGGAGCCGGAGGAGCTTAAGTTCAGAACCGTGTCAGTGGCGATTCTGCTGCTGTCAGTGGGCGTGAAGCTCTGGATGGGGATGTTCAACCAGAGACTGGGCCGGAGGGTGAATTCCAGTGTTATGCTTGCAACAGCGGCAGACGCCATGGGGGATGTGGTAACAACCTCGGCCACGATTCTTTCGCTGGTGGTTTTTAGAGTGACAGGGCTGAATATTGACGGGATTGTGGGACTTGGCGTTTCCCTGGTTGTTATGTGGGCCGGCATCGGGATTGCGAGGGATACGCTGGAGCCTCTGATTGGCAAGCCGGTGGATCTGGAGGAATATGAGAAGATTACAGAATTTGTGGAGGCATATGACGGCATTGTCGGGAGCCATGATCTGATTGTACATAATTACGGACCCGGAAGGAGCATGGCATCCATACACGCAGAGGTGCCCAATGATGTGGGAATCGAGGTGTCTCATGAGATTATTGACCGTATTGAGCGCGATGCGGTGAAGAAACTTGGGCTGTTTCTTGTGATCCATATGGATCCGGTGGAAATGAAAGATGAGCATGTGCTTGCGGTGAAGAGGCAGGTACTTAAGATTCTGGATGCTCTGGATCCTGCGGTGAGCATCCATGATTTCCGGATGGTGGACGGGACGGATCAGATTAACTTGATTTTTGACATGGTGCTTCCCTATGAGTATGACCATAAGAGACAGGATGAGCTCAGGGTATCACTGATGAAGCTTCTGAAGATTGCGGATGAGAGATATGAGTGTGTAATTACAGTGGAGAGGAGTTATGTAGGAAATGCAAAGGAGTAACCAGTATACGATTGAGAGCAGAATCCGGTTCAGCGAGATCGATCATACAGAGCAGATTACCCTTCCAGGTATTGTGAATTATTTCCAGGACTGCAGCATCTTCCAGTCAGAGGACATCGGGTTTGGAATCGAATATCTGAAAAGGCAGAAGCGTGCCTGGGTTCTGTCTTCCTGGCAGGTGGTGGCAGACAGGTATCCAAGGCTGGGGGAAAAAATAAGAGTGAGTACGTGGGCAAGCGGATTCAAGGGGATGCTTGGCAGCCGTAATTTCTGTATGGAGGATGAAACGGGGATGCGCATTGCATATGCCAATTCCCTGTGGGTGTATATGGATGTGGAGAAGGGACGGCCTGCAAAGCCTTCAGAGGAGGAAATCCAGGCATATGGAACCGGGGAGGCGCTTGAGATGGAGTATGCGTCCCGTAAAATTACTCTTCCGGAGAAGATGGAGAGACTTCCCGAATTTCCGGTGAGAAGATGCCACATTGACACCAATGAGCATGTGAATAACTGCCAGTATGTTCAGATGGCGATAGAAGCTGCGGATGAGGACAGAAGAATCCGCCAGCTTCGTGCAGAGTATAAAAGGTCAGCAGTCTGCGGAGACCTGATTGTGCCAGAGCTTGGAAGAGAGGACGGGCGGACTGTAGTAAAACTCTGCGACAGAGAAGACAAGCCTTATGCAGTAATTGAGTTTATGTGGGATGGCGGAATCGTTATAGATTAGATACAGATACAGGGAGAAAAAAGATGAGATTAATAGATGAATTGGGAAAAAGACGGATGCTTACTGTTGTGAAAACAGTGGATTTTGGAGTTTATCTCGGGACGAAGGAGGAGCGGGTGCTGCTTCCGAAGAAAGAGGTTCCGGAGGGCACGGAGGCAGGGGATCCGGTCGAGGTATTTTTATATAAGGATTCGGATGACCGCCTGATTGCTACGACTGCGGTTCCGAAGATTACACTGGGAGAGCTTGCTGTGCTTACCGTAAAGGAGGCAGGAAAGATCGGAGCCTTTCTTGACTGGGGGCTTCCGAAGGATCTGTTTCTCCCGTTTAAGGAGCAGACAGAAAAGGTAAAGAAGGGGGACCAGGTGCTGGTATCCTTGTATGTGGACAAGAGTGAGAGACTGTGTGCTACTATGAAAGTGTACGACAGGCTCCGCACAGATTCGCCTTATAAAAAGGATGACCAGGTGGAGGGAATGATCTATGAGCTTAGTGATAACTTCGGGGTGTTTGTGGCAGTTGATAACTGTTATTCTGCACTGATTCCGAAGCGTGAGGCCTATGGAAGTCTCAAGGTAGGAGACAGGGTACATGCAAGAGTGGTGAAGGTACGGGAGGATGGCAAACTGGATCTGAGCGTGCGGGAAAAGGCATTTTTACAGATGGATGCAGACGCACTGATGATTATGGACAGACTTAAGGAGAATGGGGGAAAGCTTCCATTTACAGATAAGGCTTCGCCGGAGCTTATTAAGAAGGAGTTTGGTCTTAGTAAAAATGCTTTTAAAAGAGCAGTCGGGAGGCTTTTAAAGGAGAAAAGGATTCGGATTATGGAGGATGGTATTGAAATTTAATTTTATGGGTAATACAGAGAATATGTGGGATTTCCCGGTTATGGAGGGTGTCTCGTTTCCGAATGCAAACCGGGTACATCCTCTTATGCAGAGAAGAGTAGAAAAGCTGATATATGAGCTTGGCAAGGATTCAAATATCCGGAGAGTCATATTATTTGGCAGTTCATTGGAATTCCGATGTAATAGTGCCAGTGATATTGATCTTTATATAGAAAAACAATGCTCCGAAAAAAAGCTGGCATATGTTCCGGATTTGGATTGTGAAATAGATATTATTACAAATCTGGCATATGATAATAAGTTATATCAGAAAATAGAGCAGACAGGGCTGCTACTATTAGAAAGGTAATAGGATGTGTGATATCAGATTATTCCGAAGTGCGAAGATGGATTATGAAACAGCGGCAATGATTTGGAGAACGCCTTATAATGATGAAATGATTCTGAATAATGCGGCATATCATTTGCAGCAGGCAGTAGAGAAAGTACTAAAAGGTGCTTTAGAATGTGTGGGTATAACAGTTCCCAATACCCACAAAATATCAAAACTGGTAAAAATGATATCTGATCATGGTGCAAATCTTATTCTTACAGACTGGATAGATGACCATTCGGAAATGCTTGGAGAATGGGAAGCACAGACGCGCTATGATATGGATTTCCTTGTGGAAAAGAGGAAACTGGATGCAGCTATGAACGAAATCCGGATATTTCTTGATGTGAATGGGATTAAGGATGAGTTGCGGGAGGAGTTCCGGGATGCAGCAGTGAAAGAAAGACTGTTAGAATGTTTGCCGGAAAGTAAGAGAGAGTGCAGCGATTTGGAGCTGAATTGTTATTATATTATGTTTAAGAAAAAAATAGGGGATCTTTCTTAGTTGGGAATCTGCGCATAAATGAAAGCCATTTGTGGGAAGATAAAAGTATCTTTCTATGGAGGGCAGAAGATATGCGCAATTATTTTTATGGCTGGTATTTTAAATGCCAGTCGGAAACACAGACCTTGTCGATTATCCCTGCGGTTCACAGGTCAGGGCAAAAGAAATCTTGTTCCATCCAGGTTATTACGGAGAATCATGCGTGGAATATTGATTATCCTGCTGCGGCATTTCACCGGACAGGCAAGGATATCTGGATTGGAAAGAGTCGGTTTGGAGAGAGGGGGATTCTTCTGGCAGTACATACGCCGGAGCTGGATATAAGCGGAGAATTGAGGTTTGGCCCCCTTTTTCCTTTGAAATATGACATTATGGGACCGTTTTCTATATTTCCTTTCCTGGAATGCCGGCATAGTGTGCGGAGTATGCGGCATCTGGTCTGTGGAAGGATAAAGGTAAATGGGCAGGAATATTTGTTCCAGAATGCAGATGGATACTGGGAAGGAGACGAAGGATATTCTTTTCCCAGGGAATATGCGTGGACGCAATGCAGCTTTCCGGAAGGCTCGCTGATGCTGGCTGTGGCAGATGTCCCTGTTGGCAGCTTTCATTTTCGGGGTGTCATTGGCGTTGTACTATGGAAGGGAAGAGAATACCGGCTGGCAACTTATCTGGGCGCAAAGGTGGTGCAAGCCCGGGACGGGAGGCTTCGGATTGTGCAGGGAAATCTGGAATTAGAAGCCAGACTGTTAGAAAAGGCCAGAAGCCCTCTGAAAGCTCCGGCTAATGGGGATATGGTAAGGACGATTCATGAAAGTGCGGCCTGCCGGGCATTTTACAGATTCCGGAAGGGAGAATGCTCTATCTTATCCTTTAAGACGGACAGGGGTTCTTTTGAATATGAACTGGCAACGTAACTTGATGAAAAATGTAAGTGAAAGAACTGGTTTGGTTCTTGAATCATTCTCTTAGATGTGCTATATTATAAACAGAGGGAAAGCCATACAAGCGGCTCTACCCCTCGGTTACTGGCTTAAACCCTTCGAAAAGGGTCAGCCGTCACTATTGCAGGTAGGTAGTGGCGGCTATTTCTTTTTCCCTTTGAAGATTGTATAACACAACCCAATAAGGGCGCAAATGAAGATACAGAACTGAAAAAGGTCAGCATATGTAACGTACATTCTATCACCCTCCTTTCTTCCGTCCGGAGGGCTGCTTGAAACCCTCCAAAACTGAACTGGAGGGATAAAGCCGCCTGGCTTAATGGTCTTTCCCTGTCGATAATATAGCACAATATCCCTTATATGGCAATCCTTTTTTATATGCCTTTCTTTGCTGAAAACTCATTGTGTGTTACTATTCACGGACTAACCGTCCGCTCATAGTAACGATTCGGAGCGCTGAAGATGCCCATAGTTATGACTTAACTATGGGCATCTCTTTCCTTACAGATATTTCCTGCTTATTTGATTTTTATTGTAACGGTCTTTTTCCTTCCGCTTCCATCGGTTGCACTGGCTGTAATCCTGACCTTATGATTCTTTCCTGCCTTCTTTGCCTTAACAACACCTTTGGCAGATACTGTCGCGTATTTTGCATTGGAGCTTGTCCATTTCAGGGTCTTATTGGCTTTCTTTCCTGTTGTCTTAACAGTAGCCTTTACCTTTAATGATCTGCCTGCTTTTACAGTCTTATTGGCTTTCAGCTTTATACTTTTAACAGCATGTTTCTTAATCTGAATCTTATATGTAGCTTTTACCCCGCTTCCATCTGCCGCCGTTGCCGTGATTGTAACGGATTTGCCTGCGCCTGCTTTCTTGACAGTAACCTTGCCTTTAGAATTAACCGCTGCATATTTCTTGTTGGAAGATGTCCAGGTAATGGCCTTATTCGATGCGTCTGACGGCGCAACTGACGCTGTAAGCTGAATCTTCTTGCCAGCTGCAACTTTTTTGGAAATGCCGCTGATTGTAATCTTTGTAACCTTTTGTACCGAAGGTTTATTTGTTTTGACTGTAAGCCCTGCTTTTGCATCCTTGACTGCCCTCAGTGCATTCAGACACTCTTCCTCTGAGGCTCTTTTGTCCTCTGCAACTGCTTTTGCGGATTTAACCGCATCTTCGTATACTTTCCAGCTCTCTGGTGTATAATTTGCTTTTACCATCTGCGAAAATTCATTGATTACTGCATTTAATTCCTCTTTTGTCTCAGCTTTTGCAACCTTGACAAGTGCGTCTATAGCATTTGTAAGTGCTGTAAGTGCTTCTTGATAGTCTGACTCTGTTGCCGAATTGTCTGCTGCAACCATTTTAGCCTTTTCTTTTGCATCCCAAAATACTTTCCAGCTGGCACGGGTATGGTGTTCTTCTAAATAGCTGGTGTCAGCAGTTCTGATTTCTCTCTGCAGATTTGCAATTGTTGCTCCTGTCACGGGCACCTCCATCTTTACAGATGTACCTGGAGCATCATCTGTGGGGTATACGCTGACAGTCCATTCAGCGGCAGTCGGATATTCTGAAGCTGCCGGTATTTCCACCTCAAATGTTCTCTCTGTATCAGACACGCCTTTTGTCATGACGGATGCCTTGCTTACTGTATTTATCTGCTCATTGTCTTTGTTTGTATAGTAGAGGTCATAAAACAGTTTTTCCTGAAGATTCGTTCCAGTTACCGTAATAGTCGCTTTCTCACCATCTTTATTGACCCGGTTAACAGAAGATACAACCTGAGTAATCTTTCCCTTTTTCTTAACCGTAATAACTGCTTCCTGACCCGGCTTAATTTTATCTCCTCCAACAATAATCTGTTGGATATAATACTGTGAGGAGGAAACACTAAAATCAACGTTTACCGGAAGATCGCATATATAATCATTGCTTCCTTTTAACATTAGTTTGTATGTTCCGTTCTTCTCGGCAAGACCATTCATAGTATATGCTGAGGTTCCATCGGTTCCGGTCGCAGGCAGGGAAATCGGATTAAAGCCAGCGCCAGTCTCCATTACAAACAATAAATTCGGAACAGGATTTCCGTCTTCATCTATTGCCTTAATCTTTAATGTCCGGTTTTTTGTTGCCTCTACAGGAACGAGCAGATCTTTTGCTTTCTGAATGTCTTCAAGTGCAGCGCCATACTCTAAATCAGTTGCTCCCTGCTTATCAAGAACCTTCTCGTTTTCCTGGAGTACAGACTTATATGCTTCCCAGGACTGCTCTGTGTAATCCTCAGGTTTCTCTTCATTTGCAGCATTCATTGCTGCCTGCAGCTCAGCCTTTGTTGCTTCTGCAACAACCCGGATCTCTCCAGAGTCAAAGGTGCCCTGTGTTTCTAAAGCAGCAACGCCGATCTTCCATGCATATGCGTCTGCCGGTTTCTTCGGCAATTGTACAGTAATTGTTCTTTCCGTATCTGAACCTATTGCAGAAATGTTCGTCTTCTTTCCCTGGTCATAAGAGGTGGCAGTGCCGGCTCCTGCTGTCTTTACATAGGACAGACTATAATAAAGCGAATCCGGAAGATTGATTCCGGTAATCTTAACATCTATCTTTCCTTCATCTCTCACAAGAGCTGCCGCTGCGCTGACATCTGAGATCTTAGGCTGCGCCTGTGCTTCCCTGACATTAAGGGTTAACCTGGGGCTGTTCGGATCAAACATATAGGCGCCCCCGGCTACTGCAACATTTTGAATATAGATCTTTTTGGACACATCACCTACAGAAAAACGAATTGTAATACTTTGGCTGGTCGTGTAGCTGCTGTCATCTGTTATTTTAAATGTGTAGTACCCATCCTTGTCGATTTGGCTGGCATCTACAATAACGACACCGTTTTCATTCATTTTAGCGTCATATATAATCGTTTGATCGTCATTTTTGACAAGCTGAAACTTCAAATTACTGTCTGTACTAATCGGATTATTTGCCTCATCCAAGACAGTGATCTCAAAAGTCGTGACTTTCTCCTTGGAAGGGATCCACCCATTATTCAGATTAGTCTCCGCTGTTTTAATGCTTTCTATTGCCTGCTTATAATCTGTTGCTGATCCTTCACTGTTCAGAAGAAGTTTGGCAGCTTTAATCGCTTCCTTATATTCAGCCCATCTTTCCGGCACATAGTCTTCTTCTTGCCTTTTGGCTATGTCTTCTTCTGCCGTGCTGACAGCTGCCTGTAGTTCCTCTTTTGTTGCACCTTCTATAACACTAACTATGGCAGATTCCATTCCTAATAAATCCGAAGAAAAGAGCTGCACTTCAATCTTCCATCCGATCTGGTCATTAGTTGCTGTTGGTAAAGGCACGTTGAAGATTTTTTCTGTAGCTGTCCCTGTTGGTGTAACTGGGGTGACAGTCTCTCCACTAATAGGACTGTCACCCTTTTCTGTTCTTATAAGCCGCCTGTAATATAATGTATCCGGTAAATTTGTTCCTTTGACATTAAGTTCTATATCACCGCTCCAACTCTTGGAGACTATAGATGGTTTCGCTGATATTTCAGTAATTTTGATGAGTTTAACAGTAAAAGGGACTGGAGATTCGCCCGTATATGCTTCACTGTTTACAGACGAAACAATCATATTTCCACTGCTTTCTTCAAGTATTACTGGGATCGGATCACATGCATATCTTTTCTCTGTAGAAGCAACTCCAAGTGTATATTCTCCTGCTGCTTTGACCTCAGCGAGAGGATATTCGATAAGACCATTGGAGGCCTTTGGCAGTACCACAGCCTCTTGACCATCTTTGGAGAGAGATAATGCTACATTTGATACTGCATTCCCGGACTCGTCCATAGTATTGATTTTTAGAATCTGATTTGGATTCGTTCCATTCTTTTTGACCACAAGGTTTATGTTTAACTCTTCTTGCGGTTCATTATACTCTTCGTCATCCAATTCTGAAATGTACCAACCATCGAAGTCCTCCTCAAAACCAATTATTCTATTTTCACATATATAATCTGTATCAGCAGTATTGGTCATCAACCCGAGTGTAAAATAACCTGCATCTAACATTACCATCAGATTAGCGTACTCGAACGATAATTTGCCAGTCTCATCTGTAGAGCCCAATTCCACAATTTCATCATCCAAAGTCAGACAAAGCGCCAATTGCTCTTGAACTGAATTCCCATTTTCATCCACAAGCTGTATCTTCAATACACGCTGTACCTCTGTCCCTGCCGCCTTGACTTCCAACGTCCCCATTCCGCCAAAGCATCCGAATACCATCACAAACGCCAGTATCCCTGCTAATATCTTCCGCGTTATTTTTTTCATAATAAATATCTTCCTCTAATCTTTCTTTTCTAACTATTTGATTCTGATTGTTACTGATTTTTTCTTTCCGCTTCCGTCTGTTGCCTTTGCGGTTATCTTCACCTTTTTGCCTTTTCCGGCCTTCTTTGCGGTAACCTTTCCCTTGGAATTAACAGTCGCGTACTTTTTGTTAGAGCTTTTCCAGGACAATTTCTTATTAGCGCCCTCGCCTGTCGTTTTGACGGTTGCCTTTATCGTAATTTTCCTGCCCGCCTTAACAGACTTTTTGGCTTTTAACTGGATGCTCTTAACCTTGTTCCTTATAATTTTAATCTGATAAGCAGCCTGCTTACCGGTTCCATCCTTTGCTGTGGCTGTAATTGTAACTGTCTTTCCTGCACCGGCCTTTTTTGCCGTCACTTTTCCGTTCGCATCTACCGCTGCATAATTGTTGTTGGAGCTTGTCCATGTAACTGCTTTATTCTCTGCGTCTGCAGGTGTTACATTTGCTGTAAGGACAGCCGTTTTTCCAACGAAAATGGATGTGGCTGTTCCGCTGACCGTAATGCCCTGAACCATTTTACGCGGAACGGATTCATATTCGATAACCACCGGATGGATTCCCATACTGTTCATGGTAAAGTTTACGGCCCCGTTTGTCTGTGTGAAGGAAATCGGGTTAAGCCCTCCGTCATGATCCATGTAATAGACTTGATTCACCTTTTTTGCGGCATCAATCTTTTCTGTGATGTCAAAGTTTCCTGCCGCAAGTTTGGAGACCTCCCATCTGTGCGGATTGACTGTGGCTATTTTCATCACATCATAATCCCTGCCCTCCAGACCTTTTACCTGATCTTTGCCCATCTCCTGCTCCATCACGAGAAAATCCTTGAAGTTAAAGCCGGAAACAGTCGTGCTGCCTGACAGACTGGTAACAGTGGTGTCTTTCGCATGTTCATCCTTTTTATCTACCAGATAGATCTTCTCAACCTGATGGCAGTCGGCATGGTCATAGAAATACCTCTCGCCCCGCCGTCCCTTATCCGTACGGTATTCTGACTTATCCTTAGATGCAAGAGGGAAGGCTTCTATTCCCCATTTATCGCTCTCTACTACAACAATATAATTCACATCTTCCAGTACCTCTGTTCTTATACGCGCATTGTTGCCCGAGTTGACTTCGAGTGTTTCAAACTCGCTCACCAGTTTCATCTTAACATTGTATAACTGGCCGCCTTCCGCATCTTTATAACGGGTTTCCATATTCAGAAGAACTCTGTCATCTTCTGGAAGGTCTGCGCTGTCTCTTTTTGCCAGCTGTATTTTTTCAAATACAGGGTAGTCATAGGGATAGTCAGCATTTTCCTTGATATCATATATCCTTCCGTCCTTTACCCAGATATACGCATTTTTTGCCAGCTTGCCTTCCGAGTTTCCATCATCCCTCACCACCTTATACTCTGGATCCTGGGAATAGATCGTATAGGTATGGTTATCCGCCAGGGTAATCTCTGGCAGATATCCGTCTTTTGCCTCTACAATCTGATCCACCTCCTGCTTCGTGGTGTCGAAGATTTTAAACTTAATCGGAGACGTGTAGACTCTTGTCTCCCCATTTGTCTTGCCGGTTATATTCTCTTCAATAGCCACTCCTGCTATCTTTACAGATGGTGTTTTGTAAAGATCCTTCTGCTGATACGGCGGAATTGTGTGGTAGATTGGAACATTAGCCTGGGGCGAAGCCCCATTTTGTACCGACTCCAGTTCAGTTTTCCCCAATAATCCGGCATCCAACGGTTCTTCCGCGGTGACTGCCTCTGCCGTCTCTGTCACCTCTCTTTTGCTGCTTCCTGATTCTTTGGAAAATACATCATTTTCAGACATTTCCGCCCTTGCAGTGATTCCTGCTCCTGCAAAGCAGCCAGCTATGAGTGAAAATGATAGTACTACCGGAAACACGCGTTTTTTAAACATTCTCATATTTACCTCCTTGGTGAATGTTATGATTGCTTACGCATTTCCACAATTCTGAAATACCTGGAATTCAGTCATTTTTCTGCGAAAAACGGCCGCTTTCCGGCATTTTCAGTGTCAAAAAGGACATACGTTTCATGCAAGCATGAAACGTATGTCCTCCTGACTCTTGCATTATGTTATACGTGCCTACAGTTACTCAATTTGATTATACCCCCCCCCCTACATTTTCGTCCAATTGATATAATACATATATAATCCTTTTTATTCTGCGCATCTATAGGTGTGCTATATTATAAAAGAGGGAAAGCTATACAAGCGGCTCTCCCCTTTTTTTGATTAATTACCTATGTTTTAACATAGGCGGGCCGTCACTATTGACAAATAGCGGCGTCATGTCTGATTTCCATTGTTTATACATGACAATTCGGGGCTGCATTCCGAGTTTTGCTACGCAAAAACCGCCCCTCACTCCTGCATCATGTTCTCACGGAATACCCTCGCTTCGCTGGGGCAGACCCTGCGCAGCTTACGCGCATTCTTGACTCGTGAATAGTAACGACGTTACATTTCATCGGCCGTGAGTATAATTAAGTCTTGAATCCATTTCATAGGTATGTTATATTATAGACAGAGGGAAAGCCATACAAGCGGCTCTACCCCTTTTTGACTGGTTACCTATGTTTTAACATAGGCAGGCCGTCACTATTGGTAGTAGTGGCGGCTCTTATTTTTTTCCCTTGTAAATCTGATAAAACAGACTGATAAGGGCAACAATGAGTATACCTACCTATCTGGAACAGACAGTTCTATGAAAAAGGTAACCTTGTACCGCTGCAATCTGAATGGAAGCGGGCGCAGGAAAATTAAGACCTTTTCCACGTCCCAGCAATATGGGCAGGTACTTATTTACAATATAACGTCTAAAAGCTGTGAAGTAAACAAAGATGGAAAGGTTTACCGTTATACATATGCAACAAAGAAGATGAAAAGAATAATGTGAGGAAATAATATGAGCTTTGCACATTTGCATGTACATACGGAATACAGCCTTCTGGATGGTTCCAATAAGATTAAGGAATGCGTGGCAAGGGTAAAGGAACTGGGCATGGACAGCGTGGCGATTACGGATCACGGCTGTATGTTCGGAGTCATTGACTTCTACAAGGCGGCAAAAGCAGTGGGAGTCAAGCCGGTGCTTGGATGCGAGGTCTATGTGGCTCCGGGGTCAAGATTTGACAAGGAGGCAGTGGGAAGCGGGGATGACAGATATTATCACCTGGTGCTCCTTGCTGAAAGTAATAAAGGGTATCAGAACCTGATCAAGATCGTTTCCAAGGGCTATACAGAGGGTTATTATTATAAACCAAGAGTTGATATGGAGGTGCTTGGGGAATACCATGAGGGCATCATTGCGTTAAGCGCCTGTCTTGCAGGAGAGGTACAGAAGAATATTGTCCGCGGCCTGTATGGAGAAGGGAAGGCGGCAGCCCTTAGATATGAAGAGATGTTTGGTAAGGGGAACTTCTTTTTAGAGCTTCAGGACCACGGGATTCCGGAGCAGAGGCTTGTGAACCAGTCTTTGCTGCGCATGTCCCAGGAAACCGGGATTCCTCTTGTGGCCACCAATGACGTGCATTATACTTATGCTGAGGATGAGAAGCCCCATGACATTCTGCTTTGTATTCAGACTGGCAAAAAATTAGAAGATGAGGACCGGATGAGGTACGAGGGCGGTCAGTTCTACATCAAATCAGAGGAGGAGATGAGGGAACTATTTCCATATGCCCTTGAAGCCCTGGAGAATACGCAGAAGATTGCGGACCGCTGTAATGTGGAGATAGAGTTCGGCGTGACGAAGCTTCCCAAATATGATGTGCCAGAGGGGTATAATTCCTGGGAGTATCTGAATAAACTATGTTATGAGGGGCTGAATAAGCGCTACCCGGATCCGTCCCGGGAATTAAGAGAACGGCTGGAATACGAGCTTTCCGTCATCCAGTCCATGGGTTATGTGGATTATTTCCTGATTGTATGGGACTTTATCAAATATGCGAAGGATCATAAGATCATGGTGGGGCCCGGGCGCGGTTCTGCGGCGGGGAGCATTGTGTCATATTGTTTGGAGATTACTACGATTGATCCCATACGCTACCAGCTTCTGTTTGAGCGTTTCCTGAATCCGGAGCGTGTGTCCATGCCGGATATTGACGTGGATTTCTGTTTCGAGAGAAGGCAGGAAGTTATTGATTATGTGGTGAGGAAATACGGCGCGGACCGGGTGGTGCAGATTGTGACCTTCGGTACCCTCGCCGCCCGTGGCGTGATCCGGGATGTGGGAAGAGTTATGAACCTCCCTTATGCATTTGTAGATACCATTGCCAAGATGATCCCAAAAGAGCTTAATATTACACTGGAGCGGGCTCTTAAGACAAGCCAGGATCTGAAAAAAGCTTATGAAGAGGATCCCCAGGTGAAGGAACTTGTGGACATGTCCATGCGTCTTGAGGGACTGCCCAGGCATACATCCATGCATGCAGCCGGTGTTGTGATCAGCCAGAAAGCAGTCGATGAATATGTCCCGCTTTCTCTGGGTTCAGATGGCTCTGTAACGACACAGTTTACCATGACCACACTGGAGGAGCTGGGGCTTCTGAAGATGGACTTCCTTGGGCTTCGGACGCTGACGGTAATCCGGGATGCGGTAGAGCTTGCCAGCAGGAGCGCCGGAAGAGAGATCAATATGGATACCATTGATTATGATGACCAGGCGGTCTACGATTCCATCGGAAGCGGCAGGACGGACGGGGTGTTCCAGCTTGAAAGCGGCGGAATGAAGAACTTCATGAAGGAGCTGAAGCCGAGAAGCCTGGAGGATATTATTGCAGGAATCTCTCTGTACCGTCCGGGACCGATGGATTTTATTCCCCAGTATATTAAGGGGAAGAATCACCCGGATCTGATTACCTATGACTGTCCCCAGCTGGAAGGCATACTGGAGCCCACCTACGGCTGTATTGTCTATCAGGAGCAGGTTATGCAGATCGTGCGTGACCTGGCAGGCTATACCCTGGGGCGAAGCGACCTTCTTAGGCGTGCCATGTCCAAGAAAAAGGGCGATGTCATGCTTAAGGAGCGGCAGAATTTTGTCT
Source organism: Lachnospiraceae bacterium (assembly GCA_910576335.1). Taxonomy (GTDB): domain Bacteria; phylum Bacillota; class Clostridia; order Lachnospirales; family Lachnospiraceae; genus CAPEBR01. The sequence goes on from CAJTIU010000006.1 coordinate 171,835, forward strand.
ATGGAAATCCAGAGGAGGGTGTGCCGGGCTGTATTGCAAATGGCATTGATGAGAAGATTGCAAATAAGATATACGATGAGATGATTGATTTTGCAAAATATGCCTTTAATAAATCCCATGCAGCGGCCTATGCAGTTGTGGCATACCAGACAGCATGGCTAAAGCATTACTATCCTGTAGAATTCATGGCAGCGCTTATGACCTCCTGCATTGATAATCCGTCGAAGGTGTCGGAGTATATTTACACCTGCAGACAGATGGGGATTAAGATTCTTCCGCCGGACATTAATAAAGGGATCGGAACCTTTTCTGTGGACGGCGGCAATATCCGTTTTGGCCTTGCGGCCATTAAGAGCATCGGAAGGCCTATGATTGAGCTTTTGACCGAGGAGAGGAAGGAGCGGGGGGATTTCCGGAACCTAAAGGATTTTATAGACCGTATGTCCGGAAAGGAGATCAACAAGCGTACGATTGAGAACTTTATCAAATCGGGCTCTTTTGACAGCTTCCGCGGGACGAGAAAGCAGCATATGATCATATATGCACAGGTGCTGGATCAGGTAAACCAGGAGAAAAAGAATTCCATGACAGGGCAGATGTCTCTTTTTGATCTGGTGGACGATGACATGAAGGCAGACTTCGATATTCCGCTTCCGGATGTGGGTGAATATGAAAAGGAGATGAAGCTTGCGTTCGAAAAGGAGGTGCTTGGGGTTTACTTAAGCGGCCATCCTATGGAGGACTATGAGGAAAAATGGCGGAAGAACATTTCCCGGACAACACTTGATTTTCAGATAGATGAGGAGACAGGGCGCACGAAGGTGCGGGACGGCGCAAGGGAAACCGTGGGAGGAATCATTGCAGCTAAAACTACGAAATATACGAGAACAAATCAGCTGATGGGCTTCCTTACCCTGGAGGATCTTGCGGGAACAGTGGAGATCGTGGTATTTCCGAGAGATTATGAAAAGTACCGCCAGTACCTGGAGGAGGAGAACAAGATCTTTGTCCGTGGCAGGGTATCGGAGGAGGATGACGCGCCCAGCAAGCTGATCTGCGAGAAGGTGATTCCGTTTGAGCAGACAAAGAAGGAGCTGTGGCTCCAGTTTGCAGATAAGGCGGCATTTCTTGAAGATGAGGACAGGATTTATGATATGCTTGCAGGCTCGGACGGGAATGACCAGGTGGTAATTTTCTGCAAAGCAGAACGTGCTGTGAAGCGCCTCCCTGCAAATCGGAACGTTCATGCGGCGCCTGGACTTTTAAGCAGATTGACGAATTATCTCGGAGAATCTTGTGTAAAAGTAATAGAAAAATCCATTGAAAACATTTAGCAATTCATGTAAAATGTGGCATGACGGAACTAGTTTTACTAAAACTTGTTCATAACGAAGCATACGTATGGAGGAGATTATCATGGCAGGAAAAGTAATTCGAACAATCGGCGTGCTGACAAGCGGAGGAGATGCTCCGGGAATGAATGCAGCAATCCGTGCGGTAGTCAGAACTGGCCTTGGAAAAGGGCTTAAGGTAAGAGGAATCAGAAAAGGCTATCAGGGACTATTGAATGAAGAGATTATTGATTTGTCTGCAAGAGATGTATCTGACACGATTCAGCGGGGAGGTACGATTCTTCAGACAGCACGTTGTGAGGAGATGCGTACAGAGGACGGACAGCAGAAAGCAGCGGCTATCTGCAAGAAGTACGGCATTGACGGTCTGGTAGTAATCGGGGGAGACGGCTCCTTTGCAGGGGCTCAGAAGCTTGCCAATCTGGGGGTTAATACTGTTGGAATTCCGGGAACAATTGATCTGGACATAGACTGTACGGAGTACACAATCGGATTTGATACAGCTGTAAATACAGCGATGGAGGCAATTGATAAAGTGCGGGATACCTCTACCTCTCACGAGAGATGTTCGATTATTGAGGTTATGGGAAGAGATGCAGGATATCTTGCCCTGTGGTGCGGAATTGCAAATGGCGCAGAGCGCATTCTTCTGCCAGAGGAGCATGACTATGATGAGAATATCATTGTTGAAGATATTCAGGAGAACAGAAGAAGAGGAAAGAAGAACTATATTATTATTAATGCAGAGGGGATCGGCGACTCCATCAATATGGCGAAGAGGATTGAAGAGGCAACCGGAATGGAGACCCGCGCCACGATTATCGGACACATGCAGCGCGGCGGAAGCCCGACCTGTAAGGACCGTGTATATGCATCCATTATGGGCGCTATGGCTGTGGATCTTCTGCTTGAAGGAAAGAGCAACCGCGTAGTAGGATACAGGCACGGGCAGTACGTAGACTTTGACATAGACGAGGCGCTGGGCATGAAGAAGATGATTCCGCCGTATCAGTACGATATTGCGAAGCTTCTTGCACTGTAGTCTGTAAGAGGCGCCTATGACGAAGGACGTATTAATAACAATAGCCGGACTCCACTATGACGCGGGAGAGGCTTCCGGGGATGAGACAGAACCTATAGAGGTTACGACTCCCGGCATGTATTATTTTAAAAATGGAAAGCATTATCTTCTATATGAGGAACCAGTGGAAGGAACCGGACAGACGGTAAAAAACAAGATCAAGATAAAGGATAATGAATCCCTGGAGATCTTTAAGTCCGGCGCCAACAGCGCCCACATGCTTTTTGAAAAGGATAAGATTCATGTCATGCAGATTGATACGCCCTACGGAGCACTTGTCATAGGGACGTATACACAAGAGCTTAAGACGAACGTTACAGAAGAGCAGATTGATGTGTATTCACGGTATGAGATGGATGTAAGCGGAGATAAGATTGCGGACTGTGAGGTACGGATCAAGATAGAAGCAAAGCTGGCAAAGTTGGGGACGGGGCATTTTTAAAAATGCCCCGTCCCCAACTTCATTATCTCTTCATCATAGCTCTCTACGGCACAGCAGTTTGGCGGAACAACCAGGAAGTTCTTTTCATCCCATTCTCCGTCTACTAATTTTTTCAGCAAAGTATTATTCCCCGCGACAAGGTCATAAGCCCAGTGTTTTTCTTCTGCCATCCTCAATACTTTTTCTTCATATTCTGGAAATGAAAGCTCGTTCCACCTAATGTATGTCAGGGAATTGTAGTTTTCTGTTAACCCTTTCTCGATTTCAACAAGCATTTTTGCTTTTTTCTCATTTCCATTATGCCTTTTCAAATAAAAAAGGTACACTTGCTCCCATTGATTATCTAATCTTAATGCATCGGCACATTCTACAAAGCCTGGCGTGTAATAAAATGTTCCTGGATGTTTTTTATAATATTCTTCATATTTCTTCCGATCCCCCATAAAAAGAGAGATACAATCATGGACCCGTGGTATCACAAGAGGATATTTTTTGCTGCTAAGTCCGGTTGTTGCCCCGCTGCATAATCCATAACTTAATAAAACCGCGTCAAAAGGATGATATGTAGTAGTGTTGCTGTACCGGTGGCTGTCTGCATCAATCGCGTCAATTTCCGCCTGTATTATTTCTTTTAAATTTTGGGGTCTGTCATGTAATTTTTGCCGTAATAAAGTAAGATCTATTTTGTTCTTGCATTGATATATCACACTCGCTATTTCACGTTCAAATATTTTACAGCCAATTAATTTATAGTGCATATTTTCTCGCTTTCCTTTGACAAAATGTACTTTTTAGTGTAAAACCTCAATGCTTCTTGCAAGTATTCCTTTCATATGAGCAATCGCTGTGCCATAATTTGTCATGGAAACGCCTGCATCCTCTGCACATTTTAGCCGGTACTTCATCTCACGTTCATTTAGCATACATCCGCCGCAATGAATAATAAGCCGGTATTTACTTAAATCCTGCGGAAATTCCGTACCACTGGTAAACTCAAAATGCAGATTCTTTTGTGTGTACTTAAGAAGCCATCCCGGAAGCTTTTCAGTTCCAATATCACCACACTGTCTGTGGTGAGTGCAGCCCTCCGAGATCAATATAGTATCATCATGCCGGAGCATGTCAATTGCCCCGGCTCCGCGGACAACTAGATCAAGGTTTCCCTTATACCTTGCAAATAGAATCGAAAAAGAGGTGAGGGGAATATCATCCGGGACTACCCCTGCCACCTGCTCAAACACCTGGCTGTCCGTAATCACAAGAGCCGGCTTTACGCCAAGCCTTTTAAGAGCCCCGGAAAGCTCCGTATCCCTTACCACAACCGGAATCCCGCCTGCATCTAGAAGATCCCGTATCGTCTGCTGCTGGGGCAGAATCAGCCGTCCCTTCGGCGCAGCCTTATCAATCGGAACAACAAGTACAACAAAATCTCCGCAGGAGATCAAGTCCGCCGCAATCCTCCGCCCACCATCATCCTTCGGTGTCAGCGCCGCAAGACGCTCCTTCATCTCATGAATATTCAAGCCATTCTTCGCACTCACCCAGAGCAGGGAATACTCATCTATCTGAAAAACTTCCTTTAGCTCCTTAGCCGCCCTATTATAATCAGCCCCTAAATCCGCCTTATTAAAAACAATGAGATAGGGAATTCCCTTATCACGAATCCGTGCCAGGATATCACTATCCTCCCCTGACATGCCAAGAGCAGCATCGACCACAAGAACAGCCAGATCCGTCTTATTCAAGACCTGATAAGCCTTCTGCATACGAAGCGCGCCAAGTTCCCCCTCATCATCAAGCCCTGGTGTATCAATCATCACAACCGGACCAAGAGGAAGAAGCTCCATAGACTTCATAACAGGGTCAGTCGTCGTACCCTTCACATCAGAAACAATAGCAAGATTCTGATCCGTAAGAGCATTAATAATACTGGATTTGCCGGCATTGCGCCGACCGAAAATACCAATGTGCGTCCGTTCAGACGCGGGGGTAGAATTCATCCCGATTCCTCCTTTTTGGGGGACGGGGCATTTTTAAAAATGCCCCGTCCCAGATTAAAAATGACCTGTCCCTTTTTGAGTTGGGGACGGGGTAAAATTAAAAATACCCCGTCCCCAATTAGAACCGGAAGTCCCGCCGGTTGTTTTCGCGGATTAGTTTTAGGTTTTCCAGTACCACTGCCCGTGCTTTTTCGTTCGGGACGTTCAAGACTTCTTTGTCTATGATCCTATCGCCGATTGCCCGTGTTTCGGGGGAGGCGTAGTCCATCAGGTATTCCTGTAGTGTCATGAGTGCGTTTGGATGGCAGCAGTTTTGTATCTGTCCGCTTTTACACAGGGACATGAACCGGTCGCCGGTTCGTCCTTCGCGGTAGCATGCGGTGCAGAAGCTGGGGATGTAGTCCATCTCCATGAGCCAGCGGACTACTTCATCCAGGGTACGGTTGTCTATGACGTCGAATTGTTCGGATTTCTCGTCTTCGGGTTCTGGCTCGCAGTAGCCGCCTACGCTTGTGCGGGAGCCGCCGCTGATTTGGGAGATCCCGAGATGCAGGACACGCTCACGTACTTTCTGGCTTTCTCTTGTGGAAATGATCATGCCGGTATAAGGAACGGCGATTCGGATGCAGGCAACGATCTTGGCGAAGGTATCATCGTCAATTCCATTGGTAAATGATTCTGCATTGATGTCGTCTGCGTTTCTAAGCCTTGGGACGCTGATGGTGTGGGGGCCTACGCCGAAGGCGGCTTCCAGATGCTCGGCGTGCATGAGGAGTCCGGCGAATTCGTAGCGGTATTTGTCCAGTCCGAATAAAACGCCGATGCCTACATCGTCAATGCCTCCTTCCATGGCCCGGTCCATGGCCTCTGTGTGATAGTCGTAATCGTGCTTGGGTCCGGTCGGGTGAAGTTCAAGGTAGCTTTCTTTATGGTAGGTCTCTTGAAACAGGATGTAGGTTCCGACTTCGGCTTCTTTCAGCAGGCGGTAGTTGCCAACCGTAGTTGCAGCGATGTTGATATTTACACGGCGGATGGCGCCGTTTTTGTGTTTAATGCTGTAAATGGTGTTGATGGAGTCCAGGTAATATTCCATGGTGTTGTGAACCGGATCTTCGCCGGCTTCCAGGGCGAGTCTTTTGTGCCCCATGTCCTGCAGGGCGATTACCTCCCGGCGGATATCTTCCTGGGAAAGCTTCTTGCGGGGGATGTGTTTGTTTTTTAAATGGTAGGGGCAGTAGGTACAGCCGTTGATACAGTAATTGGATAAATATAAGGGCGCAAAGAGGACAATCCGGTTCCCGTAAAAGTCCTTTTTAATCTGCTCGGCAAGGCGGAAGATTTTTTCGTTCATATCCATATCCTCACAGGCGAGAAGGACGGAGGCCTCACGGTGGGACAGACCTTTCCTCCGCGCTGCCTTTTCGATTAAAGATTCAATGAGTGGAATATTGTGTTTGTTTTCGTCTGCATATGCTAAGGTGCCAAGGATTTCTTCATGGTTTATAAAATCCTCTGCGTGTTTTGAGTTTACGTCATACATGATCGTTGCTCCTCCTTTAAAAATGATGTGTTGGTAAAATTTCTACGAAATGCGCGGCTTGTCAGCGCAGCTGGGACGTGAACTATAATGGTGAATCGCCCCGCGCGGTGACAATCTGATAGCCGATGGATTCCATGCGCTTTTCCAGGCGATGCCTGCATTCGGCGGATTCCTCCCCGGTACATAGCTTATTGTCGTACAGGCTGTAATTTTTACGTACGTCTGTGGGTGACAGATTAGGCATTACCACATTTGCACCGGCAAGAATCCCGAGCTCCCGTCCGTTTCCGGAAATGGTTCCAAGTGCGGTGGTGGCCGGAAGAAGAACCTGGGGAAGCATAAGCCTTAGAAGCCCCAGCATAAAAAGGGTGAGTTCCGAAGTCCCTGCAGATTTATTTGCAAATGGTGTATCGTGGTGGGGAATAAATGGACCAATCCCGACCATATGAGGGTTTAATTTTCTGATAAAAAGCATGTCCTCTGCCAGATGCTCCGCCTTCTGAAAGGGGGAGCCCACCATAAAGCCGGTTCCGGTCTGATATCCGATTTCCTTCAGATTCCACAAGCACTCCTGACGTTTTTTCGCACTTAGGGATGCCGGGTGAAGGCGCTCATAGTGAGAAAAATCCGCTGTTTCGTGTCTGAGCAGATAGCGGTCCGCACCCGCGTCAAAATAGCGCTGATAGCTTTCACGGCTTTTTTCGCCTATAGATAAGGTCAGGGCACAGTCAGGATACTGCTCTTTTATAGAGTTAATCAGGCGAACCATGCGTTCGTCGTTATAAGAACCGTCCTCTCCGCCCTGCAGGACAAAGGTTCTGAATCCAAGGGAATAACCGGTGCGGCAGCAGGACAGAATCTCTTCTTCGCTTAACCGGTAGCGCCGGGCATGTATATTACTCCTGCGGATACCACAGTAAAAACAATCATTTTTACAGTAATTGGTAAATTCAATCAGCCCCCGGATATACACAGTGGTTCCGTAATGGCGTTTCTGTTCCTTCCTGGCAAGCGAAAATAAATACTCCGAAAGCTCCGGCGTTCTGCCGGAAATCAGTGCTGTCCACTCATCCTTTGCAAGGGTATGCTCTGTATGAAGCCTGTCAATTAGTTGGCGCAAATCGTTTTTGTCCGTCATGATGCCATACTCCTAAAACATGATTGCTGTTGCTGCCGCGTTCGCAGTAACGGTCAGCGGTCTATTCTGTGTTTTTTCAGAAATAAAAAAACCTGACATTTGCGGCGTCAGGAAATAAGAAAGCAGTAGTGCTTTCAAACAATATATAACCGGCGCCTTTTCACTTAGGTGCTGCCCTTTGTGATTAGTACGTGCTTTTAACGTTTGTATCATTTTATCATAATAATTTAGAAGTTACAAGCTATTAAGTGGTAAAAAATCAGTTGTATTCTAAAACATCCATATTCTAACCTGGAAAAACCGGAATAACACCGCACAAAATTTTGCCATTTTGCGCAAGAAATTGTTTTTTAGAGCCTATAACTATAGTATGATCACTGATTGCGTACGGGCTTACAAGGTTCAAATTCCGGGGCAGGAGGCTTATGTTCCTCGGCGTGATTCTGACCATTTTGGTACCGCCCCAGATTCTGCCGATTCCTTTTTATATCCAGTATGCAAAAATGGGATGGATCGGGGGAATCCTGCCGATGGTGATCCCTTCCTTTTTCGGTGGGGGACTGAACGGCGGTCTGTTTGTGTTTATTTTCATGCAGTTTTTCAAAGGAATACCAAAGACCTGTGAGGAGGCGGCAAAATTAGAAGGCGCGGTCCGGTGGAATTTGCAGCATGTGTACTGACACTCACGCCGGTTGTGTTTTTTTTACTGCTGATCCAGAGAAAATTTATAGCTACTATTCACGAGTCAGGGATGCGCTAAACTGTGCATCCCGTAAGAACGTGATACAGGGGTGAGGGGCGGATTAGCGGTAGTGCTTTGCCTGCCCCATTCTTTCCTGCAAGTGCGACCGTAAATCAGAAGCATCTTTTCTAACAAAATTCCACTGGCAGTGCAGCCGTATTCGCATTCAGCCAGAGCGGTGAATTATATAGACAAAGAATGACGCCGGTTCCCCGCTTTTTCCCGGGAATGCGTTCGATGACATCGAATGCATTTGTCATGGACAGCTTTGGATTGGCGCTCATCTTAATCTCGACCGGATAGAGGGTATCATTTTGTTCAATGATGAGGTCAATCTCAGCTTCACGCCCGGCAAAAGGATCTGTCTGGCATTTCCTTAATTTATCTTTTCCTCTGTAATATGTGACATACATCTGATAATCCCTCCCTGCATTGGAGAAGCTTTTCAGAATTTCCGACACTGCAAAAGTCTCGAATAATTCACCGGCTAATGCACCATTCATGGCTGTTTCGGCAGTCTGGTATTTTGTAAGGAAACACACTAGCCCTGTATCGCGGAAATACATCTTAGGTGTTTTGACTGCTCTTGTCAGGGCGGAGTTTGAATAAGGATGCATGATATAAATGATTCCTGATGCCTCCAGTAGGGAAGTCCACTCTTTTGCTGTTGCAGCTGTTATTTCGATCTGAGATGCTACAGAGGAATAATTCAGCATTCCCCCGGTACGTGCCGCCATTGCGGTAAGGAACTGAGTGAATTTCAGCTTGTCTTTCACATTTCCCAATTCATTAATATCTCGTTCAAGATAAGTCTGGACGTAGGAACCATAAAATGTCTGCCAGTCAACATCCGGATCCGTCAGGGCAGGATAGCCGCCCCGGTGGATGATTTCCCAGATATTCTTACAGGGATGGTAACTCAGTTCACGTTCGTGAATATATTCTTCTGTTGGAATAAAAGGTTTGTCAAAGGAATCCTGCTGTATCTCCCGCAGGGAAAGCCCTGCCAGTTCAAGGATTGCAATTCTGCCGGCCAGGGATTCCGAGACATTTTTCATTAGATGGTATTGCTGTGAACCGGTGAGGAGAAACTGCCCTTTTTGGTCAGATTTGTCACATTCCATTTTGATATAGGGAAAAAGTTCTGTAATATACTGCACTTCATCCAAGATGACAGGTGGTTTGTTATTGCGGAAAAACAGTCCTGGCTCTTTCATGGTTTCAGCGAGTAAAACGGGATTATCAAAGGTAATATACCGCCGGTCTTTATATAGGTGCTTCAGGAGCGTTGATTTCCCGACTTGTCTTGGACCAGTGACTAGAATGGATTTAAACCCTTTTTCTGTTTTTTGGATTGTCTTTTCCAGACTTCTTTGGATATACATACAAAGTTTCCTTTCTTTGAAAGATGTTGTAGTGCGGCTGATTTATAGTACTATTATAAATTAGTTGAAATATTCTGGCAATACATTTTTATCGTATTCTGGCATAATGCTTGTTACGATTCACGGACTAACCGGCCGCTCATAGTAACAACTACAGCGGAAGTATTACAAAGACTTTCGAAATTAGGCCAAAGGGGACGCGTGTATCTAAGGCAACAGTAGCAAAAAAAGGCTTTTCGGTAAAATGGAAGAAGCAGAAACAACAGACAACAGGTTATCAGATACAATGCTCTACAAGCAAGTATTTTAAGAAAGGAGTAAAGTGGCTCTCAAAGTCCGGACAGGTGGCTCAACAGCCCCCCGGAATAATCAATCAAAATAGGAGACTAATTATAAGACGCCGATTATTTACTGCTTACAAAGTAATTACGCTTTTGGAAAAGGAGTTTACGGTTTAACACTATATGCAGTAAACCGTATAATTAGCTTCAAATATATTATAAAGCTAATTATACGGTTTTACATGCTATTTTTTGCCTAAATTTTGTTCAGATACCGTGTTACCAATTGCAACAATATTCTCCAGACATAAAAAGCATTACAGCCTTTTGGGCTTTAATCTTTTTTTTATTAAGCTTTTTCATTCTGATACCTCCCTTGCATATTATTTATTAACATCGTCAAATCAACGATGTAAATAGCTTTATTTTTTTTTCATTACCCAATCATGAATATATATGTATAGCAAAAGAACAGCTACCGGAATTAACGCAAATTTCCTATTGTAAATTGCCAATATACATACTAATATTGTTCCGCATATTCCTCTGAATAATCGTCGTAAATATTCATCGTTTTTAAATGCCACAGATAAAATCCATAGCACAACAGTTACAACTACTAGAATATAATATATCATATTAATCTATCTCCCTGCTGAATATCAGTATTTTATTCTAATACACAAATATTCTCCGCATGCTTTAACAATTCTTCATCATGGGATACAATTATTAAAATTTTATTGATTTTTATTTTATTTAAAATCTTCCAAAATTTCTCCTTATTGCCCATATCTAGTGATGCTACAGGCTCATCCATAACAATAATTGGGCAGTTTTTATATAATGCTCTGGCAATTGATAGACGCTGTCTCTCCCCGCCTGACAGATTCGTTAATTCACTGCTTAAATTATGGTACATCCTGTTTGCTAAAGTAGCAACCCACTCCTCAAGTCCAAGCTCGTCAAGGAGCCCTGCCACTAATTTTTCGTTTGGTTCTTCTGAAAATCCCGTGATATTATCAATAACTGTACCTTCCAATAATATATTCTCTTGGTCAACATAGGCAGTATTCCCCTTTAGTTCTTCTTCAGATTGTTTTTTGTTATCAAAAAATATTGCTCCTGTCTGTGGTGTAATTAAACCACATAAAATTTTTATTAAAGTCGATTTCCCTGTTCCATTTCTTCCTATTACAACATTTATTTTATTCTTTTCAAAAAAATAGGAACACTTTTTTAAGCCTCTTCCATTTTTATATCTGTAGCTTAGGTCTTTAATTTTGATAACATCAACATTTCCCTTTTCAAGCACATTAGAATGTGTCCTCTCCTTTTGTGCTATCTTAGGCAGCCTCATAATACGTTCAACTGATACACTGCACTCCACGCTTTTCATCTGGTACTCTCCAAATGCTCGGGCTATTTCCCCAAAAAAGCTTGTTATGTTCAGCATTGCAATTACCATGCCTATATTCATTCCTGCATACATAACACCATGAAAAATAACGGAAAGTTCTCTTAATATATTACATAGGTATGAAATTGTATCAAATAGTATAATTATGTTTTCCTTCTGCAATTCTTTTTTTGAACGGTCATGTACGATTCTCTTATGGTTCTCAAACAGTCGCTTACTAAATTTGTAGAAGTTTAATATTTCAATCATTTGGAATAGCATAACGGAGGATTTATTTTCCATATCGACGTTTTCCATTCGTTCTATTTCGTACTCTTTTATTTTTTTTGCATAAAGGTAGGACGAGGCAGAAATTACAGAAAACAATAGTACATATATAAATAATACTTTGTTCACACAAAAAACCATGATCCCCATAAATGCTGATACCACAATGGACTCAATCAATTCAGACAAATTATTTTCCAAAAAATTTATAATTTTGTTTTTATCCTCCGTTATATTAGATATGACTTCCCCTTCCTTATCATATTCCTCCAATATACTATCATTTAAAAAGGCTGTAAAAACTCTTTCCTCTAGATTCTCTCTGATGTAAATCAGTTTTTTTACTGTAATTTTGCGAAAGAAAATAATAAAAATAAAACATAATACTAAGACAAACACTAAAATTATTAAACTATTTATGCTTATTTTCTGTACATATACTACTGAGTTGACAAGTATTGCTGCAATCATGGAAGCAGAACAAGCTGCTAATCCAATCATAAATGACGTTGCACACAATAGAACTATTATCTGTACTGTATTTTTCCCACAAATCGTTCTCCAAGTATACTTCATTTCCATATCTCCGTCCATTTTAATGGCTAATCTTTTGCCTTCTGCTTGGGTAATATACCTTCGATTTTCCGCTATTGGAGGTTATAAGTGTAACAGGCATACGCGTCCAAATAATTTTCATGCATTGTTGCTACTATACATCTGTCTTTTGAAGCTTCAGCTATAATTTTTACCATTTTTTCTTTAATGTCTATATCTAAGGCATTGAATGGCTCATCTAAAAGCACCCAGTTTGCCCCACTACTAATTCCCCTTAAAATTTGTATCAATTTTTTCTCACCCCCCGATAGTTTCTCAACACTTGTTTTATCCTTGACTTTCTCTAGTAAATCAATATCGTTATTCTTGATAATATTAAAAATCTTACTATCGTTTAGACTTTCGTTTGCCATTTTAAAATTTTCCATTATATTTCCACTTAATACCGGCTCTTGGGGCTCATATACACATAACCTCAACAACACATCCCTTGTTATTTTTTGATTTCCTAGAGAATACTTACCTTTGTCTGCAAAATAAAAGCCTGAAATACATTTCAATAATGTACTCTTGCCAACTCCGCTTTTCCCTTTTATTAACACTAGTCCTGTAACTGGTAATTTCAACGAGGAGAAATTTAGAACAGGCTTTTCATCATATGAATAACATAAATTTTCAACTGTCAGTTCATTTAGTTCATATTGGGTGCTGCGGTCTTCAATGGAAAGTTGGGGTATATTATAATACTGTTCCAAAAAATTCAGATCCTCTTTTTGCTCCTGTATTTTTCCAATTCTTTCTGCAATTTCTAGCATGTTATTAAGAAGGTAAAAAAATATGTATGTAGATGACAAAATCCCGCCATTTACCAAATCGATTTTTGATGACATTAGTGCTGCCAAAACTGGAATTATAATCATAATAGTGCATTGTGCTAACTGTTGATAAACATCCATTATGATTTTACAATTTTTCTTCTCTTGTTCCAACTTTGACATATGTGCTATATTTGTGCGAAAATTCTTTAAAATGATGTTCTCTAGTGAATAACATTTTATAAGTCCCAAACCTTTCATCATATTCTGTATCAAAAGTAATATTTGCTGTTGTCTTTCATTTAACTTTTCTTGCTTTTGCATAATCGGTTTGCTCAAAATCATAGTTCCAAAAGGAATACAGATCATTAAAACCACAAAAAAGAAATATCGTATATCCATCACAAGACAAATATAACTACACAGAAATAAAAGCATAATCGCAGAACATAACCCTTCGATTAAATTATCAATTAAAAAACTGCATGTCTCAACTTTCACCCCCAATATACCATATTTTGATAAGCCAATACTATATACTTTTTGTGGCTCTAATTTCCACAGAGATTCCACAAAATTATTTTTTAGATTTTCGTTCATTTTAATGTAATATTTGCTGCTCTGTTTCTTTGATACATAATGAAATATAGTTGTACAAGCGACAAATAGTATTATGTATAAAAAAAACTTCTTGTTTATGTCCGATGAAGTGTAAAATAATTTTTCCTCTACGATTCTTATAAACGGAATGTACAAAAATCCAAGTAGTTTGTTTGTAATGCCAAGTAATATTATGGTTAGGAAAATTTTCTTGGTTTGTTTAATATAATTTAGTATTTGTATTCTCATTGCCGTAGTCCTTTTATAATCCAAAGTCTTCTAGCCTAATATATACTTTTAAAGGTGAGCCATCAGCTCTTAATTTCATATGGCATATTTGCCATATAAGCAACCCCTTTTTGTCCTTATTACAATAAATTTTCTTTTGAGGCCATTTTAGTAATGCATATATTGTAGACATTGATATATTTTCATAGTGGCTTATCTTTTTTAACATATCAACTCTTTTTTCATAACTTTTGTGATAAATATTAGTCCCTAGATTAGTAAAAAAATCGCCTGTAAAATCACAGTCCAAAATATACTCTGCATTGTTGTCGAGATAGTTGCTATATCTATTATTACTGCAAATTTCATATCCCATGTTTTGAGATAAAAGACAACACTTTTCAAATGTACAAGGTCCCCAAACCAAACGCAAAAACTTATTTCTTGGAACCATAAATCCAATATTCCATAAATGAAATCCTTCTTTTCCTAAATATATTATTTTTTTCATAAGTCCGTTGATTTCTGCAGTAGAAAATTTCACTGTATGTAAAACCAAAAAGTCAATAATATTTTTATAAATTTTTAAAGTCTTCCCTTTCGGAAGATTTTCATAATCTATCTCAAAAAACAAACATGGACAGGGATCCTTTTTATTTAGTTCCAAGTTATCATATTCTAAAGATATTGCTTTGATATATTTTTTTTCTTCAAAATCATCTTCGACTATTTTTTTTAGGACGTAGTATAATCCATCTGTTAGATCTTTGGTTTCTCTGCTTTTTTTATATACATTTTCCTCGTAAAATTTATATAATTTTTTCATATCCCAAACTTTAAAAATCAAATCAACATTGTCGTTAAAATGGTATTCGAACCACATTTCATTTGTGGTTATTTCATACTTTTGTAAATTATCTAATAAAATGCCTATATTTTTGCGACTGTCTGCTTTTAATAAAGATTCATCCATTTGTTCTAGAGCATAATTGTATAAATCTTTTATCTTCAATATCGTAACACCTCTCTTTTCTGTATGATTTTTATTCTGTAAAGTATCTCAGACATTCATCAAATATTTTTTCGTCCTCAGATCCTAAAACATATGTATTTATACCTGTTTTTTTGCTTATTTCATCAGCTCTTCTTTTTGCTTCTTGAAAACTCACCTTTTTCTTTACATCTGACAAATATGCCCATTGTAGATCTTCGAAAAAAGGGTAAACACAAATTGCTATTACATTATTCACAGAATCAAAATGGTTTAAATAACAAATGCTTCTCTGTATATATTCATCTTCATCAAAATAATTGCATATTAATATAAAACCATCAGGATCTGCTGCATACAACAAATTATTTTGGTGAACAGGCATATATTTTAGATTTCCTGTATCGTATGCTATTGTCTGGCTTTGCGAACCAATTAATATTATATCCGGGTTTTTCTGTTGAATTTTATTTAACATATAGTTAATCATTAATATTTCATCCATGCCCTCTAAATAGGCTGTGCTTTCATATCCCATAGGGTAAACTTCATCCATCCCAAAAAGCTGAGCCGATGGTTCTGTTCCAAGTTGTCCCACTTTGTATCCTCTGCGTTGGAATTCTGCTCTCAATCTTAATTGGGTGGTAAATTTACCTTGCTTTGAGCTTGTACCAGTCACACATAATATTGGAATGCCAATCTTGTATAATTTTCCAAAATGATTTAAGGGTACGTTTTCTCTCCGTATACATGGAGTATAAACATTATCCAACATTTTTTTATTTTCACTACACTTCCAATCATCAAACATAAATATTTTTTTATTGTATCTCTGACTCAACTTAAATATTTCTTCTCTATAAGATTTCCCGACTATCTTCTCTAATTGTTTTAGATGACCTAAAATCAAAGTGTCGAAGTCCTTCTCCCATATGAGTCCTTCTATGTCTGTTATCATATAATCTTTTTTCAGATTAGGATCATTTAAGACAACAGATGTCTTTTTTCCACATACCCCCATATATTTACTGTCATATACACCACACAGTTCAAATTGCAGTAACTCTGAGAATCTCACTATTGAGTGCATTTCTTTATTAAATGGAAAGAGTATAGCTCTTTTTATTGCAAATGGTTTCCGTATTTTTCCTATTTCTTTCCTTTTATGCACTTTTTTTGCAGATTCCTTTAATAATAATTTGGCTTGAAACAAGTTTAGTCCGTTTTGCTGCATTTTTTTATAAATCCATGAAGCAATATATGGACATGCAAAACTTGTTCCAGAAACTCGTTTTTCTTCTTGATTTAGCCATGGGAGCCTATGTGTAATACCACATCCCCTGACATTAATTAGTTCGCTTTCCACATATTCAAACTCGTATATATGTTGGCAATTTAATGAGATATCAACACCAATAACGTTAGCATAAGCAGCTGGATAGCTTATGGAACCATCATTAGCAAAAGCAGCTACGATAATACTTCCGCGATTTATTATCGTTTCACATATTTCTTTTAATTCATCGTTCGCTTCATAATAATTAATGCCAAAACTAAGATTAATAATAGCTCCCCAGTAATTTTTGTTAATATATTTTAGAACATTAACTAATAGTTCAGCCGAAATATCTGCGTATTTGTCAAACACTTTTACAATTAATATTTTTGCCGCTTTGTTTTCTTTCCATATTGCATAGAATATTGCTGTCCCATGTCCTATTGTATCTTCTATTTCCAAATCTTCTATTAGATTTTGAGGATTTTCTTCACTATGATAAAGATGTATTCCTTTATATTTTGCTGCCTTTATTTTATAATGTCCAGTATTTATGCCACTATCTATGATAATAAAATCATATCTTTCTTTTGAAAATTCCTTATTCATCTCAACTTACATTCCTTTCGCCTTGCTCGTGCAACTCGATGTCTTCGATCATGGAATCTTTCTGTGAAAGCAGTTGTTTTTATAAAACTGCTTTCACAAAAATTATTTGTTACCATACGCAACAAGACTCTCCCATATATAAATAGATTCTGTTAGATGCTTTGATTTTCTTCTTTTTTAATTTTTTCATCATAATCTATCGCTCCCTTTTCTTGCCTGCTAATTTGTTTCTTGTGTCAAAATCATTTTTTGGCTTATTATTTTGTTTTCGACATATGTAATAAATTCATTGATATTTTGGTATTTTTCCGGCAATAGTTCCTCATCCGAGAAAACTATATCGAATGTCCCCTCTAAATCACATATCAAGGCAACAAATTGTAGTGAATCCATTTCTATTCTTATTTCCTCATTTTCGTCAATATCCACGCCCACGTCATTAATCAGTCCTAATATACTTTCTTTTAGATTTATATCCTCTTTCATATTATATTCGTTCCTTCCTTTCACTTAAGTAGTCTGTTCCCTGGTTCATGCTTGTTGATGGAGTGCTTGATTTGTGTTTTCAATCTGCTCCTCATACGGTTATAAATCATCAATTTCTATTATTTCTTTGGCCTTTTTACTTAATAATGAACTCATCCACTTTAGGTATTCTATGTTTTCTGAACAATTAATTTGACGGTGAAACTTCATGGCATAATTACATTTTGCGCCTCCCATGCAAAATGGGTATGCAATACACTTATAACATTCTGTTAAGTTCTCTTTTCTGGTTAGCCATTTTGCCTCCTTAAATTTGTCTATATGAATTTTACCCATATCATCAATATAACCAATCTTGCTTTCGCAACAATACACTTTATCGTTCATGGCCATTTCGCATTTGTAAACTGAAGCATCATTTGTAATAACAAAACCATTCTTTTTTGACGCTGGGCAAAATTGTACTTCACTATTATACTCTAAATAATCTTGTAATTTAGCTCCTTGTCTTTCGGAAAGTTTGTAAATATTAGTTATAAGCTTTATGTCCGAAATCACTTGTTCCTTATGGGAATTAATTCTATCGCCAAGCCAATCATGAACTGCTTCAAAAACTACATGAAAACGGCTGTCTCCACCAAATTCTCCATTCCATTTTATTATAAAATCTTCAATATAATTATAGTTATCATTTGACACATTGACTCTAATATCTATTGAATAAGTACGATTAATTTTTTTTATTTCTCTTAGATTTTGTAAAATAGTGTCGTAAGTACCGTTTCCATTTTTTAGCGGTCTCTGTTTGTTATGATATTCTTTTATGCCATCAATCGTAATCATATAAAAAAATATGTGAGAATTTAAAAGCTTTAAAAACAAGTCTTGCGTCAAAAGATAGCCATTGGTTGTAATTCGCCCTAGATAAGAAAAACTATTTTTTCTGCCTAATTGTACCACATAATCACTCAATTCCAATAACTTAGATGTTTCTAATAATGGTTCTCCCCCAAACCAGTTTATATAAACTTTTTTAGCGGTACTCCTTGTTTTTTTGTCAATAAATTTTTTGATTTTATTTGCTGATTCATTATCAAATGAATCATTTTCCTCGTGTTGATAACAGTAAATACATTTAAAATTGCATCTGTGCGTCATCACAATAGTTAAATCTAATACTTCTGCATCCCAGACAATACTATTATATTTATATTCTATATATTCTATTTCATTTTGTGCTGTTGTAGTAATATACCCTCGTTTTACTAGCCTTTCCAATAACTGCGAATTATTTAGAACTATATCTAATTTCCTTTTTTTGAAAATATCATATATCTGTTTTGAAATTAAATCACATTTTCTGCTTAATGTATTATATACATAATATTGGTTATCAAAATTTTTTTGGATTAAATTATATTCTGAAAATTTGTACATACAAATATTAACTCCTTGTGTTATGGTTAAAATCATATCGTTTTTTGCCTTTAGTATTACATCTGGTAAGAAATGCGGAGAATACTATGTAGGCTTGAATTAATGTGTTGGCTGGTTTGTGCCAGTGCTGGGCAAAAGTTTGATGCAATGTGGGCACATCGGCTATTAGGTGCTTTTTAGAATACATCTTCTATCTATATTAAGAACACAAGGTTTACACCATTCAAGAAATTCGCAGTCATTACATTCGTTATATTTCTTGTTGTTTTGTCTAAATTGGTTTAATGCCTTGTCTTTATGCCAAAATTCTGCTAAACTCGAACCTTTATAATCCGAATCTCTTGTCTTTATATGTGTACACGGCAGCATATGGCCATTGACGTCTACAGACATGGAATATCTTCCGGCACTACAGCCCTTCATAATCGGATTTCTTATCTTAATTCCACATAAATTTTTCAGTTCATAAAAACAAGATTCAATATTAATTTGGGTTCTACCCTTATGCTCTTTTATAAAATTTGCCAAAAAGACAATGTCTTTGTAACTGAGGTGACTATCTATTACATCGCTTGCATTAGGCTTATTCTTCAATATATCTATTGCACCAACACCCATCTTTTCAGCAAAATCATATAATTGTGGAAAGTCGTACACATTATCATTACGGGCAACCCAGTTGATCTTAGTTTTTATTCCTTTTTGTGGAGCAAGTTGTATAATACCTACCGCTTCTTTAAATCCTTCCCTTGATTTTTTGTTTATTTCTTCTGTGGAGCCATTTAATGATACATACAATGCGTCAACTCTTGCTAGAACCTTATATAGTTCATTGGTAATTGTAACTCCGCTGGTTGAGATATTTAATTCCATATTACAATCTTTTACTAATGTTATTGCTTGTATTATATAAGGATATAATAAAGGCTCACCACCACTGAACAATATTTTTCCTACCCCTAATTTTTTTGCTTCTGTTATATAAAGCTGTAGCAATGACCAATCAAAATTTTTATCTGGAATATTACCAACACTTTTATAACACTGTAAACATTTCCACGGACATACTGTAGTTAATTCGAAATTGAGTATTTTTGGATATCTTAAGTATGCTGACATCTCCGGTTTCCCCTTTGCCTTCCTTATTCTTTTGAATATTTTGGTTCTGCATTGTAATCAAAAATAGTCATCATTCACAGTTTATGATCTGTCATCAATTGTTAGCTCTTAAGCCTTCCGATAATTCTTTTAAGAGTGTTTTTGAAAATATATAATCTTTTTTCCGCAAACTATCTATCATATTGTAGATTTTCTCTTCACTTACATTTTGCTTTATTTTTCCTTCCAAAACGGTTTTTTTCTTTTCATAAATAAGTTTTTTGATTATTGTGTTTCTTAAAATAGCACTTTGTTTAATTAATTCCATGTTCAAATCCTTTAAATTGTTTATATGATAAATCAATTTCTTTTTGTAAAAGTATTCTATTCGTTTTAACATTAATTCTTTGTGAATAACTAGCACTTGGGCTGCTTTTACCGCATCCCAATTTTTCATATATATCTGTTTTAATCCCTCGTAATAAGCGAGCCCAAAAATGTAATCAAATCCATTTTCTACATTCTCAACAATAGCATCCTCTGACTCATTTGTGAAATAATGATATAAGCCATCTCCATACATATCTTTTGATGTTATATAGTTTTCTAACTGAAGAATGGTGTTTTTATATTCATATTTAAAATCTATAAATTCAACTTTTTTTAGAAATCTATATAATAAATATTTGCAATCTAGTCCGTCTATATCAAAAGCCTTTTCTACTTCTTCAAAGCTGCATTTATCAAAACTCAATTTTCCATTTCTAAAAAAATCAGCAAGGTAAAAAATCCTTTCTTCCTGATCATAACCAAATATTAAAGGATTATGAGTCATATTTTCTTTACTTTCATAATTGCGAATACATGCCATATTTACGTACGTATAAATGTAATAGCCATTTGAGATCTGATTCATAAAAAATTCTACTATATCCATAGTATTATTTAATATAAAATCACGCGTTATTGCATTCTCATAAATAAAATAACAATTATACCACATATCGGTTCTGAAAAAATCACTATAACCGATTTTGGGATTTATTCTTAAATTGATAAAATTTCCCATTATCCAATCCAATTCATTTTCTTTTTCTCCAATAATGGACAACAAAAAAGAGTCTGCAGGTATATGGTTAATTAGTGGCTTATGAATTGGCAATATCTCTTTTCTTCTCATTTTCTTCCCCATGTTTATATATTTTTTGCCTATACTTTAAATATTGTCTTAGTTAACCTTACACATTAGAAGTATAACAATCCCAAATGGTCAAATTCGCATAAGTGCTTTATTTAACAGGTAAAGAATTTCTTGCTACGAATAATTCAACAATAACATTTTCTGTAAAGAGTATTCATATTATTTTGAATTGAAAAAATTAGCTATATTTTGAGGTTGCTCTTTTAACTATCCCAATATTTTTATACCTGTATTATATAACTCGTGATAAAATTTGTCAATATTTACCATTAAAAAACATCATAAATTTATCAAGTAAAACATAAAGAAATATCATGGTTAAACAGATGCATTTAACATCCGGATTAAACTCGAAATATTTCAATACACAGGCAATCTTTATATTATGGAAAAAGTTAAGTATAGAGATCCAAGGAAGTTGGGGCACGACATATATAATTGAAGATATACAGGAATAAGAGGTATTTTTCAATAGCGCTGAGCCACTGCGCCTGAGTAGACCGCAGTATTGTATGCAGAAGCCTGCCATTTCTGACAGGCTTCGATGTGACAAATATCAGAGAAAACTTTTCTCTTAATTCATCATGCAGAGAGTTTTTCATCTACCCAATTTAAAAGCCAATTAATACAGTAATCAATTACCTTACCTGTGAATTCCTTTGCAGGCTTCTCACAAGATTTTAGGCATCCGCTGACTGTAGCATTAATCTGCTTTCTTGCCTCCGCCTTAAGGTCAATTTTCTGTTGGCTTCCAACTGTTTTGATGATTTCATTATTTTTGTTTGACATAAATTAGTCCACCTTTCGTAAATTATGGAGTTAGACCTTATGTCTAATCCTCGTATCACCATAATTTAGATGGTCAAATCAAACTATCTCTACAATACAAATATAACATGTAGCATGTTAAAAGAGCAAGTATACTATGATTTACATGAACATTTTTCGACAAAATCGTTTAGGCTGCAATATCCATCGTAAAAATAATCATATCCTTCATGCTGAAGCATGGCGAAAAGTTCTTTGCAAATTTGATTATCTGAACCTAAGTATTTAATTATCCGGCGTACGAAATCCTCAAGTGCATAATTAGGCTCCCAAACATCATTCGGCAAATTTTCCTTATTCACCACAAACGTATATTGATAAATTCCGTTTTCCTTAGGCATTAGAGAAATTAGCCACTGAAGAGCCGGCTTAATTCTTTTGTCAAAGGCATATCGGAAAACATCTTCCTTCATTTCAGAAAGCTCTTCATTAACCTGCTTAACAATATATTTCATGCTAAGATAATGACTATCTTTAATCGGCACGGAATCCGCCTTCAAAATTTCAAGCCACTTACTGAAATTTTCTGCGTTTTGTCTTTGCCAACCGTTAGGGTATGGATAAGCAGCAAGAATGTCTATAATCTCTTCGATATTAATGAAGATATCAGCGTCTGCAGGGCGATAATCTTTTATAATAATTGACTGATGGATAATATAATTTCGGAAATCGCATATAAATCTGTACCATTTTCTTTGCTTATAATGAGATTCAGTAATCACGCTTAATGGCGGGTCATAATTATTCACATATTCTTTGTATCCATATACGGCATTCACATAGTTCAAAAGACGCTTGTTGACTTTCCAAAACATATCAAAATCGTCTATCGCTATATTCTTCAAATCTTCTGCACAGGATTCTATGATTGTATGCATATCAACAAGAAAAATAAATCTATCTAGATCCTTCAGCTTTTTATGAAAGCCATCACAAAAGCAATTATCCAATTGCTGATGCGCTGACTTGATTTCACCATTTTCAGGCTTATTGCAATACTCTACCTCATACATAAAACTCACACTCCATTTTTTGTATATTCTTATGGTATCGCATTTTTCATTTGCTTACAACTAAAAATAAGACCTGCAGGCATCCGACATCACTTTAGCCGCACACAGTCATTGCTTTAAAATCTGCATTCTAA
Organism: Lachnospiraceae bacterium; assembly: GCA_910576335.1. Taxonomy (GTDB): domain Bacteria; phylum Bacillota; class Clostridia; order Lachnospirales; family Lachnospiraceae; genus CAPEBR01. The sequence continues at coordinate 194,754 of CAJTIU010000006.1, forward strand.
ATACATTCTCTTACTAGAATCGAAATGCACCATGAAGAGCATTTCATTCTCTTTCGGCTGATACTTTACCGATCTGTTCTAATCTCCGAACCAAAGCAGTTTTTTCTTCCCGTTTTTCCTGTAGATATTCATGCACAGATCAATCAGCCGGTCGTAGACAATCTCATGCATGGTATAAGGCTCCAACTTATTAGAAGCACATTCAATGGTAACCGCTCTCTGATTATTCGCATTACTGGAAGTATACCAGGAACGATTCTAGCCTTGTCTCCATAATCTAATAGAAAGCAACTTTTGAATTTTCTATGCTACCATAACCGGCAGCACCACCCTACTCCGATGTAAGTGCCACTGCAATCCCAGTATATCCAAATTCGCGATAACTGAGCCGGTTGATAAAGAGAACCCCCAAAATTTGCCCAAAATCTTGACAGGCATATGACAACTATGGTATTTAAAATATTTGTAAGGGAATGAATTCAGCAAGATCAAAAGGTGAGGGGGAGCAGTAAAAATGGAAAATCTCATATTTAGTTTAAACGCAACAGTTCCGGTATTTCTTCTTATGGTACTGGGGCTGTTTCTTCGGAAGATTGGATGGATTGATGACGACTTTGCAGACAAGATGAATAAATTCGTCTTTCGCGTCCCGCTGCCGCTCGTTTTGTTCAGTGATCTGTCTGCAGTAGATTTTAAAGAGGCATGGGATACAAGATTTGTGTTGTTCTGCTTTTTTGTGACAATCATCAGTATCGGCATCTCAGCAGGCATCTCGCGTTTCCTCAAAGACCAGACGCTGCGGGGAGAATTCATACAGTCCTCCTACAGAAGCAGTGCGGCGCTTTTGGGCATTGCATTTATCCAGAATATCTACGGCACGGCAGGGATGGCTCCGCTTATGATCATCGGAAGTGTGCCGCTCTATAATGTAATGGCAGTCCTTGTCCTGTCATTTCCAGGAGACGGAACGCAGGGCTATGACCGGACAGCGCTGAAAAAGACTTTAAAGGGAATCCTAACCAATCCGATTATTCTGGGAATCGCGGCAGGGCTTCTCTGGTCAGCGCTCAGGCTGCCGGTTCCCTATATCATGGAAAGGGCAGTAGGAAATGTTGCCGCGACAGCAACGCCGTTAGGGCTTATGGCCATGGGTGCGTCCTTCGACCTCAGAAAAGCCTTTGCAAAAATAGGGCCATCGTTTACAGCCGCATTTATTAAGCTGATTGGCTTTTGCGCCCTCTTTCTGCCAGCGGCTGTCTATATGGGCTTCCGGAGGGAAGAACTGGTGGCAATCCTCGTGATGCTTGGCTCTGCCACAACGGTGACCAGCTTTGTCATGGCAAAAAATATGGGGCATGATGGCACTCTGTCCTCGGGGGTGGTCATGCTTACCACTCTTTTCAGTGCATTTACTCTGACAGGGTGGCTGTATATTCTTAGAAGTTTTGGAATGGTATAGTTACTATTCACGGATTAACCGTCCGTTCATAGTAACTTCGCGCATGATAAATCTGCCGCGCAGCATAACATGCTGCGCAAAGCCGCATAAGGAAGTATGCCGTTTTGCGGCTTTTGCGATACTCACGGCAGATTTCATCGACCATGAGTATAACTATAGATAAACGGAATATTATGATGAATTTATTTTTGCTGTACCCGATTATTGACAGAGAGTATTTCTGACATGTATACTGAAAAAAAGTCAACTATTCAGCAGGCCTGTGCCGGGTTCCTTGAGCGAAGGTATCTATTGCACAGACCGCAAGAAAGTGATTCAAAAAAGAAGTATCAGGAGGTTACTAATTACGCCAAAAAGAGGGATATTATGACAAATTCAGAGACAGCAAAAATATTCAAGGCATTTTGTGATGAGAAGAGGCTTGAGATTCTCACACATCTGAGAGAGGCAGAGCATTGCGCAACCGAGTTGAGTGATAAGTTGAATATCGGAAACTCTACATTATCCCACCATATGAAAATATTATATGATTCAGGTATTGTGAATATGCGGAAAGAAGGGACTTTTGTTTATTATTCCATCAGTGAGGAGGGCAGTGAGCAGGCAAGGAAAGTATTGGATACGATTATGAAAGTGAATAAGGACACTCCGGATGCGTTATTGAACTGACTGCGGGGAACGGTTTTGAAAGAGAATGACGGAAAAACCAGGCATGTAATCTTGACATGCCTGGATTTTTGTATGTACCTGGAAACAGACCTTACTGTTCACACAGGTCTGTGCATTTACTGCACAGACCGTAAGAAAGTGATTCAGGAGTGGGCAAATCCCATTCGCGGAGCGAATTTTAGATGGATTTGCGAATGTTACTGGTCACGGAGTGAAGAGTAACAAACAGACCTTTTTTGACATATAGAACTAGCTTTTGGAAATGTACAAATTATATTAATATGGTTATGATAGAAGAGTCAGCAGAGATTGTCTGAAACTTATTCCCGCGATCTGTACGCCCGCTTTGCAGAAAGCAGTTTCCAGGCTCTCCGCTAATTATGAAAGCAGTAAAAAAACGAGGAGGTAAGGAGCATGATAAAGAAATATAGATTTGGTGATCCCTTTGAAACAGAGGCTGTTGTAGAAAACATACAGGCAGAGCATGGAGAGCCAAAGTTCGGTGAAACATCAATAGACAATGGATTTTCCTTTTCTTATATGATGGATGAGGATGAGATTGTGTACGGACTCGGGGAGGCAAACCGGGGGATTAATAAAAGGGGATACCGCTACGTCAGTGACTGCTCGGATGACCCGAACCACACAGAGGACAAAGTGTCTCTGTATGGAGCCCATAATTTCATTATTGTGTCTGGAAAGACACCGTTCGGGGTATTTTTTGATTACCCGGCCAGGATGACATTTGACATTGGTTATACGAAGTCCGCACTGCTGAAGGTAAGCTGCGAATATGCAGACCTTTACGTATATGTGATTGAAGGGGAAAATGCTTATGACATCGTAAAACAGTTCCGTAAGATTATCGGAAGGAGCTATATTCCGCCCAGATTTGCATTTGGCTTCGGGCAGAGCCGCTGGGGATATAAGACGAAGGAGGACTTTGTAAAAGTCCTTAGAGGATACAGGGACCATCATATTCCACTGGACATGATCTACATGGACATTGATTATATGCAGGATTATAAGGACTTCACAGTAAATGAGGAAAACTTCCCGGACTTTGCAGAATTTGTCCGCAAGATGAAAGAAGAGGGAGTGCGCCTGATTCCCATCATAGATGCAGGCGTGAAGATTGAGAAAGGCTATTCTGTATACGAAGAGGGGGTACAAAAAGGATACTTCTGCAAACGAGAAGACGGAAGTGATTTTGCGGCAGCAGTATGGCCGGGATATACACATTTCCCAGATGTATTAAATAAGGAAGCAAGAGAATGGTTCGGAAGCCATTACAGATTCCTGATTGACCAGGGGATCGAAGGATTCTGGAACGACATGAATGAGCCGGCAATCTTTTACTCCCGTGAAGGAATGGATGAACTTAAAAGCTATATCAAGGAATATGTACAGGAAACAGAGGACGTCTCACCCTGGGAACTTGGGGACAGGGTGCGGAACCTCGCAAACAGCCCGGAGGATTATAAAAGGTTCTACCACTGCGTTAACGGCAAAATGATTCGCCATGACAGGGTACATAATCTCTATGGATATAACATGACCAGGGCAGCAGGGGAAGCGTTCGAAAAAATTGCTCCAGACAAAAGGATCCTCATGTTTTCACGTTCCTCCTATATCGGAATGCACCGCTACGGTGGGATCTGGACAGGAGACAACAAATCCTGGTGGGACCATCTTCTCTTGAATATAAAGATGATGCCGTCACTCAACATGTGCGGTTTCCTGTATTCCGGAGCAGATCTGGGAGGGTTCGGCGCAGATGCCACAAGAGACCTGGTACTCCGCTGGCTGGCCTTTGGAGTATTCACCCCGCTTATGCGCAACCACGCAGCAACCGGGACAAGAGAGCAGGAGGCATACCAGTTCGAAGACACCGACGACTTCCGCGGAATTATAGAGACAAGATACCGCCTGATTCCCTACCTGTACGATACCTTCATCAAAGCGGCAGAGAACAATGACATGTATTTTAAGCCACTGGCCTTCGAATACCCGGACGACACATTTGCAGCAGGCGTTGAAGACCAGCTTATGATCGGACAGGAGATCATGATCGCACCCGTATACACACAAAACGCAAAAGGCAGATACGTCTATCTCCCAGAAGAAATGACGCTGGTGAAATTCACCAGGGACAATCACTACACCCGGGAAAAACTCGCGAAAGGACATCACTACATAGAAGTATCACTCGCAGAAGTACCAGTATTCATCCGGAAAGGAAAAACCATCCCAATCGTAAAGGTAGCAGAATGCGTAGAAAAATTAGACACAGAACATGTAGAATACCAGGGCTGCGACAATTAAGTGGGGACAGGGTAAAGACGAATTGGGGACGGGGCATTTTTAAAAATGCCCCGTCCCCAATTCGTCATCTTGTCATTTTAAAGAATTTTATTTATAATATAGACAGGAGGTGAGATGAAAATGGGATGTGGGTATTTAGATAATCTTGATATGTCGAGGAAAAGAGACCATAAAATTATAATTACCGATGAGGCAATTGAGAAGATACCATTCATCGAATATCGCGGGATACCTGAAGAAGAGTATGAGATTATTCACAGACTCGCAAAACAAGTACTACAGATTTCGAAGACAGAGAATGAATCCAATGAGGTTGCCATTACGTATAGCTTTGATTCGGATAAGGTGGTGGCACGGGAAGAAGTGGTTGCGGTTCAGTTTGGAAGTGAACACTCGGTTAATCCGATGGCTGATCCCCTTTCTTATCATTTGATTATGTCATCAAGGGAATGCGCAGTTATATCTCTGCATAATCATCCATCATTGTCTCTCATTTCAGCAACTGATATTCGGTTTTTCCTGGAATATAGAAGTATTTGTCTGCTTGTTATTATTACAAATTTAGGGGGTATTTCCTATTTGGTGAAAAGTAAAAAGTATAATTATGCGAAAGCAGTTGCATTATTAAATGAGACTATCAGACTGCATAATGAGGCAGTAGATTTAAAAGGGTATCAGAAAGCTGCAAGGTTTTTTATCAATAATTGCTACAGGGCGGGCATTATTTACGAGGATAGATAGGAGGTGTATAATATGTCATATGGTCTTGCAATGTTAGGAGAAACACCGGAGCTATTCCAGGAAACAGCAGAATGGGCTGCGGCTGAACTGGCAAGGATTGAAAGAAATGAAAGGGCTAAAAGGCAGATCGTGGAGAATATTTTTCCTTTGTTGGAGAAAAAAAGAGAGAAACTAATTTGTTCGCACGAGTAAGCTGGGGACAGGGTAAAACGAATTGGGGACGGGGCATTTTTCACCGCAAAAGTTCCACTGGAGTTTTTGCGGCGCGCTATGGCGAAAAATGCCCCGTCCCCAATTCGTTTTTCAGATAATTTTGTATAATTACATAAATTTAAGAAAAATTTAAGAATATTTTTGCTCTGTTATAAAGTGCCATAAATTAGGCTCTTTTTTAGATCAACACCTCTTATTTGCACCCTGCTAAAAGGTACTCGCCTTGACATTGTATTTTCGGGAGAGTAGACTCTGTATGTAAAATTAAGGAAATTTTAATGAGAAGGAGGAAATGAAAATGAGAAGACAACAGCTCTTCAAACGAATTCTGGCAGGCTCTCTTATTCTGGGTCTTACAGTTCTGGATGCGATGCCGGCTATGGCTGCAGATATGCAGTCGCCAGACAGTGTGATCGAAGCGGAGGCGGAAAGTGAGGAGGCATTGCTGCCGGCTGAGGAAGAGGCGCTGGATGCAGCAGCTGAGGAGGAAGTTCTGGAGCCGCAGACAGAGACGAAGGAGACAGAAGGGGATACTGATACAACACCAGCTATTTCGGTAACGGATTTTACGCAGCCAAGTGCAAACTCAGGTTATGCGGAATTATCCTATGAGAAACTGAATAATTGTAATTATGTTAAGCTGTCAGTTAAGGATTCCAGGACAAATAAAGAGGTGTACAGCAATGAAGGGTATTACTCTGGGGAGTCAATTTATGTAAGTGATTTTACGGGTGGGGTAGTAGCTGGCGTAAAGTATATTTTTACATTAACGCCATATGGTTATGATGAGAATAATCAGGAGATTTCAGGTGATCCGGTAAGTAAAGAGTGGACAGTTCCGGCGATAGAAAAGATAAGCGGACTGGCTGTTAAAGAGATGACTTCGTCAGGATTCGTCTTTTCGCATTCGGCTGTTTCAAAGGATACAACAGTGTACTATCAATATTCTGAAAATAAAGACTTCAATGAGGACATTGCAGATGTGGACAGTACTACAGGGTCTCTTAGATATGGCTCTCTGACACCAGGCGTCACTTATTATGTTCGGGCATATGTGTCTTGTTATGGTGTGAGGAATTATTCTAATGTAGTTACAGTGTCAGCTCCGGTTGCAGAAGTAACCGATATTTTCACAGAGATTTTTGACACGGGCATTACGTTGGAGATGAACACAGGATATGGTGATTTCACAGGTTTCCAGATTGCCAGAAAGTCAGGCAAAGGAAAGTATCAGAATTTAACCACTACGACGGACAGCATCTACAAGGATACAGGTCTTAAGAAGAATACGAAGTATACATACAGAGTACGTGCGTATTATTACAATGTCGATACAAAGAAAACAGTGTATGGATCTTATGAGTATAAGACGGTACAGACAGGCAAGGCGAGAATGGATCTGAAAGCAAAGGCAGCAGGCAAGAATTCCATCAAGCTGACATGGAAAAAGGTTCCTGGTGCTGTTGGTTATGAAGTCTACAGATATACAGGAAGCTCTTCGAGTAATACCTATAAAGCAGGCGAAAACTATAGCTTTAGCAAATATGAGCTTGTAAAGAAGCTGAGCAAGAAGAAAGCTTCTTATACGGACAAGAAGCTGGTATCTGGAGAGGAATATAGCTATATTGTAAAAGCATATAAGCGTGTAAAGGGTAAGAATGTGTACTTTATGGAAGAGAAGGATTCTGCAAGTACAAAATTCAGTTTTAGTACTTCTGTAAACGTATATAAAGAGGCACAGAGCCCGAAGAACGGAAAGGTGAAGATTGCATGGTATCCGATTCCGCAGGCAAAGGGATATCTTATTGAAAAATATGACGAGGCTAAAGAGGACTGGGTAACACAGAAGAAGATTAAAAAGGCAAAGACAACCTCCTATACTTTACCGGCATCTCCTCTTGGAAAAACGGTTGAATACAGGATTCGTGCGTATAGCGGTAAAAAATATTCAGGTGCAGATGAGGTAGAGGTGAGCGGTCATATTGCAGCTGTTACGGGTGTAAAAGCTTCTTCTACAAAAGATGGAATTAAAGTTTCATGGAAGAAGGTTTCCGGTGCATCTTACTACAGAGTGTACCGTTCACTTGATTCATCGTCAGGATATAATGCAGATACAAAAACATACTACTATAATGGCAGAACTGACAACGTAGAACCAAAGGTCTTTAAAGCAGCAGATGCCTCCTCCAACTATTATTATACATTGAGCAGCAGCGCTGCGAAGCTGCAGAGGGATTATGAGGCAGAAAAGAAGTTAGTATACAGCAGACCTTCCAGTGAGTATTATGATGATGATGCAATTATCGGCACATCTGTAATAGACTATGCTTATTCATCACATAGCCTGGAGCGTAACGCCCAGGGGGCAGTTACAAAAGATAATGTGAGGAAATTAGGCCCGCAGAGTGATGTAACATATTACTACTATGTAGTTGCATACCGTGATATTAAGAACGCAGATGGAAGCTACGACACAGCTAGAAGCTACGGATCAAGCAAAGCCGCATCCGCATCCCTGTCCGGCTCCGCAGCAGTTAAGAAACCAGTAATCAAAGCAAAAGCAGGTTCCAAGAGCGCGACCATCACATACAAGAAGGTAAAGAATGCCAAGAAGTATTACATCTACCGTTCAGATTCAAAGAAGGGTGCATTTAAGCTTGTAGGAACAACATCAAAGTTAAAATTCAAAGACAAGAAGCTTACCTCAAAGAAGACATACCGTTATAAGGTAAGAGCAATATCAAAGAACAGCATGGGTGCAGATAAATTCTCTGCATACTCCAAGGTGAAGTCAGTAAAGGCAAAATAGTTGCTAACTGGTAATAAGATAGAGAGAACCCTCCGGATTTTGGTACAATTGGGTTGCCACCATTTTTCCAAGCCGGAGGGTTCCTGCTATATTTGCAGGTGTTATTAAAATATATTTTAGGAGAATGGATATGAGAGAAAAAACATGGTTCAGCTCAGTCAAAAGAAAACTGAGACTTGTCTGCCTGGGCATTCTGGTATTGTGTATGGCGATATCCGTATGCAGCACAGAAGCAGCGGCAAAGCAAAAGAAAGATACCATAAAAATTAACAAGACAGTCTATACAATGAAAAAAGGCAAGTCCGTAAAATTAAAAGTGACAAAGAGTAAATCAGCTAAGAAAAAGGCTGTTGTATGGACAAGCAGCAATCAAAAGGTTGCAACAGTCTCCTCAAGCGGCAAGGTCAAGGCAAAGAAAAACGGGAAGACTACGATTACAGCAATGCTTCGGGGAACAAAAACAAAGGCAGCCTGTAAAATAGTTGTAGGAACACCGGTAAAGAGCGTCAGGCTGAATAAAAAATCAGTAACAATCAAAACAGGAGATAAGTTTCAGCTAAAGGCATCTGTGTCACCAAAGAAGGCTTCTAATAAAAAGGTTACTTATAAGTCTTCAAACCCATCTGTAGCAAAGGTATCCTCAAAAGGTGCAATTACAGCCTTAAAGTCCGGGACAGCCAAAATTACAGTAACAGCCATGGACGGTACAGGAAAATCAGCAGGCTGCACTGTAAGGGTTGAGAATAAGGTAAGCGCTGTGAATGTAAGTAAGGTCAGCCTAAGCGAGACAAACCTTTCACTGAAGCCAGGAGATACAAAGAAAGTGTCAGCAGTGATTACGCCAGCAAATGCTTCTAATAAAACACTGGTGTGGAAATCATCTGACGAAAAGGTTGTAACCGTGGATCAAAACGGAACAATTAAGGCAAAAGGTGAGGGAACAGCTACTGTAAAAGCAACTGCTCATAATGGGATTAGCGCAGAATGCAGCGTGAAGTCAGCTTATTCCGACAAACCAGAGACTCCGGAACAATTAGAGCAGGCGCTCTCCAGTAAAATGCTTACACACATAACTTATAGCTCCGATGCTGCAGACCAGATTGTAATTCCGTCCGGAGATTATTCAAACAAGACACTGGAAATCAATGCTCCAAAAGCAGAAGTGAATAATTCGGGCCAGTTTGAAAAGGTAGTTATCAATGCAATTGCAGAAAATACATACACTGAAAATGCGAACAATATTATTTACTTTAATGCAGCAAAAGGCCGTGTGGTTGTGGAGGTAAACGCTGTTGCAACAATTACTCTTGGAAGTTCAGATAATCAGAGCCTCCGTCTTGAGAATAAGGGAAGTGTAAATGACCTCCATGTATCAGGCAAGGCTGAGCTGCGCCTGGAAGGAAGCCAGGCGATTCCGGTTACATTAGGAGCAGAGGCAGGGGATACTTCCATTGTGACATCCGCAGAACTTAGAATTACATCAAGCGTATACTGGAGTATGACCATGCTTCCGGGATCCGAAAATTCAAAGGCTTCTGTAGAGAATAAAGATGTGATCCCGTCAGTAGAAGGAGTAGGGTATCTTCCGGTTACAATAAATGACGGAGAAGTAAAGGATATCGTAAATATTTTTGCCGAGACATCAGATAATGCAGAGATTACTCAGAAGGCGCAGGTGACAGGAAATGTCAGTGAATATTATCTGACCGAGGAAAGCACAGAAGATCCTCTGCCAGAAGACCCGTCAGGAGATCCGGAGAATCCATCAGAAGACCTGTCAGGAGACCCGGAAAATCCATCAGAAGAGATTGGTTCCGAAAAGAAAGCGGCACACAGAACGGCGTCAGATGCTGACATATATCTTCTTGCGTACACAAAGGATAATCATGCAATAGATGAAGAAAACTATGTGAATTACCTGCAAAATGCAAAGAATACGAAGACAGACGAGAACGGCGATTTTAGCCTGAGCGATATTACAGTTGGTAATTACTGGATCGTTATCAGGAAGACCGGCTACAGACCGCTGGTTAAAAGCGTTGTAATCACCAGTAATAACACAGATACATTCTCCTGTGGAACGAGTGATCTGATCAGCGACGAAATTGCCGGATGTGAGAATGCTCCAGAGATATCCGGTACAATCATAGACAGTCTGACCGGAAATTCTGTAAATGCGGCAGGGCTGCAGGTGAAATTAAGAGCTGGAGCAAATAACATTATCGGAACAGCCATTCAGACTGTAAAAACAGATGAAAATGGAAGATATACTTTCAAGGATGTTCCGGCAGGGATTTACACAATTGAGGCTATGGATGTAAGACAGGATCTCCCGGAAGGCGAAATTCACTATAATGCGTCCCATAGGAATATTATCGTTGCAAATGGTTATTTATCTACAGATGGAAATGACTGTATCCTGGATCAGCAGATGCCGGACAGCATTACAGGAAAAGGAAGAGTACAGTTTACTCTGACATGGGGAGATGAGGAATCGGGTGCAAGTGCAGATATAGACTCCCATCTGATCGGTCCCAGGGCAGACGGTACGGGAACGTTCCATGTTTATTATTCAGATCAGGAGCATTATGAGGCCGGGGAGCGATGGGCAGATCTTGATGTAGATGATACAGACTATGTTGGCCCGGAGCATACGACCATATATAAAGAGACAAATGGAATTTATCGTTTCTATATCCATAATTTTTCGGAGAGCGACATTGAGGATTCGGACATGCTGTCCAAGTCGTCCGTCCAGGTCAGAGTAACGATAGGCGATAATTCCTATCCGTTTAACTGCCCGAACCAAAAGGGAAATTTGTGGTATGTATGTGATTACAATTCCATGAACCATACGATAACCCCCAGAAATATAATGAGTGATTTTATCGGATCGACAAGTGACATTGGACTGTCGCAGGAAGAACTGGATAAGAAGAAAAAGGAACAGGCGGCAGAGACTGCAGCTGAAGCGAAGAAATATCTGGAAACCAGATTTTCCGACAATGCGGCAAGAAAAGAAATGGCTGACCGTATTGAAGAACTAGAGAAAAAGGCACAGTCTGCGGTCACTTCTGATGATATTCAGGCAGCTTATGCAGAACTGGAAGAATTATGCTATGATTTACAAACAAATTTACCTGTATGGTGTTCTGCGGATAATATTTTGGGAAGCCCGTACGAGAATAGTCAATACCAGTATGATGAGGAAGGAAATGTTACAGATGTCCGAAGGGAACTCATATGCAGTATAAAATTTGGGAAAGAACTGAAGAACTTTACAGTGGAAGAAAGTGATGCATATACTACTGAATTGAGACAATCCGACGATGAACAGTATGCTTATACCATTCGAATTGTTTCAAAGGATAGCGGACTGGAGCAGGAAGTATTTGTAAAAGTACTGGCAGACCAGGCATCAGTGGATCTTTTGGATAAGATAACGCAATGTAAAAGTAACATAGCCGTGTTTGAAGAAAATGCGTCCATTCTTCAAGACCTGCAGAAGCTAAATGAGTTTATAACGGCAGCAGAAGGTCTCTCTGATGAGGATACCTATAATCAGATCTTATCTGAGATTGAATCTACGCAGCTGAAATATGATGAGATTTTAGGAAAATTCAGTATTGTCACGGTTAGCGGTGCGGACGGAATTGAAGACTGGTGGGAGTCATCGTATGACATTGAAGATGAAGAAAGCGGTGCATGGCAGGATGCCTATGCAATACTTCATGTTGAACGAAACGATGAAGTGACGGATGACGATATTCTTTCCAAATTGAGTGTTAACTTTAATTATGAAGATGTGACATTTGAATACGTTGACAGCGACCGTAACGGATACCGGAAGATGATCAAGGCAACAGATGGAGAATACACGAAAAAAATATATGTTTCCGTGACAGAATATTGACAGATGAGTAGCAGGATGCCCCTAACGCCTATAATCAATAGGTGAACGGTATATGGAATTCATTTTATACTCACGGCTGATAAAATCTGCCGCGCAGTACGACTAAACGCTGATTTTACGTTATGGTAAACTAAGGCAGCAGGTGATAAAATACCTGTTGCCTTAGTTTAAATAAAAAAGGAAAAAGCAGGAATACACTTTTGCCATACAGGTAAAACTAAGAGGAATATTTTTATGATAAAGGAGCACATTTTATGAAAAGACGACTTTTAGGTGTATTTTTATGTGCGGCAGTAGCGGCATCTCTTGTAGCAGGCTGCGGAGCTAAATCAGATGAGACGGGCAAAGCTCCGGAAAAGACAGAGAAGGAGAATAAGGCAGATGCAGGCAATGCAGATGCCGTGGACGATGCCGCAGAGGCGCCTTCAGTGGGGCAGAAGACCGTTTATGTGACGCCGGAGTGGGTAAAAAGTGTAATTGACGATCAGCAGGCAGGATATGAGGATGCGGTAATCGGAGAGGTCACGTATACCGGCGCTTTAGATGACAGCGAAGCCTACAAGGAGGGACATGTCCCGGGAGCCATCCTTGTAGGAGACACAGAGGTAGAAGATGCAGAAGGAACAGAGGAAAAGCCCTATAATCTTCTGACACCGGAGGAGATAGAAGAATACCTGCTTTCCCATGGGATTACAAAAGACACAAAGGTGATTCTTTACGGCGGGGATCCTGCCGGCGTTGCGCGTGTGGCATATGCGTACCTGTGGGCAGGCGTTGAAGATGTCAAGATTTTAAACGGCGGCCTGGAGGCATGGAAGACGGCAGGATATGACCTGGAGAAGGATGTAAATGAGGGGACAAAGGCAGAAAGCTTCGGAACAACAGTCCCGGCACATCCAGAATACTGGGTGTCTGCCGGGGATGCAAAGGACAGGCTTGAAAATGATGAGAATTTCAAACTCGTAAGTATCCGGAGCGAGGAAGAGTGGCTTGGAAGGACAAGCGGATATAATTATATTGACAGGGCAGGAGAGCCGGAAGGAGCCGTGTGGGGCAAAGGAGCAAGGACGGCATTCGACGTGGCTGATTTTACAAATGACGATGGTACAGTGAAGGATCTGGAAGGCATTAAGAAGGTATGGGAGGACTGCGATTTTACGTTGGACAACCATCTTTCCTTCTACTGCGGAACAGGATGGAGAGCATGCGTTCCGTTCCTTGTGCTCTATGAGAATGGTTATGAAAATATTTCTGTCTATGACGGCGGATGGTATGAGTGGCAGATGAAAAATGACTATCCGGTACAGGTAGGTGATCCGGCCAGTGATGACTGTGAGCATACAACCGTAGAAAAGCTTCCGACCGATAAGGCGGCAGAGTAGATCTCTTAAGACTTTCTGAAAATTTCAAGCCCAGCCTTGACAAAACGCTTTCAGATAGCTATGATATTCATTAGCTTAAAGAAGCTGACGAGGTATTAGTAGAAAAGTTTTAAAAGAAGCAAAGGCAATGAAGAAGAGGAGTACACATCATTACCCTGACAGAGAGAGCAGCCCGCAGGCTGAGAGGCGCTTAAGATTGTAGGATGTGGAAGGTAGCTTCCGAGCCGGACCGCTGAACCCATGGAACAGGAGGACTTAGGAACTGTATAAAAATTAAGGAATCGCTGAATTCCAATCATTATTACAGTCACCTGAGAACCATAATGGCTAAGCTGTCCCGGAGTCGTTCCCGTTAAAGAATAAGAGAAGAACCAATAAAGGTGGTACCGCGGTCAAAATCGCCCTTTAAAAAGGGCGATTTTTTACGTCCTGAAATGTGAATAAAATGTGAAACATAACTGCCCAGTACCTTCGCAGTTACGATCTGCTGAGCAGTTGCTGTGAATCCATACTATGGAACAATCTGAAGAGAGCGAGGAGAAGAACAATGAGCCAGAATCTGGAGACAACCTACAACCCGAAGGCGATTGAAGCCAAATTATATGAAAAATGGTGTGATAACAAGTATTTTCACGCAGAAGTGGACAGAAGCAGAAAACCCTTTACAACCGTGATGCCCCCGCCGAATATTACCGGCAAGCTTCATATGGGGCACGCCCTTGATAATACCCTGCAGGACATCCTGATCCGTTATAAGAGGATGCAGGGCTACAATGCCCTGTGGGTTCCGGGAACGGACCATGCGGCAATTTCTACAGAGGTAAAGGTAACAAACCAGCTAAAGGAAGAAGGAATTGATAAAAAGGAGCTTGGACGGGAGAAGTTCTTAGAGAGAACCTGGCAGTGGAAGGAAGAGTATGCCGGGACCATTGAGGCGCAGCTTAAGAAGCTTGGCTCCTCCTGCGACTGGGACAGAGAGCGGTTTACGATGGATGAAGGCTGCTCGAAAGCGGTAGAGGAAGTATTTATTAAATTATATGAAGAGGGATACATCTATAAAGGCTCCAGGATCATTAACTGGTGTCCAATATGCAAGACCTCCCTGTCAGATGCAGAGGTTGAGCATGAGGAACAGGATGGATATTTCTGGCATATTAAGTATCCGATTGTAGGAACAGAGGATTATCTGGAGATTGCCACAACACGTCCGGAGACTATGCTTGGTGATACGGCCATCGCAGTACATCCGGATGACGAGCGCTATAAGGACATTGTAGGAAAGAAGGCGCTGCTTCCGCTGGTGAACAGGGAGATTCCCATTGTTGCGGATTATTATGTAGACAAGGAGTTCGGGACCGGTGCAGTAAAGATCACGCCGGCCCATGACCCCAATGACTTTGAAGTTGGAAAGCGCCACAACCTGCCGGAAATCAACATCATGAATGACGATGCCACTATCAATGAAAATGGCGGGAAATATGCGGGAATGGATCGCTATGAGGCGAGAAAGCTTATCGTAGAGGAGCTAAAGGAGCAGGGACTTCTTGTAAAGATCCAGCCCCACAGCCATAATGTGGGAACCCATGACCGGTGTCATACAACCGTAGAGCCGCTTGTTAAACAGCAGTGGTTTGTACGGATGGAGGAACTGGCAAAGCCGGCGGTTGAGGCCGTGAAGAACGGGGATCTGAAGTTTGTGCCAGAGAGGTTTGATAAAATCTATCTCCACTGGCTGGAGAATATCCGCGACTGGTGTATCTCACGTCAGATCTGGTGGGGACACCGGATTCCGGCATATTACTGTGATGAATGCGGCGAGGTGGTTGTATCAAGAGGCATGCCGGAGAAATGTCCGAAGTGCGGATGCACCCATTTTACACAGGATGAGGATACCCTGGACACCTGGTTCAGCTCCGCCCTGTGGCCGTTTTCAACTCTTGGATGGCCGGAGAAGACAGAGGACCTTGACTATTTCTATCCGACAGATGTACTGGTGACTGGTTATGATATCATTTTCTTCTGGGTAATCCGCATGGTATTTTCCGGTTATGCCCACACGGGAAAATCGCCGTTCCACACCGTATTTATCCACGGGCTTGTAAGAGATTCCCAGGGCAGGAAGATGAGCAAATCTCTTGGAAACGGAATTGATCCTCTGGAGATCATTGACCAGTACGGTGCGGACGCCCTGCGTATGACGCTGATTACTGGAAATGCACCGGGAAATGACATGCGTTTTTATCATGAGAGAGTTGAGGCAAGCCGGAACTTTGCCAACAAGGTGTGGAATGCGTCCAGGTTCATCCTTATGAATGTGGATGGAAAAGAGATTACCAGACCAGGGGATGAGGAATTCAACCCCGCGGACCGCTGGCTCCTCTCCAGGTGCAATACGGTTGTAAAAGAAGTAACGGAGAATATGGATAAGTTCGAGCTTGGAATCGCACTGTCCAAGGTCTATGATTTTATATGGGATGAGTTCTGCGACTGGTACATTGAGCTGTCCAAGTATCGCATTTACCATGCAGAAGAGAATCCGGCAGGAGCGAATGCCGCGCTGTGGACTCTCCGCGAGGTTCTAAAAAATGCATTAAAGCTTCTGCATCCGTATATGCCGTTCGTATCTGAGGAAATCTATAGTAAGGTGGCGCTTGAGGAAGAGTCTCTTATGATGTCAAAATGGCCGGTATATGAGGAAGGATGGGCGGATCCGAAGGCGGAGGAGATTCTGTCGCACTACCAGGAGATCATCCGCGGGGTGCGCAATGTACGCTCAGAGATGAATGTTCCGAATTCAAGAAAAGCAACTATTTATGTTGTGTGTGAGGACGGGAACTTAAGAGACGGCCTTGCTTTGCTTGGCGAACCTGCGAAGATGATGGCAGCAGCAAATGACTTTGTTCTTCAGAGTAATAAGAGCGGGATTGCAGATAATGCGGTTTCGGTTGTAGTACCGGATGCCATTGTCTATGTTCCCCTTGAGGAGCTGATAGATTTTGCGCAGGAGACCGAGCGGCTGAAAAAGGAAGAGGCACGCCTGAAGAAGGAGATTGCAAGGGCGTCTGGAATGTTAAATAATGAAAAGTTTGTAAGCAAGGCTCCTGAGTCTAAGGTAAAGGAAGAAAGGGAAAAGCTTGAGACTTATAAGCAGATGATGGAGCAGGTAAAGGAAAGACTGAAGGGCCTGGAAACTGCAGGAAAGCAGGCGTAGATAGTTACATGAGCGGACTTCCAGGCCGTGAATAGTAACCATAGACATCAATATTTAAGGGGATATTATGAAGAAGATTCATATTGAGATGCCCGATATAAAGGGCGGACTCCATAAGATCAGGAATCTGAAAAGGGAAGATGTAAAGGCATACTGGAGGGCGAGGAAAGAGCGGCGGGACCGTATTCTTGAAGAACGTAGGAACAGTGCGTTTGCCAGAAGGATGAAGCCGGTTTACAAGATTATGAACAGGCTTTCGCTGGTATTCCATGTGCTGCTGGCGTGTATGATCAACTTTACCATTGAGGCGATTTCCAGGCATTCTCCTATTGAGGCATGGGGCTATATGACGAAGACGCCGCTTGTATTTTTATACAATGCGTTTATGATCTTTATGACATTTTCCGTTGTATATCTGTTTAAACGCCGGGTATTTGTGCGGATTATTATCAGTGTACTCTGGCTGGTGCTGGGAGTTGCTAATGGCTATATGCTTATGAAGCGGGTGACTCCATTTAACGCACAGGATCTGAAGGTGGCAAAGGATGCAGTTACGCTTATTCATAATTATTTTAATTCCTTTGAACTTATGATTGTGGGAGTCGGCGTGGCGGCGGTTGTCATATGGGTCATCTCCATGTGGCGCCGCGGCGGCCAGTATGAAGGAAAGATTCACAGGCTTGCCGCAGTGGCCGGGATTGTCATCTGTGCGCTTATATATGGAGGGCTTACGGATGCGGCCGTTGAAAAGAGGGTGGTATCCACTTACTTTGGAAATATTGCGTTTGCATATGAGGATTACGGGCTGCCTTACTGTTTTATGGCAAGTGTGTTTAATACCGGAATCACAGAGCCCCATGATTATGATGAAAAGACGATCGAGGAGATCAGTAATCACGGAGAAATCACGAAAAATGAGACAGGACGGAAGAAGAATAAGCTTCCCAACATCGTGTTCATTCAGCTGGAATCTTATTTTGATGTGGCTGAGGCGGAATTTTTCACAACCTCTGAGGATGCCTCTCCGAATCTGAGGAAGATGTACCAGAACTATTCCTCCGGGTATTTTAAGGTGCCGTCAATCGGCGCCGGAACGGCAAATACGGAGTTCGAAGTGCTCACTGGCATGAACCTCCGGTATTTTGGGCCAGGGGAGTATCCTTATAAGACAGTGCTGAAGAACCAGCCCTGTGAGAGCGCGGCGACAGCCCTTACAAAGCTTGGCTACGGGGCCCATGCCCTTCATAATAATGGCGGGAATTTCTACAGCCGCGCCCGTGTGTTCGATAACATCGGCTTTGACAGTTATACAAGCAAGGAATTCATGAATATTCTCCAGCTTACGGAAAATGGCTGGGCGAAGGATGACATTCTCATCCAGCATATTCTGGATGCCATGGAAACAACAGAGCAGCAGGACTTTGTATTCGGCATCAGCGTACAGGGGCATGGAGATTATCCGGAGACGAAGCTGATTGAGAATCCGAAGATTACAGTGGAAGGTATTGAAGATGAGGCTTTGAAAAATAAATGGGAATACTATGTGAACCAGGTCTATGAGATGGATGCATTTGCGGGCAATCTTGTAAAGGCGCTGGAAGAGAGGGGAGAGCCGACTGTAGTTGTATTTTACGGCGACCATCTTCCGACCATGGGGCTGGAGGCAGAGGATCTTAAGAGCCGCTACCTTTATAATACGAATTACGTAATCTGGGATAATATTGGCCTTAAGAAACAGGATAAGAATATTCCGTCCTATCAGATTATGGCAGAGGTATTTAACCGTCTTGATATTCATTCCGGCACGGTATTTAATTATCATCAGGAGAGACAGCAGACCAGGAATTATCTGTCAGACCTGGAGCTTCTCCAGTATGATATCCTGTATGGCGAGAAATATGTGTATGATGGGAAGGAACCCATTACAGAGGGCCATATGATGATGGGCGTCAAGAATGTGACGCTGCAGAGCGTGGTTCCCTATCTGGATGAGGGCTACAGCCTGTATGGAGAGAACTTTACAAAGCAGAGCCGGGTATTTATAAATGGTGAGAGGCAGCCGAGTACATTTTTAAATAATACAAGGATCGTTCTGCCAGAGTCTGAGCTGGAACCAGGAGATGTCATTACCGTTGTCCAGATGGGTTCCAGTGATACGGTTTTCAGAGTCTCTAATGAATACATCTATGAGGAAGATGGGCTCACGGTTTCACTGGGTACTGGCACGGATACAACAAAATCCTGGACTTTGCAGGATGGAAATGAGGAATAGATGTATGGAGGGATAGACGTATGGAAGAAAGAAATGTCCGGGAGCGGTATGCAGAGGCAGTCCGCTATATAGAGGAGCTTCCGAGATTTACGAAAAAGCACCCCCTTAAGCACACGCAGGAGTTCATGAGAAGACTTGGAAACCCGGCATATGACCGCAAGGTGATCCATGTGGCAGGCACCAATGGAAAAGGCTCTGTGTGTGCGTATATACAGGCAATACTGGAAAAGGAGGGGAAGAGAACCGGGTTTTTCACTTCCCCTCATCTTGTTTCTGTTAATGAAAGGATACAGATCGGAAGACGCCCGGTTTCAGACGATGAATTCTGCCAGGCTTTTCAGGCGGCAAGGGAGGCCGCTAAGAGAATGGAGGCGGAAGGACTGGGGCATCCGTCCTATTTTGAATTCCTGTATGGGATGGGAATGAGGGCGTTTTCCTGTACAGATGTGGAGTACATTATACTGGAAACAGGACTTGGCGGAAGACTGGATGCAACGAATTCATTTCCCGGACCAGAGCTTACAGTTATTACTTCCATAAGTCTTGACCATACAGATATTTTAGGAGACACGATTGAAGAGATCGCGGCGGAAAAGGCAGGAATTATAAAGGAGCATGTCCCCGTATTTTATGACGGAGGAAATGAGGCGGCTTCTGCAGTAATAAGAGGAATGGCCGCAGAACGCGGCGCAGCCTGTAGAGAAATCACGAAAAATGCGTTCAAAATTCAGGAAGTAACCCGAAAAAATATTGCATTTTCCAGAGCAAGTGCGTATGATAGAGATATTAATTGGAGCGTTCCCATTCCAGGGCTGTACCAGGTGATGAACGCAGAGATTGCAATACAGTCGGCAGAATATCTCTTAAGAAATGAAAACATCCATAGAGAACTCTGGCCGGAGGCGGTGGCTTCCATATGCTGGAAGGGAAGGATGGAAGAGGCAGGAGATCATCTGATCATTGACGGAGCCCATAATCCGGGAGCCTTAGAGGCATTTGCAGAGAGTGTACACGCGCTTCCGGATGAGGGGGAGGGACTGCCGGTTGTGATATTTTCGGCAGTGACAGATAAAAAGTATGAGCAGATGATCGCGTATCTGTGTGAGCATTTCCCGGCAAAGGCTTATGTTGCAGTGCAGATTGAGGATGCAAGAGGAGTGCCGGTAAAGGAGCTTGGACGGCTTTTCAGACAGTATACGAGTCAGAGGGTCATAGAATGCGGGAATGCACAGGAGGCAGTCCGTGCTGCATACAGGGAGCGCAGCGGGACAGGCTATATCTACTGTCTGGGATCCTTGTATCTGGCAGGAGAGATTAAAAAAATGGTGTAACGATTCAGCAGGTCAGCACAGAGCCTGTCCTGGCGAAGAGAGGGGATTTAAGAAAATGATGGCGGGAGGTATCAGCTATGCTGAATTATGAGGAAGAACTTAAGAAGTTCCAGCCGAGCCTGGAAGTAGAAGAGATTGAAGAAGCAGTTTATCAGGAGGATCTGACGGATATGACAGATATTATCCGCGAAGTAGTCGAACAGACCAAATAGAGGGAATAATGATATATGGATTACACGACAAAACTCGTATACCAGTCAAATTACTGGTATAATGATGGAATAAAAAAGGCGACAATCCGGGATATGTCCGGAGCCATAGCGTCACTCAGGCGCAGCCTGCAGTACAACAGGGCAAATGTGGCGGCCATGAATCTTCTGGGTCTTGTATATTATGGCCGGGGCGACGTGATGGAAGCACTTGTGGAATGGATTATCAGCAAGAATTTCCAGCCCCATGATAATATTGCCAATTATTACATCAGTAAGGTGCAGGAGATACCAGGGGAGCTTGCTGGTATCAATCAGGCAGTAAAACGATATAACCAGAGCCTGCAGTACGCTGCCCAGAACGGGGAAGATCTTGCAATCATACAGCTTAAGAAAGCAGTTGCCGCACACCCTTCCTATGTCCGGGCGTATCAGCTTTTGGGGCTTCTGTATCTTCATACAGAGCAGTATGCAAATGCAAGACAGATGCTGCGGATTGCATACCGGCTGGACACAACCAACGAGCTTACACTCCGGTATCTGCACGAACTGAACCGGGTGCGCAAGGAGCGTGCACCGGAACAGAAAGGCGAAAAGAGCAAAAAGGAGCAGCGGACCGTTACGTACAACCTGGGAAATGAAACCATCATCCAGCCAGTATCCACAGCATTCAAGGAACATACAGGGCTTCATACCGTAGTGAATATCGGGATCGGCGTAGTGGTAGGCGTCCTCGTCATGTGGTTTATTATCATGCCTGCCATGAATATATCCAGACAAAGGCGGGCAAACAAGCAGACCGTTGCTTTCAGCGACCAGATTGAGACGCAAAAATCACAGATCAACGCCCTGAAGACAGAGCTTGAGACATACCGTTCCACCAGTGAAGAGACGGAAAATGTCCAGGAGACAGCAGCCTCCACTCAGGACAGCTACGAGACGCTTATGAATATCATGGAACATTACCAGGCACAGGACATGGGCAATGAGGCAATGGTGGACGAGCTGTTAAAGATCAAAACAGACTCCCTGGGCCTCATCGGGAAAGAGAGCTATAAGGCCATCACAGACAACCTCTTTCCGGCCATGTGCCAGGAACTCTACAGCATGTCCCAGCAGAACTATGAAGTGGCCAATTACGAAACAGGCATCAAGAACCTGGAAAAGGTCATGAAAATGGACGAAGGTTATGAAGACGGCGCGGCTATGCTCCTGTTAGCACAGTCCTATGAAAAAAGCGGCGACCAGGACAAGGCAAACATCCGCTATCAGAAAATTATAGAAAAACACCCCGGCACAGATGCCGCGGCAGAAGCCCAGAAAGCCCTGGACGCCCAAAAACCAGGAGCCCAGAAAGAAGAAGGCGAAGACGGAGAAAACACTGAAGGCGGAGAAAATACCGAAGGCGGAGAAGACACCGGAGACACCGGAGACGACGGAACCGGAGAAAATGCAGACGGAACCAGTGACACCGGAGCCGGGGACACCGGCTTTACCGGAGACGACGGAACCGGAGAAACCACACCAGACACATTCCAATAAACACCAAAGAAAAAAGATATGCCCCAGGCATATCTTTTTTCGTCCCCGTCCCCAACCGCGAAGCGGTCGAAATAGGCGGCTAGAATAACGAAAGGAGCCCAATCAACAATGAAATATCAGGTACAGGAAAATTGTCTGACGATCTTCCTTCCGCATGAGCTTGACCATCACAACGCAGAAGAGATCCGAAAGGAATCAGACCATCTGATCGAGAGAAATCACATCCGGTATATTATCTTTGACTTTGAAGAGACTGCCTTCTGCGATAGTTCAGGCATCGGTGTAATTATGGGAAGATATAAAAGAATCTATATGCTGGGAGGAGAAGTGTGCGCCGTGCACACGAATGAGAGAATGAAGAGGATGCTTACCATGTCAGGTGTAACTAAGATCATGCATATTTATGAGGAGGACGAATAAATGGAAAATACGAATGAAATGCAGTTAATATTTGACAGCCGCTCTAGCAATGAATCCTTTGCCCGTGTAACAGTTGCGGCATTCATGACCGCACTGAACCCCACTGTCGAGGAGGTGTCAGATGTAAAGACAGCGGTATCCGAAGCAGTGACAAATGCAATCATCCATGGCTATGAAAGTGAAGTACATAATATCTACATCCGCTGCCGTACTGAGGAACGCACACTTTACGTTGAGGTTGAGGATAAGGGGCGGGGAATCGAGGATGTAGAGGCAGCCATGGAGCCGCTCTTTACAACAAAGCCGGAGCTCGACCGGTCCGGTATGGGTTTTTCCTTCATGGAAGCCTTTATGGACGGTCTGTCGGTGGTATCAGAGCCTGGGAAGGGAACGACCGTAAAGATGAAAAAAATAGTTGGAAAAGGAAGGAAGCTATGGACCGCACAGCCTCTTTGATCAGGAGATCCCACGAAGGAGATGAAAAAGCGAGGGCACAGCTGGTAGAGGAAAATGCAGGGCTTGTGTGGTGTGTGGTAAAGCGGTTTTACAACAGAGGCACAGAGGCGGAGGATTTGTTCCAAATCGGAAATATAGGGCTTCTAAAGGCAATCGACAAGTTTGATATGTCCTATGATGTAAAATTTTCCACATATGCAGTGCCAATGATATCCGGGGAAATCAAGCGGTTTCTCAGGGATGACGGCATGATCAAGGTAAGCCGCTCCTTAAAAGAATTATCCTACAGGGCATACCTGTGCAGGGAGCGTATGTGCGACCAGATGGGGCGGGAACCCAATATAGCAGAGATCGCATGCGAGCTCGGAGTCGGGAGTGAAGAGCTGGTCATGGCGTTAGAAGCCGGCGGAGATGTGGAATCCCTGCATAAGCCCATTTATCAGAATGACGGACAGGAGATCCAGCTAATGGACAAACTGCCCGAAAAGGAACAGGAGGAGGATAAGATACTGAACCACATGCTGCTAAGCCAGCTGCTTGACTCTCTCGATAAAGAGGAGCGCAGACTCATTTACCTGAGATACTTTGCGGAGCAGACACAGACACAGGTGGGAGCAGAGCTTGGCATCTCACAGGTCCAGGTCTCAAGGCTGGAGAAAAAAATTTTAAAAAGATTAAGAGAGAGAATATAAAAGGCATATCCATGTATATTTTCAGAAGGAATATTCCATACTAACAATAACAAGCAGAGGAAAGGCGGTGTTAGTATGGAGGAAGCTAGAAGAAAACTCAGGATATGCCTGATTTTTGTAGTAAGCCTGGCAGTCCTGGTGGGCTGCATCTATTATTTTAATGATGTGAAGAATCAAGAAAAAATCAGCGAAGGAACACTAGTACAGCATTGCATAATTAACCGTTAATTACGCAATGCTGTACTGATAAAGACAGGAGGCATGGGATGTCAGCAAACAGTGTAACCGTATATATAAAAGCCGACAGAAATATAGAAGTCACAAAACCAGACGTAAAATTAGGGGACGTCCTGACCATGGAATGCCGGGATCCTTCCATGATCCCGAAGCTTAAAGCAATCAAGCTCTTCAGCTTTCACAGCACAGATAAAAAGAATCAGAACCGGACAGCATTTTCCATACTCCGTGTTATAGAGCTGATTCATGAAAAATATCCGAACATAAATATTCAGAACATGGGAGAACAGGACTTTATTGTTACCTATGAAGCACAGCAGACAGCAGGCGGCGTGATCCATATACTGAAGGCAGCAGCAGTCGTACTCATCAGCTTTATTGGCTCCGCATTTTCTATCATGGCATTCAACAACGACGTTGATGTAACAAAGATGTTCGGACAGATCTATGAGCTTATTACAGGAACAAAAAGCAGTGGGTTTACAATCCTGGAGCTAACCTACAGTCTGGGAATCATTATAGGAATCTTGATATTTTTTAACCATTTTGGGAAAAAACGCTTCTCTGTAGATCCCACGCCAATGGAAGTAGAGATGCGCCTGTACGAAAACGATCTCCAGACAACACTCATAGAAAACATATGCAGAAAGGGGAAGGAACAGGATGTGGGCAAAAGAACTACTTCTGGCACTCATAGGACTTAGCGCCGGGATGGTAGTAGCAGGAGGATTATTCTCCTTCATCATCGGACTAGGCGTTATATCCGACTTCGCAGACCGGACACATACAGGAGAACATATCCTTCTCTACGAGGACAGCGTAGCTCTGGGAGGCATGTTGGGAAACATCTTCTGGGTCTACCAGATAAGTATCCCCGGCGGAGCATGGCTCGCCGCAGTCTTCGGAACCCTCGCCGGCATCTTCGCCGGCTGTTGGGCCATGGCTCTAGCCGAAATACTAAACGTATTCCCCATCTTCATAAGACGCGTAAAACTACTACGCTTCATCCCCTACCTGATCATCGGCATCGCCCTCGGCAAAGGCCTCGGCGCCCTCCTCTTCTTCTTCAAAAGGTGGTGAGCGGCCACCGGGGGACGGGGGAACGTAGCCGGAGGCGAGGCTCACCCGTCCCCAACCGCGAAGCGGTTCAAATAGGGGAACGCAGCCGGAGGCGAGGCTTACCCGTCCCCAACCGCGAAGCGGTTCAAATAGGGGAACGCAGCCGGAGGCGAGGCTGTTACTATTCGCGTTATTTAAGTAGAAAGGAGACAACCAACAATGGATAAGCAAAGGCAACAACAGGCATATGAAAATTACGTGAAGCAAAAAACCCCGGTTCACAACCTCCCGGTCAACATGGCAAAAGCATTTGTCACCGGAGGCTCCATCTGTGTAATCGGACAATGTATCCTGCACTTCTGCAAGGCACAAGGATTAGACAAGGACATCAGCGGCGGTTGGACCTCCATGCTCCTTATTCTGCTAAGCGTCCTTCTCACCGGATTTAACATATACCCAAGTATCGCAAAATGGGGCGGCGCGGGAGCCCTTGTACCAATTACTGGATTTGCCAATTCTGTGGCATCCCCGGCAATCGAGTATCAGAAGGAAGGGCAGGTTATGGGGATCGGATGCAAGATCTTCACCATTGCAGGGCCGGTAATCTTATATGGTGTATTCAGCAGCTGGGTGCTTGGGCTCGGCTACTGGATCTTAAAAGTGGCAGGAATTTTATAGAAAGAGAGGAAATAATTATGGAAGGAAAAGCAACAAAGGTGGTGTTTATTATGGCGACTTCAAGCATTACAAAGAATTTTGTTATATCAGGCCAAAAGCAGGTGGAAATGTTTGCTGATGCGATTGAAGCATCTGCCAACGATAGGACACCCCGTGTTCCGATCAATGTGACCTACATGCAGGGAGCGGATGAAATAGTAAAATTCATGGAGAAAAGGAAGAAAGACAGACCGTATCAAAAGAGTCTGAACCGTATGAGCTGGTGCAATTGTTAAGGTTAGTTTAGATGTAAAAATTTTATAGTAGCAATAACTTTAGGTGCATGGTAGAGAGATAATCAATATCATGCACCTTTTTTATCTTTCTGAGATTTATCTACAAAATACTGTTTTCCTGTTTCATCTTTATATTGTATATGCTGTCTGGGTGTCTAGATAAATTCCCATGCATTTCACTTCATATTACAATATATTTAAAATGCCCGGCCCAGTTTCTTCCTGTTTTTCGCAGAATTCGAATAACATTTCGGAATAGATGCCTTCTTTTTTTTCACCAGTTTTTTCAGCTTAAGGTCAAACTGAGCCTTGGTTAGTTTATTATTCTTTGCATCAAAATATTGAGTCGAATATACAGTCTCCGTTCTCAACTTGAGTCTCTCAGAAGCGCCGGTTAATTTCCGGTATGAGATATATTCTCCATGAAGCATTGTGCCGGTTAAAAAGATGCCTGTCTTTTTGTAATAACTAAACATATCTGTAATATTGCAGACTAACCGTACCTTTCCCTTCCTAAAGGTATAAAGCTGGTAGGCACCATCAATATGCTGCGTACCTGCACCGCTTGCATCTACAAATAACTCCGGTACAGAATCCTTGTCAATATACACCAGTCCAAACTTGCATTTGGAAGACTGTACTTTCTTCTTGCCATTGTTCCAGTTAATTGTTTTTTTGGACAAAAACTTTTTATAAGCTTTGATAGCCTGCGATTTTTTGGATGCAGCCTCCGCATTTATACGCTGTGTGGACATGAAGGCTATTAAAAACATACACATGAACAGACAACGTACCACCGTTTTTCTTGATATTTTCATACTTGAAAATCCCCCTTTTTCGTATTTTATTCCTAAATGTTTCTGCTTTAAATTATACACTATTAGTCTTATGCTGTCCATTAAGAAAAGAGATGATCCGCCCCTCACCCTTGAATCACTTTCTCACAGAATGTGCAGCTTACGTGTATTCCTGACCTGTGAACAGTGACTGACTGGCAGGGGAGGCGTTGTGTAAATTCAGCCGAGCGTAGACAAAAATATATGGATATGTTACACTTATCATGGCTATAAACGATTGCGCCGGCAGAGAAGTATGCCGGCGCACATCCGATATTTTGAAAGGAAAGTGATAATTGTGAAGATTTCTGGCATGAGGTGGAAAAGGACAGCTGCACTTATATTAGCAGCAGGAATACTTGTTACGGCAGGATGCTCAAGGGAGCGCAAGGAAGCTTCGCTTACTATGTCAGGTAATAAAAGTGAGACAGCCAGTGCGGAGGTTATAGAAGACATCCTTGCTGATTACATGGAAGAGCATTCCGACACGAGTGTATCCTATGAAGAGCGGGAGAATTATGATTACTATGATATGTGGCAGAACCGGGAGGACACAGGGCAGTTAGATGACATTATTCTGACCGGCCGGGACACAGCACGGAAGCTGACAGGGAGCGGAGGCCTGGAAGACATGGCAGGATTTGTCCGTGATCTTCCGTTTCCGCAAAATATGAAAGAACAGATGAAATCCCGTGGAAGAAGGATATGCAGGATACCGCTTACGCTGTCATCCTTTGGCATGTACTGCAATCTGAAGATCTTACAGGAGCATGGTCAGAAGGTGCCTGGTACACTGGAGGAATGGGTGGATATATGTGAATATTTTAAAACATGCGGAATCACTCCGGTAATTGCTAACAATGATACTTCCATAACAACGATGGTTCTTGCAAAAAGCCTTTATCCACTCTATAAAAGCGGGGTGATGGAAGGAAAGCTTAAGAGGATTGAGGATGGCGAAAAGGAACTAAGCGACTATCTTTTAAGGGGATTTACCCTTGCAAGGGATTTTTGCACGAGAGGATATATAGACAGAAAAAAGGCATTAGAGACAGAGCCGTTATCAGATGACCTGGAGGAGTTTGTAAAGGGGGAGTCGCCTTTTATGCTGACCGGGACAGAGGCGGCAGAAGAGGTAAAGGCTATGAACCCCGGATTTGAATTTAAAGTAGTGCCCTATCCGGTTTTAGAGGAGGGCTCTGTACTGATCGTGAATCCCGGGGACTGGCTCAGTATACCGGCAGAGGGAAAGAATACGGAGCGGGCAAAAGAGGTTGTTCGGTATATTTTAAAAGAAGAGAATATGAAGAAGCTCGCAGATGTCCGGGGTTCTTTTAGTCCACTGGCGGATCAGCAACAGCCGGAGATGGAGGAGATCCGGGATATTGTTGAAAGCTATGAGACAGAGGTGGTCGTTATCGCTGAAGATATAAATGCCGTATTTCCAATGTGGGATATCACAGGGGAAGCTGTGGGGAGACTGCTTGAGGACGAAGACTTAGATCTGCTGATGGAATGGATGAATGAGCAGGCCAGGGAAGCGGTGAATTGATGAAGGCAAAAAGATTTCAGACTACGGGAACCTGTATTCCCGGGGAACACTATATGGTTCCTATGAAAAACAGACTTGACGATATTATTACGAATTATATCAAGGAAGGTAAATACTTTACAATCAATCGTGCACGTCAGTACGGCAAAACCACACTCCTGTATCTGCTGGAAAAACGGTTGAAAAAGGAGTATATTGTGATAAGCCTAAGCTTTGAGGCTGCTGATGAGTTGTTTTATTCTCTGCATACTTTTGCAAATGGGATAATCCGTAATATTGGCAGGGACTTAAGAATGCAGAATTTGCGGGAAGACCTTTTGCAGAAATGGCTAAAGCCGGTTTCCGCGGAATTTCCTTTTCATGACCTGGGCGAGCGTATTACGGAGTTATGCATGGCATGTAACAGGAAGATTGTTTTAATGGTGGATGAAGTTGATAAGAGCTCAGACAATCAAATATTTTTATCTTTTCTTGGTCTGTTGCGCGAAAAATTTCTTAGACAGCAGCAAAGCAAGGATGTGACATTCCAATCTGTAATACTGGCAGGAGTTTATGATATTAAGAATCTGAAGCTAAGGCTGCATCCGGGCGAAGAGTCAAAATATAACAGCCCATGGAATATTGCCGCTGATTTTACAGTGGATATAAGCTTTTCTGCATCTGATATTGCAGAGATGATTTCTGAATATGAGTCGGATATGCATACGGGTATGGATATAGAGCTTATCGCTTCTTGTATTTATGATTATACCGTTGGCTATCCATATCTGGTTTCCTGTATATGTAAGCTTATTGACGAGACGGCAGCCAGAGACCGGGAGCATTCAGAAGGCAGGGCGTGGGCCAGGGAGGGAGTTGCGGAAGCTGTCCGGCTGCTGCTTCGCCAGCCGAATACATTGTTTGATGACATGATAAAGCATTTGACGGAATACCCGGACTTGGGCAATGTTATTCAAAATATTCTTTTTCATGGTATGGAATATCCGTTTAATTTATATAGCACGGTGTTAAATATTGGCCTGATGTTTGGCTTCCTGAAAGAATCGGATGGTACGACAGTAGTAGCAAACCGTATTTTTGAAATGCATTTGTACCAGTATTTTCTTTCGGAAGAGGCAGTTAAGTCTGATATCAATCCTTTTCCTGGAACTCATAAGAGACAGTTTATACAAAATGGGTACTTGAATATGGATTTAGTCCTGGAAAGGTTCGTCCAATACTATGCAGATCTATATCAGGATAAGGATGAGAGGTTTTGGGAGAAGCAAGGGCGAAAGTTATTTCTCTTATACCTGCGGCCAATTATTAATGGTACGGGTAACTTTTATGTTGAGGCGCAGACCAGAGATGAGACACGGACAGATCTGGTTATTGATTACCGTGGAAGGCAGTATGTGGTAGAATTAAAAGTGTGGAGAGGGAAAAAATATAATGAAGCTGGTGAATCACAGCTTATTGATTATCTCAACCTGTACCATTTGGATGAAGGCTATATGCTGACGTTTAGTTTTAACAAAAATAAACATGTGGGAACGAAAGAGGTTGTGATCCAGGGGAAACGGATTCTGGAAGCAATTGTATAATGCAGACGATAATATATGATCCCAAATTACGGAGGAGAGTCGGGTTAATATGTCCTGGCTCTCCTCTAACCATATCTGTTCAGATGAAAAATGTTCTATACCGATTCAGCTGATATTCCAGTACATCCCGGAGCCTCTTATGGCTGATGTTTTTCATCTCATTAAAAACTGCTGCATAATCCTTTACAAAATCTGAATAGTTACATTTATATTTTAACATATATAAAAAACTGGAGATATAGAAACATGAATAGTTACGTATATTTTTTTGCGATACACACATACTAGCTCTTATAAATTAAAAGATGGAGAGTTGGTGTGTATGAAGCAGGAGAGTCATATTAAGGGAGCGCAGAGCATTGAGTTTGCGGAGTCGCCATTTCTTATTAGCAGTGCGTCTGTCGTCGGTAAGAAGGAAGGGGAGGGACCTCTCGGAAAGATGTTTGACATGGTAGGTGAGGATGATTTATTTGGAGCCGATTCATGGGAGGAGGCAGAGAGCACCATGCAGAAGGAGGCGTGTCTTCTGGCTATGGGGAAGGCGCATATCAGCCAGTCGCATGTGCGGTATCTCTATGGAGGAGATCTGCTCCGGCAGGGAATTGCCACTTCTATTGGAGTGGAGGATCTGGAGATTCCTATGTTCGGACTTTATGGCGCGTGTTCCACCTCGGGAGAGGCAATTGCACTTGCATCCATGAGTGTGGCGGCAGGTTACGGGGAATATATGCTTGCGGTTACATCAAGCCATTTTGGAAGTGTGGAAAAGGAATTCCGTTTTCCGCTAAGCTATGCCAGCCAGCGTCCGCTGTCCGCTCACTGGACTGTGACAGGAAGCGGAGCATTTCTTGTGGGAAAGAGGCGGAGCCATGTCCGGATTACCGGAGTTACTGTGGGCAAGATTGTGGATTACGGACTTAAAGATTCCCAGAATATGGGTGCATGTATGGCGCCGGCGGCGTGTGATACGATTGTTCGTAATCTTGAGGACTTTGGGCGTGTGCCGGAGGATTATAACCGGATTATAACCGGGGACCTGGGGTATGTAGGGCAGAGTATTTTGTTTGATCTGATTACTGGAAAAGGGTACAATATTAAAAAGAACCATATGGACTGTGGCATGACAATTTTTGACCAGGAAAAGCAGGATACTCATGCGGGCGGCAGCGGCTGCGGCTGCGCAGCTTCCACACTGTCAGCATATATCCTGCCCAAAATTGAGCGCGGAGAGTGGAAGCGTGTATTATTTGTGCCCACAGGGGCGCTTATGTCAACTGTTAGCTTCAATGAAGGCGCCAGTGTACCCGGAATCGCCCACGGAATCGTGTTTGAACATTGCTAAGGGACGGGGGAACGCAGCCGGAGGCGGGGCTGCCCCGTCCGAGGCTACGAAGCAGTCAAAATAGGAGGTTGTAATGGAATATATTAATGCTTTTTGGGTAGGAGGGCTGATCTGTGCCCTTGTTCAGATTTTACTGGACAGGACTAAGCTGATGCCGGGGAGAATTATGGTACTGCTTGTCTGTTCGGGTGCGGTGCTTGGCGCACTGCAGATTTATCAGCCGTTTCAGGATTTTGCCGGGGCGGGGGCGAGTGTGCCTCTTGCCGGGTTTGGGAATCTTCTCTGGAAGGGTGTTAAGGAAGCGGTAGATAAGGAAGGATTTATTGGGATATTCCTTGGGGGATTTAAAGCGAGTGCAGTGGGAATTTCGGCGGCGCTGGTATTTGGGTATCTGGCGTCGGTGGCGTTTTCGCCTAAGATGAAGAAGTAAGGAGAGTTGCCTGATTCAGGCGGCAGTTTGGGCTTCGCGAAGCGAATTTTAATGCCCAAACTGCAAGTTACTGGTCACGGAGTGAACAGTAACAAAAATTGTTTGTACTTGATTGAGAATAAGACAAAAATGCGGTATACTAATACACATATTCTTAGAATGGGAATACGAGGTGGTATAGTGCAAAAAATTCTGGTTGTAGAAGATGATTTGGCTTTAAGCTCTGGACTTTGTTTTGAGTTAGACATGAGTGGCTATCTTACGGTAGCATCATATAATTGCTGGAAAACGAAACAATTGCTGAAAACGGAGCATTTTGATTTGGCAATTTTGGATGTGAATTTACCAGATGGAAATGGCTTTGGACTTTGTAAGGAAATGAAACAGGATTTTCCAGAGCTTCCTGTCATTTTTTTAACTGCAAATGATTTAGATCAAGATGTTTTGAAGGGATTCGATTTTGGCGCAGACGACTATATTACAAAACCTTTTAATGTCCAAATTTTAAAGCGTCGAGTGGAAGCTGTGCTGCATCGGGTAAGTGTTTCATCAAAGAAAATGGAAGATTGTTATGATGACGGCTATCTGCGGATAGATTTTAGTAAGCTGACTTCATTCAAGAATAATGAAAAACTGAATATTACGCCCAATGAATATAAATTATTGACGATTTTAAGAAACAATGCCGGAAATATTGTGACGCGCCAGATTTTGTTGGAAAAATTGTGGGATTGCGATGGCAACTATATTGATGACCATACTTTGACTGTTAATATAAACCGGTTGCGGGCGAAGATTGAAGATGGGAGTCATACTTATATCAAGACTGTCAGAGGAATCGGTTATATCTGGACAGGTGAAAAGGCATGAAGTATATGAACTGGAAAATGATATCTTTCAAAACTCTATTATCAATCATGTCGATTTTGAGTGTCCTTGTGGGAGTATTGTGGATTTATTTTCCTCCGATTTTTATCAGAACCACATTTGTTGTATTTGGCATTGTAATTTTTTTGTTGACATTCTTGTGGGACTGGTATCAGAAACGGCAGCAGACAGATTTTGCAAATGATATCTGCGAAGCCCTGGATACACTTATGGACGGACGTGAGCTTTGCAACTACAGTGCTTATGAAGATTCGCAAATTTCAAAAGTACAGGGAAAGCTGATGCAATACTATGAACAGATTCTGGAGGAACAGCGGCAATGTCAGCAGGATAAACATGGGTGCATCTTTTGATACTCTAAGCTTATCACACTGATTAAGAACATCCCAGGGACAGTAGATATTTGTCCCTCCGAAGTGATATCCGTTATACCATTCTTTTATCGTGTCATATGCATCTTCTATTTCATAATATGCCAGTAAGCTTCCGACTTCATTATCTGTGAAACCGAAATGTTCAGCATAGTCTGTATCCGAGATGGTTCTGACTTTAAAGTTATTGAACCCTGTAAAAATACTTTCCTTTGCGATCCGCAGGCATCCTGTAATAACTGCAAACTGAAGATGGCGGTTGGTTTTGAGAGCCTGGCTGAATAAAGAACGGATCAGGCTGACCATCTGTGAATAATATTTGTTCTGGTAAGCTTTATCTAATGGCACGTCATATTCGTCAATCAGAAGGATTACCTGTTTTCCGTAGTGTTTGGATAACAGGTTTAATAATAATTTCAGGCTTCCTGTCAGGAAAGAAGTTTTTTCAAAATCTTCCAAAAGAAGTCTTTCGAATTGCTTTTTTTCATATTCTGTAAGCCGGGGACTGTCCATCAGCATTTGAAAATTCATTGCTTCTTCGTTGATTACAGCGCCTAACATGTCTCTGGCTTCTTCGAAATTACAACCTTCCACATCCTTCAGACTGATAGAGATTACAGGGTATTTCCCCATATAGGCATTGCACAAGTCGCTGTATTCTGAGATTTTAAGACCTTGAAAGAGAATGGGATCTGTATCGGGTTCAAAAAACGTTCTCAGCATATCCATATTCAGCGTTTTGCCAAAACGGCGCGGACGGGTAATCAGGTTGACTTCTGCCCAGGAGGTTAACAGATCCTTTATAAAGCCGGTCTTATCCACATAGTAGAATCCGGCTGTCCGGATCTTTCTGAACATTTCGATTCCGATGGGAAGTTTCTTTCGTTCCGGTTCCATAATCTGCACCGCCTTCCTTAGTTTCAATCGTATTTAATGGTTTCTATGATAAACCTTAACATAAATCAACATGTTGTGCAAGTTTTGTTGCTGTTCACGGGGGCTCTCTTCAAAATCAGCCTTTTGTGCGAGCACGAACCTGGGAAGTTTGTATGGTGGCTCTTCGGACGCTCACTCCGCGCCCATTCGCAAAACGCACCTGACGGTGCTTCTTCGCCGCTGCGCGGCTGTTTTTGCTCATTAACGGGGCGCTCTCTTCAAAATCAGCCCCTTGGACAGGCCCTTGTGCGAGCACAAACCTGGGAAGTTTGTATGGTGGCTCTTCGGACGCTCACTCCGCGCCCATTCGCAAAACGCACCTGACGGTGCTTCTTCGCCGCTGACGCGGCTGATTTTGCTCATTAACGGGGCGCTCCCTTTAAAATCGCCCTTCCAGGCAGATCCTTGTGCGAGCACAAATCTGCCTGGAAGGGCGATTTTGAGTGAGCTGGTAGCGGAATCTTAAGATTTTTTTCATAATTTCTATCGGAAGTATTCCTTTTTTTGGAGTATAATGTAAAATAGAGTTGAGGAGGGTTATTTATGGATAAGGTGATCCAGGTGAGGAATCTTTATAAGTTGTACCGGGTCGGTGATGAGGTGGTACGGGCGCTTGACGGGGTGGATTTTGATATTTTCCAGGGGGAGTTTTGTGCGATTGTCGGGACTTCGGGGTCTGGGAAGTCTACACTTTTGAATATGCTTGCAGGGCTGGAGAAGCCTACGAAGGGGAATGTTGTGATTGCAGGCTCCCATATTGAGAATATGAACGAGGAGCAGCTTGTCAGGTTCCGGCGTGAGAATGTGGGGTTTATCTTTCAGTCGTTCCATCTTCTTAGTACGCTGAATGCGGTGGAGAATGTGGCGCTTCCGCTAAGCTTCAGGAAAGTTCCAAGGAATGTGCGGAATAAAAAGGCGGAGAAGATGCTGGAGCTGGTGAATCTGAAGAAGCATATGAAGCATTTTCCTAATCAGATGTCAGGAGGACAGCAGCAGCGTGTGGGTGTTGCGAGGGCGCTTGTGGTGAATCCGAAGATTATTTTTGCGGATGAGCCTACGGGAAACCTTGATTCCCATACCTCAGAGGAAGTTATGGGCCTGATGCAGCGGGTTGTCAGGGAGCAGAACAAGACACTGGTTATGGTAACACATGATGTACATCTGGCCACTTATGCGGACAGGGTTTTTCACATAAGTGACGGAAAGATTTTGAAAATAGAAAATAATCAGAGGGAAAGGACGAGTGAAGGTGAAAAACATGAGTAAGGGAAAGGAATATATGCGCAGATACATATTAGGATTACTGGCAATGATTATGGCGGCTGCGCTGGTTCCGTCAGGAGCGGTTATGGCTGCACAGGAGGATGCGGGGATCAGCATGCAGACTGATCAGGAATCTGGAGAAGATAAAAAAGACGAAGATAAAAAAGAGGAAGACGCAAAAGACGATAAAGACAAGGAAGAGGATAAAAAGGACGACAGCAAGGCAGATAACAAGGAGAAGACCAAGAAGGAAGAATTTGGTATAGAAGAGCATGAACTAAAGCTGTCATCCAAGAATAAAGAGGTTCCGGTTTTTAAGGAAGGGAAAAAGAGAAAATGGGTGTTTACCCTGACGAACAATTCGGATATAGAACTTAAGGATGTAAGTGTAAAGCCGGATCTTGGCGAGACAGAGGATACCTGGCCCTTTGAGACGAACCGGCAGGATTATGAAAAGACAGTTAAAAAGCTGAGCCCGAGACAGACTGTTGATATTACTTTTATGTTCACTCAGCGTGAGAATATGGAGACGAAGAGACAGACCCTCCAATTTGTAGTAATGATCGGCGGAAAGGAATTCAAGACGCAGAAGGTCTATGCAAAGACAACAGGGGATACGGATGTCGGGGAACCCGGGGATGACGGCGGAGATGACATCCCGGATGACGGTGGATTTACAAATGGGGATGTGTCTTCTGATGATGGAGAAGGTTCGGAATCATCCTCAGTTCCACGCGTCATTGTTACCGGGTTTGCGACGAATCCGCCAGAGGTACAGGCAGGAAAGGATTTTACACTGATTGTACATCTGCAGAACACTTCAAAGACAACTGCGGTGAAAAATATGCTGTTTGAGATGAATGCTCCCACAGAAGGTGACGATGAACAGACAGCGTCTCCGGCATTTCTTCCGTCATCAGGTTCCAGTACAGTATATCTGGACGGAATCGGTGCAGGCGGCAGTGCAGATATAGCCATGAAGCTGAATGCAAAGTCTGATCTGATGCAGAAGCCATATAGCATTGAACTTTCCATGCGGTATGAGGATGCCGGCGGTACAGGTGTTGAGACATCTTCGAATCTGTCTATTCCGGTAAAGCAGAAACCCCGGTTTGAATTCAGCACCTTTGAGGTGAATCCCACGAGCATTTCTGTTGGGGATGAGGCGAATGTGATGTTTAGCCTGTATAATCTCGGAAGAACAAAGCTGTATAATGTCAAAGCAAAATTTGCAGGCCCTCATATTGATTCTGAAGAAGTATTTGTGGGAAATGTGGACTCTGGTGCCACAGCATCCATTGATACAATGCTGACAGGGATAGAGGTATCAGAAGGGCCGGAGACAGTGACAATGACTCTGAGCTATGAGGATGAGACGGGCAAAGTCTCTGAAAAGAAGGAAGAGCTGGAGCTTGAGGTTGCAGAGATGATGGAAGGCGATATGATGATGGGCGATATGGGAGAAGAGATTGTTGAGTCAAAGTCAAAGCTTCCTCTGATCATCGGACTGATTGTTGTGATCGTAGTAATCGCCGCAGTTGTCATTATAGTTAAGAGAAATAAAAAGAGAAGAATGAAGAACGAGGAGGAGGCGCTGTTAGATGAGTTGGATGGACCTTCTGAGGATGAGTGGGAGTAACTTAAAAAGACGAAAATTACGTACCTTTCTGACGGTTCTCGGAGTGGTCATTGGAACAACCTCGATTGTAGTCATGATTTCCCTGGGGCTCGGCATGCAGGAGTCTCTCTACCGGGAGGTAGAGCAATCCGGCGGCCTTACGAGTATTAAAGTGACAGGTGAGGAAGCCGGGGGCGGCATGTACAGCAGTGTAAGCTTTGGATCAGATGAAGACATGGAAGCATCGGAAAAGTATATTGACGATGAGACGGTAGCGGAGTTTGGAACCCTGGAGCATGTGGTGTCCTCTTATCCGGTATATGAGACATCCGTGATTTTCTTAAAAGGGAAATATGAGGGCTATGGCTCGATCAAGGCCATGCCGCATCAGGGACTGGCAGAGCAGAATATCCCTCTTGCAGAGGGCGGAAGGCTTCCCCAGGAGGGGGGAACCCTTGAACTCGTATTTGGAAATACGGTTATTACAGATTTTCAGGAAAAAGGGGGAGGCGGAGCCTACTGGGAGACGGGTATTCTCCCGGATATTGACCTTGCAAAGGACTCCCTGTTCCTTATTCTGGATCAGGATGGATACTATAATATGCAGTCAGGGAGCGCTGATATGGGCGGCGACATGGGTGACATGGGTGAAGGCGGCGAAGTCCAGACTGTAAAGAATGTCAAGAAGCATGTAGTGAAAGCATGCGGCGTGGTGGAAGGCGGACCCGATGATTATAATATGCATTCCATGTACGTTTACTGTGATCTTGATGTGCTTGTAAAGCAGCTCAAAAAGGAATTCGCAGGAAGGGTGATTCCGGGACAGCCAACAACAAATTCCGGAAAGCCGTATAAGGATTTTTATTATTCTTCCGCACAGGTTAAGGTAGATGACATTGATAATGTAAATGCCGTTTCGGATAGCATCAGGCAGCTCGGATACGGCGTGGAGACGAATATAGAGTATTTGCAGAGCATGCAGAAAGAGCTTGCCATGATCGAGGCAGTACTAGGAGGAATCGGGGCGATTTCACTGTTTGTAGCAGCGATCGGAATTGCAAATACGATGATGATGTCCATTTATGAACGGACGAAGGAGATTGGCGTGATCAAGGTTTTGGGATGCAGCCTTAAGAATATCAAACAGATGTTTCTTATGGAGGCGGCTTCCATCGGTCTGATCGGGGGAGTTGTGGGGAATATTCTGAGCTTTATTCTTTCGGCTATTATTAATTATCTAACTGCCGGAGGCGCCGTGATGGGATTTGAGGGAAATATTTCTTATATTCCTTTGTGGCTTGTGCTTGTTTCAATGGGATTCGCCATGCTGGTAGGCATTATGGCGGGATATTTCCCGGCGAAGAGGGCTATGAAGCTAAGCCCGCTTGCCGCGATACGAAGTGAATAGACAAAGGATCAGATGACCTATTCTTCGATGATATGGATTTCCAGGTAATCGAAGTCAATGGAATCTACAAAGTTATCCTGATAAAAGCGGGCTTTGTCGTGCCGCTTGAATTCCTCAATTGTGGAATCCAGCCAGATGGGTTTGCTTAAATCAAATTCATAGCAGACTGCATCTAAGGCATGGAAGATTTTATGAGTGCGCGTATCCGTTGTATCATCGCAGATGACGGTATCGCGCACTAAATGGTTATCTTTGATTTCTTTTCCCCATAAACGAAACATGATGAGCAGCTCCTTTTTGTGTTGAAGAGTATATATAGTTACTATTAAAATGCATTATACAGAAAAAGTAATGGTTCGTCAATTGGAGTTATGAGTCAGCCAGGCTCCCTGGCAGTAATATGGAGGGTATGAATGATACGAAAATGGACAAGAAAGGGGAATGGGGGAAGTTGTTCAGCCACAGAATGCGGACCGGACGGCATCCGGGAGAGCAGCCGTGTGGAGAATGTGAAGAGGTGTATGCCAGATCCGGAGACGGGGCTTTCAGAAGAGGAGATTCGGGAGCGCATCGAGGCCGGATGGACGAATGAAGCAGTGGAGCCGCCTTCACGGACAACGAAAGAGATTATATATGAGAATGTATTTACTTATTTTAACTTGATCTTTGTGGTGCTGGCATTGCTTTTATGTCTGGTGGGGTCATTTAGGAACCTTACATTTTTGCCAGTGATTGTGATTAACACATTGATCGGTATTATTCAGGAAATCAGATCGAAGAAAGTTCTTGATGAACTGAATATGCTGAACGTCCTGTCTGCCGTGGCAGTCCGCAGCGGGGAGCTTGTCCAGGTATCAACAGAAAGCCTGGTTATTGATGATATTGTCATTTTTAAAGCAGGGAATCAGATCAGCGCGGATGCAGTTGTAGTAGATGGCGAGGTGAAGGTTAACGAGTCGCTGCTTACAGGGGAGCCAGATGAGATCACGAAAGGGAAAGATGCACAACTGATGTCTGGAAGTTTTGTTGTATCAGGGGAATGCCGTGCGAGACTTACGGAGGTAGGCAGGGATTCCTACATTTCCAAACTGACCCTGGAGGCAAAGGCCATGCAGAAGGGGGAGCAGTCGGAGATGATACGGTCTCTTGACAGGCTGGTAAAGATTGTGGGAATTGTACTGATTCCGATAGGAATTCTGCTGTTTGTCCAGGGATATTTTTTCAACCATGAGGGATTTAGAAACAGTGTTACCTCTATGGTCGCGGCAGTGATCGGGATGATTCCAGAGGGGCTGTATCTGCTTGCCAGTGTAGCTCTGGCGGTAAGCGCCATGCGCCTCGCCAGGCAGAAAGTGCTGCTTCATGACATGAAGAGCATTGAGACACTTGCACGCGTCGATGTCCTGTGTGTGGATAAGACCGGAACCATTACCGAAAATGTAATGTGTGTTAAGGAGATGATACCGACTGGCCTCTATAATAAAGGAGAAGGTGTATCCCTTGAGGAGCTTTTAGGAGATTTTGTGGCAGCACAGAGTGCGGATAATAGTACAATGGAGGCTATGAAATCCTATTTTACAAAAAATACGAAGACAAAGGCAGATCAGGTAATTCCATTTACCTCTGCATCGAAATACAGCGGCGCTTTATTTGGAGAGAAAGCATATGTGCTTGGGGCACCAGAATTTGTGCTTAGGGATGACTACGACAGAGAAGAAGGCTTTGGCGGAGAAATTCGGAAATACGCATCAAGAGGATACCGTGTCCTTGTATTTGGAATCTATGACGGTGTGCCGGATGGAAAGAGACTGAAAGAAAAGGTGACGCCCCTTGCATTTCTGCTTCTTGCAAACCATGTAAGGAAAGAAGCTCCCGGGACTTTCGCATATTTTGCGGAGCAGGGCGTAGAGATCAAAGTAATATCCGGGGACAGCCCGATTACTGTGTCCGAGGTTGCCAGAGAGGCCGGGATACAGAACGCAGAGGAATATATAGATGCCTCTACTCTAAGAACAGAGGAGGATGTGGAGAAGGCGATCGCCAGTCATACTGTTTTTGGACGCGTCACGCCTGCACAGAAGCGGCAATTTGTCCAGGCGCTTAAAAAGCAGGGAAGAACCGTAGCCATGACAGGAGACGGAGTAAACGATGTGCTGGCACTTAAGGATGCGGACTGCAGTATAGCAATGGCATCAGGAAGCGACGCCGCAGTGCAGGCTTCCCAGGTCGTGTTGCTAGAATCCAATTTTGCATGCATGCCCTCTGTTGTACTGGAAGGGCGCAGAGTAGTCAACAACATTCAGCGTTCCGCCAGTCTGTTTCTGGTAAAGAACATATTTTCCCTTCTGCTGTCGCTGTTTGCAGTTGTATTTATGATTACTTATCCGCTGGAGCCGTCCCAGATATCACTGATCAGCATGTTTACAATTGGTATTCCTGCATTCTTCCTTGCACTGCAGCCAAACAAAGAGATGATACAGGGACATTTCTTAAGCAATGTGTTTTTGAAAGCACTTCCCGCGGGTCTTACAGATGTAATCGCAGTAGGGGCGCTGGTCGTATTCGGACAAACCTTCGAGGTTGATCCTGTGGATATCTCCACCGCATCAACAATGCTGCTTGCAATCGTAGGCTTCATGATCCTTTACCGAATCTGTAAGCCGTTCAGTAAAGCCCGGATTGCAGTGTGGACCGGATGCATGATCGGCCTGTTGGGCTGCAGCATATTCCTGCCGGGACTATTTGCAATTACAGGCATGTCAACAAAATGCGTTATGCTCTTTGTTGTTTTCTCCATCGCAACAGAGCCAGTACTCCGATATCTGACACGACTGATTGAGCTGGGGACCAGATATTTATAGTAACGTTAAAAAATACCCCGTCCCCAACTTGCTTGAAAGTGGGTTGGTTATATGTTATTATAGGTGCGGATATGCAGCTTGAAAAGGGGGTATTATTTATGGCATTAGAGATTGGAGTTGACCTTGCGGACGTAGGGGATGTTCCGGAGATTGCCAGGATTATGGACGAGGCTTACCGGCAGATGGAGTGTAAGGACTGGTTTTGTACAGATGATGCCCCGTTTTTGGAAAGGCATGTGCGGGACGAGGGTTTTATACTGAAGGCGGCAGCAGAAGATGTGATTGCCGGTTTTCTGGTTGTACGATATCCAGGCAGTGCTCCGGATAATCTGGGAAGATACCTGGGACTGTCTGATGATGATCTGGGGCTGACTGCACATATGGAATCGGCGGCGGTACAGAGCAGTTACCGGGGGCATGGTATTCAGAAGAGACTGATGGAAGAGGCTGAGAGTCTTTTGAGAAGGCAGGGCTACCGTTATCTTATGGGAACTGCACATCCGGATAATATATATAGTGTAAATAATTTCCTGAGGCTTGGTTATGAGGTGGCAGGGGAGGATATGAAGTATGGAGGATTGCCAAGATATATATTTTGCCGCAGAATATCGTTTGTTACTATTCATGGCTCCGGAGGCCGCTCATAGAAACGATTCGGGGCGGCATTCCAAGTTTTGCTAAGCAAAAACCACCCCTCACCCCTGCATCATGTTCTCACGGAATGCGCAGTCCAGCGCATTCCTGAGCCGTGAATAGTAACTATTGTTTCGGCCGTGAGTATAACTGAGCCAGGCAGTTTAGGAGTTGGCAGATTAAGGCACAGGATTGATAAGGAGAAATATTTATGGCAGCACGAAAAGGAAGAAGACATAGAAGAAAAAAGAGACAAAAGAAAAACACAGGATTGATACTTGGGATTGTCGGAGGGACTACCGGAGTTTTACTTGCGGGATACATAGGGGCAGGAGTTTATTTTTCCTCTCATTTTCTGCCCAATACGGAGATTAATGGGCACGACTGTTCCGGAAAGCCTGTTTCAGAGGTGGAAGAGATTTTTAAGAAGGAAATGGAGGGTTATGTCCTGACTGTTACAGATAAGGATGGACAGAAGGAAGAGATCACAAGCGAGGATATTGCCCTTGAATATAAGGAAAGCAAGGCGCTTAAGGAGGCCTTGAAGAAGCAGAATGGATTTGCATGGCCTGTATCATTTTTCACTAAGGATTCGGAGAATGCGACTATTGAATTGTCATATGATGAGGCGAAGCTTGACGGGAAGCTTCAGGGGCTTAAGGCAGCCACGGCAAAGCAGGTAAAGCCTAAGTCTGCAAAGCCGGAATTTGACGGAAGCCAGTTTGTCGTGAAACCTGAGGAAACGGGTACTGCGATTGATATGGATGTGCTGAAGAAAAAGGCATCAGAGGCAGTTACTGAGCTTAAGTCCGGGCTGAATCTTAAGTCGGAGAAATGTTATAAGGAGCCGAAATACACTTCCAAGTCTCCAGAGGTTGCAGAGGCATGTGAGAAGATGAACCAGTACTGCCAGGCAAACATTACTTATTCTATGGATGAGCCTGTAGTGATTGACGGAACCGTAATTTCAGGATGGCTGTCTGTGGACAAGAATATGAAGGTGAAATTTAAGAAAAGTAAGGTAAAGGAATGGCTGGAACAGTTTGGAGATAAATATGACACCATGGGAGCCCAGAGGACCTTTACGACACCGGATGGAAGGAGTGCAACCGTAGAGGGAGGAGACTACGGCTGGTCTATAGATGAGGATACAGAGTATAAGGCAATCGTAGATGCAGTGAAAAATGGAGAGACCATCACAAAAGAGCCTGCATACTACGCAGGCGGTACGGCTGCAGTCCATGGTTCACCCGACTGGGGAGATACTTATGCGGAGGTGGATCTTACTACGCAGCATATGTGGTATGTCATGAATGGAAAGGTGGCGCTTGAATGTGATGTGGTGACTGGAGAACCTGTCCCGGAAAAGATTACGCCCACAGGTGTTTACGTGTTTAAGGAAAAAGAGCATGACAGCGTTCTTGTAGGGGATATTATTCCATCCACTGGAAAGCCGGAGTATCGGACAAAGGTGCGTAACTGGATGCGTATTACCTGGAGCGGAATCGGATTTCACGATGCGGACTGGCAGACGGCTTTCGGTGGTGAACGATATAAAAATGGAAATGGTTCACACGGATGCATCAATATGCCAGTTGATAAGTCCGGGGTGTTATTCGACATGATTGAGCCGGGGGTTCCGGTTATTATTCATAACTAGGCGGTATCCGGATCCCAAAGCCCATCCTCATGCAGCCGGTCCCAGTCGGCGCAGATGATTTTGATCTTACGGTTGAACGCCACGGGAACCTCCCGCTGATAGGCGTACCCTTTATCCACCATTTCCTGAAGAGCGGCATGGATTGCCTCCTGAGATACATGGTTATGTTCTGCCACGGCTTCCACAGTTTTCAGGAAAGTGGGATTGATATTTTTATCCGAGACATAGTCAAAATTCTGAATAATCATTTCGTAATATCTGCGAGTCAGATCATTAGGATAGGGGTACTCAATACTCCTTGAAGCAGATGCCTTCAGCTGACTGCTGAAGGCGCCGCGTACCCCGTAGATTACAACTTCTTTTTTCTGCTGCTGCGTGATGAATTTTGTGACTGGCTGAAAATGTCCGTCTCCGGTAAATAGGATGTAGGAGTCAGGACCGTTTTGCTGAAAAGCAGTCTGATACAGGTAGTCCACCATGATGAAATCCGTCATATCTTTTTTTGAACCGGAGTGCCAGGTCTCAATAATGGTGTTGGTGGTTTCACGTATTTTATTCAGCTCTTGATTGATCGGAGAATGTGTAAAGTCACCAAATACCATAATATCCAGAAGCTGATAGGTTTCCTCAAGCTCCTTGCGCCAGGAAGACAGATTTGGCCGGATCCCATACAGATTTTGATAGGAATAATACCAGTGTTCATAATCTACGAATGCAATTGCCCGGATTGCCCGCTTTGGGGCATTAGAGTATCTATGTAAAAAAGTCTGAATCAGTTTCAAAGAAGTTCCCCCTGTTTTTTAGTATGGTGTTATTATAACAGAGAAAAAAGCTCGTGTAAATGATGTACTGGATTTTATTTCCTTAGCTGTTTAAGCATGATTCTGTGGCTTTGGACCACAGCCATACAGATGTAATATTTTTATAAAATTATGCTCAGGGTTTCATGGCATTAGCCCGGCAAGTATGACGCTTGCAGCGAGTCCGGCAAGGGTGGAGATCAGTGCCCCGGTAAGTGTATACCGTGTTTTTGATACTTTTGCGGTCATGAAGTATACACTCATGGTATAGAATATGGTTTCGGTACATGCCATACTGATAGACGCAGTGAGGCCGAGAGAGGAATCGGTTCCGTATTCCTTATAAGTGTCAAGAAGAAGCCCGGTGGCGGCAGAGGACGAAAACATCTTTACAATGGTCAGGGGAACCAGTTCACCGGGAAAGCCAACGTATTTTGTAAAGCGCCCGATGAGTTCTGCGAGAAGATCAAGAAAACCAGAGGCCC
Source organism: Lachnospiraceae bacterium (assembly GCA_910576335.1). GTDB lineage: Bacteria > Bacillota > Clostridia > Lachnospirales > Lachnospiraceae > CAPEBR01. The sequence continues at coordinate 239,313 of CAJTIU010000006.1, forward strand.
TCAGGACTCCGACAGCCACCATGAGCCCGACCAGAGTGGGCATAATGCGGATAACCGTAAAGAAGCCGCTCTTTGCGCCCTTTATAAAAGTATCATACACGTCTATTTTCATTAGGCATCCGTAGCAAACAATTCCAAAAATAACCATTGGAATAATCATGTCTGTAACATATAAAAAGAATTTCATATTTATTCTCCATCAATTAACTTTTTCTATATATATGTGTCGGGCGCATACTTCATGCAGAACATTCATATGCTTTATTTAAGAAGATGTATCGAGTGACTTTTTTATGTTAAATTATCTTTGGGCATGCATGATTATGGTTGGAATTGTATATGCTGCATTTACTGGAAGAATGCCGGAAATTACTAATGCAGCACTGGATTCTTCGAAGGAAGCAATTACACTGTGTATCACAATGATGGGGGTTATGTCTTTCTGGGTGGGATTTATGGAAATAGCAACGAAGGCGGGGATTGTGGAGGGAGCGTCCAGGCGGATTCGCCCTGCTATTCGGTTTTTATTTCCTGATTTGCCGAAGGGACATCCGGCAGAGGGGCCTATTACAATGAATATTATTGCAAATGTGCTGGGGCTTGGGTGGGCGGCTACGCCGGCAGGGCTAAAGGCTATGGAGGAATTAGGAAAACTGGAGGAAGACAGAAGAGCGGGCAGGCTGCCTGGTCCGGTGAGGAAGCGGGGGATTGCCAGCAATGAGATGTGTTCGTTTTTGATTATTAATATCTCGTCGCTGCAGCTGATCCCAGTGAATGTGATCGCATACCGGAGCCAGTACGGGAGTGTGAATCCGGCGGCTATTGTGGGGCCGGGAATTGCGGCTACGGCGGTGAGTACGTTAGTGGCAGTGGTGTTTTGTAAGATAATAGATGGGAAGCGGAGGATATAACATCTTCCGCTTAGTTACTTTTCAGGGGTCAGGAATGCGATGAACTGCTCATTCCGTGCGAACATGATTTAGGAGTGAGGGGCGTTTTTGCGCAGCAAAACTCTAAATGTCGCCCCGAACCGTTGCTATGAGCTGCCTTCCAGGTCGTGAATAGTATCTGTTTGGTGACTACAGCCGGGTGCTTCTCTTTTTATGTCTTGAACAATGGAGATTTTCTCAGTATAATAAAACCATAGCTAACAAGGCATAGTTGACCCGGCAGACCGATTAGCCAAAGCCGACCCGGGAGTAAAGAAAGCCCATATGCCGGAAGCAGAGCTGTACATGATTTTTACAGGAGAGCGTGCTAACAGACCGGAAAGTAAAGCTTAAAGTACTTTATGGCGGCAAGGGAAATGACATCATCAGCCAATATGTTGCATTCACAAAACTATATAGTGCACAGAGGTGAGAAAATATGGGAGGAGCCGGGAGGCTATCACAGAAACCATCTGTACTTGTAAAGACGGGGACGTGCTCCAAGATCTAATACTTGGTGGCAGGCAGATACAAAAAGAAAAATATATAGAACCCCCATATACTAGTACACCGAATAACAAGTAACCAGCCATATAACTTGCCTGATTTTCCATCTGCGTCGTTGTCATCAATCGGCGTAGCGCCCGCTACGCCTCATTCCTCCGCCTTGCATATAAAAAATTATTCTGCGTTATATGGCTAGGAACTTATTTTTCGGTGTACTAGAAAAATGGCAGGATTATAGTATGATATTGAATATAGAAGTATTGCTTTATAATCGTAGAGATTTGGAAATGGTATAGAGCAATGCATAAGATAGGTATACCGAGAGCCGGAGGAAAACAGATGAAGGATTTTTCTTTTTGGATGGAGTATGATGGAGCTGCCGAAGGTAGTGGCCGAAGTGAAAAATTATGGCTTATGAATCCGGATACAGGACAGATTGGGTTGTTTAAGTTCAAAAAGGATACAGCAACAACAGATCATGTTTCGGAGTGCATAGCCTGTGATCTGGCAGGTTTAGTAGGTCTTTCATGTGCCAAATTTGAAATAGGAGTTTATGAAGGTAGAGAAGGATCCATCAGTTACAATATTGTTGATCAAAAAGGGATTGTATTAATTGAAGGAATTTATTGTATTAGCTCAATGTATCATGGTTTTGATGAAGAACTATTGTTGGATGTGGAAACAGGAGAAAAGTATTCACTGGATATGATAAAAACAGTTTTGGAACCATTGGGTCTTTTTAATGATTTTCTTCCTATTTTGGTTTTTGATTTTCTGATTGGCAATACTGACAGGCATCAGAGTAATTGGGCATTAATATTAGAAAAAGAAAAACTCAGTATAAGTCCGCTGTATGATAACAGTTCGTCACTTTGTGCTTATGTAAAAGAATCAAAAATTAAAGATTATTTACTATGAAACATAACCTTTCGGGTAACTAAAAAAGCGCAGACTGCCCCTGTCAAACTTAAAAAGGTTGATTTTGAACTTAACTGACAGGCTTAAGCGGCAACTACAGGGGCCTCCCAGCCAAGTGCTTTTAACTT
>CAJTIU010000007.1 GCA_910576335.1 Lachnospiraceae bacterium
TGTTCTAATATAGTGTTCATAGGGTCATCCTTTCGTATGAATGCTACTGGGGAATTAAGTTCCCGATTGATGATTGGTACACAGATACCGTAAGTGCATTATAGCACATGCATCAACGATTGGATGATCCTTTTTATTTGAAATTAACTATAAAAGTTTGATTGCAGCTATAAGCTGCGCTATGATATAATGGACAAACAGCAGAAAGAAACTGAATTTAAAGGAGGAAAGGGAAAATGAGTTTGATATTATATAAAGGCAGGCCGGGTGATACGGCAGGAAGACTTCCGAAAGAAATGAGAGTCTACGATCTGCTCGACAGTCTGGGACTTGAATATGTGAGGATTGACCATGCCCCGGCTATGACAATGGAGGTATGCAAAAGCATTGATGAGGCCCTTGGCGCAGAAATCTGCAAGAACCTGTTTTTATGTAACCGGCAGAAGACGAAGTTTTATCTGCTGATGATTCCAGGTGATAAGACCTTTCATACAAAGGAGCTGTCTGCCCAGATCGGCAGCGCAAGACTTTCCTTCGCAGACGGAGCATTTATGGAACAATTTCTTGATATTACTCCCGGTGCAGTCAGTGTAATGGGGCTTATGAATGATGTGGAGAACCGTGTGCGTCTTCTGGTGGACGAGGATGTGCTGAAGGAGGAGTTTTTAGGATGCCATCCCTGTGTCAATACATCCAGCCTGAAATTAAGGACACAGGATGTATTCGGCACCTATCTGAAGGCAGTGCACCATGACATGACGGTCGTCCGGTTGACAGCAGATGATTAAAGATGTTACAATTGCGATATTAATTCTGAGAAAAATTTGGAGGTGAAATAAATGACTTTGCGACAGGAAGCATACGCTATGATTGATTCTTTACCGGATGATGATAGTGTTAAGTTCTTTATAGATATGATTAGGCGATTTAATGTAGTAGTTGGGAAAAAAGAGAAAATATTCGAGGCGCAAGATTCGCTTTCTGAAAAAAGACAGGCGTTTTTACACATGGAAGAGTTGAAAAAAAAGTATCCATTCCCAAAAGACTATGACTATAAGCAAATCAGAAAGGAAGCTATGGAAGAGAAATATGGTTGCGTTAATTGACACGAATGTTATATTAAACTATATTACTGATCGTGAGGATAGGTTTCGGGATTCTTCAAAGATCGTTATGGATTTATGTTCTCAAGGAAGAGTTGATGGATATATTGCTTTTCATTCATTATCTATAATATGGTATTCGCTTCGGATTCCAGATGAAGGAAAGAGAATGTGGTTAAGGGATATTTGTAAGATCTTGACGGTTACAGGTGCCTCACATGAACAGATTTTAGAGGCGATAGATAATATACAGTTTAAAGATTTTGAAGACTGCCTGCAGGATGAATGTGCAAGAATGGTAAATGCAGACTGTCTGGTAACGTGTAATTTGAAAGATTTTAAGGTAGCTAAAACAAAAGTTTATAGTCCGGATGAGTTTGTGAAATTACTGTCACTCGGTGACCAGTAAAGGTTAATATGCGTTACTATGAGCGGACGGTTAGTCCGTGAACATAGTAACTAATACCCTTGCATTTTTGCACATGCAGATGTATAATAATACACATAAAAAGAGAAAATCTTCAGGGCAGGGTGTAATTCCCTACCGGCGGTAAAGCCCGCGAGCCGTAAGGCATGATCCGGTGAGATTCCGGGGCCGACAGTATAGTCTGGATGAAAGAAGATGATGACATCATGACCATAACATGATAGTTGCTGATATGCTCTGAATGGAAACAGACCGTTCAGAGCTTTTTTGTGATATGAAACTTCGGTTTCTTTATCACATCAACGAAAGCCCCTGCAGATTTTTGCAGGGGGCTTTGCGTGTAACAGGCTAGTACAGCATTGCGTAATTAACAGTGAATTCTGCACTCGCTATCTGTGCCAGATGCACGTCTCCAATCCTAGACGTAGCCCGCTACGCCGTCGGATTGTAGCCGCACATCTGACGCAGATATCAAGCACATTATTCACTGTTAATTAAGCAAGGCTGTACTAGTCAGTCTGAACAGCTGCCCTGTGACTCTTTGACAGAAAGGAGAGATGTGGATTGACAGATCAGGATTATATGCTCCGTGCCATAGAGCTTGCGAAGCGGGGGATGGGATGGACGAACCCGAATCCCATGGTAGGCGCGGTAATTGTCCGGGACGGAAGGATTATCGGGGAAGGATATCATACAAGATGCGGGGAGCCCCATGCAGAGCGGGAGGCAATTGCACACCTTACAGAGCCGGCATCAGGAGCAACGTTGTATGTAACCCTGGAACCGTGCTGCCATCATGGCAAGACCCCTCCCTGTACAGAGGCAATTTTAGAACAGGGGATTACAAGAGTCGTAATCGGCTCCAGGGACCCGAACCCCAGAGTTTCGGGAAAAGGCGTAAGGCAGCTGAGAGAGGGCGGCATACAGGTGGAGGATGACTTCATGAAGGAGGAATGCGACCGCATTAATCCTGTATTTTTCCACTATATTACAGAAAGGCAGCCCTATGTAGTACTGAAATATGCCATGACTGCGGACGGCAAGATTGCAACCAAGACAGGTGCATCCAGATGGATTACCGGGGAACCGGCGCGCAGAAGGGTGCAGATGCTCCGGCACACATATATGGGAATCATGGCAGGGAGTGGAACCGTGCTCTTGGATGATCCATTGTTAAATGTCCGGACAGAAGGAATGAAAAGTCCTGTCAGAATCATCTGCGACAGCACTCTGAGGCTTCCCCTTGACAGTCAGATCTGCAGGACGGCAGGGGAGTACCCGACAATTGTGGCCTGCGCTGATGCCAGTGAAGAGAAGAAAAAAGAGCTGAAAGCCTGCAAAATCAAGGTAATAGAGCTCCCGGATGCAGACGGGAGAGTGGATTTAAGGAGACTGATGCAGTACCTGGGAGGACAGGGCATTGACAGCATTCTTCTGGAAGGCGGGGGAAGACTTGCAGAAAGCGCCCTGCGTACAGGGATTGTACAGGAGATAAAAGCCTTTATTGCCCCGAAAATTTTTGGAGGAGCCGAGGCAAAAACACCGGTGGAGGGACAGGGAGTTGACGATCCGGACAGTGCATATATGCTGAAGCTTCAGAAAATGTCCATGACCGGAGAAGATATCCTGTTAGAATATAAAGTTCAGAATTCCAGTCCACGGCACACAAAACACGTATAGGCCGTGCATTTTCAGGACAATATAATTCGCGGTGAAAGAAGGTGAAAGAATGTTTACAGGTATTGTAGAAGAGACCGGACAGATAAAATATCTGTCACTTGCGGGAAGCTCCGGGGAGATTGGAATACGGGCAAAGAAGGTGTTGGAGAGTACTAAAATCGGCGATAGTATTGCGGTAAACGGAATCTGTCTGACCGTGACAGCTTTAAGACCGGACGGCTTCACGGCGGACGTTATGGCTGAAACTGTAAGGAGGAGCAGCCTTAAGGCCTCCGGTGCAGGAGATCTGGTGAACCTGGAGAGGGCGATGGCAGCGGATGGGAGATTCGGAGGTCATATTGTAAGCGGGCATATCGACGGCACAGGACGGATCCAGTCAGTCAGGAGAGAAGAAAACGCAGTATGGATTACCATTGAGACCCCGCAGGAAATACTGCGGCTGATTGTAGAAAAGGGCTCCATCTGCATCGACGGGATTAGCCTGACAGTGGCAGCAGTATCCGAGGGGGCGTTCCAGGTGTCTGTAATCCCCCATACAGGAGAGGAGACAACCCTGCTTGGAAAAAGTCCGGGGGATATAGTGAACCTGGAAAATGATGTAGTAGGAAAATACGTAGAAAAACTGCTTGGGTTTGGACAGAAGGAGGAAAACGCGTCTGCCCGGAATCATAAATCAGGAGGAATCACCATGCAGTTTCTGGAGGAGAACGGGATATGAGAATTACAAAAGGAGGACAAAAAGATGAGCTATCAATATAATACGATCGAGGAGGCGCTTAAGGAGCTGCGTGCAGGGAAGATTATCCTTGTAACAGACGACCCGGACAGGGAGAATGAAGGGGATATGATCTGCGCCGCAGAGTATGCGACACAGGAGAATATCAACTTCATGGCATGTCATGCAAAGGGGCTGATCTGTACTCCCATGAGTGCACAGATTGCCGGAAAGCTGGGCCTGCCGCAGATGGTATCAGAGAATACAGACAACCACACAACAGCATTTACCGTATCTGTTGACCATGTGGATACAACAACCGGAATCTCTGCCGCAGAGCGTTCCTATACCATGATGAAATGCGCGGATGAGAATACGAAACCAGAAGACCTGCGCCGTCCCGGGCATGTATTTCCGCTGGTATCCAGGCGGGGAGGCGTGCTTGTAAGAGGAGGACACACAGAGGCGACCACGGATCTTATGAGGCTTGCAGGACTTAAGGAATGCGGAATCTGCTGTGAGATTATGGAGGATGACGGAACTATGATGCGGACCCCCGGCCTGTGGAAGCTTGCAGAAAGGTTTGGACTGAAATTTATTACAATTAAGGATCTGCAGGATTATCTGCGGATTCATGAGAAGCACGTTTCACGCGAGGCATGTGCGGACATGCCGACAAAATATGGACATTTCCAGATATATGGCTATGTAAATGATATTACCGGGGAGCACCATGTGGCTCTTGTAAAGGGGGAGATCGGCGACGGGGAGGATGTCCTTTGCCGGGTGCATTCAGAATGCCTGACCGGGGATACCTTTGGCTCTCTTAGATGTGACTGCGGGAACCAGCTTCAGACCGCCATGAGGCAGGTGGAAGAGGAAGGCAGGGGAGTCATTCTCTACATGCGCCAGGAAGGCAGAGGGATTGGCCTGATCAACAAGCTGAAGGCCTATGAGCTCCAGGAGCGCGGAATGGATACAGTAGAGGCGAATATAGAGCTTGGATTTGCACCGGATCTGCGGGAGTACTGGGCAGGAGCACAGATTCTGTCAGATCTTGGAGTAAAATCACTCAGGCTTCTTACGAACAATCCGGATAAAGTATACGGAATCAGCGGCTTCGGACTGGAAATCAGGGAGCGCGTGCCCATTGAGGTTGCACCCCAGAAATACGATGCATTTTACATGAAGACAAAACAGATCAAGATGGGGCACATTTTTAATGAAATAAGATTGTAGCTGTGAAGGTACGGAACAAACGATATAAAATGACAGGAGGATCATGAAAAATGAGAGAAATTCAGGTATTAGAAGGAAAAGTTGTAGCGCCAGAGGGAATGAAGGCAGGGATTGTTGCCTCCAGGTTTAATGAGATTATTGTGAACAAACTGCTGGCAGGAGCAGTAGACGGACTGGTGCGCCACGGTGTAGAGGAAAGCAATATTACGGCCGCATGGGTTCCGGGCGCTTTTGAAATCCCGGTGGCAGCCTCCAGGATGGCACAGTCAGGGAAATTTGACGCAGTCATCTGTGTCGGCGCAGTAATCAGGGGTGATACCTCCCATTATGACTATGTGTGCAGCGAAGTATCAAAGGGAATTGCCCAGGTAGGCCTTCAGACAGGGATTCCGGTCCTGTTCGGTGTGATCACAACGGAAAATATTGAACAGGCAATTGCCCGTGCAGGGAGCAAGGCAGGAAACAAAGGATATGACTGCGCACTGTCAGCTATCGAGATGGTAAATCTCCTGGGCCAGTTGGGGACGGGGCATTTTTAAAAATGCCCCGTCCCAAATTAAAAATGCCCTGTCCCCAACTATCGGTTCACCCGGTATTCCCGCGGTGTCTGCCCTACAATTTTCTTCAATGCTTTACTGAAGTAATTCCCGTTGCTGAAGCCTAGATGAAAGGCGATATCATCCAACGTCATCTCTGTATTAACAAGGAGGTTCTTTGCCTCTGCTATTTTCATATCCATAATATAAGTAAACAGGTTCGTCCCCATCTCCTTTTTAAAGAGACGGGAGAGATGCTCTTTGCTTATGTGGAAAGCATCTGCCAGTACAGGGAGGGAGAGCTCCTTCGTATAGTTTTCGTGGATACAATCCAGGACATCATTCACCAGCGGGTTTCCTGTAGGAGGTGTCTCGTCCGTGGGAGTATCAGATGGGGGAAGTTCTTTCTCAATCTCTGCCATGGCATTGGCAATGGCGTTATTCAGATCCTGGGGGTCGATTGGTTTCAGGATATAGTCAACCACCCCGGACTGGATGGCAAGCCGGGTGTATTTGAAGTCGCTGAAACCGCTGATTACAATGATCTTGCTGCGGATTGGCTTCTCTTCTAATTTTTTTAGCAGTGCTGTTCCGTCCATTATGGGCATCTTCATATCTGTGATGATAAGTTCAGGTCTTTCCCGGTAAATAATATCCAGCCCCTCCTGTGCATTGCAGGCTTCGAAAATTGAAGTGATTCCAAATGCCTCCCACTGGCCCAGCAGCTTGACTGCATCCCGTACAAGTGAAACATCGTCGATAATCAGTACCTTATACATTTCTTTCCCTCCATATTTTGTTCTATTGCTGCATCTTTTTTTCCATATGCTCCGGAAGCAGGATATGAATCAGGGTTCCGCCGCAGGAAGGGCAGCTGATTGTAAAGCTTGCGTCTTCGCCATAGAGAAACCGGATTCTGCTTACAATATTGCGGATGCCAATATGCTCATCCTCGGGAACCACCTTCTCATCTTTCAGCCATTCCTGCAGCATGGACAGACTGGAGGCTGGAATGCCTCTGCCATTGTCCGCTACTTTAATGGAAAGCTGCCTGGACTCTGTGCTGTGGATATGGATGGAAATCTGTCCTTCCATACAGTCATCCAATCCGTGCTTGACCGAATTTTCAACAAGGGGCTGCAGGATAAACACAGGCACAAGCCGGTCAGACAGGCTCTGGTCAATATCTGTTATGATTTCCAGCCGGTTGTTCCACAGGATGTTCTGAATATAAAGATAGTTGTTCATATTTTCTAGCTCCTGCTTAAGAGGAATCAGCTCTGCCGTGGACTTTAGGGTGTAACGCAGCATTTTGGCAAGGGCATTCGCCATGGTATAGACCTCCGTGGCTCCCTTTTTGAGCCCGAGAGTTCCAAGAGCCTGCAGGGCATTGTTGATAAAATGCGGCTTAATCTGGGCCTGGAGAGCCTGCAGTTCTGCTGTTTTCTGCAGCATCTTTGCTTTGTATTCCAGATTAATCAGTGTGTTGATCCGGTCTGTCATGACATGAAAGGTCTCTGCCAGAATTCCGATCTCATCCGAGCCGTAATCACTGTCCGAGATATGAAAGCTGTCAACTCCGAACCCTGCAACACTTTCTGTAAGCGTACGGAGACGCCTTGTGGCAGAACGTGAGAAATACAGGGAGATGGTCACAGACAGGATTAGGACAATGGCAAGGAATACAAGAGTAGTCCGCAAAACCGTCGCTGCACTGCCGGTCAGTTCATCCATGGGGATATCCTTCAGAAGGCACGTATCTTCCTGGAGATCCCACAGAAGGATTCTCGTCTTTCCTTCAGATATGTATTTAAAGCTGCCGGAAGCCTTGTCCGTGTTCCGGATGTGGGCGAGGACAGGCTCTGGTATGGTCAGGCCGGGGTATTCTGTCAGCATGGGTGACATGTCCCGGCCCAGGATTGAGACATATCCGCCCGGGCTTTCCAGGTTCTGACAGATCTTTTCCAGGTAACTGGTGTCATAGGTGATGGACAGTATCCCGAAGACCTCGCCAGTCACATAATACCGGATCACCCTGTTGGCGGAAAAAACCAGGTCATGATCCAGCGTGCCGAAGTTCCGGTAGTTCTGAAACTCGTGGAGCGGCCGGATATAAAAATAAGTACTGCTTCCTAATGTCTTTTTGTACCAGTCCTCCTGTTCCAGTTCAGGGTAAGGGGCATAGCTTGCATTTTCCCGGGAAAAGGAATAGAGATTCTTCGTATAAGGATCATAAAAATAAATATACTGGATTGCATTATCAGAATGCAGGATATTTTTAATGGCCTGTTCATTATAGGCAATGGAGATGTAATCGTCCTGGTGCGTCCGCAGATTATCAATAAAGGTGTTATCGCTGTAGAGGGAACGCGTCGTATCGTCCAGCTGTGTGTAATACCGGCTGACACTATGATTTACTTCATTCAGAAGCTGGGTATTGGAACGGATATATTCCTTCTGAAGAAGGTGGACTGTACTGTAATAATATGTAATGCTGGAGAATGCAATAATAAACGACATGCATAACAACAGCGTCAGCATGATCTTATGGGAAAAGGACCTGCCGACCCAGCTTCGCAAGGCGAGGCCTTTCCTTTTTATAAAGTTTCTTATCATAACAGGTTTCCTATCTGTTTTCCAGTGTTTTAGGATTGTGGAAGTGCGTTAGCACGGAACAATCCGTGTATCAGAAGCGTCAGAATACCTTTTGGCGCTTACATTATTATATAAGGTAAGAATAAAATTTACAATGCCATTTAATGACATGTTTTGCTGCATGAAAAATCAATAAATGGCACAGAAGCCGCGAATCGCAATGCGACATCAATAATTTACCAGTTTGTATCAATGGAATACGGTTACAAAGCCAGAAGGCTGTTCTATAATAATAACCATAAAATATGTTTGCAAGCATTTATTAAAAAATTTTTAAGAAATCAATGGAGGAAAAGAACTATGAAGAAACGTTTAGTCAGTCTCCTGCTCATGGGGGCAATGGCAGTATCCCTGCTTGCCGGCTGCAGTAACAGCGGAGGATCCGGTGATTCAGGGAACTCGGGAGAGTCTGGTGAGGAACAGGTAACACTGCGGTGGATGCAGTTCCAGGTAGAGTATGCAGAGCAGGTCAAGAACATGGCAAAGGCATATGAGGAAGAGCATCCGAATGTAAAGATCGAGGTAGAAGTAATCGGCGACGACTATTATGATATTTTGAAGACAAAGGCTTCTTCAGGGGATATGCCGGATGTATTCATGACAGCAGGATACAATGAGATCAATACATATAAGGAATACATTACAGGCCTGTCAGATCAGGAATTTGTAAACAACATTGCAGACAGTGCGAAGGAATGTGTATCTCTTGACGGAAAGGTAGTCGGCCTTCCGGTTCAGATGTCAGGAAACGGCATTGTATACAATAAGAAGATTTTTGATCAGTACAAACTGGAGATTCCGACCACAGTAAGCGAGCTGGAGAATGTATGTAAAGTCCTTAAAGACAATGGCATCACTCCTTTTACGAACCAGTTTAAGGATGACTGGCTGTTAGGACAGTTCTTCAACTACGCATTCGCAAACACAGAGAATACGACAGAATATATTGAGAACCTGAAAGCAGGAAGCACAAAGATTGCAGATACACAGCAGATGAAAGATATCATGAACGTGCTTGACCTTATGCTGGAGTATGGACAGGATAAGCCGCTGGATGCAAGCTGGAATGAGGTGGCAGCTATGTTTGCACAGGGCAAGCAGGCCATGATCTTTGAAGGAATCTGGGCTTATGATACCATTGCACAGATTGCACCAGATATGGAGGTTGGTTTATTTGCTCTTCCGATCACAGATGATGCGGCAAATACAAAGATGGCAGCAGACGTTAACGGAACATGGCATGTATCCAATACATCCAAGCACGCAGATGTCGCAAAGGATATCCTGAACTGGATTGTTACAAGCGATGCCGGAAGGAACTTCCTGCTGAAAGAGTGCCAGGTAATTCCTGCGATGAAGGATATGCAGTTCGAGGGAAGCAATCCGTTATCTAAGGATGTGGCACAGTATATTTCAGAAAATAAGACAGGCCTCTGGTCCTGGCCGCTGTGGCCGGATGGATTCTACAACGAATCCGGAAAGAAGCTTCAGGAATATATCTCTGACGGAAGCGGAGACGTAGACGCTACATTACAGTCACTTGATGACTTATGGGGAAAACTTGCGGGGACGAATTAACATCGTCATCGGGCGAGAAGAGCACTGCCTGTGACAGTGCTCCTTTTTTACCCTTTTTATCCCCTTTTATGACCTTTTTATTACAGGTTTTAAAGAAAGGACCTTAAAGATGAAGAAGAATAAGAAAGCCACTCTGGCTAAGGAGGTTGTAATCTTTGTCCTCCCCCTTCTGATCCTGTATTTTATATTTTTCATCCTTCCCTTTTTCATGGGTACCTATTACTCCCTGTTTAACTGGGATGGGATCAGCAAGACAAAAGAGTTTGTAGGGCTTAAGAATTACATCGAATTATTTACGGACGACCCGGATTATTTCAAATCCATGGTCTTCACCCTGAAATATGTGGTACTGAACGTACTGGCAACCAACATTCTGGCATTGGCGCTGGCGCTGATTGTGAACTCGAAGCTGAAATCATCAAAGTTCTTAAGAACATGCTTCTTCCTGCCAAATGTAATCAGTATGCTGGTAGTCGGATATATCTGGCGCTTCGTGTTTAACCAGGGATGTGCGGCCATCTATGATATGACTGGCTGGGAGTTTTTCAATACGAGCTGGCTTGGCGGAGGTAATGTAACGGTAGTTGCCATGGTGATTGTAGCAACATGGCAGAGCGTCGGATACATAATGATCATCTACCTGGCTGGACTTCAGATGGTAGATACAACGCTGTTAGAGGCAGCGGCTATTGACGGGGCGACCTGGTTCCAGAGATTCCGGAATGTAACATTCCCGATGATCGTTCCATCAATCGGGGTAAACCTGTTCATGGTGCTGTCCCAGTCCTTCCGGTTGTTTGACGTCAACCTGTCACTGACAGGAGGAGGCCCCGGAAGAGAAACCATGGGTCTTGCACTTGATATCTATACGGAAGGCTTCCAGAACAACCGTATGGGTTATGGCGCGGCAAAGGCCGTTGTCCTGTTTGTAATTGTGATTGTGATCGCAATCCTGCAGCTCAGGCTGACGAATTCGAAGGAGGACGCATAGATGGGAAAAGCAAAAAAAGTCAGATGGACAATATATGAAATTGTTATGATTGTCCTTGCAATCATATTTATCTTCCCGGCATGGATCGTTCTGACGAACTCCTTCAAGCCTTTGGGAGATATCCTGGCAGATACCTTCGGTTTCCCGAAGGGACTGTTCCTTGATAATTTCAGCTACGTGCTTGAAAATATGAATTATCCAAGGATTTTTCTGAATACCGTTACAATCTGCGTGTGCGCAATCGCGATTACGGTAGTACTGAGCGCTATGTGCGCATACCGCCTGTCCCGGTGGAACAATAAGATCAGTAAGGTAATCCTTGGGAAGAATTCCAGAAACTTCTGTCCGAGACAGAAGGATTCCTCCGGATCACTTCCGATGCATTTGTACTGATCGAAGGAGAGGAGATTACCTTTGATGTAGAGACTCTGGACCGTTCAGAGGGGATCACAGTCTGTAGAAATGGAAAGAACATTCCTTACACAGAAGAAGGCAGAAAGCTTAAGATCCATGAGAAGCCCGGGGCAACAGGAGAGTATCGTTACGAGATCCGCCTTGGGAAGAGAGCAACAGAAGCCTCCTTTCTCGTCGTGCCAGAGCTTGTGTCCCTGACCAGAAGAAGGCTCCACTTTATAGCAGAACACCAGCAATGCCGCGACCAGAAGAGCCATCTCTACGGCGCGTACCTGATCTACGATAATGAGGAAAAGCGCCAGTATTACGGACACCGCAATGACATTAACGGCGGAAGGGAGCGTGTGGGCATGGGAATCCTGTTCGCATATTATCTCCAGCACTGCCTGGATGCCAGGCTGCAGGAAAGCCTGGACCAGTATGCAGCATACGTCCTGCGTGAACTATATGACGAAGAGACAGGAGAAGTATTTAATGACGCCCCGCGCTGCAATGACTACACCCGGCTGTACAACGCCCCGTGGATCGGCCGTTTCTTCCTGGAAATGTATCTTCTTACCAAAGAACCGGCATATCTGGACCGGTACATGAAGTGCATCATCAGATTCTACCAGGAGGGAGGAAGCCATTTTTACGCGATTGCAGAGCCCATGTATGAATCTGTGAGAATATTCCAGAATGCAGGCCGCAGCAAAGACGCAGAGTGCCTCCTCACATATTACAGGGAGCACGGAGATTACATCGCATCCTGCGGAAAAAACTACCCCTCCCATGAAGTAGCCTACGAACAGGGAATCGTGGCGCCTGCCGCCGGTTACATGGGCGAACTCTACCGCCTGACAGGAGAAGAAAAATACAGAAAAGCAGCCCTGGAGCAATACAAAATCCTGGACCTGTTCCAGGGAAACCAGCCAGATTACCACATGAACGAAGTAGCAATCCGCCACTGGGATGACTACTGGTTCGGAAAAAAACGACTCCTGGGAGACACATTCCCCCATTACTGGAGCGCACTAACCGGCCTCGCATTCCTCCATGCCAGAGAGGTAACAGGAGACGGAACCTATACAAAAAAAGCAGAACGCTCCCTGCGCGGAGTACTAAGCCTGTTCCGGGAAGACGGAGGCGCATCCTGCGCCTATATCCCATGAGCGTTAATGGCAGAGAAGGATCATTCTACGACCCCTGGGCAAACGACCAGGACTGGGGGCTGTACTTCAACCTGAAAGAGTTGGGGACGGGGTATTTTTAAAAATACCCCGTCCCCAACTCATCTTACGCGGTAACAATCTCCGTTACTGCGCTTATCAGATCCGCGTCAGCCTCTATGGCTGACAGCTCACTAAGAAGCATGGCCGAGTCCTGGCTTTTCTGAACTGTCTTGTATATGATTTCCTTCGTATAAAAGGAGATCTCTGTCTGATCGAGGAATTGAAACACATCCTGTTCCACATTATTCTCTGCTATTTCAGCGTCCATGATATCTACTGACACCTCGGATACAACAGGCACCCGGCCTGCGTTACAGATCAGGGTGTGGGTTCTGGCATCATACTGCTGCTTCAGGACAGTGGAGCTGCCGTCTATGGATGCCGTTGCGCTGCAGGGGCCCACGCCGTGTATCTGTATTATATAATCTCTGGTTTCTTTTAGAAGCTCAGTATTCCCCTTTGCGCCCTCGATTACAAACCGGGTATGCCCGCCCCAGGTGAAATGCATGTTTGTGAGGACACACTGCCCTTCCTGGTATTTTTGTGAAATATTATCATCCTCATAAAGGGTGAATTTCCCGCAGGCTCCTGCAAATATATGGATACAGAGTTCTCCAGGATTGCTTCCGGCATCCTGTATCTCATGGGTCATGGGGACAATTGCCCCGGCTTTTGCCAGCACCGGAATGGCCTCTATTCCCCGGTACATGGCGATCATACGTCCGCCCCGGTATTTTCTTCCGGTAAAGAAGTCAAAATAAATTCCTTCCGGCAGCCATACTTTTATCTTAGCTACATTCAGTCCCTGGATCCGGGGTGATGTGACCGGAGCCACTATAAGCTCACTTCCGAATTCATACTGGTTCCTCACATGGTAGGCTTCCTGGTTCATGGGATAATGGTAATACATCGGAAGAATAACAGGGATGCCCTCCTCATATGCGCGGTGGTTCATGGTATAGAGGTAAGGGATCAGCTGGTGGCGGAGCCTGAGGAATCTTCCCATCATTTCCCGGATTTCCGTTTTATACCGCCAGGGTTCCTTTCCGGTGAACTCGCTCTTACTGGAATGAAGGCGCAGAATGGGGGAGAATACGCCAAACTGCAGCCACCTTCCGGCCAGCTCGTCATCTTTTGTCCCCATCATGTGTCCGCCGATATCGTGGCTCCACAATCCGTAGCCGATATTGGAGGCTGCTGCGGTAAAATAGGGCTGGAAATCAAGGGAGTCCCAGGTAATAATCGTATCTCCCGAGAAGCCCACCGGATAACGGTGGCTTCCAGGCCCGGCATATCTGGAGAACGTCATGGGGCGTTTCCCATCCCTGGCATTATCCAGGTAATGGTAATGATTCAGCACCCATAAGGGGTCTAAGCCCTTTACCTTAGAGAATCCTCCGGACTGCCAGTCAATCCACCAGAAGTCAACGCCGGTTTCCTCCATGGGGTGGAAAATGTGCTGGAAACAGGCCTCTAAAAACTTCGGATCTGCGGCGTCAAATATTACGGGCTGCTCATGTTCTGTATCCACACCCATAGCCTCTGCCATCTGGGGATAGACATCCTCATGCGCATGGATCCCGTCAGCAGGGTGGACATTTAAGGTTACATGCATGTTCTGCTCATGCAGCCAGCCAAGGAACTTTTCCGGTTCCGGAAACAGCTTCCGGTTCCAGCTGTATCCGGTCCAGCCGCTTCCGTATTTGGGGTCAATGTCTGTCAAGTGCCAGTCCATATCAATGACCGCTACGGAAAAAGGCAGGTTTTCAGCCGCAAAGCGTTCTACAAGTTCCCGGTAAGAGTCTGCAGAATATTCGTAAAACCGGCTCCACCAGTTTCCGAGAGCATAGCGGGGAATCATGGAGCTCCTTCCGCACAAGTGGTAAAAATCCTTCAGTGCATTGAGGTAGTCTCTTCCATAAGCCCAAAAATAAAGATCAATACAGTCATCCCTTCGCGGCTCAACAAAGCCATCCTCCAAAAGGACAAGAGATCTGCTGTCATCCAGTACAGAAAAACCGTTGATGCCGATGATGCCGTTCTCTAAGGGAATCTCACCGTCCGCCTCATCCAGAGTCCGGGCAGTCCCTCCAAGACTTTTAAAATCCTCCCCGTAATGCCATATACTGCCATAAGGGCTGAAGTCGCCGGTCGCCTGTACGGACAGGCCGTTGGGGGTAAATTCCTTCTTATCATAGATCAGATGCAGCCGGTCAGTAAAGATCTCTAACAGATCTTCTTTCTCAACCAGTGAAAATGAAACCTCCGGGAAATTGCGGTTCCACACAGACTGGGTTGCACGGTCCTCAAAGGAACCATGAGGACTGTATTCCAGCCGCAGGAGCCTGTCTGTAAGAAGTGAAAACCTGTATTTTTCTCCCTGCACGATATTGTCCGGGTTTGTTTCGGGATGTACGGTTACCTGAAGTTCCTTTCTCATTCTTTATGTCCTCCTTATTTCGTACTTGATTTGTTGCTATTCACGATGCCACGCACTCTGCTGCACATCATAAAAGATCGAAAGACTATTTTCCAGCCATCTGCTTTTCCTGCTGCTGAGCCAGTAAAGCGGTGGTTTCCGGCATCCAGCCCTTCGCTGACATTTTATCCCTTGACGGCTCCGGCAGCAACTCCGGCAATGAACCGTTTCTGGAAGATCACGTAAACGATAATAACCGGAAGGATAGAGATGGCAGTTGCCGCGAATAATCCGCCGTAATCCGTGGAATACCGTCCGTTAAACAGGGTAAGCCCTACTGCCAGCAGTTGCTTGTTTTCACTGTCCATCATCAGGTATGGCCACAGGTAATCCTCCCATACCCACAAAAACTGGAAGATTGCGATTGCGGAAATTCCGTTTTTACAGAGTGGGAACACCAGCTGGTGGAAAATCTGGAATTCATTTGCGCCGTCCAGGCGCGCTGCCTCAATCAGTTCGTCCGGGATCCCTTCCATGTTCTGCTTCATCATAAAAATGCCGAAGCCGCTGAACATAACCGGAAGAATCAGGGACAGATAGCTGTCCAGAAGCCCTGCCTTTACAAACATGGTGTACCGCGGAATAATGGTTACGGACCAGGGAACCATCATGGTCATCATGACAATTCCGAAGATCAGGTTTTTCCCTTTGAATTGATATTTGCCAAGGACATATCCGCAGATGCAGCTTGTGTACACTACAATCACTGTAACAAGAACTGCTATGAGAATACTGTTGGCAAAGTACCGGAGAAAATCAAAATTACTCTGCAGGTTCAGGTAGTTGTCAAGAGTAGGCGCCAGAGGAATCAGACTCTGTTCCAGAGATTCGATTTCACCGTTTGTCTTAAAAGAGGAGAGGACCATCCATACAAAGGGAAGCACTGTCACAACTCCGGCAAGACAAAGAACAATAAATAATGTAGTCTTTAATACTTTCTGTTTCATGATATTTTTCCTCCTATTCGTCCTTATTTCCAGTTACCTTAAAGGAAATGACCGTAAATGCCGCAGTCAGTACAAGGATAAACAACGAGATTGCGGAAGCATATCCGAAGTTATACTGCTTAAAGGCCTGGTCATATACAAGATAAGAGCTTAAGTAGGTAGAGGTTCCCGGTCCTCCCTTGGTCATAACCAGTACCGGCACATAAGCCTGCAGATAGGAAATAATTGAGGTTACGACAACAAACAGCATGGTAGGTTTAAGAAGGGGCAGCGTGATGTAGCGGAAGGTCTGCCATGCATCCGCTCCGTCCAGGCTTGCCGACTCGTAGCAGTCTGCCGGAAGGGAAAGCAGTCCTGACAGAAACAGGATTACAGCATATCCAAAATCTTTCCATACCGTCATAAGCATCAGCGCCGGAAGTGCAAATTTGCTGTCAAACAGCCAGTTAATATCCAGCCCGAATATCTTATCAATCAGTCCGAACTGTGGGTTATACATGATTTTCCACACATAGGCCACGGCTACCAGAGGCGTTACAGTAGGCATGTAAAATACGGTCCGGAAAAAGGTCTTAAAGCGTGTCATCTTAGAATTCAGCGCATAGGCAACTGCCAGTCCGATGGTGACGCGGAAGAATACGACAAATACACAAAAGATGACGGTATTTAACATGGACTGCCAGAAGGTGGGATAGGAGAACATGCGCACATAGTTTTCGATTCCAATCCAGTTATATGTTTCATTCAGCGGATTCCACTGGTGGAAGCTTCCGGCGATGACCATAATGACCGGTATAATCAGGAAAACTGCCATATATACCACCAGGATTCCCATAACGATATTCCGCATCCAGACTTCGCTCTTACTTTGAAGGGGTCTTCTCTTAAACATTCCTTTTTCCTCCCTATTTCTCATAATACTGGTACAGATTTTCACTTGCAGTAAAATCGGTGTTGGCAAGGTCTACATCAATGATGCCTGCCGCATTCTTAAGCGCCTTGTCAGGAGCTTTTCCGTTGTAGAGAATGTCCTCGCCTGCGATCTTCATATTATTCTCCAGTGTGGAAGGCATTGCTCCCGGCCAGATATAGCGGTCAATATGAGGCCCTACAGTCCTGACAATCGGGGTATCCTTAAGTTCCTCTGATTCCATCAGCGCTTCCTTGGCAGGAATCAGGCCGCCCTCCCGGCTCAGCATAATCTGAATCTCATCATTTGCAAAAAAGAATCTCATGAAATCCTGTCCCACTTCCTTCTGCGCCGCGGATGCATTCTTATTAATACCAGGGGTCGCCTCGCCGTTATAACGGTAGTAGGCGTAAGGTGTGTCATGTTCCGGTGTGGGAATCTCGAAGGTGCCGTATTCGAGATCAGGGTAATTGGTCTTTAAGTTATTTACGAAAAAGCCCCATACAAATACCATAGCGCTCTGCTCCTGATAAAAGCTCTGCTCACAGTCCGTTCCAAAGTCCTTATCGCCTACGTGGTATTTCTCAAACAAGTCTGTCAGCAGGGATACCGCCTTCTTCATCCCAACGCCGTCCACCTGTGAAACCCGGCCGTCCTCTGAAAACATATTTTCTCCGAACTGGTAATTCAGCCCCAGGGCAATTGCGTGGAAATAATTGTTGTAATTAAAGCCTGCCCGTGTCATTTTCCCGTCTTCATCGAATTTTGTAAGCTTTTTGGCTATTTCTATGAATTCCTCCCAGGTAACCGGAATGTCCTCTTCTGTAAGCCCTGCCTCTTTCCAGAGCTTTTTGTTGTAATATACCATGCCGGTAGACATTCCATAATCCGCGTAGTAGATCTTCCCGTCTTTGACATGGGACGCTGCTGACGGATAATCTGCAATAAATTCTTTTGTATCAATGTCATAGGGCTCTATGTAATTCATCAGCAGATTTTCATAGCTGTTATGAATATTAAAGAGGGTGGGGCCCTCCTCGCCCTTCTGCAGGGAGAGGGGCAGCTTAGTAAAGTAACCGTCCCAGGGGTTGTTGATGATGTTAATGGCCACATTCGGGTGAATCTCTTCATACGCATCAGCGATACTGCGGAACATCTCTTCAGACGCCCAGACCCACCAGTCAATGGTAATGGGGTTCCCGTCATTTACTAAATGGTTCGGATCATAGGTGATCTGGTCTCCCATGACAGGAAGCCCTTTGTCAGCTTCCGTGTCCTTTGTTCCTGTTTCTTTTCCGGCATTGTTATCGCCGCTGCCTGCACATGCTGTCAGGGAGCAGGTCAGAATGACGATCATGCACAGCGATAATAATCTTTTCATAAAGCACCTCCATGAGCTTTTTGTCAATCAGTTACGTTAGCGCTAACGTTTGATTAGATTATAGTAATTCTTCATTTGACTGTCAATAGTTTTTCTGATTTTCTTTTATAAATTATCATTTCTGTTGAAAATATACAAAAGGCAGTTGATTTCTATACGGATTTCTTGTATAATTACGTTAACGATAACGTTATACATTCTGTTATAACGGAACAAGTGGGAGGGAGTCCTTTTTATGGTAACATTAAAAGATATTGCAGAAAAAGCCGGGGTCAGCAGCATGACTGTCTCGCGGGTCATGAACGGGAATACAAAGGATGTCTCGGCGAAAACAACAGAGAGAATCAAAAAAATCGCGGACGAGATGGGATACATCCCCAATTCCTCCGCGCGGGTGCTGGCCTCCCGCTCCTCCAGGCTGATCGCAGCGCTTCTGTCAGATTACGGAGAGGGCGGTACGCCACTTGAGGACAGCTATAGCAGCTGCTTTCTCGGGGAGCTCACCCGCCAGATTCAGAAGGAGGGCTATGACCTGATGCTTCATTATGTGAAGGATTATACGGACATCAATTACAGTCTTAAGTCCTGGAAAGTGGCCGGTGCGGTATTTATCGGCATGTTTGACGAAAATATCAGAAAGATACAAAAAGATAACTCCATTCCGCTGATTTTCACAGACAGCTACAGCACTGTGCGGAGTATTATTAATGTGGGAATTGATGACTACCAGGGAGGAGAGCTGGCGGCCGGGTATCTGCTTGAAAAAGGGCATAAGAATCTAGCCTTCATCGGGCCTGCGGTACTCGGAAACGGTGTCATAATGCACCGCCTGCAGGGGTTCTGCTCTTTCCTTCGGGAGAAGGGAGTCTCTGTCCCACTGGAGCATATCGTGGACTTTGGATCAGACGATATGGCGGGGCTTCTTAAAAGACTCTGCTTTTCTGAGAATCCGGTGACGGGTATCTTCGCCACATCTGATGTGTGCGCCTCCTGGATCTATGCCGCGGCTTACAGGCTGGGAATACGCATACCAGAAGATCTGTCCGTGATTGGATTCGACGATATCGGAATGAGCCGGTACATGATTCCGCCCCTTACGACCATCCGCCAGGATATCCGCAGGAAGGCAAAGATCGCCAGTGAACTCCTCATGAAGAATATTCAGAATCCAGACAGCCCTATGGAGAACATTGTGATGAGCGTGGAGCTGGTGGAGAGGGAGTCGGTTGGCAGGTTGGGGACGGGGTATTTTTAAAAATACCCCGTCCCAGATTGAAAATACCCTGTCCCCAATTAAAGGTGACAAACAGGGAGATGGATGCTATACTAAAGTTGATTCGGGCAGTGATTTAGAGGGATGGGTATTATGGGAAAAAGAATGTACAGATTTAGACTTACAAAGATTATGGTTCTGTTTGCGGTTTTATTTTTTTGCCTGCCCATGATCGTTTTCTCCTTTTTTTCCTATTCGGTTTTTCAGGAGAATATAGAAAAGAGGGTTTCGGAATATTCTCTGCTTCTTACAAAGCAGATCGAAACAAATCTGGATTTAAAGCTTGGTGAATATAAGGATCTGATCATTCAGATCATTCGGGATCCTGACATTGTTAAGGAGATCAAAACATTAAAAAGGGAAAAAGCAGACGTTGTCGGGAATCCGCGCCTCAGTACGCAGATTGTCCAGTATATTTCTGTAGCGCCGGAGTTTAAGTCAATTGCTTTTTTGTCCAGGGAGCAGTACATAAAGTCAATTTTTGTGTGGAATGACATGTCGCTGCGGGAAGAGGTATATGATGCTACGGTGGAAGGGAAAAATCTGTTTCAGTGGTTCGGGCAGAGAGATCAGACATACCGGGATTCTTTTGGCGAGCATAGTGAATCTGTATTCAGCATGTCGAAAGGGGTGTGGGATTTTACAAGCGGGGAGAACCTGGATACGGTGATTGTCATAGATGTTTCTGCCAGTTCGCTGGCGGACATTTGCAATAAAATCATTGCAAAGGATCTTCCGCTGAGCTGGTGTATTGTGGATGCACAGGGAAAACTGCAGTTTTCCAGTGGGAATTTCCTGGATATCAAAAATATAGATGAGATTATGGAATACAGTGCGTATAAAGACCGGGAGAATTATTACGCAGACGGTTCATTTGAGGGGCATGATTACCTGGTAAGCAGTTCAAAGCTGGAGGTGAACGAATGGAGAATCATTACCCTCTTAGATGAAAAATATATCCATGAGAATGTAGTGGACAGTGAGAAGCCGCTGATGGCGGCGCTGGCGGTTATTCTGGCGGCTATGATGGCAGGTATTTTTATTATGATAAAAAAGGTGATATATCCGATCAATAATCTGGCGAAAGTGATGAAAGGTCCCGTGGGCGAGCATCAGCTTGATTATCCACAGGAAATCTCATCCCCCATAGAGGAGATCTCGGTTCTCTATCACAGCTATAATACAATGATGCAGGAGATTGACCGCCTGATTCAGGAGGTTTATGAAAAGGGAGAACAAAAAAGAATTGTACAGATCAAAGCGTTAGAGAGTCAGATTAATCCACATTTCCTGTATAATACACTGGATACGATAAAATGGACGGCGTTAATCCAGGAGGGGAAAAACGCCGCAGAGATGGCCAGCATGTTATCGAAGCTTCTCCATATCAGCCTTAGCGGCGGAAACGAGATGATTCCGTTAAAAAATGAGGTGGAGCATGTAAAAGCATATGTTGGTATACAGAAATACCGTATGGATATAGAGTTCCATGTGGTATATATGATTGAGGAGGGGACGGAGGATTTACTGGTGCCGAAAATACTGTTCCAGCCATTTGTAGAGAACAGCATTATACATGGATTCAAAAAAGGAACAAAAGGTATGATCGAAGTACTTGCTTTCCTTTCGGATGACGCCCTGATTCTCCAGGTAAACGATAACGGCGTTGGGATTGAAGAGCAGAAGATGAGCAGTCTTAAGACGAACCGGGACAAAGGAAAACGGTTTTCCAATATCGGAATCTATAATGTAAGGGAGCGGATCCGGCTGATTTGCGGTCCTGGATACGGCGTAAAGATTAACAGCAAGGTGGGCTATGGTACAAATGTTGAGATGAAGCTGCCTGTCAGGAGGCAGGAAGAGGATGTGCAGATATGCTGAAGGTAATGATTGTAGACGATGAAAGAATTATCCGCTATGGAATCATATCCATGGTGCATTGGGAAAAACTGGGACTGGAATTAGTAGGGGAAGCTTCAGAAGGAAAAGAAGGGTATGAATTATTTCTGCAAAAAAGGCCCGATATTGTAATTACGGATCTGAAGATGCCGGAACTCGACGGACTGGAGATGGTGCGCAGAATTAAGGAGACAGATGAAAATGTAAAGTTCATCATATTAAGCGGATATGAGGATTTCTCTTACGCGAAGGAGGCGATTCATCTCGGCGTATCAGAGTATCTCCTGAAATCAGATCTGATGCCGGAAGATATCGAGCATATATTAGAAAAAGTAATGAAGGAAATCAGAGAAAATGGAGCAGAGGAAAAGGAGAAAACCCGGGAGACAAAGGTAAATATTCCGAAGCTGATCGAAGAATCCTGTAAAGGAATATGTCTGCTTCCCAGGACACTGCCGGGGGAGCTTAAGGAAGAGCTGAACAAAGGATACTGCTGCCTGTGTATTGGGAGAAAGGAGATCGTAGAAAAGGATTTTGAAAATAATCTGGGCATTTATAACCATGAAATAAAAAATCAGATGGAAAAATGGATGTCTGATTACACAATCTATTTATTTTATTGGGGGAAACAGGTAGGAGCCGTTGTTTTTTACCGGGAAGAGGACGAGACGGATTTAAATAACGCGCTCGAAAAGAGCATTACGGAGATGGAAAAGCAGGGAATGGTCATCACGATCGGAAGGAGCCCCCACGGAAAGCAGTTGGACTGTGCACATGAACTGTTTAAAAAGGCCCTGGTGTCTTATGATCAGAGAGCATTTTACGGGTATGGAAAGGTGATAAAGGTTGCAAGGAAAGAATCAGACGGTTCGGGCGCTAAAGATTCTTATCCGGTCAACCGTATAGAAAAGCTGGTGGAATATGACAAACAGGAAGAGCTGGTGCAATTTCTGGAGGAGATCTTTGAAACAATAAAGAGACGGAAAAAGTGTGAAGAACTAGCGCTCGTTTCCATGGATCTGTTGCTGATATTAAATAAAATTGCGGCAAAGGTGAAAGATATTGAAGAGGTTTTTCAGTGGAAAAAAGATATTTATGACCAGTATTTACGCCTGGAGCTGGTGGATGATATAAAAGAATGGTTTGTGGAAAAGTTTGTGGATCTTCAGAAATGTAAGAGAAGGCTGGATGAAAGATCTGTAGATGTGGTGGATTATATAGAGGACTACATAAAGGAGCATTATGACAGGAAGCTGTCCCTCCAGGATCTCAGTGAGATGGTGGGGCTGAATAAAAATTATCTGAGCGCGCTCTTTAAGAAGAAAACGGGAAAAAATATTGGAAATTATATTACAGAGGTGAAAATAGAACAGGCAAAGGAATTCATGAAAAGCACGACATTAAGGATGAATGTCATTGCAGAAAAAGTGGGATATGAGGATGAACGGTATTTTTATAAGGTGTTCAAGTCTTATACCGGTATAACCACAACAGAATATATGAGACAGATCAGTAAGGAATTGCCGTGAAATATACCGAGCGCCAGGTAATCTGCCGCTCAGTATAAATGAATGCGTGAAAGTTCCTGAATGGGGGTCTGTGGGATCGTAAGATGCCTCGCCGGCGGTGTGGAAAATATTAACTATAGTAAATTTTCCACATTGCCGGCGGGGTATTTCTGTATTTTTCACATAAAAGTCCTAAAGATCTGACATATACAGGCCGCATTCTATAAATTATAATGAGGACACAATCAAATTG
The DNA here is from genome assembly GCA_910576335.1 of Lachnospiraceae bacterium. GTDB lineage: Bacteria > Bacillota > Clostridia > Lachnospirales > Lachnospiraceae > CAPEBR01. The sequence continues at coordinate 23,200 of CAJTIU010000007.1, forward strand.
AGGAGGTCATATTATTATGAAGAAAAGAACCAAACTACTGGCAGGTCTGCTTTCAGTCGCAATGTCATGTTCATTGCTGGCAGGGTGCGGAAACGGAGGCAGTAAAACAGACGAAAATGGGGCATCCAATGACGGAGGCGGCGCGCAGGAGGAGACGAACACTGACAGCAAACAGGACGGCGCCACACAGATTACCTTTTGGAATATGTTCGGAGGCGGCGAAGGTGATTTTGTAGATGAAATCGTCAAAAATTTTAATGAATCCCAAAGTGAAGTGACCGTGGAGGCAATCCGGTTGGATTCGAATGAGTTTTATGCAAAATATGGTGCAGCCCTTTCCGCGGGAAAAGGCCCGGATGTTGCTGTTACCCACTGTGACAAGCTTGCGCCATTTGTAAATGGAGGCCAGCTTGCAGAACTGGACGACCTGGCTAAGCAGGAAAATTTTGATTTTTCAACGATTTCTGATCTGAGCATGGACGCGGTAACTTTTGACGGCAAGGTGTATTCCGTGCCGCTGGATACACATTTCCACATGTGTTATTACAATAAGGAACTGTTAAAGGATGCAGGAAAATTAAAAGAGGATGGGACTCCTGATTTTGGGGAAATCTCACCGGAGGGACTGCTGAAGTTCCTGCAGGAAGTGAAAGAGGCAGTTCCGGACAAAAAGCCATTCTGTATCAATACTCCATATTTTAAAGAGCCGTTTTACAACATGTATTACGAAGCAGGCGGAGAGCTGCTGAATGACGACCTGTCTGCTGCAGCCATCAATAATGACAAAGCAAAAGAAGTACTTGAATTTTTCATGAAAGCATACGACACAGAGCTTGCAGATATCAATGATGTAAATCCGTGGGACACATTTGCAAACGGAGGCAGCGCAATCTGGTTTGGTGGCGTCTGGGAAGCCGGAAATTACTTTACAGAAGAGAACGGAGACCGTTTTGGGGCAATTGCACTTCCGGCATTTTTTGGAAGTGAAACACACTGGGCAAGCTCCCATGGATTGACGATTCCTTCTTATGTAGATGATGCGAAGAAAGCAGCGGCAATGAAGTTTATGGCGTATTTTTCAGCAGAAGGCTCCAAGATCTGGGGCAAGGCAGGTCATGTGCCGGCTGCAAAGGCAGTGATGGAAAGCGAAGAATACCAGTCTCTTCCATACAGGACAGAGTTTGTAAAAGCACAGAAGACAGTTAAGTTTGCTCCTCAGATCAACAATTACAATGCAATGGATACAGTTATTGCAGAACAGTTGCAGAATATAATCTTCGGTCATGTTTCGATTGAGGATGGACTGAAAAGTATCGAATCCGAAATCAATGATCTGATTCAGTAATGACAAAAGAGGTGTGAGTATGGCGCAGCAAAATAGAAAGGGCCGCACATTACAGAAGCAGTGGATAAAAAATGAGTTAAAAGGGGTGGCTTTTATAGCCCCCTTTCTCATAATATTTATTGTATTTTTACTGTGGCCTGTAGTAGAAGGTGTTTATGTAAGCTTACATAAATGGACAATTTTTGGAAAAGTTGAATTCACCGGGCTAGAGAACTATATCAAGACATTCCGGTCAGAGGATTTTTACCGGTATCTGTGGAATTCCATTTTTTATGTGTTAATCAGTACCCCCATTATAATTCTGCTGGGACTGGGGCTGGCGCTCCTGGTAAATGCGAAAATTAAATGCAGGACACTTGTGCGTGCGGCATATTTTCTTCCATATGTACTGTCGGTATCGGTTGTATCCTTTATATGGCTGAAAATATATGATTCCAACCGGGGACTTTTAAACGTGATACTGGAAACATTTCATATGGGTAAAGTGAACTGGCTGACAGATGAACATATGGCATGGTGGTCCATTGTAATCACATCGGTCTGGTGGGGAGTAGGTTTTGTTATGGTGCTGTACCTCAGTGCGCTCCAGGATATTTCCGAAGTTTATTATGAGGCCGCAGGCCTTGACGGGGCCAGCACATTACAGAAATTCTGGTATATTACTCTGCCGTCTTTAAAAAATATTACAATTGTGCAGATCTTTTTCCAGGTGATTGCCGGGCTGAAGCTGTTCGGACAACCGCAGATGATGACAAAGGGAGGACCTGGAGATACCACAAAGACAATGATCATGCATATCTATAATACAGGATTTAAGAAGGATATGTTTGGCGAGGCGGCAGCAATGTCTGTTCTTTATGCGGTCCTGATGCTTTTATTTGTAGTAATTCAGAACAAGGCTACGGAAGGGGGAGAGAATTAAAGTGGAAAAAAGGAGATCTGTCTATTTAAAAACAGTGTTAGCTTTGGCGCTTGGGATTATTTTTCTTGTCCCGATCTACTGGATGATTATCGTAGCATTGAAGCCAGAAGGAAATTCCGCGGTTACCATTGCAGAATGGTTTAATTTTGCAAATCTTACGCTGGACAACTTCAGAAAGGTTTTGTCCGAATCCCAGATTTTACGGTGGACATGGAACAGCTTTTTTATCTCGATTGTAACAGCGGTAATTAGCGTGTTCATCTGTTCCCTTGCGGCGTTTGCGTTTTCAAAGCTGAAATTTAAGTCCTCAAAATTTTTTTATGTGCTTTTATCGCTGGGTCTTCTGATCCCGACCGAAGCCATTATTATACCACTGTATAATGTGTCGATGAAATTAAATCTGCTGGATTCTGCGTGGGGGATTATCCTGCCGGGACTGACGAATCCGCTTGGAATTATTCTGATCAAACAGTTTATGGACGGAATTCCCAATGAATATATAGAGGCGGCACAGCTGGATGGCTGTAAAAGCTTTAAAATCTGGTGGTACGTATGCCTGCCTCTCACCAGAACAGCAATGGTGTCTGTGGGAATCTTTAATTTCCTGCTGGCGTGGAATAACTTTATCTGGCCCTTTATCAGCATAACGTCAGGTGAAAATATGGTGCTGGCAACCGGAATCCCCACATTCCTTTCAAATAACACCCTTGTACTCAATACCGTTATGGCAGCGAGTGCATTAGCGGCAATTCCGGCAATGGTTGTATTTATACTATTACAGAAGCAGATCATCCAGGGAGTGTCCATGAGTGGAGTAAAAGGATAGGAGGCTTGACAGAATAGGAAGGAGACAGAAGCGAATGGAAAAAGCAATGGAATCCAGGGAGCCGTTCATGAATCACCCAAGACCTGATTTTTGGAGAAGTCAGTGGATTGATCTGAACGGGACATGGGAGTTTGCATTTGGAAGGGAAGAGGGAGAGCCGGAGTTTACCCGGAGTATTGAGGTCCCCTTTGTGTACCAGAGCAAGGCCAGCGGGATTGGAAGCAGTGAGATATGCGATGTGGTATGGTACCGCAGAAAGATTCCGGTGATCTCTTTTCAGAAAGAAAAAAGATATCTGCTGCACTTTGGAGCCGCAGACTATGAGGCCCAGGTCTGGATAAACGGCAGATCTGTGGGAACCCATAAAGGCGGCTACACCCCGTTTTCTTTTGACATTACAGAGCTGCTGACAGGTGAAGGCGACGAAATCACGGTGCGCGTTGAGGACCGTTACCTGGATACTTCACAGGTCAGAGGTAAACAAATGTGGCAGCAGAAGGAGCACGGATGCTGGTACACAGGATATAGCGGTATATGGCAGCCCGTATGGATTGAGATTGTGGGGGAAGCCTATATTGAACACTGCAAAATCATAACGGATATTGAGAAGAAACAGATTGCACTGGATCTTGACATTTCTGAGTGGACGGAGGATACAGCCGTAACTGCGAAGGTGAGTTTTCAGGGAAAAGAACTGGCAGAGACATCCTGCCGCTGTGTGGGACGGAGGATCGCTTTTTCTGTACCGGTGGACTATCCGCGGGCAGATATGAATGGTATTTTTTTGTGGACGCCGGAAACTCCCGACCTGTATGACATCCGGTTAGAGTTAAAAAGGAAGGGGCGACTCCTGGATTGTGTGTACACGTACTGCGGTATGAGGACCGTACAGACCCAGGGCGGCAGGGTGCTGTTAAATAATCTTCCATATTATCAGAAGCTGGTCTTAAACCAGGGCTACTATCCGCAGGGATGCATTACGGCTGTGTCAGACCAGGACTATATACGGGATATTCAGCTTATAAAGCAGATGGGCTTTAACGGGGTAAGAATGCATCAGAAAATCGAGGATCCCAGATTCCTGTACTGGTGCGACAGACTGGGACTGCTGGTGTGGGAAGAGATGCCCTCCTTTTATAACTTCACCGGTCAGGCGCAGTTACAGTATATGAGGGAATTGTCTGAGACAGTGTCCAGGGATTACAACCATCCGTGTATCGTGGTGTGGGTCGCGTTTAACGAATCCTGGGGAGTGTTTGATCTGTATTGCAGTCCACAGCAGCAGGCCGCAGTACAGGCCGCCTACTATCAGTTTAAGGCTTTGGATCAGACGCGGCCCGTAATTGGAAATGACGGCTGGGAGCATACGGTTACAGATCTCTGCACAATACACGATTATGAGCAGAATGCGGAAGTCATGGGCAGGAGTTATCAGGACAGGCAGAAGGTGGTTCAGGGAGCGCCGTCAAAACTCTTTTCCAGGTGTATTCAGGCAAAGGGATTTGCCTACGAAGGCCAGCCAGTATTAGTTAGTGAGTTCGCAGGAATAGCATTTGAGGAAAACCAGGGATGGGGATATGGAGAGAGTGCAAAAACCAGGGAAGAGTATAAGGAGAGGCTGGAGCAGCTGATTATGGCAGTGAAAAAACAGGACTATATTTGCGGATATTGTATTACACAATTAACGGATGTAGAGCACGAGCAGAATGGACTGCTCTGTTTTGACCGCAGTCCCAAGCTCCCCCTGGAAGAAATCAGCCAGATGCAGGAAGGATTATAACAGAAAGGATTATAATATGAAAAAGGGAAAAATGATAAAATTAAAGAAAGGGATTTGCGTGCTGCTAGGTGCGTTGTTATTTTCAACAGGCTACGGTCCGGCGGCAGCGGCATATTCAAATCCGGTAAAAGACATATCTGATTCGTGGGATGAGTATGGGAACGGAGACCCATATGTCATGAAGTTTAATGGAACGTATTATCTGTATGTCAGCACCCGGGATAACGAGAAGGGTGTAAAATGCTGGAGCTCACGTGATATGGTGAACTGGAAGTACGAGGGGAACTGTATCGCAGAGGGAAATTCAATGGATACCTCAAAGGCAGCGTATGCGCCGGAGCTTGCCTATTATAACGGGAAATTCTATATGTATACGTCGCCGGCAGGACAGGGGCACTATGTATTTGAGAGTGATAACCCGACAGGGCCCTTTGAGAAGGTGACGGATAATTTCGGGCATAGTATCGACGGCTCTGTATTTGTGGATGACGATGGGAAATGGTACTTTTACTATGCGTCCGACCGGGGAATCCGGGTTAAGGAAATGAGCAGCCCTACGGCGCTTACAGGGGAAGAAGTGACTCTGGGCGGCACGCAGATGAATCCTGGCGGCGGATGGACGGAAGGGTCTTTTCTGATCAAGAAGGGAGGACGCTATTTCCTGACATACACAGGAAATCATGTGCATTCCAAAGGGTACCGGATTAACTACTCGGTAGGGACTTCGCCCAAAAACTTTCAAAAGGGAATGGGCAATCCGGTTTTATTAAATACAGAGGATGGAATTGTGGGATTAGGACACAGCTCTACCGTTCTCGGACCGGATCTGAGCACTTATTATCTGATTTATCATAATCTGGAGGGGAGAAACCAATGGGGCTGGCCGATCCGGAATATGAATATGGACCGGATTGCTTTTAACGGAGATAAGATGACCGTACTCGGGCCTACGACAACGGAACAGGACGACCCGGCTCTTCCGAAGATATGCGGCTATTTCGATTCTGCTGATACACCGGAGTGGAGCGCAGCGGGAGGAAATGCCGGGGAAGAGAATCCGGCAGCAGTAAACGATGGATGGCTGGATATGAAGGAAAACACCAGCTTCCTCTCAGAAGACACTCTTGCCGGAAATTATACGGCAGAATATAATGTCTCCTCTGAGAGTAAAACAGGAGAAATCGGCGGATATTTTGCTTATACAGATGAGAATAATTACGGAAAAGCAGGAATAGATCTGTCAGCCGGAACACTGAAAATCACAAAAAAAACTGGTGGGACAGAGACAATTTCCGAAAAGAATATTGCAAAAAGTTTTAACAGGGACTATGATTTTTCAGCGCTTCATACATTGAGAATACAGCGGGAAAAGATCAGAAAGGGAAATGACGGTAATACAACAGAGGAAGAACAGTACACCTTTTACTTTGACAACAGGGAAGTTGGAAAAGAAGTGATTTCCGGAATCGGGGATGGCAGGATCGGATATTATACAAAGGACTGCAGCGCCCGGATGGGATTTATAGCAGGAAGCCAGGAATATGGAGACAGCGGAATTTTTAATGCGTATAAGCCGGTGCCGGGGGTAATTCAGGCAGTACATTTTAATGATGGAAAAGACGGCTATTACGATAAGACCCCCAATAACCATCTTGGACTGAACGAAGGATATTACCGGAACACACCGGTCGATATCGGATATACAGATCAGCAGTTCCGCATCGGATGGAATCAGACAGGAGAATGGTATAAATACAATATTCAAGTGGCGGAAACAGGGACCTATGATTTTGGCCTGAAGTATGTGTCTGCGCTGGACGGGGAGCTTGCGTACAATTTATATGTGGATGATGAGCTGGTAGTGGACAGGGAAAAACTCACCAGAACAAAAGACTGGGCAAGCTACCGGACGGCGATCCGGAGAAATATTCCGTTAACAGAGGGTCATCATACTATCAAACTGGAAACAGCAGCCGGGGAGTTTGACTTCAGAGAGCTGAAATTTGTGAAAAGCGAGAAGGTAGAGCCGTTATATGTGGATTACAGTAAACCGGATGATGGAAATACATATAGCAACGGAAAATTCAGGGTGGAAGATGAAAAGCTTACAATTGATGCAGTGGGTAAGAGACTTTATGGTTCAAAAAACTGGGGAGATTATACGGTTGAGGCAGACGTAACTCCGGAAGACAGTATTAACTGCGGTGTGATTCTGAGAGTGAATAATCCATCTCTTGGAGGAGCAGGCGATGATTCCCAGTTAGGAACAGATTTTTACCAGGGATATTTTGTAGGTTTATCTTCCGGTTCAATAGTACTGGGAAAACAGAATTATGACTGGAAGGAACTGCAGAGGACAAATAAGAATATCCAGGTTGGAAAAACATATCATCTGCGTATAGAAGCGGTGAAGGACCGGATCCGGGTATTTGTGAATGATGAGAAAGAACCTGCCATAGACTATACAGATATGGAAGATCCTTTTATGAACGGGAAAGTTGGATTCCGTGTACATTTTGCCAGTACATCCTTTGATAACTTAATGGTTTATGAGGATAAAGCGGATCTGGCGGATCAGTTGAAGAAAGTTCAGATCATCACTGTAGACGAACGCTTTGAAAAAGCAGCAGGAGATGCAGAATTTTCTCTGAATGCAAAAAGTAACGGTGACGGGAACTTAAGCTACAGTGTGGATAACGATGCGGTGTTGTCTGTAGACGCAGCCGGAAAGGTGACAATTAAAGGAGAAGGGACAGCGCATATTGCTATTACGGCATCGGGGACCGATACGTATAAGCCGGCGGAGAAAACAGTAACGGTGATTGTAAAAGAGGATGAACTGACCGGGATCAAAGTAACAGCTCCCACAAAGAGGGAATATGTACAGGGTGAGGCGCTGGATCAGACCGGTCTTATGGTAACGGCAGTCTACAACAGCAAAAGAGAGAAGGATGTAACAGCTCAGGCAAAAACAGCAGGCTATGACCAGACAAAGACAGGATGGCAGACAGTGACGGTGTCCTTTACAGAGAAGGGAAAAACGTTTTCCGGTACATTTGATGTATTTGTAAAGGAAAAAACAGAGCCTGCAGAACTTAACAGGAAGGCGCTAGAGGCGGCCATTGACCGTACAGAAGGTCTGGTAAAGGATGATTATACATCATCAAGCTGGGGAAAATACCAGACAGCGCTTACAGCTGCACGCCAGGCAATGGAAAGCCAGACTGTAACCCAGGATGAGGTGGATGCAGCGGCAGTGGACTTAAGAGAAGCAATTGCGGCATTGGATAGAGCAGATAAGAGGAGCCTAAATGATGCAATAAAACGTACTGGTGAAAGAAAAGAAGCAGATTACACAAGACTAAGCTGGACAGCGATGAAGGAAAAGCTTGCAGATGCGGAGGAAGTAGCAGGTAATGCTGATGCTAAGCAGGGTGAGATTGATGATGCAACCTACCAGCTCAGTGAGGCGCTCCGGAATCTGGAAGAGAGGGAAGCAGTCAGAAAGGTTGAACTGGGTGTAGTCATTGACCGTGCAGAAAGTCTGATTGAAACCGAGTACACCGCATCAAGCTGGGCTGCAATGAAGGCTGCACTGGATCAGGCTAAAAAGATAACAGCAGATGAGGCAGCTGCACAGTCAGAAGTGAATGCGGCATCAGATGCATTAAGAGAAGCAATTAACGGATTAGAAAAAGTGAACAAATCAGGGCTGCAGGCAGCCATTGACCGTGCGAATGCAAGAAACGAGGCGGATTATCGGGAGAAACCGGATCAGTGGAAAGCAATGAAGGATGCCCAGGCAGAGGCCGAGCAGATGATGGAGAATAAGGATGCCAGCCAGGCAGAGATCGACGCGGTAACCAAGAAGCTTAGCGAGGCGCTCCGTCAGCTGGATCCAGAAGGAACCATCAATAAGGAGGCATTAAAGGCAGTCATTGCCCGTGCAGATGCTTTGACGAAAGAAGATTATACAGAAACAGGCTGGGCAGCAATGGAGGAGAAGCTTACAGCAGCAAACCGGGCAGTGGAGAGTGATCTTGTGAGTCAGAAAGAGGTAAACGATGCCGCAGAGGCGCTCAGGACAGCACTTGACACATTGGAAAAGTACAAAGCGGATAAGGCAGGTCTTGAGGCAGCGATTACCCGTGCAGATGCGATAAAAGAAGAAACTTATCCAGACAAAAAAGAAGAGTGGAAAGCAATGCAGGATGCGCTTACACTATCCAGAGGAGTAGCCCAGAATAAGGATGCTCTCCAGACAGAGATCGACGCGGCAACTAGACAGCTTAATGAGGCAATCCGTCAGCTGGAAGCAGTAAAAACCGTGAATAAGAATGCATTAAAGGCAGAGATTGACCGTACGGTAAATCTGAATCAGGGAGATTATACAGCGTCAAGCTGGACAGCCCTACAGGAGAAACTGACGGCAGCGAACAAGGCATATGAGAGCGAGACAGCGACCCAGGAAGAAGTAAATGCAGTAGCTGCAGCGCTCAGAGAGGCCATTGCAGGGCTGTCAAGAGCAGATAAGGCAGGCCTGAATGACGCAATCAACCGCGTGAAGGACAGGAACGAGGCAGATTACACGGCAGAAAGCTGGAAAGCAATGCAGGATGTACTTGCAGCAGTAAAGAAAGTAGCAGAGAATCCAGATGCCACCCAGGCAGAAGTAGATGAGGCAACCAGACAGCTCAGTGAGGCGCTCCGTCAGCTGGTTAAGAAAGACGTTGTTAATAAGGCGGCACTGGAGAAGAAGTATAACGAAGTGAAGGCAGTCAAGGCCGACGGTTACACAGCAGAAAGTTATGCGGCACTCCAGACAGCACTGAAAAATGCAAAGGCAGTACTGGATAAAGAGACAGCCACCCAGGCAGAAGTAGACGCCCAGGTAAAAGCACTGGAAGATGCAGTAAAAGGTCTGAAGAAGGCAGGAAGCACTGCACCTGTAGTAAAGGTATCCAGTATAAAGATATCCGGAATCTCAGGGAAGATCGCGGCAGGGAAAAAGATACAGCTCAGCGCAGTCATTTCCCCGTCCAATGCAGCAAATAAGCAGATCAAATGGACGACCAGTAATAAGAAGATTGCAACTGTGAACAGCAAGGGACTTGTCCGGATTAAGGCAAAGACAGGCGGAAGGTCCGTAACCATTACGGCAGCAGCGGCAGACGGAAGCGGCAAGAAAGCAACGTACAAGATTAAGATCATGAAAGACGCAGTGAAAAAGGTTGCGATTTCAGGAAAGAAGACAAAATCTGTAAAAGCCGGAAAGAAGCTTCAGCTGAAGGCAAAGGTTACAGCAGCGAAAAAAGCAAATAAGAAGCTTAGATGGACCTGCAGCAATACGAAGTATGCTACGGTAAACAGCAAAGGAAAAGTGACAGCAAAGAAAGCCGGAAAAGGAAAGAAGGTTAAGATTACAGCAGTAGCAACAGACGGAAGCGGTAAGAAGAGTACCGTGATAATTAAAATCAAGTAATCAGTACCGTCAATTTGGGACGGGGCATTTTTAAAAATGCCCCGTCCCAAACTTGTACTTATCAGTTATTTGGCTTATAATATACTCAAGTCAATTGGCATAAAGGAGGGCAGCCCGCCATGCAGCTGCGTGATGAAATTCCAGACACCTTCTGGACCCTGTTCCGGTCTGTCAACCGTGAGGCCTACATAGAGGCGCTTCTTGCGGTGAACGAGGAATACCAGTACAGCAATTACTTCCTGACCAGGGAGCTGTGCATCCAGGTGCTGGCAGACCTGAATATGAAAAAGCAGATTGAATTAAAGAGAGAGGAAAACGAGACAGAGTTCGACATGCTGGAGACTCCCTCCTCCAGGATGCTGAAATGGCTTCTCAGGATGGGGTGGCTTAAGGCGGTGGAGGATTATAACACTCTGGTGACCAATATCGTGATCCCCGATTATGCTACTGTTTTTATTGAGGCGTTTGAGAAGATCCACTCAGAGGGCGGGGAAGAGACGGAGATCTACATTCAGAACGTCTATGCCACCCTGTTTTCCTTCCGGAATGACCCGAAGGCGGGTCTTAGCATGCTCCGCACAGCCCTGGCAAATACGAGGCGGCTGAATAAGGCGCTCCAGGACATGCTTCACAACATGGATAAATTTTTCGGGAGGCTTCTTGGCAGAACCACTTATGGGGAGCTTTTGAAGGAGCACCTGGAAGGATACGTGGAGGAGATTGTCCGGAAGAAATACCACATCCTGAAGACCTCGGATAATTTTTACATATACAAGACAGATATTAAGAAATGTCTCCGGGATATGCGGGAGGATGGGGACTGGATTGCCAGGATCCGCAGGCGTTCCCGGGAGATGGGAGAGACGGGGGAGGATGTGCTGGAATTACTGGATCTGATTGAGCGTGGCTTTGATGATATTGAGCACCGTATTTCCAATATGGATAAGGAGCACACCAAGTATGTCCGGGCCACGGTGACGAGGATGAATTACCTGCTGAGCGGGGAGACGGATACAAAGGGACTGGTCGTACAGCTTCTGAATCAGATTGCAGAAAGCAGGGATAAGGAAGCGCGGATCCAGGCAGTGGGCGCGCAGATGAATCTGTCCCACCTGGAAATCCTGTCGGAAAAGTCTCTCTATAAGCGGAGAAAGGGAAAGAAGGATTTCGTAAGCCAGCTGGCGGACGAGGAGCTGGCGGAAGATCTGAACCGGGAGGATGTACTGAGGCTGAACCGGGTTCAGAGCCGTTTCAGCCGGAAGCAGATTGAGGAATTTATTGAGAGCCATATGGAGGGAGAGGTGATGGACGCGGCGTCACTTTCCTTTGCAGATCCGGAAGAATTTGAAAAGCTGATTCTTGCCTATGATTACAGTACGAGGAGGAACAGCAGATACACCGTGGTTTCTGAGGCGGAGGAAATGATAGAGAAGGACGGGTATCGTTATCCGGCGCTTAAATTTGTAAGGAGGTCCCTATGATGGAGTATTACAGAGAGCTGCCCCAGGAGGAGCAGGAAGCGGTTACCGCGGTGATTCAGCTTTTATACCGCCAGACATTTCTCCTGGAACGCAGGTTTGATAAGCGCTCAGGGCGTTTCCAGTATGTGAAGGAGTACAGGGAGTGCAGCAAACACATGGAATTTCTGAAGGAGTATTTCCAGGTGGCGGGTATTGCGCTTATGGAAAATGTCCACATGGGCGTGATCTACATTCAGGGAGAGACGCTGTGGGGAGAAAAGCTTCCCAGGCTCGCTACCATTTATCTTCTTATATTAAAGCTGATCTATGACGAGCAGATGGCAAAGGCATCCGCCAGCGTACAGGTGGTGACCACTCTTGGCGCGGTAAACGGGAAGGCAGGGGAATTCCGGGTGCTTGCTGGTATCCCGTCACCTACGGAGCTTCGGCGCACCATCACATTTCTTAAGAAATACCAGATCATTGAGCCTCTGGATATGCTGGAGGAGCTGGGGGAAAATACAAGACTTGTCATTTACCCTACGGTTCACGCAGTGCTTTCCGGCGAGGATATCAGGAAACTTTTGGAAACATTCAGTGAGGAGGATGACATTGGAGAAGAAGCAGGCCTTCCGGGCACTTTCGAAGATATGCCTGAATAACTGGCACTACATAGATAAGAAGATACTGACTTTAAGCGAAGGGATCAATTTCTTTACAGGACACTCCGGCAGCGGGAAGTCCACGGTCATTGACGCCCTGCAGATTGTCCTGTACGCCAACTCGGACGGGCGGAGGTTCTTTAATAAGGCGGCGGCAGACGACTCGGACCGCACCCTCATAGAATATCTGAGGGGTATGGTAAATATCAGCGAGAACAATGAGTTCCAGTATCTCAGAAATCAGAATTTCTCCAGTACCATTGTACTGGAGTTTCAGAATACAGCTACCAGGGAACGCCAGTGTGTGGGCGTTGTTTTTGATGTGGAGACAGCATCGAATGACACCAGCCGGCTGTTTTTTTGGCATATGGGAGGGCTTCTTGAGAATCAGTACCGGGCAGGGAAGCGTTGCCTTTCCACGGCGGAGATGCGTGAATATCTGCAGAGAAATTTTACAGCGGAGCGGTATTACTGCGGCCCAAACAACGAGAGATTCCGCAGACAGATGTATGACATTTACTTAGGAGGGCTGGACGGGGAGAAATTTCCCCGTCTGTTTAAGCGCGCCATTCCATTCCGCATGAACATAAAGCTGGAGGATTTTGTGAAGGAATATATCTGCATGGAGCAGGATATCCACATCGAGGATCTGAAGGAGAGCGTCATGCAGTACGGCAGGATGCAGAGCAGGATTGAAGAGACCCTTGGAGAGATCAGAAGGCTCGGGGAGATCAGGAAGGCATTTGACATCTACCAGGAAGCAAGGGAAAGTGCAAAGTCCTGCGACTATCAGATCAGACGTCTGGAAATGCTCCAGTCTGAGGAAAAGAGCCTGGAGCTTAAGGGGAAGGTCAGGGAGCGCGAGGATGCCATAAAGGGACAGGAAGTTCTGCTTCAAAAGCTGTCGAAAGAGCAGGAAGCCCTGCAGAAGGAGTATGAGGAACTTCTGCTTCGTATAGCTGACAGCGGGTATTCCGGCATGGAGCAGGAGCTTGCGTCCTTAAAGGAGACGCTTATGCGCCTGGAAGCTGCCAGGACAAGATGGAAGAAGACAGCGGAGGGGCTGAAGGAATGGAAGAAGACAGATCTCGCGTCCAATCAGCTCATATGGGATGTGGAGAAATTCGATGCAGGAACCGTGACCGAAGAGGAACTTGTAAGGCTTCAGGAGACGATCCGGGAGCTCTTCTGCGAGCTTGAAGAAGAACGCCGGGAGGCAGACAGCGCGCTCCGGTCTGTGAAGCGTGAGGAAAAGGAAGCAAGAGAGGAGCTTAAGGAGTTAAAGCAGGGAAAGAAGGCCTACCCAAGAGAGGTAGAAGAGGCCAGGTTTGAGCTGCGGAACCGTCTCGGGGAGCGCTGCGGCAGGTTCGTGAATGTGCAGATTCTTGCAGATCTTCTGGAGATCAGGGATGAGCGGTGGCGAAATGCCGTAGAAGGATACCTGGGTGAAAATAAGCTGCTCCTTGTAACCGAGCCGGAATTTGCAAAGGATGCTATTGAAATTTATGCAGAAATGGACAGGAAACAGCTCGGCCCTGCGGCGGTACTGGATTCCTGCCGGGCATCTGAGGAGGAGCATCCCGTAAGGCCTGGCGCGCTGGCTGAGGAGGTTATTGCAGAGGAATCCCATGTACGGGCTTATATAGATTTTATTTTAGGAAATGTCATGAAGTGTGAGAATGCCAGAGAGCTTATGGCATACCATACCGGGATCACTCCGGACTGTATGCTGTATCGTCATTTTTCCTTACAGCATATAGATTCGGAATATTATACGAGACGGGCATACATCGGGGAAATGAGCATGCGCCAGCGGATCCTGAGACTGGAAGAACGGTGCCAGTCGCTGCAGGAAAAACGGCTTCCCCTCCAGGAGCGTCTGGAGGAAATCCGGCAGCTCCTTCAGTATGAGGCGCTTCCTCTTCCTGCTGCGGATTATATTCAGCAGCTTAAGGATATGGAGGAGATTCCGGGCAGGGAGCGCCGGAAAAAGGAACTGGAGCAGAAGATCGGAAAGCTTAAGAGCGAAACCGTGGATGCCTGGGAGCAGCAGAAAAAAGAACTTATGGAAAAGCAGGCAGAGAAAAGCAGGCAGATTGAGAAGGCGCGAAAGGCAGTCTGGGCGAATCAGAGCGATATCCAGAAGTTTACTGAGGAAATCATTGCGGCAGAGGGGCAGCTTAAGGATCAGCACAAGAGCTTCGAGGAATTCTGTGAAAGGCTTGACAGTCAGACTGCATCCTGTCAGGACGGGACGGAAACCGGTTTTTCCAGGTCAGAGGAATATGAGGAGGAGTTCACCCGGTACCTGAACAGCCGCCGCACGGAAAATTATGATTACCTGCGCCGTCAGAAGATTATGGAGAGTTATCCTCTTAAGGAAAGGGAGGAGGCAGAGTACCAGAAGCTGATTAATATCCGGGGAGAATATATCCGCAGCTACCCGAACCGGACCTTTTCAACGGGAATTAAGGACAATGACCCCTATGACCGGCTGATGGAGAGCCTTTCCTGCGATGAGCTGGAGACCTACCGGGAGACGGCAAAAGAGCAGGCACGTTCGGCAGTGGAGCACTTCAAAGACGATTTCATTTTCAAAATCCGCAGTGCCATAAGGGAAGCATACCAGCGCCGGGACGAGCTGAACCGTGTCATCAGTGGAATGGATTTCGGTAAGGATAAATACCAGTTTGTTATTACGAAGAATAAAGGTGCGGACGGGAAGTATTACAGGATGTTCATGGATGACTCCCTGAATATCCAACCCTCCCAGCTTACGAACCACATGGACAACCAGCTGAATATGTTCACCATGGAGCACGAGGATCAGTATGGGGAAATGATGAATGAGCTGATCAGTATTTTCATTCCTCCAGAAAATGCCACGAAGGAGGAGCTTGACGAGGCGAAGCGGAATATGGATAAGTATGCCGATTACCGGACCTATCTTTCCTTTGATATGCAGCAGATTGTAAAGGGAGAAAAAGATATGACAATTGGTCTTGGCAGGATGATCAAGAAGAATTCAGGCGGAGAGGGGCAGAATCCGCTGTATGTGGCCCTTCTTGCCAGCTTCGCACAGATTTACCGGATTCATCTTCCACAGAAACTTAAGCGTACCCCAACCATCCGCCTTGTCGTGCTGGATGAGGCATTTTCCAAGATGGATGCCGAGAAGGTGGCAAGCTGTATTTCCCTGATCCGGGGACTGGGCTTCCAGGCGGTTATCAGTGCTACTAATGATAAGATTCAGAATTACCTGGAAAATGTGGACAAAACCTTTGTATATGCGAACCCTAATAAAATGCATATCTCTATCCAGGAATTTGAGAGGACAGAATTTGACCAGCTCACGGATTTTGATGTATTATGACATAAAAATGAGGCCGATTTGGGTTGGAATTTGGTGAATTGGAACAAAAATAAAAAAAAGGAAAAAAGGACTTGATTTTTGTGGAAAATCCGGTATAATAGTATATGTTCGCTGAACAAAACAGTGAATGTAATGCTGATGCGGATTGGTGTAATGGCAGCACAGCAGACTCTGACTCTGTTAGTAGAGGTTCGAGTCCTCTATCCGTAGTTCCTTGGCAGGGGCGCCGGGTGCTTTGTGATAAAAGGCATCCGGTTACATAGCGGAGTGTGGCTCAGCTTGGTAGAGCGCTACGTTCGGGACGTAGAGGCCGCAGGTTCAAATCCTGTCACTCCGATTAGGCATAGGTCATGACTTTTAATAAGGAAAGTCATGGCTTATTTGCGTTTTGGGAAGGTTTACCAGTAATAGAATGATTTATACATCTAAGTACATGTAAATCATTATAAGTACAGGCGGCTACAAACTGATGCCCCCTATATGGCGACAGTTTTTAAAGATTGCTGTAGGATGGGTAATGTATTTGTATCCATGGAATGTTTAGCTGGAGTATGGATAAAAATAACTGTAAAATGGTATGCAGGTAATGTATAATGAGAATATAAGATGTGAACGAGGAGGGCGGTAATTCAGCGATTACATGTACAGAATATCTGACGTTTCCATACAAAACTAATAACCTTGAGAAAGTTTGTGCATTTTTTGACTTCGTAACAGACTGTGATATTCCGCTGTATTCTGTTGATGTGGAAATTGCAAAGAAAGCATCTGGAATCAGAGCTGAGTATAAAGATTTTAAAACAATGGATGCGTTACAGCTGGCAAGCGCGTGCATTTAAGGATGCGATTTGTTTCTGACTAATGATAAGCAGTTAAAGCAGTTTAAAGAAATCAATTGTATTACTGTGGAGGAGTGGTAATGAGTAATACGATAATATAAGATGTGAACAGGAGGATAGTTATGGAGGTAGTACGAAAATATATCAATGCAAGTAGTTTAATGTCAATCATGAAATTACCGGAGAATTTTAAAAACCGAAAATTAGAGGTGATTGTTCTGCCGACAGAAGAAAAAGAGATAGTAGAAAAAGAAGTAGATGTTCAAAGTATAGTACAGTCATTGGTGGGGGCAATCCCATATACAGATATGTCATTATCTGAACTACGGGAAGAAAGGTTGAAAAAGTATGAAATTACTGATTGATACAAATGTTATGTCAGATCTCCTTTTAAAACGTGAACCATTTTACAATCCTGCCACTCCGATTTTTGGGTAAGATACCTCAAAGCCTTGTATTTACTGGCTTGGAGGTTTTTTTATATTTTCAAAGCGTATCCGAAAACTCTCTAAAATCTTCTGTATTTTACCCGGCACTAAAAATGTTACTAAAAATCGCCCGGTAAGGTCGTCTAGGCGTCTGTGTGCCCCCACCAGTATTGAAGTTTCTTAATGTCCCACCCTTTGCTGATCAGCATAGATGCACAGCTGTGCCTGAGATTATGCAAAGTAATTTCCGGTCACCGGGTTGACTCTTAATATTCCATTGATTGTAGCTTAAGCAAATACAGAATAAAGGATATTCCGGTAATCTCTAACCGATCTTACGGATAAAGGCTCTAATTTCTTTGCCTTTTGATTTACCTTTCCATATTGCAGACAGTATTTGAAATAAGTATCCAGAATTTTAGGAGTGATATCCAAGTATACAGCGCTTTAAACAAATGGAGTAGTGGGATGAGAGATAAAAGACACTTTGAACGAAATCGGGGACAGAATAGGATAACCTTCTTGTTAAACTGCCGATTTTGTTGTAAAAATAAAGTAACTTAATTGTAAAATTTTTATAAAAGGAGATTGGTGAGATGAAAACGAAAAAAATGAAGAAAACTGCGGCAGTTATCATTGCGACAGTAACTGTATGTGGAATGATGGCGGGATGTGCGCCGAAAGAAGAAAAAATTGAAGTGAATGCCTCCACTTCTCCATACGAAGATATGGTGGATTATTTTGAGCAGGAAGGATTCATTTTGGAGGATTGCGAACCGGTTGATATCAATGAAACAACAGGATATCTCACGGACAATACAAACGGAGAGTTTACTGAGACGAAAGTGGCGGATAAAGCATATGATTATGATGGACTCTGGCTGTTCTGGTGGGATCAGGAAAACAAGACGGATTTATATGGAAACTATGAGTCTATGGCTACTAACCAGGGAACGATAGTCCTTGCCGGAGGTGCCGCGGTTCTTGAGACGGAAGCGGCAAACGGAGCTTATGCGATTGCATTTTCAGAGGACTATGAAAAGAAACAGGACGCAGCCAAAGCGTTTGAAACGCTGGAAAACGAATAGCAGCTCAAATATAACTGTGAAAGTACGAAAGCAGATGCTCTGAAATTAAGAAAAGGCAGGGAAACAATATGGAACGGGTTTTTGGAAAAGACAGGGGCAGCATGGGACGCTTCTTCCGCATGCTGCAGAAGGCAAGACTTCCTTATCTGTGGATTCTTGCATATATTGCCATTACAGCTCTTCTTACCAACGTAGGAATCAGCGTAACGGAATACACGGCCGAACTATTTGCCGGAAATGTGAATTTTGGTACCGTGGTTCTTCCGTTTTTGACTTTTACATTACTATCCCAGCTGATCAGTTCGGTCAGTAAGATTATGAGTAACTTGTGTGTTGCGCGAATTGACCGTAATATCAGGAAAATGATCTGGAGTAAGACAGTCAGGCTGCCGCTTCGATATTACGAAAAAAATAAGCCCAAAGAAATGATTTCCCGTATTACAACGGATATCACGGCGATCAGTCAGCTAATCATGCAAGTATTTGTTTCTATTCTCACTTCCGCATACACGCTGGTCATTACGCTGGGAAAAATCGGATCCTACGACCAGAAGCTGATGATTGCTCTGATCGCGGTTCTTCCGCTGAATTTAGTCATTGCATTCGTCATGGGAAAGATGAAGTTCGGAGTGTTGGATCTGGTAAATCAAAAAAATGCAGAGCTGACACAGACGATTGCAGAAAAAACCAATAATCTTCTTCTCATCAAATCTTACGGAAAAGAAGAAAAGGAGCTTCAGACAGGGCAGGAGAAGATGAAAGGATTCTATAAGAGTTCGATTCTGAACGCGTGGCTTGGATTCGCAACTCCGATGTATGCATTGGTGGGCGCTATGCAGTTTATTGTGATCGTGATGGTAGGCCGAAGCTTTTATTCATCCGGCGCGTTAACCCTTACCCAATGGATCGCCTATTATGGATTCGCGGTGAACATCGTTAATCAGCTCAGCGCGTACTGTGTATATTGGACAACCTTCAAGGGTTCCCAGGGAGCGACCAGAAGAGTAGCCCAGATTATGGAAGAAATGGAAGAAGATATAGAGAACGGCGAGCATGTGGAGCATCTTTGCGGCGATATTGAATTAAGAGAGATTGATTTTTCTTATGGGGATAAACTCCTGTTCGACAAACTCAATCTGAAGATTCCGGCAGGACGCGTGACGGCGCTTATCGGACCGTCAGGGAGCGGAAAGACGACGCTTCTGAATCTGGTGGAGCGTATGTATCCGGTTTCGGGAGGTAAGATTTTATTTGGGGGTGAAGATACCGCGCGGTATTCGCTCAAGAGCTTCCGAAGCGAGATCTCATACGTAACACAGGAAAGTACATTGTTTGCAGGAACGATCCGCGACAATATCCTGTTCGGAATTAAGAGAGAAGTCACGGATGAAGAAATGGAACAAGCATGTACGGATGCGGAAATTATGGATTTTATCAGGGAACAGCCGGAGGGATTTCTGGCGGATGTAGGCGAGCAGGGAGAGAAGCTTTCCGGCGGACAGAAACAGCGGATTGCTTTTGCGAGGGCGCTTCTAAAACAATCGGATTATCTGTTTATGGATGAGGCGACCGCGGCTATGGACATCCGGGGAAAAGATCAGGTATGGAAGAGTGTGAAACGGCATATGGAAGGTAAAACCGTGCTTATGGTTGCCCACGACAGACAGACCGTACAGAAAGCAGATTATATCATAGTAATGCATAATGGAAGGATTATCTGTCAGGGAGAACCGGCGGAAGTATATGCCAAGAATACATATTACCGAGAATTAATAGGAAGTGAGGGACAGGGCAGATGAAAAACAACAAACATGTAATATCGTTTTTTCTGAGCTTTTACAGAAGGCTTTCAATTCCCTGGTGGCTCTACCTGATCGCATTCGGAAGCGGCGTGGTTTATGCCGAGGTCGGAATGAGAGTATCGGAGTATCTGGTCCGTGTGAACAAGGGGGAACTATATAATTCTGTTATTTTAGGTTATGTCTTTTTTACGATTTTTAATGCATTGCTGGGATTTTTGCGGCCACTTGTGGAAGAGTATGCCAATCAAAAAGTGATCCTGCGGGTAAGGTTTTCGATGTGGAGGAAGATCCTGCATCTTCCGATGGATCAGTTCGGAAAGGAACAGCCGTCTTCGCTGGTGTCGGCCGTTACGAACGACGTAACTCAGGCGACTCTGGTGATCAGCGGAATATTCTCAGGAGCTGCGTCGCTATTCGGATTTGTACGCGCCTGTATGATCTTGTATCAATACAATTCGCCTCTCGCAGCATACCTTTTGCTCTGCATACCGGTTGCGGTGGCGATGTTTATCATCGTCGGCAAGCTGCAGTTTACCATAATGAAAAAGCGCTATGCGGCGTTGAATGAAATGACTACCTTTTTCTCCGAGCACCTGTCGGCCGGGAAATATGTAAAAGCGCAGGTAATGGAAGAGAAAGAGCTGGAAAGCGGATATGCGGCAATCGATTCACGGTATAAGGCAGATGTATACTATGCTTTCATGGAGCAGATTCAGGTTCTGACCAATTCCCTCTACTCCCTTCTTACGACTGTCGTAATGGCAGTGGGCGGATCCAGATTGATTAACGCCGGGAAAATGGAAGCGACAGGGATTAATATGTTCAGCACCTATATGACGCAGGTGAATCTCTATATGGCGGAGCTTTTGACGGTGTGGCAGAACGTGATGGGCTCGAAAGGCGCGCTCGTCCATGTCGGGGATATTCTTGATATGGAAGAGGAACATACGGAAAAAGGCAATTCCTGGACAGAATCCGAGAACAGAGATATTGTGTTCAAAAACGTGAACTTTGGATATGGGAGCGAAAAAGAAATCCTTCATGACTTTTCCGTTTGCATTCCGGGAGGAAAGACGACGGCGGTGATCGGTGATAACGGTTCCGGAAAATCTACGGTCATGAAACTGATACAGGGATTCTACCAGCCTGATTCGGGAGAAATATGGGTTGGAGGAAACAAGATAAGCGAAACGAGTCCCCGGGAATGTCATAAAAAATTTGGCTATGTACTTCAGAACAATCCGCTGATGTCAGGTACGATCCGGGATAATATTCTGTATGGCACAGAAGGAGAGACACCGGAGAAAGAGATGAAAAAAGCGGCAGGAGAAGCCAGGGCGGATTCTTTTATAGATGCGCTTCCCAACGGATATGATACGACTCTTGGAGAGGCGGGGAATCGTTTGTCAAGCGGTCAGAAACAGAGGATAGCCATCGCCAGGGCGTTGATTGCGAAGCCGGATTATCTGATACTCGACGAGGCGGGGGCGAGTCTGGATCATGACACATATATGAAGATCTATCATGGTATCAGGAAGAAGATGGAAGGCAATACTATTGTTTTCATCGCCCATGATATGCGCGAGATTGCAGAAGCAGACTATCTGGTTGTTATGCATCACGGACGTCTTGAAGCCTGCGGAACCCATGAAGAAGTATTTGCCGTAAGCAGGACTTATCAGGAATATCTGCAGTCTACTGAGGCATCTTAAAAGAAAGAAGGAATGATTATGAAGAAATTTACGATTGTGTCTTCCCTGCTTTTCGTGTTACTGTTTTGTGGGATGGTGGGATATGTGGCGTCGTCCGAAGACTTTACGCCTCCAAAGGAGGAGGAAGAAGAAGCGGCCGTGCCTGAAGAAGACAGGGAAGCGCCTGTCTGGAATAAGACGGTGGATGAACTCGTCTCATTTCTGGAGGGGAAGGGACTGATCCATGCAGACAGTAAAGTGACGCTCAGTGCGGAAGGTCTGTGTACACTTGCGCTAAAGTATGACGGAGCCGAAATATACTGGTGGGATCTGGAGAATCTGGATCCGGAATCTGGCGAGTATCAGGCATATGAGAGTCTCCGGACAAAAGGCGAGATCGATTTATATGGAGCCGGTACGATTATTATGCCGAAGAAAAACGGGCCTTTTGCACTTTTATTAACCTATTATGAAGGCGATGTGCAGGCGTTAGAAAAAGCGTTTGGAGAATTTGGTCAGGAGAATTGATTGATGAAAATGAAGCTTGTTCTGGTAGAAAATGATGAAACATTGTGTACAGAGCTGAAAGAATTACTGGCGTTTTATAATGTATTTGATATTGTGAAAACCTTTGAGGGAATCAATGAAGCCAATAAATATATTTGTCTGAATGAGGTGGATGCGGTATTTATCAATCTTAGAACAGGCAATCCCAGATTCAGCGGGGACGGGGCTTTTCTGGCGTATAATCTGTCCCAGATTAAGCCAGATGTTCTGGTGGCGTTGTATTCAGAAGAAAAACTGGAAGCGAGCCAGGTATTTAGCTGCGGCTGTGATGAGTACTTTTTGCTTCCGTTTGAAACTCATGTGCTTCAGCGGGTTGTCAGAAGGCTGCAGTATTTGTTTGAATTGCTGCAGTATAAACGGTTATCGGTGAACCGTTCGATTATGATCAAGACGAAGAACGGATATCAGCTGGTGGATATTGATAAGATTTTCTTTATTGAGCGAGTGGACAGAAAGAACAAGATGGTAATGGTGGACGGAAAGGAGATGATTCTTTCCGGATATTCCATGAATGAATTGGAACAGATTCTGGAAGGTTATAATTTTTACCGGTGCTATCAGTCTTTTATCGTGAATCTTTCCAAAGTATCTTATGTCCGGGCGGACAACGAAGCGAAAAATTTTGCTCTGATTTTCGACGGATATGCGGGTGAAGTTATGGTGAGCCGCGATAAATATACGGAAGTACTGCAGCTTCTGAAAAGTAAATATGCGAAGCTTACGCTTTAGGAGGAGAAAGATGAAGTCAAAAGTTTTATCGTTTGCCGAATATGATCAGGTGGATATCAGTATGTACAAGCAAATATTCACGCTTGATGAGAAGGCGTACAAGAAAGAAATGGATTTTATTAAGAACAAAAACAGCACATGGGAAGAAGCGGGGGAAGTTACGGACGGAGCGCTTATTGTATGCGACATGGAATCGGTAAATCCGTTTTTTAGCAGAGAGAACCTGAAAATCATGGTAGGACAGGGGTTCTTTCACAAGAAGCTGGAAGCGATGTGCGTCGGGCTGAAAAAAGGAGTGGCCGGTGTGCTGGACGTCGACGGGGAGAAAGTGACCGTAACGGTCCGTTCCATTCAGCAAAAAAAGATTCCTGTGATCACGGACGGGATGATAGAAGCTCTTGGAATTGAAGGAGTGAGCGATGTAGAACAATATGAGGCTCGTCTGATCCGGGAGCAGAAAAAAAAGATTGCGGAAAATGAGGGATACGAAGCCGTCCAATATGTGATGGACAAAGTATTTGAGGCCAGTACGTTCGATCTTAAGAAGGCTGACTGGAAAGAAATGACAGATCATGAAATTAAGAGATTGAAGGTAATCTCCAGAGAACAGGGGTTGAATCTGGAAACCATGACGCCAGAGGACTTTGAAGGGAAGATGCCGTTCTCAAGCTATCATGAATTATTCGCAAGCGTGCAGAACGATTCATGGGACAGGCTCTGCGGCTATCTTCTGGGGCGGGAATACGCAGAAAAAGACGGCGTCAGATATACGATGGAGCAATACCGGGACGATATGGAAGAGTACGTGAAATTCTGGCATGAAACGAAAGAAAATGCAGAAAAAATCAATACTTATGAATATTCGGAAATTATGTTTTATGTAAATTATTATTACAATAAGGTAAAAGAATACGTGACAGAGAATTTTTTTAAGGAGGAAAAGTAGATGGCAATTCAATATGCAGATGATGAGAGTTTTAAGGAGCAGATTAAGGAAGGGTTCGTGATCGTGGATTTCTTTTCCGCAACATGCGTACCGTGTAAAGCCTTTTCCCGTATTTTGGAAGAGTTAGACGCGGAGCTTCCGTTTATCAATATCGTGAAAGTGAACACCACAGATTATCCGAAGCTTGGCAAAGAGAATCGTATTTTTGCGGTTCCAACCGTTCAATTCTACAAAGACGGTGAAAAGAAGTTTGAGAACGTAGGCGTGATGGAAGTTGAGGAAATAAAAGAGAAGATTACAGAATTCATGTATTAAGAGGGAACGGATATGGAAATCGGGGAAAAAATCTATGGATTTGAAGTTAAAGAAAAGAAGTATGTGCGGGAGGTCGAAGGAGATGTTATTCAGATGGAGCACTTGTCAACCGGAGCGCAGGTCATCGTCATAGACAATCAGGACGTTAAAAAGAGCTTTCTGGTTGGATTTCGGACCATACCAAAGGACAGCACGGGAGTTTTCCATATTCTGGAGCATTCTGTGCTGAACGGTTCCCGCAGATATCCGGATAAAACTATGTTCGTCAATCTGATGAAACATTCCATGGCAGAATTCGTAAATGCAATTACATACCCGGATCATACGGTATATCCCTTTTGCACAGAGAATGAGAAGGATTTTATGAATCTGATGGACGTTTATCTAAACGCGGTATTTTGTCCGAATGTTCTTACGGATAAAGAGATCTTTGAACAGGAGGGCTGGCATTTTCAGTGCGAAGACGGAAAAGCTCCGGAGATTAACGGCGTTGTCTATAATGAGATGAAGGGAGTTTTCTCGTCCCTGGACAACATATTAGAGGATGAAATGTCTAAGGCAATGTTTCCGGAAACGGCTTATCGTTTTGTTTCAGGAGGATTTCCGGATACGATTCCCGCACTGTCTTATGAGGAATTTCTGGAATATTACAGGACATTTTATAATGCTTCCAACTGCTGTATTGTTCTATATGGGAGAATGAATACGGAACAATTGTTTGAGTATATTGACAAAGTTTATCTGGGAAAAATGAAACGCTCAGAACCTGCGAAGCCGGTTATGCTGCAGAAACCCGTAAAGGGAATCCGAAATAAGCTGTATGATAAGGAGAAGTTCGGCGATCAGGGTGTGTTTGCGTCATGCACCTATAGTCTAGGTGATTTTGACAACCGGGAACGTATGAATGCAGTCTATATTCTTATGCAGGCGATTATGGGGGAAGACGAGGCGCCGATGAAGAAAGGGCTTATTCAGAGCCTGGGAATCCCGGAGATTCAGTATTTTATCATGGATGGTATCAGACAGCCCTATCTTGCCGTTAAAATAAAGAATACAGACAAAGAAACTGCAGGACGGTTGAAAACGGTTATCACAGAACAGGCGGACAGACTTTGCAGAGAAGGAATCGGAGAAGAGGTATTGGTTTCGGCGATCAACCGTCTGGAATTTTGGATGAGGGAAAAAGGCGGGAGCCAGCCGGAGGGAATAGAATATGTACTGGATATTGCCGGCGGATGGGCGCAGGGAACCGGACCTTGCGAGATGATAGAATTTGAAGAAACATATATGAAGATGAGAACCCTTGTAAAGGAAGGATACTTTGAATCACTTCTGAGGGAAATCCTCCTGGAAAATGATTATGAGGCAGAGGTTTTCCTGGAACCTCTTGAAAAGGCCGAAGAGAAGGGGCAGGAAGAAGAGACAGAAGACCTGCCGGGTCTGTCTGCGGATGATCTGATTCCTAAGAAAGAGGCGCTCACAAGGATAGAGGAAGAATCCGGTATTACATATTTGAAGCAAGAGATCCCTTCAAAAGGGGTGGCATATCAAAGCTGCTATTTTGATATCAGTGATCTGGAGCCGGAGAAAGTCCCTTATGCGAAGCTGCTTTCGGAACTTTTGGGGGACCTTCCTACGAGAAAGCATAGCCTGGAAGAATTAGTGGTTGAAAAGAATATGTGGCTTGGAAATGTAAGGGCTTATCTGGAAGTGTACACCAAAGCAGATGACCTTCGGCATGTGGAACTCAAGTTTGTGATGGATATCAGCTGTCTGGAACAGAATCTCCTGAGAGCGGTAAAACTGGGGGAAGAGCTGCTGTATGATACCATTCTGGAGCATCCGGAGATTATTCTGAAAAGGATCAGGCAGAGCAGGATGGAACTGGAAAGGGGATTTGTTACCAGTGGGAACAGCTATGCGTCCGGACGTGCGGCCGCACACTATATGCCGGAAGGAGCGGCAAGGGAACGCTATAACGGAATTCACTATTATCAGTTCCTAGGAAAGCTTCTGAAGAACTTTGACGCAGACCAGGGGCAGATTATCCGGGAACTTAAGGAAATTCAGGAGAAGCTTTGCCGTAAATCTAATCTGGTGATGAGTTTTACAGGCACAGAGAAAGCTTACGGCGATTTCCGCCAGTTGATCGCAGTTTCCGGGTTCTGCGGCAGTGCAAGGGAAAGGGAACCCGGATGGTATCAGGATAAATTGTTTCCCGGGAAATCAGAGGCATTTATCATTCCGTCGGAGGTATCCTATGTTGCGCTTGGAGGAATCGGGGAATATACCGGTGAGGATTATCTTCTTGGCAGAATGGTGAGCTTCGATTATCTGTGGGCAAAGATCCGCGCTGAAGGAGGGGCTTACGGCTGCCAGATGTCTGTACTCCCAAATCAAAGCTGGACCATGAGCTCCTATCGAGATCCGAATGTAAAAAGGACGATAGAAGCCTTCCGCAGCACTTCAAGTTGGCTGAAAGATCTTGAATTAGGAGAGCAGGAGCTTCTGAATTATAAGATTGGCGCAGTTGCCGGATATGACAGGACTCCCAAAACATATGTACAGGCAAAACGAATGGATTCTTGGTATCTGAGGCAGGAAGAACCGCAGGTCAGGGCAAAGGTCAGAGAAGGGTTGTTAAAGGCGTCGGAAGAAGATTTGAAAAACAGGCGTCAGACGATGGAGAGCTTTGCCGGAGAGGGAACCGTCTGCGTTCTTGGAAACAGAGCTAAGATCGAAGAGGCGGCCGGTCAATTCGACAATGTAACGGTACTGATGGAGTAAATATAAGGAGAAATGATAAAGATGGAGAATAAGAATATCTGGCTGACATATAGTGCAAAGGAGAAAGAAGAACTTCATAAAATCTGTGAATTATATAAGTCCTGGCTGGATAAAGGGAAAACGGAAAGAGAATGTGTGGAACTGGCGGTAGAGCTGGCAGAAAAGGCGGGATATCATAATCTTGAGGAATATCTGTCAGAAGAGAGACAGATCCAGAAAGGGGAAAAAATTTATGCTGTCTGTATGAAAAAATGTATTGTGCTCTTTAGAATGGGAGCAGAGCCGATCTCGGCAGGCATGAATATTCTTGGCGCCCACATCGACTCTCCGAGAATTGATATAAAACAGAATCCGCTTTATGAAAAAGATGATTTTACATATCTGGACACACACTATTACGGGGGCATAAAAAAATACCAGTGGGTGACGCAGCCGTTAGCGCTTCATGGAGTGGTTGTCAAGAAAGACGGAAGCTGTGTGAATATCAGTATCGGCGAAAGAGAAGATGAACCAGTATTTGTCATTACGGATCTGCTGGTCCATCTGGCTTCAAAGCAACTGGAAAAGAAAGCGGGAGAAGTCATCGAAGGAGAAAAACTGGATATCCTGGTTGGAAATTGTCCGATTGAACGGGATGAGAACTTGAAAGAAGAAAAAGAAACGGTGAAAGCCAATGTCCTGAAAATCCTGGAGGAAACTTATGGGATTAGCGAAGAAGATTTTGCTTCTGCGGAACTGGAAATTGTACCGTCAGGAAAGGCGAGAGATATAGGATTTGACCGCAGTATGATACTGGCATACGGGCAGGACGACCGTATCTGTGCATTTACTTCTATCATGGCTATGTTGAGTGTAGAAGACAGCAGTCGTACGGCGTGCTGTCTGTTAGTGGACAAAGAGGAAATCGGAAGCGTCGGCGCGACAGGAATGCATTCCCGTTTTTTTGAAAATGTGGTAGCTGAGTTGATTGCTTTGACAGAAGGAGAGTCGGACATTAAGGTGAGAAGAGCGCTCGCAAATTCAAAAATGCTTTCTTCCGATGTGAGCGCGGCGTATGATCCGCAATTTGAAGAAGTGTTTGAAAAGCGCAGCGCGGCATATCTAACGAAGGGGCTTGCATTTAATAAATTTACAGGAAGCCACGGTAAAAGTGGGT
The DNA here is from genome assembly GCA_910576335.1 of Lachnospiraceae bacterium. Taxonomy (GTDB): domain Bacteria; phylum Bacillota; class Clostridia; order Lachnospirales; family Lachnospiraceae; genus CAPEBR01. The sequence goes on from CAJTIU010000007.1 coordinate 51,398, forward strand.
CTAATGACGCGAACGCCGAATATCTGGGAGAAATACGCCGAATCATGGAAGAAGCCGGGGTGGCATACCAATTTGCGGAATTGGGTAAAGTAGATATCGGGGGAGGCGGTACGATCGCATATATTATGGCTAATTACGGCATGGATGTTGTTGATTCAGGCGTGGCGGTGCTGAATATGCACGCTCCATATGAAGTGAGCAGTAAATCAGATATTTATCAGGCGGTGAAAGGCTATAAAGCATTTTTGAAGTGGAGATGTGATAATGAAAAGAGAGGATAATATTTATCAGATATATGTGCAGATTCTGAAAGAAGAACTGGTTACAGCCATGGGATGCACGGAACCGATCGCGATTTCTTATGCGGCCGCAAAAGCAAGGGCGGTATTAGGGGAATTGCCGGAAAAGATTGTAGTAAAGGCAAGCGGAAGCATTATTAAAAACGTAAAAAGCGTTGTTGTTCCGAATACCGGAGGTTTAAGAGGAATAGAGGCCGCAGCCGCAGCCGGCGTTGTCTGCGGAAATGAGAACAAAAAACTAGAAGTTCTTTCGGAGATAGAGTCGGAGGACATAGAGCGTATTAAAGGTTATTTGGGACAGGCAGATATCAAAGTTGAATATCAGGAGACAGGGCGTACATTTGATTTGTCCGTATGTGTTTATAAGGAACATTCCCAGGCATGCGTCAGGATTACAGATTATCATACCAATATTGTTCAGATAGAAAAGAACTGGGAACTCATCCGTGACGATTTGAAAGATGAGAAAATAGAAAAAGCGAACAGGGACGTTCTTTCCATGGAGAATATATGGGAATTTGTCCGATGTGCAGATATTGAGGATGTGAAAGAAACCCTGGATAAACAGATAGAATGCAATATGAAGATTGCCAGGGAAGGTATACGCGGAAATTATGGGGCAAATATCGGAAGTATACTGCTCAAAATGGAAGGCGATGCTGTGCAGGTACGCGCAAAAGCGATGGCGGCAGCCGGTTCTGATGCAAGAATGAACGGCTGCGGACTGCCGGTCGTAATCAATTCAGGAAGCGGCAATCAAGGCATTACCTGTTCTGTTCCGATATTGGTTTATGGAGAAAGTCTGAATTGTGATATCGAGAAGATTTATCGGGCATTATTGTTGTCTAATCTTACGGCTATTTATATAAAAGCAGGAATCGGGACATTATCTGCATATTGCGGGGCGGTCAGCGCAGGCGCCGCCGCAGGAGCGGGAATCGCTTATCTGCATGGAGGCGGGTATGAGGAAATCAAGCATACGGTCGTGAATGCGCTTGCAATCGTATCCGGCATAGTCTGTGACGGCGCTAAAGCGTCTTGCGCAGCAAAAATCGCATCATCTGTAGAAGCAGGAATTGTCGGGTATTATATGTATCTGAATGAACAGGAATTCTGCGCGGGGGAAGGAATTGTGGCGGAAGGAATCGATCGGACGATTGAAAATATAGGAATACTCGGCAAGGAAGGAATGAAAGAAACGAATAAGAAGATTATAGAGATGATGATAAAATGAAAAAGAGCACCAGCGAAAAATTAATGAATTTATTGGGCGTTGCAGCCGGGAATGCAATATTGGCGCTTGCCGTGGTTGCTTTTATTGTTCCGGCAGGGATTCCTATGGGAGGAGCTACCGGCTTGGGAATTGCCGGGAATCATTTTTGGGGAATTCGGACTTCAATCATCGTCTTTAGCTTGAACAGTATATTGCTTATCATAGCATGGTTTATTCTGGGAAAAGGATTCGTTAAGAAAACTCTATTGAGTACATTTATCTATCCCTTATTTCTTGAACTGTTACAGAAAATTCCAGGAATCACAACTATGACAGACAATATACTGTTGTCTGCCATTTTTGGAGGACTTCTTGTAGGCGTTAGCATGGGAATTGTGGTAAGGGTCGGAGGATCGACGGGGGGAACGGACATTATTGCCCTGATAGCAAACAAAAAAACTTCCCTTTCAGTCGGCGTCACGGTGTATATGGTAGATTTTGTGGTTTTAGGCATACAGGCTTCTTTCTCTGATATGGAGCAAATACTTTATGGGATTATACTGACTCTTCTGGCAACGGTTGTGATTGATAAAGTTGTTCCGAATGGAAAGGTCTCTATGCAGGTGATGATAATTTCAAGAGAGTATAAAAAGATTCAGGAAAAAATATTGCAGGACATAGAAGCCGGAGTGACGCTTTTTCACATACAGACGGGATATAGCGGTGAAGAACAGAAAGGAGTTATGTGTGTGATTCCAAGACACAAACTATTTGCTTTGAAAGAGATGGTCTGTGAAACAGATCCGTTTGCGTTTCTTACCATTAATCAGATTAACGAGGTGAATGGTCAGGGATTTACCAGAGAACGTATTGCATATGAAGAACTCAAAAAGGAAAGAATATAAACTATTTACTGCGCCTGTCAGGATTTCTATCCGAAATCCATTTTAGGCTTCTTGTATCAAGATTTAATATCGGGCTTCCATTGCTGGTATGTATAAATTCTATTATCTTAAATAAGGTTATCAAAAATACTCCTGCTTGTTGTGATGGCATGGTTAATCGTATTGTTAAAAGGAAAGCACGGGCAGGCTAGAAAAGCTGTCAAGAAAAGCAGTCATTGTGGGCTTACAAGTCGGGGACGGGGTAAAATTAATTTTACCCCGTCCCCGACTGTGATGAGCGATAATCCTCAATGACTTTCAGTCTGTCACGCACCCTCTTCTCCTCGCCCTGTATGCCCGGGTGATAATACCGTCTGTCTCCAAGCATGTCAGGCATACACTGCATATGAGTAAGTTTTTCCTCTGTATCATGGGCATATTCATAGCCTTTTCCGTAATTCAGCTCCTTCATAAGTCTTGTAGGGGCATTGCGAAGTACAAGGGGCACCGGTTCAGCCCGTAGTTCCTTCACATCGCGTTTACATGCTTCACAGGCAGCATATAAGGAATTGGATTTGGGAGCCATAGAGAGATAGGTGACCGCATGGGTCAGATGCACATCACACTCTGGCAATCCAAGAAAATGGCATGCCTGATAGGCGGCTACTGCAACCTGCAGTGCATGGCTGTCCGCCATGCCTATGTCCTCGCTTGCAAAGCGGATTAGCCTCCTTGCAATATACAGGGGATTTTCCCCGCCCTCAAGCATTCGGCACATCCAGTAAATTGCTGCATCTGGGTCGCTGTTACGCATGGATTTATGAAGGGCTGATATGAGATTATAATGCTCTTCCCCATTTTTATCATATAAAAGAGATTTTTTACTGATACACTGCTCCAGTCCCTCATTGGTGACAAGAATCCCCTCTGCATGGATATCGCCATTTAAAACCGCCATTTCCAGTGTATTTAACGCAGTTCTGGCATCGCCGTTCGAAAATGCCGCAACCGCCTCGATCTGCCTGTCTGTAATCTTCACATGCTGGTCGCCAAACCCTGCCGGACTTTTAAGGGCGTTTTGGAGAAGTTTTACAATATCTTTGTTATCCAGCGCCTTTAATACAAATACGCGGCACCTGGAGAGCAGTGCGGCGTTTACCTCAAAGGAAGGATTTTCTGTTGTAGCGCCAATGAGAACAATGCTTCCCTTTTCTACAAAAGGAAGGAATGCATCCTGCTGTGCTTTATTGAACCGATGTATTTCGTCCACAAAAAGAACGGTGCGGATTCCCATTTTCCGGCTGTTCTCAGCCTGCTTCATGACCTCCTTAATCTCTTTGATTCCGCTTGTCACGGCGCTGAAATTAATAAAGTCAGCCGATGTCCGTCCTGCAATAATACTGGCAAGCGTAGTCTTCCCGACGCCGGGCGGTCCCCAGAATATCATGGAGGATATCTGATCCTGCTCAATAAGCGCCCGGAGCATCTTCCCTTTTCCTAGAAGATGCTCCTGACCCGCAAATTCTTCAAGCGTCTGAGGCCGGATCCGATTTGCAAGAGGCGCCGTCTGCCTGCTGCTGTCAAATAATGATATCTGTTCCATTTTCCTCTCCTCTTAACATTTCTGATACACGGATTGATCTGTACTGACGCGCTCTCGCAATCCCGCAGACAAGAATTATGGGAGAACCTTTGTGTATACTCAATGGCAGTGTCTCTTCTGACATTCCGAAGACATATTGGGATCTGTCGGATCCCATGTATGGAAAGAGTCAAGCTGTTCTGCCACTGGCTTTCCAAGTGGCCCCGGGTCAGAGCTGCTGTAAATGACAACCTGTGTATTAATTGCGCAGTTATCGTAGATCCACTTTGCATCTCCTGCTTTCAGCCGGACGCACCCGTGTGAGCAGGTAGTCCCCAGTTTGTTGTATTCTGCTATATCAAGATCCTTGTTATCCTGGGTCTTATAAGGGGAGGAATGGAACAGAATATCCCCCTGTATTCCGGTACACCACTGCCCATAACAGGGACCAACCAAAAGAAGCCATCTGTATTTCTGGGGTGTATAAAAGGTTCCGGTCGGCGTGTCTTCTCCGGCTGCACAGATAAATGCTTTTACCGGAATCAAGGAATCTGTTCCATCGTCCTTTGCATATACAGTCACTACATTTTCCTGCTTATTGACCATGAGGACATAGGACGACTGCTCGCCGATCAGTCCGCTTACATCTGTTACCAGCTTTCCCTGGGAGTTATAGTACAGCTTCTTATTGTCCTTGTAAACCCAGCCGGCTTTTCCTTTTTTGTATATATTCGAGAATTTTCCGTACGTTTTCTTTCCGCCGGATTCCCTGTACGCCCTGATTTTGTAATAATAGGTTTCACCTTTTTTCAGATTTTCGTCTGTCCATTCCACAGCAGCAGCGCCGGAAATGGACTTTATCTTTGTATAAGTTCCGGTCTCTTTCTGACTGCGGAAGATTTCATACCCGCTGGCGCCCTCTACCTGTTTCCATTTAAGGACAATCTTATCTTCATAGGGTTCTGTCTGATCCGTGATTACCGGTCCGTCTGATGCAGATGTCATGTCCGCAGCCTGGGTCTGTGTATTTTGCCGGCTTCCTCTTTGCAGATTATCTGTAAGGGGATTGTAAAAAGAACCTCTGTCCCTGACAGTTCTTCTCCATGGCCCTCCGGGCTGAACCGGCTGTACGGGCTGCGTGGGACGGGCTGCCGGCTGAACCGGCTGTGTTGGACGCGCCGTCGGCTGAACCGGCTGAACCGCTGCATTCTCCTGGGCAGAAGCCGGGAGGGGAAAGAGGGGCACGGCACATAGAAAGGCTGTTAAAAGACAGGCTAATCCTTGATTTATTTTTCGCATAGCAACCTCCTGTATATTTCTGTAATTATCTTTATTTTATGATGTAAGCGTCAAAAGGTATTTTGGCGCTTCTGATACACGGATTGTTCTGTGCTTACGCACTCTCACAATCCTAAAACACCTCGAATCCGCTCATTTTTCTACGAAAAATGGCTACTTCTCGGTGTTTTACGCGTCGGGGAGTCATGCTTTTTCATGCAAGCATGAAACGCATGACCTTTTGACGTTTGTATCATTTTATCATACTGTGGGGGATATGTCCAATATCTGTCGCAATAAACGATATGTTTTTGATTCATTAAGCCGCTGTTCACACAGGTCTGTGCATTCGCTGCACAGACCGTAAGAAAGTGATTCGGGAAAGAGCAAATCTCATTCGCGGAGCGAATTTTAGATGGATTTGCGGAGGCTGCTGGTCACGGAGTGAACAGTAACCAAAGAGGAAATATGCTGTAAGCGGAATGCAAGAAAAGTATTGCCGTTGGAAACAGAGTAGGGTATAATTTATACAGCCAATAGAGTGAATAAGCGTTTACTTAAAGGCTGAAGGATGCTCTAAAGTGGTGAAAGAATGAAAATGGTATGTCATGCAGCATTAATGAGAGAGGAAGGTTTATGAAGTTTTTTAATTTGTTTGGGATGAGGAATCAAAAGGAGCCTGTTAAAACTGAGGAAACAGACAATGGCGGAGAGCTGCATCACTATTCGGGCATGCGGGTGGAGGTGACAGATTTTGACGGCTGTTTTCTTTTTGTTGCAAAAATACAGGGATTGTGGAAAAATACAGCGGAATTATATCAATATTCTGAAATGCAGATTCCGAAGGAGGACAGCGAACCTCTTCGCGTCAGGATCCGCGGATACAGTGATCATGAAAAGAAAGCGGTTTATATGGAGGGAGTCATTACACCCAGGGATAAACACATATGGAAGACAGAAGAACTGGTTGTAACCAAAATAGGAAATGACCGTGCCTTTTTCCGGCTGAGCACGGATCTTGACGCAACTGTTACGATGTTCAGTGGACTGGAGATTGGGGAAAAGCCGTGCAGAATGCTGAATATTAGTGTGGGAGGGGCGTGCGTCAGCTCGGAGTGCAGATATCATGAAGGTGATAAATTCCTGCTGAAGGTACAGCTGCTTGAGGACAGGCCCATATCTTCCATGTACTGCCAGGTACTGCGCATCATAGAAAGAGAGGATGGGAAGTATGAATACGGCTGCAAGTTTTTAGAGCTTACTGAGGATGATCAGGAGAAAATTACACAAAACATATTCGCAGCCCAGCTTGCGGAACGGCGCAAAAAAGTAGGTGCATCCTAGAGGTATAGAAAATACGCCCTCATTTAGGGGGCGGACTAAAGCTCTGTCGACGGAACTGACCAGGCGTCATTCCAAATTTCTTTTTAAATAAACGGTTAAAATTTGAAAGATTGTCAAATCCGTTTGCTTCCGAAATTTTTAGAATGGTATCATTCGTACTGCGGAGATCCTGGGCAGCCCTGCTAAGGCGGTATTCAATCAGATAGCCGGCAAATCCAGATCCGGCAGCCTCTTTGAACCAACGCATAAAGTGGCTGGCGCTGTATCCGCATTTCTCAGCCATAAGCTCTACCGTCAGCTTCTGGTCATACTTCTGTTCAATGTACAGAAGTACAGTCTTCAGTTTTTCGATATTTTTATCATTAACAGGCTCTTTTTCCTGTTTCACTGTCATTTGAATCATAATAGAGAAAAGGATCATCAGATGTCCCTTTACGCCCAGCTCGTAGCCGGCAGGGCGTAAGGAACATAACCGGTCCGAAGCATCCAGGCATGCGGCAGCAGACGGGTAGACGGGATCCTCTTTTCTGATGCGGGAGGGGAAAATCAGTTTTCCGTTTATGACAGGCTGGAGGTATTTCTGGCTGCAGAGATCCACTCTGTCACTTCCGAGAAAATTCATGTCAAAAATAATATTTTCGTATTCCATTCGTTTCTTCTTGATATTCCCGAGCCCGTGTAAATGTCCCGGCAATATAAAAAAGATATCGCCGGCTTCTGCTGCGTAGGTTTCAAAATCTATCCGGACGATTCCGGTTCCATGCTTTACATAGATGATTTCCATACTATTGTGCCAGTGAATGGGGACAAAAGCAAAATCGTCAGGAATCGTACAGGGATAGATATTATATGCAAACATTGCATCAGTATGCCGCTTTGTTTCCTGATATGCAGAATCCCGTACAAGCGTATTATTCTTAATAGTTTTCATATCCAGTGTTTTATTGCTCCTGTGTAAATTATGATAGGATTATACAATTTCTTAATAGGATTGCGCAAGTATTTCAGAAACAATTGTGATAATAATATGATGTAAGCGTAAACAGGTCATGCTTTTTCATGCAAGTATGAAACGCATGACTTTTTGGCGCTTGTATCATATTATATTAAGGAGTAATTTAGGCGGAAGGAGATTTTTCATGATGAAAGTCAAAGGTGTGAAAGAGATTGAGAATACTTTAATAAACATTTGTAAAAAAGAGATTGAACAGTGTTCTTATGAAGAGCTGTATACTGCTCTGCTTTGCATTACAGAAGAGGAAAGTAAGAAACGGGCCAGGTCTGTAGAAGGACGTAAATTATACTATATATCCGCTGAATTTTTAATCGGAAAACTGCTGAGCAACAACCTGATCAACCTGGGGCTGTATGATGCAGTAAAGTCCTGTCTGAACGCCCACGGAAAATCAATGGCAGAGCTTGAGGAGACCGAGCCGGAGCCAGGTCTTGGAAATGGCGGGCTGGGCAGGCTGGCGGCCTGCTTTTTAGACTCCCTTGCCACCTTGAATCTTCCGGGAGATGGAATCGGTCTCCGGTATCATTGCGGTCTGTTCCGGCAGAGATTTGAAGACCAGTCACAGAGAGAGCTGCCGGACTTCTGGCTGGGCGGCAGGGACTGGGCAAGAAAAACCGGTAAGACGTATGCGGTGTCACTTGCGGGCAGAGACTATACTGCAAGGCTGTATCAGCTTGCAGTTACCGGATATGAAGGACGTACCAACTATCTGAACCTGTTTGATCTGGATACGGTTGATCCATCCGTAATCAGCAAAGGCATATCCTTTGATAAAGACGATATTTCCAGGAATCTGACACTATTCCTCTATCCGGATGACAGTGATGAGGCGGGAAGGCTCCTGAGGATCTATCAGCAATATCTCATGGTCAGTGCAGGCGCGCAGATGATACTGGAGGAGTGTGTAGAACGCGGCAGTAATCTGCATGACCTGTATGACTATGCGGCAATCCAGATCAACGATACCCATCCCTCCATGGTGATTCCGGAGCTGATCCGTCTTCTTGGTAAAGAGGGAATCGATTTCGGTGAAGCGGTGGAAATCGTGACAAAGGTATGTGCATATACTAACCATACCATTCTTGCAGAAGCGCTGGAAAAGTGGCCAAAGGACTACCTGAATACAGTCGTTCCGCAGCTGGTGCCCATAATCGAAAAGCTGGACGAGATTGTACGCGAAAGGACAGAGGATGCCTCAGCAGCCATCATTGATGCTAGTGAAACAGTCCATATGGCACACATGGACATTCATTTTACCCACAGCACAAACGGAGTGGCGGCGCTTCATACAGAAATACTCAAGAACAGTGAACTGAGCCGGTTTTACAGTCTGTATCCTGAAAAATTCAATAATAAAACCAATGGAATTACCTTCCGGCGCTGGCTTCTGAAATGTAACCCGAAGCTTGCAGACCTGATAGAGGAGCTTATTGGTCCGGGCTATAAAAAGAATGCATCAGAGCTTGAAAGACTTAAGGATTTTGCAGGGGACGAGGAGGTATTAAAAAGGCTTGCACAGATTAAGCATGAAAACAAAGAAACACTGGCACAGTGGCTTGGGCATACACAGAAGATCCGTACAAATCCAGACTGCATGTTCTTGATCCAGTCAAAACGTCTGCATGAATATAAACGACAGCAGCTCAACCTTTTGTATCTGATTCATAAATATTTTGAAATCAAATCCGGGCATATGCCGAAGATTCCTGTTACAGCAATCTTTGGCGCAAAGGCAGCGCCGGCGTATACCATTGCCAAGGATATTATCCATGCGCTTTTAACTCTGTCAAAGGTAATTGAAGATGATCAGGAAGTCTCCCAGTGGCTGCAGATTGTGTTTGTAGAAAATTATAATGTTACGGCTGCAGAAAAGATGATTCCTGCGTGCGACCTGTCCGAACAGATCAGTCTTGCGTCCAAAGAAGCTTCCGGTACAGGCAATATGAAATTCATGCTGAATGGAGCGCTGACACTTGGCACATTGGATGGTGCGAATGTAGAGATTGCCGAAGCGGTAGGAGAAAAGAACATATACATCTTTGGACAAAGCAGCCGCCAGGTAATCCGCAGATACGCACATGGGGATTACAGCGCAAGAGAATGGTATGATACGGACGCAAATATCAGAAGAGCGATAGACTTCCTTACAAGTGAGATCATGACAGAGTATGGGACACAGGAAAAACTGGAGCGTCTCCAAAAAGAACTGACAAATAAGGACTGGTTCCAGACACTGCCGGACTTCAATGCTTATATCGTCCGGAAGGAGCAGGCAATTGCAGATTATGCCCTGAATCCAATGGAATGGGCAAAAAGAAGCCTGGTAAATATCAGCATGGCGGGTTACTTTTCCTCGGATCGTACAATTGAAGAATACAACCGGGATATCTGGCATCTCCGGTAAGGAAGAAGTTGGGGACGGGGCATTTTTAAAAATGCCCCGTCCCCAACTCTGCTCCGAAGGGCATCAGCGCCAGTCGTGCCAGCTTGAAATGCTGCAGTCCGAACGGAATGCCGATAATTGTGATACATAAGGCCGTACCAATCACAGCAGATTCGGCTGCAAGCCAGAGTCCGGATATGGAAAGCCAGATAATATTAAGAAGCAGGGAGCCGGCTCCGCCTCCATATATAACCTCTTTTCCGAAAGGGAAAAAACTCAGGGACGCAAATTTAAAGCACTGAAGTCCCACCGGAATACCGACAATCGTAAGACACCACAGACATCCGGCGAGTGCCCAGCTGAGCCCGCTTAAGCAGCCCCCGCACATAAACCACAGTATGTTTCCCAGACATCCCATAAAGTAATACCTCCTAATAAACTATGAATATAGTATACGCGTTAAAACGCAAAAAGTCAAAATGAAGGAAATTAAAGAATTATAAATGAATTTTCAAACACATTCTGAGGCATCTGACAGAGTCAGATGCCTCAGAATATTTAAGAACTTAATTAAGCGGCCCCGATAATGCCTGGACCGGTATTCCCTCGGGGACATGCCATACACAGATTTAGAGGCTCTTGAAAAGTGCAGCTGGTTCGGATACCCCACCGCATTTCCGATATCCTTAATAGATAGTTTTGTTGCCGTTAGAAGCTGGACAGACTTCTTCATCCGGAAATTAATCAGGAACTCCTGGGGGCTTGTACCTAGATTTTCCCGGAAAATCTTCCCAAGGTAATTACGGTGAATTTTACAGGAGTCTGCAATATCCGCAACGGAAATATCGGTATGTAAATTCTGGTCAATAAAGGTCATGACCTATTCCAGATAGTATCGGCTCATACCCTCGGTTTTCGGGGTGGTTCTTGTCTTGGAGGAGCGCATCAGGCAGTCTGGAAACACATATAGATAGGATATCAGGTGAAAAGCTAACGCTGCACTCAGGAAACCAGTTTTTTCATTGAGATCAGTCGAAGGGAGAGACGGAATGCCGGAAATTGTATTTGAATCTATTTATAGGGAGATCTTCCCTTTTTGGGAGAAGATTTCGGATGTGGACAGGGAGTATATCTGCCGGAACTCTTACGGTATTACATATCCGAAGGGAAAGAATATCCATGACGGCAGTGAATGTTCCGGTGTGATCCTTGTTCGTTCGGGAAGCCTTCGTCTTTATATTATGTCAGAAGAAGGTAAGGATATCACGCTGTATCGTCTGCAGAAAGGCGATCTGTGTATGCTGTCAGCGTCCTGTGTCCTGTCAGCCGTTACATTTGAGGTATTTGTGGACGCGGAGGAGGACAGTGAATGTTGTGTGATCAGCGGTTCCGCTTTTGCGGCAGTCTCTGAACGGAACCCGGATGTCCGGATATTTGCGCTGGAAACCGCAGTCAGCCGATTCTCTGATGTAATGTGGGTCATACAGCAGATTTTGTTCATGAGTATGGATAGGAGGCTGGCAATTTTCCTTTCTGATGAGGCAGTAAGGACGGGTTCGGATACGATTATACTGACACACGGGCAGATTGCCCGATATATGGGATCTGCCCGTGAAGTTGTATCCAGAATGCTGAAATATTTCGCCAGTGAAGGGATCGTGAAAGTTTCCAGAGGCGGCGTCACGATCCTTGATAAGAAACGCCTTCGTAAGTTAACCCTTTAGCATGGCGAGAATATCATCTTTTGACTTTGCGCCTGCGGACTGATGGACGACCTCCCCATTTTTGATCACAACCAAGGTGGGGATACTTAACACGCGGAATCTTTGTGCCAGTTCCCGTTCAGTATCCACATTGATCTTGCCTACCAGATACTGGGGGTTTTCTTCTGCGATCTCATCCACGATGGGAGATACCATGCGGCAGGGGCCGCACCAGTCTGCATAAAAATCTAAAAGTACGGGTTTATCACTGTTTTTAACAGAATCAAAGTTGTTTTTGTTTACAATAAGTATGGACATAATCATTACCTTCCTTTCTTTTGTCTGATGACAGTATAACATTTTTGTATTATTGTTTCTGTGATGCAGTCACATTTTTGGCTTTGCATATCAGTTGTGTCATGGTGTCCATTTCAAAAAACTATATCCACATGGAGCAATCGAATGCGGATTTCTACCATGAGTACAGACATTCTATATTCTGCTGTATTCAAGATACCTCTGGAAAGATGATATACCAGACAGATTCTGACTTTCCTACGGATGCAGATACTCTTTTGGAGCGTTTCCGCATACAGACTGATAAAGAAGATACTTTCATAATCACAAATGATAGTAAGCCGGCTACAGACCAAAGCGGTATATTTGAGTTTCATGGAACGAGAAATGACGAATATTTAGGGATACTTGCAACGATTGTAATGCCAAATAACACGGCTTACCACCTGTCGTTGATTTACAGGCAGCAGTCCTTATTTGATATTTTAACAAAACAGGCTTTCCTCTATGTTTCTTTGTGGTTTCTTTCTCTTATTGCCGTGACGATTATGAGCCATTTTCTAATCAAGAAAGCATTAGAACCAACGGAAGTAATGTTGAAAAGCCAGAAGGATTTTATCGCTTCCGCTTCGCATGAATTAAAATCGCCGCTTGCCGTTATTCTGGCAAACGCAGAGAAGCTGGAACAATTACAAATAGATAATACTGAATTTAGAAAATCTGTTAAAATATTAGACAATGAATGCATGAGAATGTCGAAACTGGTCAAGGATATGCTGCTTCTGGCTTCTTCTGATGCGAAATCATGGACATTATGCAAAAATATCATTGATATAGATACATTGTTAATCTCCTTATATGAAGCTTATGAACCAATCTGTATCAGTAAAAAATCCGCCTGCGCTTGGAAATCAGTGAAAGCAGTTATCCTAAATTCTGTGCAGATAGAGAACGGCTTTTTCAGATCTTGACAATTTTTATGGACAATGCAATTCACCATTCCATAAACAATAAGCAAATCGAAATTAAAACGGCAGCAGCGGCAAAACATATCACATTTTTCGTAACCGACCACGGAAGAGGCATTTCGGAAGATGATAAGCCGTATATTTTTAACCGTTTCTATTGCGCCGACAAATCAAGGACAGATAAATCAAATTTTGGATTAGGGCTTAGTATAGCAGATGAGCTTGCAAAAATGATGAACGGCAGCGTAGGCTGTGAAGATACGGATGGGGGAGGGGCGACATTCTTTGTCAAACTTCCTTTGAAATAGCCGGATTGCAACTTGTGATTGCTTTTAAGAACTTTCCGACCAGGAAGTGCCGGACTATATCTGTCATAAGCTGGAACTGGCATGGTAGAGGCCGCCTTCTCCTTGAGAATCAGGATCTGGTAGTGGAGCAGGCTGGGAGCTTCGGGAACCGGAAGATTTCTATGGAAAAGCTGCTGCTTAGTTGCTATAATGTATTTAATAATCTAAGGCAGGCAATGGCTTAAGGAGGATGGAAGGAGCGTGGAAAGAGATGGAGATGCGAAAGAAGAAACTTCCGATTGGGATTGAAAATTTTGAAGAACTTAGGAAAGAAGATTTTTACTATATCGATAAAACAGGGCTTATTGTGGAATTACTCCATAACTGGGGAGCGGTAAATTTATTTACCCGCCCCAGAAGATTTGGAAAAACACTGAATATGAGTATGCTGGAACACTTTTTCAGGGTGGATGGGGATAAGCGTATTTTTGACGGGCTGGATATTTCAAAAGAAACCGCGCTTTGTGAGGAACATATGGGGAAATATCCGGTTATTTCAGTTTCCCTGAAAGGGATTGACGCGCGGGTCTATGAGACAGCTTATCAAATGGCAGCCCAGGTTATTATTGACGCGGCGGCGAGATATTATTTCCTTCTGGAAAGTGAAAAGCTGAATGAGCATGATAAAGCAGCATATCGAAAACTTTTGGATGATAATATGAATGAAGGCACGCTTGGCAGCAGCTTAAGACGGCTATCAGGAATGCTGGAAAAACATTATGGTACAAAAGTGATCGTGCTGATAGATGAATATGACGTCCCATTGGCAAAAGCCCATGCGAACGGATATTATGATCAGATGATCTCCCTGATCCGAAGCCTGCTGGGAGAGGTACTCAAAACAAACAATAGCCTGAAATTAGCGGTGCTGACCGGATGCCTTCGGATTTCAAAGGAGAGTATCTTTACTGGGCTAAATAATCTGAAGGTGTTGACGATTGCAGATGAGCGTTTTGATGAATACTTTGGCTTTACAGACAAAGAGGTGAGGGAACTTCTGGAGTATTATGAGGTGGCCGATCATTACGAGGAAGTAAAAAGGTGGTATGACGGATACCAATTTGGAAATGAGGAAGTGTACTGTCCGTGGGATGTGCTGAACCATTGTGACAGGATCAGGAGCGAGCCTCATGTGCAGCCAGAAAACTACTGGATCAATACCAGCAGCAATGATGCAGTGAAGAGATTTATTCAGGAATCAGCAAATGCTACGACCAAACGGGAGATTGAACGTTTGGTGGCAGGGGAAGTCATTATGAAAGAAATTCATCAGGAGCTCACTTATTCGGAGATTTACCAGACGATTGATAATATCTGGAGCCTGCTTTTTACCACTGGTTATCTGACCCAGCGTGGGAAGGCAGAGGGAAGGCAGATGAAGCTGGCAATCCCCAATCTGGAGATCCGGGATATTTATGTGACGCAGATCATGGAATTCTTTAAAGATAATGTCCGGGAAGACGGAGATACGCTGAACCGCTTCTGTGATGCTCTGCAGAATGAGAATGCAGAAAACGTAGAAAAGATTTTCACTGATTATTTAAGGAAGACCATCAGTATCCGGGATACGGCTGTAAGAACTGACATGAAAGAGAGCTTTTACCATGGCGTTCTGCTTGGAATTTTAGGTGTGAAGAACCGATGGGGAATTACTTCCAACCGGGAAATGGGAGAGGGATATGCAGATATCCTTGCGGAACCGGATACCGGGGATATGGGGATTATCATAGAGGTGAAATATGCACACGACGGAGATCTGGATGCTGCTTGCAGAGAAGCATTAAAACAGATCGAGTATACCAGATATGAAGATGACCTTGAAGACGACGGGGTAGAGAATATCCTCAAATACGGGATTGCATGTTATAAAAAGCGGTGCAAGGTCATGCTGGCAGAAAAGCAGATAAAATAAATACAGATACAGGAAAGCTCTGGGGAGACTGTCCGAAAATAAGTTGATGAATAAATCTAATAGGTAGATGAATTCGCAAATTAAGTGAGTGATTATAATAAAAATAATGTACCTTGAAAACTGAATAAAGTACACAAATTATTTCCTAACCCGGATAAACCGGAATAGTTTTGCATTTCCTGCAGGGAAAAGCCATCCGCCAATATCTGGGAGAGATAAGTTCCTCTGCTATGTCCAGAATATTCAAGAGACTTCGTCTCCATGGAATCATTGAACGAATTCCGGGAACTTATAAATATTTTCCAACAGCCTATGGCAAAGAAGTCATTGCTGCAGGACTTGCTATCAAAAATCTTGTGCTTATACCTGCCTTGGCATAAGCCTTTTTTCCATGCAGAAATTTTGCCATTTTGCGCTAAAAATAATTTATAAGTGCCTAATAGAAGAATTTTTCTGAGCGGTACTTCGTCATAAAAGTGTTAAGAAAATTCAACAAAGATATGTTGGAGAATAAAGCAGCATGGTGGAATCCGGAAGTGCCGGAAGGCCCTGGGAAAGAACCAAAGAAAGGGAAAAAGGAGAAGCAGCATAAAAATTGTGTATTTTATTCAGTTTTCAAGGTCAGGTAAAAGATTCGTGAGAGGATCTGGGAATACCTGTTTTTTTAGTGCATAAATTCAAATTTGATTGTTAGATTAATGCAATTTTCGGACAATCTGGGGGGGATCTGTTTCAGGTATGGAAGGCTTACCATGAGGCAGCTGTTGGATATCAAAAACTTCAAGAATTTATCATTGAGAAGCCGGATACAGAAATAGAAATCAAAATAAAAATATAACCGGAATCCGAAAAGAATCGATTCTGTCCAGGTTAACCGATTTCATCATACCACATCAATGTTTTTTTGTTTATGCCATGAAGGGCGGCGAATTGTCCGATGGTAAGCAATTGGCTTTTCTTATTCATTTCTCTGTCTCCATAAAATCCGTTAAATTTTCAAAATATTCTTGACCGTACTGTTACTGTACGGTCTATGATACCGTATACAGGAAGAAAATACAAGGTGACTGGAGGAAAAATTTATGGAGAACTCAAATGCTTACGAGAAGCCCGTAACTCTGAAAAATATTGTAATATTTGCCGTGCCGACGATTGCCATGACGGTGTTTATGTCCTTCTATACAATGGTTGACGGCCTGTTTGTGTCAAACCTGATCGGTACAGACGCGCTTTCAGCGATCAATCTCACGGCGCCGGTGATCCAGCTTGTCACGGCAGTCTCGACTATGCTCGCCACCGGAGGCAGCGCGGTCATTATGAAAAAAATGGGAGAGCAGAAAACGGATGAAGCAAAAGAAGATTTTACTTTTCTGATTATCGTAAATGTTATTGTAGGACTTGTCATGTGCGTGGCAGGGTATCTGGCAATGGATTTTATTTTTGCCGGGATGAACCTTTCTCCGGCTGTAGAGGGATACTGTGTGGAATATCTGAGCCGTTATCTGATCTTCACGGTGCCGATCCTTTTGATGAACAACTTTACGCTTTATATGATTGCCAGCGAAAAGGCGGTCCTTTCCCTGATCTGTTCTGTGACGGGCGGCATTTTGAATATGGCGCTTGATTATGTGTTTATTGCCGGATTGGATATGGGGATCGGCGGCGCGGCTGTTGCAACGGGGCTTGGATATTCTGTAACTGCGGTTGCCGGTCTGTTTGTCTTCAGCCGGAAAAAGAGCTTGCTGCATTTTAAGAAACCGGTATTCCGAATCAGGGTTCTTGGGAGTGCGGCTTCAAATGGATGTTCCGAGATGGCGACGGCACTTGTTACAGGTATTGTTACAATGATGTTCAACTGGACGATGCTGCATTACGTGGGAGAAGACGGAGTTGCGGCCGTTACCATCATCATGTATGTGCTGATGTTTGCAAGTTCCCTGTATACGGGATATTCTTACGGGGTTGCCCCTATGCTGAGCTTCTATTACGGAGAACAGAACCACGAAAAACTGAAAAAGCTGGTTGGGTTGAGTATGAAAGTGATCGCGGTGATTTCTGTGATTACGGCTGCGGCTTCCTTTGTGATGACAAGGCCGCTGGTATCCGTATTTGCCAGAACGGATAATCCGGTGTATAATCTGGCGGTAACAGGAAACCGGATATGTACGGCTGCGTTGTTCTTTATTGGATTTAATATTTTTGCCAGCGGGATGTTTACCGCATTATCCAACGGAATTGTTTCGGCTGTCCTCGCATTTTCCAGATCGTTCGTATTTATGCTGATTACGATGATCGTGCTTCCTTTGATCCTTGGCGTGAACGGGATCTGGCTGGCAACGCCGGCGGCGGAACTGATGGCGCTTGGTTTGTCATTTTTCATGCTCCTGAAATATAGAAAGAGGTATGGATACATGTCGGGCAATGTATCAGATGATAAGCGGAAATGAAGAGTGCTTCGTCATAATGCATTTCACGTTAGCAGATAAACATTTCACGGCAATCAAATTGTTTTGTCGTTTTGGATAGGATATAATAAAATGTCTGTTTTGATGATAATTAGGAGGTGGCATCTTGATCCATATTGCAATCTGTGATGATGAAAAACAGATGTCCGATCATATAAGGTTACTGGTCTCCGATTTTTTTCGTAAAAAGAACAGAGAGATCAGCCTTCGGACATTTCTAAGCGGCGAAGAGCTGCTGAACTACGACGGGCAGATCGACATCCTGTTTCTGGATATCCAGATGAAGGATATCGACGGTATGGAAACAGCAAGGAGACTGAGGGCGGATAAGTTTCAGGGATTTCTGATCTTTATTACGGTACTGAAAGAGATGGTATTTCAGTCTTTTGAGGTGCAGGCCTACGATTATCTGGTCAAGCCGGTGGAAGAAAAACAGTTTGAGAGAACCATGGAGCGCCTGTTAGCTTCCATGCACAGCGTCGGTGAGGACAGCCTGCTCATACAGAAGGGGTATGAAGGGCGTATTATCCGAAAGGATGAGATTGTCTTCTGTGAGATCATAGACCGGAAAATATATCTGAATCTGGTATCAGGCGAAGTTCTTGATTATTATGAGCGGATTGAGAATTTGGAAACGAAGCTGGGAGGCCATTTTTTCCGATGCCACAGGAGCTATCTCATCAATCTGAAGCACTTAAAAGGTTATAAAAACGGGACTGCCTATATGGATAACGGCAAAGAGGTTCCCGTATCACGGCTGCGGAGCAAGGAGTTCTCCGGCGTTGTTCTGCAGTATATGAAGAACATCTGAGATTCGAATGGGAGGTAGAATGGCTGAGTATTTAGACTTTTTTAACAGATATATTATGGGTGTTACCGAGATATCTATCCAGCTGTATTTTCTGGCAAAAATCTTGAAAAAGAAAATATGGATTCCATTTTATTTCCTGTTTGCAGTATGTGCGGTGGTTGTCAATGATTTTGTTTCAGTCGGCACGATAACGGGCTTCGTGGTGTTTGTATTCCTTCTTACGGTATACGGGAGGTTGGTCTGTCGCGCGGATTTTAAGTTTTCTATTTTGTATGCGGCATTGATGAATGAAATCATGCTGCTCTGCTTTGGGATTGTGAACTCCCTGACGGGTCTTTTATATTCATGGAGACCGGAATTTTTCCATGGTACGGCAGGCATCGCGGTCATGCTGGGCAGCGAGGCGGCGTCACTTTTGCTGGCAGGGTTTTGTTATTATATGGTATACCGCTATTTTTCCTATTATACAGCAGCGGAAATGCAGCAGATGTTTCTGGTTTTCATCCCGATCCTGATGATCTTTATTATGAGTGAGTACATTAATACGATCGCATTTGAGTACGGGTATGAGCTTATAGGGGAGGAAGAACCTTACATGTATCTGTTCAACCACTGGCAGCTACTCGTCATGCAGTTTTTTGGACTTTTAAGTGTGTTCTGCATCCTGTTCTCTTATAAGAAATTGCAGCAGAATTTCCGCCTTAGCACAGAATTATCATTACTGGAGCAGGAAGAACATTTCCTGAATCAGTATGTAGAGGAGGCGAAGACCCGTTACGATGAAACAAAGTCATTCCGCCATGACATCAGGAACCACATCACAGTGGTAAAAAATCTCTTGCAGAGCGGGAACGTGGAGGAAGCTGTAACCTATATGGAAGATATGGATGATATGGCAGAAAAAATGTCATTCCCCTGCAGCACCAATAACCCGGTAGCGGATATTTTGATGGGAAACAAGCTGGGGATTGCCCAAAGTATGGGGATAGATGTGGACTGCTCCCTTCTTCTGCCTTACCCCTGTGACCTTAAGGACATTGATATCTGCATTGTCCTGTCAAATGCACTGGATAATGCGATTCAGGCAGTGAAAAGTCCGGATGCGGGTATAGAAAGATTTATCCATGTGTCCGGGCGTATCCAGGGGGATTTCCTTATGATAGAAGTGGAGAACAGCTTCCATGGGAAAGGCGCGTTCAAAAAAGGGACAGGTCTGTCAAATGTAAAAAAGGTAGCCGAAAAATATGGCGGCGCCATGAGTATAGAGACACAGGGGAATGTATTTATCCTGCAGGTGCTGCTGATCATCCCACAGCATCCAGAAAGCATCTCACAGCAAGTGGATTAACCTGCCGTTTCTCGCTGTCGAAAACCAAAAAAGGGAGCTGTTTGCAAATGTAAAACAGTTACCCGGCAATATCAAATGAAAGGAGAAACATACTTATGGCAATGCAGATCAATGGAAATTACGCGCAGTCTAAAACCGACTACGCAGAGAGGGTGAGGGAGAAGCAGGCAGCCCTGAAAGCGGAAAAAGCAAAAGAAGCAAAGGAAACAAAAGAAGCTGCAGAAGAAAAAGGATCAGGTAAGCTGTCTGAACCACAGGATGTATACATCAGAAGTGAAAAGTCGGGGAAGGAGCCCGTCGGACTGTACCGGATAGGACAAGACGAGAACGGCGGCCGGAAAATCTTTTTTGAAGATCCGGATAAAGCAGACCGTGCGGATGGAAAGGAAGAACCGAAAGCAGAGAAAGCAGATGGTAAAAAGCCTAAGGTAGACGGGGACAGCCAGGGAAAGCCGGCAGAAGTTTGTATCGGCAATACAGATAAGGTAGACCGGGAGATCGAAAAACTGAAAGAGAAGAAAAGGGAGCTGGAGCAGCAGATCCGGTCGGCCTCCGGGGATGAAAGAAAGATCCGGGAGCTAGAGAAAAAACTGGCGCAGGTAGAGCAGGAATTAAGCCAGAAGGACAATGATACGTACCGGAAGCAGCATTCTGAATTTTCCCGGCTGGCATAAATCAAGGGAGGGATCATTATGCATGCGAAAACGATGGAAGGCCTTGCAGGGGCAAGCATGAATATGAAAATGATGAATACGCCTTTCCGCGTCTACCAGGAAGCAGAAAGGAGAGGCGATACATCTGTCATGGAGCGGGCAATGGGGTATGTTGGTGAGACCGCAGATAAAGCAGAGGACTATCAGAAGAAAATTGAAAAGGGAATGAAGGAAGAAGCAAAGGAGGCGCGGGAAAAAGCGAAATCAGAGCAGGAAAACGCTGTCCGGAAGCGAAAAGAAGAACGCGGGGAACAGGAAAAGAGAATAGCGGAAAGCAGGAATGGGAACACAGATACAGTCAGCATCAGTGAAAACGGGAAGGCAATACTGGGTGATAGATCTGATCTGGCTCAGGCTCAGGCTGGTACGGTAAGCAATATGCCTGTAGAAACAGCAGATGCTGTTAAGACAGAGCCGGTAATCTATACGAAAACCGGAGAAGCCGCCAAGTCGGAATCCGGTACGAATATTTCTGTTTCTGCATAGAAGGAATTGATCCCTGGCAGCAAAGCTGCCGGGGAAAATATGTTTTTTTCAACTGTTCGAAAGATTTAAATAGGAGAAGAAAAATGAATAAGAAAAAATGGATACGTATTGTGTCGGTTTATTCGATGATATACACGGCAATCACATTGTTGAACAGTGTTTTGTATCTTTGCAATGGTACTTATGAAGATCCAAGCGGGAACTGGCACGAATTAGACAGGGCTATGATTCTTTTGATTGGGATAGCAGCATTTGAACTGTGTACGAATCTGCCTGTTAAGCCTTTGGTTCTTAGATATGTGTCTGCGTATATCCCCTCCTTGTTGTTAGCGTTCGCATATGTCTGGTTTACCGGACTGCGGGAACCACTGGCAAAAACAGCATACAGGGATATTTGGATTAACTTTACAAGCCTTTTTGTGCTGCTGTCTATCATCAATACTGCCGTTCATGCTTATAAGAAAAAGAGAGGACAGTTTTGACTCTGTAATGCTTTGGTGGAGCGATAAATTTGGCAGGGGAATAGGTTATCAAAGGGAAGTTTCATTTGCCAGAAATGCCGGAAGAATTAGAGGAATTAAAAACACGCTTGCGGATAGAATTAGACAGATTACAGTGCGGGAAGGATCCATTATTATAAAACGGATTCGGAAATAGAGAGGAAATATTTTGCAGGCAGACGGACAGGAAGGAATCTGTATTGCGGAACTTGACTTAAAGCAGCTGCGCAATTATCGTGAAAAAGAGGTGCACGGAAATGCATATCGGCATCCGAAGAAGTATGGAATGCTGGTTGATGCAAAAATTGATAAACCGTTCGTCAGAAATGATTATAGAGAGAAAGAGAGGGCAACCCAGAATTTATGGAGGAGAATATGAAAGAGTATAAATATGTCACTTTAAGGCAGCAGCCAGAATTAAAGGACAGGGCGGCCGAATGGTTTCATTGCAAATGGGGAGTACCACAGGAAGCGTACCTTGAATGTATGGAATTATATCTTGACAATGAAACCGAGTATGGCTAGTATCTCTGTTTCGATGAGGACAGAATCATCGGAGGTCTTGGAGTAATTGAAAATGATTTTCATGACAGAAAAGACCTCGCACCGAATGTCTGCGCCGTGTATACAGAGGAAGAATTTCGCTGCAAAGGAGTTGCAGGACATTTGCTTGATATGGTTGTAGATGATTTAAAATCGAAAGCGATAACCCCGATTTATTTGCTTACTGACCATACAGGCTTTTATGAGAGATATGGTTGGGAATTTTTGTGTCTGGTCCAGGGAAATGATGAACCCGAAATGTCAAGAATGTATATCCACAGATAACTTCCAGTTGTCGTTTCACTGAAGGGATATTACAAGAATAGGAAGGAGCTGCGGATGATGAAAAAGATGTTGATTCTGATTGGTCTTTTGGCGACACTGCTTACAGGGTGTGGGAAAACGGATATTGTCAAAACGTATGAGAAGTCAGAGGATGCCGGGATTACAGTCACATATTATGAAATAGATAACGGAACATGGAAATGTGATGGTGTAACATATCAATTTAGATTGGAGTTAAGCGGCAGAATGCCCAACGCTGAATCAGATAGTTATTATACTGTTCTTACGGACAATAAGAATTTAACTTTCGAGGATGTCTCAAAAAGTCTGTATGGCAGTTTACTTGAGGATAGTAAGATTATGGAAGGCTCTATTATTGTAGAAATGAGATAAAAATCCAGTTGATCGAGGTAACTATATTATGGAGAGAAATACAAAATACAAACCAGATCATTTGTGCATTGTAATATTCACGCTTTGTTTATCCGTGAGGTTTGTAGAATATTTTCTGATCGAAACAGATCAAACGGCTATTGGAGAAAATGTGCTTCATAAAGTAGTTGGTATTATCATATTAGCTTTGGTATTAAAATGGGTAAATCTTTCATGGAGCGATATTGGATTTCAAAGAAACGGTTTTGCAGGCGGCATTTTGAAAGGATTGTTGTTGGATTTCCTTTGTTTTTGTGTTGGTGATTGCAAGAACAGAAAAGGATTAAGTAGTTGCTAAATTTCCGTTGTGGGATAAAGGAGGAGAAGTTCAATGAACGATTTAAAAGAATTAGAGAAGCTGATGAAAGAGCATCCTATCATTATTGTTGTAACATTGGCGGCGATGGCTGCAGGCGCAATGTTGGGAGCGGTCGCGTTTTATCAGGGGTGGTTAGGATGAAGAAAGCTGAACTTTCATAACTGGGTCAGCATTTATTCCCGCGAGCAACGAGCCAAGCGGGCATGTAGATTATAGATAACGCACTGCGAACAGGGAGGAATCGAAATTTATGAGCTCAATACTACAATCAACACGAAACACGCGCGCGCTGCCTACGGGGGAAATCCGATATATCAGAAGTGATGTTCCGGAGAATTTATCGGATAAGGAAATTCGGTGGCTGTTGGAGAATCATATCATCACAATTGTAGATTTGCGGTCAGATGAAGAAGCAGCCGAAAAACCATGTATTCTTAAGGAACAGAAAGGATTCAGATACTTTCATCTCCCGGTAACAGGAGGCGGCGATACTCCAAAGTCGCTTGAGCATCTGCATACTATATATCAACAGATGGTGGATGAACAGATGGAGAAGATTATCGATACGATCATGAATGCAGAATCCGGAGTTCTGTATTTCTGTACGGCAGGTAAAGACCGTACAGGCGTTGTATCAGCAATTATTTTGAAACGGCTTGGATTCAGTGATGAAGTAATCATTGATGATTATATGCAATCAAAGGATAATTTAATGGATATGCTTACAGCATATGTTTGTATTCATCCAGAGATAGATATAGAAATTATTATTCCGCGTAGAGAAAATATGGAGCGATTACTGAAGCAGTTATCATGAGGAGACAATCGATTATGGAACTTGTAAAACTGACACACGAAAATATTGATAAGGAACACATTTGCTGCGCCATATCCAATAACAAGGATATTCAGGTCATATCCAAAAAGAACTGGCTTAAGGAGCGTCTGGACGAAGGACTTGTATTCTTAAAAGGCAATGTCCGGGGAAAATGCTTCATTGAGTATATCCCAGCGGAATACGCATGGGCGCCTGTCGAGGCGGAGGGTTATATGTACATTGACTGCCTGTGGGTATCCGGACAGTTCAAGGGGCACGGATACTCGAACCTCCTGCTGGATGCATGTATCCGCGACAGTAAAGCGCAGGGGAAAAAGGGGCTTGTGATCCTGTCCTCCAAAAAGAAAATGGGATTCCTCTCTGACCCAAAGTATATGGGCTATAAAGGATTTCAGACAGCGGATACGACGGAGCCTTATTTCGAGCTGATGTACCTGCCCTTTGAGGAGAGCGCCCCGCTTCCCCGTTTCCGGGATAGCGTGCGCGGGTATGAAGATTTGCCGGAAGGGTTTGTGCTGTATTACACAAACCAATGCCCCTTTACGGCAAAGTATGTACCGCTGCTAGAGGAGATGGCAAAATCCAGGAACGCAGTGTTTCAATCGATACAGCTCCAGACCAGAGAGGATGCGCAGAATGCGCCCTCGCCCTTTACAACCTTCTCTCTTTTTTATGATGGGCAGCTTGTGACCCATGAAATCCTGTCGGAGAAGAAATTTGATAAAATTTTAGTGAGCAAGGGACTGTGAACAAGCGGCCATGCCTGCATGGACATTTGACTTAAAGGAGAGAAGGGCAGGAGATGAATATATACTATATCGGCGGTTCCCCTTGTGCCGGGAAAAGCAGCGTGGCTGAAATTCTGTCATGGAGATATGGTTTATACTATTTTAAGGTAGATGATTTTTTGGATAGATATATGCAGGCAGGTGCACGGAGAAGATGTCCTATCTGCAGGAAAGCAGCTGGCATGAATGCGGAGCAGATCTGGATGCGGGAACCGATACTCCAATGCAGGGATGAATTTGACATCTACAGGGAAATCTTTGAATTTGTGGCAGCAGACCTGAAGCGGATTGACTGGAAAAGCGGCATTATTACGGAAGGGGCAGCGTATCTCCCGGAATTGATGAAACAGTCCGGCATTCCGGGCAGCCGTTATATCTCCATTACGCCTACAAAAGAATTTCAGATCTCTCATTATAGAAAAAGAGACTTTGTTGCTTTGGTATTGGAGGGGTGCAGTGATAAGGAAACAGCTTTCTTAAACTGGATGGACAGAGATATTTTATTTGCCAGGGAAGTACGGAGGCAGTGCCATAAAGAGAATTATGTTTCAGTCGTAAATGATGGAAACATGGATTTGGATGAACTGGCCGGTTTGGTTTCTGCACACTTTGGGTTAAAATACTTGCATACATAGATGAAGTCAAGCGAGGATGAAGGGGCTGTCGGAATCGCCATACTGGTACAACGGATACAGCAGAGCCGTAAGCTGTCTGGGGAGGAAGTATGATAGGATTTTATGGAGAGCAAACGGATACGTTTTTTATCAGAAGGAGAGTAAGAAACACCCTTCGGGCATCCCTTTATGCCAGAGGCTGCCCCAGCGAAAGCGAGCGTATTCAGTAATGAGCAGGAAAAGTCATGCGGTCCGGCAGAGAAAGAGGGCAACACTTTGGCGGTACTTTTTCCGGTATCTGATCTGCCATAAGAATTATCTGCTCAATACCGCTGTGATGTGGTGCGTCGCCTTGGTACTGCCTTATTTCTTAAGAGAAATGGCAGGGCTGTCTGTGGTTCCGGTGGGTTTTGCGATTCTGTCCTTAAATACGCCAATCTGTATCCTGCTGTCCTGTGACCCTGATCTGGAGCAGGCAGTCCGTTTCCTGCCTGGGCAGAAAGGTTGCTTTTGCATTCCATACTGCCTGTTTATCTTCCTTTGTAATATGGCTGCAGATATAATATTCCTCTGTAGCTGGAAGATTCAGAACGGCAGCGTCACTGCCCAAATGATTGCAGGGGCTGTTTTCTTTGCCCTGCAGAGCGCGGTGTTGTCGGTGCTGCTGGAATGGTTTTATCCCATCCGGGGCATTAAGATTGAAAGCGACCTGTGGCATCATCCGCGGAAATATGTGGTTCCGGTGGTAATGCTGCTGCTCGCGGGGGCAGTATCTTCCTGTCCGGTGCTGCTGCCTGTGCTGTTGGCTTTACTGGCTGTAGAAGTCACAGTTTTACTTTTAATCACAAAGAGGGTTTAATTCCCCGCAGCTTGCTGCGCAACAAACTAATGACGAACGAAGTGAGTCTCGCTCTGATACCCCGTAGCTTGCTGCGGGGAGTTTCATTGAAATATTATGAAAAGGAGTGGAGTTATGAGAAAATTATCCCGTATGACAGCAGTAATTTTGGTATTGATCCTGTTGCTGTCGCTTATAGGGTGCAGCAGTTCAGCAGATAAAAAGACTCATCTCACTTTCCAAATATGGGACGTCTATCAGCGTCCCGGGATGCAGGCTATTTGTGATGCGTATACTGCCAAACATCCTGATGTAGTGATTGATGTACAGGCTACAAGCTGGAGTGAGTATTGGACGAAGCTGGAGGCTTCTGCCGAGAGTAATACCATGCCGGACATTTTCTGGATGCACACGAATCAGTTGCTTTATTATGCCGATTTCGGCATGTTAGCCGATGTGACAGACCTTTATGATGATGTGGATCCGAATTATTATGAGGAACATTTTTCCGAGATTTCCCGCAGCAACGCCAGCGGCAGCGATGGCCGGCTCTACGGCGTACCCAAGGACAAAGATAACGGTCTTCTGGTGTATAACAAGGAAATGTTTGACGCCGCTGATGTTCCCTATCCAACAGATGACTGGACCTGGGAGGATTTGGCGGATGTTTCCAGAAAAATTCACGATAAAACCGGCAAATACGGTTTCATGGCTTATAATGACGACCAGTTGGGTTACTGGTGTTTTGCGCTTCTGCGAGCATCTGGGCTTTGGACATTATAGTTTCATCGGCGGTATACATATTAACCTGTCCGGGACAGATCAGAAATGTCTGGTCTGCCTCCAGGTTATATTCATGTATTTCACCGGTGGTGGTGTGTGAGAACAACATTCCCTGTCCGCTGATGATGTAGTGGAGCAAATAGTGGTTGCGCACAAAGGGACCAAAAGAATGGAGAGGCTGACATTCTTCCCACCCATATTGATAGGGGCGGATATCCAGAAAATGCTCGTTTGGGAAAAGTGAGATGTGATTTGTTTTCATAATACGCAGCTCCTTCTAAACAACAAAATTTATTTTCTAACATATAAACGGTTCCTTTTTACATTTTCCGCTCTTTGCAGATACATAAGCTTTCAAATGCTGTCTCGACTAAAGAAGTCGGGTTTATGACAAAACCGGCAGATGTGATTCTATTATTAAAAAATTCAACCGATGTATCGTGGTCAAGGAATTTGTTTAAGTTCAGATATTGCTCAATCTCATCCGTGAGGATGATTGCAACCCGTTTCAGGCGCTCATCAGGGAAACCATTTGCAAAATGAACGCTTTTCATCATGCGTTTTAATTTTGTCTGCGGATAGGTCTCCTGAAGCTTCTGCCTGATCAATAGGACAATTTCCTCATAGGTCTTGTCTTTTAATTGGTCCAGGTTATCTATTTTTATAATATTTTTATCGTGCAGGTGTCTGGCAAGCGCAAATGCGCTCTCTTTAAGATCCATGATAACAGCTCCTCTCTAAATCAAGGTATCGTAAACGATATGTTCTTTGTGATAATGAAAATAAATCTTGTACAACCTTTCCATGACGGATAAAAAATGCCGGCCGTTTTGCCATGATATCCCTCCTTGATGTATAGATATGTTCAGCGGTGTTTATCACCCGCACTGATAAAATTAATTGATTTTGAACATGGTTTGACGGAAACATTATAACATAGAATTACAGATATTCCTATATGCTCTGGAGAAAACGATAAGAAGCTGTATCTCTTGCTGGATGCGTATTCCCGGGATAGCGTGCGCGGGCATGAAGATTTGCCGGAAGGATTTGTGCTGTATTACACAAACCAAAAAGGAAATCACCAGTGTGCAGTGAAAGATGATATGCAGAAAATCTATCCGTTGTTTGAAGCATGTGACGCTGTAGTATTAGCATCTCCATTGTATTTCTAGAGTATCTCAGGAAAGCTGAAATCCTTTATTGACAGATTGTGTGCGGTCAGTAAAGAAGATAAATATCCGAAAAGGAGTGTGGCATTATTGATGACTGCCGGAGATGATGAAGAATCAACATTCCAACACGCAGTACAATTTTAATAAGGAGAGAAGCCCTCAGGAGATTTGAAATGGATATTCCGCAGTCATATAAGGAGGTACAGCCGTTAGTCATTAGGGCAAATCTAGGAGATACGGTGAAGATCCGGTTCCAGAATTCTCTGAACCGCAGGCTGTCGATTCATGTGCAGGGACTTTCTCATATTTTAATTACTTTCCGAGAGTACTCATTGACACGAAATGAGAAAATATATGGTAAGGCCATTAAAAGCGTGTTATACTATATTAGTGCTCAATTTGGGACGGGGCATTTTTAAAAATGCCCCGTCCCAAATTAAAAAGAAAGAGGGGTAAGAAGTTGTATGATGAATAAGAAGATAATTATGATATTGATAGGAATAGTATTAACATCTGGGATATGCATTACTGGCTGCAGCAGTGAAAAGGGTGATTCACAGCCAACAGACCAGCAGCGGACTCAGAACGATCAGACAGGTTCTGCGTCAGAAGGACAGGAGCAAAGGAGTATTTTGACATCTTTTGAGGCGGAAGCTTTGGACGGAAGCGCCTACACTCAGGATGATCTCGCGCAAAAGGATGTGACTGTCATGAATTTCTGGTCTACTATGTGTGGTCCCTGCATTGAGGAGATGCCGGATATTGCCGCATTTGCAAAGACACTGCCGGAGAACGTGGAGATGCTCACTGTCTGTCTGGACGGCGGTGAGAATATGGAGATGGTAAAACAGATTCTTGAGGAAGCCGGGTATGAAGGCAGGACACTGGTTTCAGGTGCAGGGGATTTTCTGTCAGTTTGTGAGGCCATCCAGTATACACCGACAACGGTTGTAGTAGATCAGAATGGAGATATGATTGGAGATGTGCTGATCGGCGGACAGGAAGATCTGGAAAAGGTCTATACGGAAATGGTTAACAATGCCCTGGAGTCAATGGGAAAGGCGGGAATCGGGGATGGAACGAATTAAGTCGGGTAAGATGATCAATGTCGTGCGGTCTGTGGTATTGGTGATGTCTGTCCTGCTGATCGGGACAGGTGTCATGAATCAGGAGCATACAGAGGTGTTACAGAAAGCGGTGAAAATATGCCTGGAGTGCATTGGAATCGGATAAAACAGAAGAGAAAAATTTCTTTCCAGCGAAAGATTCAGTTCATTTCTGCTGCAGTCTTCAACGGCTATGGGGCAGGATTTGTGAAAGGAAAGATTTATACGGGCGGGAGTAAGGCAGTGTGCGTCCCTCTTCTAAACTGCTACTCCTGTCCGGGTGCACTGGGGGCCTGCCCTGTGGGATCCCTGCAGACAGCCCTGGGGGCAAGACATCATTTCCCATTTTATGTTCTGGGGACCATGATGCTTTTTGGAATTCTGTTAGGGAGGCTGATCTGCGGACTATTGTGCCCCTTTGGGCTGGTGCAGGATCTGATGCATAAAATTCCCGTACCGAAATGGAGTGTACCTAAGAAAATAGACCGGCCAATGAGGTACTTAAAATATGTGGTTTTATTGAGTACAGTCATTCTGCTTCCGGCATTAGTGGTAACGAAAACCGGGATTACACCGCCCTATTTCTGCAAATATATTTGTCCGGCAGGAACGCTTGGCGGCGGAATCCCGCAGATGATTGCAAATCCGGCTCTCAGGAATCTTGCAGGCATGCTGTTTAGCTGGAAGGTACTGGTACTTCTGCTGATTCTGCTGCTGTCCATGTTCATTCACCGCCCATTCTGCCGGTATCTGTGCCCGCTCGGCGCATTTTATGCTCTTTTTAACCGGTTTGCTTTTTATCAGATGAGTCTGAACGAAAGGAAATGTACAGGCTGTAAGAAATGCGAGCGTTCCTGTCCAATGGCGGTAGAGATCACCAGAGAGATCAACAGTTCCGAGTGTATTCGCTGCGGAAAGTGCAAAGCGGTCTGTCCGGAAGGAGCAATTTCTTTAGGATTTTTATTAAAAAATTCGAAGCCTTATGGAGATTACAGGGCTTATGGCACAAGGAGCAGAAGGAGGTAGGGATATGGATCTGACAAAATTTATATGGACGAGAGAACCGGAGAGATATGAGATAAAACAGGATACAATTGAGATTGTTACAAAGCCCCATACAGATTTATGGCAGAGGACATATTATCATTTTCAAAATGATAATGCGCCGGTTTTTCAGATGGAAACAGAGGAGAAGTATTTTAGCTTTACAGTTAAGACAGAATTTGGAGAAAGTCATCATAGATTTGACCAGTGCGGTATTGTGATGTATCTGGATAGCGAGAACTGGCTGAAGGGTTCAATAGAGTATGAAAATGAAGAATATCAGCATTTAGGAAGTGTGGTTACGAACAACGGATACTCGGACTGGGCAACAACAAAGATTGCGGCGTCTGTAAAAGCAATGTGGTATCGCTTCAGCCGGCGGGAGGATGATTACTGTATTGAATGTTCGTCAGACGGAATCATATTCAGTCAGATGCGGATCTGCCATATGCAGCGCGGGGATGGAAGAATACGGTTTGGCATTTATGCATGTTCTCCAGAGGACTCTTCCTTCAAAGCTGTATTTTCTGAAATGCAGATTGGAGAATGTCAGTGGAAAGCGCATGACGGACAGCAGCCAGATTAGAAGGCGTTCTTCGGGATTGTTTTAAATACAGTATGGAAATAAACCATGAATTCCACAGACATCATTACTGGAGGAACCTGTATGAATCATATTTCAACAAAGAGACAAAGTATTATTATGGCGGCACGCTGTGCATTTCCCTATACGATTCCCATATTTGCAGGATTCTGGTTTCTTGGGATGACCTACGGGATTTATATGAATGTTTCGGGATTTAGCTTTGTTTATCCAATGATTATGAGTCTTATCATTTTCGGAGGCTCACTGGAATTTGTAGCGGTGAAGATGCTGATGTCTGCATATGCACCGATGCAGACGCTGATTATGACGCTGATGATTCAGGCAAGACATTTATTTTACGGAATTTCCATGCTAGACCGTTTTAAAGGGATGGGCTTAAAAAATTTTATCTTATTTACGGAATGTGTGATGAGAGCTTTTCTATTAACTATTCAGCAGAAATTCCAGAAAATGTGGATAAAGGCTGGTTTATGCTTTTTGTAACCCTGTTTAACCATATGTACTGGTTTACGGGAGCAACAATTCATTGCGGCAATAGATGATAGTGTATTAACCGCTCTTCCGAATTTCTTAAGAAATTTTATGAATATTTCTGTATTTTGTCACATCCAAGACACATTTTCACACTATACTAAATATATCAATTAAAGAAGACGGTAGTTGTACTTATTTCTTACATATCTGTATGATTACCGCCCTTCGCCTAACAATTAGCTGAAATTTATATAGATTGTTTTCATTCCTCTCCAATGGCCGGTGCGGTATGCATCGGCCTCTCTTTTACCCATTAAGAAAGCAGTTACTGTCGATAAGAAAGGACCGTTCATATTATGGATTATTATCGTACCAGGTTTACGGAAAAATTAAAGGAGGCTCTTGCCGCTGTTTTTCCTATTATAGGAATCGTGTTGGTTCTGTGTTTCACTATTGCTCCCATTCCACCAAGCATACTGCTTCTCTTTATCTTCGGGGCAGTGTTGCTCGTAGTTGGCATGATGTTCTTCACACTGGGGGCAGAGCTTGCCATGTCGCCCATGGGAGAGAGGGTGGGAACCCGGATGGCATCCACTGGAAAACTTCCGGTCGTTCTCCTTTTGTGCTTTATTCTTGGATTTATTATAACCATATCCGAGCCGGATCTACAGGTGCTGGCAGAGCAGGTGCCGTCTATTCCTAACATGGCGCTGATTCTCTCAGTGGCATGCGGGGTTGGGATATTTCTTGTGGCTGCTATGCTGCGTATGCTGTTTTCGAAGCCGCTGGCACCGCTTCTGATTTTGTTTTATGCGATCGTTTTTATACTGGCAGCATGTGTGCCGAGAAATTTTCTTGCAGTAGCCTTCGATTCAGGAGGAGTGACAACCGGACCCATGACCGTGCCGTTTATCATGGCTCTTGGTGTCGGCTTTGCCGCTGTACGAAGCGATAAACATGCGGAGGACGACAGCTTCGGTCTTATCTCCCTCTGCTCTATCGGGCCGATCCTGGCAGTCCTGCTTCTGGGGCTTCTTTATCACCCCCAGGAGACGGGCTATGTTCCAGAGAAACTGCCTGATATCGGGGATTCAGTGGAGATGTGGAGATATTTTGCACACAGCTTTCCTGAATACATAAAAGAAATTGCAGTATCCCTCCTTCCCATTGTTATCTTTTTTTCATTTTTTCAGATCGTGTCTCTGAAGCTTAAGAAAAAGACTCTGCTTAAGATTGCCATTGGTATCCTCTATACATACGTCGGGCTCGTCCTGTTCCTTACCGGGGTAAATGTAGGCTTCATGCCTGCAGGAAATTACCTTGGGCAGATTATCACGGGGCTTCCCTTCCGGTGGATTATTATTCCGATCGGTATGCTCATTGGCTTCTTTATCGTAAAGGCGGAGCCTGCCGTGTATGTACTGATGGAGCAGGTGGAGGAGATTACCTCCGGTTCCATCTCTGGAAAGTCCATGGGTCTGTCTCTTTCCCTGGGCGTGGCGGTTTCAGTAGGGCTTTCCATGATCCGGGTGCTTACGGGGATTTCCATCTTCTGGTTTGTGATACCGGGTTATGTCCTGGCTCTCGGACTGTCCTTTTTTGTGCCGAAAATTTTTACTGCCATTGCATTTGACTCCGGAGGGGTTGCGTCAGGTCCCATGACGGCAACATTTCTACTTCCCTTTGCTATGGGGGCCTGCCAGTGTATCGGAGGAAATATCGTGCAGGATGCGTTTGGTATCGTCGCCATGGTTGCCATGACGCCGCTTATCGCCATCCAGCTCCTTGGCGCTGTATACAGGCTGGAGGCTATGAAGAGTAAACGGATTGATACAACACCCGAATCTTATCTTGACACTTTGGATGAAGATGATATTATTGAATTATAAGCAGCCATCTGATGTATAAGCCGGGTGGATTGCAGATCCGCAGGAGAGGAATCTTATTATGAACGAACTATATTTTATGGGAGTTATAACGAACCGGGGAATGCGTGACAAATTTATTGCCTTTTTCAAACAGTGCCATATCCATGTGACCCTTTCCATTCTTGCGGTCGGAACCGCTAATAGCGCCATTCTTGACTATTT
Source organism: Lachnospiraceae bacterium (assembly GCA_910576335.1). Lineage (GTDB taxonomy): Bacteria > Bacillota > Clostridia > Lachnospirales > Lachnospiraceae > CAPEBR01. Next base: position 84,882 of record CAJTIU010000007.1, read on the forward strand.
TGGGATGGAAGCCACGGAAAAGGTGATCTATATGGCCTTCGTGACACTTGATACATGGAAGGTTATCAGAAAAGAGCTGTATCATAAATTAAAAATAGATATTCCCGGCAGAGGTATTGCGTTTCTTATACCATTCAGCAGTGTATGCGGCAAGAAATCCCTGTATTACCTTACGACCGGCCAGGATATTTCCATAAAGGAGGAAAGTACATTGAAGAATACAGAGTTCGAGCTTCTGATCACAATTGCAAATGCCGGACATATTGATACGATTATGGATGCGGCAAGGAGCGCCCATGCCCCAGGCGGTACGGTGATTCACGCAAAGGGAACAGGTATGGAGCATGCAAAGAGATTTTTCGGGATCTCACTGGCTGAAGAAAAGGAAATGATCTTTATTGTTGTGCGATCCTCACAGAAAAATGATATTATGCGGGCAATCATGGCGCAGGCGGGACCTTCCACCAGCGCCGGGGGAATCATCTTTTCCCTTCCGGTAACAAGCACTGCCGGCCTGAGATTACTGACAGAAGATGACTGATTAGGCAAGAATGAAGTAGGAGTTAAGGAGATTTAAGGCATGAAACCTGTAATTTCAATCGGAGCACAGGATTTTACGTATATAAGAAGCAACCACTACTTTTATATTGACAAGACAGGCTTTATAAAGGAATGGTGGGAGAATGGGGACATCGTTACGTTAATTACACGCCCAAGGCGTTTTGGAAAAACATTGAATCTGAGCATGCTGGAAGCCTTTTTTTCAAATCAGTATGAGGACAGCTGGAAACTGTACGAGGATCTGTCCATCTGGGAAGAGGAAAGATACCGGAAGCTTCAGGGCATCTATCCCGTTATTTTTCTGAGCTTTGCGGGGATTAAGGGGGACACTTATGAGACGGCAAGAGAAGGCATGATTCAGATCATCATAGATCTTTATGCAAAATACAGATACCTGCTTCAGGGAGATGCCCTAAACAAACAGGAAAAGGAATATTTTGATTATATCAGGCCTGATATGTCGGATGCTGTAGCGGCAATGTCGCTGCACAGGCTGGCTCTTTGTATGAACCGCTATTATGGAAAAAAAGTGCTTATATTGCTGGACGAGTATGATACGCCTCTGCAGGAGGCCTATGTTTATGGATACTGGACAAAGTTGTCCGCATTTGTCAGAAATATCTTTAACTGTACATTTAAGACAAATCCATATATGGAGCGGGGGCTTATGACGGGGATTACGAGAATCAGCAAGGAATCCATTTTTTCAGACATAAGCAATCTTGAAGTGGTAACCACGACTTCTGAAAAATATGAGACGGCATTTGGTTTTACCGAAGAGGAGGCTGCCGGGGCGCTGCAGGCATTTGGCATGGCGGACAAGCTGGAAAAGGTAAGGCTGTGGTATGATGGCTTCCGGTTCGGAAATAAAAAGAATATCTACAATCCCTGGTCGATCACAAAATACCTTGATGGGAAAAAATTTAGCCCCTATTGGATGAATACCAGCTCTAATAAGCTGGCCGGAAGGCTTATACAGGAAGGGAGCGCGGACATCAAGATTGCCATGGAGGATCTTCTGGCAGATAGAAGTATTACTGTTGTATTAGATGAAGAAATTGTTTTTGACCAGCTGGACGAAGATGACGATGCGATCTGGAGCCTTCTCCTGGCATCAGGATATCTGAAGGTGGATGAGGTCAGACAGGAATGCGAGGAGGATGAGATCCGATATCTTCTTTCTCTTACGAATCTCGAAGTGAAAAAGGAATTCCGGAGGATGATCAGGAGATGGTTTAAAAATACTTCCACACGCTATAATGACTTTGTGAAAGCGCTGCTTGCTGATGATGTGGATTACATGAATCAATATATGAATCAGGTTGCGCTTAAGACCTTTAGCAGTTTTGACGCCGGACGGAAGCCTTCTGAAGAGACAGAACCGGAGAGGTTTTACCATGGCTTTGTCCTTGGGCTGATGACTGACCTTGCAGATCAGTACCGGATCACCTCCAACAGGGAGAGCGGTCTGGGGAGATATGACGTGATTATGGAGCCTTTGGATAGTCGGCACAATGCTGTCGTAATGGAATTTAAAGTGTTTCACCCGGCCAAAGAAAAGGAGCTGGCTGAAACGGTAAAAAATGCACTTCAGCAGATAAGGGATAAAGAATATGATACAGAGCTGACAGCAAGAGGGATACCAGGAGAGAGGATCCGGCATTATGGGTTTGCATTTAAGGGGAAACAGGTTTTAATCGGATAAAAATAAACAGAGGAGCGGCTATGGCTGTACAGAACAATAAAAAAAGAATCCTGTGTCTCATGGAGATTCTGCTGCATCAGACAGATGAAGATCATATTTTGAATGCCAGTGATCTGGCAGAGATTTTAAAAAATAAATATGGAATTGAGGCGGACCGCAGGACGATTTACACCGAAGTAGCCGTATTGCAGGATTTTGGACTGGATGTCGTGCAGGTCAGAGGGAAGACGAAAGGATACTATATAGGCAGCAGGGATTTTGAATTTGCCGAGGTGAAGCTTCTTGTGGATACCGTGCAGTCATCAAAGTTCATTACAGAAAAAAAGTCCAGGGAGCTGATCGGGAAGCTGGAGCAGCTATGCAGTGAAAGTCAGGCAAAACAGTTAAATCCCCAGGTAGTTGTGACAAACAGACCAAAAACAGAGAATGAAACCATTTACTATAATGTTGACAGGATTCATACAGCGATTTCGGGCAACAGGCAGATTTCCTTCCAGTATACGGAATGGACTGCGCCGAAGAAGCAGAGGCTGAGAAAAGACGGAGCCCTGTATGTGATCAGTCCGCTCTGGATGCTTCCGGATGATGACTGCTATTATATGATTGGCTACGATGACAGTGCAGAACAGATTAAGCACTACCGGGTAGATAAGATGAGGCATATCGAAATCACCGCAAGCCCCCGGAAGGGTGAAGAGTATTTAAAAAGCTTTAATCTCGCCGAGTTTGCAAAAAAGACATTTAATATGTATGCAGGGAAGGATGGGGAGATTACATTTTATTGTAAGAATGAGGCGGCAGGGATTATGATGGACCGCTTCGGAAATGATATCTGGACTTTTCCGGATAAAGAAGGATACTTCAAAGCAAAAGTTACAGTGACAGTCAGCGACCAGTTTTTTGGATGGATGGCAGGTCTTGGAAAGCTGATTCAGATCGCAGCGCCAGTAGCGGTAAGAAATCAATATAAAGAGTATCTGAGGGAGATTCTGGAGAAATATAATGATGTGGAATAATTCTCATCAGGCACTATAAAGGTGGTTTCTAAAGGTGAATTGAGTTCATAAAACTGATAAAAATCAAAAAATAATGATATAACTCCACGATACAAAAAACTATACTATACAAAAGTATACGAAGCATATTCGAAAAGAATTCGAAGAGAATTGACGTGATAGGAACAGGAGGGGTTATTTTATGAATCAGATCTTGAATCCGGACAATCCGGTCATCCGGTTTCTCGGCAGGCTTTTTGACCTGGTTGTCCTGAACATTATTTTTCTGCTGTTGTGTATTCCGGTCATTACCATAGGCGCTTCGATCACATCCCTGTATTACGTACTCCTGAAAATAGTCCGGGGTGAGGATCCCTATATCCTGCGAAGCTTTTTTAAAGCCTTCCGGCAGAATTTCTTTCAGAGTACTGTTATATGGATTATCCTGCTTATGGCTGCCGTCTTTTTGGGAATGGATCTGTATGTTGTCAGTTCACAGAATACTGCATTATGCGAGGCCATTCGGATTATTTTGTGGATCATGTGTGGATTTTTTCTTGGTATTTTTATTTATATTTTCCCCATTATCTCTCATTTCGTATGCAGTACGAAACAGGCCTTGAAAAATGCTGCTCTTATGACGTTCGTGCATCTTCCTTATACGCTTATTATGATTGCTGTATGTGTGGCTGTTCTGTATCTTGTAATGGCTTCCTTTAAGGTATTTGCCTGGGCGGTTACGATTGGAGGAGTGTGCGGTTTTTCTGTGACTGCCTTTCTTTTTTGTATTTTATTTGACCGGATTTTCCGGAAGTATGAAGAGGGGGATAAAAAGCAAAGATGAGATTTGGATATTTTGATGACGAAAAAAAAGGAATACATTATTACAACGCCGGCGACGCCGCTTCCCTGGATTAATTATCTGGGAAATGAAGATTTCTTTTCCTTGATTTCCAATACCTGCGGCGGCTACAGCTTCTATAAAGATGCGAAGCTTCTTAGGCTCACACGCTACCGCTATAACAACGTGCCTGCTGACACGAACGGGAGGTATTATTTTATCAATCATAACGGAACCGTATGGACTCCCGGGTGGCAGCCAGTCAAGACGTCCCTGGATACCTATGAGTGTCATCATGGACTCGGGTACAGCAGATTCATTTCTTCCAAAAATGGAATCCATGCGGACCTGACTGCTTTCGTCCCTTTGGGAGAAATCTGCGAAGTCAATCACCTGGTTCTTCGCAATGATACAAAAGAGACCCAGACCTTATCCTTAAGCTCTTACGTTGAATTCTGTTTTTGGAATGCAGTGGATGATTCCGCGAATTTTCAGCGGAACCTGAGTCTCGGAGAAGTGGAGGTAAGCATATTATACTGTTAATGCCGATATCTGCGGATTTGACACGGACAGAGATGTATTTCTGGGCGATTATGGAAGTATTGAAAATCCAAAGCGTGTGCAGGAAGCCGCTCTTTGCCAGGAGACATCTTCCGGCACAGAATCCGTTCCCAGTAAGGAGACGTTCTCCGGCACAGAATCCGGTGCCGCAGGCAGCCCTTCTTCCGTAGCAGGCGGCGGCGCTGTAATTGGTTTCCACCGCCTGAAAATCACACTCGCCCCCGGCGAGACAAAGAGCCTGATCTTCCTGCTTGGCTATGCGGAGAATCCATCGGATGAAAAATGGGAAGCGCCGGATGTCATCAACAAAACACCTGCTTTATTTGCTATTTCCAGGCTTAACACGGATGCAAAGATTCAGGTGGATTTTAAGCCTTCTTACAGCCGCTACTATGTAAACTTAGGCGAGATTTCCTCCTATCCGCCTGGGTATAAGGAAAATGCCGGGATATTCTGCCATAATAACCCATGGGTATCCATCGCGGAGACACGGATTGGACGCGGAAACAGGGCTTTCGAGATTTACAAGAAGACCTGTCCGGCATATATTGAGGATATCAGCGAGATACACCGCACAGAACCGTATGTTTATTCTCAGATGATTGCCGGCAGGGACGCACCAAAGCACGGAGAGGCAAAAAATAGCTGGCTGACCGGAACCGCTGCATGGACCTTCGTGAATGTCTCCCAATATATCCTGGGCATCCGGCCGGATGGGAAGAAAAGGGAATATCATGTAAGTGTTACGATGGGTTAAAAGGTTAAAATACCATATAGCGCTGTGCCAGAACGAAACCTCTCTTTTTCGTGCAGGGATTAAGAGGAAAAAACGGGGGAGATCCGATATACTAAAACATGTCAGGAGGATTTATATTATGGAATGGATAGAAAGATTAAATGAAGCAATCGGCTACATTGAAGAGCATCTGACAGATGAAATTGATTATAAGCAGCTGGGGCGTATTGCCTGTTGCTCATCCTATCACTTTCAGAGGATGTTTGCTTACATGGCGGGTGTTCCGCTGTCCGAATATATCCGCAGAAGGAGGATGTCCCTTGCCGCTGTAGATTTGCAGGCGAAGGATATGAAAATCATTGATGTTGCGGGCAAATACGGTTACAGTTCGCCTACCGCATTTAACAGAGCCTTTCAGTCTGTCCATGGGATTGCCCCGTCTGCTGTGAAAAGTGAGGGTATACCTGTAAAATCCTTCCCGCCTGTTACCTTTAAAATTACAGTCAAAGGAGTGGAAGAAATGAATTACCGGATTGAAACAAAGGAAGCGTTCCGTATCGTAGGCGTATCGGTGCCGTTATATAAGGAGATTGAGAAGAACTTTACAATCATTCCCCCAAAATGGCAGGAAATAACCGAGAATGGGACCTTACAGAAGCTGATTGGCATGATGGACACGCCGCCTATGGGAGTACTTGGAGTCAGTACCTGTAATGATGCCGAGGAGTGGAAATATTATATTGCGGTATCTACTTCACAGATGCAGGAAGGCCTGGAAGAATATATGGTACCTGCCGCCACCTGGGCAATCTTTTCCGGGCAGGGTACCAATCAGTCGATCCAGGAACTGGAGCAGCGTATTGTGACAGAATGGCTCCCGACATCAGGTTATGAGTATGGCAGTGCTCCTGATGTTGAGGTGTACCTGAATCCGGATCCGCAGAATGCGCAGTATGAGGTATGGATACCGGTTACAAAGAAAGAATAAACGGGTAACAGTGAAGGTATCTGAACCAATGTCATTTAGATAAGCCGGACGCGTCTGACATGATGTAGTTCTCTATCAGACGCGCTTTCGCTCGGTTCCAAACGCAGCGGTACTAAGCACGTGAAAAACCTCGCTAAGTGCCGGCGTTTTCCAACGGTCTGTGGGAGAACTACATCATGTCAGACGCTGTGTACTGGCTTAACTAAATGACATTTCAAACACTCTCCAGGAACCGGGTGCGTTATTATGAGCGTACGGCCAGCCCGTGAATCGCGGTGGTATCCATACTGCCAGAGCGGAAGCCTTCCAGGTCAAGCGCAATATAAGTATATCCGAGGTTTTTTAAGTATAAAATGATTTCATTTTTTTTCAGAATCAGCTCTGTAAGAGTGTCCGAATCTACTTCAATTCTTGCAATATCCCCATGTACACGAAGACGCACATTGTAAAAACCCAGACCGCGAAGAAACGCTTCTCCGTCCTCCACTTTCCGCATCGCCTCATAGGACAGCCTGCTCCCGTATGGAAAACGGGTGGCAAGGCAGGGGGTGGAAGGTCTGCCGGATACAGAGATCCCGTATTCCTCTGCAAGGCTTCGGATCTCGGCCTTCGTGAAGCTAGCATCCGCCAGCGGGCTTCGGATTCCCAGTTCTCTTACGGCGCGGATGCCCGGGCGGTATGCGCGCAGATCATCTCTGTTCGTTCCCTCCAGTATCGTGTGGATTCCGAGAGATGCCGCCTTTTTCTGGAGTTCCCGGAAAAGGTATTTTTTGCAAAGATAACATCTGTCTGCCGGATTTTCCTCAATTCCCGCCTGGGAAAGCTCATCAAGCTCCAGTACGAGGAAATGGGCGTTTGCCTCTTCCGCAACCTGTTCCGCGGTTTTTATATCCCCGGCGGGGTGCAGTATAGTATGGAGAAGGATCCCATAGACACTCTTTCCGGTAAGCGCCGCCGCATCACTTGCCATTTTAAGAAGGAGGCTGCTGTCCACACCGCCGGAAAATGCCACGGCAATATCCTCAGATGCATAGTCCCTTATCATTTTCTTTAACTGTTCTGTCTTTTCATTCATCAGATGCGCAGCCCTCCCTTTCATATCATATATTCGTATATGTTGTACCGGATACATCGCAGCTATCCCACAGCTCCCGGCAGACCAGGCTCCATACCTCCTGGTAGGAGCGCCCGCTCTCCCGGCTGATCCGGGATATGCTCTCGTATTCAGGATAGATCCGTTCGCTGCCGTTCAGGCTGCAGATCTTGATCTCCACCGTTCCCAGGGAGGTCTCTGCAGTACAGAGTCTCCGGTTTAAAACGGTCCGCTCCATTCTCATCCGGCGGATGCCGATTGTTGTTGTCTCTCTGAAAATGATTTCCTCCATCTGCTGTATCTGCTCTTCCCTGCAAATAATGTTCAGCTGCCAGGCGGGGCGGTTCTTTTTCATAAAGACAGGGATATAGTGGACGTCCCGTGCCCCGGCTTCTAGCAGACGCTCCATTACATAGCCGAGTGCCTCTCCGGTGCAGTCGTCAATATTTGTCTCTAGCTTATAGATGATATCGGAAGTATCCGGATCCTCATCAATCAGCATGGCCCGGAGAATACTTGTCCTTCCGTAATCGCGTTTGCCGGCGCCGAGGCCTGTCTTTAGAATCCGGTATCTTGCAGGCAGACGGTCCGATGTGCGGACAGCAGCTACAATTGCCGCTCCTGTCGGCGTGACAAGCTCTGCCTCTGTATCTGTCATATGGAGAGAAATGCCATGCGACTGTGCGATATTTGCTGTGGCAGGCACAGGAACGGGGATCAGTCCGTGCTGGCAGCGGATCACGCCCCGTCCCTCGTAAAGCTCAGGTACAATGACATCCGTAATTCCAAGGTTATCCAGGCAGATCGCGACGGCTGCAATGTCAACAATCGAATCTACAGCCCCTACCTCGTGGAAATGCACTTCTTCCAGGGAAGTTCCGTGCGCTTTCGCTTCCGCTTCCGCAAGAACCCGGAAAATGTCCGATGCGATTATTCTGGCGCGCTCCGTCATCTGCGAATTCTCAATAATCCGCAGAATTTCCGGAAGTCCCCGGTGGTCATGATGGTGGGGATGTTCCGCATGACTGTGCTCATGGTGGCGGAGGTGTTCCGTATGACTGTGCTCATGATGCCGGAGATGTTCTGGCTGGCTGTGACTTCCGTGACTATGTGCATGCTCTTCATGGTGGTATTCCTGATGACCGTGTCCGTCATGTCCATGTACCTCCTGGGGATGTCCGTGATGCCCATACAGATATTCATTATCATGGTCATGGTTCTCATGTTCCTTGTCCAGTATAACATTAAAATCGCAGGCAGCAAGCCCTGATTTTCTGACGCGGCTGATCTCTGCTTTATAGCCTTTCACTGGAAGACTCCCAAGCTGTGCCTTTAGCACATCCGGGTCTGCCCCCAGATCCAGGAGAGCCCCCACGGTCATATCGCCGCTGATTCCGCTGTAGCATTCTAAGTACAAAGTTTTCATTCCCGTACCCCCAGTCTGTTTATTTGGGCAGCCATATAGCCGGCCCCGTATCCATTGTCAATATTCACCACTGCGACACCATTTGCGCAGGAATTGATCATAGTAAGGAGGGCGGAAATTCCCTTCATATTTGCCCCGTATCCAACCGAAGTAGGAACTGCGATAACCGGCTTGTCCACCAGGCCTCCAATTACGCTTCCGAGAGCTCCCTCCATGCCTGCGACGGCAATTACACAGTTCGCCTTTTGTATGGTCTCAAGGCTGGAAAGAAGCCTGTGAAGTCCACTCACCCCTACGTCATACACCCGTTCCACATAAGCGCCGAAGTATTCCGCCACCTGCGCCGCCTCCTCCGCCACAGCAATATCCGCTGTTCCGGCGGTGCAGACCGTAATGCAGCCAGTGTGTTTCTTATCCGCTTTTTCGATCTTTACGATTCCTGAAACCTTGTCATGCAGGACATCAGGATAGCGCTCCTTCAATAATTCATACTGATGCAAGGTGGCTCTTGTCCCCATTACTTCTCCCTCTGCCTCATAAAGCCGCCCGAAAATCTCTAGCAGATGGCTGTCCGCTTTTCCCATACAGAAGATTACCTCTGGAAATCCGGAACGCAGCTTTCTGTGGGTGTCAAGCTTCGCGTAGCCAAGTTCCTCAAAGGGCTGGCGGCGGAAGAAGAGTTCTGCCTCCTCCACGGATATTTCTCCCTGCTGTAATTTCGTAAGTATTTCATGTGCTTCCATAAAGTATCCTCCATATAATTTCTATTTATTTTGACTGATTTCAGAGGAAATGTCAAGTAACGGTAAGTTCTTAAATTATTCTTAATCCCAGTATTTTCTATTGTACAGATACCGAAAATGTGTTATTCTGTTTTCATCTTATTTATCCATATATTACAGAAATCTGTAAGGATAGTAGCGGCAGCTGTTCTGACTGCCCATAAGAATCTAAGCTTTTTAAGCGTCAAGAATTCGGATTCTTCAGATCGAAGAAAAATACCGATGACAGTGAAGAATAGTAACAAAGAAATAGTGTGGCTGTGCAATTACGAAACAGTTACAATCAGTGTGTCTTTATAAAAAGGCCAGAAAGAAGGGAGTATTAGCATATGGCGAATGCAGTACAGGAGAAACGGCATCCGGGAATTTTTGATGATGTGAAAACCCGGAGCGGGGTACTTAAGGAGATCCAAGGAAATCCGGTTACCCATGATGCCTTTTTGAGACTTGACGAGGAGTTCCAGGAAAGATTTGTGGAATTCTGCATGGGAGTGCGGGGTGTGAAGATGACCTGTGATCCGTTTTTTAAGAAGCTTTTTAATGCAGAGATTTACCCGGAAAGACTCTCAAGATTTTTGTCAGAGATTCTGGGACATCCCCTGGAGGTAAAGAGGATGCTGCCGAATGAACGTCAGAGGATTACGGACATGGGCTCTCTTATGATTCTGGATGTCCTGGTGGAATTTGCAACCGGGGAGCTTGCGGATGTGGAGATTCAGAAGATCGGCTACCGCTTCCCGGGGCAGAGGGCATCCTGCTATTCCTCAGATATGGTGATGCGGCAGTACGAGCGCGTGAAAGGCATAAAGGGAGACCGTTTTACTTACCGGGATATGAAGAAGGTATACACAATAGTCATTATGGAAAACAGCACCAGAGAGTTCAGAAAAATGTCGGGACAGTACATCCACCGTGGGAAATATGAGTATGACACAGGAATTGAGCCGGAGCATTTAGAGAGAATGTGTTACATAGCACTTGATAATTTCCTGGATATCATGGATAATAAAAGAAAAGGAACACAGATGAGCGAACTGGAGGCATGGCTGTACTTTATCGGATCGGACAAGGTGGAGCATATCTATAAGGTGATTGAAAGCTATCCATGGTTCGCGGATCTGTACAGGGAGATTAATGAATTCAGGTATCACCCGGAGGAGGCGGTAAGGATGTTTTCAGATGCACTGAGAATTATGGACCGGAATACAGTCTGGTATATGATTGATGAAGAAAAGCAGAAGAGGCAGAAAGCAGAGGAAAGAGCCGAGGGAGCAGAGCAAAAGTTGTCAGAGCAGCAGCAGGAGCTGGATAAAAAAGAGCAGGAAATTGAAAAGCTGCAGGCTATTATTGACGGGCTTCAGAAAAAGTAAAGGGTCTGCTGCTGACCCTTTGCTTTTTAGAGGCACTGGTACAGCCTTGTATAATTAACGGTGACAGAATCATGAACAGAGTCAGGTTATATTCATAAACTTTCAGATTATCTCTGGCATATCGCCAGATTATTTCAAAGTCAAAGTATGTTTTAGGATTGTGGAAGTGCGTCAGCATGGAACAATTCATGTATCAGAAGAGATAAAAGAATTTTAATTGATATTAAAGAGTATGGAGGACTGCCTATGGTAAAGAATAAAATGATATATAATGGTCTATGCTGCAAGGTAAATACAAAGGCAGCATTTGTTGACATGTACATGGAAAATCCGGATACATCTGCAGATATGATGATGCGGGCTATGTACGAGGCGGCATGCGCGGACAGGCTTTATCCGGTCGGTGAGAGCAAGGACGGGTTCATGACGCTGAGAATGGAGCTGGATGAGGAAAAGAGGGAGAAGATTTACGAGGATGTTTTTGAAAGACGGCTTCGGGACGGGGCAGAGAGCCGTCTGACAGATGTGCAGAAGAAGCTGTTAGAGCCGATGTTCAGCGAAAAATGTGATTAAAAAGCTTGACCGGCTGGATGGGGAACGATACCGAGATGCAGGGTACGGAGACTGCGAGATACGGATGGAATTATCCCGGATGGTTATACAGATGATCATTGCAGAGGATCTTGGCATTCCGGTGGTATATGATTATCGCTTCTGTGAGGTGGTCTGTATGCTCATTCTTTATGAGGAAGAATTCTTTCAGGTCTGCGAGGACAAAAGCATGGACATAAAGGAAGGAAAACGAATCTACAGGAAATTTTTAAGAGAACACCAGGACCCGGGTACATATTATGTGAGTGCATTTCTAGAGAATGAGAGTCATAAGACCGCTGCACTCAAGTCAAAGATGGAACAACTTTTCAGGTTATTTGACATTGAACTGGAGGCCCTGGCAGGAGTGCATATAGAAAAATGGGAGGCGGAGATGATATGCAGTATTTTTGAGGAAAAGGACTGGGAGCGCTACAAAGAGCTGCTGCTGACAGCGAACCTGTGTAAATATATTCAACAGATTGAACTTCTCTATGAAGATGATATTCCAGAGGAAATCCAATATCGCAGATCCTGTGAGGAAAGCGCTGTAAAAAATATGGAATATGAGATGAAACGCATGGAACAGAGAATCAGTGAACTGGAGAAGCAGAAAAAGGCCAAGGAATCCGAGCTGATCGAAACGGAATGTCAGGTGGAGCGGCTGAAACGGGAGCTTATGAAAAAGGAAGAAAAATACGAGAAGGAAAGCACGGAACTCCGTAATCTCCGGGATTACCTGTTCCACCCAAAAGAGGACAGGAAGGAAAAAAAGGAAGACAGGCCAGACATCGGAAGACTCGGCCGAAGTGTTGTGATCGGAGGCCACAGAAACTGGCAGAAAAAGATGCAGCAATGCCTTCCGGGCAGCCAGTTTCTGACCTATGATAATATGAACTTTGATCCAACGGTGCTCCGGAATAAGAAATACATTATCGTAAACACAGATATCCTGAAGCACGGACTTTACTACAAGGTAATGAACGAAAGGAAGAAAGAACAAAAGATTCTGTATGTCCATGGGAACAACGTGGAACGTACATTGCGGGAAATTTCAGATCAGTTGCAGTAGGGGACGGGGTAAAATTAATTTTACCCCGTCCCCTACTGTTAAAATATACAAAAAACGGAGGCGTAAAATGTGAATAATATACAATATTTTAATTTTTTGAAATATAAAGTCAGAGTTTTATTGACATTATGATTTATATGTGATAACATTCAGAAAAGAACAAATGAAAAATAAATAAACAAATGTCCAAAACGGAAGGAGAGTTTACGAATGAAATTATTAGTGACAGCGCCCATGCTTCCAGAATCCCTGGATGAGCTGAAATGCTATTTTGAAGAGATTCATTATGATCCATGGACACTTAAGGCGGATGGGAACGGTTATTCTGAGAAGGAGATCTCAGAGCTTTTGGAGAAATATGAGCCGGATGCGCTGATCTCGGAACTGGACGAGCTTACCCGCGCAGTGATTGCCGGTTATGGAAGACTGAAGGTGATCGGGGACTGCAGGGCGAATCCGGCGAATGTTGACATCAGCGCATGCAATGAGCTTGGCATTCCTGTTTTATGTACTCCGGCAAGGAACGCGCAGGCAGTTGCAGAGCTCCTGGTGGGGATGCTTATTAATTTCTTCCGGAATGTGCAGCCGGCCATACGGTGGATTGAGGAAGGAAACTGGGTTCCGGGGAATATGCCGTACAGTACATTTATGGGGAATGAGCTGCAGGGAAAGAGAGTCGGATTTGTCGGATTCGGTGCGGTTGGGCAGAAGACAGCCGGTATACTGCAGGCTTTCGGATGTGAGATTTCCTTTTATGACCCGTATGTAGATCTGGTGAATGAAAATTATTTTAAGCGGGAGCTTGAGGAGATTTTCAGGGAGAGTGATATTGTGTCCATTCATCTTCCGGTACTGGAGAGCACGAAGGGGATGATTGACGGACGGCTGATCGGGATGATGAAGCCGACTGCAGTGTTTGCGAATTCGGCAAGGTCCGCAGTGGTGGTGACAGAGGCGCTTGTAGATGCACTGGAGCATAACAGGATCAGGGGAGCTGTACTGGATGTGCTGGATCATGAGCCTCCGACAGAGGAGGATCTTAAGATCGCGAAGCTTCCCAATGTTCTCCTGACGCCTCATATAGCAGGGGCGTCCAGAGAGGTATTCAGACACCAGTCACATATTATTACGGAACGTTTCATTCAATGGATGAAGAAAGAAAATATGGATAAAATTATTTATAACACGGAAGCATTAAAAGGCTAAAATTAAAGGTTCGGGAGAAGCTTTAATGATATACCTATAAAAATCCAAAAAAGGAGGAAAATCAAATGAGAAAAAGAAACAGGTTGTTGGCGATGTTACTGTGTGTAGTAATGACTGCGGTGCTTGCAGGGTGCAGTTCCACTTCTGAGACGGCAGGAGGGTCAGGGGATGACAGCACAGACAAGGCGAAGACAGAGGACAATGCAGGACAAGGCTCCGGTGCGGCCGCATCCGGGGTGAAGGGTGTCATTGACGGACTGGATGTCCCTTCCCTGGAAGGCAGGACGATCGGAGTAGCGGTTCTGGGCACGGACCATGAATTTGACCTAAAAGCATATCAAGGACAGATTGACCGGATCGAGGAGCTGGGCGGTAAGGCAGTTGCAGTGGATGGGGAGAGAAATGATCAGAAGCATATCTCGGATATTGAGAACATGATTACCCAGAAGCCGGATGCGATCATTAAGCAGCTGGGGGATGCTGACGTGTACGAGCCGGTCATGAAGAAAATATCAGATGCAGGGATTCCGCTCTTTACGGTTGACCTGGTAAGCCAGTACTCCATCTGCAACAGCACCTCAGACAATTATCTGGTAGGCGAGGAGCTGGCAAGAAATATGTATGAAGACTTGGGAGGAAAAGGGAAAATCGCTGTATTCAACGGTTTTTACGGAGTGCGTGTCTGCGGAATCCGGTATGACATGATGAAATACGTTGCGAAAGACTATCCGAATATTGAGTTCATTGACCCAGAGCTTCAGGATGTCATTACCGGGGCAGCTGAGGATGCAAGAAAGAAGACGCTTGACCTGCTGACAAAAGAACCGGAGGTTGACGCAATCTGGCTGGCGTGGGATACCCCGTGTGTGGGAGTTGCCCAGGCATGCAAAGAGGCAGGAAGAGACGATATCAAGATATACGCAGTTGACGGCTCATCCACAGTACTGGAGCTGGTGGCAGACCCGGAGTCTGCAATGTACGGCGATATGGCACAGAATCCCTATCAGATCGGGCAGGCGGCAGTAGACGAATGTGCAAGATATCTGGCAGGCGAGGAGGTTCCGAGCACCGTATACTCTGCACCGGTCTATGTAAATAAAGTTAACTGGGAAAATGCGGTAAAGGAACTGGGACTTGAGATTGGCAAAGAGTAAGGAAGTGCCGCAGGATGAGGCTGTAGGAAGGGGAATATATGTCTAATTCAGAATATATATTGGAAATGTTGGATGTCAGCAAGGAATTTCCCGGTGTGAAAGCATTATCAGATGTCACAATCCAGATAAAAAAGGGAGAGGTTCACGGGCTGGTGGGTGAAAATGGCGCAGGCAAATCAACCATTATGAAAATCCTTGCAGGGCTTTACAGTAATGACGGCGGGAAGATTATTTTTGACGGAGAAGATATTACGAAGAAACTGAATGCGCGTACTGCAGAGCAGACCGGTATCAGCTTCATCCATCAGGAACGATACGTAGTACCGCACCTGACCGTTGCAGAAATGCTGTTTTTGGGAGTAGAGAAGACAAAGACCGCATTTAAGTTCATGGACAGGAGAGGCATGGTGAAGCTTGCCGAGCAGATGCTGGAGGAAAAGGTTGGTGTGAGATTATCCGGCAATATGCTGGTGAGCCGGCTGACCGTAGGCGAGCAGCAGCTCATACAGATCTGCAGGGCGCTGATGAGCAATCCGAAGGTCATTGTGTTTGACGAGCCTACGGCGGTACTGGCTAAGAAGGAGTCAGAGAGGCTGTTTCATATCATCAGGCAGCTGAAAAAGGATAAAGGTGTGATCTATATCTCCCATTATTTCGGAGAGATCCTGGATCTGTGCGACCGGGTTACCGTGCTTCGGAACGGGAAGAAGATCGACACAGTCGCAGCGGCAGATGTGACGATTGACTCCCTTGTCACCATGATGGTCGGGCGGGATATTTTAGAGCAGTACCCGCCAAAGGACAGAAAGGCGGGAGAGACCATTCTGTCCGTAAAGGGGCTGACCCACAGGAAGGAATTCCATGACCTTAATTTTGAAGTCCGCCGGGGCGAGATCGTAGGAATCACAGGTCTTATGGGTTCCGGCCATGACAAGGTGGGAATCGGGATTTATGACAGCCATGATATTACCGGCGGAGAGGTAGAGTTTAAAGGAAAAAAGATGTCCTATATCAGTCCGGACAAAGCGGCTGCCGTGGGGATGGGATATGTTCCGGATGACAGAAGGGGACTGGGAGCTATTCAGAGTATGACGGTGAAGGAAAATATCACACTTGCGTGCCTGAAAGATATGACACGCCACGGTATTATATCAGACAGAGAAGAGACGAGGGCAGTGGAAGGGCAGATTGAAAAGCTCAGGATCAAGACGCCTAACGGTGATGTTGTCAGCGGAAACTTAAGCGGAGGAAACCAGCAGAAGGTTGTGCTCGCAAGGTGGCTGAGCGACCAGTCGGAGCTATATATTTTAAATCAGCCCACCTCGGGAATTGATATCGGGGCAAGGGCAGATATTTATAAAATTATTGATGAGATGGCAAAGAGCGGCGCGGGCGTGCTGATGATCACCCAGGACATCCAGGAGCTGTATGGAATGTCCGACAGAATTATTGTCATGTTCCGCGGAGAAGCCGTGCTGGAATTGGAGACGACAGAAGAGGATCTGACCGATCAGATTATTGTCGCGTCTATGGGAGGAGGTGCCGGAGATGAAGGATAAACAGATCAGCGCACAGCTGATGAGGAGCAGCGGGTATTTCGCATTCCTGCTCATTATGATCTTTTTTGCAATAAAGGCGCCGGCATTCCTTTCGTACGGGAATCTGGTGAATATCATCGCCCAGTCATCGGTGCTTGGCATCTGCGGTTACGGGCTTACCGGAATCTTCATAGGAGGCGGGGATGATGTGATCCGGGGAGGGACGGATCTTTCCATCACCCTCAATATGGCAGTGGCAGGCTCTGTTATTGCAGTCATGGTCAGCAGGGGACAGTCGCTTGCCCTTGCGGTTGCGACGGCGGTGGCAGCAAGTATCGTAATTGAGGCAGTGAATGCATTTACCGTGGTGAAACTGAAGATGATTCCACTTCTCAGTACCATCTGTATGATGTATGTCCTGCAGGGCGTGGAGCGGATTCTTACAAACAATGTGGTGGTGGCCGCAGCACATCCCCTGCTGTTCTTCATTGCGGATACAGCGGTTCTGGGTGTGCCGGTGATGGCGTGGATCTTCCTTGCAGTGACTGTAATCATGTATCTGGTCTTTAATGTCTGTTCCTACGGAAACAGGGTCAGTGCGGTGGGAGGAAGCGAACTTGCGGCAAAGGCCAACGGGATCAACGTGCCATGGATTGTGACCACTACATATCTGATTGCCGGACTGATGGCAGCGATATCAGCGGTTTTAATGGTGGCAAGGCTTTCAAGCTATACACCCGGGGCGGGCGACCTGCAGTTGTTTGACGTGATGCTGGTCAGCTATCTCGGGGCGGTATTTTCAAGAAGATACAGACCCAATATTCCGGGAACCTTTATTGCATCCCTGTTTGTGGGGGTGCTGACAAACGGATTTACACTGATTAATGTGCCCTCATACTGGGTGTATGCGATTAAGGGCGCCTTGATCCTCGTTACCGTTTCAATCACGACAATACAGAAGAGGAGGGCGGTATAGCTATGAAGAAGAAATCCTTTGATATGGGAAGATTTTTGTATGACAATACGACAACGCTTTTATTACTGGCCATCTTCCTCTTTTTCTCGGTCTTTGCACGTGGCTTTCTGACGATTGGAAATATTACGACAGCCCTCAGTTCTTCGTCTGTATTACTGCTGATTTCACTTGGTATGTGCTTTGTTGTCATCAGTGGTGGAACAGACCTGTCGGTGGCCGCGGCCTACGGACTTGGGGGTATGGTCTGCGTCCTCTGCATCCAGGCAGGGCTGTCCCCGGTTTTCGCGATTTTTCTCGCACTTGCCGCGGGGGCAGTGTTCGGGCTGATCAACAGCTTCCTGATCTTAAAAGTAGGGATATCGGTGTGGCTTACCACACTGGGGACACTGTTTATCGGGGAGAGTATTGAGAGGATTGTCACAAAGGGAGGTACGCCTATCTATCTTTCGAGGGTGAGCGGCCTGTTTGAGAGCATTGGCCAGGGGACTGTGGTAAACATAAAACAGCAGGGAGCCAATATTACAATCAAGTCATCTCTGCTCCTGGCGTTGGTACTGGCGGCAATTGCGGCATTTGTCCTGAAGAAAACAGTTTTTGGAAGGCATCTGTATGCAGCCGGACTGCAGCGCAGGGCTGCAGAGCTTGCAGGAGTATCGGCAAAGAGGTGTGTGACCGCCGCCTTTGTTGCGAGCGGCATGCTCTGCTGCCTGGGAGGAGTGGTCGGGAGTTCCCAGCTTGTTTCCTATATTCCAGTGAACGGGCGGTACTATCTTCTTGACTCCATAGGAACCGTATTTATAGGCAGTACAATGCATAAGAGAGGATTTGCAAATATCGGAGGTACTGTAACCGGAGTGCTGTTTTTCAGCTTTATGACAAATGGGCTGAATCTGCTGGGTGTGCAGTATTACTGGCAGTACGTAATAAGAGGAGGGCTGATCTTGGTGGTTCTTGCTATTAACGCCTACCAGAGAAATGTGTGGGCGCTCAGAACAAAATAACAGTTAAGGCTGGCGCAATACTCATGGCCGGTGAAATCTGACATGAGTATGACATTAAAAAATCAGGAAGGAAGGAATTAAGATGAGTAATTATTTATCGGACAGAGAGGCAAAGGAGCTGATCTGTGAAATAGGGAGAAGGGTTTTTGCAAAGGGCCTTGTGGCGGCAAATGACGGAAACATTACGCTTCGCACAGGGGAGAATGAGATCTGGGCGACGCCCACAGGGGTGAGCAAGGGCTATATGACGCCGGATATGCTGGTGAAAATGGATTTTGACGGCAATGTACTGGAGGGAACCTGGAAGCCTTCCTCAGAGGTGAAGATGCATCTGAGAGTATATAAGGAAAATCCCTCCGTAGGGGGCACAGTACACGCCCATCCGCCGGTTGCGACATCCTACGCCATAACAGGCGAGTGGCTGGATCAGCCCATCTTTGCGGAATCAATCATCCAGCTTGGAGTCGTGCCGGTGGCAGAATATGCCACACCCGGAACCCAGGAGGTGCCGGATTCGGTGGCGCCCTTCTGCAGGGATTACAACTGCTGTCTGCTGGCGGCCCACGGCGCGCTGACATGGGGCGCGGATCTGATGCAGGCTTACTACAGAATGGAGGCACTGGAGCATTTTGCCAGGATACATACAGAGGTGATCGGTCACCAGAAGCCTGCACAGATGCTGACAGAGGCGCAGGTGGACAAGCTGCTTGCGATCCGGGCAGGCTGTAATAACGGAAGTCCGGCAGGCGGAGTACCGGCGAACAGGGGGTAAGCAGTATGAATCATTTTCAGTATTATAATCCGACAAAGGTTGTTTTTGGAGAAGGTGAATTTGGCCGTCTGGGAGCGGAGGTAAAGGCACTGGGGGACAGAGCGCTCCTTGTGAAGCAGGAAGGGCCCCTGGAAGAGATGGGTGTATATGCAGAGGCAGTAAAGAGCATGGAGGAAGAGGGAATCAAGGTTCATACTCTGGAGTACATCACGAGCAATCCGAAGCTTTCAAAGATCAAGGAAGGCATTGCCCTTGCAAGGGACGAGAAGATTAACGTCGTTGTGGCGGTTGGCGGCGGAAGCGCCATTGACGCAGGGAAAGCGGTAGCCATAGGCGCTCCCTGCGGGGGAGATGTATGGGATTTTTTCCGGAGAGAGAAAATGGTACAGGAAGCACTGCCTATGGTGGCAGTCAGTACCATCTCCGCCACAGGGGCAGAGACAAGCTGTCATGTGGTAGTCACCAATGATGAGGAAGCAGATGCCGCAAAGTGGCAGAAGTGGGCACTTCACGATCCTCATGCATTTCCGGATACAGCGATTATTGACCCCAGGCTTCTGGCCTCTGTTCCAAGGAGGCTCACTGCTGCAGGAATGGCAGATACGATCTCGCATGTAATCGAAGGATATTTTGACGGAGTCCCTGACAATCCGGTCTCAGACAGAATCGGAGAAGGAATCGTGATGACAGTGATTGAGAATGAGAGGGTACTGGATCATCCGGATGACCTGAAGGCGAGAGCGGCACTCAGCTGGGCGGCAACGCTTGCCATGAGCGGACTGCAGGACTGCGGACGGTCCAATGCAGGCTTCCCGGCCCACTGGATTCAGCATGCGGTAGGCGCTCTGACCGATTCCTCCCACGGCGAGGGACTGGCAGTGATCAATCCGGCATGGCTGGAATTCGTTAACCAGAAACATCCAGAGAAATTTGTGCAGTTTGCAGAGCGCGTGTTCGGGATAGAGAGGACAGCAGGCATGAGTGATGTGGAATACGGACAGGCAGGGATTGATGCACTAAAAGACGTGTTCAGAAGATGGGGCCTTCCAGTGACACTCGGAGAGCTTGGAGTGACAGAAAGCATGATTCCAGACATCATTCAGGGAGTGCTGGACAGCCCGGAGACCTATGTATTCGAAGAAGAAATGCTGGAACAGGTTCTCAACAGATGCATGAGGTAACTCGTTATTATTCACGGCATCAATAATTGACAAAGAAAAGCAAAGGTGATAAGGTTAGGGAGGATGTTATGGCATATCTGGTATATGATATAGGAACAGGGAATTCCCGTGTCTGCATTGTGTCAGAACAAAAGGAGATTATAGAACTCAGGACATTTGAAAATAAGTACTACCGGGATTTCAGATACGAAGATGCGCTTTATTTCAAACCAGAGGAGCTGCTGGAGTGTGCAATGCGCTGTACAAAGGAGCTGCTGAAGGCACACCCGGAGATCCGGATCGAGGCGGTGACCGCTGCGGGTGCAAGGGAATCCATTGTCCTGATTGACCGGGATGGACACTGGTTTTACGGCCTGCCCAATATTGACAACAGAGGGGAAGCATGGATAGATGACATTCCCGGGAAGGACGACATATACCGGAAAACGGGGAGATGGGCCTCCCCGGTATTCTCGGCAGGTAAGCTGATGGGACTTAAGAAGCTAAGCCCGGAGCTTTACGGACGTATAGAACGAATTACAAGCCTGAGTGAGTGGATCGGATATGTGTTTACAGGGGTACTTGTCATGGAATACTCCCAGGCATGCGAATCCCAGCTGTTTGATATTGGGAGGCGGGAATGGGATGAAGAGCTGTGCGCCCTGTTTGATGTTAACATGCGTATCCTTCCGGAGGTCTGCCGGGCATCGTCATCCCTTGGAAGAGTGAAGGAGCCGTTGTGTGAAGAGCTGGGTCTTCCGAAGGAAGCTGTATTCATTGTCGGAGGGGCAGATACCCAGGTCGCTGTGTACGGAACAGATGCACAGGAAAAGGAGATCGTGATTGTCTCCGGGACGACCTCTCCTGTCGTGACAATTGTGCCGGACAGGTTCTTTGACAGGGCAGAAAGATGCTGGGTGGATTGTTATATAGACGGCAGAAGCTATCAGGTCGAGACAAATGCCGGAGTCTCGGGCAGGAACTATCAGATACTGAAGCGTATCTTTTTTGAGGATGTGGACTATCCGGTACTGGATCAGAGAATGAAGGAAAAATCCCGGATTATGTGCGTGGCGTCACTTGGGACGCTGATCTTCTCAGAGAACAAGACCTTGAAGAACGGTGGATTTTATATGCCCGCGCCGCTGGATGAGGAAATGGACCGCTATGATTTTGCATTTGCCCTGGTGGCAGATATTGCATGCAGCGTAGTTCAGCAGTATAATAGTCTGTGTGAGATGATCCTCTGTGAAAGGAGCTTCATCCTGGGGTGCGGGGGAGGCTTCCAGTCTGAGGTACTGAGCCAGCTGATTGCAGATCTTGCGCAGAAAACACTGATCATCCGGAGCAGCTACAGACAGGCTTCCGTCATAGGATGTGTGAAGCTCTGTAATGACCATTTCGGAAGAAAAAATGAGATAAGCCCTGAGGAGAGGGTCTTCCATCCAAAGGAAAACAGGATGATAAGGGAATACTTTGACAGATGGGCGGCTGTCAGAAAACAAATAAATTAACAAAAAGGAAGAGAAATGAAGCAGGCAAAGATTCACAATTATGCATTAATTGAACAGGTAGGAAGAATGTATTACATTCTGCAGATGAACCAGCAGACAATTGCAGATAAACTGGGATTAAGCCGTACTACAGTAGTACGGCTTCTTGCTGAGGGCAGGGAAGAGGGAATTATTCAGATCTATATCTGCGGGCAGGACAGAGGGCTTCGCCATACCGAGCTGGAGACAGAGCTGCAGAAAAAGTATCATCTGAGGGATCTGGTGATTGCAAGAAACTCCGGACCAGATGCAATCTACAATGTTGCGGCAAAATATATCCAGGGAATCGTTCCCGAGAAGGGAATACTCGCCATATCCGGCGGAAAGACCATGTATACGGCAGCGGATTATTTTTACCCGGTGGACAGGGTAAAGGAGCTGAATATCGTGCAGCTGACCGGTGTGTTTGGCGATGGAATCCCGGGAATGTCGGTTGCCCAGAGATGGTCTGAAAAGCTCAACAGCAATGTAACTTACCTGTCAGCCCCCGGTATCGTAAGTACGCCAAAGCAGCGCCAGCTCTTTATGAATGAATTCCATATTACAAAGGCATACGAGACGATTCTGGAAGCAGAGATGGCCATATCTGGTATCGGGACGCCGAAGGTAGTACTGGAAAATATCTCGGCGGATTACCCGAAGGAGAGGTTTGAAAGGCTGGAGCATGATTGTGTCGGGGATATTATGTTTCATTTCTATAATGCCAAAGGCGAATTCAATGCCCCGGGCATCTCCGAATGCGTGATCGGTGCAACGATTGAGGATTATATGAAGATACCAAACCGGATCGCGATTGCATTCGGAAGAGAAAAGACTGCGGCAATCCATGCAGCCATGGCAGGCGGGATCGTAAATATTATGATTACCGATGAAGAGACAGCAAGACAATTGGGGACGGGGTATTTTTAATTTTACCCCGTCCCCAACAGTAAAAAGGGAGGTTTTTGGAAAAATGGGAAGAGAATACTGGAACGGTGCAGAGGCGGCGCACAGGCGGGTGATGATGAAGGCAGCAGGATATCTGGATGAGGATATCCGGAAAAAGCCCCATATCGGAGTGCCCAATTCCTATATGGCGGGTTCTCCGGGGACGGCCCATCTCAGGCAGGTAACGGAGGCCGTGAAGGAAGGCATCTGGGCAGCAGGGGGAATCCCGGTGGAGTTCGGGATTCCGGCGACCTGCGGCAATGTCGCGAACGGCGCAGATGAGATGAAGTATGAGCAGGTGGGACGGGATATTGTAGCCATGTCCATTGAATTTGTATCAAGAGTACATAATTTTGACGCTATATGCTGTGTGGCAAGCTGTGACTTAATTATTGCAGGCTGCTATCTGGCGGCATGCCGCCTGGAGATTCCGGCTATGGTAGTAACAGGAGGCTCCATGCAGGCGGGGAACTACTGTGGAAATACAGTTGTGGAGGCAGACCTGGATGCAGCAAGATTCTCTGGTGCCTCTGAGGAGGAGCTGATGGAAATGGAAGACAGCGTGTGTCCTTCTTTTGGAGCCTGTCCGTCCATGGGGACAGCGAATACCATGCAGATGCTGGGTGAGGTGCTGAATCTTGTCATGCCAGGGACATCAACCATTCCGGCATCCGATAATGCAAGGCTTAGGGCGGCGCGCTCTGCCGGGAAATATATGGTAGAGCTTGCAAAATCCGGAAGGACTCCAAAGGATCTCATTACAAAAGAGGTATTGGAAAATGCAATTATGTTTGATATGGCAGTGGCAGGTTCTACCAATGCGGTGCTTCATATTCTTGCGTATGCCTACGAGCTTGGCATTGAGCTGACACTTGCCGACTTTGAGAAGTATGCAGAGGAGATTTACTGCATTAATGCAGTGATTCCAAGCGGCCCATATACAGTTGTTGATTTTCACTATGCAGGGGGTGTGAAGAATGTGATGAAGATGCTTGAGGGAAAGCTTCACACAGATGCACCGACCATGTATGGGAATACCTGGAAGGATATCCTGGATACGGTTACGGCAAGTGAGAATAAGGTGATCCATTCTCTGGAAAACCCGGTTGCAAGAGAGCCGGGACTAAAGATTCTTAGGGGGAACATCTCTCCGGCAGGAGCCATTGTCCGTCCAACGGCTGTATTTGACGAGGTAAAATATCTTAAGGGTGCGGCAAAGGTATTCGAAGGAGACCAGCAAGCATACGAGGCAATTATGGCAGGTGAGATTGTGCCGGGTGATATCATCGTTGTCCGCTACGAGGGCTGCAAAGGGGCGCCGGGAATGAAGGAGCTGATGCTTAGCATTGACGCGCTGATCGGACTTGGACTGGATAAAAGTGTCGGGCTGATTACAGATGCCAGATTTTCCGGATTCAATTATGGTGCAATCGTTGGTCACATATCTCCGGAGGCTTATGACGGCGGAGTAATTGCACTCATTGAGAACGGGGATGTGATTGAGATGGATATAGCCAGTGGCTTCCTGAATCTTCTGGTACCGGACGAGGAACTGGAAGCAAGAAGAAGGAAATGGATATGTCCGCCGCTAAAGCAGCAGAAAGGGGTTCTCAACATCTATGCGCAGATGTGCCGCCCGGCAGAGCAGGGAGGCGCAATGCAGCCATGGAGGCTGGACGCGTCGTATCGGTAATGGGAATGTAATTGGGGACGGGGCATTTTTAAAAATGCCCCGTCCCCTAAAGTATATCCTTCCTGCAATACCAGAAACAGCCGGCTACTGCTCCGATCACCATAAATCCCAGCCCCACAGACAGGTATCCCATATTCAGTCTTCCGTCGGCAATAATATCCGCGCTTTCCGTATAACCAAATGGCGTCAGATATTTTAGAAACTTTGCTTTCTCTGTCAGATTGGATATGATATTAAGAAAATAAAGAAGCGCTGCCATGCCAAGTCCAATTCCGGTTCCGCTGTGGCTTAAAAAGGCAGAAATTCCAAAGCATACACAGGCAATTTCTGTCTGGAGTATAAAATATGCCGCAAACAAAAGAAAGAGCGGGCGGGCCTCCGGTGATTCGCCGATTACCCTGATACAGGCTGCGGTAACGGCAATGACGAAGAGATTTAGGAACAGAATCTGGATGAGCATAGCAGTCAGTTTCTGTAATACGATTTTCTGGCGGCTGACCGGGTGGGTAAGAAGGAATTCTGCGGTCTGTTCCTTTTCTTCCTTCGCTAGAATGGAGATGCCAGAAAGAGCCGCAAAAAAAGCTCCGCCGAGACCGAGAATATTACCGCACTCTACGCCAAAAAATCCTAGAAATTCCCCGAAATTAAGCCTGTCCATGCCAAAGGCAGCAGAAAAGCTTCCCATTTCCGAAAACATAGAGCCCACATCTTCCATCTGCGTCCCCATCTCCGGATAAATCAGAATACAGACTGCCAGCATAAAGGCAATGACACATGTCCATATGATAAAGGTCATTCGTCCCTGTTTCAGTTCATGTCGGATGATCGTCATATTAATTCTCCCCTTCCGCATAAAAGTGCATAAAGATTTCATCAAGATCCGGTTCTGTAATGGAGACATCCGTCAGTGGAAGTGCAGACAAAGCCTGAAGCAGCTCCCGGGGATTTCCTCCATATAAGAAGCTGACAGTGTCTGCATCTGTCTGTACATCCTTGATGTCTGGCAGAGTGGGTGGAGATGCGATGCCCTTTATCCGGACTCTTTTGGCATCCGTGTGCCCCAGATGTTCTGTACTGTCCGAGATCAGCAGGCGGCCTCCCCGTATCACAGCTGCATGCCTGCAGTATCGCTGAACCTCTGAAAGGATATGGGAGGAGATGAAGACAGTAGTGCCGTTTTTGTTCCGTTCCTCCAGTATAGCGTAGAATTCCCGCTGCATCAGCGGATCCAGCCCGCTTGTGGGCTCGTCCAGGATACAGAGGTCAGGCATATGCTGAAGAGCGCAGATGATGGACACCTTCTTGCGGTTGCCGAGGGACAGCTCCCGGATCTTTTTACTCGTATCCAGTTCCAGGCGTTCGCAGAGCACCTCAGCCTCTGCGCGGCAGTCTCTATGTCTTAGGCTGGCCGAGAACCGGATCATATCCGCCACCCGCGCATTTCGGTAAAAGGAAGCTTCCGAGGGCATATATCCGACTCGTGAGAGGATCGCTTCTTTTTCGCGGATGATGTCCATTCCCAGGATCTGTGCACTTCCTTCTGACGGGGCAATCAGTCCTAAAAGGGTGCGGATCGTGGTACTCTTCCCTGCACCATTTGGCCCGATAAAGCCAAAGAAATCGCCATCTGCCACAGTCAGATTCATATCAATGATTCCTCTTGAACGGCCATAATATTTTGTAAGGGAAATTGTTTTTATTGCATCCATCTGGTTTTAACACTCCTTTCTGCAGCAGAACTGCCAAATAGTTACCTTAGATATACACTTTTCCAGAATAAAAGCATTTCTGAGAAAGTCTTCTTAAGCTCGCCTGCGTCCAGGGTATCCCCGCGTTGGGAGATTTCCCACAGATATCCGACCGACATTAAGTAGATCTGCCGGTGCATCATTTTTAAATCCAGGCCGGGTATAAAATCCTCCGGATTCAGCCGGGTCAGGGCATCTGCCGCCTTCCTGTTAAAATGTTCCCGGTAGCTTTCCTGGATGTCCTGCCTGACGGCCTCATCTTTTTCGTAAAATGCCTTCATGGCAAATGCTGCCATGTCCGGATAGCGGCACATGATCTGAATCTTCGCATACATGCCCCGCTCCATCATTTCAAATAAATCCTCAGAGTCATAGCAGTGGCTGAGGGCGAGATACTCGCAGGTAATATCTGAGGCTGTGTTCCATAAAAACAGATAAAGGTCTTTCTTATTGCGGAAGTAGTGGAACAGAAGGGACTTGCTGATCCCTGCCTCATCCGCAATCTCCTGCATAGGACTTTTGCGATAAGAGTTCTGTGAAAACACACGGAAGCCGGCATTGATGATCTTCTGCTGCTTTTCTGACGGAAGGGTGTAAAATCTTTCATTCATAAGAAATGCCTCGCTGACTGAATTGGTTAACGGGTTCTATTTATTATTATAACACATTGACCGTTTTTGGGAAGACCCGTGAATAATTGGGGATAGGCTTTCCTCAACATATCTGACAGCGGTTCTGAAGCAGGCGGTTTACTACATAACTCCGGCTTTCAGGTAGATGAAAGTATACTCTGGCACGAAACGGCATATTTCGTGCAGACAGTATTTGACTGGTTGGGGACGGGGCAAAATTAAAAATGCCCCGTCCCCAACTTAATCTGTCACCTTAATGGATGAAATAACAGGCTGATCTTCCGCTGCTACAGTTCCATCGTCATCTTGTACCGGGATATTCTCGCATATTTTATCAACAACCTCCATCCCTTCTGTAACATGGCCGAATGCTGCATAGCTTCCATCCAGGAAGGGGCTGTCCTCATGGACGATGAAAAACTGGGAAGAAGCACTGTCGGGCAGATTGGATCTTGCCATGGAAATGACACCCCGTACATGAGAAATATCATTTTTCACGCTATTTTCAGAAAACTCTCCCTTAATCTCCTGGTCTGAACCGCCGGTTCCATTTCCGGCCGGATCTCCTCCCTGGATCATAAAACCGCTGATAATCCTGTGGAAGGTCAGACCGTCATAAAAGCCTTCTTCTGCAAGATTCAGAAAATTAGCGACCGTAACAGGTGCAGTGTCTGCATCCAGTTCTAATGTGATTGTGCCATAATCTTTCACGTCAATTTCTACATGGTGAAGTCCCTTCACAGTGTCTCCCGTTTCAGCAGAATCTCTGCCGTTTGCTTTTTCTGCCTGCTTCTGACTGCTCTTTCCTGTCTCTGCGGCGCCGTCGTCTTTTGTACTGCATCCGGCAGGGAGGGCAGCAAAAAGTGTCATACACAAGAAACAGATAAACATTTTTTTCATAATTTACCTCCATTTTTATCAATTTGCAAAAAGGACACAATATAATTTGGTTTTGCATTTTTAGTCTATCACAGGAGGATACATCTTTCAATTGGGGACGGGGCATTTTTAAAAATACCCCGTCCCCAATTGAAAGGTGAGGATTATTTTGATAGAATAGGTATAGCTTTTAGCCATGAAGGAATTCGATTGGAGAAACCGGTTTCAAATTGGACAAGAGTAATGAGAAGATAATATGATAAGGAGATACTATGAGAAAAAGGGAGTTAGCGCTTGAGGTAATTGACAGACTGAAAAAAGAATATCCGGATGCCGGCTGTACCCTTGATTATGACCAGGCGTGGAAGCTTCTGGTCAGTGTCCGTCTGGCAGCACAGTGTACGGATGCAAGGGTAAATGTTGTGGTAGAAAAGCTTTATACCCGGTATCCGGATGTGGATGCCCTGGCAGAGGCAGAGGTAGATGGCATTGAGGAGATTGTAAGGCCCTGCGGACTTGGAAAAAGTAAGGCGCGGGATATCAGTGCCTGCATGAAAATTCTCCGGGATGAGTATGACGGTTATGTGCCAGATGATTTTAACGCACTTCTTAAGCTGCCGGGCGTTGGAAGAAAGAGTGCGAATCTGATTATGGGTGATGTGTTTGGAAAGCCGGCAATCGTTACAGACACGCACTGTATCCGTCTCTGTAACCGCATCGGGCTTGTAAAGGATATAAAGGAGCCGAAAAAGGTGGAGATGGAGCTTTGGAAGATAATTCCTCCGGAGGAGGGAAGTGATTTCTGCCACCGTCTCGTATATCATGGGAGGGATGTGTGTACGGCGAGGACGAAGCCTTATTGTGAGAAATGTTGTCTGAATGATATCTGCAGGAAGCAGGGGATTAAGTGAGCATAGCGAGGAGGAATACCTATGAATAAGAAAAAAAGATATTTGCTGATTTTGTCATTGATGCTGACGGTCTGCTGCACACTGCCGGTAAATGCCGCGGCAAGGTTCAAAAAGGTTCCTGCGGATATGAGGGGTGCAGTGAAGGTATCATCTGCTGCGATTCGTGAAAAGAAAGCGGGCAGATCCAGGGCGCTTCAAAAGCTGAGGTTTGGAGAGAAGATTCGCATACTGGGTCAGTCAGAGAAATGGTATGAGATAAAAAAAGGCTCTGTAAAGGGATACATGAAAAAGAGCGATGTGGTTATGTACAATAAAGAGAAAAAACACATCGCGCTTACCTTTGATGACGGTCCCGGACTAAAGACAACCCCGAAGGTACTGAATGCACTGAAGAAAAATAAATGCAGGGCCACCTTTTTTCTTGTTGGCTCCAGTATCAATAGCAGTACTGGTAATTTGCTGAAGAGAGAAGCAAAGCTTGGTTGTGAGACTGGAAACCATTCTTATTCGCATCCTCTGCTGACCGGGCTTGGGAGTGCCGCGGTGAGAAGCCAGTTTTCGAGGACGAATAAAAACATTAAGAAATATACTGGAAGGACTGCAACGGTGTGCCGCACTCCCTATGGGTCATCTAACGGCAGTGTACTTGGCGCAGCAGGGTGTCCCCATATTCTATGGTCAGTAGACACACTTGACTGGAAATACAGAAATACGGGCCGGCTTATTTCTTATGTGAATAGTAATGCAAGAGACGGTGCAATAGTGCTAATGCATGATATTCATATGAGCACAGCCAATGCCGTGGATAGTATCTGTAAGAACCTTAAGAAAAAAGGATATGAGATGGTGACGGTTACAGAGCTTGCCGCTATTAAGGGGAAAACAATGAGGGCAGGACGTACATATTATAGCTTTTGACCAGAATTTTAAGGTTCTCTTAAGAAATTTTCGATTTGTTTTAGATATTAATCACACTTTGGACATAATTATCCTTTATACTTTAAGTCAGATAGTTGATAAACACATCAACTATCTCCCCCTCATAAAAGTAACGCATCGGGAATACCGATGCCGCACTTTACTCTCATTCCTTTAGATAACTATAACAACGACGAGAACCCGCAAGCCGCAAGGTGAGCGGGTTTTCGCTGTAATGGCGGAAATTGTTTAATGGTTTGACTTCATTTCCATTCTGTGGTAAACTTTTTTGAAGAATTACTGACAAGACACTTGTAATGGCAGATATAGCGCAGAAGGGATGAATGATTATGGAAAGACTTAAGAAGGCCTTGGAACGTATTTTTATTGACGGACTGAGCGCAATGGCACAGGGATTATTTGCAACACTGATTATCGGAACGATTATCCAACAGATTGGCACGCTTATTGGCGGACCGGCGGGGAATATGATATTTGTAATCGGAAAGATCGCCGCATCACTTACTGGTGCCGGAATTGGGGCTGCAATCGCATATAAGTTTAAGGAAAGTCCTCTTGTTGCAGTGTCTGCAGCTACAGCAGGCATGGCGGGCGGTTTTGCGGGCAAAATTCTGGCAGGGACGGTGCTTGTGGACGGTGCCATCGTCTATGCGGGGCCGGGAGAGCCGCTTGGGGCATTTATCGCGGCATATGTTGCCATCTTTTTCGGACACCTGGTGTCAGGGCGTACGAAGGTGGATATTCTTGTAACTCCTGTTGTCTCAATCGGAACAGGGGCGGCAGTGGGGCTATTGCTGGGGCCTCCTATATCCGGATTTATGTCATGGCTTGGCTCAATCATCAACTGGGGAACGGAACAGCAGCCATTTCTCATGGGGATTATCGTATCCGTATTGATGGGCATGATACTGACGCTGCCGATAAGCTCTGCGGCACTTGGCGTGATCCTGAACCTGTCCGGGCTTGCAGCCGGCGCAGCAACAGTAGGGTGCTGCTGCAATATGGTAGGCTTTGCAGCAGCAAGCTATCGGGAAAATAAGATTGGAGGGCTTCTTGCACAGGGAATCGGTACTTCCATGCTCCAGGTGCCGAATATTGTAAGGAAGCCGGTTATATGGCTTCCGGTAATTATTTCAAGCGCGATCCTGGGACCAGTGGGAACTCTTGTATTTCATATGACAAGTAATGCAACAGGTTCTGGTATGGGGACAGCCGGTCTGGTAGGACAGATCATGACCTGGCAGACAATGACAGAGACGGAGGCGGCAGCAGTTGTCCTTGTAAAAATACTGGTGATTCAGATTATCCTGCCGGCTGTCGTTACTCTTATCGTTTCAGAGCTTATGAGAAAGAAAGGAATAATCCGGCCAGGAGATATGAAGCTGGATTTATAAAGCGGTTTTTGCGATACTCATGGCCGTGAGTATAAAAACAGAAAGAACAAGGAGGATTCCAGGGAGAATGACAGATACAGGAAGGATACATATTTATTATGGAAATGGAAAAGGGAAGACTACAGCTGCAATGGGACTGGTCATGCGGGCGGCAGGAACTGGTCTTCGCGTGCTTGTATTCCAGTTTTTAAAGGACAACACATCTGGTGAGCGGATAGTGCTGGAAGGACTTGACAATGTAACCTGTCTTCCAGGAAAAGAAAATGTAAAGTTTTCCAGGCAGATGAGCAGTGGAGAAAAGGAAGAAGTAAAGCGTTATAATAACAAGGCGCTGGATGAGATTGCAAAACTTGCTGCCTCCTTTGACGTGCTTTTATTAGACGAGTCCTTGTGTGCCGTGAAGCTGGGACTTTTGAATGAGGATAAGCTGTCAGGCTTCCTTCAGCATAAGCCCAGAGGACTGGAGGTCATACTCACAGGCCACGCAGTATCAGAGAAGGTGCAGGCTCTGGCAGATTATGTGACAGAGATCAGAAAAGTAAAGCATCCCTATGATAAAGGAGTGTCCTCCCGGCAGGGCATTGAATATTAGACGCAGCTATCCCACATGCGGAAAGTTATTAAATATATATGAAATCCGGCACAGAAGCAGCAAAATATGTTATACTAATAGCAGTGCGAAAGCTCACTCTTCGGGTTAAAAGGAGGAGGGGTGATATATGCAGAATGCAATAAAAAGCTATGAAGATGTGGACAGCTGGAAGACTGTTATGTTTTTATACTCATCGGCATTAAAAGAGGTGGGAACAAAGCTTGAGATATTGAATGACGAATTTCAGCATGTACACCAGTATAATCCAATCGAACATATTAAGACAAGAGTAAAGTCAGCAGAAAGTATTGTAAAAAAGCTAAAGAAATACGGTTACGAAACATCCATTGAGAACATGGTAAAATACGTAAATGATATTGCGGGCGTGCGTCTGATCTGTTCCTTTACGTCAGATATTTACCGTCTTGCAGAGATGATTGGAAATCAAAGTGATTTGAAAGTATTATCAATCAAAGACTATATTAAAAACCCGAAGGCAAGCGGATATAAAAGCTATCATATGCTGGTATCTGTTCCTATTTTTTTGTCAGACAGTGTGGTGGACACCAAGGTAGAGATACAGATACGGACCATAGCCATGGATTTTTGGGCGAGCCTTGAGCACAAGATTTATTACAAATTTGAGGGGAACGCGCCAGATTACATCAGCAGAGATTTACGTGAATGCGCTGAGATGGTATCGTCACTGGATGAAAAGATGCTCACACTCAACGAAGCAATCAAATTATGTCTGGAAAATGCCTCAAAAGGAGAATGATTCATTATGCAATACCAGAACATTACTAAAGCCATTTTCCAGAACCGCCCCAACCGCTTTATTGCCCATGTGGATCTGGACGGAAAGGAAGAGATTGTTCACGTAAAAAACACAGGCCGGTGTGCCGAGCTTTTAATCC
Organism: Lachnospiraceae bacterium; assembly: GCA_910576335.1. Lineage (GTDB taxonomy): Bacteria > Bacillota > Clostridia > Lachnospirales > Lachnospiraceae > CAPEBR01. The sequence continues at coordinate 117,595 of CAJTIU010000007.1, forward strand.
CCGGCACTCCGGTCTACATACAGGACACATTACAATCAAATCCCTCGCGGAAAACCCGCTGGGATTTGATTTGTGTACAGAAGGGTTCCCGTCTGATTAACATGGATTCCCAGGTTCCCAATAAGGTGGTAAAGGAGTGGCTTGAAAAGGAATGCCTTTTCACAGGTATTACTCAGATCCGCCCGGAATACACATATGGAAATTCCCGCATTGACCTTTACGTGGAAGCTCAGGGGCGGAGAATTCTGATCGAGGTAAAGGGCGTAACACTGGAGGAGGAAGGCATCGTACGTTTCCCGGATGCGCCGAGCGAGCGCGCGGTGAAGCATGTAACGGAGCTTATGAGGGCAGTAAAGGAGGGGTATGAAGCCTACGTTTTTTTTGTTATCCAGATGAAGGACGTCTGCTGCTTCATGCCCAATACAGATACACATCCACAGTTCGCAGAGGCGCTTCGTGAGGCGGAAAAGGTAGGTGTAAAGCTGCTGGCTTACGACTGCAAGGTGACGAAGGACAGCATACAGATCGCCGGTGAAGTTCCGGTTGTCCTGGACGCCCAGGATCCTTTTGACTCCCTTCCAAAGGATATGATCCGGTGGTACAGGAGGAACAAAAGAGACCTCCCCTGGAGGAATACAAAGGATGCTTACCATATCTGGGTTTCCGAGATTATGCTGCAGCAGACACGGGTGGAGGCTGTAAAGCCCTACTATGAAAGATTTCTGAACGAGCTGCCAACAGTAGAAGCACTGGCAGAGGCTCCTGAGGACAGGCTGTTAAAATTATGGGAAGGACTGGGATATTACAACCGGGTGCGCAATATGCAAAAAGCAGCCAGGCAGATCATGGTAGATTATCATGGCAGGTTTCCGGACACTTATGAAGAGATCCTTACCCTGACCGGCATCGGAAATTATACTGCAGGCGCCATCAGTTCTTTTGCCTACGGAATCCCCGAACCCGCCGTGGACGGGAATGTACTTCGCGTCATCACAAGAATCACAGGAAACCGCAGCGATATCATGCAGCAGAAGACCAGAAAGAGCATAGAGGAAGAACTTCGAAGAATTATTCCCGCGGAAGATGCCGGAGACTTTAATCAGGCTCTTATTGAACTGGGGGCGATCGTCTGCGTACCGAACGGAGAGCCTAGATGCAAAGAGTGTCCGGCCTGCAGATACTGCGCTGCAAGAAAAGAAGGATGTACCCATGAAATTCCTGTAAAGGCAAAAAAGAAAGCAAGGAGAATCGAAAAGAAAACAATCCTTCTGTTTTGCGATGAAGACAAACTTGCCATCGGAAAACGTCCGGAAAAAGGCCTTCTGGCCGGCCTGTACGAGCTGCCGTCCGTGGAAGGGCATCTGAATACAGACGAAGTAACAAGATATAGTAAAAGCATAGGACTGATGCCGGTCCGTGTCAGAAAGCTTCCTGACGCAAAGCATATATTCAGCCATGTGGAATGGCATATGACAGGTTACGCAATACAGGTGGATGAACTGGAAAAAACGAACAGAAGAGAACTTTTATTTATCCATCTAGAGGAAATACAGAAAGAATATCCGGTTCCATCGGCATTCGAAAAGTATATTCAGTTGGGGACTGGGCATTTTTCACCATAGCGTACCTCGTACCTCAAAAGCTCCAGTGGAGCTTTTGAGGTGAAAAATCTCCGCCCCCAATTTGGACTTTACATATTTTTATACTCAGCAACTGAACGGTCAAAACCTGCAATGTGGGTATAAAACCATTTCACAACATTTTCCTCTACCTTTTTGACAAAAGCATCGGATGGGCCTTCTTCCTCCTGGAGCATCTCATCTAACTCCTTAATGGTCTGCTTGAAGCTGTCATGCTGTGCCTTATGCTTATCATAGCCGGGATAATTGATCTCCTGCTGAAGCTTCTCCTCTGCGTTGAAATGGAAATCGGTATAATCTGCAAGGTAATCTAGAGTCTTTACAGCCGTAACCTTTCCATTTTCTGCCTCGCAGCTGTCCAACAGCTTGTTGATCCTGTCAATCAGCTCCTTGTGCTGTGAATCGATGAGTTCATTTCCAGTAACCAGGTCTTCGCTAAATTCCGCTCTCATAATGTTCCTCCTTCGGTTAAAAATAATTATCTCCAATATAATAATAAATTTTAAGATAGATGTCAAATGGGCTGGATGCCTTTCTGTGAACGGACGGCTAGTCGTTACTGTTCACACAGGTCTGTGCATTTACTGCACAGACCGTAAGAAAGTAATTCAGGAGTGAGCAAATCCCATTCGCAGAGCGAATTTTAAATGGATTTGCGAATGTTACTGTGAACGGAGTGAACAGTAACGGCTAGTCCGTGAATCGTAACAGCCTTTTTGGTTTCCGTGGAATATACAAATGGATAGATGATGCATGCCATGGCAAATGCCGCAATCACGTCTGTAACAGAATGCTGTTTTAGAAACATTGTGGACAGGATGATTAAGAATGACAGGCCATAAGAGGCATACTGAACCTTCTTATATTTTTTCAGGGAGTGGCTGTGTGCAACTGCAGCGGCCGCACCGATCGAATTAAATACATGTATGCTTGGCAGTACATTCGTAGGGGTATCGGTCCGGTACAGCATGCGCACCAGATCTGTAAATATATTGTCCCTTGCAAATGTTTGCGGACGCAGATGAAGACCGTTCGGAAATACAGTGCATATGATAAGGAACAGGGTCATGCCTGTAAATAAAAATGCAGCAAACCGATAGAAGTCTCTTCGGCTTGTAAAAAAGAAATATCCGCCTACAGCCAGGATAAATACAAACCACAAAAAATACGGGATAATGAAATATTCAATAAATGGAATATAGTCATCAAGCGGCGAGTGGATGATATAATAATGGATGTCCGGACGCCGCTCCAGATAGAGAAACCAGGGCATATAAATAAATCCGTATAATAACACCCATGCATGCCGGTACTTGTAAATGATCTGTTTTAATTTCTCTAATTTCTTCATGAAAATCCCTCTTTAACAATTGCAAATATTTGTATAACTATTCAGTATCTTCACAGTTGTACGCGAACCTGCTGAATAGTTATCCGTTCCATTTTGTATTATAGCATGAAAGAAAAAAATCAACAAGAAGGTTCATGATTTCTTAATGAGATCTTCATAAATTATTGTTACTGTTCACTTCATTCATTCCAAAGAACCGTTCATGGCAGCAATTTCAAATATCTGCATATCATAGTGACGGATCCCCTCTTTCAGGGCTTCGCTGTTTTTCAGTGTCCATACAGCGAAGGGGGTGCCAAAAATCCTGCGCAGAAGGCTTGCATTCAGTGTGGGCAGGTCTGCAAGTTTATAGGATATGAAGTCCGGACGTCCCCAGAAGTTCAGCATCAGGTGCTTCGCAAGGAAGCGGAAAAGCCAGTGGGGCTTATCATCGCTTTTGGTGAGGTTGGAGGCAAGCTGCCCGCGGAGGACGTGAGGAGCATTTACATAAAACCAGTGGAGCCCCAGAGTATTAAATGACTGTACCAGGTAGAGTCCATGGTAAGACTTTAATGCACGGTAGGCACGTTTGCAGAGGGCAGTGGAGCGTCCCGGAAGCTTTAGCTCAATCAGGAGGGGAACCTGTCCGTTTACGAGAGCCAGTACTTCCTCAAGGGTGGGAATGTGTTCTCTTGTTCCAGACAAGGAACAGCCTTTAAGTTCCTGGAGTGTCATCTCTTCCGGAGTTTTATCCAGATGGCACATGCGTGTCAGGGTATCGTCGTGGAAGACAACGAGCTGGTTGTCCTTTGTGATATGTATGTCTAGCTCAATCCCGTAGTTTTTCTCAACTGCAGCCCGAAAGGCCGGAATGGAATTCTCGGGAATTCCCCTTTCGGAGCTGTGACAGCCGCGGTGGGCGAACATAGTGCCGTGATATGCAGACATCTGCGCTTTTCTAGAAGTTTCCGGAACAAGAGCGCAAAAGTACAGACTAGCAGTAATAACAAAAATAAATGCAATGATCAACATAGACAGACCTCTTTTCTGAAAATAATCGTGGCATCAGCCGCGGATAAACCGAAGCTTTTCCGGCTCCAGTGAACATGTCATACTAGGGACGGTCATGACAGGCTCGCCGTCGGTATGCACTGGCAGCTTCTGGCTGCCCAGAAGAACTGCTTCCCGGCAGGTATAGATATGTACACCCTTAAAACGTGTGTGCCATCCCATGTACGCTGTGGGCAGAAGAAGGAGTGCCTTAAGCTTTGGCATGTCGGCAATGACAATCAGATCCAAAAGATCATCTCCCGGGTCAGCATCCGGACAGAAGCAAAAACCGCCCCCTTCATACTGCTGATTCATAGCGGTGGCAAAGAACACCTTTTGAAAGGCTTTCTTCCTCCCGTCCAGTGTAAGAGCCATGGGGCGCGGCTTTAGGGCAAGCAGAAGAAAGAGAGCCACTCCTGTGTAAGAGAGTTTCCCAAGCTTTAACCTGTTCAGCCATCTTTTTATCCGGGAGGAGGTATTGTGAAAGCACACTTCTGCATCAAAGCCAATACCGGCACTTACTGCAAATCGACGGACCGAATCGCCGGAGACAAGCTTCCCGATATTAATATATGCATACTCTGAGGGAGATAGTATCTGTTTTAATATTTGTTCTGGATTCTTTACTAATTTCATAGACCTTGCAAAATCATTGCTGGAGCCAATGGGAATATATCCGAGTGTAACTTTGGAAAAATCTTGTATTCCATTTACCACCTCATTGATGGTACCGTCGCCGCCGAGTGCTACAAGAGTAAGCGCAGCATTCCCTGCGGTTAAGTCCCGGACATATTCTGTGGCATGATGGGGATACCGGGTCAGGCAGACCTGGTATTTTATCTGCCATTCCTTCAGAAGAGCTTCCAGGTTTCTCCAGATCCTCAGTCCCAGCCCGGTGCGGGCATTTGGATTTACAATAAATGTATACATAAATACCTCCTATATAGATGTCATCTATAAACGCTGGAAATATATTAAAATAAGTGATTGGATTTCTGAGGAATATAGAGTTACAATACAGTTACAAGATATTATTGTTTTTGGTAGTTCACTACCATATTCCCTTCTATAAAATCCTTTAAGACCGCTTGCTTAAAGGATTTTTTTATGTGCTTCATGAAATGATTTAAAATATCCCATCCAGGTAAACCTGCAGGGAACGCTTCATATTTCCTTCAAAGTCTGCGTCGCCTGTCTTAAGACACCATTCAAACACATTTCCAATTACAATCATGCGGATATCTGTGGTGATATCTTCGAGGCTTAGGCGGGGAGAGACGATCCCTGCCTGAATACATTTATCCAGGTAATTGTGAACAGTCACGATCGGATAAGGTCTTTCGGTACGGATGAGGGGATTCAGAGACTGATTTTTCGGGGTGTAATAATTAGCCATAAATTCTACACCCAGCTCCTGGCAGTAATGCACATAATTCAGATAAACATAGATGATGGTCTCCTTTGCCTCTCTGGAATCCCGGGGGAGATCAAGAAGATCAGGGTTAATACTCGGCTGATCTTCAATATAATAGGATAAGAGATCATCCTTCGTTTTAAAGTGATGATAGAAGCTTCCGTTCGATACGCCGGCTTCCTCGCATATATTTTTAATAGACAGCTCCTCGTAGCCCTTTTTCTGCAGAATATGCCGGGCAGCGCGGAAGATCCTTTCTTTTGTTTCCTTTGATTTTAACTGTTGCTTTGTTAATTCGCACATCTTGATTATAACCCCTTTAAGCCTTGCGGCGGCTGTGACAGATACAGCTTACTTGTCTGGATCGCCGCCTGCCGCGTTGTCGCCAGTCAGCATAACCGCCGCATAAATGGTAACACGATTATAGCACAGAAACTTTTCTTTGTCACTATTCACGGGTCGGGAATGTTACTGTTCACTCCGTTCACAGTAACATTCGCAAATCCATTTAAAATTCGCTTCGCGAATGGGATTTGCTCACACCTGAATCATTTTCTTACGGACTTTGCAGTAAATGCAAAGTCCTGTGTGAACAGTAACGAGTGGACAGTAACGGTTCCGTCTTGCACTGGAAAAAGATTTCGGGTATAATGTTCACGGATATGGCGAAAAATAATGGTCGCTGTTCATTCAGGAACAATTTTTAGGAGAGGGCTACATATGGATATTAATCAGAAGATCACAGAAGAACTGGGAGTGAAACGGTGGCAGGTGGATGCTGCGGTAAAACTAATTGATGAGGGCAATACGATTCCGTTTATTGCCAGATACCGCAAGGAGGCAACGGGAACACTGGATGACGAGCAGCTCCGCAGCCTGTATGAGAGACTTCTGTATCTGCGTAATCTGGAGGAAAAGAAGGAGCAGGTGCTTGGAAGTATTGAGGAGCAGGGGAAGCTTACGGAGGAATTAAGATCACAGATTCTGGCAGCAGAGACGCTCGTTGTTGTAGAGGATCTGTACCGCCCATACCGTCCAAAGAGAAGAACAAGGGCAACCATTGCAAAGGAAAAGGGACTGGAGCCTCTGGCGGCTGTTATTACCCTGCAAAAGACGAAGGAGCCTCTTGAGGTGACGGCCCAGGAGTACGTAAATGAGGAGAAAGAGGTACATACGGCCCAGGAGGCTATTGCAGGCGCAAAAGACATTATTGCCGAAAGTATCTCGGATGAGGCAGACTACCGGATGTGGATCCGGAAGCACACGATGCAGAAGGGACATATTGTCTCCACTGCAAAAGATGAGAACACAGAATCTGTATATGAGATGTACTATGACTTCGAAGAGCCGGTCAGTAAGCTTGCGGGGCACCGCACCCTTGCCCTGAACCGCGGCGAGAAGGAAAAGATACTGACGGTGAAGGTGAAAGCGCCAGAGGAGGACATAATCCGGTATCTGGAAAAGAAGACGATCCATACCAGTAATCCCTACACAACGCCTGTACTTAAGGAGACAGTGGAGGACAGCTATAAACGGCTGATTGCCCCGGCCATTGAGCGGGAGATCCGGAACGAACTGACGGAGAAGGCAGAGGACGGTGCAATCACTGTATTCGGAAAGAACTTAGAGCAGCTCCTGATGCAGCCGCCCATCGTGGGACAGACTGTGCTCGGCTGGGATCCGGCATTTCGGACCGGATGTAAGCTTGCAGTTGTAGACCCGACCGGGAAGGTCATTGGCACGACCGTCATCTATCCTACTGCGCCGACAACGCCCCAGAAGATACAGGCATCCAAAGATCTTTTGAAAAAGATTATTAAGAAATACGGAATTACACTGATCTCCGTAGGAAACGGTACGGCGTCCCGGGAGTCAGAGATGTTTATTGTGGAGCTGTTAAAGGAGATACCGGAAAGGGTACAGTATGTGATTGTCAGCGAGGCTGGGGCCTCCGTTTATTCCGCAAGCAAGCTGGCCAGCGAGGAGTTCCCGAAGTTTGACGTGGGGCAGAGAAGCGCTACATCCATAGCCCGCAGACTCCAGGATCCGCTGGCAGAGCTGGTAAAGATTGATCCAAAGTCCATCGGAGTGGGTCAGTACCAGCATGATATGAACCAGAAGAAACTCAGCGAGGCGCTGTCAGGTGTTGTGGAGGACTGTGTTAATAAAGTAGGAGTAGACCTGAACACGGCATCTGCTCCCCTCTTGTCCTATATTTCTGGAATATCCTCTGCAATCGCAAAGAACATTGTGGCTTACAGGGAGGAAAACGGAAGATTTGTTAGCAGAAAGCAGCTTCTTAAGGTGGCGAAGCTGGGGCCTAAAGCATTTGAACAGTGTGCAGGATTTATGAGAATCCAGGGAGGAGATAATCCCCTGGACGGGACAAGCGTACATCCGGAATCCTATGAGGCAGCGGAAAAGCTTCTTGACAGACAGGGCTTCCGGACAGAAGATATCAGCGGCGGGAAGCTAACAGGGCTGTCCCTTACAATAAAAGATTATAAGAAATTATCCGAGGAGCTCGGAATTGGCGAGATTACGCTCCGGGATATTGTGAAGGAGCTGGAAAAGCCGGCCAGGGATCCCCGTGATGAGATGCCAAAGCCGATTCTCCGCACGGATGTGCTTGAGATGAAGGATCTGACAGAGGGGATGATATTAAAGGGAACCGTGCGCAATGTGATTGACTTTGGCGTATTTGTGGACATTGGCGTACACCAGGACGGGCTTGTGCACATCTCCCAGATTACGGACCGGTATATTAAACATCCATTAGAGGCAGTAAGCGTTGGGGACATTGTGGATGTAAAGGTCATGAGCGTAGATCTGAAGAAAAAGCGGATTCAGCTTACTATGCGGGGAATTTCCTAATGTAATGTAACAGTTCAGACACCTTCGGTCTGTGCAGTAAATGCACAGACCTGCCTGAACTGTATCATGAAATCTCAGACTGGGGGATATGAGATATGAAATCGAATGTGAAAAGAATGAGGGAGACCGCCATTGGAGTTCTGGCAGGATTGTTAAAATATTATCTTTTTTTGGAAAAAAGAATATTTTTAGTTGATTTTATTTTTTTAACTATGTATACTATGAAGATGGGGGAGCAAGATGACCTGCTCTCCTGCTGAATACGTATATTAATAAAAAAAGGAGATTATGAAAGATGGCAGAGATCAATTTAAGCAAGTATGGCATTAACGGAACTACTGAAATTGTACACAATCCTTCTTATGAGATGCTGTTTGACGAGGAGACAAAGCCGGGTCTTGAGGGCTTTGAAAAAGGTCAGGTCAGTGAACTTGGAGCAGTCAATGTTATGACTGGTATCTACACAGGACGTTCGCCCAAAGATAAATTTATTGTTATGGATGAGAATTCAAAGGATACCGTATGGTGGACATCCGATGAATATAAGAACGACAATCATCCGGCTTCAGAGGAGACATGGAAGGCCGTAAAGGAAATCGCCTTAAAAGAGCTGTCTGACAAGAGACTGTTCGTTGTAGATGCTTTTTGCGGTGCGAATGAAGATACACGTATGGCAATCCGTTTCATCATGGAGGTTGCATGGCAGGCTCATTTCATTAGAAATATGTTCATTATGCCGACAGAAGAGGAGCTTGAAAAGTTCGAGCCTGATTTTGTTGTCTACAATGCTTCTAAGGCTAAGGTAGAGAACTATAAGGAACTTGGTTTAAATTCAGAGACAGCAGTCGTATTTAATATCTCAAGCCGTGAGCAGGTTATTATTAACACATGGTATGGCGGAGAAATGAAGAAAGGTATGTTCTCTATGATGAACTACTATCTGCCGCTTAAGGGCATTGCTTCCATGCACTGCTCCGCGAATACAGATATGAACGGCGAGAATACCGCGATCTTCTTCGGTCTTTCCGGAACAGGTAAGACAACCCTTTCCACCGATCCGAAGAGGCTTCTGATCGGTGACGATGAGCACGGCTGGGATGATGACGGTATCTTCAACTTTGAGGGCGGCTGCTATGCGAAGGTAATTAACCTTGACAAGGAGTCAGAGCCGGATATCTACAATGCGATCAGGAGAGACGCTCTTCTTGAGAATGTTACTCTGGACGCAGAAGGCAAGATTGACTTTGATGATAAGAGCGTGACAGAGAATACCCGTGTATCTTATCCGATTAACCACATCGAGAAGATTGTACGTCCGGTTTCTGCTGCGCCGGCTGCAAAGGAAGTAATCTTCCTGTCTGCAGATGCGTTTGGTGTGCTTCCTCCGGTATCCATCCTTACTCCGGAGCAGACACAGTACTACTTCCTGTCAGGATTTACGGCTAAGCTTGCAGGAACAGAGCGTGGTATCACAGAGCCGACTCCGACCTTCTCCGCATGCTTCGGACAGGCGTTCCTTGAACTGCATCCGACAAAATATGCAGAGGAGCTTGTTAAGAGAATGGAGAAGAGCGGCGCGAAGGCATATCTGGTTAACACAGGCTGGAACGGTACTGGAAAGCGTATCTCCATCCGTGATACCCGCGGCATCATTGACGCAATCTTAAGCGGAGATATCCTGAAGGCGTCAACCAAGAAGATTCCGTACTTCAACTTTGAGGTTCCGACAGAGCTTCCGGGTGTAGATACTAATATCCTGGATCCCCGCAATACCTATGCAGATGCTTCTGAGTGGGAGACAAAGGCAAAGGATCTGGCACAGAGATTTGTTAAGAACTTCTCAAAATATGAAGGAAATGAAGCAGGTAAGGCACTTGTTTCAGCAGGTCCTCAGTTATAAGGAAAAGGAAATATGAGGTGTGCGTTTTACGCACACCTTAATTTTTTCTTAAAAATGTGTTATTATACATATATCATGATGTGAGGGAGGGGATTCCTGTGAGAAGAAAAAGCCTTGGAGTGCAGCTTGCTGTGTCATTTCTTATTGTATCTATAATCCCGATTGTGTTCATCAATCTGTTTTCTTACTATAATATTTCGAAAATAGTGAATGACAATAACAATGAGCTGATGCGGTATCACTTGAACAGGACTAAGACAACACTTGATATTAGCATTGAATCCTATGAGGATGTTCTGTATCAGATTTATTCCAGTGATGAGGTAGTGAATCTGATCAACAGAATTAATGCAGGGGAAGAGCTGGTGGTGAGTAAGAACCAGCTGAGAAGGGCTCTGAGGGGATATTTCTATGCAAAGGATTATATAAAGGATATAACGGTGATTACCAAGAGCGGTACCATGGTATTCTATGACTCCATTACTGGGGCAACTACAAGGAATTCCTGGATTCCAGGACTGGAAATCAGCCAGGATGAGCTGTACCGTACGGTGATGGACAATAACAAGACCAGTGTCATGTCCACAGGAAATGCGGTTAAGGCATCGAATGGGGAGTATTTTTTGTTTCACCTTGGACACAGGATTGTAGATTTTAAGAAGCGGAATGAGAAGATCGGGGTGGTAATTCTCAGCATTGATGAGAAGATGCTGGATCAGATCTGTACAGGCGGCGATAACAGCCTGCCGGAGAGGGACAGCTTGACAGGAGGGTACGGCTTGACGGCAGGATGGCGAAGGAGGTTGAGGTAATTGCCCGGCAGTATAATACGACGATGGATAAGCTTGTGGAATCAGTGGAAAAGGAGAAGCTTCTGAATCGTCAGAAAAAGGATGCGGAGATTACGGCGCTTGAGGCCCAGCTAAATCCCCATTTCTTATATAATACGCTAGATACGATTAACTGGATTGCAATTGGAAAAAAGGAGTTTGAGATTAGCAGGGCAATCACGGCCCTGGCGGTGATTCTGCGCTATGGAATAGACAACAGCAACGGGGTTGTGACAATCCGGGAGGAGTATGAGTGGCTCAGGCAGTATCTTCTTCTGCAGCAGACCAGGCTTAGGGACGGGATGGAAAGCCATGTGGATTTTCCGCCAGAGGTCATGGATATTAAGGTGCATAAGCTCTTGTTCCAGCCATTTATAGAAAACTGCTTTATTCACGGCTTTAAGGGAATCAGAAGGAAGCCCATATTAAAGATCTCCGTGAGTTTACATACAGATGGTGAACTGGAAATTATGATAGAGGACAATGGAAAGGGAATGCCAGAGCAGATTGCAAATAAGATGAACCAGTGGAAATTCACGGACTCGGGGGATAAAAATCAGATCGGTCTTAGGAATGCACTGTACCGGATTCATCTATACTATGGCGACAAGGCAGATATTGTGATTAAGAGTCGTGAAGAGGAGTTTACAAGAGTGCAGATTAAGATACCAGTTACTGTGGAGGATGCGGAGCTATGAGAGTAATAGTAGTAGAGGATGAAGATAGAATCAGGGAGGGCATTACAGGGCTTCTTGGGCTGCTGGAGGGAAATTTTGAGGCGGCAGGAGAGGCAGAAGATGGGACGGCCGGACTTGAACTCATTAAGAGAGAAAAACCGGACATTGTTATCACGGATATCCGCATGCCGGACATGAGCGGTCTGGAGATGCTGGAGAAGGTGCGGGAATATGGGATCCAGTCAAAGGTGATCGTGCTGAGTGCATATTCGGAGTTTGAATATGCCAGGCAGGCAATCAGGCTGGGAGTTACGGAATATCTGCTAAAGCCAGTGTCGGTGGATGAATTTTCAAGGGCAATGAATACCATAAAGATTCAGATTGAGAAGGAGAGAAGGCTGCAGCCAGAGACTCTGGGGACATTGGAGCAGATTCTGGGAGCTGTGTTGTACGGGCAGCTGGAGCCGGATGAAGAGGTAAAAATGTATCTGATGAACCGGTATGGACTGGATGCCGGGCAGGAGCTTGTGGAAATCTGTATCTATCTTGGAAATGATTATGGGGCGGATTCCGGCAGGGCAGAGAAGGTATGGGCGAGTCTTCTGAGTCAGAGGGATGATATGGAGTATTGTATGATCAGGGCAGATTATGAGCAGGCGCTGCTGATCGTGGTCTATCACTTCAGAGACCTTCAGGAGAAGTTTGAGCTTCTTTACAGTTACATGGACTGGAACCTCACGCTGGGGCAGGATGTACTGATCGCGTATCCGAAGATCCTGCAGATACAGACTTCGGTATGCATCTACCCCATTGAGCTGGAAAACTGTTTCAAGGCAGAGATCTGTCTTGGTGAGCCGGAGCGTGTGAAAAAGGTAATTGAAAGCTTTCACAGGTATTTTTCTGAAGGAAAGCTTTATACTCCCAGGGATATGAAGGAGTGTTATGTACGTTTTATTTGGGCGGTTATCAATATTACGAAGGAGATTGACATGTTGGATTATGGAAATCTGAACCAGCAGAGCATTCTGGATCAGGTAATGGGAGCGAAGCTTTTTACGGAGCTAAAGTCAGCGCTGGAGGGACTGATGCAGAAGGTGAAGATGAATAAAAAAAATGAGGATGCCATTGCCCATCTTACGGTAAGGAGAGTAAAGAGCATGATCCATGAATTTTACCAGTCCGGTATCACACTGGATGAGATTGCCGCAAAGCTGAATGTGACTCCGGAATATTTAAGTATGCAGTTCCACAGGGAGGTGGGAGAAACATACAGCAGTTATCTGAAAAATTACAGAATCAGCAAGGCAAAGGAGCTTCTGATCGGAACTCAGAAAAAGCAGTATGAGGTGGCAAAGGAGGTGGGGTATGCGGACAGCAGATATTTCAGCAAAGTATTTCGGGAGTATACAGGGTATTCTCCTGCAGAATATCGAAAATCACATAAGTAGTTTAGATATGTCTACCTTTTATAGAAATGTCCCGTTTCGCAACCGGCTTTTCTGATATAAACTAAGATCATCAAAAAGAAAAAAACAAAGAGGAGGAAAAAGCGATGAAGCTTAGAAAAGTAGTATCTGTTTTGATGGCAGCAATGTTAAGTGTGGGTCTGCTTGCAGGATGCAGCGGCGGTTCCGGAGGCGGGACAGAGTCAGAGGGTTCAGATTCGGGAAAGCAGGAGGCAGAAGCCGGGAAGGAAGTAACCATCTGGTATTACTGGGAGACAGAGGGACATCAGAAAGCTCTTGATAAAGTGATCAGTGATTACAATGCATCTCAGGACGTTCACAGAGAATGGAAAAACAGCTTCGGATACATTTGTTGTAAGTGTAAAGAAGATTAACCGGACGGAAAATCTGAATAAGTCTGATTACACAGAAGTTAGCTGGGCGGCGCTGGAGAAGGCGCTTGCAGCGGCAAACAAGGCAATGGAGAGTGATACCGTTACACAGGAGGAAGTTGACGCGGCAGCAATAGCGCTCAGAGATGCAATTGCCGGATTACAAAGGGCAGACAAGAGAGGTCTGGATGATGCAATCAGGCGTGCAGGCGAGAGGAAGGAAGCAGATTACACAAGAATAAGCTGGGCAGAGATGCAAAAGGCACTTACAGCGGCAAAGAAAGTAACGGAGAATGCAGATGCTACACAGAAGGAAGTGGATGCAGCAGCCCTTCAGCTTAACGAAGCACTTCGGAATCTGGAGGAGAGAAAGGCAGTTAAAAAGGATGCATTAGGTGCAGCGATAGCTCGTACGGCAAATCTAAAAGAAACCGATTACACAATATCCAGCTGGAGAGTTCTGCAGGATGCGCTTGCGAAAGCCAACCAGGCAGCAGCAGATGAGGCGGCTGCGCAGACAGAGGTAAATGAAGCGACAGATGCACTCCGGGATGCGCTCGCAGCATTAAACAGGGTGGACAGATCCGGACTGAAGGCCGCGATTGACCGTGCATATGCAAGAAAAGAAGAGAATTATCCGGACAAGAAAGATGAGTGGAAGGCCATGCAGGACGCACTTGCGGCGGCTGAGGAGATGATGAAGAATACAGATGCAGCGCAGGTAGATGTAGATGAGGCAACCCGTCAGCTTAGCGAAGCGCTCAGACACCTGGATCCGGAAGGAACAATCAATAAGAATGCGCTGAGTGTTGTAATTGAAAGGGCAAATGGACTGAAGGGAAGCGATTATCCTTCATCCAGCTGGTCACAGATGCAGGAAGTGCTTGCAGAGGCGAATCAGATCATGGAGAGCGTCACAGCGACACAGGAGGATGTGAATGAGGCGGCAGTTTCTCTCAGGAGGGCGCTTAATTTACTGGAACAGACCAGGATTGACAAGTCGGGACTAAAGGCAGCAATCGAACGCGCCGGCGAGAAAAAGGAAACAGACTATCCAGGCAAGGCAGATGAGTGGAAGACTATGCAGGATGCCCTGGCAGATGCCAGAACCGTAGAGGAAAATGCCGATGCTACACAGATTGAAATAGATGTGGCAACCCGTCAGCTCAGTGAGGCAATCCGGCAGCTGGATGCGGAAAAAACGGTTAATAAAAATGCTTTAATTGCAGCCATTGCCCGTACACAAGATATGAAGGAAACCGATTATACAGCATCAAGCTGGAAAGCTTTCCAGAGGGCGCTTGAGGCGGCGAACCAGGCAGTGACAAGCGATACAGTTACGCAGGATGAAGTAAATGCGGCGACAGCGGCGCTCAGAGAGGCGCTCGAGAAGCTGTCAAGAGCGGATAAGTCAGGACTTAATGCGGCAATTGACCGTGCGAATGAAAGGAAAGAGGCGGAGTATACAGCGGAAAGCTGGACAGTAATGCAGGAGGCGCTTGCAGCCGTAAAAAAGGTGGCTGAAAATGCCGATGCCACGCAGTCAGAAATAGACGAAGCAACCTATCAGCTCAGTGATGCGCTTCGGAAGCTGGTGAAGAAAACGGTCAATAAAGATGCATTGCTAAAGAAGTATAATGAGGCGAAAGCGATAAAGGCAGACGGTTATACAGCAGAAAGCTTTGCATCACTCACGAAAGCAATAGCAGAAGCGGGGAAAGTACTGGATAACGAGACAGCAACCCAGGCAGAGGCAGACGCCCAGGTTAAGGCTCTGGAAGCTGCAGCTAAAAGCAAAGGTTTCAGCAGCGAAAAAGGCAAATAAGAAATTGAAATGGACATGCAGCAACACGAAGTATGCAAAGGTTAACAGCAAAGGAAAGGTGACTGCACTGAAAGCAGGAAAAGGCAGGAAGGTTAAGATTACTGCGGCAGCAACAGACGGCAGCGGTAAGAAAAAAACAATCACAGTAACAATTAAATAAAGTAGTTTCAATAGATAGTCCAAAACAGGGGACAATGTGATTCTTGAGAGTCACATTGTCCCCTTATAGAGCATTTACAAGATTGTGCGTAAATGCTCTTTTGATTTTTTTGTCTATTGTCCCAGTATTGACAAAAATGTCCCAAAGCGTTATGATTAGAACATAGAGAAAAATGAGAAGGAGAGTGCGTATCATGAAGAAAAAAAATGTGATAAGCTTAATAAAATATTATACGGAAAAGAATGATGCGGGCTTTCGGAATGAAGCTTATGAAATCGCTAAAGGATTTGATGCTTCTGGAGATTATCAGCTTTCAGAGTATATTATGTCCTTATTGTCCAATGTGAATACGTTTGTACCGCAGATATCGGAGAATGCTTCTCCCTTTTTTGAAAAAATTGGTGGGAAGGAAGATATGCTGTTACTTCCGGATGTAATTACCAGTGATTTATTGGGCGTAGTAAATGCAATTGAACATCATATTGGAATTAATAAGTTTTTGTTTCAGGGGGCACCAGGAACAGGAAAGACGGAGGCAGTTAAGCAACTTGCACGAATATTGAATAGAGAAATTTTTATGGTGGACTTTTCAGCAGTGATTGAAAGTAAGTTGGGACAGACACAAAAGAATTTATCCATGTTATTCAAGGAAATAAATAGTTTCGTTCAACCGAATAAGGTAATCGTTATGTTTGATGAAATCGACGCTTTGGCTTTAGATCGAACGAATCAGAATGATCTGCGGGAAATGGGGCGGGCAACCTCTGCCATGTTGAAAGAATTTGACCGGATGAATGAAAATGTAGTTTTAGTTGCTACAACTAATCTTTATAAACACTTTGATAAAGCATTAATTAGAAGATTTGATTCAGTCATTGATTTTGACAGATATACCAGGGAAGATCTTCTTTCGATTGCAGAGAAGATGTTGGATCGATATCTTGATAAATTAAAACTGGCAAATAGAGATATCCGCTTGTTCCGTAAAATAATGAAACTAATGCCACAGATACCATATCCGGGGGAACTGAAAAATTTGATTAAAACGTCCGTTGCATTTAGCAATCCAAGTGATGGTATGGACTATTTTAGAAGGCTTTACTATGCAGTCTGCAATGAAAAACCGGTAGATTTAAAAAAACTTCAGAGCCAGAAATTTACAGTCAGAGAAATAGAAATACTGGTTGGAAGATCAAAAAGTAGTATTGCAAGAGATTTGAAGGAAGGTGTAGTGAATGAATAACCTTTTACAATTAAAAGGAAGATTTGAACAAAGATCTAATAGCTCCAGACCGGGATCGCCGAAACTTCCGAAGGGAAAAAGTGTGTCTTCGTTACATCTTATTGAATTATCTGAGCAATTGAAAAGAATTTTGCAATACTGGAAAACAAATACAGATATTAGTGGAGCTTTGGTTAGCGTACACTATACACATATTGTTGCAAAGAGTAATAGATTGAAGATTTTGTTGTCTGAGAATAGTAAATCTCCTGCGGAATCTATTAGAGGAGCTAAGTTTATCTGGGAACCAGACGAGGACGGTAAAGAGATACAAAAACATGTATTTACCCATTATGTTTCGCTTAAAGCGATTGAAAAAGCAATCGAAGTTTTGAGTGAAACAATATCTGTTATTGAACAATATTTTAATGGTATTATTACTAACGAGGAAACAGAAAAGATAGCAGAGACACCGGCGGATAGACTTAGTGAATTTCCTAAATCCAATTTTTTAAACACTGTGGTGGATGGATTTTACGTTGAATGTTTTGATATTGACCGAGCTACAGAAGAGATAACAGAGGAGTCTATCATAACAATTTATCAGACCGGGATTGAAACGAAGAAATTGTTGTCAAAGTTTGGAATTCATATTGTTGATGAACGTATAATTGATGGCACTACATTAAGACTTAATCCGGATGAAGCGAAACTGCTGTATAATCGTGCTTCGTATCTGATTGCGATGAGTGTCACTGATTTTTCTCAGCTTACGAGAGACGAGGTGTTGGAGGATAAGGCGGAAATTAGTAATGAAGAAAGCTTGATTACCCATCCGACCAACGAACCTGTAATAGGAGTTATTGATACACAATTTAATGAAAAGGTGTATTTTCATGAGTGGGTGGAATATAGAAATTTACTTGATCCGAATATTCCATTGACTGCAAAAGATTATGAGCATGGGACAGAAGTAAGTTATATCATTGTAGATGGTCCCAGGGGTAATCCGGCACTTGATGATGGGTGTGGCAGATTCCGAGTACGTCATTTTGGCGTCGCAACACATAGAGGTTTTAGTTCATTTACCGTGTTAAAAATGATACGAAATATTGTTGCCTCAAATAGAGATATTAAAGTATGGAATTTATCATTGGGTTCCAGACTCGAAATCAAGCCTAATTTTATTTCTCCAGAGGCAGCAGAACTTGACCATATACAAAGTGAGTATGATGTTATTTTTGTTGTTGCAGGGACGAATATTCCGGATGGTGAAACAAAAAAGGATATGAAAATTGGATCGCCAGCAGATTCATTGAATTCTTTAGTAGTTAATGCTGTAGATTTTAGAGGAAAACCAGCATCTTATACTAGAGTTGGTCCTGTATTATCTTTTTTTCATAAGCCTGATATCAGTTATTATGGTGGAGACGGTTCAGGCTATAAGGATAAAATGGTTGTATGTCGTGATGATATGGGGGCAGCATATGTAAGCGGAACATCATTTGCAGCGCCGTGGATTTCAAGAAAACTGGCATATTTAATTTACATTATGGGACTGAGTAGAGAAGTTGCGAAAGCATTATTGATTGATGCTGCTGCGGGATGGAATAGGAAAGATGATGTTTCACATAGTATCGGTTATGGAGTTGTTCCAAAACATATTAGTGATATTATGAAATCATCGAATGATGAGATACGTTTTATTTTGACTGGTGCATCAGAGGAATATGAGACATATACATATAACCTGCCAGTACCGATTGTAGATAATGCACATCCATTTTATGCAAGAGCAACATTAGTATATTTTCCACAGTGTAATCGTAATCAGGGTGTCGATTATACAAGCACTGAAATGGATATACACTTTGGCAGAGTTGTTGTCGAAAACAGAAAAGTTAAAATAAAACCTATAGATAATAACCAGCAGTCTGAAGATAAGTTTATTACTCTTTATGAAGAAGATGCAAGAAAAATGTATCGAAAATGGGATAATATCAAGCATATTAGTGAAGAGATTAAAGAAAGAAGAATACCAAGGAAAGCATATGATTTTGGTCTTTGGGGACTTAAGATAAATACGAAAGAACGCTTGCAGAGAAGAAAAGAACCACTTCAATTTGGAGTAGTTGTAACATTGAAGGAAATGAATGGTGTAAATCGTATTAATGATTTTATCAAGATGTGTATGGCACGTGGCTGGTTGGTTAACCAATTGGATATTGAGAATCAGTTGGATGTATATGCGAAGGCAGAAGAAGATATAGTATTCGAGCAATAATTGAGAAAAGCGCATATGGAAATAGAAGGTGGAATATCTTATCGGAGTGGATGTAGTTTACAGATCGGATCGCTTATTCAAATGATTAGGTTATTAAAGGAGTAGAATATGATGAGATACAATAGTGTGGAGGTAGAGGTGATTAAACTGGGGCTTGATAACATAGAAGCCCTTGGATTGTCAGGTAAAGAGGTGTTGAAGCAGAGCATCGTCTGGCTTAGGGAGAAGTATGAGACAACAGATGATGCAAGGTATCTGGATAAAGCGGTGTGGCATATCTATGCTTATTTGGAAATGGGGTATCCTTATGAGAGCGGGAAGGAAGAATTTCAGGCTGTATTGGATGCGCTTGGGGAGAAAGAGGAAGATGTGTTCCCGAAACGGAGTTGGGGAAGTAAGAAGATCCCCTTAAAAAAGATGCGGATTAACCAGTTGCTGGGAAAATGGAACCCGGGCCTACAGTCAATGAAAATATCTGATGCGGTGGAGGATATCATAGAAAAGTCCCGAAACAGGCAGATCGGGGAATACACGTATCACTGCGGAAAAGTAATAAAGCAGGATGAGGAAAATACTTTGTGGGAGAATACCTGTAAGCTCTATGTCCGGGAAGAGGAAGTCATATTCCATAATGTAAATAAGGGTAGATATTACATTCTTGCGGAATGAAAGCATGGATTCTGGTTTTTCGCGGTCAAAAATAAAGGTTTAAGGACAAAAGGGTGAAAAAATTTTTATTTATGGTATTCTTATAGGTGTGTAAGGCTGAGAGGAATCTACTGGAAGAGAGGACCAATGATGAATATTGCACTTATAGATGATGAGGCGGCAATTTTAGAAAATGTCAGAAAATGCGTTGAAAATGAGATTGTGCCGCAGGATGAGGCTAACCTCTTTGCTTATACACGGGCACAGGACTTTCTTCAGGAAATGGAACAGGGATATGAGTTTGATATTCTGGTTTCGGATATTGATATGCCAGACATGGGTGGACTGGAACTAGGGAAACGACTACATGAAAAGGGCGGCAGTCCATATCTGGTATTCCTGACGGCATATCTTGAGTATGCGGCAGAGAGTTATATAATAGAGGCTTATCAATACATTCTCAAAGAAGATATGGAAAAGAGGCTTCCGCCTATCCTGAGACAGTTGATTGACCGTGTGAAGAAGGAGAAAAAGCAGTTCAGGATGGTCGGTACACTGGTAAATAATAAGGTGCGGGTGTACTATAGGGACATGATATACATAGAAAAGGACAAGGGATCAAAATATATTTGCTACATAACTGAACATGGCATTTACAAAGAAAGAATCACGTTAAAAAAACTAATCGAAGAACTTGCAAGTGATGAATTTATCCTAATTGAACGTAGTTATATCATAAATGTTTCACATATTGCCAGTATGAAAGATGGTATGGTTTTGATGGATAATGAGGCGAAGATATTTGTTAATAGAATCAGCTTCAAGAAAATAAAAGAGCAGATTAGCCTGTACAGGGGGAATCTGTAATGGGGATTAAAGCTCTGCTTATAGGAATTTCTCTTTTTGAAGTGGGGATGTTGTACTGGCTTTTATGTGGAACAGTGTTAGATAGAAAATATTTTCAGAAAAAAGAGTGGGTAATTATTTGTGTGAATATTGTTAGTGTTGGTGTGGGTGAAGGAATCAACCGTAGCTTGCTTTTTTTCTCGCAGGATGTTTTTCTTGTAAGTGTTGTGATTACCTGCATATGCGTGGTGTTGATAAATGGACAGAATAAACTATTAAAAACAATAGTAGTCATTTTGTATTATACAATAGTAGCCTTGATAGATTTTTTCACTGCCTTTATGTGCATGACAGTATTAAAAAATGAGTTTAAAAATATAGTCTATGTATATGCAGATTCGTTAATGGAAAGTATGCTTTTTATTTGTGCAAGGATTATAATAGCAGTTTGTTTATGTATGGTTGTCAGACAGGGGTTTACCGAGTCATATATACGTGAATACCAGAGGGTATTATTGATTATTATGATAATTATGTGTCTGATGTTAAGACGTTATCAGATAGAAATTGTAAGAATGATGTATGAAGGGAAGGAGCAGGAAGCAGGAGCAACAGGGCTCTCCCTTATGGGTGCTGTGCTGATTCTATTTTTTACAGGAATGGTATATTTGAAGAATAATACTCTTAAAAAGGATAGAGAGTTGTTGATTATGCGTGATGCTATGGTGACTCAAAAATTTGCAGAATTGGAAGAGGTTATGGAAAAGAATCGTCAATTATCGCATGATTTGAAGCATCATCTGCTTGTTTTTAAGAATTTTGAAAAAGAAGGAAATTATGAAGGGCTGCATAATTATATAGAAGAAATAAATCATGAGTTTTTCGAGACAAAGAAAAGAAATTGGACGGGAAATCAGATTGCGGATATGCTTTTGGAGCAGAAGAAAACTCAGGCAGAACTAGAAGGAATAGCATTTACAATCCAGGCAGTGCCTATTGCAAAATGGCAATTTAATGACAGTGAGACGTGCTCCTTGTTAGGTAATTTGTTAGACAATGCCATTGAAGCATGTAAAAGAATGGAGGTGAATGCAGACAAATGGATATCCGTAAAAATAGAGAGTCAAAAACAGCTATTATTTATAAAAATAGAAAATTCTATCAGTGAAGTACCAGTTATGAAAGATAAGAGGCCCATTTCAGTTAAACAGGATAAAATAAGACATGGGTATGGTCTGAAAAGTGTGGAACGAATTGTGAATAAGTATGAGGGAATGATTACATATAAAAGCAAAGACAGGGCTTTTCAAGTAAAGCTTTTGTTTTGACAAATATTAATAAAATGAAAGGGATTTTACTTTACCTAGTGCAAAAACAATGACAGGTAATTGTAAGCATTTTCGGTTTAATTCGTATAGAAAGAAAATTTTGACAGCCAAAAATGCATTCTTACGGACAATGGGTAGAATTTTTAAGAAAAAAATGTATACTGGAAGATAAGATGTTTTACAAGACGTGAATTGAAAGGAGGGAATGTATATTATCATGTAAAACAAACGAAAGAGTAAATTATCTGGTTTGTGGGAAAGGGTAGTGTCAAGTAATCTATGAAAAAATGAGCTGAAAAAAATAGGCTCACCTGAACCTTGAAAACTGCAGATATTGATGATTTAAGACCTTGGGGCGTTGCCCCAAACCCCACAAGGGACCAGTCCCTTGACCCATTTTCGGGCTCTGCCCGAACCCGTCCTCGCCGGAAGGCAGGAAAAGGGCGCAGTTGCCCCCTTTTCTGCTTGACAGGATAATCCGTGAGCCTTATGTCAATAGACTTTCGCGGCATATCCTCACCGCCTGGCGGCGGCTCCAGTATTCCACGGTTCTATTGACAACAGCTCCGCTCCGGTGCGGCAGTACCGTTTTTCTGCATATTCAGGATGGTCTGTTGGCCCAGGAAGATGAGAAGCTGCCATTTGCCTGGCATGTTGTCGGCGCCCTGTAGCATTTCCACCTCGTTGAGGACTTTATATTTGTTGTGTTTGTGCGGGCGCAGAAAGTTGTAGTAAGCGACCCAGAGAGCCAGGTCATAGTTCGCCCCGTCGATATTGTCGGAGCCGTTTGTGTGACGGTAAGAAGCCTTATAGGTCCGGTTAAGCCGCTCGATCATCTGTTTAAACGGGCGGTGTTCTGCTGAGACGGCATCATCATTGGTAAGTCAGAGGACCTGGGTAACCTTGAAGGTAACTATTTTTATGGTCATGCTGTGGGAGACAACAAAATGACTCTTTCAAGCTTTGAACAATTGACATATTTGGATTAAAAATAGTTATATGTTTTAAGAAATGTTAGAGCAAATTTTTTGCTCTAACATTGTGTTAATTAAAAATATATGTTTTTTAAGGAGATAATTATGCGTATTGATATAGGACAGACAACCAATTTATTTCACGTAGATGCATTAAATAAAAATATAAATAGCAATGCACAGGAAAAAAAGGAAACTAAGGGAATAAACATATTACCGCGTAAAGATGTTGCAACGATATCGCCAATGGGTAAAGCTTCAAGCGCATTGCAGAACTTAGTGAATCAGATAGAAGTGAATCAGGAAGGAATCAAAGATCAGAATCCTCAGAAAGACAGTGGGCATGTGAACGATGAAGATAGTCCGGAAACAGTAGAATATAAGATTTCAAAAGAAGGACAGGAGCATTTTCAGAACCAAGTTGAAAATGGAACAAGGGGCACATTCTCGGATCAAAATTTAGATTGGACAAAAGTACAGCAGGATTCTGTATATTATGAAATAATAGAAAAATCTGATAATGGATTTAACAACCCTACAATAGAGATGCAGCTTTTTGGCACATATAGTGTTTATCTGAATGAGGTATATGAGCAGGGAATAGACCCTGGAGTAAATATATATGATCATATTGTGAATATGCATAAAGATAGTCTTGTGAAAGCCTATCAGGATATTTACAATGATATTGTTACTGGATATGAAAACGGTACGCGGGAAGTATGGACACAGGATTTCGAAGAGGGAGCCGACTATATTGAGTTTGAACTGGAGGGGAGAAACTACCGCTTTCATAAGCTTACAATGGAGGAGGAACTTGGCAGGCTCGACAGAGCATACGAGAAACTGGCAAAGGTTGCGGCAGATAGAGCAAATTATATGATAGATATTCAAAAAGTGATAGAAAAGGTCATGCCTGAATATCAGGAAAAAATGAGAGAGATTGGAGTTCAGCGTGCAAGAGAGATATCTGGAATTGGAGAAAGTCCGGAGACGATAGCAGAGAGAATAAAGAATAAGATATCAATGACAGACCAAAATACGGAAAGAATTAATTTGTTTGAAATATTTATGGAAGCGAAGAATAATTGGTTGATGCAGAAAAGGTATGAAACCGGGAGCCATTCGAAATGAATGGCTCTTGTTTTACCATTTTATAGATGCTATAATGTGACGTAATAAGAATAATATGATACAAGGGTCAAAAGGTCATGCGTTTCATGCCTGCGTGAAAAAGCATGGCTCCCAGACGCATACATCATAATATGAAGTGGGGAAAAATGTTGGAAAATAAATTTCGGTTAAGAAAAATAAAAATTTCAGGGTATAAATCACTAGGGTCAGATATATGTCCAGTTGAATTGGAACTGGGTAATTTAAACATCATAATCGGAGCAAATGGGACTGGAAAAAGTAATTTCATTTCTTTTTTTCAGATGCTTGCTAATATGATGACAGGTGCATTACAAATCTATATCGGAAAAAATGGATCCTCAGAATCTTTATTGCAGTTCGGCTCTAAAAAGACAAAGATGGTTTCTGCAAATCTGGTATTTGAAAACAAGAGATTGATTGATGAGTATGAGTTTTCTCTTGTAAAGGCTGTGAATGATACTCTTATTTTTGCAGAGGAAACGATTATTGCAGGAAAACAGAAATTTGAATCATGCAGTGGGCAGAAGGAGAGCTATCTGCTTACGGATGCGGCATCACATGCAAGTGAGCGTGCTATTCGGAAAATACTTTCTGGATGCAAAACCTTTCAGTTTCATGATACATCCGCAGAATCACATATCAGGAGCGGCGCCAATATAGATAATAACCGGTTTCTGATGAGTGATGGAGGAAATGTGGCTGCATATCTTTATATGCTGAAAATGAAATATGGACAATATTACAAACGAATTGTTCATTATGTCCAGTATGTAATGCCAACATTTCAGGATTTTTTCCTGGAGCCTCAGATTTTAAATCCTCAATGGATTAAACTTCAATGGATTGAAAAAGGAAACAGCGAATATGTGTTTGGACCAGAACATTTTTCAGACGGTACATTGCGGTTTATTGCTTTGGCAACCTTGTTTTTACAGCCACCGCAGCTCCTGCCGCAGGTGACTTTTGTGGATGAACCAGAACTGGGGCTCCATCCGCAGGCGGTAGATGTACTGGCTTCTATGGTACAAAATGCAACAGAACATACTCAGGTGATTATGGCAACACAATCTCCCCGATTATTGGATAGTTTTGACTATAGGGATATTATTGTGGCAGAAAAGGAGAGGGAAACTGGATGTACACGATTGAAACGATTGGATGAGAATGAAATCAAGATCTGGCTTGACGATTACAGCCTTTCGCAAATTTGGGAGAAGAATATAATTGGGGGGCAGCCATAATATGAAAAAATATTTGTAGTGACTGAGGGACAGTCTGAGACTAATTTTGTCAAAAAAGTCATGACTCCATATTTTGCAGGCAGCTGTATTCTGATTCCGATTACTGTGATAACGAAAACCGATCACAGACATGGAAAAACATATAAGGGTGGGGTGGCAAATTATAATCAAATAAGAAATACTTTGATTAAAACCCTGGCCAGTTCGTCCAAAAGTAAAAATTCTTTTGTTACTACGATGTTTGACTTTTATCGGCTTCCAGCAGATGTGCCCGGGGTCACAGAGGCTGAAAAAATAAATGATCCATATAGGAAGGTTGAGTTTATTGAGAGAGAAATATTAAAGGCAGAAAGCTGTAATGGCGATTTCTTTTTTCCCTATATCGAATTACACGAATTTGAGGCAATGCTTTTTGCGGATGTAGAAAGGCTAGAAGAAGCATATTTTGAATACGATCTTACACCACTGAAGGAATGCGTGGTGAAGCAGGGCAATCCGGAATTGATTAACGGAGGAGCTGAAACTTCACCTTCAAAAAGAATTATAAATTGTATAAAGCATTTTGATAAAGCAAATGTAGGAGTCGATGTGCTTGAAAAAATTGGAATTGAGAAAATTGCGGAAAAGTGTCATCATTTCTCAGAGTGGGTAAAGAGTATTGAAAAAAGAATTTAAATAGTTTCAGGATGGAACAGTAATTTGAATTATGCAGTGGACAAATAAACCCTATATAAAGCTATTCTTACAGATTATACGAGAGAGGCAGGACATGAGAAAAAGATTCAATGTGGATGGGCTCTGCTATCCGGATGAACATTATATGGTGAATATCAATGACCGTCTGGAACAGATTCAGACATTGATTGACGATGGGAAGTATTTCGTTATAAACCGGGCAAGGCAATATGGCAAGAAAACTACCCTTCATATGCTGGCACAAAAGTTCTCTTCTGAATATCAGATCTTTTCTATCAGCTTCGAAGGATTGGGGAATTC
Organism: Lachnospiraceae bacterium; assembly: GCA_910576335.1. Taxonomy (GTDB): domain Bacteria; phylum Bacillota; class Clostridia; order Lachnospirales; family Lachnospiraceae; genus CAPEBR01. The sequence goes on from CAJTIU010000007.1 coordinate 143,826, forward strand.
TTCATACAAGGACGAATGGTCGTTCTGCCGAAAAGTATATGGCCTGCTCTACGATGTGATCTATTACGAGGAAACCAGTGAGGTCTCAGATGAGATCCGAACAGAATGCTATCGCATGAGCCTTAACGATGCAAGGCCGGATTTTCGCACTCTTTCTAACTTCTTCTCATTAATCTGTAAAGAATCCGGAAAACCTGTTGTTTTTATTATTGATGAGGTTGACCAGGCCGCAGATCAGGAAAGTTTTCTGGATTTTCTTGGAATGCTGCGGGATAAATATATGAAGAGGAGGAGCAGGCCGACTTTCCGTTCTGTGATTCTTGCAGGTGTCTATGACATTAAGAACTTGAAGCTAAAGATAAGAAAAGGTCAGGAATCTCTGTACAACAGTCCGTGGAACATTGCAGCAAAATTTATGGTGGATATGAGCTTTTCACCAAAAGACATCGCCGGAATGCTGACGGAATATAAGGATGACATTAATGTAGCCATGGATATAGACGCAATTGCACAGCTAATCTACGATTATACAGGAGGATATCCCTTTCTGGTATCCAGGATTTGTCAATTAACTGAAGAAGCTGCTGCAGAATCATCCATGCAGTCTGTATCTGCTGCCCCGCGGTTAAATGAAGCTTCCGGCAGCAGATGCTATAAATGGAATAAAAGCGATATTCTGGATGCAGTAAAACAACTCCTAAACGAACAGAATACTTTATTTGACGATATGGGAAAGAAACTGTCTGATTCAAAGGAACTGGACAACATCATTCGCCTGATTCTGTTCAATGGGAAAAAGATTCCATACAGCCCGGATGAATATGCAATAAACCTGGGAGTGATGTTTGGTTATCTGAAAAACGAAGACGGGCTGGTTGCAGTATCAAACCGTATCTTTGAAACAAGATTATACAACCGTTACCTGTCAGAAAACATAACAGAAAATAAGCTGGCAGATACGGCAAGCCTTGGCAGGAACCAATTTATAACTGACGGAATTCTGAATATGGATCTCGTAATGGAAAAATTCATGATTCATTTTACAGACATTTATGGAGACAGCGAGAGCTCCTTCCTGGAAGAACATGGACGGCGTATTTTTTTGATATACTTAAAGCAAATTATTAATGGTGTGGGAAATTACTATATTGAGGCACTAGCCACGCTTAATAAGCATAATTTAACATGAAGTGCAGGTTGTAGCCCTAGCCAAGGCAGTCAAGGTTAGTTTCCGGCTTTCCAGCCACAAACAAAGGCCTGTTTTCCTGATGCTTCATATGTGTCGTTCATAGAGCGTTAGGCTCCTGGAGCACATGTCAAACACACTCAGTCATAACGGTTTTTCGACATGTGCCCTTCGTAGTTAACAGCAAAAAAATTCATTCATGTCGCCTTTGGCGATGGAAGCTGAATAATTTGCTTATAATTGCTCAACTTTACAGAAATGTTCCTTTGTCTTTTTGTTGTAGCTGATTCCCACTGCCAGTATCCTCCCTGTATATTTTGGGGTTTCGCCAAGCTTTCCTTGAAAACGGAGCATATACCCCCTATCCTTAATTTGCCGGATCGCATCTTCAGGGGGGCTGTCAATCTTCAATTCAAGAATAAACGCATCTGCATTCCTGCGGTCAGGAAAAAAAATAAAGTCTACATATCCTTCTCCTGCCTTATCTTCACGTTCTACACGGTAGCTGTCCCGAGCAGCCAGATATACAAGATTAACAACTGCTGATATTTCAATCTCGCTATTATAAGAAAAAATCGGAGATTCTGTATCATGGGCATATTTCATAGTTTCTCAGCTGGTTGTCTGAAAGGGCACAGATAATGGAACGGGGATTATACATTCTCTCCCCGTCGGCAGCGTAGTATCCGTCATACCACATGCGAAGGTCATCACGGGAGATTCTCAGATTTTCAGTCGTCTGCTGATAAATGTCATAGAGAGCGTCAACCTCAGAGCTGGAAAAGCCAAAATATCCGCTAAAACGCTTTGCAGTCGCCATGTTATATTCAAGAAACATATTAAGTTCTGAGCCGTCCGAATATTTGGCAATCGGCAAAACTCCGGTCATATACACAAGCTCCGCATAGATCCGGTCCTTTAAAAGCAGCTTTAAAAAGAGCAGATACGCTCTTTTATCTGATTCCGTTACAAACTCCATATGAAAAACAGCATCCCATTCATCCATGACAAAGACAAAGCGCTGTCCGATTTTCTGATAAAGCAGTGTCAGAATATCCCATATAGAGGCTTCCATAGTGATGCCGGACTCCGGAAATCTTTCAGCCAGATCATGCTTCAGGCCATACAGAATCCGTTCAATATAAGCCTCATACGAAATGCAGTTTTCCGGTGTTACACTAAAATCAATATAGATTACATCGTAATGATTCATATATTCAGAGTATTTCCCACAGGAAAGTCTTTCTAGATTTTTCGAAATCCCCTCTGATGCAATCTGCAGCCTTCCAAATATTTCACTGGAATCTTCTGTTCTGTCCAAAAATGCCCCTATCATATTTGCCATAACACTTTTCCCAAAACGGCGAGGCCTTGTAATACAGAAAAACCGTTGGTTCCGTCCAAGGGCAGGGATGAGCTCGGCGATCAATGCGGTCTTATCTACAAAATATTTGTCTGATGCGGTTGCCTTGTAGGAATCGTAGGGAATCCTGCTGTTTAAAAATAATCCCATGTTCTTACAGCTCCTTTCTTTGAATCTGCTGTATAGCTGCTAATTTGTATTCATCTTAACAGATTCTAATAATTGTGTAAAGTTGCATGGAGCTTGAGGTTTTCATTAACCGTTACAGTTCTGCCTTTGACAGAACTGTAACTGAATCCGGCTCATTTAAAGTTTGCTTCGCAAAGAGCCGGATTCACTCTTGGAACAATTCATACTTATTGAACTGCTAATGTTCAATAAGATATGCGTTCTTACGGACTTTGCAGCGGAGTGCACGGCCGTAGCTGGCTTATATTTTATAGGAGAAGGATTATCTATGCTTTATTTTCGGTCGCCTGACCGGGAGAAGAGGCATGAGCCACGGCCCAGGAAATTGCTGTTGTTTATGTTTGCTGAACTTGTTTTAGCTTTGGTTATCTTGAGTGTGGCCATTATGTCATATATAGGTTTTAATACGGAGATGGTTCAGGTATTTGATATATTAAGTTCAGAGAACATTGGAAGAACTATAACTCGTGTAATACAAATTATTGCAGTAATATTAAGTGGTTTAGGCGTATTTAGCCTCTATAAAGCAAAGGTGAGTGATAGACGGTGGAGGGCGTTATATTGCTTTGGAATAACAGTTGTGTTGCTATGTTCTTTTGTTGTCTCGTATCAGCATAGTGTAAATTTGGGGAGTGATCAGGGGGTCTGGTCTCTGTTTATTGCCTTTTTGGGAATTGGTTGTATGATAACGGGGGTGTCTTTATATTAAAAAGAGATTGGTCGAACTTTGCCTGCTCTATTTGATTTCAAAAGAAGAATTATACGGTTATGCACTTTTACAAAAACTCTATCCAGTATTTCCGGATATGCAGGAAAGTTCCATGTATGTTATTCTTAGAGGTTTATATAAATCGGGTTATATAGAATGCTATACAGGTCAAATATCGGGAGGACCGCCCCGTAAATATTACTATATAACGCAAACAGGAAAAGAAAAGTTAGACATTGACTTAAATGAATGGCGCGAATTGACTAATTCGTTAAAAAAACTTGGGATATTTTAGAAATATATATAAATATCAATACTAAAAAGGAAGGTGACTATTTATGTTAAAAAAGTGTTTCACATTGTTTGTAGCTGGCATTATGATATAAAGCAGTGCTACAGTAACATTTGCATCCTGTTCCGTAAGCGGCCGGGAGAAATCAGGGTAATCAAAAATACGGATACCGTTGAGTTTCATGTAAGCGGTCATCGCATCGGCATGGCTCCAGTTCGGGATATACCCTTGGATGATCATGCGGTCATAACAAGTAATGTTATATTAGTATAGCCTTGCATAATTATGCTGCGCATAACCGCATAAGGAAGTATGCCGCTTTGCGGCTGTGGCTGGCGCGATACGCAAGGCTGTCTGGCTTTCTTGATTATGGGGAATCTGAATAGTATTTTTTAATTTGCTCCGGTCAGTTCTTCAATATTACTCTCCGATCCTACAATCCACAGAATATCATCCTTCTCAATCACCATATCCGCCTTTGGCATCATGGTAGTTTCCCCATTCCGTTTCACTCCAATAATCATGCAGTGGTGGTTTTCCTGCATCCCCGTATGCCTGATTTCCTGCCCGCAGTAGGATTCATTTCCTGACACACGTACTTCCGTACAATTGAGAGGCGCCTGCTTCTCCGTAGCCCCGAACCCCATGAAATCCTTCATCGTGTTCATGGTATATTTCTCACCAATATCCTGTCCGTCGCTGAACCTTCTGAGTGACCGCTTAAGGCCAACGGCAAATACCCGGTCCTTTCCATTTATCACAGTTCTTCCAGACGGAAGCATCAGCATCTCTGTACCATGCTCAATCTTAATAATGAAGATACTGTAATTCTTTCCCCATCCAAGCTCCGTCAGGCTGCGCCCGGTGTAGATGGCATCCTTCGGAACAACAAACGAGAGGATCAGATAATTATCTTCAAAGAGATCCATGTACCCGGGGATCTCCACATCAGACACCGCCATACTGGCAAATAAGAAAGAGGTTCTCTTAAGCTTGGAATACCGCTGTCTCTGGCGGTAATCCAGTATGTAGAGAACCACGCCAATCATCATCCAGCCCAGGAAGAGCGCAGTCGCCGTCAGTCCCATGAAAACCGGCTGATCCGGAATAAAGAGCAGGATCAGAAGGAGCGTCATGCTGATTCCGGCAAACCACGCTGTGGCTGTTCCGCCCGGGATGCGGTAGGGGCGCTTAAGTTCAGGCTCCGTGCGCCTTAATTTTATGAGGCAGAATGCGGTAATCATCCAGCTCACCACATATCCGGCTGCGGAAAAAGAGGTAAGAGAGCCGATCAGACCGCCTCCGAGAAATGGACCGATGATAGAAGCAACGAGGCTTACCTTCAGGGCATGGCTCCTCCCAGTGTAACAAGGAGGCCGGCATAGAAGATACAGGACAGAACAACCGTCAGCACAACCATTTTTCCTACAGATTTTACATTGCCGCCTGCGCTTTCAATTCCCTGGGGAATAGTCTCGAAGCCTGCCAGGAAGAACGGCACGGACGCAAGGATTGAAAAAGCGCCGCCTATAAAGGAGCTGTGGCTTCCGGATCCGATATTTTCATAAGGAGGATTAAAATTACTGATATCCAGCTTAAACACTGCACAGATCATGGCAACAATTCCTGCGCCCACCAGTGCAAGACATAGAATTCTTTGAAGAGAGGCAGAGGTTGACACACCCCGCCGGTTAATTAGGAACAGGACAATTGAGATCAATGTCCCTACGATAATATGACCGATATAGATATCAGCACCTGCCAGTGTATAGAGGGGCTGTCCGGTCTTAAGCCATGGGAAGAGAATGCTGAGAATATCTACGACATAGATTGCTTCCCATGGAATAATGGTAATAAATGCCCCGAATGCCGCCCATCCCGAGACAAAAGCAACATTATCGCCGAATGCACGGAAAGCATAAGCCATGCCGCCCCCGGAGACCGGAAGCATGGAGCACAGTTCACAGTAACAGAGAGCTACCGGTATCATAAGCACCAGTGCCATCATATAGCCGCAGGCGGCAGGCAGCGGACCGCCGCTTCCCGCCATCCAGTTGTTAATAGAGACTGCCCAGCCGACCCCGACGATCGCCCCGAATCCAATGCAGAAAAAGTCAATAGCAGCAACACCCTTTTTTTCCTTCATCCTTCATTCCCTCCTTTTCCTGCTGTCCTTTACAGGAGGCCTTCACTGCCGGCAGACAGTCTGCCGGGGACAGCCAGTTTGTTACCGTCAGTATAGCACACAAAACCCGGCAAAAAAAGCAATGATTTTTATTTGACGAAGTCACATCATTTCCATTGTTTTACGGTACTGGGAGGGGGTCATGCTGTACTGTTTCACGAAGATTTTGTAGAAATATCCTTTATTGTGATAGCCAACTGCTTCCGCAATTTCCTCAATGCTTTTCGAAGAAGCACTCAGAAGCTGTGCTGCCTTATCAAGCCGGAATTTCTGCACATAAGCAGAGTAGGTCATCCCGGTTTTATTCTTTATCAGCCGGTTAAAGTAATCTTCCTGAAAATGAAACGTCTCGGAGAGTTCGCGGATTGTCACGGTATTAAAATGCTGTCTGATATATTCCGAAATTTCCTCAAAGACAAGCCAGTTCATGGTTTTCTGCTGTTCCTTTGAAAGAGAAAATTCATATTTAGTCCCCAGTATATGGAAAATGCGCATGAGAAGCCCCTTGCAGATATGGCGGGAGCCAATACTGTTATTCTTAAGCTCAGTCAGCAGGGCAAAAAGGCAGTCCTCAATCGCCTGCCCGGTATCGTCAGCAGGACGGAAATGCAGATACTGCTGCAGATCCTTTTGTTTTAAAAGGGCCGGCTTCAGAAACATGACAATCTTCTGTGCAGTAACATTGCCATCCATAATCTCTGTAAACATGTCATTCGCAATTCCAAGAAACAAGATAGTGGCAGGAGTATTTAGAAGATAATCCTGATGCAGGCAGTTCTTGTCAATCAGGCAGAGATCTCCCTTATGAAAGGTAATGTCTTTCCCGAGAATCTTCTGCCGGAAGTCGCCGGAAACAACATATCCCAGTTCAATATAATCATGGGTGTGAAGCTGTGTTTTCTCCCCTGCAGAGTATTCATAATGATAGCAGAAAGGCTCCGGAGAAGGACACATAGTGGCATACAGATTCTTCTGAGAATCTATGTCCCAGCACAGAGCAAAGAGTCGCTCCTGCTTAAGAAGCGGATACGTCTTAACATCCTGTACAGACTTCGAATATTCCGGACAGATCAGCCTGGGCCCCAGGCGGTGATTCCCGGGAAGAACATTACACCCTGGGGCAGTAAGAGATTTGCATAGTTCTATAAGTGTCATGGGAATTGCTCCTTTCTATCCCCTATTATACCACACCAAAAGTCGGATTAGGTAACTTTTTTAAAATACATGCAGAGTTAAGCAATTGAAGGCGAAACTGACATTCCTTATAATAAAACTATATTAACCACCTGGTCATTTCCCAGAAAAAGAAAAGGAGAGAAAGCAATATGTTAAAGATGAAAGATTACGAATTTTGGTTTTGCACAGGATCACAGGACTTATATGGAGATGAGTGCCTTGCCCACGTTGCCGAGCATTCACAAAAGATCGTAGAGGCGCTGAATGCATCCGGAAACCTTCCATATAAAGTAGAATGGAAGCCAACTCTCATCACCAATGAGCTGATCAGAAAAACCTTTAATGAAGCGAATACAAATGAAAACTGTGCCGGAGTCATCACATGGATGCACACATTTTCACCAGCAAAATCCTGGATTTTAGGACTTCAGGAATTCAGAAAGCCGCTGCTTCACCTTCATACACAGTTCAACCAGGAGATTCCATACGACACCATTGACATGGACTTCATGAACGAGAACCAGGCGGCACACGGAGACAGAGAGTACGGGCACATTTTCAGCCGTCTCGGCATGGAGCGCAAGGTCGTAATGGGATACTGGGCAGACGAGAATGTGCAGAAGAAGATCGGCTCCTGGATGCGTACGGCAGTAGGCGTAATTGAGAGCAGCCATGTACGTGTTATGCGTATTGCAGACAACATGAGAAATGTGGCAGTAACTGAGGGCGACAAGGTTGAGGCACAGATCAAGTTCGGATGGGAAGTAGACGCATATCCGGTTAATGAGATTACCGAGGCAGTGAATGCGGTATCCAAGGCAGACATTGACGCTCTGGTAGAGGAATATTACGATAAATACGAGATTCTCTTAGAAGGAAGAGACGAGAAGGAATTCCGCGAGCATGTAGCAGTACAGGCAGGAATCGAGATCGGCTTTGAGAGATTCCTGGAGGAAAAGAACTATCAGGCAATCGTCACACACTTTGGCGATCTTGGCGGACTTAAGCAGCTTCCGGGACTTGCAATTCAGAGACTGATGGAAAAAGGATACGGCTTCGGCGGCGAGGGAGACTGGAAGACCGCAGCCATGGTACGCATCATGAAGATCATGACACAGGGAATGAAGGATGCAAAGGGAACCTCCTTCATGGAGGACTACACCTACAACCTTGTTCCAGGCAAAGAAGGAATCCTGCAGGCACACATGCTTGAAGTATGTCCGACCATCGCAGACGGACCGATCAGTATCAAAGAGCAGCCCCTTTCCATGGGCGACAGAGAGGATCCGGCAAGACTTGTATTTACCTCAAAGACAGGACCTGCTGTTGCCACATCCCTGATCGATTTAGGAGACAGATTCCGCCTGATCATTAATGACGTAGACTGCAAGAAGGTTGAAAAGCCGATGCCGAAGCTTCCGGTTGCAACTGCATTCTGGACGCCGCAGCCGAACCTTCAGACAGGGGCAGAGGCATGGATCCTTGCAGGCGGCGCCCACCATACCGCATTCTCCTATGACCTTACCTCAGAGCAGATGGGAGACTGGGCGGCATACATGGGAATCGAGGCTGTCTACATTGACAAGGACACCACAATCCGCCAGTTCAAGAACGAGCTTCGCTGGAATAGTGTAGCATTTCGCAAATAAGATTGTTGTGCTAAGGAGGGCAGGCAGATGAGTAGTATAAAAGAAACAATAGAAAATGGAAGAGCAGTGCTTGGTCTTGAATTTGGCTCAACGAGAATCAAGGCAGTACTGGTAGATGAGACTCATACACCGATAGCATCCGGCGACCATGAGTGGGAGAACCGTCTGGAGAATGGCATCTGGACCTATTCTCTTGATGACATCTGGAACGGCCTGCGCGACAGCTACAGGAAGCTGGCTGCAGATGTAAAAGAAAAATACGGCATAGAGCTGAAAAAAATAGGCGCCATCGGATTCAGTGCAATGATGCACGGATATATGGCATTTGATAAAGAAGGAAAACTTCTCGTTCCCTTCCGTACCTGGAGAAACGGGATCACCGGACAGGCTGCAGAGGCACTGACAGAGCTGTTCCAGTACAACATCCCCCAGAGATGGAGCATTTCCCATCTGTACCAGGCAATTTTGAATGAAGAGGAGCATGTAAAAAACGTGGCATTCTTCACAACCCTGGCTGGCTATATCCACTGGCAGCTTACCGGGCAGAAGGTGCTGGGGGTAGGCGATGCATCTGGCATGTTTCCAATCGACCCGGAGACAAAAGATTATGACGCAGGCATGGTAGAAAAATTCGACGCACTGATTGCAGACAAAGGATTTCCATGGAAATTAAAGGACATCCTTCCAAAGGCACTCACAGCAGGAGAGAATGCAGGAACCCTCACCGAAGAGGGCGCGCGCCTTCTTGACGGGAGCGGCACCTTAGAAGCAGGCATCCCGGTCTGCCCGCCAGAGGGTGATGCGGGAACCGGCATGGCAGCGACAAACAGTGTAAAGAAGCGTACAGGAAATGTATCTGCCGGAACCTCTGTATTTGCCATGATCGTACTGGAGCATGAGCTTAAAAAGGTCTATCCGGAGATCGACCTTGTAACCACGCCGGACGGAAGCCTGGTAGGTATGGTACATGCCAATAACTGTACATCAGACCTGAATGCCTGGGTCGGCCTGTTCCGTGAATTTGCAGAGAGCTTCGGGATCGATGTGGATATGAACAAGCTGTTTGGAACCCTGTATAACAAGGCGCTGGAAGGAGATGCAGACTGCGGAGGACTTTTGTCCTACGGCTATCTTTCCGGAGAGAATATTACAGGGGTTGAAGAGGGAAGACCGCTCTTCGTGCGTTCCCCTGAGAGTAGCTTTAACCTTGCCAACTTCATGCGCGCGCATCTCTTTACGGCACTGGGCGCCTTAAAAGTCGGCATGGATATTCTTCTGAAAGAAGAAAAAGTAGAAATTGATGAAATCCTTGGACATGGCGGCCTGTTCAAAACAAAAGGTGTCGGCCAGGGAATCCTTGCGGCAGCCATCAATACTCCGGTCTCCGTCATGGAGACAGCCGGAGAGGGCGGACCGTGGGGAATGGCGCTCCTTGCCTCCTACATGCTGAACAAACAAGAAGGCGAGACACTGGCAGACTATCTTGCAGATAAAGTATTTGCCGGAAACAAAGGTACGAAGATGGATCCAGATCCCAAGGACGTGGAAGGCTTCGAGGTATTTGCCAATAGATACGTAAAGGGAATCGCAATAGAAAAGGCCGCACTAGAGAATCTGGTATAACTAGGTATAGAAAGGAGCTGTTTTGAGATGTTAGAACAGTTGAAAAAAGAAGTATACGAAGCAAACATGCTGCTTCCAAAATACAATCTCGTTACATTTACCTGGGGAAATGTAAGCGGAATCGACAGAGAAAAAGGCCTCTTTGTCATCAAGCCAAGCGGAGTAGATTACGATAAGCTGACCCCGGAGGACATGGTAGTCGTAGACCTCGAAGGCAATAAGGTAGAAGGCAGTTACAAACCCTCCTCCGACACAGCAACCCACGTAATCCTGTACAACCGCTTCCCGGAAATCGGAGGTGTGGTGCACACCCACTCACCATGGGCCACCAGCTGGGCACAGGCAGGAAGAGGAATTCCATGCTACGGAACCACCCACGCAGATTATCTGTACGGGGAAGTACCCTGCGTAAGAAACCTCACAAAAGAAGAGATCGACGAGGCCTATGAGAAAAACACCGGCGTGCTCATCGCAGACGAATTCCAAAGCCGGGGCCTTGACTACAGCGCCACACCGGCAGTACTCTGCAAAAACCACGGACCATTCACATGGGGGAAAGATGCCCATGAAGCAGTGCATAATGCAGTTGTATTAGAAGAAGTAGCAAAGATGGCGGCACAATGCGAGTGGATCAATCCAAAGAACAAACCGGCGCCTCAGGAACTGCAGGACAAGCATTATTACAGAAAACACGGCGCGAACGCCTATTACGGGCAATAATTGGGGACGGGGTATTTTTAAAAATACCCCGTCCCAGATTAAAAATGACCTGTCCCCATCTGCCTATTTTAGTATAAAGATATATCGTTTTCCCCGTCTCACCTTATCAAGATATCCTTTTTCAACTAAACCGTTAAGGAGTCTGCCTGCTGTCTGTTCCGAAACATGCAGTATCTTCGCAGTAGCTGTCCGGTTGATTTCAGTTCCCTTTCCCCGCTTCTGCATTTTTTCAATCAGAAGCTTTTCGCGCTCTCCAAAAGCATGGTCTTCTCTCATGGAGACAAGCATGCTTTCTTCTGCTATTTCCAAAAAATAGTCTAAGAACGGTGTGATATCAATCCATTTTTCGCCATTTACATGTATGGTTTCGGATTCTTTCAATGCCTGATAATACTGTGCCAGTTTTTGATTTATGGTTCGTGACAGTGGGAGATATCGTATTTTCTCCAATCCGCAATGATATAGATAAGACTGTGTAATTACCCTTGCCGTACGACCGTTCCCATCGCAGAAGGGGTGTATATATGCAAAATAAAAATGAAAAACTGCAGCATTTAACCATGGATTGTACCTTTGCTCCTGTAAGAACAAAAACAGACGTTCCATATATTCTTTGATTTTTTCCGGCTTTGCAGGCGTGTGGATGATCTCCGTATGACTGCCAACATACACCATCCCATCTCTGAAAAGACTTCTTGACAAACGGGCATTTTCACATACGTCCTTCGTAATGATTTCCCATAGATACCGGATATTGTGAAGATCAATTGGTGTTTTATACGCATAGTTCAAAGCATGAACCGTATTCACCACCATCTTATCATCCTTTGAGTAAGGATTATGATAAGACTTGCGGACATTTTCTACGGTTGTTCTTGCTCCTTCTATGGTTGCAGAATGATAAGCATCCAGCAAAATGATTTCTTTTGCCTTTTGACGCTGATCCAGGCTGTGATACAGACTTTCGATAGAAAGCAGACGCTGGCGCATCTCATCTGTCTGTACCATATAAAGTACAGTGTTTTCAAGCCCTTCTAAAGGGATTTTCTCTCTGTGTGAATTGCGAAAATCCAACTCCTGCCTCGCAGCTGTAATTCCCGATTTTTTCTTGATTTTTAATACTTCATAAGATTCATACATGCAAAAGCACCTTCTCTCTTTAATTGGGGACGGGGTAAAATTAATTTTACCCCGTCCCAGATTGAAAATGACCTGTCCCAGGTTATAGTTCGAATGTTTCCAGGTCGTCCGGCACGTACAGATTTCCCGAATAGTAGGTTTTCCCTTCTTTTGTATATAATTCTTTCCGGTTTTTTAGATTCTTTTCTTCTGTGTGGTACAGGATGAGATTTGGGATCTGGAGTTTTTCTGCTGTCTGGCAGGCTTCTTTTACGGTGCTGTGGTGCTTTTCGTAAGGCTTGAATTCTTCTGCCTCGCTGTACAGGCAGAATGCCTCGTGCATGAGCCAGTCGCTTTCTTTTACAAATTCGTAGTCTTTTTCATTGTAAGGCTCATCGCCTGCGCATGTGAATTTTATGGCCTGTTTCCCGGCGGGATCCGTCTGTGATGCAGCGCCTCCCTGGGGAGGGCATCCGGGGGTATCCCGCAGGAGCGTCATTGTGAAGCCGAATTGTTTTGCTTTTGTAGAGTAAATGTCAAAAAATGTGGCTTCATTTCCGAGTATGACTGCCCGGTCGCCGTGCTTCAGGGGGATGAAACGGATTCGCTCTCCCATATGTTTACATATTTTTTTCTGTATGGTGAGGTTCGCGATGGTCTGAATGGTTTTTACCAGGACGCTGTGGCAGTAGATGCGGAGTTCTCCTTCATATGTTCCCTGATTCATTTTTGTTCCGATCACCCGGATCATCCATACGAGCCCGAGCAAGTGGTCGATGTGCTCGTGGGTTATGAAGATATCATGGATGTCGGCTGTCTCAATTTTTGTGTCTTTTAAAACCTTGAGGATGCGGTTGCCGCCGCCGGTATCTACAAGGAAATGTTTTCCGCCTTCTGACAGCGCAAAACAGGTATTATAGCGCTGCACAGCCATGGCATTTCCAGTGCCAAGTATTGTTAATTTCATCTTTTTAGCTCCTTACGTGGTGTTTTTTACAGACATTCTTCTTCAAGTTCATAGAGTATATCATTCGTATCAGGTACGGTAAGTTTCCGCTCCAGAGCGAAAATGAGAACAGAATCCCGCCTGTTTCTGGCATCTAAGAGCGGCATCCGGGCAACTCTTAGATGCTGGGCTGTTTTCCGGACTCCGAGTTCCATTGCTAATGCAATGCATAGAAGCATGTCCCTGCCTGGATTTTTGATGCCACGGAAAACCTGGTAAATATACTCTCCTTTATAAGAACGGGTGACTACTTGCGATATCTTTAAATCTGTCTCTGCCAACAGGTTCTGGAGATGCTGGTATAATGTAGTGTCCAGGAATTCGTCCTGATTTGTATCAATATATGTGGAAATATTTTTGCTTTCCATGATTTCATGGATCAGATCTTCGGTCCGCTTTTTCATATTTCATCGGTCTCCTTTTTATTACGGTTCATGTGGAGTGCACGGCTTCGTGAATAGTAACATTCACTCGTTACTATTCACGGACTAACCGTCTGCTCATAGTAGCAATTCGGGGTAGCATTCCGAATTTTGCTGCGCAAAAGCCGCCCCTCACTCCTGCATCATTTTCTTACGGAATGCGCATTTCTGACCCATGAATAGTAACACATTCACTCTTTCTTTTCATCTTAACAGATAAAAAAGATTGCGACAAGGAAAATCTTGCTATAGAATGTAGTTGTAAAGAAGGCTGGTTACTATTCACGAGTCAGGAATGTGTATAAGCTGCGCATTCCGTAAGAAGATGATGCAGGAGTGGACAGCAGCAAGGGAGAGTTATGGTTTATGGCTGATTATGTTGAAGAATACAAATTACAATGTTACAGGAAAATAGAGCCGCTGAATTCGAAAGAGAATCTGTGGATAGTGGTGGACTCTGTGACAGAGAGCAGATATGTGATGAGGAAGCTTTCTATGCATTCCCAGGAAGTGTATCTTATACTGAAAACGATACGGCATCCGAATATTCTGGAAGTCGTGGATTTTTTTTCATATGGCGGCAGCCTGTATGTGATTGAAGAGTATCTGGAATGGGAACCGCTTTCCAGTGCGATCAATGACAGGAGCTTTTCCCGCCGCGATGCCTTTGCGGTCGGCAGACAGCTCTTAGAGGCTTTGTCGGCGGAGAATGGCTTAGAGGGGTGTAACGGGTGTTTTGATCGGATTTGCCGGCTGTCCCGATGGATTTCGTGTGAAAACGGCAGTTCTTTATGCCATTCTGGTTGCGGCGGCAGTACAGATATCATTCGTCTGTCAAGGCGATGTATATGATTTCTGCCATTTTATTTATCTTTGGAAGTATCAGCCTGATGAACATGTTTCTGGTTGATTTCCAGAGCAGAAATTGTGAATTTGGTCTGTTTGAGGTTGTGGGAACAACGAAGAACCAGCTAAATAAAATGCTGGACAGAGAAATTGGGATCTATCTTGGCGGTTCGTTGGCAATATCACTTATTTGCGGCAGCATTTTAAGCGTCATTGTATGCAGACAGCTGGATATGATGAACCATTGCATTACTCTGAAACTGCCATGGATATTTCTGCTGGCCCTGGCGGCTGTGTTGGCGGTCATATATTTGACTTTTTCTGTATATGCCAGGTCAGAACTAAAGAAAACAAGTATATTGTCGGCAATCAGAGATGACTGAAAAAATGGGCGGATCGGTATTGCAGAAAAAACAGCGTGATAGAGCAGCTTCGCATAACGGAATAGGAGATGGCGGGTTATGACATGGCCTTTTGAGAACGATACCAGCCAGATTACTAAAAAGCTGGCAAAAGAAAGCATGAGAAGCGAGAAACGCCGGAACCGGATGGTGATCATCGCGGTCGCCCTGGCGGGTCTATTGACGGAGTGACGGATGTCATCGAAAAACGGGAAGCTTTTCTAGGAAAGGCTGCTGTTTCAGAGGTCACGCCTGTTGCCAGTATGTGTGATATTCTGGATGGGGAAAATGAACAGGAGGCAGAACTGGCTTTAGTCAAGGGCAGTACGCAGGCGCTTTAGTAATTCACATTCCACAGCATTCAGAAAACATTTCACAGCAATTCGATTGTTTTGGAGCTTCAGGAAGGCTATAATAAAATATCTGCCTATAGCAATGGCAAATTCTATTTGATTTTGCCATTGGCTGTTGTGTACGGGGAGGTGGCGCATTGATTCATATTGCAATCTGTGATGAGTTTTCTGGATATCTAGATGAAGGGTATGGATGGCATGGAAACCGCAAGGAGACTGAGGGCAGATAAATTCCATGGATTCCTGATCTTCATCACGGTACTGAAAGAGATGGTATTTCAGTCTTTCGAGGTGCAGGCATACGATTATCTGGTCAAGCCGGTGGAAGAAAAACAGTTTGAGAAAACAATGGAACATCTGTTTTCTTCCATGCAAAATGCCGGCGAAGACAGCCTGCTTGTGCAAAAGGGATATGAGGGACGCATTGTCCAAAAGGACGAGATTATTTTCTGTGAGATCATAGACCGGAAAATATATCTGAACCTGGCATCAGGCGGGGTTCTTGATTATTATGAGCAGATTGAGAATCTGGAAACGAAGCTGTGCAGCCATTTTTTCCGGTGCCACAGAAGCTATCTCATCAATCTGAAGCATTTAAAAGGATATAAAAACGGAACCGCATATATGGATAATGGCAGAGAGATTCCCGTATCACGGCTGCGGAACAAAGAGTTTTCCGGAGTTGTTCTGCAGTATATGAAAAATATGTAAATAATAGCTGTGAAGATATAGAACGGTTACAGAGGTTTTGCATATGGGGGCAGGTAACATGGCTGAATATTTGGATTTTTTAATGTATATATTTACGGATGTCATTGAGACGGTTTTCCTGTTATTTTTTTTGGGAAAAATTCTGAAAAAGAAAATATGTCCGCCTTTTTACTTCCTGTTTGCAGTCTGCGCGGTGCTTGTCGGCAATGTTGTGTCGGCACGCACGATCACAGGCTTTGTGGCGCTTGTTCTTCTGCTTTCGGCATGCGGGATTTTTGTCTGCCATGCGGATGTGAAGTCTTCCATTCTATATGCGGCTCTGGCGGTTGAAATCATGCTGCTCTGTTACGGAGTTGTGAAATCTCTGCTGGCTCTTCTACGCCCATGGATGCCTGCCGTTTTCCATGATACGGACGGTATTGCGTCCATGCTGGCCAGCGAGGCGATTTCACTGGCGCTGTCCGGTTTTTGCTATTATATCGTTTACCGTTATTTTTCCTGCTATTCTGCGGCGGAGCAGCAGCAAATGTTTCTGGTTATCATTCCAATCCTGATGATATTTATTATGAGTGAGTACATCAATACGATTGAATCTGAGTGGCAGTTTGAAGTTTTAGATGATGGTGGGGGCTCCAGAGACCTGTTCAGCCACTGGCAGCTGCTTGCTATGCATTTTTTGGGGCTTTTAAGCCTGTTCTGTATCCTGTTTTCTTATAAGAAACTGCAGCAGAATTTCTGTCTCAGCACAAAAATTTCACTGCTGGAACAGGAGGAACATTCCCTGAACCAGTATGTGGAGGAAGCAAAAAACCGTTATGACAGGACAAAATCGTTCCGCCATGATATCCGAAACCATATCGCATTGATAAAAGACCTTTTAGCGAGCGGGAAATTTAAAGAAGCTGTAAGCTATATTGAAGATATGGATCATATGGCCGAAAAAATGTCATTTCCCTGCAGTACCAATAACCCTGTAGTGGATATCTTAATGGGAAACAAGCTGGGGATTGCAGAAAGCATGGGAATCAGCGTGGACTGTTCCCTTCTGTTGCCATACCCCTGCGGCCTTAAGGACATGGATATCTGCATTGTCCTGTCAAATGCGCTGGATAATGCAATCCAGGCATGTAAAAATATGACATTTCCTGACCAGCCAGAGGCATGTAATACGGGATGCCCGAATGGGTATATCCATGTATCCGGGCGTATTCAGGGAGATTTTCTCATGATGGAAGTGGAGAACAGCTTCCGGGGAAAATGCTCGGTGAAAATAGGGACAGGATTATCTAATATAAAAGCGGTAGCTGAAAAATATAGCGGCGCCATGAGCATAGAGACAAGGGAGAATGTATTTGTCCTGCAGGTGCTGCTTGTCATTCCACAGCATCCAGAATGCATCTCACAGCAAATGGATTAACCGCCCGCATTTTGCAGCCGAAAAACGAAAAGGGAAGCTGTTTTTGTAAATGTAAAAAATAGCTGCCCGATCATATCAGATTATAGGAGGACAAAAATGATTAAACTGGTCAGACCGACAGAAGCACTGAAAGAACAGGCATTGGAGTTCAAACAGGAATTTTTTGATAACGGGGAATTCGTAATTAACGGAAGTGAATTGCTTGATAAAATGGATGATTACAGAGAATGGTGCAGAATCATAGACGCAAATACGAAAGAGGAAACGGTTAATCCGGACTGGGTGATAACAGACACATTTTTTGCAGTTGATGGTAATGACAGAATTGTGGGAATCATTGATTTAAGGCATACGCTCAACGACTTTCTGAAGGATCTGGGCAATTGCGGTTACAGCGTTCGTCCGTCAGAAAGACGAAAGGGCTATGCTACGGCTATGCTGCGGCAATTATTAGATGTTGCGAAACGG
Source organism: Lachnospiraceae bacterium (assembly GCA_910576335.1). Classification (GTDB taxonomy): domain Bacteria; phylum Bacillota; class Clostridia; order Lachnospirales; family Lachnospiraceae; genus CAPEBR01. The sequence continues at coordinate 161,661 of CAJTIU010000007.1, forward strand.
GCAGGGATGAGCGGACTGCATCTTTCCGTGGAAAAGAAGAATGAACCGTCGGTAAAGACGATCATTCGCAACGGCGGAGTATTTGAGCGCAGCTTTGAACTGGATGGGGAACAGGCAGATATTTATAGAATTGCCCTATAAATCGGATTTTCTTATTGGTGCAATTGAAGAAGAAATCATTTTTCGCGGATATATTCAAACTCGCTTAACAGGAATTATCAGACAAGACCTGTTATGCTCTTTCTGTACAGCTTTGCTCTTCTTAGCTATGCACTATCCTATACATTGGGGTGTAGGTGGTTTTTCCTTAAGCAGCTTATCATTATATCATGTGATATGCTTAATAATATTACATTTTGTATGTGATTTTTATATAAGAAAACAAATTGTTTATGGGGAGCTATCGTATGGATAACCGTTTTGTTGCCGAATTAAAATCAAAACAGAATGTTATAGGAAGCATTGGCTATTGGATAGATGATGAAGGACATTATTGTATGGATTATGATTTTAATCCGGAATATTGTGGACAGGGTTATGCAACAGAGGCAGGCAATGCGCTTATTCGTTATCTATTTGAATCAGTCGGTATCAGTACAATTTATGGAGATTGTGATGTGCGGAATGTATCATCGTGGAAATTGTTAGAAAGACTGGGATTTAACCGTATAAGAAGGCTTGATAATCAATCATATAAAAATGATAAAAATGGTAATCCAATTTTAATCAGTACGTTTTTATATGAATTGAATAAATCACAATTCAATCTATCAAATAATATCAAACGTTATTTAAAAACAAGCATCTATACCTATGCAGGTGCATACAGAGAGCTGCTGATATCTTTGCCGGATGATATAGCGGCGATTGGAAAGCTGGTCTGTGACCAGATTACGCATCCGTCCATGTATTTTACAGAGCCGTCTGCGTATTTGGAGGATACCTATTACGGGAAATTCGCATCCTATCCCAGTCATCGTTTTAAAAATGAAGACGAACTATATATAACGGCTGTATCCATGATTGCGGGTATTTTCTATCTGGACGAGGCAGGATTTGGCGAAAATAAAGATGTAACAAAAAGGCTCACTGTATCATGCCGGCAGGCCTCCATCTTATTCAGTGCAATACTGAAAGCAAAGGGGATACCCTGCCGTTCAAGAGCCGGTTTTATGGATTTTGGCAATGACGGGGACAGTTATGTGGAACATTGGGTGAATGAGTATTGGGATTTTGGTGAAAACAGATGGGTTTTGGCAGATGTGGACGGCTATTATGAATATGAGGAACGTTTTGGTTATAGTCAGTTTGATTTGCCGCGGCACAAGTTTATCACTGCGTCGGAAGCATGGCTGGGACTGAGAAGGCATACCCTGCATAAAAACTTAGACGTATATCCAACGAATCTATTAGAGGGTGTCTGTGAATATCTTCTGATGGATTTTCATGCGCTGATGAACAATGAGATTTTTTATTCTTATCAACCAATGTATCTTCGCAGTGGTATTCAGACGCTTAGCGAGAATGAGCTATGTGAACTTGACTATTTGGCAGAATTGTTGGAAGATCCGGATGAAAATATAGAACGGATAGAGCATATATGGAATACGAAGGAAGAATGGTTTGTGCTGACGAACAATACACAGAATATTTATCAGGATACGTTCGGAGAATCTTGCAGTTCAGGAGTGAAATGATTTGGAATGGGAAGAAATACAAAATATAAATCAGATAGTTTATGCATTGCAATATTTACGCTTTGTCTAGCTGCAAGGTTTATAGAATATTTTCTGATTGAGACAGATAGGACGGCTATTGGAGAAAATGTGCTTCATAAAGCAGCCGGAATCATCATATTAGCATTGGCATTGAAAAGGGTAAATCTTACATGGAGTGATATTGGATTTCAAAGAAACTGTTTTGTAAGCAATATTTTGAAAGGTTTATTATTGGGAAGCGTTTGCTTTGCTATTTCGTATTGGTTGGAATTAACAATTTTAGCTTTGCAAGGCAACCCTGCACATTTAGAAATATATATCAGCAGTTTTTCTTTAACCGGCTCCGGGATAAAAAATACGGATTTTGTTTTCTTTCTGTTATGTGTAGTATTCAATGTCATCAATGTATGGATGGTGAAATGTCATTTACGGCAATGGTTCTGATGAGTATCGGGTATATAATCCTTGCCGGAATTATGGGAATTAAATGGGGACTTCTTTACCATATGACAGGAAATATATGGACGGGGATTGGCGACCATTTATTAAATAATACCGTTGCTACAAATATGATGCATGTCATTTCTCTAAATGGTGCAGACGAATTACAAATTGTCCGGATTATGGCTGCACAAATAATTTCCTTCACTTTTGTACTGGCAATTTATGTTTACAAGAGCAGGAAAAAGAGGGTGAATAGAAATGTATTTAACTGAAAATTACAAAGATAACTTACGATTTAACAGACAGTACGAAGAAATCAGTAAATTTCTTCAAATAGTTGCAGATAACGGCTATAACGAGCATTTCCATTGGGGGCGTTTTGATTAGGGTATGGCGCACTCATTTTTGGATGTGGAAATGTTGTCAAGAAATGCTCTGTTTAGGAGAGAAAACGGAGAACTTATTGGTGCGGTAGTGTATAATACAGATTATAATGACAGGTGGTATATCATTCACTCGATTTCTGATGAAAACCTTTTAGGACAGATGATTGAATATGTGACGGAAGCGGACGGCAATACAGCAATCATAAAGGCAAATCTCAACGACACAATATTATGCAGATTACTTGTAAATGCAGGCTTTGATAACCAGAATTTGCAGAGTGTTCTGGAAATAGACTTATCGCGTAATCACGAATAATGGAAGGAATATAGATGTCAAAACAAAAATTAATTATTATAGCAGGCTCTCCGTGTGTGGGGAAAACGACAGTGACACAGAAACTTTTTACTTCTTATGTTTGTGTTCATCCAGATATAGATCTGGAAATTATTATTCCACACAGAGAAAATATTGAGCAATTACTAAAGTGGTTATAAATCTGATCAGAATAAGATGAAGGAGGTAATAGTATGCGTCATATCTATATTCGTGGAATGATCGGCCTGATCTGGCTGATCGCAGCTATTGTATGTGGGGTATCGGGAAACTTCCCGATGATGGGACTTTACATCATTTTAGCAGGTGTGTTCCTGTATTCTGCATACACAGCATGGAAAAATGAAAAAGACGGAAAAGGGGGAAGGTAGTATGGGACAGACGCTCCTGACTGTGGGGAACTTAAGTGCGTGGTACAGTGAAGAGAAGATGATACTTTCGGGTTTTTCTTTTTCGTTGGAAGAGCATGAAGTGGCAGGATTGATCGGGCTGAACGGAGCCGGGAAGACCACATTCTTGAAGGTTCTTTCCGGCCTGCTTCCAACTTTCCATTCAGACAGTATCTGCTTTTGCGGTTCCCCTGTGGATTTCAGGGGAGAGGATTTTAAGCTCTGCCGCTATACGGTGTTTGCCGAGGACAATTCTTTTTCGTATTTTACCTTCCGGGAATACCTGGCCTATGTATGCGCTGCTTATGCCCGGGAGATGCCGGATGTGTCGGAGCTAGTACGGGGCTTCCATTTTGAAAAGTATACGGACGTCCTGTTACGGGAGCTGTCAACCGGAAACCGGAAAAAGGCATTTTTGATCACGGCGTTTGCCCTGAAGCCCAGACTGCTTCTTTTGGATGAGCCGGTTAATGGCCTGGACTTCCAGAGTACGGAATATCTGTACCAGCAGATTTTGGGATATAAGGCGCATGGAACTGTTCTTTTTTCCTCCCACATCTTAGAGAGTATCACGCTGACCTCTGACCGGGTATTTGTCCTGGAGGAGGGAAAGATCCGTCGTACATTTGAACGCGGGCAGATAAATGCCGAAGAGATCAGGGAGGCTCTGCATGATGAAAATGACAGGTAAAGCCTTTGCCAAAAAGTTGTTTGGGGCAAAATACGAGCGGCTGCCCAGGACGCTTTTGATCGATGTGATTGTATTCTGGGGGCTGTATATTGCCGGCTTTCAGGTGCAGATTGCACCGTCTGTCCGGATTCTGATGATAAGCGCCTTTACTGCAGGCGTGATGTGGCAGGCTCTTTCTTCCAAAGATAACATTGCTGAACTCGGGCATATGCTGATGCTGCCGCATAAACGCCGGGAGTTTGTATTCTCTTATGTAGCCGCATTGGGAGCTTATGCAGTTCTTACGAAGACAGGGCTGCTTTTTGCAGTTGTTCTTGCTGTGTCTGTCTGGAAGCCGATAGAGATGGTGGGAATACTGTTCTGTATGATTCATGCAGTTCTTATGGCTGCATCCGTTTATTCTCTGAGAAAATACTGGTATGCGGGCGGCATCTGGACTGCCGTCATAGTGGTTGTTATGCTATTTTTAGGAAGCAGAGCATGGTTTAGCCTCTTACTATTTGTGAATGGGATGTTCGCCGCCCTGATTTTGTGGCGGGCTGACGGATATGCTTTTTATCAGTGGGAGAGTAAGAAGAAACGTGCCCTCCGTCAGAGGAAGAAGGCAACTCTTTGGCGGTATTTTTTCCGGTATCTGAACTGTCATAAGAATTATTTTCTTAATACAGTTGTGATGTGGTGTGTAGCCCTTGTATTGCCGTATTTCCTAAGCAAAATGGCGGGCATGTCCGTTGTTCCGGTGGGTTTTGCGATTCTGTCCTTAAATACACCCATCTGCATCCTGCTATCCTGTGACCGTGATCTGGAGCAGGCGGTTCGTTTCCTGCCCGGACAGAAACGACGCTTTTGCATCCCGTACGGTCTGTTCATCTTCTTTTGTAATATGGCCGCAGATGTGATATTCCTCTTAAGCTGGCAGATACAAAACGGCGGTGTTACGGTCTTTATGATTGCCGAGGCTGTTTTCTTTGCCCTGCAGAGCGCGGTGCTGTCCGTGCTGCTGGAATGGTTTTATCCCATCCGAGACTGGAAAATTGAAAGCGACCTGTGGCACCATCCGCGGAAATATGTGGTTCCGGTGGTAATGCTGCTGATTGCGGGAGCCGCCTCTGCCTGGCCGGTGTTATTGCTTCTGCTGTTGGTTTTGCTGGCAGTGGAAATCGTAGTTTTACTGAGTATCTGTTGGAGGTAAATGAAAAATATAGAGCATTGGATACATGGATAAGCAAAGAGAAGATGAAGGAGATAAATGAAATTGGAAGTATTGAGAGCAGAGAACATTTCAAAAATATATTGCCAAAATGCGGTATCACTGTAGGCGCTGCGCGGTGTATCGGTGACAATCCAAAAGGGGGAGTTTGTCGCGATACTGGGGAGAAGCGGTTCGGGGAAATCAACCCTTTTAAATATTCTTGCCGGTCTGGACAAACCCACGGAGGGAAAGGTCTACCTTGACGGTACAGATATTTTTCATCTAAGCGAGGAAAAAAGGACGCTTCTTCGGCGTGAAAAAATAGGATTTGTATTCCAGGCATATGAATTACTGCACACGCTGACGGTCACGGAAAATATTCGGTTGCCGGAGCTTACGAAAGATGCGGATTACGTAGGAGAGCTTCTTGACGCGCTTAAAATCAGGCAATATGAAAAATCATATCCGGATCAATTATCAGGAGGGGAACAGCAGAGGACGGCAATTGCAAGGGCGCTAGTCAATCATCCGCCCATTCTTTTTGCAGATGAACCCACCGGAAATAGGAAGCAGGTGCTGGCGCTTCTGATTGTATCGCTTTCCGCAATTCTGTTTAGCAGCTTCAATCATAGCCTGCTGAACTTCCTCCATATTTTTGAATACAGTAAAAATCGGCCTTGCCGAACTGCCGAGGTATGTTCCCAATGCTCTGGAAGTTAAAGCTTCATATCCGTCTGTCCTGACAATATTTAATGCGGCTCCGATTATTTCTGCTTTTGTAAATTTTGCTTTCGGTGGCATGTTTGTTCCTTTCTTAACTAAATCAATTGTTTTGCATCATATGTTTTAATTATAATCAAAACGACCATTAAAGTCAGTAGGCGGCAGAGAATTCTCCCTGCCGCGCTGAGAATTTTTCAGATTATGGAAATCAGTTTACGCTCATATGCGGTAAGATCAAAGCGTTATTTGACCAGCCAATCTATGAGACAGAAAATCTGGAGAATCTTTTTTCATACTGCATTCTGGCGACATCGGAAGAGGCGGACTTAGACGGACCTGCTGTGCTTGAATTTGGAATCAGAGACGGGGGTCCTTATTATAACGAAACAGAGTTAAGCCTTTCGGAGAAAGAATTTGAAGAGTTGTATGCACGTTTATTCTGAAACTGAACAGTATCATCCTGACAGGCAGTACCTCAATGCGGAGAAGCGAGAAGGTGAATGGGGAGAAACGTAAAGAATGAGATATTATGCTGTGATAGACACAAATGTACTTGTCTCCGCAATGTTAAAAAAATCTTCCCTGCCAGACCGTGTAATGCAGGAAATTTTCGGAGGGACGATTACGCCGCTAGATGTTGTCTTTTATGTTTCTGGTTTTCATCACATTTCCTTACACAGCACCTCCATCTGATCATGTACCCGCGCCATATCTCTTTCATCCGTCATAGTGACAATCACATCCCCAACAAAAAGCTTCGTGCGCCCCTTCGGGATAATTTCCTCAGACCCTCTCTGAATTGCAACAAGCAGGCAATTCTCAGGCCAGACAATCTCGCTGACCAGAGCCTCTTCAAGCCTGGATCCTTCCTGAACAGTAAAATTTGTCAGAACCTTCTGTCCATGGGCAGAGTTTTCCTCCGCCTGATACCCCTGTTTCTTCAAAAGCCGTTCCAGCAGGCTTTCATAGATTGGCTTTGACTTAAGGAGCGTGGCAATCACATACGCCGTAATAGACACAACTGCCAGGGAGAGCATCTGACTAAGGGATCCTGTCATCTCAAAGATCAGGATAATTCCTGTGATCGGAGCCCGTACAATTGCCGAAAAATATCCTGCCATGGCAAGCACGACAAAATTATTCATATAGACAGCATCCAGTCCGAAATACTTTACGCCCACCGCAGCAAAAGCCCCGCCGATAAAACCGCCCAGCACAAGCAGCGGGAAAAAGATGCCTCCCGGCGCCCCGGAGCCAAAGCTAACTGCAGAGAACAGAAATCTTCCAACCAGAATAAACAGTACAGTATGTAGCACCACATCCCCGGCAGCCAGATTCTCAAGGAGAGCATGTCCGCTTCCAAGAAGCTCCGGCATCGTAAATCCAAGAATCCCGGCACAGAAAAAAGGAATCATAAGCTTTGTAGTTGTATTTAAAAAGGAAGCCCTGTTATACATTTCCTGCACCTTTAAAGTAAACCAGTTATAAAATGCACCCAGTATACCCAGAACAATTCCAAGACCAACGATCATCCCATAGTACTCAGGCGGGAGCGCTTTCACAATATCAAACTGGAACACCGATTCTGTTCCGATCACGGTAGAGGAGATAAAATCCGCTGTAAGAGAAGCTGTCATAACCGATACAAGCACAGAGACAGAAAAATTCTTATGCACCTCCTCCAGGGAAAACATCACTCCCGCAAGTGGTGCATGAAACGCCGCGGAGAGACCGGCGCTTGCCCCGCAGGTAAGCAGGAACTTCTCCTCCGTCTTCCCCCTGTCCAGTCCATTAGACACACTCTTTCCAACCATGGCTCCCAGCTGGATCGACGGACCCTCCCGCCCAAGGGCAAGTCCTCCCAGAAGACATAAAAAGCCGCCAAAAAACTTTGCAGGGAGCACCCGCCACCATTTTTGATCAAGCCTTCCTGTCATCTCTCCCTCCAATTGAGGAATCCCGCTTCCCGATATCATAGGCTCAAACGCAAGCAGCCTGGACACGACCCATGCAAAAACCATAAGAACAGCAAACCACCCCGCCATATAGAGTGGATTTCCCTTTACATAGGCCAATATCCTGTTCAGCCATTCGCCTGCACTGCCAAGCAGCATGCGGTACAGCAGGACAACAAGCCCTGCTATACCGCCGACAAGAAGTCCTTCTCCTATTAATATAATCTGAAACCTCTCTGCACGTCTGATTGTTTTAGCAGTTTCGTCTCTCATAATCGCTCCTCCTCTTGAATTGGGGACGGGGTATTTTTAAAAATACCCCGTCCCCAATTTTAATAGCTTGTCTGTCAAGTGTATATTGAAAAAATGGATCACTGGTCCGAAACCGAATGCGGCTGTCAGTGTGCCGAGCCCGACGAGTCCGCCTGTCAGATAGCAGACTCCGGCGCAGATACCGTCTGTCAGCATTCTCCACCAAAAGTATGGTATCTTTTGAAAGCGTTCTGCTAAGATCAGTGACAGGCTGTCGTAGGGTGATACCCCGGCGTCAGGTCTTTGATACATAGAGATACCCATGCTGCCGATCACTACCCCGGACAGCATGACAAGGATTCTGCTGATTAGAGAGTCCGGTGCCGGGAGGGCAGCATTCCATATTTCGTAAAACAACGTGACGATATAGCCTAATAAAAAAGTATTTATAATCGTCCCGATTCCGATATATTTTTTCCCTGTCAGAAATTCAATTATAAATAATCCAATGCTAAAGATCACAAAAAACCGGGCGTATTCAATTCCGGTGCATTCCGCGAGGGACATCAGCATTCCGTTAAAGGCGTCATTGCCGAGGCAGGAGAATTTGAAAATACTGACTCCCATTCCCAGGAAAACATTTCCGAGCAGCATGACGATTATGCGTTTCCAACCAATAGTTTTCAAATATTTGTCTATCATATTTTTATAAGCTTCCTTTCTGTATAATCTGACTTAATTATAGCATGGAAACGGACTCTCAACATTCACATACTGACAGGATGTATACTCTTAATGACTATTCACAGCCTGTGAGGCCGCCTGCCGCAACTAATCTTTTCCTTTTGTAAAAGTAATATAGTATAAGCGGTACAGCGGTAGCAATCCAGGACATGGGATAGCTGATCATGATCATCTTAAGCTCATGCCAGCGGGGAACCACCAACAGAACCCACGGGAGGCGTACGAAACAGACGCCTGCCAGTGTAATCAGGGTAGGAAAAAGTACATCGCCGATTCCACGGAGGGCACCGGAAAGGATTTCGATAAATACGAAGACAATATAACATGGCGTAATATAACGCAGCATATAAACTCCGATATTTACAACCTCCATATCAGTTGTGAAGATATGAAACAGCGGACGGCAGAAGGCTACCAGGAAGACAAGCAGAGCTCCGCATACTCCCAGTGACATGCACAGGCAGATCCGGACACTGCTAAATACCCGGTCATAACGTCTGGCGCCGTAATTCTGTCCGGAAAATGTAGTGATGGCAATGCCAAAGGCTCCGCATACGGTCCAAAAGATTGCATCCAGCTTGCCGTATGCCGCCCAGGCCGCTGCGCAGTCGGTACCGAAGCCATTCACAGCTGCCTGGATAATTACATTTGTGATTCCATACATACAGGACTGGAGCCCGCTTGGAAATCCAATGCGCAGCTCGGCTGTCAGCATGGAGGGCGTGATCCGTATAGAGGAAGGTAGCAGCTTCAGGAGGTCATAACTCTTCATCAGAGCCCGGGTGACCAGGAGGGCGCTGACAGTCTGGGAGATAACGGTTGCTATCGCTACTCCGGCAATTCCAAGGCGGAAGACAAGCACCATAATAATATCCAGTACAATATTAAGCAGACAGCAGATAATCAGATAGTACAGGGGGCGGCGGGAATCACCGATTGCCCTCATAATACCTGAACCCATATTAAAGACCAGGACTGCAGCCATACCAAGGAAATAAATTCTAAGATATAGGATGGAGTCGGAAAGTACATCTGCCGGTGTCTTTAGAATCGTCAGAAGCCATGGGGTCAGAAACCATCCGGGAACTGCAATTGCCAGACCCGCTATCATGGAAAATGCATATGCGGTATGTAAGCTTTCATGCAGGCTTCGTATATTTTTCGCTCCATAATGCTGTGAGATGACTACCGTGGCTCCGGCGGAAAGGCCGGTAAAAAATCCAATAATAAGATTCGATAATACAGCAGCAGAGCCGCCGACACTTGCAAGAGCCTGTTTCCCCACAAACCGGCCCACAATGACGGCATCCACTGTATTATAAAGCTGTTGGAACAGCGTCCCGATCACAATCGGAAAGAAAAAAATCAGCAGCTGACGCCAGATTACACCCTCAGTAATCTGGTTTTGACTCATACTCATATTCGCTTTTTTCATGACATACACACTCCTCTACACCGAATATAACATACATAGCCGGCAACTGCAATTAAAAGTTCGTTACTGTCCAAATACATCTGATTCCAAGTTACTCTTCATGACCTGGGAGGCCTTCCTTTTAAAATATCTTCCGGCCCTCTCCGCTTCGTTGTTCGTTGGGACCACTGTCGGATCATGCAGGAATAAGGCATAGTCCTGTTTGTCTGACTCCATACGTTTATAACAATTGAATCCTTCTTTGAAATATTCGCTCGGCCCCGTCCCCCAACTGCATCGCCCCTTGCATATCTTAAAGGAATTTAATATAATAGTAGATGATTTGTTGCTGTGAACGGCCTTCCAGGCCGTGAATAGTAACGATGATTTTGGTTTTTGTATGTAACAGTACAGGAAAAGGGGTATTAAGAATGACAAAGGTAGATATTATTTCGGGCTTTCTCGGGGCGGGGAAGACTACGTTTATTAAGCTGCTTCTTGAAAAGGTTTTTGCCGGGCAGAAGCTGGTGCTGATTGAAAATGAATTTGGAGAGATTGGTATTGACGGAGGTTTTTTGAAGGATGCAGGGATTGAGATTACGGAGATGAATTCCGGATGCATCTGCTGTACTCTTGTGGGAGATTTTAGTGAGGCGCTCTGCAAGGTGATTAAGGAGTACCATCCGGACCGGATTCTCATTGAGCCGTCCGGCGTTGGAAAGCTGTCGGATGTTGTCCGGGCGGTAGAGGCTGTGCGGGGTGATGTGGATATTGAAGTGTCGGGCAGGATTACGGTGGCTGACGGTAAAAAGGCCAGGGTATATCTTAAGAATTTCGGAGAGTTTTTTGAGGATCAGGTAAAGCATGCGTCCACAATCGTTGTAAGCCGTACACAGCTTATGTCAGACGAAAAGGTAGAAGAGTGTGTGCATATGCTCCGGGAGGAAAATGAGGAGGCCGCGATTATCACAACGCCGTGGGATCAGCTCGGGAAAGAGGCAGTAGTGCGTGCGTTAGAGCATGGCGAGGAGATAGAAGAGCTGTTGGAAGTCCGTGATGACTGGGGGGATCATGGTGATCATGAGCACCACGGTCAACACGGACATGGTGAATGCAGCCATCATAAGGAGCACGGGCATGGTAAGTGCTGTCATCATGAAGAGCACGGGCATGGTGAATGTTGTCACCATGAAGATCATGCTCATCATGGGTCTGGCGAATGCGGAGGTCATGGACATCATGATCATCACCATGGACATGGCGGGTGCTGTGGACATGATCACCATGGTCATGACCATCATGGACATCATCATGCGGATGAGATTTTCACAAGCTGGGGAAAGGAGACGGCTCATAAGTATACGGAGGAAGAGCTGGATTATATTGTAAAGGCATTGTCAGAGACGGATGCTTGTGGTACAATTCTCCGTTCGAAAGGAATTCTTGCAATGTCAGACGGAACATGGCGGCAGTTTGATCTTGTACCGGAGGAGTATGAGATCAGGGAAAGCCAGGCCGATTATACAGGACGTCTGTGTGTCATAGGAACAGACTTGAAAGAAGAGGAGCTGGCGAAGTTATTTCACATCTGAAATGTAACGGAACCATCGCACTGCGAATTATGAATATTGCCTGGAGACGGCCAGGAGAAAACAGGAGAGGTGAGAAATGGCAGACATTGCAAATATATACACGGCAGATAAAACAAGGTATGAGAGGATGCCTTACAACAGGGTGGGCAGGAGCGGCTTGAAATTCCCGGCGGTTTCCCTGGGATTCTGGCATAATTTTGGCTCAAAGGACAACTATGACAATATGAAGGAGATGTGCAGGACCGCATTTGACCATGGAATCACACAGTTTGATCTTGCGAATAATTACGGGCCGGTATACGGAAGCGCCGAGATCAGCCTTGGAAGGATTATGCAGGAGGATTTCCTTCCTTACCGTGATGAACTGGTTATCACAACGAAAGCCGGATACGATATGTGGGACGGTCCTTATGGCGACCATGGCAGCAGAAAATATCTGATGGCAAGCATTGATCAGAGCCTTAAGCGCATGAAACTGGATTACGTGGACATTTTCTATCATCACCGTATGGATAAGGAGACGCCCCTTGAGGAGACCATGACGGCCCTTGCTGATATTGTAAGGAGCGGAAAGGCGCTCTATGCAGGAGTGTCCAATTATGATAAGGAATATACTGAAAAAGCAGCAAGCCTCCTGAGAGAGCTGCACTGTCCATTTATTGTTAACCAGCGATGCTACTCGATTTTTGACAGAACGATTGAGGAGGACGGCGTGAAGGCATACTGTAAAGAGGCAGGCGTGGGAATCATAGCATTCAGCCCATTGGCGCAGGGAATGCTGACGGACAAATATCTTCATGGTATCCCGGCAGACAGCCGTATTGGAAGAGACAGCCGTTTCCTTCATGCCAGCGATTTGACGGAGGAACGCCTGACACAGATCCGCTGCCTTAACAAACTGGCCGGAGAACGGGGACAGACACTGGCTCAGATGGCGCTTTCATGGATCTTAAAAGACGACGAGGTATGCTCTGTGCTGATTGGTGCCTCCAGACCCCGGCAGATTATAGAGAATATACCGGCAGCAGACCACACGGACTTTACCCGGGAGGAGCTGCAGGCCATTGAGAAAATCTGTGGAAGATAAAATCCAGGAGGAAATATGATGTTTGGACAGACGCCGATACCGGTATTTGTTGTAACCGGTTTTCTGGACAGCGGTAAGACAACGCTTGTAAAGGATACGCTCATGGAGCAGGACTGGATAGAGCCGGGCCTGACATTGTTAATTCGCTGCGAAGAGGGCGAGGAGGAATACTCCAGGGAATATCTTGAAGACAATGAAATGGTTCTTTTAAATATAGAAGAGCCTGACCAGCTAAACAGTGATTTTTTTAAAAATTGCGAGAAGAATTATCATCCAACGCAGATTGTAATTGAGTACAACGGTATGTGGAAACTTAGTTACCTTCTGACAATCAAGTATCCGCGTAACTGGCAGATTCAGGGAGTGTATTCTACGGTAAATGGATCAACGCTGGATATGTATCTGAAGAATATGCGTAATGTGCTGATGGAGCAGCTTACGGAATCCGCGCTTATTGTGATAAACAGATGCCCTCAGGAGCTCAACCGTTCCAATTTCCGACGTGCCCTGAAGGTACAGAATCCTATGGCACAGCTGATCTTTGAGGGAATGGATGGAAGGATTATACAGCCCACCGCAGAAGATCTTCCCTATGATGTCACGGGAGACAGGATTGTGGTGTCCGATGAAGATTACGGCATCTGGTATGTAGATGCCTATGACCATCCGGAGTTATATATGCACAAGGAGATCGAATTTACTGCACAGGCATTTCGCCCGAAGGGAATGGGGGAGGATCTGTTTGTGCCGGTAAGGAAGATTATGACCTGCTGTGCGGAGGATATCCGTTATTACGGCTATCCTTGCAAGATTATGGAAAGGACAGATATTCCATTAAAAAAATGGGTCCGCATACGTGCGCGTTTTGAATTTGAATATACTTCTGCATCGGGGAATGAGCAGCCGGTATTGTATCTGATACAGATCGGTCTGACGGAAAAACCAAAAGAGGATGTGGTTGCATTAGTATAAAAATAGTGTCCATCTGCAAAATAGCAGATGGACGCTGTTTTTTTGATGCAGAATAACCGCATTCCCTAATCAAACCCCTTTTCTTACAAAAGTGAGCATGCCTCACTGTCTGCCACGATTGTAACATCCGGATGAAGCTGCAGTACAGATGCCGGAACCTCTGGCGTAACAGGCCCGCACACAACCTTCTTAAGAATCTCAGCCTTATCTTTGCCGCTTACGACAACAAGAATCTTCTTCGCCAGCATGATCGTTCGGATTCCCATTGTATATGCCTGGCGGGGAACATCCGCCTCAGATTCAAAGAAACGCTTGTTTGCTTCAATAGTGCTTTCTGTCAGATCTACACAGTTGGTTCCCTTAGAGAAAGAATCCGCAGGTTCATTAAACCCAATATGTCCATTATGTCCGAGCCCCAGAAGCTGCAGATCAATCCCGCCCACATTTTCAATAATCTCATCATATTCTCTGCACGCCTTTTCAGCATCCGGCTCAAGTCCATCCGGAACAAAGGTATGTGCCTTGTCAACATTTACATGGTTGAATAAATTCGTATTCATGAAATAACGATAACTCTGGTCATTATCAGGGGCAAGTCCCTTGTACTCGTCAAGATTTACACTCGTTATTCTGGAAAAGTCCAGATCTCCGTCTTTGAACCGTTCAATCAGCTGCTCATACGTTCCGACCGGAGAAGAGCCAGTAGCCAGACCAAGCGTACAGTCAGGCTTTAAAATCATCTGTGCTGCAATTATGTTTGCCGCTTTGCGGCTTAGATCCTTATAATCGCTTGCTTTGCAAATAACCATATTCATTTCCTCTTTTCTTTTTTTAAATAGCTGTCATAGCTGTCCAGGTGTAACGCCTAAGCATGTGTGCGTTTCCGGGCTGTGAGTAATAACATTACACCCCTATTCATTAGTATATCAGCAAATAATAGAATTTCAATATAAAAATGTTTTAAGTGTTTCTTTTGTAGTGCTTTCCTGTATGGTAATATATTAACAGGAGAAAAATAAAAAGTAAAAAAGGAGAAGGGCTATGATAATCAAAAATATAAAAGTGTATGGTGAAGACCAGATGTTTCGAGAGGGATGGGTCAGGATTCAGAACGGATTTTTTACAGAAGTATACCGTAAGAATTCTTTAGAAGATTCTCATACCTTTTCAGTGAATGACACGGAGAAAATCATTGACGGTGAAGACTGCTATGCGATACCCGGGCTGATTGACATGCATTTTCATGGATGTATGGGCTATGACTTCTGCGACGGAACAAAAGAGGCAATTGAGGCAATCGCAAAATACCAGGCGTCAATCGGGGTGGCGGCAATTGCCCCGGCTACAATGACGCTTCCTGTAAAAGAACTGGAAGCGATTCTGTCAACTGCTGCAGAATACAAAAAAGAACCCCATCCAGGTGCAGAGCTTGCAGGTATTAATATGGAAGGGCCATTTATCAGTAAAGAGAAAAAAGGGGCACAGGACGAGAGACATATTATATCCTGCAGGAAAGACATCTGCCGCCGCTTCCTGCACGCATCTGGAGGATTAGTCAAGTTCATTGGCATTGCACCAGAAAGCAGCAGTGACGCACTGGAATTTATTCATGAGATGAAAGAAGAGGTAAAGATCTCCCTGGCCCACACAAATGCAGATTACGATACAGCAAAAGCAGCATTTGATGCAGGCGCATGCCATGCGGTGCACCTGTATAATGCCATGCCTGCCTTTACACACCGGGCTCCAGGCGTCATTGGGGCCGTATCTGACAGCCCCCATGTAAATGCAGAGATCATCTGTGACGGCATTCATGTCCATCCATCCGCAGTACGCGCCGCATTCCGGATGTTTGGTCCGGACCGGATGATTCTCATAAGCGACAGCATGCGTGCCGCCGGAATGCCAGACGGAAGATACACCCTGGGGGGCCTGGAGGTGGAGGTCAGGGGAAAACGTGCCTCTCTTGTGTCAGACGGCGCACTGGCAGGTTCTGTAACAAACCTTATGGATTGTATGAAAACAGCAGTAAAAGAAATGGGAATCCCACTTGAGACAGCAGTAGCGTGTGCAAGTATGAACCCAGCCAGGGCACTCGGAATCTATGACACATACGGTTCCATCACACTAGGGAAAAAAGGCTTTATCGTATTACTTGACGAGAGCCTGGAGGTAAAGCGCGTGTTGGGGACGGGGCATTTGTACAATAATTCCAACATTTAAAACAGAATTCTTTACATTTCATACAAAAGCTATTGATCTATTTTATTTATACGTTAAAATATAGTTAAGAATCAGAGATGGCCACTCGAAAATGAAAACACTATATGAATGATTGTAAGAACGAAAAGTAAAGGATGGATGAAAAGATGGAGAAGAAAAAAGGGCTTTCGATATCTCTTACGACACAGATTCTGATCGCAACGGTCGGTGGTATTGTGTTTGGTGCAATTATTGGAGAATGGGCAGCGAATCTGAAGTTTATCGGTGACATTTTCCTTCGTTTGATTCAGATGTCAGTCGTGCTCCTTGTTATGTCTGCGGTAGCGGCGGCAGTTGGCAGCGGCGATGGACAGGATGTTGGAAAGATGGGCTTCCACACTTTCAAATGGATTATCTTATTTACAATTATTTCCGCAGGCTTTGGCGTTGTGCTTTCCATGCTCTTTAAACCAGGCGTGGGTATTTCGCTGGGAGATGCTGAGGAGCTTGCAAATACGGCTGTTGAATCTTCGTCTCTGCAGGAAACGATTCTGGGATTCGTGCCGACGAATGTAATCAGCTCCATGGCAGAAGGCGCTATGGTTCCATGTATCGTGTTTGCGTTGTTCTTCGGTATTGCAATGGGCGCTTATACGAAGCAGAGCGGCAACCGCGTTATGGTTGAATGGGTGAAGAGCCTGAACGCAGTTATTACAAATATTATTAAGACCGTTATGCACATTGCGCCGATCGGTATTTTCTGCCTGCTGGCAAATGTGGCTGGTTCTACTGGCCTGAAGGTCATTATTCCAATGCTGAAGTTCCTTGGCGTGCTTCTGATCGGTGATGTGATCCAGTTCCTGCTATTCGGACCTTTCACGGCAGCACTGTGTAAGATAAATGTTACAAAGATGCCAAAGAAATTTGCCAAGATGTCCATTATGGCAGTTACGACAACTTCAGGTGCGATCTGCCTTCCGACAAAGATGGAGGACGCGGTTACAAAGTTTGGCGTAAGCCGTAAGGTCGCAGATTTTACAGGACCGATCACCATGTCCATGAACAGCTGCGGAGCCGCACAGTGCTATGTGGCAGCAATTTTCTTCATGGCGCAGGCAACAGGCATTCAGATGTCTGTATATCAGATGGGGATGGCAATTCTGTTATCCTGCCTGATGTGTATGGGCACCATCTCTGTGCCGGGAGGCTCGGTAATTGTATATACGTTCCTCGCATCCTCACTCGGCCTGTCACTCGACAGTATTGCAGTGCTGATCGGTATTGACTGGTTTGCCGGAATGTTCCGTACACTGATGAACGTAGATGTGGATGTCATGGTAGGTATGCTTGTTGCAAGTAAGCTTGGTGAGCTGGACAGAGATGTCTATAATGAAGTAAAGACAGTTACATATTAAAATCAGCCAATTTCGAATCACTATAAATATATAACTCTCTCTAGAGTGTGTAAAAACACTCAAAAGGGATGCCGGGATATCATTCTTTCCGGCATTCTTTTTTTGATATAGGAATTTTTTGGGAATTTCGCTTTTTGGTACATCTCGCTGTACGGCATCCGAGCCGATAAAGTGGTGAATAGTGTTACTGTGAACGGAGTGAACAGTAACACAATAGTAACGTTTATTCTGTTTATTATGATTATTAGTATTGCATTTTCCTGCAACTTGTGCTAACATTAGAAAATAATTTAGGAAGAAAAGGCAATGAAGGAGACTCTGTCCTTTGGAACTCGACAGGAATGAGGCGTCGCCGACTGAGAGCGCCCCTTGAGGAATAAGGACAACAGGGAACACTCCGGAGCTGATCAGCTGAACCCCGTGCAGGGAAGCAGGCCAGGGCAAGTAGGCTGATACGTGGCACGCGTTAAGTGCAAGAGATGAATTCAAAGGCGAATTCAAGGCGGGTGGTACCGCGGATAATAGATGACAGATCCGTCCCGGAATACAAGAACTGTATTCCGGGATTTTTATAATATAGGAAACTTTATTCCCTGTATTATAAAAACCCTCCGGGGGATGCGTACTTTGTTTTTGACTATTTTACGAGGAGGATATGCAATGAAATTTTTAACAGGTGTAAGTAAACAGGACACGATGGAAATCAGTGAGTTATTGAAGGCTAAGGCAGGCAGGCAGGTAAAGGTCAGCGGTGCAATACACACGATCCGGGACATGGGCACAGTGGCATTTGTCATTCTCCGGAAGCGCGAAGGCCTGCTCCAGTGTGTATATGTGAAGGGAAATACGGATTTCAGATTAAAGGATCTCCAGGAAGAGGCAGCCGTAGAGGTGGAAGGGATTCTTATGGAAAATGAAAAGGCGCCGAATAAAATAGAGATCCAGATGAAGACTCTCACGGTCTTAAGCATGCCAGAAGACGGGATGCTGCCGCTGCCGGTTTCCAAATGGAAGCTTAACACCTCCCTTGAGGCAAAGCTTAACTACCGCCCTATTTCACTTAGAAACATCAGGGAGCGTGCCAGATTCAGAATACAGGAGGGGCTGACAAGGGCATTCCGTGATTTCCTCTACAGCCAGGGATTTACAGAGATCCATACTCCGAAGATCGGGGCAAAGGGTGCAGAGGGCGGAGCTAATATTTTCAAGCTCCAGTATTTTCACCGCCCGGCAGTACTGGCTCAGAGCCCGCAGTTCTACAAGCAGATGATGGTAGGAGTCTTTGACCGGGTATTCGAGACGGGTCCCGTGTTCCGGGCGGAAAAGCATAACACTAAGCGTCATCTGAATGAGTACACAAGCCTTGATCTTGAGATGGGCTATATTGACAGCTTTGAAGATATTATGGCAATGGAGACAGGGTATCTTAAGTATGCCATGGAGCTTTTAGAAGCGGAATATAAAAGAGAACTTCAGATACTTGACATTACCCTGCCAAAGACAGAGAGAATTCCGGCAGTACGCTTCAGCGAGATTAAGGAAAAGGCTGCCAAGAAGTATGGGCATAAAATGAGAAATCCATTTGACCTGGAGCCGGAGGAGGAACAGCTTATAGGCCGGTATGCAAAGGAAGAGTGGGGCAGTGACTTTGTATTTGTAACACACTATCCGTCTAAGAAACGCCCGTTTTATGCCATGGATGATCCGGAGGATGCAAGATATACCTTAAGCTTTGACCTTCTGTTTGATGGAATGGAGATTACGACAGGCGGGCAGCGTATCCATGATTATCAGATGCTGATGGATAAAATTGCGGCAAGAGGAATGGAGACAGATGGTATGGAACAGTATCTTTCCGCCTTTCGTCACGGCATGCCGCCTCACGGAGGGCTGGGGATTGGGCTTGAACGGCTCACCATGAAGCTCGTCGGGGAAGAAAATGTACGGGAGACAACACTGTTCCCGAGAGATCTGAGCAGACTGGATCCGTAAAAGGAGAAAGGAAGTTTTTTGATATGGGAAGATGTTCATTATGCGGGGGAAAGCTAAACGGTCAGAATATTTGCACAGAATGTGGGCTTAATAATAGTAATCAGATAAAAATTATAAGATAAACCAAAGCAGCTGCGACAGCCGTTGAGGATGCCGAAGCTGCGTGATACATAGCTGCTGTAAACAGGAGTGCTTTCCGGGAGCGCTCTGCACAGAACGGCCGGGACATGAAAGGAGAACAAGGACTATGGCAAATAAAATATCAGACGAGACAATTGAGTATGTCGGCATTCTTGCGAAGCTGGAATTATCAGAGCAGGAAAAGGAAGAAGCAAAAACAGACATGGAGAAGATGCTGGACTACATTGATACGCTAAATGAACTGGACACAGAGGGAATCGAGCCTATGTCTCATGTATTTCCTGTAAGTAATGTCTTCAGGGAGGATGTGGTCACAAATGGAGACGGAAGCGAGGATACCCTGGCAAATGCTCCTCTTAAGAAGGATAACAGCTTTAAAGTACCAAAAACGATTGGATAGGAGGTGTCCCGAAATGGATATTACAAGTATGACAGCAGTAGAATTAGGAAAACGGATTCAGGCAGGAGAGCTGTCGGCTGTAGAGGCCGTAAAGGCATCTCTTGCACAGATTGATAAGGTAGAAACGTCTGTTCACGGATTTGTAACAGTGGACAGGGAGGGGGCTCTTAGGCGTGCAGAAGAGGTACAGAAGAAGATTGACAACGAAACTCTTACAGGTCCTCTTGCAGGCGTACCGGCGGCAATTAAGGATAATCTCTGTACAAAGGACATGCCCACCACATGCAGTTCCAGAATACTGGAGAATTTTAAACCAACTTTCACGGCAGAGGCAGTAAAAAATCTGGAAAAGGCAGGTGTCGTTGTAATCGGAAAGACGAACATGGATGAATTTGCCATGGGGAGCACCACCGAAACTTCTTATTTCGGAGTGACAAGGAATCCGTGGAATACAGATCATGTTCCCGGCGGCTCTTCCGGAGGTTCCTGCGCAGCCGTGGCAGCGGAGGAATGCGCCTTTGCACTTGGCTCTGACACAGGCGGCTCCATCCGGCAGCCCAGCTCTTTTTGCGGAGTGGTTGGGATCAAGCCTACCTATGGAACCGTATCACGCTACGGACTGATTGCGTATGGCTCATCCCTTGACCAGGTAGGGCCGGTGGCAAGGGACGTGACAGACTGCGCGGTTATCCTTGAGGCAATCGCCTCCCATGACCCAAAGGACAGCACATCCATGCCGCCAGGTGCCGGCGGATATGATTTTACAGGTGCGCTTGTGGATGATGTGAAGGGAATGAGGATCGGAATCCCCCAGGATTATTTTATAGAAGGACTGGACCAGGAGGTAAAGGAGCATATCTTAAGTGCCGCAAAGGTACTGGAAGAAAAAGGCGCCATAGTGGAGGAGTTTGACTTAAGCCTTGTACAGTATGCGATCCCTGCATACTATGTCATTGCCTCCGCGGAGGCAAGCTCCAACCTGTCCCGTTTTGACGGGGTAAAATATGGCTACCGCACGCCGGACTACGAAGGGCTCCATAATATGTACAAGAAAAGCAGAAGCGAGGGCTTCGGAGCAGAGGTAAAGCGCAGGATCATGCTAGGCTCATTTGTCTTAAGCTCTGGTTATTATGATGCATATTACCTGAAGGCACTTAAGACAAAGGCGCTGATCAAGCAGGCATTTGACCGGGCATTTGAAAAATATGACGTCATCCTTGCGCCCGCAGCACCGACCACTGCGCCAAAGCTGGGCGCAAGCCTGAACGACCCGCTTAAGATGTACCTGGGAGATATCTATACCATTTCTGTAAATCTGGCAGGGCTTCCTGGAATCAGTATTCCGGTAGGAACGGATTCAAAAGGGCTTCCGGTCGGGATGCAGATCATTGGAAGCTGCTTTGATGAGGCAAAGCTGTTTCGCGCGGCATATGCCTATGAACAGACAAGAGCCTATGAGAGGCCGGAGCTTGTAAAAGCATCTAAGGAGACAGCATCAGAGGAGACAGTATCAGCGAAAGCAGAAAAGGCAGCTTCAGAAATGAAGACAAATAAGTTAAGCGATGAAGCCGTCAGGACAATGGAAGGAGGGGACAGATAATGGCAAAGCAATATGAGACAGTAATCGGACTGGAGGTCCATGTGGAGCTTGCGACAAAGACAAAGATCTTCTGCTCCTGCAGCACAGAATTCGGCGGCGCGCCTAATACCCACACCTGCCCGGTATGCACCGGAATGCCGGGATCTCTTCCGGTCTTAAATAAACAGGTCGTAGAGTATGCCATGGCAATCGGGCTTGCAACAAACTGCGAGATAACAAGAGTATGCAAATTCGACCGGAAAAACTACTTTTATCCTGACAATCCCCAGAACTATCAGATCTCCCAGCTGTACCTGCCCATTGCAAGAAATGGTTATGTTGAGATACAGACAGGAGAGGTTAAGAAAAAGATCCGGATTCACGAAATGCATATGGAAGAAGATGCTGGAAAATTAATCCATGATGAATGGGATGACACCTCCCTGGTAGACTATAACAGGAGCGGAGTTCCTCTTGTAGAGATTGTATCAGAGCCGGACATGCGCTCTGCAGACGAGGTGATTGCATATCTGGAGAAGCTGCGTACCATTATCCAGTATCTTGGGGCATCAGACTGCAAGCTGCAGGAGGGTTCCATGAGGGCAGATGTAAACCTGTCGGTAAGAGAAGCCGGGACGACGGAATTCGGCACAAGAACTGAGATGAAGAATCTGAATTCCTTCAAAGCCATTGCCCGGGCGATTGAGGGAGAGCGCGCCCGTCAGATTGAACTGTTGTCAGAAGGAAAGAAAGTCATACAGGAGACAAGACGTTGGGATGACAACAAGGAATCCTCCTATGCCATGCGGTCAAAGGAGGACGCGCAGGATTACCGCTATTTTCCCGAGCCGGATCTTGTTCCGGTCATAATCGGAGATGAATGGATTCAGAAGATAAAAAAACTTCAGCCGGAGATGCGGGATGAAAAGCTGGAGCGATATAAAAAGGAATTTGACATCCCCCAGTATGATGCGGAGATTCTTACGGCATCTAAAGCAATGGCAGACCTGTTCGAGGCAGCATCAGCCATCTGCAGGAATCCAAAGAAGGTATCCAACTGGCTTATGGTAGAAACCATGCGGCTCTTAAAGGAGCACGACATGGAGCCGGAGGAAATCATCTTTACCCCAGAGCATCTTGCACAGCTTGTGCAGCTTACTGAAAACGGCATCATCAACAGCTCCGTTGCAAAAGAGGTGTTTGAAAAAATATTTACAGAGAATGCAGACCCGGCGGAATATGTAGAAAAACATGGGCTGAAAACCGTAAATGATGAGGGAGAACTTTTAAAAGTACTTCAAAAAGTTATTGCCGGGAATCCACAAGCTGTAGTAGACTATAAAGGAGGCAAGGAAAAAGCACTTGGCGCTTTGGTCGGCCAGACTATGAAGGCCATGAAGGGAAAAGCGGATCCCGGTATGGTGAATAAAAAATTAAGGGAACTATTAAAGTAATGCCAACTGCATCCAAAGCGCAGGACAATAACACCAAAGCAATAATGCTTGTAGGAAAGGAGAAGTCATATGGGAGGCTTTTTTGGAGTAGCATCAAAGGAAGACTGTGTATTAGAGTTATTTTACGGGGTGGATTATCACTCGCATCTGGGGACAAGGCGGGGAGGAATGGCCACTTACGGTAAGGGAGGCTTTAACCGCGCCATTCATAACATTGAGAATTCACCGTTTCGGACGAAGTTTGACCGCGATGTAGGAGAGATGAAGGGACATTTGGGCATCGGGTGTATTTCCGATTTTGAGCCGCAGCCTTTGTTAATCCGTTCAAAGCTTGGAAGCTTTGCCATCACAACTGTCGGCAAGGTGAATAACTATGAAGAGCTTCAGCACGAGCTGTATGAAACCGCACACTCCCATTTTCAGGAGATGACAAATGGACAGATTAATGTGACAGAGCTGATTGCAGCATTAATCTGCGAGAAGGATTCGATACTTGAAGGAATCCAATACGTACAGGAGCGGGTGGAAGGCTCCATGACGCTGCTGCTTATGACGAAAGACGGAATCTATGCAGCAAGAGATTACCATGGCAGGACTCCCCTTGTGGTGGGAAGAAAGAAAGGGGCATACTGTGTCTCCTTTGAAAGCCATGCATACATCAATCTCGGCTATACAGATTACCGGGAGCTTGGTCCCGCAGAGATTGCCTTCATCACGCCAGAGGGAGTAGAAACCTTAAGGGCACCCCGCCAGGAGATGAAGATCTGCTCTTTCTTATGGGTGTACTACGGTTACCCGACCTCCGCCTATGAAGGGGTCAATGTAGAAGAGATGCGTTACAAATGTGGAAGTATGCTTGCAAAACGCGACGGGGACAGTGTACACCCTGACATCGTGGCAGGCGTCCCGGATTCCGGAATTGCACATGCAATCGGCTATGCCAACGAATCCGGCATCCCCTACGCAAGACCCTTTATCAAATACACCCCCACATGGCCCCGCTCCTTCATGCCGACGAACCAGAACCAGAGAAATCTGATCGCCCGCATGAAGCTGATCCCGGTACATGCACTGATTCAGAATAAAAAGCTTCTGCTCATAGACGATTCCATCGTCCGCGGAACACAGCTTCGGGAGACAACCGAATTCCTGTATAACAGCGGTGCAAAAGAGGTACATGTCCGTCCGGCGTGCCCGCCGCTCCTCTACGGATGCAAATACCTGAACTTCTCACGTTCCAAGTCAGAGCTGGAGCTTATTACAAGACAGATGATCAAAAAAAGAGAGGGAGAGGACTGCCCCCAGGAGGTACTGGACGAGTATGCAGATCCATGCTCATGCAGATACGCGCAGATGATTGAAGACATCCGGAAACAGCAGAACTTCACATCTCTCCGATTCCACAGGCTGGACGATTTACTAGAGTCCATCGGGATCGAACCATGTAAGGTCTGTACATACTGCTTCAACGGAAAAGAATAAAATCGAAATTGGGGACGGGGTATTTTTAAAAATACCCCGTCCCCAACTCGTCTATAATTGACCGGACAGCCTTTTCTACATTCTCCTTTGAAGTCGCAAGGTTCATTCTTACAAATGAGGCAAAGCGTTCGCCTCCGAACCAGTCGCCGTAATCCAGCGCCAGCCGGCATTTTTTCTGAAGAAATTCTTTCATATCCTCTGGTCTGATACATGCCTTCATGTCAATCCAGCACAGATAAGTTCCTTCAAGCGGTGAGACAACGATACCCGGAAGTTCTTCTGCGAAGGTATTCTTTACAAACAGATAATTCCCATAGATGATCTCCTTCACTTCCCGGAACCACTCGTGTCCGCCCCGGTAAGCTGCCTCTGCCGCGATATAGCCAAATGCATTGCCGCTTGTAACCCGGATTCCGGCAACATACTCGTCCCATTTTCCACGTAGTGTTTCATCCGGAATCATAATAACAGAATTCTGACATCCGGCAAGGTTAAAGGTCTTGGATGGTGCTGTTACTGTAATCATCATGTCCTCATAATCACCGATACAGAAAGAAGGGGTATGAGTATGGCCTGCAAAAGTAAGATCATGATGGATCTCATCCGAGATGACAAATACATGATGCTTCCTGCACAGATCAAGCAGTTTTTTTAGTTCATCCCGCGTCCACACCCTTCCCGCCGGGTTGTGGGGTGAACAGAGGATGAACTGGGAGACATGGTTTTCTATAATTTTCTGTTCAAAGTCTTCAAAATCAATGGTATATTCCCCGGATGTATTCACCAGATCCGAAGTAACCAGCCTGCGGTGGTTGTTCGTAACTGCCTGGAGAAATGGGTAGTAGACCGGCGTCAGGACAATGACCGCGTCCCCGGGCCCGGTCATAAATTGTGTAATCCAGTTAAATGCGCATACGACGCCCGGTGAGAACCGGAGCCACTCTCTTCTTGCCTCAAAGCCGTGCTGTTCCCTCTCCCAGGTTAGAAATGCCTCATAATAGGAATCCGGAACATGATAATAACCGTAAACTCCCTGTACTACATAATCGCTCAGAGCCTTAGTCACACAGCCTGGAACCTGAAAATCCATGTCGGCAACCCATAAGGGAAGAAGACCCTCCTCACCGAACATGCCAGTCTGTCCGTCCCACTTGTTACAGTTTGTATTTTTCCGGTCAAAGTACG
Source organism: Lachnospiraceae bacterium (assembly GCA_910576335.1). Classification (GTDB taxonomy): domain Bacteria; phylum Bacillota; class Clostridia; order Lachnospirales; family Lachnospiraceae; genus CAPEBR01. The sequence goes on from CAJTIU010000007.1 coordinate 187,404, forward strand.
TTACCTGTGACATTTTATCTGCCCTCCCAAATATAGAATAAATGCGTCAAAAGGTATTGGCGCTTACATCATGATTAAATTTTACGACAGAATCCGTTATTTTGCAAGAATAGTGTGGTCATGAATCTGATATTTATGTAAATTTTATAATATACTTAAAAATGTAATATGATTATAATCTTAATCAAATAAAAACATAAGAAAGGAAGAAGAAAATGACAAAAAAGATTACAAAAAAAATTCTGGCTTTTGTCATGGCAATTGCCATGGTACTTACCTTGGCAGGGGTTCCATCCCTCAAAACGGAAGCGGCAGCGCCAAAAAAGGTAAAAAAAGTCAGGCTGAAAATCGGCTCATCTGTTGTGACGAACAAAAAGTATACGATGACAGTCGGACAGAAAAAAACGGTCAAAGTTACCGTTACGCCGAAGGCGGCAAAGAAAAAGATTACGTTTAAGTCCAGTAAAAAGAAGGTGGCAGCGATTACTAAAAAGGGGAAGATTACTGCAAAATCAGCTGGAAAGAGTAAAATTACAGTGACGGTTATGGGAAAAAACAAGAAGAAGGTAAAAAAATACATCAATTTGGTTGTAAAAAAGAAGCCGGCAAAAAAGCCAGTACAAAAAGAGGTGGCAGTAACCGGAGTAACTGCATCCATCTCGCCTGCTTCTATCCGGACAGGTGAAAAGGCACAGATCACAGCTACAGTATCACCGGCAAATGCGACAAACAAGACTCTCACCTATTCGTCAGACAAAAAGGGAGTTGCAGAGGTTGACAGCAAGGGAACTGTTACCGGAATCAGCGCCGGCACAGCAGTCATAACGGTAAAATCAGCCAATGGAAAAACTGCAGCAGTAAGCATTACAGTTGAAGAAAATACAGATTTGTCTTATGACGGGTATACATTAAAGTGGGAGGATCAGTTTAACGCAGATTCGTTGAACAGAAAAGACTGGAATGTAGAGTCCCATGATCCAGGATGGGTGAATAATGAGCTGCAGGCTTATGTTGATTCCGCAGAAAACATCTATATTCAGGATGGAAGCCTTGTACTTAAGCCAGTGGAAACAAAAAATGAAAAGGGTGAAGTATCCTACACCTCAGGGCGCGTAAACACACAGAACAAGCATGATTTTAAATACGGACTGTTCGAAGCACGCGTAAAGGTTCCAAAGGGACAGGGCTTCCTCCCGGCATTCTGGATGATGCCCACTAATGAAAATCTGTATGGACAGTGGCCGAGATGCGGTGAGATTGATATCATGGAAGTACTGGGAAATAAGACAGATACCTCCTATGGAACCATTCACTATGGAAATCCCCACAGTGAAAGCCAGGGCAAATATACTTTAGCTCAGGGCACGAAAGATTTTTCGCAGGAGTATCACGTATTTGACGTGGAATGGATGCCTGGAAAAATCAACTGGTATGTAGACGGAAAATTAATCCACACGGAAGACGACTGGTATTCTGCTACAGAAGGACAGGGAGAGATCAGTTACCCGGCACCGTTTGACCAGCCGTTTTATATCATTCTGAATCTGGCTGTAGGCGGAAGCTGGCCGGGCAATCCGGACGCGACTACGGATATTAAAAACTCTGCTTTCTACATTGATTATGTAAAAGCATATCAAAAGGACAGCTATGATGAGAATGTGGAAAAACCAGTGAAAGATGTTGTATTAAGAGATCCGGATAAAAACGGGAACTATATCGTAAATGGAGACTTTGCAGCACAGGAAGACCTGACAGATACAAAGGACTGGGTATTTCTCAATGCACTTGGAGGAGAAGCATCTGCAGCAATCAATAATCAAGCGATTGCAATTAAAACAACGAATGAAGGTACAGTAGATTACAGCGTTCAGCTTGTCCAGGCTGGCCTTCCCATGAAAAAGGGCGGGGTGTACGAGCTTAAGTTTGATGCATATGCTGACGAGGCAAGAACTATGAAAGTAGATGTGTCGGCTCCCGACAGATCCTACAGGAGATATCTGGAGGATACAACAGTAAACCTTACGGCAGAGAAGCAGACCTTTACCTATAAGTTTACAATGAAGGACAATGACGACGCAAACGGCCGTCTGGAATTCAACATGGGAGCATCAGGATCAACCGCAGATATCCACATCAGCAATGTGACACTGAAAAAGACGGAAGACATTGTGATAGAAGAAGGCAAGAAGGGAGTACTGGCAGACGGAAATTATGTGTATAACGGCAGCTTCCAGGAAGGCGAGGGACGTCTTGGATACTGGACGGTTGGAGGAAACACAGAGGCAAAGGTAAGTGTAACCAATGAAAATAACATCCGGCGGCTAAAGATCGAGGCTTCGGAAGGAACATCTGCCGAAAATCCTGTCATAATCTCACAGGATGCGCTTGCACTGATAGCAGGCAAATATGCGCTGAGCTTCATCGCAGAGGGAGAATCCGGAAAGGAGATTAAGGTAATCGCAGCAGGAGAGACGTTTACCGCTGAACTTGACGGCACCGAGAAATCCTATGATTATAAGCTTGCTTTAGAAGGGGAGCCATCCAATACAGATGTTGCAGTCTATGTGGAAACACCAGGAGTATTTTACATTGATGATATCAGAATTGTGGAGGACACGCTGATTAAGAACGGAAGCTTTAATGCGGGATTTGCAGGCTATGAGCCATATATTGACAGCAGCGCCGCCGCTTCCTATGTGGTCGACAGCCTGAATGAGGACAATGCGGCTGACTTCTCAATTGAGAATACCGGAGATGCAGCATGGAAGATCCAGCTCAAGCAAAACAATGTAGTGCTTGAAGAGAACCAGTGGTACAGGCTGTCCCTTGATGCAAAATCAAGTATTGCAAGAAAGCTGATGTTCGCCATTCAGAGAGATGGTTCAGGCGACGATAACTGGGATCCATATTCCGGAGAAAAAATTGTGGAACTTGGAAACAATTACAAGACATACGAAATTGTATTCCAGATGAAGAAGCCAACAGACCTGAAAGCAATACTCAGCATCTCTATGGGAGCAGTCGACGGAGAGCAGATTTCAAAGAAGCACCGGATCTGTATTGATAACATCAATTTGGAAAAAACGGAGGCCCCGGCTGTCAGCGAACAGCCTGCAGGAGAGAATCTGCTGAAGAATGGTGATTTCGCCTCAGGAAGTGAAGGGTGGGAAAATGCAGTTACAGAACCTGGAGAAGCAGTGTTTTCCTTTGAAGACAATAAGGCAGTCTGTAATATTACAAATACCGGTACGGCGGACTGGAATGTACAGCTGAAACAGGCAGGGCTTACCCTTATAGAAGGTGAAAGCTATTGTATAACATTCAAGGCTGCGTCTACTGAGGCGCGTACGATCAAGCTTGCCTTGTTAAGCACATCCTATGACTGGTATGGCGGAAGTGATATAGAATTAGAGGCGAATCAGGAAAAAGAGGTTACCATAGACTTTACAATGGAGAATCCTACCGATATAAACACAACACTGGTAGTGTCTATGGGGCTGATAGAGGGTAAGGAGACCCCTGCTTCCAGTATTGCATTATCTGATTTCTCTCTCGTAAAAAAAGAATAAACCTTTATTAAACAGAGATGGAACGTTTGTTCCATCTTTGTTGTGATTCGTGATTCATGACACTTGCAGAAACACATCAAAATACCTTTTGACGCTTTCATCATGATATAGTAAAATAAAAGAAATTCTTTTGGGAACTGTTACATAGTGAACATAATTTTGGTGCTGTACGAATGATACGGAAGGAGAATATTCTATGAGCTATCAGGACGAGTGGATTCTTTTAGAAGCACAGGACGAGATTGATGAGGTAGAGCACAGGCAGCCTACAGAGGAATTTTTATTTTACCAGGCAGTAACGAGCGGCGATATCGATGCAGTGAGGAAGAACTGTAAACAGGAGAGATTCCTGGATACGGACGGTGTGGGTATTCTGTCCCGGAATCCCATTACGAACCTAAAATACCATTTCGTTATTACAACAGCAATGATTACCCGTCTCTGCAGGCAGAAGGGCATGGAGCTTGAGCAGGCTTTTCGGATGAGTGATTTTTATATTCAGAGGCTGGATGATATTCAGACTGTGCGGGGAATACGGAATCTGCATGAGGAGATGGTCTTAGATTACACAGAAAAGATGCGCAGATTTAGCCATAACGACACCAATTCCAAACACATTCATGCCTGTAAGGAATATATTTATTCCCATATAAAGGAACGAATTACCATAGAAGACCTGGCAGAGGAGCTGGGAGTGTCGGCCAGTTATTTGTCCCGTCTGTTTAAGAAGGAAACAGGGGATTCTGTCAGCGCCTATATACGCAGGCAGAAGATTGACATGGCGAAGAATCTCCTGAGATATAGCGACTACTCCATGATCGACATTGCCAATCGCCTGTCGTTTTCTTCACAGAGCCATTTTATACAGCAATTCCGGGATATTGTGGGTATGACGCCGAAGAAATACCGGGATGAAAATCATATGATCCAATGGGATTCAGGAACGGGGACGGGGCAAAATTAATTTTGCCCCGTCCCCGACTTATTACAAGATTAGGAGGATTTCATTGTCTTCCTTCAGAAGGTCAGCGGGAATGTAGTTTTCCTCAAGCTTTCTGCCATTGACCGTGAGAGCCTGGCAGCCGGATTCTTTTTTGTCCGGGTTTTTAATCAGGATATGGAGATGCTTTCCGCGGAAGTCCTTTTCAATTTCCAGGCGTTCCCATTGCTTTGGAATAGCGGGCGCTATTTTGATGCCCTTTAAGTCAGGGCGGAGTCCCAGAATTCCTTCCACGCATCCGACCATTACAGTTGATGCTGTGCCGGTGAGCCAGTGGACATGGGAGCGTCCCGGATGTCTGCTGGAGCGGCCTTCGGTAAACTGACCATAGCAGTAAGGCTCCAGGCGGCGGATTTCTGCCTTGTCGTTCCAGGCAGCAGGTGCATTTTCCATGAAATAGGTAAAGGCGTGTTCACCGTGGCCGCACAGAGCTTCTGCCAGAATCAGCCAGCCCTGTGACTGGGAGAAAATACCGGAATTCTCCTTTGTTCCCTGATTATAAATTACTGCAAGGGCTCCGTCAAAAGCATGGGAATGATAAGGGGGATCCATTAGGAGAGCTCCGTATTCTGTATTTAAGTTTTCATATACGTTCGTTAGTGCTGCGTCAGCCTGCCTGCTGTCTGCAAGACCACTGATGACAGACCAGCTTTGTGGATTCAGCCACAGGCTGGCTTCGGGATCTGCGGCTGCCCCGATCCGTTCTCCGGCCTCTGTATATCCGCGGATAAAACGGTCATTATCCCAGCATAGTTTTTGAATCAGAGCGCCTGTTTCAGCAATCTTACCTTCCAGGTATTTTGTATAGTCTGCATCCTCCCTGTACTCCGAGAATCTCTTTAAGATCACTAAGGCATAGTAAAACTGCATTGCTACAAATGAGGATTCTCCCTTTTCTCCCAGGCGCAGGCAGTCGTTCCAGTCTGCGTAAAGTCCCGCAGGCATGCCATGGGGACCAAGATGCCCAAGGGAAAAGGAAACGGCACGCTTTAAATGACCGTAAACGCTGTCTGCTTCCGCATCTGCAAAAGGTATGACCTCGTCAAGAAATTCTGTATCTCCGGTTTCTGCAATGTATTTATAGACAGTTGGGAAGAGCCATAATGCATCATCAGCCCGGTAGGCCGGATGCCCGGTTTCTTCGCGGTAGGAAGCATCGTCCGGTGTGTCTTCATGTCCCGGATTATGTGTGAACTTTACGAGAGGAAGCCCGCCGCCCTCCTTTACCTGCGCAGAGAGCATAAAACGGATTTTTTCTTTTGCCATTTCTGGTGCAAGATGGATGATGCCCTGAATATCCTGTACAGTATCGCGGTATCCGTATCCATTGCGCAGCCCGCAGTAGATGAAGGAAGCGGCGCGGGACCAGATAAATGTCATAAAGCAGTTATAGGCATTCCATGTTCCCAGCATGGTGTTGAATTCCTGGCTTGGAGAAGTCACCCTCAGATGATCCAGCTTTTCATACCAGTAGGATTTAAGCGCTGACAAATCCGAAGCAGTCTTTTTAACCGGATCTGTGTAATCCTGTAAAATGGAAGCCTCCTTCATTCCGCCGGTACCGAGGAGAAATGCGATTGTCTTCGTCTCGCCGGGAGCCAGTGTAACAGTGCAGGAGAGTGCGCCGCAGGAATTTTCATTGTAGCTGGTCACATTTCCCAAATTGCCGGACAGGACTCCCTGGGGATTTCCGTATCCGTGATATCTGCCGAGAAAATGCTCCTTATCCCCGCAGTAGGAAGAAGCTTTGGAACCCGCAAGTCCGAAGAAACGCTCAGTTACGTTTTTGTCGTCTACCGTTTCCTCCTCCGGGAGAGCATCCAGGTTTCCGTGTATCTGCTGTATGATGCAGTTTTCCTTGAATAAGGTTCTTGCAATAAACAGTGAATACTGCAGATTCACCTGATCCTGTTCATAATTGCCGTGGTTTGTAAATTCGGCATACCCGGTCAGGGTAAGGTTCCTCGGACGCTGTGACTGGTTTGTTACAGACAGAGCCCATACCTCAAAGGATTCATGAAGCGGAACATAATAAGAAGCAAGGGAATGAATTTCGCTGTAGTCTGCAATCATGTGTGTATATCCCATGCCGTGGCGGCATTCACTCCGATATCTGTCCGGATCCTTTCCTACCGGCTGCCAGGAAGCAGACCAGTAATCCTCTGAATCATTATCCCGGATGTAAAGATAGCGTCCGGGCTGGTCAAAGCTGTTAAAAATGTAGCGCAGGATGCGTCCGTTTGCCCCGGATTTTGCAAAGCTGTAGCCTCCTGCATTATTTGATATAATTGCCCCGTACTTTGGGGAGCCCAGATAATTTACCCAGGGAGCTGGAGTATCCGGGCGCTGAATCACATATTCCCGTTTTTTATCGTCAAAATATCCATATTTCATGTTATCATCTCTTTCCTTTCATTATCTATACCAACGGCTGGTGAAATCTGCCGTCGGTATTGCATCAGCCACAAAGCGGAATAATTCCTCATGCGATTTATTTGATGCTTAGTACAAATATACGGTTATGGTATGTACCTTGCCGGGCAATGCAAGAATGTCTTTGCGCGGAAGTACGGCAGAGCTTTCGTCCGCAGTAAGCGCAGTCTCGCCGCAGCAGGCGGAACCAATTCGGTAAGAGCCAAAGTCCTTCCCATCCTCGTTTTTATAGATTACCCTGAATGTGTGACCTGCAAAGGGGACTGTAATGGCAGCAGTTTTGCTGTCATCAAACTGCTCTTTTAGAAGCTTTGGATACAAAACAAGATTTCCTTCCTCTCCCCGGACGCCGAAAACCTCTGTAATCATAGTAAGCATAAACCAGCTTGCCGCGCCGGTCAGATACTGATACATCCCCCTGCCGTCAGAACGGAAATATTCTGGAATGCCCGGGTAAATATGGCTTATGTCAAAGTTAAGGGCAGTATCGGCGAGCGTTTTCAGGGCCTTCCATCCTTCCTTTGCATATCCCCGGCGATACAGGGCATTTGCATACATAACCGTCATGTGCGAGAAGACGGCTCCATTCTCCTTTTCCCCATAGGCAAATCCGAACATGCGTCCCATGTCAAACTTGAGTTCACCAAAATCTGTATTTAGCCGGTAACCGCCTATATCCCTCTGATAGAGATAATGGTCAGCACTTTTTATGATCTTCCTGGTCTGCGCATTATCTGCTGTTTTACTCATAACTGCAAATACCTGGCCTGTCAGCATCATGCGGACATGATTCTGGAAGATTCCTTCCACAGCCCGTCCATGGTTGTCGTAATAGCTGTTGTACCAGCCTTCCTCATCGGATACAGAAATCCACTCCTGGGATCTTAAATGTGCCTTAAGCCATTCTGCCTTCTGGGTCAGGTTTTCGGCCAAAGTCTCCAGGGAGCAGCAGATCCGGCTTCCGCTGATTGTATGGCAGCACTTCTCTGTATAGCTGTCCAGTATCTCCTGCTTTTTACTGATCTGACCGAAAACCGCTGAATCCTGATTAAGAAAAACTGCGATTTCCTTCAGAAGCTCTGCCGAGTGGGAGGAGGAATGACGGTCCAGGAGACGTATCATTGCAGCAAGATCTGACAGATTGCCTGCATAGGCACAGGTAAAGGCCACACTTTCTCCCTGCTCAGATGCCATGTCAAGGGCATCGTTCCAGTCGGCTCCCCTGAGTCTGTAGATATTATGCCCGCCTACTTCATAGAAGGCGGCAAGCTGTTGGATGAGAATGTGCTCCAGGAGGGTGCCTGTATACACATCTCCGCTGTCTGTGCGCTGTTCATTTCCACATTCTGGCTTCCACAGTGCATCAATGGCTGTCCCCCGCATGATCTGCGAATCTTTAAAATACGAAACCTTTTGATTCAGAATATCCACATCCCCGGTCTGGTCAATATACAGCTTTGTTGTCATCAGCGGCCAGAGTGCGTGATCCATCCATACCCGTGCAATTCCGTTCCGGTCTGCAAGAAAATTACCGTCCCCTTCTCCGATAATGGTCGCATTGGTTCCATCAATACGGACGCCTCCATAATTCATGACAATCATGCTCCGTACCTTCTCAGGATCCATCAGAAGCAGAGAAAGGCAGTCCTGCCAAAGATCCCGCCATCCTCTTCCGCCTCTTCCGTAGTCATGGTGAGGCAGAAAGGAACATCCGAACAGACGGCGCAGGAATGGCTGAAAACAGATCCATTTCATCAGATGGTCAAAATCAGCATCCCGGGTATGGAAGTCCGTGCAGACCTGGGCTCTCCAGTAGTCCATAGTGTCATTCAGCGCCTGTTTTACCTTGCTGGTACAGTTGAATCTCTCCGCAATCAGGGCAATGTCTTCCCGGCTGTTTTCTGCACCAAGGAGAAGGATATAGTCTGCCTTCTCTTTCGGGGCGAGAAGTACAGGCTCGAATCGGAAGGCGCCCATCGCCTCCTTCCCGGCAGCGGATACACCGGCCGGCGCTCCGGGCTTTTGCCCATAGACAGCGCCTGGATGGGTAAAAGTGCCTCCCTCGCCGATAAAATCTTCTACAGTAGGATAAAAGTCCGTGGGGGCGCTGCCGTCCCCTGTACAGCCCAGTACATAGTAAATCCGGTTATTTGGACGGTGTCCTTTTTCATCAAAGGACATGGTGGGGCAGACAAAAACACCGTTTTTATCTGTAGTAATCCGGTGGAGCATAGAGGTGACATTCCGGTGATCCCGTATGTTATCTGCACTTCGTCCATAGATGGGGATTGCACCCCATGCAGTCAGCCGACGGTCCCGGTCAGAGCAGTTCTGTATGGTTACATACATAATTTCTACATTTGCATCCTTTGGTATGAAGGAAGTAACTATAGAAGACAGTTTAAGAGCCTTTGAGCTTCGCCTTAAGCTCTGCCACATAAATCCGGCAGACAGCTCGCTCTCATCCTGCATAGATGAGAATCTGCATGCTTCCTGCTCTGCAGAGGCTCCTGTAACCGAGTAAGCAGGGGCATCACCGCTTTCCGGGGACTGGCAGTCCGTTACTGTAACCCAGAAATTCCTGGTGGAACGATTATTGTGGAGATTTTCAGAGCTTACCGGTTCCAATAAGAAAGTTTCCTGATCAATTTTCGCGTCTCCGCCGAGACTGGGGGTAACAGAGCTCTTAAGTCCTGTCTCTGAAGCGAGCGGGAGATACAGAAAGCTTGTATTTTCTGGCTGCTTCAAAATAAAGCTGCCGTGTTCATCAATAAATTTAAGATGCTTCAATTTTTAGCTCCTTTCATAATAAAGATATATGAAAGCATCATATAGGAAATCAGATAAGAAAAAAATAAAATACATGCGAAAAGTATCAGAATCATGACATAAAATAGACAGAATAAGACTGCTGCGCTTACGTTTTTCAAAACACGCTCTAAGCATATGGCTATATTTCGTGATAATTTAGGAAGGGAGCTGGTGATAAAAGAAAAGCAATATGTGTCATGAATTTGACATTTTGTTAAAAACTATAATATAAAACCAGTCTTTTTTTCGTTATAATTCCAATATACAAATTAAGAAGCACATGCTTCATAAATCATAAAAGGAGGAACTTTCAGATGAAAAAGAGAGTAGTTAGCGCATTATTGATTGCGGCAATGGCAGTAACTGCAATGGCAGGCTGCGGATCGAATTCCGGCGGATCGGGCGGAGGCAATGACGGAGGAAGCGCGTCAGGAGAGGAAGGCAAGGTGATTAATATCTACAGCTGGAATGATGAATTCCGTGAGCGTGTAGAGGCGGTTTACCCGGAGGTAAAGGAGACTTCTTCTGACGGGACAGTTACTACTTTGAATGACGGCACAGAGATCCATTGGATTATCAATCCGAATCAGGACGGCGTCTATCAGCAGAAGCTGGACGAGGCACTGATGAAGCAGGCGGATGCAGCGGCAGACGATAAGATCGATATCTTCCTGTCAGAAACAGACTATGTAAACAAATATACAGATAAGGATGCAGATGCCGCGATGCCGCTTAAGGATCTCGGCATTGATCCGGAAAAGGATCTTGCTGACCAGTATGAATTTACAAAAGTAACGGCTTCCGATACGGAAGGGGTTCAGAGAGGGTCTACCTGGCAGTGCTGTCCGGGACTGTTAGTATACCGCCGGGATATTGCCAAAGAGGTATTCGGAACAGACGATCCGGAAGAGATCGGCCAGAAGGTAAAGGACTGGGATGCCATGAAAGGAACAGCAGAAGAATTAAAAGCAAAAGGATACTTCACATTTTCTTCTTATGCAGATACATTCCGTCTCTATGGAAACAGTATTGCCGAGTCCTGGGTAAGTCCCGGTGAAACGGTCATTAAGGTTGATCAGAAAATCATGGACTGGGTAAAGAGTTCAAAAGAATGGCTGGATGCAGGATATCTTGACAAGAATGTAAAAGGGCAGTGGAATGATGACTGGAACAAGGCAATGGGCTCTGCATCCAAAGTATTCGCTTTCCTTTTCCCGGCATGGGGTATTGATTTTACTCTCAAGCCGAACTGGGACGGCGGAGACGGCGTATGGGGCGTTACCAATCCTCCGCAGGAATACAACTGGGGCGGTTCTTATGTACATGCATGTACCGGTACGGATAATGCAGAGCATGTAAAAGACATTATCCTTGCAGTAACGGTAAATAAAGACAACCTGCTGAAAATTTCCAAGGATTATTCAGACTTTACAAATACCGTAAGCGGTATGCAGGAAGCAGCAAAAGACGATTCTTTTAGTTCTGAATTCCTGGGAGGACAGAATGCGTTTACATATTTCGCGCCGGTTGCAGAAAATATTCAGATCGCGCCGCTTTCCGCTTATGACCAGGGATGCGTTGAGCTGATTCAGAATTCCTTCAGCGATTACTTACAGGGCAAGGTTGACTATGATAAAGCAAAGACCAACTTTGAGACGGCAATTAAAGAACGTTATCCTGACATCACTGAAATTCAGTGGCCAGAATAGACAGTTGTTGCTGCGGGGCGGTTCCGCCGCTCCGCAGGATATCTGAGAAAGAGAGGAACGACAGTTTATGAAACAAAAAAATAAAAAAGTCGATTATTCAAAATGGGGGTATTTTTTTATCCTTCCGTTTTTTATAAGTTTTTTCATCTTTTCATTAATTCCTCTGATCGATACAATCCGGTACAGCTTTTTTGAATATTACCGTTCGGGAATTAAAGAAATAGGACCTAACTTTGTAGGAATGGCAAATTACGCGAGTCTTCTTGGGTCAGATATGCTGAAATATGCGGCAAATACTATGATTTTATGGGTGATCGGATTTATTCCCCAGATTGTCATCGCGCTGGTGCTTGCAGAGTGGTTTGTAGACGCCCGTCTAAAGATTCGCGGGACACAGTTTTTTAAAGTGGTTATCTATCTGCCGAACTTGATTATGGCTTCTGCATTTGCCATGTTGTTTTTCACCATGTTCTCTACCAACGGACCTGTGAATGGGATTCTTATGTCCATCGGGCTGACCAGTAAGCCTATTGATTTTCTCGGTTCCGTTATGGGAACCCGATCACTTGTAGGGTTTATGAACTTCCTGATGTGGTTTGGAAATTCAACGATTATGCTCATGGCGGCGATTATGGGCATCAGCCCGGATATCTTCGAGGCGTCCGAGCTTGACGGCTGCAACAGTTTCCAGAGATTCTTCTTTATCACGCTTCCGCAGATACGGCCGATTCTTGCCTACACACTGATTACGGCAATCATTGGTGGTCTGCAGATGTTTGATGTACCACAGATTCTGACAAATGGCCAGGGAAGCCCGGACCGGACGTCCATGACGCTGATCATGTTCCTGAACAGCCACTTAAAGAGCCGGAATTACGGTATGGCCGGCGCGTTGTCCGTATATCTGTTTATTGTCAGCGGCATCCTGTGCTTCTTTGTATACCGGATGACGAATAACGATGATCCTGACGGCTCAAAGGCAGCGGCAAAGAAGGCAAAGAAGCTGGCAAAAAAACAAGGAAGGGGATAGAGGTATGAAATCAAAACAGCCAAATCATTTACGGAGTATAGTCGCACATGTTGTATTGATTATTCTGTCATTTATGTGCCTGTTTTTCTTCTACATTCTGATTGTCAACGCAACCAGGTCACATTCGGATCTGCAAAAAGGATTTTCAGCTTTACCTGGAGCCTATCTGCTTGATAATCTGAAAAATGTTGCCAATGATGGAACATTTCCGATGTTCAGGGGTATCTTAAACAGCCTGATCGTTTCTGGATGCTCGGCGGCAATCTGTACATACTTTTCGGCATTGACAGCCTATGGCCTGTATGCGTATAACTTTAAATTAAAAAAGATCGCCTTTACATTTATCATGGCAATCCTTGTTATGCCGACACAGGTAACTGCAATGGGTTTCCTGCGGCTGATTACAAATATGGGAATGTATGATTCCCTGCTGCCCCTGATCATCCCATCAATTGCGTCTCCGGCTGTCTTTTACTTTATGTACAGTTATCTGCAGTCCTCACTTCCGCTCTCCCTTGTTGAGGCGGCAAGAATTGACGGATCCGGAGAGTTCATGACATTTAACCGGATTGTGCTTCCGATTATGAAGCCGGCGATTGCGGTGCAGGCAATCTTCTCATTTGTCGGTTCCTGGAATAATTACTTCGTTCCTGCGCTGGTGATCCAGTCCAAGGAGAAGATGACCGTGCCGATTTTGATTGCAACACTTCGTGGGGCCGATTATATGAACTTTGATATGGGTAAGATTTACACTATGATACTTGTGGCGATTGTTCCAATTATTATCGTATATCTACTTCTTTCCAAATTCATTATCGCAGGCGTTACACTTGGCGGTGTGAAGGAGTAGAAGAAACTTTCAGTGGGAATAAAAAGGCTGTTGAGGCAGCCTTTTTCCTGTGTGGGGATCTGTCAGGGCAGACATATGCTGCCTTTTTTTGAGAAGGAGGGAAAGGTTTATGACGGGTCAGAGATACAGCGGCAGTTTAGAGGCGCAGCCTTCTGCAAGGGAGCAGGCGAACCGGAGGCTTGCAAGGAGGGCTGCGGCAGAGGGAATGGTTCTTATGAAAAATGATGGGCTGCTTCCTTTGGATCCAGGGATTCCGGTTGCTCTCTTTGGCTGCGGCGCAGTGAAAACGGTCAAAGGGGGAACCGGCTCCGGGGATGTGAATAACCGGGAGACAGTTTCCATCTGTCAGGGAATGAGGGACGCAGGGGCTGTGATTATCAGTGAAGCGTGGCTTAAGGATTATGAAAAATGTTATGATAATGCAAGAATGGCCTGGAAGGAAAAAGTCTTGGAGGCGGTAAAGAGCCTGGAGAACCCTTTTGACGCTTATGCCGCAAATCCGTTTTCCCTGCCGGAAGGGCGGAAAATAACGGCGGATGACGTGGAGGGGGCTGAGGCTGTCATCTATGTGATCAGCCGTATCTCCGGTGAAGGCATGGACAGGAGGAGAGAAGAAGGGGATTATTATGTAAGCAGGCGTGAGAGGGAGGATCTCCTCTGGCTGGATAAGACAGGACTTCCAATTGTGCTGGTTTTAAATACAGGCGCGCCGGTAGAACTGACGGATCTCCTTGATGAGGCCCGGAATATCAGGGCAGTGTTAAATATCTCCCTTCCCGGACAGGAGGGGGGACATGCGGCTGCAGATGTGCTGTTCGGATGGGAATCGCCGGGAGGGAGGCTGACAGCTACCTGGGCGCGGCGCTATGAGGATTATCCCTGTGGGGAGAGCTTTGGCCGTCTGAATGGGAACCTGGATATAGAAGAGTACCGGGAAGGGATCTATGTGGGATACCGGTATTTTGACAGCTTTGGCATTAAGCCTCTGTTTCCCTTTGGATATGGGTTGTCCTATACTTCATTTTCTATCAGTCCGGCAGGGATCAGGAGGACGGAGCAGGGGATTGAGATTACGGTTATTGTAAAAAATACTGGTGCAGTCTATTCCGGCAGGGAGGTGGTGCAGGTATATGCTGTATTGCCCCAGACGGAGTATAAAAAGGAGTTTAAAAGGCTGATTGGATTTGCGAAAACAGTGTCTTTAAAGCCCGGAAAGGAGCAGAGACTTGCCATCTGTACAGACCAGTCCGCCTTTGCCAGTTTTTCAGAAGAGCTGCAGGCGTGGTATATGGATGCAGGAACGTACAGTATATGGGTGGGGGCGCATGGAGAAGCCCTGCAGCCTGCGGCGTTGATTCGTGTACAGCAGAAAAGCATTTTGGAAGAAACGAAGAAAATCTGTCCTTTGGATGCACCTTTTGACGGATTGTATCCGGATGAAAATGTGAGAAGAAAAGCCGGGGAATGGTTCAAAACGGCAGAGGAACAGCAGGTGCCGGTTCTTTTGTATACACCCCGGAAAAAGGAAGAGGGAAACAGCGCCCAGGCGTCTTTGGCAGACGGACCATCTGCAGCAGCGGGGCTGTCTGTTGCGGAGCTGATACCGGCACTGTATGGGAATATTACACAGGGAACCAGTACCCTTGGCTCAGCGGGAACCCGGGTTCCTGGTTCTGCCGGGGAGACGACAGAGGCGTTGGAAGACAGCTATGGAATACGTTCTCTGATTATGGCAGACGGACCGGCAGGGCTCAGACTCCGGCAAAGCTATGAGGCAGACCGGGAAACAGGTTCTGTATATGGTGTCGGCGTACTGGGCTCCCTGGAAAATGGATTTTTAGAAAAAGCCGGGCATCATGAAAATACAGATACCTGTTATCAGTACTGTACGGCGTTTCCTGTCGGAACAGCCATGGCACAGTCCTGGGATCTGGAACTAATGCAAAAGTTCGGGGAGGCTGTTGCCGCAGAGATGGAAGAATTTGGTGTGGATCTGTGGCTTGCGCCGGGCATGAACATCCAAAGGAACCCGCTGTGCGGGCGGAATTTTGAATATTATTCGGAGGATCCTCTGCTGTCTGGAATGATGGCGGCCAGTGTAACAAAAGGAGTACAGAGCCATCATGGGCGCGGTGTAACGCTGAAGCACTTTGCCTGCAATAATCAGGAGGACAACCGGATGGGAGTCAATGTCCGTGTCGCTCAGCGGGCGCTCAGGGAGATTTATCTGCGCGGCTTTGAGATTGCGGTAAAGAAAAGCAGGCCGGTGGCCATGATGTCCGCCTATAACCGGATTAACGGGGTACATGCGGCAAACAGCCTTGATCTCTGTACAACGGCAGCCCGCGGGGAATGGGGATTTGAAGGAATCATCATGTCCGACTGGAATACAACAGTACCGGAGGACGGCAGTGTACCGTGGCAGTGTATTGCTGCTGGAAATGACATTATTATGCCAGGTAATCAGAAGGATGATGAAGAGATACGAAGGGCATATGAACAAGGAGAGCTTACGGAGGAGATGATCCGGCGCAGCGCCGGACGGCTGTTCGCGGCGGTCCGGAGACTGACGGATAAAATCTAAACAGGCATGGAGGATGATGGCTTAAGCCCTGGCAGGAATGAAAGAGTCTGCCAAGACCCTTATCAGCAGCTTTCAGCGAAGGACCGAATGCCAAAAGCCACCACTTTACTGGCCCGGATGCCGTGCAGCGGGTGCACGGCATCTGAGAACAGCAGCCTGCGGGAACTACAGCCTGTGGATCCCGCTCTGGATCTCCTCTGCCCATTTCTGGAGATTATAGGTCTGTCCGCTAAAGAGCTTCAAGATCACCCCGCTCGGAGTGCTGTCACTGGCAAACGCATTTGCCTCATCCGTATCCACATGCATGGCAAGAGCAAATTTCGGACTCACACGGACCACCACATCAGCAAAGATGAGAGATCTCTCATAGCTTTCCGTTATCACAAACACATCATCATTATCCTTTACATTCAGCTGCATTGCCTGCACAGGCGTCATATGTATATGCCTTTTGGCAACAATCACCCCGTGGTCAATCTTAAGTGAACCATTCGGCCCAATCAGGGTACACCCCGGCGTACCTTCCGTATCTCCAGATTGCCTGATAATTCCCGGAATTCCAAGCTTCCTTGAATCCGTCATAGAGATCTCAAGCTGCGTCTCAGGCCGGAAGGGTCCCAGGATCGCTACATT
Organism: Lachnospiraceae bacterium; assembly: GCA_910576335.1. Taxonomy (GTDB): domain Bacteria; phylum Bacillota; class Clostridia; order Lachnospirales; family Lachnospiraceae; genus CAPEBR01. Next base: position 204,023 of record CAJTIU010000007.1, read on the forward strand.
TTCAAAAGTTCCCTTAGGCCCCTGAACTGTAATCCGCTCTTCGCAGACATACTGACCTGGCTGGCTTAATTCTGCCTTAAAAGTAAGAGAACGCCCCTCGCCAAATAAAATCTCAAAATCCTTCTCGCACATATGAATATGCCGTGCGCTTGTCTCAATAGGAATCGCAAGTCCCATGTTCAAAACCACCTTTATCATTGTTTTTCAAATACATTATTCACTGTTAATTATGTAATGCAGTACTAGCTGATGGTCATTCCGTGATCAGTAGCCCGCAGTTAACCTAAACAGTAAGTTACTGTTCACTCTGTTCACAGTAACAACAGTAACAGTTTATCACATTTTATACTAATTTAACACTTTTATTTTAGGGAAAAATAGATTATAATAGTTACTGTTCACACAGGTCTGTGCATTTACTGCACAGACCGTAAGAAAGTGATTCAGGAGTGAGCAAGTCCCATTCGCGGAGCGAATTTCAGATGGATTTGGGAATGTTACTGGTCACGGAGTGGAGTGAACAGTAACTTATAATAAACATGATTCAAGTGGCAGTGTGAGCTTCGCGGATCGGAAATGCGAAAAATAATAAGGAGGACGCGGCTATGCGGGATATATGGGAAGAGATCAAATATTTTTTTAGAAGAGACTGGACAATGACAGAGAAGATTCTGGTTATCTTATGCTGCATACTGTTAGGTATGATCAAAGGATTTTTCCTTGCCCCGATAAAAAAAGGCATCAATTGCGGCAACAATAACGGGAATACTTACAACAGCATGGATGACGATTACTGGCTTGACGACGAAGAATAGGCTGAACTGGTGAATTGGGGACGGGGTATTTTCAAAAATACCCCGTCCCCAAAAACAGAGTGAAAGAGAGAAGGGATGATATGGCAAAGGCGGTGAGGCTTTCGGACATAGGAAAGCGTCTTGGCGTAAGCACAGTGACGGTTTCCAAAGCACTTTCAGGACAGAAGGGTGTAAGTGATGAGTTAAGGCAGCGGATTATTGAACTGGCTGATGAGATGGGGTATACGAAATCAAAAGTGATCATAACAGAGAAGGACAGCTATACAATTGGCGTGGTGGTTGCGGAACGGTATCTCCGCGAAAACCAGTCCTTTTACTGGAAGCTGTACCAGGATGTGTCACAGGATGCAATGGCAAGAAACTGTTTTACGATTCTGGAGGTCATTACTTATGACATAGAAAAGAATATGGTGCTTCCCAGGACGGTGACAGAAAAGAAAGTGGACGGAATCATAATTATGGGAGCCTTTAAGAAGGGCTATGCTACGTTCATGGCAAATAATATCGGTGTTCCCCTACTGAACCTGGACACGCCGGGAACAGTGGACACCAGTGATTCCGTAGTTTCCAACAATGTAATGGGAGGCTACAGGATGACGAATTATCTGTTCGAGATGGGGCACAGCCGGATTGGCTTTGTGGGAACAAGGCTTTCAACAGACAGTATTGACGACCGCTATCTGGGGTATCTGAAGTCACTGATGGCCCATGGAATGAAGCCCAAGACAGAATGGCTTATAGATGACCGTGACAGAGAATATGGACGCTTCGACCCGGGCAAAAAGTTCCGCCTGCCGGAGGAGATGCCGACTGCATTTTTCTGTAATTGTGACACAGCGGCATATATCATGATCCGCAAGCTGAATGCATCCGGCTACCGGATTCCGGATGATATCTCAATTGTGGGTTTTGATAATTATGTGGCAGGAGAATTCGGACAGTCAGGCATTACGACCTATGAGATCCACACAAAAGAAATGGCAAAACGGGCAGTGCACATCCTGCTCCACAAGCTGGAAAATATAGATTACTCAACAGGAATGTTCATGCTCCCTGGGACATTTATCGAACGCGACAGCGTAAGAAGGATAGGGAGGGCGGTTCCATTTATCTGATGGAAAAAGAAGCAGGCAGTGACAATCCTATATTCCATTCAAACAGGGAATGCAGGATTGCCGCTGCCTGCTTTTTTGGGGAAATCCTTCCGACAGCTCCTTTGCAGAATATCATCCGATCAGAACCGTTTTCCCCTTGAATGCGAATCCGTACTTCCGGATCCGTTCCTGAGGAATTCCTTTTGCCTCCAGTAGGGCGGAGTATTTCTTACGTTCAATCTGAGCCAGCGCTTCCTGAACCGTATCTGCAAGGGTATGCTCATCATCCGGGGCATGAACCTTAAATTCCAGTATAATAGCATCATCGGTATCCGTAACAGGATCCAGTATCACATCATATCTCCCGAATCCGCTTTCCCGGTTAGAAGTAATGGTGTACCGTTCGGCGAGATCCACCATCAGGCCAAGGACAAAACCGTGGTAAAATTTCTCGGGTTCAGCTGCTATCATTATCTTGATAAGAATTCTAGTGGTTTTTCTTTATTTATAATTGATCATCCGTTAAGGTAAATTTATGTTGACTTCTATCTCTTTTTATGTTTGATATGTATTAAAGAAATTAAAAATTAGCTAGAAAAAAATTAAAACAACTTAAAACGGAGGATGTATCATGGTAATTCAATATGATGAAGAGAAGAGGATTTTTAAACTGGACACGGACAACACAACTTACATGATTGGCATTTCGCAGGAAGGGTATGTTGGACACATGTACTACGGAAAGCGGCTTGCGAATTTTGGAGGGAAATACCTGCTGCGGATGGAAGAGGCACCCTACACGCCGTCGGTCCATATGAGGGAGAAGGCTTCCTTTCTGGATATTTACCCCATGGAGTACCCGACGGGAGGAACCGGCGATTACCGGGAGAGCTGCCTGAATGTGCGGGGTGAATCAGGGAGTATCGGGAGCGAGCTGTTTTATGCCAGGCATGAGATTATGGCCGGGAAGCCGGCACTTAGCGGGCTTCCGGCATCCTTTGGGACAGAAGAGGAAGTAACGACACTGCGTCTTATATGCATCGACCCGCTTTTGGGGCTTGAGGTAACGCTTTTGTATTCCGTGTTCGGGAAGGAAGACATGATTACAAGGAGTGTGCAGATCAGGAATGCAGGAGAGCAGAAGCTGCGGCTTGAGAAGGTATACAGCGCCTGTCTGGATATGGACAACCGGGATTTTGAGATGATCAGCCTCTGTGGTTCGTGGGCAAGGGAGCGGCATATTCAGAGAGCAAAAGTCCATTACGGGAAGCAGCTTGTATCATCCTTTAAAGGAGAATCCAGTCATCAGGAGCACCCCTTCGCTGCACTTGTAACACCGGAGACGACACAGGAAACAGGAGAAGTGTATGCCATGCATTTCGTGTATTCCGGCAATTTTACCGCCCAGGCAGAACGCACCCAGTTTGACTATATCCGGATGGTGATGGGAATCCATGCAGAGGAATTCTGCTGGAGACTGGCGCCGGGTGAGAGCTTCCAGGCACCGGAGGCAGTGATGACCTATTCGGACCAGGGTCTGGGGAAGATGACCCGCTCCTTCCATGATTTTTACAGGGACCATCTTATCAGAAGCCCCTATAAATACAGAAAACGCCCGGTACTCATCAATAACTGGGAAGCGACATACTTTGAGTTTGATACAGAGAAGCTTCTGTCCATTGCGAAGGAAGCGAAGGAAAACGGGATTGAGATGCTGGTCATGGATGACGGCTGGTTTGGAAAGAGAAGCTGGGATGACAGCTCCCTTGGAGACTGGACGGTAAATGAGGAGAAGATAAAAGGCGGTCTTCCAAACCTGGTAAAGCATGTAAGAGAGCTTGGCATGGAGTTCGGCATCTGGTTTGAGCCGGAGATGATTTCCCCTGATTCAGAGCTTTACAGAGCACATCCGGACTGGGCGATTCAGATTCAGGGAAGAGAGCCGGTACAGAGCAGGGCGCAGTATGTTCTTGACCTCTCCAGGACAGAGGTGCGGGACTATGCATATGAGTGTGTGGCAAAGATACTGCGAAGCGCGCCCATCACATATGTGAAGTGGGATATGAACCGCCAGTTATGTGATCTTGGAAGCATCTGTCTTCCGAAAGAGGCTCAGGGAGAGCTGTGCCACCGGTATGTACTGGGGCTTTATGAGATGCAGGAACGTCTTGTGACGGAATTCCCGGAGCTGCTCCTTGAGAACTGTTCCGGCGGAGGGGCAAGGTTTGATCCGGGCATGCTCTATTACAGCCCTCAGATCTGGTGCTCGGATGATACCGATGCTATTGAGAGGCTTCGCATCCAGGAAGGAACAGGGATGATCTATCCCTTGTCCGCTATGGGCGCCCATGTAAGCGACTGTCCGAATCATATTGTGGGCAGGACGACGCCCTTTGAGACGAGGGGAAATGTTGCACTTGCAGGAACCTTCGGCTATGAGCTGGGGACTCAGGATCAGAATCGTGGAGACAGCGGAAGAGATGGGATATGTGGCGCCATCTTCCGTGAAGAAAAAGGAGACAGAGAACGGAGAATTCCGAAGGATCGGTGTTCTGATTGCAGAAAATTATCTGGCACAGTATTCTACCTACTACTGGAAGCTCTACCAGGAATTATCACTGACCGCCACGGAAAAGAGATGCTATACCACCATAGAGGTGCTGAAAAAGGAAACAGAGAAAAGGGTACACAGGCTTCCGCAGATTGCAGAAAACAACAGCATTGAAGGCCTGATTGTAATCGGGGAGATTGACAGGGGATACGTAAGGTTTCTTCAGCAAAAGCTGGATATGCCGGTTATTTTTCTGGATTTTTACGATAATAAAATTGCCAAGGACTCGGTAATTGCCGATAATTTTTATGGCATGTACCAAATGACAGAGCTTTTATTCGAACGCGGACTGGAAAGAATCGGTTTTATTGGATCCATCTATGCTACCAGCAGCATTATGGACCGCTACTGCGGATTTATGAAGTCCATGCTAGAGCATAAAAAGAAGGTTCCGGAAGAATGGCTCATTGAGGACCGAGACGATGCAGGACAGGTGGGTTTTGATCTCCCGAACTGCCTCCCGGAGGCATTTGTCTGCAACTGTGATCTTGTGGCTGGGATGACAGTATCCATGCTTACAAAGAAAACGCTGTTTTCCGCGTTTAAGCCCATAACGAATGACATTGGCACTTCCACAGTAAGGACAGCATGGTTTTTCCGCAGGTATATTAGATAACATGCATGTTACCAGACCGAGCAGTTGTTGGAGATCATCATGGGAAAATTTTTTTATACAATTGGTCAGTTCTTCAAATTTAGACATGGCAATAATCCTCATTTCTTAATACTATAAGATATTATTGCACATCAAGTGTACAAAAATCTGTACTCTCAAAACTGACCGACCCATTTTCATACTAACACCATTTTTATTTCTTATGCCGCCATCTGGGCCGGTGCAGCTTCCGGGCGTTTGATATCCTTCAACATTTTTTGCGGATCATATGTTGCCCCCGTCTTCAGGATTGTGTAGATCACCCTTAGTATCTTGCAGGCTATCACAATCAGTGACTGCATC
>CAJTIU010000008.1 GCA_910576335.1 Lachnospiraceae bacterium
TACCACCGGAGTTTTTCACACCGGACCATGCGGTCCTGTGCGCTTATGCGGTATTAGCAGTCATTTCTAACTGTTATCCCCCTGTATGAGGCAGGTTACCCACGCGTTACTCACCCGTCCGCCGCTCAGTCAAATTACTTTTCCTCCCGAAAGAATCAAAGCAAAGTGCTTCGCTCGACTTGCATGTGTTAGGCACGCCGCCAGCGTTCATCCTGAGCCAGGATCAAACTCTCGTTAAAAATTCTTAAAAGCCGTTCTTCACAGCTCTTAAAACCAGGTTTAATCTTTTTCAGGAAAACTGCTGGTTTTCCTTATTTCCCGTTTTACTGTTTCTTGGGTTGACATCTTCTTGATGTCCGTTCTGAATTTTCTTTTCAAAAGAATCTTCAGGGTTGTTGTCTATTGTTTAGTTGTCAAGGTGCTTTTCGCTGTCTCTTGCGACAACTTCTATATAATATCACATGTTTCTCTGTTTGTCAACACATTTTATTATATTTTTTAAATTATTTTTTCAAGCTTCATTTCCAGGCTGTTTTCATGCTGTATCTCTGCTATTCTGTCCCGTCCGGTTTCTGCTTTCAAAAGCCGCCGTATCTCAGCGGCGAAATTTATATTACCACCTTTTTCCTTATGTGTCAACACCTTTTTTCAATTTTTTACATTTTTTTATTCCAAAGCAATAACCGCCGTTATTTTCCTCGGACTGGCCATTACTATTCACGGACTAGCCGTCCGCTCATAGTAACGCATCCAGCCCCTTTAACCCCTATGTAAAAGAGCTTTGACAGACAAACCGCTCTGTATATGATACCATATTGAAGAGAGGAGGTGAACAACACTTGGAACTAAATAATCAGATAAAAAGATATCGGACAGATATGGATTTATCTCAGGAGGCTCTGGCAGAAAAAGTCTACGTAACCCGGCAGACCATATCCAACTGGGAAAACGGGAAGAGTTATCCAGACATCCACAGCCTGCTTCTGCTAAGCTCAGTATTTCATGTAACAATTGACCAGCTAATAAAAGGAGATGTTAAGATTATGAAAGAAGTAATAAGCCAGAATGAACTACGAACCTTTAACCGCGACAGCACAATATTCGCTTCACTGCTGATTTTATCCCTGCTGTCATTTGTACCGCTAACCGTATTCTTCGGTTTTGCAGGTCTTATCATTTTTGCCCTGCTCTATGCCGCCGGAATGTACTATGCCGTCCGGGTGGAAAAGCTCAAGAAAAAATACGACATTCAGACATACCGGGAAATTGTCGCATTCACAGAAGGGAAAAAATTAGATGAAATCGAAAAGGCAAGAGAATCCGGAAAACGTCCATATCAGAAGTTTCTTCTCGCACTGGCAGTGGCCATAATCACATTTTTAGTGGGTCTGCTATTTCTGTCGGTGTTGGGGACGGGGTAAAATTAAAAATACCCCGTCCCCAATTGTCCAATTGTCTATAGTTTCATCGCCAGCTTCATTATCGGATTATACTCGTAAAGCAGCTTCGTAAACTCATTATCCTGTATGAGCTCATAAATCTCTTTTCCCACTGGCATCATATAGATCAGGGTTACGATTGCAAAGAAAAACCACACGATGAAAAGCGCACACAATATTCCTACTGCCCCGCCTGCGATTCGGTTCAGGAATCCCAGACCCGGAAGATCTGAGACGATGTCCAGTGCAAATATGACTGCACGGGCTATGATGGTTACCAGGATAAGCGTACACAGAAATGATACGATCCGTATGACCAGCTTTGACAAAAATTTTCCTACGTATTGTACAAATGTCTCTGCTCCGAGCTCCTTATAGATTTCATTATTATTATTTTCTGACAGCAGTTCCTTAAAAGCCTCTGGAATGTCTGCATTTTCAATGGCAGCTACCTGCATGTCTCTTGGTATCTCTGCATTTTCTACTGCATCCCTGACTTCCTCCTTATTTTTAAGCCCATCCAGAAGGCTGCTGGAAATCCCATAGTCTGCAAGCTTGTCACCTGTCACCTTGCCGTTTACAATGTCTTCTATGCTGATCCCGAATTCTTTAAGCCTGTCCTCTGTCACCCCGGCGCCCTCCAGGACATGACGGACTCCTTCCTCTGTCAGGCCGCTTCCGTCCTCATCCGCCACTGCAGATGTTGCTGTATCTGTCACCGCTTTTGCAACCATTCCCTGTATTACGTCCTCAAGGGGAGTATACTTCATCACTGCGTCGGCCACGTATGGTGTCAGCACCGTAACAAGAATCAGCGTCAGAAGAGAGGCTAAAAGAGAAACTGCGATCCTTATAGCCCCCCGGTATACTCCGATTAAAAGTCCTATTAAAACAATGCCCCCTGTTACCATTAATACCCAGTTCATATCTTCTCCTTATTTCACAAGCCGGATATGCTCCACCCCGTTTGCATTTATCATTATGTATTTATTCACGCCTGATATCGGAAAGATCTCCAGTATCTGGTTGTTCGTCTCACCCTGGAATTTTTCGATTCCATTTCTCATAAATATTTTGCATCGTCTTCCATCGTACAGGATCACCTGTTCCCCGCAGATCTTAACATTGCTGTATTCACCTGTAAAGTCCTTAGACAGCACCTGCTTTCCGGATTTGTTATAGAGGCGGAGCTCGCAGCCGCTCTTTCCCCGGTTGTTAAGCACCAGCCCGATATACCGGCTGCTGTGGAAAACGCTCTTAATCTCCTTATCTATCTTCACGGATACCGTCTCTTCCGGCTGTTCCTTTCCCTCGTAGAGAACCAGACAGTTATCGCCTACCACCGCTGAGATATTCTGGGACATAAAAAATCCTTCTGCAAGAATCGTTTCCCCGTACTCCTTGTCAAGAACCTGTCGGTCAGTCTTCTCATTACCGGCTTCACCAAAGTTATAGAAGCCTACCCTTGATATGACTTTCCCTCCATTCACATATAGATAAATCACCTGCATAACCTGTCCGTCCGGGGAAATGGACGCATCCACAGGATAACCGGTCCCTCCCTGGGAAGCTTTGTGCTCCACCAGTATATTGCCCGCTGTATCATAGCAGATGATGGAGGGAGTAGATTCATTTTTCAATACCGCACATACGATTCCCTGCTCCGAGACTGAAATCCTCTGAATGGGAAGCGTCGTGTGGATCTCTCCCCTGATGCCGTCCTTTTGGAAAACATAAATATCATTACCTCCTTTATCGGCAACTGCCGCTGAGGTCTCATTACCCTCTATGAACGGATTTTTAATCTGATAAGGCTGGTTCCACTGCTCCTCCCCTCTCTGATTCAGATAAGAAATTCCGTCTCTGCTGTATTTTAGCACACCTTCTGAAAATTGTCTGTAGTTTCCTCCGGATATTCTGCCATTTCCATAAGTATCCGACACACGCACAGCGGTATATGTCTGAAGATTTATAAAAAGAAATGCAGCGGCAACTGCTGCCAGGGCGGTAACTGCTATGATGACTCTTCTTGATCTGGCCCGTTTTTTATGCCTTCTTGACTGTTCTTCAATCTCTCTTCTGGAAACCTCCTCGTCATTTAGTTCTGCTACGATCTGCTCAATCAGCCTGTCCGTCTGTTCTTCCGGATCCCTCACGACATGGAGGTTCGCATTCCTCCTCCGCCGCCTGGGGCGGTCTCCTCTGTTTCTTTTCAAAGCCGCTTCTCCTTTGTTCTATTAACTTCCTAAGACTGTGAGGGCATGTCCTACGCACTTCTATAAAAACACAGATTACTCTGCGTATCGTTTCCACTCACAATTATAGTTATTGTAACACATCTTCTATTAAGGTAACAATAATTTTTGACCGATATAGATGAGATTCCCGTTAGACAATCCGTTCATCTTACAGATCGCCTCTACATGATCCCTGTCTCCGTATACATCTATACTGATCGTATCCAGGGTGTCTCCCTTTTTGACAATGTAAAAATCTGCCTCTCCAAGCTGCTCTAACGCAGCAAAGGCTTCCGGACTATTGTCCGCTGAAGCCTTTGTATCCTCCGCATTTTCTGCGTCTTCTGTGCTGCCTTCTGTATTTTCCTTTACATCTTCTTTCACATTTTCCGCATCAGAGAGAGCACCGGCATCAAGATCCACCTCGTCTTTTGCAAGTGTCTCTTCCTTCTCCGGCTGGTTCACCGACCGGGACAAGGATTCTAAGGAGCTCTGCACTGATTCCATCTTATCATAACTGCTCATGGCTGAGACACCGATCACGAGTACAATAATCACAAGGAGTACGCTTGTTACATAGAGAACTCTAGAACTCTGGTGCGGTTCCCTGTAGGCGGATTTTTCCCTTATTGTACTACGAAAATTCTTTGCAGCTCGATCCTCAACCATTTCACTGGGTGTAACGCCATTCTGTCGGCGTGTATTAATCATATAGCTCTGCATGGCAGGATTTTTTTCATAATAGATATAATGTCCTCCCATCTGCATAAGCTCTCCGTATTTATATGCATAGAACATCTCATCATTTTCCACGGAATCCTTCCATATAAATACGCTGTTCTCTTTTGCAAACATCTTCCCGTGCAGCTTGTTAATCCCCTGGTGCAGGTTCATAGGGTGTCCTGTCTCCACGAGACACCATCCTACGATGTCCTGGGATGGAAAATACTGCTTGCGTATATCCTCCATGTTCTCCTTTGCACTGTCACTGATCAGTACCTCTGTTCCTTCTAATTCTATATCCTTTATCTGCATCGCCCCGGATATGTATACAATGGCCTGTCCATCGTGCTCGGCCACCTCGCCGGTAAGCGCCGCTGCTATGGGCGCGTCCACTGCTTTCATGCGTATCTGGCTCAGATAGGTATCTACATAGTCCTCTACATATATCTTAGGTTCATCACTTACATTTCCCACTTGTCTTACATTTTTTGGAAATTGTCTTTCCATATACTCACCTCACCTTGCATATTTTTGCTTATGATAGCATATGATTTATGCGTATTTTAGCAATCGGTGAGGGCTAAGACAGGAAATTTCCGGCATCTTCCTGTTATTTTCGACGGCTTGTTTCACAGGCTCCGCAATACTTGTCTGTTATAGTCGTAATCCACCCTTCCCTTGTCCTTGGCAGCGACAGAAGTGTCACCGGCCACATGTGATGCAGGATCACGTCTTCCTCCACACGGTTCAGCCTGAACAGCTTCTTCGCGTTCCTGCAGGCGCGCCCCGGATGGGTCATCCCGTGAAAATGGTCTCCTGTCTTTCTCGCATGAGTGTGCCAGTCGTACAGAAATAAATCGTGCAGCATTCCCGCCCTCGCTGCGGACCGCGCGTCAAGATGGAAAAACCGGCACCACTGGTAATTATAGTATGCTACGTTGATGCAGTGCTGATAGCAGTTCGTGCTGCCGTGGTGGGGGTATCTCTTCATCCGGAGTACCACCGGGTGCTCTGCGATATCCCTGATCTCCCTGTAAAAATCTTCCTTCCATCCCTGGCGGATGGCTTTTAATCTCTTTGCTGCTTTTGTCCTCAATTGATATATCATGTTATCCTCCGATGTCATTATGATCTGCTCCACCTTGTCTGATCCGATAAAATACAGCCACGCTTTCAGTTCGCTGAATCCAGGCATTTTTAAGCGACCCTAATATTCTGTTTTTTATGGCTGTATCAGTTTAACAACTTTCATTTCATCCAAAATTCCTATGCAGTGCGTCCAGGTAATCTCTGCATAGTTTTCCTGACGGACAGGCTAGAAACAGGTTTTTCCCCGTCACTTTACTAATTCCCATATGTATGTCCCATTCCCTTAAAATATCCATCCCTATCAGTATATTTCCTTTCCGGTCATAATTCAGGCATATACTGCTGCAGGATACCGGAACGCCCCTATCGTAAAATCAGAAATGGCGTGTTCAAACTTCATGGCAGGGCAGTCCATTTTCTGGCCATCCGTTACCGGCACGGCATGTTTCAGTCCCCCTGATTCCACCCCATAGCTCAGATAATACGGAATGCCTGCCATAATATCTGCGCCTTTCAGTATTCTACACAGGGAATCCGATACTTTCAACCTCCTAAGCGGAATTGTACTGCTGGAGCATCCTGTATCTATTTTCACTTCAATGCCGCAAAACGGTGCTTTGAAATTATCCAATAGGAAATCCGCCTCCGTGTGGAAAAACCCTCCGCGCCCGTCGGCAGCCGGGAGCATTTCAATCTGTATAAATTTATTCATCATACACCGCCATATCTTCCAGTTCGTCCTTGTCATGGTAAATCGGGGTAATAGGCTTCGGCTGCATAAACCAACTGTCATATTCCTGATCCTGGACATCCCCACAGAACACGAGCTTCCCCGTCCTGCTCTCCGTACTGTCGAATGCCACAATCATATATTTATTATAAATTTCACTGAGCTGTTCCGCACGTACTGCCATGCTGATATGCAGGTCATTTAAAGAATACTTTTTTTCTGATACTGCCATTTTTACGCACCTCATTCCTTTTATGCCATTTGCCTGCCCTTATCATACCATCAGAAGGCATCCTGCGCAATACGAAGTTGCTAATAGAGAACGTAATGTTTTAAAACTACCTCCTTGAACTTTCCAGCGGTTTGTGCTATCCTTTTATCTAAAGAAAAGGCAGCCTGCCGTCAGGCACTGCAGCAGATGCCTTTCATGAAGCCCCACTCCAAAGGCGGAGTCTTCCAAGCGGGTTGCTACCTCTCAGCGAGAGACGCTCATCCTGGCCTTGACAGGGTGGGCATTATTTTTTTCGGTTATCCGAATAGCAGGGGCAATACTATAGCAAAATACATTAAGGTTGATGTTATCACAAAAAATATTTTGACGCAACCGTATTAAAATAAGGAGATGGAATTTTATGTGTGGATTTACTGGTTTTGTTGGCAAACTTGAAAACCGCGAGGAGGTTCTGGTAAATATGATGAATACGATCATTCACCGGGGGCCTGACAGCGAGGGCAGATATATAGACGAGGACGCTGCGCTCGGGTTCCGGCGCTTAAGCATTATAGACCTTTCTGCGGAGGGTGACCAGCCTCTATATAATGAGGACCGGAGCATGGCTCTTGTTTTCAACGGAGAGATCTATAATTATCAGGAGCTCAGAGCAGAGCTTCTTGCCGCAGGGCACAGGTTCTCCTCCAACACGGACTCCGAGACTCTGCTCCACGGATACGAGGAGTGGGGTTCCCGTCTCCTGGACCGCCTGCGGGGTATGTACGCATTCGTCATCTGGGATATTAAGAATAAGAAGCTCTTTGCAGCCAGGGACATGTTCGGCATCAAACCCCTTTACTACGCGCAGATGAACGGGACTCTTTTCTTTGGTTCTGAGATCAAGTCCTTCCTTGTGCATCCAAAGTTTGACAAAGTGTTCAATGAGGGTGCGCTCGGGAATTACCTTTCCTTCCAGTTCGTTCCGACCAATGAGACATTTTTCAAGGGCGTATTCTGTCTGCAGCCAGGACATTTCCTCCAGTATAAGGAAGGAAAAATAAAAATCACACGCTACTTTGAGCCCCATTTCACAGGAGATTGCAAAAAATCCTTCAAAGAAGTCGTAGATGATGTAGAGGCCGTCATGAAGGATTCCGTGGAAAAGCACAAGATCAGCGACGTGGAGGTTGCTTCCTATCTGTCAAGCGGCGTGGATTCCAGTTATCTGACCTGGCTCGGACAGGTAGACCGGACCTATACCGTGGGCTTTGATGAGGGGAAATACAGTGAGATTCAGGATGCAAAGGAATTCGCGGCAAGTATTCATATGAAGAATACAGCGAAGGTTATCACACCCGAAGAGTACTGGGACAATCTGTCAGATATCCAGTACTATATGGACGAACCCGTAGCAGACCCCGCCGCAATCGCCCTGTATTTCCTAAGCCGCGAAGCTGCAAAGGATGTGAAGGTAGTCCTCTCCGGCGAAGGGTCAGACGAACTCTTCGGCGGGTACAATATCTACTGCGAGCCCATGGAGCACACCGGATTCAACAAGATCCCCATGCCTGTACGCCGTCTTCTCGGAAAATTCGCCGAATACTGCCTGCCAAGAGGCATGAAAGGGCGCGGCTTCCTCATGAGGCACGGGAAGACCCTTGAAGAAAGATATTTCGCCAACGCCACCAACATTTTCACGGAACGCGAAGCGAACAAACTTCTCAAAAACGGATGCCGGCCACAAATCCAGAAAATCACGAAGCCTCTGTACGACCGGGTGCAGGGAAAAGATCCGGTAACAAAGATGCAGTATGTAGACCTTCACCTTTGGCTTGTCCATGATATTCTCATGAAAGGGGACAAGATGGGCATGGCCAACTCCATCGAGGTCCGCGTGCCATTCCTCGACAGGGAGGTCATGAAACTTGCCGAAACGCTGCCGCTCTCCTACAAGGTACGTGCGCCAAAGACCAAGGTTGCGCTGCGGGGCGCCGCCCAACGGGTAATCCGCAGTAAAACCGCAAAGAAGAAAAAGCTCGGCTTCCCAATCCCGATCCGCGTGTGGCTCAGGGAAGATAAATATTACAGCATCGTAAAGAAGATGTTCCTGTCCGATGACGCAAAACGCTTCTTCAACACAAAACTTCTCGTAAAAATGCTAGATGACCATAAGAACTGCAGAAACAAAAACGAGAAAACAGATAACAGCAGGAAGATCTGGGCGGTGTATATCTTCCTGGTATGGTATCAGAGATTCTTCGGGGAACAGTCGGGGACGGGGCAATTTTAAAATTGCCCCGTCCCAAATTAAAAATGACCTGTCCCTTTTTGAGTTGGGGACGGGGTATTTTTGAAAATACCCCGTCCCCAATTTGGCTTTTTTACACGAACGCTTTCACTTTCTCATAGATGCTGTCTGCATCCAGTCCATACTTCTTTACAAGTTCCTTTGCCGGTCCGGATTCACCGTATACATCGTTGATTCCAATCTTCAGAACCTTTGCCGGAGCCTTCTGTGCCACGACATCGCACACTGCGCTGCCAAGTCCGCCGATTATGGAGTGTTCCTCCACTGTTACGATCTTGCCGGTCTTTGCTGCTGCCTTTATGACTGCTTCTTCGTCCAATGGTTTGATGGTGTGGATATTGATTACTTCTGCGCTGATTCCGTCTGCTGCCAGCTTTTCTGCTGCGTCAAGTGCTTCGGATACCGGAAGTCCGGTGGCGATGATTGTCACGTCTGTTCCTTCTCTGAGTGTTACTGCCTTTCCGATCTCGAATTTATAATCTTCATTATCATTGATTACCGGAACTGCCAGTCTCCCGAAGCGGAGATATACCGGGCCTACGTGCTCATAGGCTGCTTTTACTGCTGCCTTTGCTTCTACATCATCCGCCGGATTGATGACTACCATTCCCGGAATGGTTCTCATGAGAGCGATGTCCTCGTTGCACTGGTGGGTTGCACCGTCTTCTCCTACAGAGATTCCGGCATGGGTTGCCCCGATTTTCACGTTCAGCTTCGGATATCCTATGGAGTTGCGGACCTGCTCGAACGCCCTTCCTGCTGCAAACATCGCGAATGAACTTGCAAAGGGAACCTTTCCGGTTGTCGCGATGCCTGCCGCCACGCTGATCATGTTGCACTCAGCGATTCCACAGTCAATATGGCGCTCTGGAAATGCCTTTTTAAATACTCCTGTTTTAGTCGCTGCTGCAAGGTCAGCATCTAATACAATTACATCCTCATGCTCTTTTCCTAATTCCGCCAAAGCATTACCGTAGCTTTCTCTTGTTGCGATTTTCTTTACTTCTGACATAATGCTTCACCTACCCTCTCTAAATCTGCCATGGCAACCGCATACTGCTCGTCATTCGGAGCTGCGCCGTGCCATGCTGCCTGGTTTTCCATAAAGGAAACGTCTTTGCCCTTGATTGTCTTTGCAATGATTGCCGTGGGCTGTCCCTTCGTCTCTCTTGCCTCTTTAAATGCAGCATCAATTGCATCAAAGTCATGTCCATCAATATTTATTACATGGAAGTTAAATGCTTCAAACTTCTTGTCAATCGGATATGGAGAGTTAACCTCTGTAATCGGCCCGTCAATCTGAAGGTTATTATTGTCCACGATCACAACCAGGTTGTCCAGTTTTCTGTGTGCCGCAAGCATGGAAGCCTCCCATACCTGTCCCTCCTGAATCTCACCGTCGCCAAGGAGTGTGTATACTCTGTAGGAATCTCCTGATATTTTCGCGGAAATGGCCATGCCGACTGCCGCGGAGATACCCTGTCCGAGTGAGCCGCTTGACATATCAACGCCCGGAATGTGTTTCATATCCGGATGGCCCTGAAGATAGGAACCTGTCTTACGCAGTGTAGTAAGATCCTCCACCGGGAAGAATCCCCTGTTTGCCAAAGTAGAATAATATCCCGGTGCGGTATGTCCCTTTGATAATACAAAACGATCACGGTCTTCCTTCTTCGGATCTGCCGGATCAACATTCATTTCCTCGAAAAACAGATACGTATAAATATCCGCTGCGGAGAGGGAGCCGCCCGGATGTCCACATTTTGCACTGTGAACTGCGGTAATAATTCCCTTTCTTACCTCGTTCGCAGTTTTCATAAGCTCTAATTTTTTCATGAAAAATGCCTCCTATTCCCCAAATACAGCCTTGTAGTCTGCCTGGAACTTCGCAATTCCTGCGTCTGTCAGCGGGTGATGCGTCATCTGCTCAATTACTTTATACGGTACTGTTGCAATATCTGCTCCTGCCAGCGCGCAGTCTGTTACATGGATGGTACTTCTTACGCTTGCTGCGATAATCTGTGTATCAATATCCCCTGCAGTCCGGAAAATGTCTGCAATCTCCGCAATCAGATCCACACCCCTTACAGAGATATCATCCAGACGTCCAAGGAACGGTGATACATAAGTAGCGCCTGCCCTTGCAGCAAGAAGTGCCTGGTTTGCTGTGAAGATCAGTGTAACGTTTGTCTTGATCCCTTCCTTTGTAAGCTGCTTACATGCTTTAAGACCCTCTGCAGTCATCGGAATCTTCACGACCATATTGGGGTGGATCTTTGCGATCTCTCTTCCCTCTGCAATCATGCCTTCCGCATCAACCGTTGTTGCCTTTACCTCGCCGCTTATGGGCCCGTCCACAATTGATGCAATCTCTGCGATCACCTCTTCAAATACCCTTCCTTCCTTTGCAATCAGGGAAGGATTTGTTGTCACACCGCAAATAACCCCCATGTCATTTGCCTTCTTAATGTCCTCGACTTTGGCTGTGTCAATGAAAAATTTCATTCTCTTGTTTCCTCCTTAAAAATATATTTTCCGCATAAAAAAATTATAGCCCATTAACCTTATTTTGGTCAATAGGCACAAATTATTATTAATAATTTTATTCATTAATAATTTGAGATTATTAATGAATTATCAAAGAAACGCAAGAAATTCAGGAACGTTTCACGCCGCCCCATTTCATGGCATATCATCTCAAAAACGCTGTAAATATCCATTTTTTTGTAATTCGCATCTCTTCTGTCACGCACCGGTAAAATAGTGCAGCATAGCAAAAATATTATTAATAATACATAAAAATATATTAATTTTTAATTTTTTTATGTCTTGCATAAGAGGTTGTCCCGCGCACAATAAGCTTGGGCTCGTACTCCACATGATAAATGCTGACAGGCTCTATTTCCGAATACTTTGAAGTATTCGTCGCAATTTTCTTCATAATAATATCGCACGCATCCCTGCCTTTAAAAATGACGAAATGCTCAATAGTCGTAAGTCCCACCTTATGAAGCCGGGTAAACAGTGTATTGTCACAGCCCATCACGGACACATCCCCGGGAACCTTAAGCTTTGCTTCATGGAGGGCATCCATAATCCCGAATGCAATCATGTCATTGAGCCCTACGATTGCCGTGACATCCTTCGTTTCCCCAAGGAGCTCCCTTGTCAGCTCATATCCAATCATGTACTCCGAATCAATGTGAGCAATGTCCTTATCAATCTCTTCCTTTGCTGCTTTGATAATTACATTTTCCCTGATGCCTGCAGCCTCATATTCTTTCAGAAATCCCTCCACCCGCTTGGAACGCTGCTTCTGCCTCGTAGTAAGCGGCGGCGCAATATACGCCACCCTTCGGTGCCCCAGTTCAAGGAGATGCCTGGCCATCAGACGGCCGAGCTTGGAATTATCAAGTTCCACCACATCCACATCAAGCTTCTCATTCTGGTTATTAATAACCACCACCGGAATATTCCTGGACAGTTCCTTCACAAGCCCCAGAAAGCAGTGACTCGGGTTGCACATATAGATCACCCCAAGAGGCCGGATCTGCCACATCATCTTAAGGTAGCGCTCCTCCATCTTAAGATCTCTCTGCGTGTTGCAGGTAAACAGCGCATACCCCTGCTCCTTCGCCCGGGACTCAATGCCCTGGAGGAGCATGACATAGTATGGATTCGTAAGGTTCGGGCAAAACACAACCAAAAGCTTCTCCTGTCTGCCGCTCTTTGATGACTTCCGCTTCTGTGGCACATATCCCAGCTCCTTGACCGCCGTCTCCACACGGTCAATCGTCTCTTTGGAAAAAGAAGCATTGTACTTCTTGTTCAGTATCATCGACACCGTAGCCTGGGATACCCCGGCGGCTTTGGCAATGTCAGTGGATGTAATTTTATTTCTGCTCATGAGGCACCTCCTGGTTGGGGGACGGGGCATTTTCAAAAATGCCCCGTCCCAAATTAAAAATGACCTGTCCCTTTTTGAGTTGGGGACGGGGTAATTTTAAAATTACCCCGTCCCCAACTACAATTCCGTGCGCCCGTCGAGTGCCCGAAGGAGTGTCACCTCGTCTATATATTCCAGGTCTCCCCCTACCGGCACTCCGCTGGCAATTCTGCTTACTTTGATGCCCGTTGGTTTTATCAGCTTGCTGATATACATAGCTGTGGTCTCTCCCTCCAGGCTTGAATTAGTTGCCACGATCACTTCATCCACCTCTTTTTCAAGACGGGCGATCAGTTCCTTTAGCTTTATGTCTCCCGGCCCGATTCCGAGCATGGGGGATATGGCTCCATGGAGGACATGGTACACTCCTTCGTATTTTCCGGTTTTTTCGTATGCTGCCAGATCGCGTGTATTTTCTACAACCATGATTGTCTTGTGGTCTCTGTCCGCATTTGCGCAGATCGGGCAGAGATCCTGGTCAGTGAGTGTGCAGCATTCTTTGCAGTATCTTACATTTTCCCGGGCCTCTACCATTGTCCCGGCCAGTCTTTTTACGTCCGGGGCCGGCATATGAATCAAGTGAAAAGCCAGCCTTGCCGCTGACTTCGTTCCAATTCCCGGGAGGCGGGATAATTCATCTATTAGCTTTCTGATCTGGTTGCTATAGTAGTCCATCTGAACTGCTCCTTATCTAAAACAGTCCCGGAATACTGCCGCCCATTCCGCCGGTAAGCTTTGACATGGAAGAGGAGGACGCCTCATCTACCTTTTCAAATGCCTCGTTCACCGCAGCCACTATCAGGTCCTCCAGCATCTCAACGTCATCTGGATCTACGACTTCCTCATCGAGTTTGATCTTAAGTACCTTCTTTACTCCGGTCACCGTTACCTCCACGGCGCCTCCGCCCGCTGTTGCGGTAAACTCCTTTGTCTCCATCTCTTTTGCCTGTTCTTCCATCTGACGCTGCATCTTCTGCGCCTGCTTCATAAGATTTGCCATGTTCCCCGGCATACCGCCGCCGGGAAATCCGCCTCTTTTCGCCATTTCTTTCTCCTTTCTGTCACTATCGCAATCGTTACGGTTCACATCCCGGAAATGCATCTGCGATGCTTTTCCGCCTCTTTGCGCCTGATTTTGCTCAGTCGCACGCTAATCGTCCTCCACAGTGAGATCCATATGAACCGCTTCTTTGATATATGCTTCAATATCTGCAAAACTGTCCTCGAACCGACGCCCTTCCTCCACATGGCAGACGTCAATCTCAACTTTCCTGCCGGTTTTCCCGGCAATGAGTTCCTTTATCTCCTCCTTATGCGCATCGCTTCCAACAACTCCGGCACTCACCTCGTCCGGCAGCACAATCATCAGCCTGCTGCCGTCCCCGGCGCTTAAGCGCGCCTTCTTCAGATATGTCCTGAGCATGGGGGAGGCATCGTTAGCTATAATGCGGAAATCCGCCGCCACAGCCTTCACTTCCTCATTCAGCGCCTGTGGAAGCTCTGGCTTCTTTGCAGGCTTCTCTTCCGCCTCCCTGTCCCGGTACACGATTCTCTCCCCGGCTCCTCCCGCAACGGTGAGCCCCTCTTCAAGCTTCTTCTCCACCGCCCGGATCCGCTCAAGCATTGTATCCTCTGCCGGCTCCATCTCTGGCCTGCAGAGCTTGATCAGTGCAATTTCAAGAAGAACCCTCTTCTGAGATGCGTATTTCAGCTGATTTGTAAGATCTGAGAAAATGCGGATGTAGCGCATCAAGGTATCATCTTTTATAAGAAGCGCCTCCTCCTTAAGTCTCGCAAGGTTTTCCGTAGAGACATCCAACACGTCCTCCATGTTATCCGAGCATTTTACCAGCAAGAGATTCCTCAGATACCAGGTGAAATCTGACGCAAGCTGAGACAACTCCCGCCCCTCTGATACAAGCTCATCCACCGTCTCAATCACTGCACGCGCGTCAAACTCCAGAAGCTCCCTTAAGAGCCGGCTGAATACCTCAGTGTCAACCGCACCAAGCACCTCCAGCACATGGTCGTACGTGAGCGCCTCTCCGATGTAAAATGCCGCGCACTGGTCAAGCAGGCTCAGCGCATCACGCATAGAGCCGTCCGCCACCCTCGCGATATAGCGGACTGCCTTCTCCTCTACCTGCCATTTTTCCTTCTCAATCAGCTCCATAAGCCGCGCTGAAATCGTCTCTATGGAAATGCGCTTGAAATCATATCTCTGGCAGCGGCTCAGAATCGTAACCGGAATCTTGTGGGCCTCCGTTGTGGCAAGGATAAAAATCACATATTCCGGCGGTTCCTCCAACGTTTTCAGTAGTGCATTAAAGGCCCCGATTGAAAGCATATGCACCTCGTCAATAATATATACCTTGTACCTTCCCTCCGTAGGACGATAGGAAACCTCCTCTCGGATCTCCCGGATATTGTCCACGCCATTATTGGATGCCGCGTCAATCTCAATCACATTCATGGAGTTCCCTGCAGCAATCGTCCTGCACGTCTCACATTTCCCACAGGGACTCCCCTCTTGTGGGTGCTCGCAATTAACCGCCTTCGCAAATATCTTTGCGACAGACGTCTTCCCCGTCCCCCGGGTCCCGCAGAACAAATATGCATGTCCGACACGGTCTGACTTAATCTGATTCTTAAGCGTTGCCACAATGGCGTCCTGCCCTTTTACGTCCTCAAATTCATCTGGCCGGAACTTCCGGTATAATGCCATATACGACATGTGCCCACACCTCTGCTTTTCATCCTTTTATTAGTCTCACTATTTATCGCCAAAACTGATACCAGAAAGCTTCGCTTCCTTAATAATATCAGACGCAGGATCCACATATTTCAGTTTCCCTGCAACCTCCGCAAGCGGAACACGGGTTACCTTGTCATTCCTAATGCCAACCATATTTCCAAAATCACCGTCTAAAATTGCCTCAGCCGCAGCCGCACCCAGCCTGGTAGAAAGCACCCTGTCATACGGACACGGAGAGCCTCCCCTCTGAGTATGCCCGGGAATCGCTATGCGGACCTCCTGGTCCGTTCTCTTCTGCACCTTTTCAGCCATCTCATAGGCTACAGACGGATATTTCTTCTTCTCCTGCTTCTCTTTAAGCTCCTTCTTCGAAAGCTTCGCATCCTTCTTGGAAATGGCACCTTCAGCCACCGCAATAATAGTAAATCTCTTACCTGCTTTCTTCCTCTTATTAATCGCGTCAACAATCACATCAATGTCATATGGAATCTCCGGAAGCAGAACAATATCCGCGCCGCCTGCAATCGCTGCATGAAGCGCAACCCATCCAACCTTATGTCCCATGATCTCCACGATAAATACGCGGTTGTGGGATGTTGCTGTCGTATGAATCTTATCAATCGTATCCGTCGCAATGTCAACCGCACTCTGGAAACCAAATGTCATATCCGTTCCCCAGAGATCATTATCAATCGTCTTCGGAAGTGTAATCACATTCAGCCCCTCCTCGCGGAGCAGATTCGCCGTCTTATGAGTTCCATTTCCTCCAAGGATCACCAGACAATTCAGGTTCAGCTTGTGATATGTGTGCTTCATCGCCTCAACCTTATCAAGACCATTCTCATCCGGAACCCGCATGAGCTTAAACGGCTGCCTGGAAGTCCCCAGAATCGTACCTCCTACTGTCAGAATTCCGGAGAAATCCCTGGAAGTAAGCATCTTGAAATTCGAATAGATCAGCCCTTTATATCCCTCCTGAAATCCGTAGATCTCCACTTCATTTTCCTTACATTTCGAATAAATTCCTTTCACAACTCCACGCATAGCAGCATTCAGCGCCTGGCAGTCTCCTCCGCTGGTTAATATGCCGATTCTTAACATAATTCCTTCCTCCTAGCATTCAGTAGAATTTTATTTGCATATATATTAGTATACCTTATTTCTCCTCATGAAACAAGTTGGGGACGGGGTAATTTTAAAATTACCCCGTCCCCAACTTGCCCAGTTGTGATATACTACTATATTAGGGGCAGCTAGTCTGCCCACAAATTACAAATTATAGAAAGAAGGTCTTCCCTTGGATAGATTGGATATTAAGTTATGGTCACTGGCCGCCAGAGGGCATATCGTCCCAGAGCGTTCCCTCCTTAAGACACCGAAGCAGATTGCCGCCATCAAAAAAAGCGCCGCTCTCAACACGGCTGTTCTGGATCATGTTGCGGCGCACATTCATGCCGGTATGAGCACAGAGGAAATCGACCGGCTCGTGTATGATTTTACGACAGAGCACGGAGGAATCCCGGCGCCCCTTGGTTTTGAAGGCTTCCCGAAAAGTGTCTGTACCTCCCTAAATAACGTCATCTGCCACGGTATTCCCAGCGAATACGAGATTCTGGAGGAGGGCGATATTTTGAATGTGGATGTATCCACAATACTGAATGGATATTATTCTGACGCGTCCCGCATGTTCACGATCGGAGAGGTGTCTCCCCGCGCCGCAAAGCTTGTGCGGGTGACACGGGAGTGTGTCGAACTGGGGCTTAAGGCCGCAAAGCCCTGGGGGCATCTGGGAGATATTGCCCATGCCATCAACACTCACGCCCGGCAGAACGGTTACTCCGTTGTTGAGGATATCGGCGGACACGGCATTGGGCTGGAATTCCACGAGCCGCCCTTCGTAAGCTATGTAACGCCTAGAGGAACGGAGATGGTCCTTGTTCCTGGCATGATGTTTACCATAGAGCCTATGGTAAATGAAGGCAGTCCTGATTTCTTTGTAGATGAGGATGATGACTGGACTGTGTTTACGGAAGATGACGGGCTGTCGGCCCAGGTGGAATATATGGTTCTGGTAACAAACACAGGAATTGAGGTTTTATCGAAGTAAAGGGATGAAGTTGGGGACGGGGTAATTTTAAAATTACCCCGTCCCCAACACGAGTGCTGAGTATGCCCCCATGTTTACAACCAGATTTCCACCCTGCACGAGATACTCCTCATAATCCAGCGTATACCCGTCGGCCCAGGAGTAGAGAAGCCTCCGCATCCGGCAGTCCGCGGGCACCTCGGCCTCCCACACCGGTACTGTTACTGATTCCAGGTCAGTGCCGTTATTTATTATCACAATGATCTGTTCATCCTGCGTAAATCTTCCGTACGCAATGATATTTTCCCGCCAGGCAAGCATCTTCAGGGATCCGGTTTTTAGCGGAGCACAGGCTTTATGGATACGGATAATATCCTTGTGGAATGCCAGAAGTTCCTGATTTTCCCTGCCCCAGGGATATGTCCTTCTGTTGTCGGGATCCGTAAAGCCGCAGACTCCTGCCTCGTCCCCGTAATATATGGTGGGAGCGCCCACCCAGGTCATCTGTATCACAACGGCCTCGCGCATCACCGCTTCATTTACATATGCTTCTGCTGCTTCCGGCCCCAGACGGTCAGCCCTTCCGACCATGTGGTTCGTCCGTGTCAGAAACCGGGAATGGTCGTGGTTCGACAACTCATTCATGGCAATCTCCAGGGACGGTGTCAGCATATTTGCCATATGATGAGTAATCGAATTCACGAAGTAATCCCCATTGCCCCGCAGCTCGTCGCGGCTTTCGTCGCTGTGTTTTTCCATTCCTGTAAGGAACCAGGTCACAGGTTCCATGAATGCATCATAGTTCATGACTGTATCCCACTCATCTCCCTGAAGCCATTCCCCGGGATCCCCATAATGCTCTGCCAGGATGACTGCTTCCGGGTTTGCATCCTTGACCACGTTCCGGAATTTTTTCCAAAAGGTATGGTTATATTCATTGGTCATCCCCAGATCTGCTGCCACATCCAGCCTCCAGCCGTCTGCGTTAAAGGGCGGTGACACCCATTTCCGTCCGACCTTAAGTATATAGTCCTCAAGCTCCTTCGAGCCCTCATAGTTCAGCTTGGGAAGTGTATCGTGCCCCCACCAGCCGTCATAGCTCGTGTTATAGGGCCAGTTTTCCTCATTTTCATCATAAAACTTAAAATATCTCCGGTACGGGCTGTCTGCAGAAATATATGCTCCCGGTGCGTAATCCTCCTGGTTCTCATAGACACGCTCCCTGTCCATCCACTTGTTAAAAGAACCGCAGTGGTTAAACACACCGTCCAGAATAATCTTCATGCCTCTTCTGTGAAGCTCCTCCACGAGCTTTATAAACAGCTCATTGCTGGCTTCCAGATTGCGCAGATCCGCCGTCCGCTTCTGATATTTCCCCGCCAGGGCATTATCCGTGACGCCGTCCGGCAGCACCTCGCCGCCGTCTTCCACGATCACGCCGTAATGCGGGTCTATATAATCATAATCCTGTATATCATATTTATGGTTGGAAGGAGATACAAAAAGCGGATTAAAATAAAGCACCTCCACCCCCAGATCCTGGAGGTAGTCAAGCTTATCCATAACTCCCTTCAGATCCCCGCCGTAAAATTCGCGCACACCCATACTGGCGGGATATTTATCCCAGTTCTCAACCTTCTGGCTATAGCCTCCGATATAATAGTATTCATTTGTCTCAACATCATTAGAAGGATCTCCGTTATAAAAACGGTCCGTATAAATCTGGTAAAAAACTGCGCCCTTCGCCCAGTCCGGCGTTGCGAATCCTGGAACAATCACAAAATCATAAAATCCTTCTATGTGGTCTGATATGCCATCCCTGTTGAAATAGCATACTTCCCGGCCGTCCCAGATCTCAAAAGAATACTGGAACGGCTCGCCGTCCAGCCTCCAACGAATCGTGTAATAATCAAACTCTCCCTTTACCCTTTCCTTCCCAGGATCCTCCTTTTCCAAATCATAGCTGCCTGATGCTGTAATCATCCTGACACGTAAGACATCGTCTTTTGCCGTGCGGAACCTTAAAGTCACCACCTCGTTTTTTTCAGGCTGCGGCGGTATACGATAAGCATTTGTTCCATCACAGAATAATGCTTCTTTTCTCATGACTGTCAACCCCTTCTATTTAGTCACTTTCTCACCGTCTGCAAATATTTATACTGCGCGCCAGATAAATCTGCCGTGCAGTATAACATCATGCGCACAGCCACATAAGGAAATATGCCGCTTTGCGGCTGTGGCTGGCGCGATACTCACGGCAGATTTCATTGGTCGTGAGTATAATTCCCGCTACTGCTCAGTACCTTCACAGCAGTTATCAGTTTTCTCCACTGCTAAATAAAGCTTCAAACTCCTCCCTGGATATCTTTTCCTTCTCCAGCAAAAGATCTGCACAGGCATGAAGCACATTATCATACTGATGAATAATCTCCTTTGCCTTTGCATAGCACTCATCAATAATACGCTTCACTTCCTTATCGATCACGGTCGCCACGCTCTCCCCGTAGCGTCTCTGCGTATGTGTCAGATCGCGCCCGATGAACACCTCCTCACTGTCATCGTCATAATTAATCAATCCCACGGTCTCAGACATACCGAACTTCGTCACCATGGACTTTGCCAGTCCGGTCGCCTGCTTGATATCCTGGGAAGCTCCTGTTGTAATATCGTCAAATACCTCTTCCTCTGCCACACGTCCGCCAAGCGCCACCGTAATATCCTGCAGCATCTTCCCTTTTGTGTTAAACATCTCATCCCTCTCAGGCAGCGGCATTGTATATCCGCCTGCTCCCCCGGTTGGAATGATGGACACACTGTACACTGGCCCCACATCCGGAAGGACATGGAATAAAATTGCATGCCCTGCCTCATGAAATGCAGTAATCTTCTTTTCCTTATCGGAAATAACACGGCTTTTCTTCTCTGCTCCGATTCCCACCTTAACGAACGCCTTCTTAACATCCTCCTGGAGGAGGAACATGCGTCCCTCCTTTGCAGAGATAATCGCCGCTTCATTCAGGAGATTCTCAAGATCCGCCCCGGTAAAGCCCGCCGTTGTCTGGGCAATCTGTTTAAGGTCAATCTCCTCGCTTAAGGGCTTGCCCTTTGCATGGACGCGGAGAATCTCTTCTCTCCCCTGGACATCCGGCCTTCCCACCATAACCTTGCGGTCAAAACGGCCTGGTCTTAAGATCGCCGGATCAAGGATATCCACGCGGTTCGTGGCCGCCATTACAATAATTCCTTCATTTACCCCGAACCCGTCCATCTCTACAAGAAGCTGGTTCAGCGTCTGCTCCCTCTCATCATGTCCGCCGCCCATACCGGTTCCTCTTCTTCTGGCCACGGCGTCAATCTCATCTATAAAAATAATACATGGAGCGTTTCTCTTTGCGTCCTCGAACAGATCACGGACACGGGAAGCTCCCACGCCGACAAACATTTCCACAAAATCAGATCCTGAAATCGTGAAAAACGGAACCCCCGCCTCCCCGGCAACTGCCTTGGCAAGCAGCGTCTTACCAGTACCCGGAGGTCCTACAAGAAGCACACCCTTGGGAATTCTGGCTCCCACCTGGATATATTTCTTCGGAGCCTTTAAGAAATCTACAATCTCCTCCAGCTCTTCCTTTTCCTCCTTAAGACCTGCCACCTGGCCGAACGTAATCTTCCTGTCACTGTCGGTGCTCAGCCGTGCGCGGCTCTTTCCAAAATTCATGGCCTTTGCATTGCCCCCGCCGCCCTGACGGTTCATGAGGAAAAAAATGACCAAAAGCGCGCCTACTGTAATAAGCACCGGCAGAATTGTCGTTGCAAACCAGTTATCCTGCGGAATGTCCGGCATCACATATGAAATATTCTTCTCCTGCAAATAATCCTGGATATCATTTACGTCTGACACGTACAGATAGCAAATCTCATCTCCCTCATCGCCTCTCAGCGTAAGCTGTACACGTCCGGTAGGAACCGCTTTATTCTGGGTGATGATAATATTTCTTACTTTTTCTGAATCAATGATGCTCTCGAACTTCTTCCAGGTAATCTCATCTTCCCTCTGGTCAAAGCGGTTCGTGAACCATAGCATTGCAAATAAAATGATGATAAGCGAGAGCAGCATCCCGCTGCCCAGTCCTCTGTTCTTTCTTGTATTCAACCTACTTAAGCCCCTTTCTACTCCACACCTTCCAAAACTCCGATGTATGGTAGATTTCTATATTTTTGTGCATAATCAAGCCCGTATCCTACTACGAACCGATCCTCAATCTCGAATCCGGTATAGTCCACCTTCACATTCCGGATCCTCCTGTCCGGTTTATCCAGCAGGGTGCACAGCCTCATACTGTTCGGGCGGCGCTTCGCAAGGATCTCAAGAAGGTAGGAGAGCGTCCTGCCCGAATCAACAATATCCTCCACCACAAGGACATCCCTGCCTTCCAGCGGCTCATCCAGATCCTTTGCAATCTTCACCACGCCACTTGACGAAGTCCCGTCTCCGTAGCTGCTCACACTCATAAAATCCATGGAAACCGGAACGCTGATTCTTTTGGCCAGCTCGCACATAAAAAATACGCCCCCCTTTAGAACACAGATCAGATGAATCTGCTTTCCCTTATAATCCTCACTGATCATCCGGCCCAGTTCTTCAACCCTCTTCGCGACCTCTTCCTCACTGTGCAATATACTAATCGTCTCTGCCATCTTTTTCTCCTCCGTAAAACTCAATCTCCAGAATCCGGCTTGTTTTGTCTGTCACCTGGTACATCTGGTTCTGCCTGTAGCCTACAACCCACATAATATGCGGACCGTCCGCCGCAAGCCAGATCCTGCTGCGCTTTTCCTGCGGTATCTTCTGATTAATAAAAAACTGCTTCAGCTTCTGGGTATTCCCATATTTATCTATCGTAAGATAATCACCTGGTTCCCTGTGCCTTATTTTAACAGTATTTTTAATTATATCATAGTCAAACCATTTCGTGTAGTTTTTTTGTGGAAATGTCTCCGCTGATTCACATTTTTTTATAATCCGAAGTTGAAAACCGGCATCTTCCTCCTCCCTGGCAGCCATTTTCTGTGTTGAAAATCGTATCCCTTCATAGCAGCGGACAGCGGTCAGTCCATAAGGAAAATCAAGCCTGCGCCCCGGCTGTTTTTTCAGAAGCTCCTCCGTAAGCCTCACATGAACTGCCTCAATATCCTTCCTGTGCCCTGCAGCCGTGCAGATTGCTTCATAGAGAACATAGGGCCTAAGCGCCTCATCAATCCGGTAATAGTCCCCGGTTCCAAGCAGCAGTCCCCCTTCCTCCTCTTTTACCGCACATGTATGAAGGAGCCTTACTGCCTCCCGGCCAATATAATCCCCGAGGGTACGCATCCTCTGTGCTGTCTCTGCTATGTGAAGGACTGTCTGCTCATTCATCCTGCTTTCCATAAGGGGTATAATCTCATTCCGAATCCGGTTTCTCGTATAAATATTCTGCATATTTGTCTTATCTTTACAATAAGATATTCCCCATTTTCCCAGATATGATTCAATCTCTGCGCGTTTCACGCACAAAAGAGGGCGGATCCACCTGCCGGATACCGGGGCAATTCCTCCCATTCCCTTAAGGGCAGTACCCCTGCACAGGTTCCATAGAACGGTCTCCGCGTTATCATTCATATGGTGGGCAAGGGCAATCTTCGTCCCCTTCTGTTCTCTTAAGACCCGTTCAAATACCTCTCTTCTTACCTCGCGTCCGGCCTCCTCCTCCGTAAGGCCATGCTCCCTGGCATAAGCCGGGACATTTTCCCTGTGAACGGTAAGCGTGATGCCTTCCTCCGCACACATCCTGCGTACGAATGCCTCATCCCGGTCCGCATCCGCCCCCCTGATTCCATGATGTACGTGAACACAATGAAGCGGAATCCCTGTTTCCTTTGACATCTTTAAAAGTATGAAAAGAAGGCATACAGAGTCTGCACCTCCAGATACGCCTATAATCACTTTATCATTTTTCGCAAGCATATGATAATGCTCTACGTACGCCTTTACCTTCTCATACATACGGGAACTCCTCTGCACTTAGGAACTGCGAAAAATCCTGTGCAATTTGCTAAAGTTATTTTTTCACAGTTTCTTAGCCCAGGCTTCCATGTTCGGATGCCCGGGATAATAACTCTTTCTTTCATCTTATAGAAATTTCCCGAAAAATGCAAGTATTCTTTAGATTCTCCACACTCCTATTACCAAAATCGTCATATCATCTACCGGTTTTTCGCCCGAACACTCCAATACCCGCTCCAGAATGTGGTGCGCAAGCTCCTTGGGGTTCTGCATATCTGCCTCGCTGATAAACTGACTCATAAGGCTGTCCTGCCTGGCAGCCGGAAGTGCATCTAGTACCCCGTCCGTCACCATAATCACAAAATCCCCTGAGTTCAGTTCCCTTGTCTGTGTATCAATCTCAATATCCTGTATCACACCTATGGGAAGCGCAGCCGAGTGAATCTTTTCCACCTTATCTTCCTTCTTAATAAACGTAGCAGCGGCGCCAGCCTTCACGAACTCGCATTCCCCGCTGTACAGATCAAAAAGGCACACATCAATTGTTGAAAAACGCACCTCCTCACGTCCAATCACAAGCGCTGTGTTCATAAGCTGGATGGCTGTCTTTACCGGAAAGCCGGCGTCAAGAAGCTCCTCTAAAAGCTCCACCACCATGGTGCTCTCCCTGAACGCCTCCTCACCGGCTCCCATTCCGTCCGAGAGCGCTGCTCCCTTCTTGCCTCCCGGAAGATCCGTCAAAAGAAAAGTATCTCCCGAAATCCGGTCACAGTCCTTTCCAATCTTTGCAATCCCCTGTAATGTATGAAACCTGGCTCCCTCCACGCAGGTAACTGTACAATACTCATCTCCCACAATGGGCCGCTCCCCCTGCTCTGGCATCATAATACGCCCCACAAGGTTCCCCACCTCAGCCGCCAGCTCCTTAACCGGAATCACATGCCCTTTGGTTGCCTTAATTGTAAGATGAATTTCATATTTCCCATTTGGCGTAATATAAAACACGGAAGACAACATCTTCACCCCTGATTTGCGCAGATGCGTCTTAATCTTCTTCTCCAGATGCTCGTCCTCAAAAATCCCCGCGTCCAGCTCCCGTGTCGTATACCGGATGGTCTTCGCAAAATTCTCAAGCTGCTTCGCATATCCCTCCCGGTTCTGCACCAGCTTATTATTCCACACCAGCCTCTGCTTGGCACTCTCAAAGGTCTCCAGTGTCTCCCTCAGAAACCGGGGCGCCAGAATACACTGCTTCTGAAGCCTCCTCTTAAGTTCCACATTCAGTTCCGCACCATATTCCTCCACAGCACACAGAATCTCATACATCATGTGATAGGTCACAAGCCGCCTCTCCCCCAGACACCCTTCTTTATTCTCACAATTTTCACACACCTTCTCCGTGACACGGCGGAACATATCCTCATTCTCTTCCTTCGTAAATGTCCTCCTGTAGTCCGCAAGCCTCAAAAACGTGTCCGACAGATGACCTAGCGAATCTGCAAGCTTGTCCATCTGGATAACATACGGATTCAGGAAGGTGCTCTTCTCTCTCTCTTTCAAATCAGGCATTCGCTATACTCCCTTCGGTTGGGGACGGGGTATTTTTAAAATTACCCCGTCCCAGATTTAAAATGACCTGTCCCTTTTTTAGTTGGGGACGGGGCATTTTTAAAAATGCCCCGTCCCCAACCGGAACCCGGAAAAAGCTCCGGGCATACTGCCCGAAGCTTTTTCTTCCGTACCTCTCTCCCGTCCTCTTGTTCCTGTCACTTTGCCTTAAAGATAATCTCGTTCTTGTTCACCAGTCCCAACTTGTCCTTCGCTACTTCCTCGACATACTCATCCGTTCCCACGTATTCTTCCAGCTCATCAATTTCAGAAGCGCGCTCTTTCTCATCTTCGATCTGCTTCTGAAGCTCTGCCTCCTGTGCCTGATAGATCCTGTCCTTTTCGCGGAGTGATACAGCGTTCGCAGACACAACAGCCATTAATAATAGAATTACAACGCCCACTGCAAACATGCTGCGTCTATGCCGGTTCGCATTTTGGCTTACATACCGCTTCTGCCGCCTTCTGCGGCTTTTGCTTCTTACATGTTTCATAATATTTCACCCTTATACCGGCTTTCGCGCCGGCGAATTCAACTCCCTGGAATATCCTTATCTTATCTTCTTTCAAATTGATTATCAACACTTTTTGCGCAAAAAAATCTTCCAAAAATTTTTCAACTTTTTTACTAGAAGCGACATCAGTACAGCACCAATCACAACACCTAGTATAAAATGCCATCGGATTCTACCACTATTTGTTTGGTAAATTTGTATAAACAAATAGATAGCTGCACTGAACCAAAACACAAGATCTTCTATTCCCATTAGTATAAGGCTGTGCTTTATAATTTCACGGAAACATGTTAAACATCTATATGTAAGTCTGATGCTTGCCCCTGCGAGTACCGCTACGGCAAATACAATTACTTCCCTTTCGATTCCTGCCATCTTCGTATTACCTGAATAACTTAGAAAGCAGATTTTCCCCCTGCTTGGCCCCTGCATGCACATCAGAGTATGAGATGCTGTCAATGTTCCCCGACAGATCCACCTCCCCCTTCTCAAGGCTCAGCCTGTTAACATGGAGATCTGTCCCTTTTACCATCATCATTCCCTGCTCCGTCTCCAGAAGTATTTCATTTAAATCAAAAGAAAGCACGTCTATAACCCCTGTTACCATACTCGTTTTTCGATTATTTACAACGAGTTTATGGTTTTTCTGCATCACTCTTTCTTCCATGCGCATCACAACCTTTCTTAATAATCATATGAAAGGCTGTTTTCTTTTATTACAAATATCTATATAATTCTTTTGCTTCGTCCTTCTTTGTTGTCTCCTGAATATCTAGCACCTCGACCTTGACCGTCTTTGTCCCAAACTGGATTTCGATTATATCTCCTGCTTTTACCTTTACCGAAGCTTTGGAAGCTTTCCCGTTTACAAAGACCCGTCCCGCATCACACGCCTCATTTGCCACTGTTCTGCGCTTAATCAATCGTGATACCTTCAAAAATTTATCCAGTCTCATATCCCCTGTTCCTCCTATAAATGTTCATAATTTATATCTGTGAGACAAAAAAGCAGAGAGACCAAAGCCTCCCTGCTGCTCTCAAACCAAGTCTGTTATCTACTCATTAACAGCATCCTTTAATGCCTTGCCCGCTTTAAACTTCGGAACTCTGCAGGCGTCAATTCTCATCGTATCCCCTGTCTGCGGATTTCTCCCCTCTCTTGCAGCCCTTGTGCTCGTCTCAAATGTGCCAAATCCCACTAACTGTACCTTGTGGTCCTTCTTCAGTTCTGCTGTAACTACATCAACAAAAGCTTTTAATGCTTTTTCAGAATCTTTTTTTGATATCTCTGCCTGACTGGCAATAGCTGCTACTAATTCTGTTTTGTTCATGGATAAATTTCCTCCTCTTGTTTTTAACTCTGGGGCTTTTGCCTTTAGTTACTGTTATAACTGTTTTCACAATGTTTGTCAAGGTGATTCTATTGTTTTATCCGTATTTTTGCAATTACATATTACTGTTCACAGTCATGCCTGCAAACAGCAACCCACCTGCCCATTTAGAACCGCTCTCAGCAGTGGGGCGGGCTCCTTTGCAGAGCTTACGCTATGGCCCCGAGCCAGTCAGCAAAGTGACCGGCTCGGTCTGAGCTGTAACAATTACATACAAAAAGAAAAAATATGATTTAAAAATCGCTCCTTTTCTTCTGTCTGACGTATTGCAACATTCATCTTTTCAATACTTTTCACAGAAATCCATGCCTTATTTGAGCGATAGTAGGAATCCGCAACCTTCCAGAATTTTTCCGGATAAATGAAGCGTATCTTCAAGTACTCCATTTCCGCACTACTGACAGGCTTAATAGCAGAATAGGCGTTAATAATATTATCTCCAAGACGCTCCTTCCATCCCTGCTTTTCCAGCACCTTCCGGAGGAAATAATACAGATCCTCTAATTGCACATCCTTTTTACACCTTTCGAAATTCGTCGTCATAAGAATCCCGGAGGACGGCGACGCTCCCATCATAATATTATGGTAATTGTATTCCCCATGTGTTACATGAGACAACTCAATACTTTCTTTATAAAGTTTTTCATAGTCAGAATCTTCCAAAAGATTCACTGCCGCATCTGCCCACTGGTACATGCTGTCAAAATATTTTAAAAAAGCAAATTCGAATTCTCCTTTCGGAGATACACTCCTCATGAATTTACGCACCTTTTTAAGTTCCCGGTTGTGCCGCATGTATTCCTCCTTCATGGGCACTGCAGCCGGAGCCCTTTGTCCGGATCCGCCGCGCATTAAGATATGGAGCTTAGCCAGATTTCCCGATGCCTTCAGAAGCTCCGAAGCCTTACGTATATCGCACTCTCTGCCAGAAGCCCACCTCCTAAGCATAAACCTGCCCCCCTCTTCTGTAAGGCTTATATACTCGCCTTCCCTGTTCTTCACCGGAAAATCGACCTGGGTATAACCCTGATCTTTCAAATGCTCATACAATCCGAGAAGTGCAGGTACTTTTGCCTGTGAGATGTCCACTTCCTTCAACAAAAAAAGTCCTTTATCCGTGTCGCATAAAATAGCACCCCTGGTTTTGCGGGTGCCGGATACTGCGATATCATATTGTTCTAATATACTGTTCAGTTCATAGTCCTGCATAACAATCCCCTGCACTTTACTTTACATATTCTCTCTATCGTATGCACAGATTCCCCGAAAAAGACCAGTTGGGGACGGGGTATTTTTAAAAATACCCCGTCCCCAAATAGCCTAAAAGCTTTTCCTTTGTATTCATCTCCGGATTCTCGATTACAATCTCCAGCAACTCGTTCAGCTTCTCTCCCATTTCCTTTCCCGGTCTCATCCCCGTCTCCATAAGATCCCGTCCGGATACTGCCAGCTCTTTTAATGTCACGCACTGACCCGCTTCTACTATTTCCTGATAGATCTTTTCAATCTCATCCAGATTCCTTATCTTCTCTTCCCGTCTGTACATGCTTTGGGCGAGTACATCAGCACGGCGTATTTCCATATAATAAGGAAATAGTTCTTCGCTAATCTTATTCATGGCACGGCGGACATTTTTTGCCGCGGCAGGCATACGGTAATCATGATATAATACAAGCTTTGTCACCTTACGAATGGTATCATTGTCAAATTTAAGCCTTTTTAATATTCTCTCTGCAATTTTTTCGCTTTCTACCGCATGCTTTTTAAAATGTGCCTGCCCTGTTTCATCTATAGTTTTTAACGCAGGCTTACCCATATCGTGCAGCAGCATGGTCAGCCGCAGTATCTTATCTGCACGCACATTTTCCATTGCATGAATCGTATGGTCACCTACATTATACATATGATGCGGAGTTTCCTGCGTTGTTCCCATTAAAATGT
Source organism: Lachnospiraceae bacterium (assembly GCA_910576335.1). Lineage (GTDB taxonomy): Bacteria > Bacillota > Clostridia > Lachnospirales > Lachnospiraceae > CAPEBR01. The sequence goes on from CAJTIU010000008.1 coordinate 29,023, forward strand.
CAAACTCTGGAAGAAATTCTTTCGTTATGTCAAGCTCATAAGCATCCCGCAAGAGCCCTGGCCGGCCAGACAAAAGAAGCTTCAAAAGCTCCACCTGTATTCTCTCAGCACTAATATTCTGAAGCGCAGGCGCAAGGTGTTTCATGCCGCATCGCGTCTCTTCCTCAATCGAAAAGCCAAGCTGGGCCGCGAACCGGATGCCCCGGAGAATACGAAGCGCATCCTCCGAAAACCGCTCCATCGCATTTCCCACACACCGTATGATCCCTCTGTTCAGATCATCCAATCCCCCGAATAAATCGACAATCCCGTTCTCCTCGTTATATACCATAGCATTAATCGTAAAATCCCGGCGCAGCAGATCCTCCTTAAGGCTTCTTGTAAAAGTCACCTCCTTCGGATGGCGGCTGTCCTCATATTTTCCATCAATCCGGTAGGTTGTCACCTCAAATCCCTCACCTCCGGCAAGAACCGTAACCGTCCCGTGCTGAATACCGGTATCAACGGTACGTCCAAACAGCGCCTTTGTCTCCTCTGGCATAGCAGAAGTCGTAATATCCCAGTCTCCGGGGATTCTGCCCAGAAGAGAATCCCGGACACACCCTCCAACCGCATATGCCTCAAAGCCATGCCTTTGTAAAGTTGCAATAATCCCACTCACCTTTTTAGGCAATTCGATTTTTATATAATTCATCCTGTTAACCTCCTTTGGGGACGGGGTAAAATTAAAAATGCCCCGTCCCAGATTGATTATACCCTGTCCCTAATTAGCATACATCCTTTTTAACTCCTTTTCGATCTCTTCTCTCAGCTCCTTTACCGACCGTGTTGAAATCTTGAATAAGTCCTTTAATTCCTTTTCGAACTTACCCCTGGTCTTAGTATAATCCAAAATCTCTTTTGCAGGAAGCTTTAATTCACATTCCATATCCCTTAAAATATCCCATGAAATTTCTTTTCGATGTAAAAACTCATCCTCTGGCATATCGTAAAAGAAATATCTGTCCCTCCGCTTATGAAAATCCATAAGCTCTTTACGTGTCTGAAATCTCTCTTTTATCCTTTCATGCGCTTCCACCGATAAAATCTCTTTGTCTTCCTCACCGGGACTGGAATATTCCCCTATACTGCTATAAGTATAGTCCTCCATATATCTGCAAATTCCTGCTTTTACTGGATTTAAGTGGATATATCTAAGACAGTTCCAGAAGTAGCTTTCGCTTTCAATGCACTGGCTCCGATACCGGTCCTGAAATACAGTGCCTACTCTGCTGTGTCTGTAGTTATAGTAATGGGCGAAACTTGTTGAAATTCTTGACATAAATGATGCAAGGTCATCTAACTCTGCTTTGATTAATAAATGAAGATGATTAGACATGATACAATATGCGTAAACCAACACATTGTATCCTTCCATATTCTCTTTGATTAGGTTCAAAATTCTTGTCTTCTCAGACTTGCTCTTAAAGATCGCTGACTTGTTCAATCCTCTGACTATCACATGATAGCAGCCGGTCTTACTTATTCGTCTCGCTTTTCTTGGCATTCCTTCCCTCCTTTCTGAGAATCCTCTCAAAAGGGGACAGGGTATTTTCAATCTGGGACGGGGCATTTTTAATTTTGCCCCGTCCCCAACTTTTAGTAAGATTTCCCCCAATATGCCATATGCTTTGCCGGCTTTCCGCACCAGATACATTTATCTGATATCATCTCTTCGTCTTCAATCAGACATCTAGTGGCAGCGCCGCCAGTCACATACTTTACTTCGCCTTCGCATTCCGGATCTCCGCACCAGCAGGCTTTTACGAATCCACGGTTTGCCTTGAACTTTTCTTCCATCTCTTCCATGGTAACTGCTGTATCAATGTGGCTATCCAGGAATTCTTTTGCTCTGTCATACATCTCGTGCTGCATGGTCTCCAGGATGTCACGGAGTTTTACAGCAATCTCCGGCAACGGTACAATGGTCTTCTCACGGTTGTCACGGCGAACAACTACAACCTGGTTGTTCTCTATATCTTTCGGTCCAATCTCAATACGGACCGGGATTCCAAGGATCTCCTGCTCTGCGAACTTCCAGCCAGGGCTCTTCTCAGAAGCATCAATCTTCACTCTGTAGCCTGCCTTTTTCAGTTCATCAAATAATGCGTATGCTCTGTCAAGCACGCCCTCTTTATGCTGGGCAATGGGGATTACACGGCATTCAACCGGCGCTACATGGGGCGGCAGAACCAGGCCGTCATCATCACTGTGAACCATGATCAGTCCGCCGATGCTCCTTGTGGACCATCCCCATGAGGTCTCGTACACGCTGTGGAGCTCATTGTTCTTATCTACATACTTAATTCCGAATGCATCCGGGAAATCGCTCCCAAAGAAATGACTTGTAGCAGACTGCAGTGCCTTTCCATCATGCATCAGTGCCTCAATAGTGTAAGTGTCCTGGGCTCCGGCAAATTTTTCATGTTCTGCCTTTCGTCCTGATACAAAAGGAATTGCCAGTGTCTCTCTGTAACAGTCCTCGTATACGTGAAGCATCTGGATCGTGCGCTCCTCTGCTTCCTCATAGGTTGCGTGAATCGTATGTCCCTCCTGCCACAAAAACTCTCTGGAGCGCAGGAACGGTCTTGTAGTTTTTTCCCAGCGGAGTACGGAATTCCACTGGTTCCATACCTTCGGAAGGTCTCTGTGCGACTTTACCGTCCTTGCCCACAAATCACAGAATAACGTCTCTGAAGTCGGCCGGATGCAGAGCCTTTCCTGAAGTCTCTCCATGCCTCCATGCGTTACCCAGGCAACCTCTGGAGCAAATCCGTCAATATGCTCGGTTTCTTTTTCCAGAAGGCTCTCTGGGATCAGAAGCGGAAGGGATACATTTTCCACCCCTGTCTCTTTAAAGCGCCTGTCAAGATCTGCCTGTATCAGCTCCCAAATTGCATATCCATTCGGCAGATAGTTCAGACATCCTTTTACACTTGAATAATCACACAGCTCTGCTTCACGCACCACATCTGTGTACCACTGTGCAAAATCTTTGTCACGGGGAGTAATATTCTTTACCAGTTTTTCCTTTGCCATCTCTCTCTTCTCCTCTTCTCTATAATAGAATGAATGTCGGCGCGGGGATTAGCAATTACCCCTGTATAGTATAAAACGCCGCGCTCTCATTCCCTAAAGGGACCGAAAAGCTCGGCGGTACCACCCTACTTGGCTGCCAGTTACTCACAGCCCACTTCATTACCATTAACGCTGGCCAGACGCTGTGCTCTCGCACAGGAGCTCCAAGGCGGGTTCTATGCAGCACCGGCAGGAATCTCACACCTTATGATTCCCTCTCTGAGCCTCACTTGCATATACTATTCCTCTTCAACACCCATTTAAATATAGTCGTAATTTTAATCTATAGGAAAATGTTTGTCAAGACAAAGCGAGAAATTCTCCCTAAAATTTCCCGCCAGACTAAGATATAAATATATTTTTTTTAGATAGCTGTCAGAATAGAGCCTCCAACAAGATGTGTGTAACATTTATTAAGCAAAATTATTATAACACATTTTTTTCGTGTTGCATATTCCTCCTGTTCATGGTTAAATGGAAGAAAATAACCAAAAAATTGGAGGTCATGCCATGAAACCCTTGAATTTACAGGCTTTCTACGAAGATGAACACATTATTGTCTGCTTTAAACCGCCCCGTTTTGCAACAGAATGTTGCAAAATTGGAAGCCCTGATATGGTCAGTTTAGTCAAAAATCACCTCTCCCAGACTAAAAATACATCCGGTGAGCCCTATCTCTCTGTCATCCACAGACTCGACCAGCCTGTGAGCGGAATACTTGTATTTGCCAAAACACCCTTTGCAGCGAAAAATCTAAACAGGCAGCTGACGCATAATGGTTTCGGAAAATATTACCGCGCACTTGTAGACGGCATCCCCGCCGAATCCGAAGGCACTTTAGAAAATTATCTCGTAAAAGATGGCCGCACGAACATCTCACGTGTCTGCACAAAGGATACACCAGGGGCAAAATATGCACGCCTCCATTATAAAATCCTCAAAAGGGGACACCCCATTTTTAATTGGGGACGGGGCATTTTTAAAAATGCCCCGTCCCCAATCGAGCCAGCTGAGCTGGACATCCGTCTGGATACTGGCCGCCACCACCAAATACGTGTCCAGCTCGCTGCTGCCGGCTGCCCGATCATTGGTGATACAAAGTATAACCCCAATTTCTCAGATAAAGCAAGGCAGACAGATCAAAAAGAGTGGCAGGATATCCGCCTTTGTGCATATAAATTAGAATTCCGCCACCCGAAAACAAACAAGCCCATGCATTTTGAAATTTCGGAGGCTTAATTAGGGACGGGGCATTTTTAAAAATGCCCCGTCCCTAATTATTCTTCTGACTGCTCGCTTAATACTTCTTCATATTTTGCAAGGATTATGCTCTGAATACGCTCCCTTGTCTCTGAATTAATCGGATGCGCGATATCTCTGTATTCCCCATCCAGCGCTTTTTTACTCGGCATCGCGATGAAATGTCCTTTTTCCCCTTCTATTACCTTAATATCATGTACAACAAATTCATCGTCCAGCGTAATAGATACAACAGCCTTTAATTTTCCCTCTTTTGCCACTTTACGTACGCGTACATCTGTAATCTGCATACTTTTGTCAGCCCCTTTCTTACCCAGGCCGCACTACAGTGCATACCTCTCATTCTTTTCCACAACTACCTTCACACCATTTTCACCCACATGACGCGTATTCGCCCTTATTGTATCACGGCTTTCTACGATACAATTTTCAATGTACGTATTATCCCCAAGATAAACATCGTTCAAAATGATAGAATTCTTAATTACACAATTATTGCCGACAAATACCTTTTTGAATATAACAGAATTTTCCACGGTTCCGTTAATGATACATCCGCTGGCAACAAGGCTGTTCTTCACCGTTGCGCCAGGATTATACTTCGCCGGCGGCAGATCGCTTACTTTTGAATAAATCTCCGGATGCTTCTTGAAGAAATATTCGCGCACTTCGGGTTTCAGGAAATCCATGTTCGTCTTATAGTAAGCGTCTACAGTGGATATATTGCTCCAGTAATCCTTAATCTTGTAACCATAGATCTTCTTAAGATTCTTATATCGAATAAGAATATCTGTTACAAAATCATGTCTCTCTTCTTCTGCGCAGTGCTCAACCAAATCAATCAGAAGCCTCCTTCTGATGATATAGATTCCGGTGGAGATGGTGGTTGCATTCGTAACCATCGGCTTCTCCTCAAACTCTTCTATGCGCATGGTATCATTCATCTTAATTGTTCCAAAACGGCTCGGATCCTCATCATCTGCGAGCTCACGGCATACTACCGTAATATCCGCCTTCTTTGCAATATGGTACTCCAGCACCTTATTGTAATCCAACTTGTACACAGCGTCTCCTGAAGTCAGGACAACATACGGCTCATGGCATCTTCTCAGGAAATCAAGGTTCTGATAGATTGCATCCGCTGTTCCTCTGTACCAGTAGCCATTATCCATGGTAATGGTTGGTGTAAATACGTACAGACCTCCCTGCTTTCTTCCGAAATCCCACCACTTTGAAGAGTTCAGATGTTCATTCAGGGAACGTGCGTTATATTGTGTAAGTACCGCCACCTTCTGAACATGGGAATTCGACATATTGCTCAGCGCAAAGTCAATTGCCCGGTAGCTTCCTGCGACAGGCATCGCTGCTACGGCACGTCTGTATGTCAGTTCCCGCATCTTGTTACTGTTACCGCCTGCTAAAATAAGTCCTACTGCTCTCATGCCACTTCACCTGCCTTTATTAATGTTTCTCCGCTTTCCAGTACGCCATCCGGGTAATCCTCTTTTGTCGTAACCCCGCTGATGGCCGTATTCTTTCCAATCTGTACACCATCAGGTATCACAGAATTCTCTCCTATTGTAACAAGACCAAAGGAATAGATCGCCGGCTTCAGCTTGTTCGGCACATCACTGCCGATTCCAAGTGTAACATTGTTACCGATCTTACAGCTCTCAGCAACAATAGACTTGTCAATCACACATCCCTTCCCGATCCGTACATCCTTCATAATGATAGAATCCCTGATCACAGCTCCCTCCTCAATGGTCACGCCGGAACCAATAATACAATTATGAACATGTCCATACACCTCAGAGCCATTTCCTATTATGCTTCTTTCGATTACGGACTGTCCGGAAATATACTGGGGCGGAAGGATTCCGCTGTTCGTATAGATCTTCCAGAACTCTTCATATAAGTTGAATTCCGGAATAATATCAATCAGCTCCATGTTCGCTTCCCAGTATGAACCGAGCGTTCCTACATCCTTCCAGTATCCATTATACTCGTAGGCAAAGAGCCGTTGGCCCCTCTCGTGGCAATATGGAATAATATGCTTTCCGAAGTCACATCCAGGCTCGTCCTTCAGTGCGACTAACGCCTCTCTTAACGCAGGCCAGCTGAAAATATAAATACCCATGGAAGCCAGATTGCTCTTCGGCTCCGGCGGCTTCTCCTGGAACTCCGTGATCTTCCCGCCGTCATCCGTAACCACAATTCCGAAACGGCTTGCCTCTTCCTTCGGCACCGGCATAGCTGCGATTGTTACATCAGCTTTATTCTCTTTATGATAATCCAGCATAACCTCATAATCCATCTTATAAATATGGTCGCCGGAAAGAATCAGTACATAATCCGGATTAAATGTCTCCATATAATCCAGATTCTGATAAATAGCATTCGCCGTGCCGGTATACCATTCACTGTTGGCGCTCTTCTCATATGGCGGGAGAATCGTGACGCCGCCGATGTTGCGGTCAAGATCCCACGGGATGCCGATTCCGATATGTGTGTTAAGTCTGAGCGGCTGATACTGCGTCAATACTCCGACAGTATCAATCCCTGAGTTAATACAGTTACTAAGTGGAAAGTCGATAATTCTGTATTTGCCACCGAAAGCAACGGCCGGCTTGGCAACCTTTGCCGTAAGGACTCCAAGTCTGCTGCCCTGTCCTCCTGCCAGCAACATTGCTATCATTTCTTTTTTTCTCATGTCATCACTCCTTCTAAAAATGTCTGCTGAGTATATTATATCATATATTTTCCATTAAGTGAACAATATTTACAAATTAATTGTATTTTAAAAATACTTTTTATGGAAATATACCAAAAAACTTTTTGTTGGTTTTTTGCAGATATATGTTTATAATATATGGAGAAGAATCTTTTTGTATTACTATAAAAAACGGAGGAAGTTTCATGTATAGAATCAATTTTAACCAACCTGCACACATACATTTTATCGGAATCGGCGGCATCAGCATGAGCGGTCTCGCCGAAATTCTTCTTAAAGAGGGCTTCACCGTATCCGGCTCTGACAATAAGGAGTCTGCGCTTACCAGTCATCTTGAGCGCGCCGGCGCCACTGTCTTCTATGGACAGAAGGCTTCTAATATAATAGAAGGAATTGATGTCGTAGTCTATACCGCTGCCATACATGAGAATAACGAGGAATACCATGCTGCTGCCGTAAAGGGGCTCCCCATGCTAAGCCGCGCGGAACTTTTAGGACAGCTTATGACGAATTATAAGATTCCTGTCGCCGTATCCGGCACACACGGGAAGACCACAACCACCTCCATGCTGTCCCACATTCTTCTTGCCGCAGACATGGATCCCACCATATCAGTAGGCGGAATTCTAAAGGCAATCGGAGGAAATATCCGTGTGGGCGGGCCTGACATTTTTCTTACGGAGGCCTGCGAGTATACGAACAGCTTCCTGCACTTTTTCCCGAAGATCAGTATTATATTAAATATAGATGAGGACCACCTGGACTTTTTCAAGGATCTTGATGATATCCGCCAGTCTTTCCGGAGATTCGCAGAACTCCTCCCATCAGATGGCTGTCTGGTGATAAATGGAGAGATCGACCGGGTCGATGAGATCACCGCCGGCCTGCCATGCAGGGTTGTTACCTATGGCTGTGGTTCTTCCATGGATTACAGCGCAGCAAATATTTCACACAACGAGCTGGGTGAAGCATCCTTTGACCTTCTAAAGAACGGAGTACAAAAGGAGCACATCTCCCTGTCTGTCAGCGGCGACCACAATGTATCCAATGCCCTTGCCGCCCTGGCTGCCTGCGACCAGCTTCATATTTCCGCCGAAGCAGCACAAAAAGGGCTTAAGGAATTTACCGGCACGGACCGGCGTTTTGAATATAAGGGAGAGGTAAATGGCTTTACCATCATTGACGACTACGCCCATCACCCGACAGAGATCACCGCAAGCCTCACGGCAGCAAGACATTACCCTCATCGTGAGATCTGGTGCATCTTCCAGCCCCACACCTACACGAGGACAAAGGCGCTGTTTTCCGATTTTGCCAGGGCACTGTCTCACACAGACCATATCATCCTTGCAGACATCTATGCAGCCAGAGAGACTGACACACTGGGCATATCTTCAAAGGAGCTGGCAGATGCCCTGAAGGAAAAAGGATGCGACGCGTACTACTTTGGCAGTTTCGCAGAGATTGAAAGTTTCTGCATGGAAAAATGTCAGAAAGGTGACTTGTTGATAACTATGGGCGCCGGAGACGTTGTAAATATTGGGGAAAATCTCCTAAAATAAATAGTTATCCACATTTTCCACAGAATTTTATCCACAAAAAACATGATTTTTGAGGCAGAAATTTCTTTTTTGACCGCCCTTATGATGCTATAATAGTTGACACGAGACTTCTTACACGAGGAATTATACTGCGCAGCAGATTTCATCGGTCGTGAGTATATCCTTAATCTTATTCGAAAAAACAGAAAGACTGGTGGGCGGACTATGAAAAAGCTAACACTTACCAATCACGTACAGCGTGAGACAACTGTATTGGAAAATGAATTTATTGACCATTATATGACAAAGGCAAATGGCGAGTACGTGAAGGTTTATCTTCTCCTGCTCCGCCATCTGAATGCCCCCTCCGGGACTCTGACCATATCCCGGATTGCGGATCTTCTTGACCATACGGAAAAGGATGTGATCCGCGCACTCAACTACTGGAAAAAGCAGGGTCTGTTGGAATATGAAGATACCGCTTCCAGAAAGGCTGCCCCCGCGAAAGGCTCCGGTTCTCCCAAAAGACGTGCATCCGAGGCGGAGGCAGGATCAGCTGCCTCACGGCGCATATCTGAAGCGGAGGCAGGATCACGGCGTGACCCCGGGACAGAGACAGGCCCCCGGCGCATGTCTGAGGCGGAGACGGTCTCACGGCGCATGTCCGAGACGGAGTCGATCCCGCGGCGCATGTCTGAGGCGGAGACGGCCTCACGGCGCATGTCCGAAACGGAGACGGTTCCGCGGCGTATGTCTGAGGCGGAGGCGGCCTCACGGCGTATATCCGGGGCTGAGGCATCTTCTTCTGCCCGCATACAGGAAGCCCCATCCGCTCAGAGACATCAGAGTACAGAATCGGACGCCCATCCTGATGCTGCTTCCCTCAGAGATTTGTTTGCCCGGAAGGAAGCTTTCCTTTCAGAGGAATACGAACCGCTTCCTCCTGTTCCAGAGGTTTCAAACCTTCAGCAATATAAGAGCCGCAAGGAATTTAAGGAGCTTTTATTTGTAGCCGAGCAGTATCTTGGTAAGACTCTGTCCTCAACTGATGTAGAAACCATCGCATATTTTTACGAGACGCTTCATATGTCCTTAGATCTTACGGAATATCTGATTGAATACTGTGTAGAAAACGGACACAAGAGCATGCATTATATAAGGAAGGTTGCCCTCTCCTGGCATGAGCGGGGCATCTCCACAGTAGCGGAGGCAAAGGCAGGCTCCCTGTCCTATAACCGCAACTGCTATTCTGTTCTGAATGCATTTGGCATCAAGGGACGCTCACCTGCAGCCTCTGAGCTGACTTACATAAAAAAATGGACAGAGGAATACGGATTTTCTCTTGAGATTATTGTAGAAGCCTGTAACAAAACCATCAGCACAATCCATCAGCCAAGCTTTGACTATGCGGATACTATTCTGAGGGACTGGTTATCCAAAAAGGTGCAGCGTCTTGAAGACATCAAGGCCATTGACGCAGGATTTATAAAGGAAAAGGAACGCAGGAAGAAACAAACCTCCAAAGCCTCTGCATCCAGAAATAAATTCAACAACTTCGAGGGGCGCTCCTATGATATGAATGAACTGGAGCGCAAGCTGATACAACAATAAAAAAAAGGTAACTGCCCAGACACACCGGGCAGTTACATAAGAGGGATCTTTCACATGGCACTATCCAATTCTCAGTACGATGCACTGATACGTACTTACGAACAGCGGCAGACAGACAATGTATATGCTCTGCGCAGACGTTACACGCAGGTATATTCCTGCATACCAGAGCTTAAGGAGCTTGATGATTCCATCTCCTCCTTAAGCGTAGAAAAAGCAAAACAGCTAATTGAGGGCGATGCGTCCGCTCTGTCCTCCTTCAGGCGCACCATGGAGGAACTTACAGAGCGCAAACGCACGCTTCTCCTTAAGAATCATTTTCCGGCTGACTATCTGGAACTTCATTATACATGTCCGGACTGCCGGGATACCGGATATCTCGGTTCAAAAAAGTGTCACTGCTTTAACAAGGCAGTGATTGATTTGTTGTACACCCAGTCTAATCTGGAGGGAATTCTGGAACTGGAAAACTTTGATACATTTTCCCTGGATTACTATTCTGCCAGTCACATTGACCCGCTGACCGGACGTTCTTCCAGAGAAGCTATACAGACTGCGCTGGATGCCTGCCATAAATTCGTGGACACATTTTCCGCGCAATTTTCTAATATATTATTATATGGAGATACAGGGGTCGGCAAGACTTTTCTTTCACACTGTATCGCAAAAGAACTGATTGAACGCTCTTATTCTGTAATCTATTTTTCTGCCTCCATGCTCTTTGATCTGCTTGCGAAGGAGACTTTTTCAAGGGAAAGCACGGAGGATGAAACACACACACACATCTATGAATGCGATCTGCTCATAATTGATGACCTGGGATCTGAACTCTCCAACACCTTTACAACATCACAGCTATTTACCATATTGAATGAGCGCAGCCTTAGGAGACGTTCCACTGTAATCTCTACGAACCTTGCACTTGAAGATCTTAAGGGAATCTATTCTGAACGAATCTTTTCCCGTATTAGCAGCAGTTATAAGATGCTGAGACTTACGGGTGATGATATAAGAATACAAAAAAAATTATTAAATTTGGGAGGTACGAATGATGCTACGCCGTAATGAACGCATATTGGACAACATTCCAATTGGCTCTCTGGGGATTATTGCCCTGGACGGTTGTCAGGACATGGGGAAAAAGGTCAATGACTACCTGGTAAAATGGCGCAGGGAAAGTGATCACGTCTACAAAGACGACGTTGTATTTAACGGATACGAGAGGGACACCTATCTGATTGATGCACGGGTTCCCAGATTCGGTTCGGGAGAGGCTAAGGGAATTATCGGGGAATCTGTGCGGGGAATGGACTTATATCTCATGGTGGATGTATGTAATTACAGCCTGACTTATTCCTTAACAGGACATATTAACCACATGTCCCCGGATGACCATTTCCAGAATCTTAAGAGAGTCATCGCAGCTATTGGGGGGAAGGGACGGCGGCTCAATGTCATAATGCCATTCCTGTACGAGAGCCGGCAGCATAAAAGGAGCGGCCGCGAGTCTCTTGACTGTGCCCTCGCGCTGCAGGAGCTTGTAAGGATGGGTGTGGATAATATTATTACTTTTGACGCCCACGATCCCCGTGTGCAGAACGCCATCCCCTTAAGCGGCTTTGAGACGGTCAAGCCCACCTATCAGTTTGTAAAGGGACTCCTTAACCGTTATGATGACCTTCAGATTGACAATGACCATATGATGGCCATCAGTCCGGATGAAGGCGCAACCGGACGCGCGGTCTATCTTGCAAATGTGTTGAATCTTGACATGGGGATGTTCTACAAGAGACGTGATTACACGAGGATTGTGAACGGGCGCAACCCGATTGTTGCCCATGAATTCCTGGGTTCCTCTGTGGAGGGCAAGGATGTGATTATCCTGGATGATATGATCTCCTCTGGAGACAGCATTCTGGATGTGGCGGGCCAGCTGAAGCAGCGCAAGGCAAGAAGGATCTTCGCGGCTGCAACCTTCGGGCTGTTTACGAACGGGCTTGAGAAGTTTGATAAGGCTTATGAGGACGGGCTGATTGATGCGATTCTTACAACGAACCTGATCTATCAGACGCCGGAGCTTTTGGAGAGGCCGTATTATATTAGCTGCGATATGAGTAAATATATTGCACTTATGATTGATACGCTGAATCATGATGGGTCAATCAGCAGTATACTGACGCCGAATGAGAGGATTCAGTATGCGGTGCAGGAATACAAGATGAAGGGGCGTAAAAAATAGGGGGGCGGACGCAGGCAGGAAGGCTTCTATATTTTATTCAGGTGAAGGAGGACGCAGGCAGGAAGGCTTCTATATTTCATTCAAACGGGGCAAAATTCCGGTGAACTAAATGCTAAGGAACTGTATGTAAATAACTTGTACAGATTGCGCAGGATATTTCTTCGAGTGTGCAGGTCAAAAAACGCAGGCGTAGCGGGCTACGTCGAGGCTTTTTGACCTGTGCAATCGGAGAAATAGACAAGCAAGATGTAAAAGTTATTTACATACAGTTCCTAACTTCGACTAAGGCGTTCGGGAGAGCCCTCACGCCTAAGTCTGCGTAAGCATTGGATTTCACCTCCATAAAGGGCGCCCCTGATTGTTTTCATTGAAATATAGAAGCCTTCCTGCCTGCTGTTTATTGGCTGATCTGTGGTTTTTGGCTTTGGTTGTAGAAGCCTTCCTGGAGCGGGGGTGTCTTTGGTTTGTTCTTATGGTGTCTATGGAACAGGTGCAGAATAACTTGTGCATCTGGCGCAGATAGCGAGTGCAGAATTCGCTGTTAATTATGCAAGGCTGTACTAGTTATTTCTGAACAGTTCCTTAGTCTTTGTAAGTATTGGCTTTCACCTCATAAAGGACGTCCTCTGATTGTTTTCATTGAAATATAGGAGGCTTCCTGCCTGTTGTTTATTGGCTGATCTATGTTTTTTGGCTTTGGTTATAGGAGTATTCCTGCCTGGGGCGGGGCAGCGGGTTCTTATTTTTCAATGCATTAGCCGCACAGTGTATTATCTGTGCGGCTGAGTTAGTGTGCTAGATTTTGATTATATGATATGGGATTTTTAGTCTGGACAGTATCTCTTCTTCGCGTTTCTGGCAGGTGAGGAGGATTACCTGGGTTTTGTTTTTGTATAGCCAGCCAAGTGTCTGTGCAAGGCGTTTGTCGTCGTAGCAGACGAAGGTGTCGTCCAGGATGACTGGGTATTCTTCGGTATGCATGAGTTCTCCGGCCGCCATGCGGAGGGCGAAGTAGACCTGCTCAATGGTTCCGCGGCTTACTTGTTCTATGGGGATCCTGCGATCCTGTGACAGGAGGCTCAGGGACAGTCCTTCTGAAAGGATCAGACGGGTGTATTTTCCTCCTGTAATCTGGCTGATGATTTCTGATGCCCGGGTGTTCAGGTCTTTTTTTAGCTTTTTCTGAAAGGCTTCGGCTAATTCTTCTATTCTGTTTTCTGCCAGCTGGAATGCGTTTTTCTTGTCTTCGTATTCTTTATGTCCGCCTGTTATTTCATCCAGCTCGGCAAGGGATTCGCTTAGGTTATCGTACTGTACCTGTTTTTCCTGTAGCTCACCTGCGTTGTGGTCGTATTCCCATATCAGCTTTTCTAAGGGGACTTTTTCCTCTTCCGGGGTTATTTCTTCCAGAATCAGCTCTGGCTCGGTCTTGACCTGCTGCTTTGCAATCTTCATGCGGTTCCATATGTAGATCAGGCCGCAGATGAATAATACGATTGTGACAAATCCGTTCCAGGGTCTTGGCAGCAGGAGAAAGCATAGTATGAGTGCAATGGCCAGGATAATGATTTCTATGGGATGGACTCTCCACTTGTCTGGCCGGATCTCGTCGAAGATTCTCTGTTTTACTTCCGGCTCCTCCTGCTTTTCCTGGCTGATACGTGCTTTCCGGACTGTTATCTCTTCTTCCAGATGCTCCTGCTCTTCTCTGATGCGGTGAATATCGCGCCAGATATAGGAGAGCTCTTGTTCCAGCCGCTCACGCTTGTCCTGCTTTTCTCTGATCAGGTTCCGGAGTTCTTTGTCTGCGTCCTTCTTTTTTTCCTGGAGCCGTCTAAGCGCCGCCTCCAGATCCAGGTCACTGTCTCCGGTCACATAATAATTGGTGGCGTAATTCTTAAGCTCAGAGGCAAGGGACAATCCGGGCTGTGCCTTTAGCTGTGCGATGGAAACGGTGTTATCAAATCCTGAGGCGGTGAGTCCGTCAAGAAGCACTTCAAGATCCCCGTCTGCTGCGCTTAACTGTTCCCCATCTTCCTGACAGACAATCTCTACATTTTTTGCGTATTTGTCAAAATGCCGGTCTATGGCGAAGTGCCTGCCGCCGGTCTCGAAGATCAGCCTTCCAGAATAGTAATTGGGATTTTCCCATGGCTCATATTTGGAAAATGTGTCATGGTTTGCCGCGCGTCCGCGCCCCCTTTCCATGCCGAACAGCATTCCTTTTATAAATGTATGTATCGTTGATTTTCCGGATTCATTTTCCCCGTACAGAATCTGGATTCCGTCCGAAAACTCTATGGATGTATCCGAAAACTTTCCAAAATTTCTAAGTAATAATTCACAGATTTTCATATTCTCCCCTTTTTAAATGCGTTTGCTCCTGCCTGTTTTCTAAGGAACTGAAATAAATAGCTTTAACAAGTAAATTGCAAAGTTATTTACAGTTCCTAACCCCCTCGAATTCGAGGGGGTTAAAATCTGGATTATGAAGTCTTTCCCATAATCCCAGAGATTGTATCACATCTCTGTTTCCTATCCAATTTTGAATAGCCGCTGTTGGATATTCTGCCAAATAGTCATTCGTTTAATTCCACTTCTATATACTCCTTAATCATTTTGTAAGTAACACGCTCTTTTGGCTTGTACACTTGGCTGTCTTGGCAATATTATCAAGCGGCACTTTGCCATCACCCTCGCCAAACTCCACTTTTACGTTGATTATGCTGTCAGTTTTTTGTGGGAAAGCATTACTACTGTCTCTGTTATCCCAATTTGTGTAACGGCCGTTGCACTTTTTCTATCAATTTTTCCGTTATTCCAATTCTCTTTCTATTTCCTCAATAGAAGGCAAACTACTCTGCATCTCCTCTGGCAAAGATTGCGTAAGCCGATTTTGCCATTCTGCTACACCAATCGGGTTCTGATAACCAGACAAAGAATATTCCACCACAGTTTTATTCTTACCCTTAACCAATAAAAGTCCAATTGTTGGTTTATCATCAGAATGGCACAAAATATCATTTACTATATTCTGATACATATTTAACTGACTGATAAATCCCGATTCAAAATCACAGGCTTTCAATTCTACCACGACATAGCAACGCAATTTATTGTTTTACTCCAGCCATTTTCTATTGTTTTACTGGCATACCATATGCGTTCTTCTTGCGTTTTTAATTTATCCATTAGAGTAATATTTGTCCGCCACGGTATTTGTGCAACGACCCGTTGCACTATTTTCTCATCCAACCAACACTGCGCAAATTTTCGCATATACTTAATATTGCGCGGAGAAAAGCCAGACATTTCTGGAAAAGCGATTTTCAAATCCTTTGACATACGGTCAATGACCTTTGCGCCCCATCCCTCTAGTAACGAAATATAACTATCTGTTTTCAAAAATTGTGCATCATTACAAATTACTATATCAACTACACCAAAATCAAATTTTGTCAAAACAAGAGCTTTTCCTATACCGTATCCATAATAATTTTTGAAATTCCTAATTATTAATTTCACTTCCTAATCCCGGTAGATTATTTAAACTTACCGTTTCCAAAGTCTGCAACTGCTGCACCGCCAACTGCCGAAGCAATTCCATTCTTTCCTTTTGGTCTTTCCCTTGATTAATTAATACAGCATTATAGCTTTCCAAATTTGCAAGTACAAGTAATTGATTCAGTGTTGCTACATCCCGCATATTTCCTTTAACTGCCGGATTTTCGTCTTTCCATTGCTTTGCTGTCTTTCCAAACAAAACTACATTGAGCATATCCGCTTCATTAGCATACGTACAGGCTACCTGTGCAGATGTTAATTCTGGCGGTATCAACTTATCCTTAATTGCATCAGTATGTATCCTATAATTCAACTTGGAAATTTCTCTGTTCAAATTCCAATTTAAAGATAGCCGACTATTCTCATCTGTCTTTAATCTTCTGTAATCCTTCATAATATATAACTGAAATTCTGGAGAAATCCAAGTTGCAAAGGACATCGCAATATCACTATGCGCATATGTTCCACCATATCGTCCTGCTTTTGAAACAATACCGATTGCATTCATCTGTGTAATCCACTTTGTCGGTGTCATAACAAAACGATTTAACCCCGCCTCATTTTTAACCGCCTCGAATTGCACACGGTTAAAACCTGGATTATGCAATTCTTCCCAAACACCTAAAAATTCTATTGTGTTACGATTGCGCATCCAGTTTTGAATCACAAATCTTGGGTCATCTTCATTTCTATATTTTGCAATATCAGTTAATGAGATAAATTCATTTTCAAAATTAGTTGTATAGATTCCAATATCAATACCTTTAGCATGAATAGTCTCTTTCACAATTTTCGCCATACACGTTCTCCTATTCTCACATCATAAAACCTTGCAAAATGTCTCTTAAAACGCTTATCCTCTGTTTAATCTACAAATAATTTTCTAATCATTCCTCCTCATCTTCCCACATCTCCCGATACGCTTCAATACAAAATTTGATGTACCTCGGATATACATATAAATATCTTCTACACACCTTCTTATACAACCCCAATATTTTTTCATCTCCGGCAGGAGCAAAACGTGGATCATTGATCAGCAACGGATTCGCATCTCCTGCCCATTTGATCGAATACGGCGGATTGGAGACAATCAGTTCAAACGGCTCGTCATCCCAGTGCTGCGGACTAATAAGGGTATCCTCACAGGCAATATCGAATTTATCAAATCCTACATCATGCAGGAACATATTGATACGGCATAGGTTGTAGGTAGTAATACACCTCTGCCGGAGTGAAGAACTCACCAACGGACTTTCCGGCATTGGATGCATACATCGTCATTAGGTATTCATACGCATCGCCAAAAGCATCAATAGAATGGTCTTTGACATCTCCGAGATTCATTTCACCCACACCGTTCAGAAGTTTTACGAGTTTCTCATTGCGCTTTGCAACAGTAGAACCCAATTTGTTGCTGTTGACCTTCTTTAAGTGATAACCCTATTCTACCACATCCACCTACATTTTACTATTCGAAAAAGAGCAAGAAAAAAGTCGATTACGAACCGCAACCGGCATTTTTCTTACTCTTCCCCATTTTTACATTCCACCTCCGTCTCGTCCAGAAACACCACCTAAAATGTTCCATCTTCAAAGGCCTTAATGTAGTCCAACGTTTTCAGCATAAAGTCCGTGTCCATCACCGTCAAAGTCTCTACCCCATCCGTGTATTCCATAAACTTCTCCGCTCGGTAGCCTTCCATCATGTTCTAACTCTGCATCTGCTCCTTCCACTGTCCTATGAATGCCTCCCTGTTCTCCACCAATGCGTTACAAGCCATCAGGTATACCTTTTCCAATGTCTCCTCATCCACCTAGTAGTCGGTGCATCCTATGACTCCCTTAACCTTGTACCGCTCACTGCACTGCCAAACTTTGCGGTCAACACCTGTGTTGCTCCGCCAACCTTTCCTCGCAAATACCTTATTGCAGTTTCCGCAAACAAGATTCTGCTGTTATGGATCACGATGCCTTACCAAGCATGTCATGGATATATGTCCGCAGGCCATCCTCCATATCTATACCGTATTTCTGGTTTATCAGGATATAATACTTCATGATCCGCTCTTTCTGCAGAAGCTCGCTGGAAGGAATGCTGTCGCCATATCCCTTCCTTGCTTCCATCCACGGCTCCTCATTATGCGTGATCTTTTCCAATACCTTTCCACCATACATTCCAAAAGTATTCACTACAAGGTCGGTCACCCGTTTCTCGTCATCCGTAAGGGCATCCTCAGTTCCACTAAGAATCGCGAACCGCGCGTCATCAATCGGATTATACTTAAAATCCCGGAACAGCTCATAAACCTCCGGATAGACCGGTCCGTGCACCCACGCCCTGCAGTCCTCTTCAAAGACCGGCTTTCCGTACAATGCGGAATAAACACCCTGGATGAAATACAGGAGCTTCTGCAGCATAAGAGGTGTTACCTCTTCTAGCTTTTCAAATATATATGCGATCGCCCTGAGCATCTTATCCGAAACGGAAAACAGGCTCTCTATGCTTTCCGCTGCCGAAAGCGCCTTCCTGTATGCCGCATCCGTCAGCTTCTCCCTGTTCTCCATAAGCTTCTGTTTCATGTATGCCGGGGATGAAAGCGCTGCTTTAATAATATCTGAATACTCTTTGGAAGGCATCTGTCCTTCCAGATATCTCGGAATGGTCACCTCTCCGAACCCAAGTGCCAGGGATAGCGGAGCCTTTCCAATCTTATAAATCTTCATCAGCCTTTCGATGTCATCAATCGATACAAGCCCTTCTGCTGCCCCGTACTGCTCATCGACTTCCTGAACATTCTTATCAATAAGACCCGGAATACTCATTTCCTCTCCGCACTCCGCACAGACAGCCACAGTAATTGCAAAGGTATATTCCTTATTCCTTATGTTCTTTACGATATCCTTCTTCTGCAAAAGGTACTCGGTCTCTTTCCTGCACTCTATGCAGAAATCTCTTCTTGCCTTCTCTGTCATAATGTTCACCTCCGATTTGCCTCCTGATTATCTGAAATAGTATGTAAGCGGATGCTTCTGTTCATGGAACGAAATTACGATCATGAAACAGTTCGCCAACATGTTGAACTTGATATAAAGAGATACTGTTTTTTCTTCTGTCCCGTTCCTCTCTAAAAGGGTTACATCCTTGCCGAATACATACAGATTCTCGTGTTCAAAACCCTTATGCTCATTCTGCAGGATCTCCGAAAAATCCATTACAAGTAAGGCTCAATATGATTTCTTTGGCTTTCGCTTCATCAATAACATAATCCAGAAACAGATTGATGTTATCCTGCCGTTCCGGTCAAGCCGGTAATTATCCTTTCCAACAGCTTCCTTCACCTCTGAAAGATACTGCACTATGTCTTTCTGATCTATATTCAATACTTTATCCCCCGCAGAGTGTATGATTTGTTTTTTATTTTTTTCCATCATCAGCATAACCCTATGATTGCTTTTTGTCAATATTCAATCATCAAAAAACAATTATACAGCAAATATCCTGTTTTAAACAAGCTTTTTTGGTTTTTTCAGCATTATTCACATGCGCGTGGATGCCCCTCTTGATATAGATTACTTCTTAAATAAAGATGACCCATTTGAAGAAGACATACTTCCCGGAAGCGCTCGCCCCCCATAAAGAAGCTGTAACCGCTCCCCGTCGTCCTGTCCATCGGCTTATCCCTGCTTCGGATTATTCGGCTCAAAAACCCATATTTTATTTGTCCTTTTACACTTTTTTTGATATACTCAAATATAAAATAAAAACATTTACAAGGAGTGCTTTTTAATGAATCTTTACATAGATGAATCGGGTTCCATTAATAACCATACCCCCAACAATAAATATTTTGTTATTGCTCTCATACATCCCACTGATAAAGACAGACTTAAACGCACATACAAACGTTTCGTTTCCTCCAATCATGACAACCTTTTGGCATTAGATCAGGATAAGCCACATCCCATAACTGGAAAGATCGTTAAAAAGGGTGGGAAAATGTTTCAAAACGGTAGTTTTCATGAGCTTAAAGGTTCCCAATTTGACAGGAAAATGAAACAGCAGTTTGTTGATTTTTTTTGTCGGAAACCATCTTTTGAAATATATTACATTAAAATTTCAAACCAACTGCTTACGGATCAATTTTGTAAAAATACCGCACGTGTTTTTAACTATACACTCAAACTCGCAATCGAGTACTTCATCCGCAAAGCTTTCCTTCCAAATGAAAACTGTTCTCTTCAGTTGGATGAGCGCAATGAAAGAACCGAAACAAAATACTTCCTTGAAAACTATCTCAATACGGAACTCTTCATGAACGGAACGATAAATGGTAAATTTGACGTTGCCTATTTTGATTCATCCACTAATTCACTTATTCAGATAGCTGATGTATTTGCCAATTTGCTTTATTCTCACCTACAGACTGGCGGCTATGATGAAGAACTTCAAAAGCTCAAAGATGCCGGAATCCTCAAATTTACCTTTGAGTTTCCGAAATAGCTGCTAATACTTTTGCCAGGGTAAATTTTTTTCGCATATTGACAAACCATTCTGCATATGCTACTATAGGTTTACCAACAGTAAGTCCTATGCAAGTGCCGTTTTCGAGGTAAGCGTCATGTGTTGGCGTCACTATTAGGCAATTGGTAAACCGAAAAATGAGGCCAGCCGCATGGTTGGTCTTTTTCTTTGTTTAAAGCACCAAAAGTCCTCTCAAATCATAAACCAATTCCTTGCTATCATTCCCACACCGGATCACCCTGTTCAGCCCCATAATCGTGGCAATCGCCCCATCAATCTTCTCCGTGGACTTCTCCTTGTCTGCCTTGATGTTCCCCGCAGGCTCCGTCCTAATATAGATATTGTCCATCAGTTACTTATTCGGGGCGACATTCCGAGTTTTGCCACGCAAAAGCTGTCCCTCACTCCTGGATCATATTCTTACTGCTGCTATTACAGGCAGGCATAAGTAGCCAGGTTTCAGGAAAACTCCTCTTTCATAATGCGGTTGCCAGGGTATACTAACAGAATAAATTCAGAAAAGAAAGAATCGTCTGCTCATAGCTCCAGGGAAAGCGAAACTATCAATTGGGTGGGACCGAGAAACGATACCCGGAGAATTTTGTTTTCCACTTGTAAAAGTGTTTTTTGGCTGACGAGACCGTATCAGAAAGGATAATTTGACCAACGAGGTCACTCTGGTTAGCCAGAGCAGGGTACGGTCAGTGTCGTACCCTGCTCTGGCAGTTTTCTAAATGCTCTTTCATTGCCGCACTGGCATCATCCGCATTCTCATCTAATATACATTCATATATTTTCTGGTGCTCTTTGTATATTTTTTCAATCCACTCTGCCGTTATCATCTCTTCATAACCCATATAACACATGAGACTGCTAATCGTCTGTCTTATATGAAAAATAACTGGGTTGCCTGAACATTCCGCTATACAAAGATGGAAGTCCCTGTCACTATCCAAAAACATCTGATAATCTTGACATTGGTATGCATATCTAATATTTTCAAATGTCTTTCGCAATTTTCCAAGTGACTGATTTGTTAAATTTGCGCTAACCAGCCGGACACTTTCAATCTCAATCAGATTTCGAACCTCTATAATGTCTCGCGTCCTGTCTCCATTGAACAGCAAAGACCAGGCCAGGGAAAGATACAAAAAATCCATCTCCTTGTTACAAAGATATATGCCCTGGCCGCTGCTACTTTCAATCAGCCCAAATGCGCCGAGTACTGCCAGCGCTTCTCTTACTGCTGACCGTCCCGTGTTTAACTTTTCCGCAAGCCTGCGGTCTGAGATAATCTTTCCCCCTTTCTTTAAATGATCTTCTAATATCTCCTCTGCAAGATACAGGATCGCATGGTTTAATGTTTTACTGCTTTTCCCTTTTCGCATCTTCTTTTTTTGAAAATTTTCAATATATTTGTCATCTGACAGGCAAAAGGTGATCTTTTCAAGGAATTTTTCCGGGGGCATGCAGAATGCTATCACCTCAATCGGCAGAACCTCTGCAACTGCTAAAACCACCTCGTTGAGCTGATCCCCGCCTTTTCTCTCTATCTCCGACAGTCTGCTATAACTTAACGTTCTAACACCGTTTTTATCGCGTAAAAACCGGTAGGCAAATTCTTTCTGGGTAAGGCCGAGATATTTTCGCAAAATTCTGATATTCTCTCTTTTATATGAAGGTTTCATACGTTTCCTGTCTGATTCACTACATTAATCGGTTTCCCATCCATAAATGCCTTTATATTTTTAACTGTAATATCCATAATTCTCTGACGCGCCTCCTTTGCGGCCCATGAAATATGCGGTGTAATCATACAGTTTTTCGCTGCAAGCAATGGATTATCTCCCCTGATCGGTTCTGTGGATACGACATCCAGGCCGGCCGCATAGATCTTTCCCCGGTTCAGCGCATCAGCCAGATCCTGCTCAACAATCAGTCCGCCGCGGCTGTTATTGATTATAATCACCCCATCCTTCATCTTTGCAATACTATCCTTGTTGATAATACCCTCCGTTTCCGGGTATAGAGGGCATGCCAGAAAGATTACGTCTGCTTCTTTTAATAACTCATCCAGCTCTACATACTCTGCCGTCTTTTTACCCTCGTCATCCTTATGGATATCGGCTGCAAGCACCTTCATCTCCAATCCATTCAATATATTTGCAATTGCCCGCCCGATACGCCCCAGTCCGATAATACCTGCCGTTTTTTTGTACAATTCAATGACAGGATAATCCCAATAGGCCCAGTCGGCACATTTCTGCCAGCGTCCCTCTTTTACCGTACTACTATGATGCCCATAATGGGCACAGATTTCCAATAAAAGACCCACGGCATACTGTCCTACCATGTGTGTCCCATAATCAGGCACATTCACTACAGCTATGCCTTTTTTTGCCGCATAACTATAATCCACCACATTATATCCTGTTGACAGTGTCGCAATCAGTCTGATACAAGGACATTTATCTATTGTCTGTTTCGAAATCGGAGTCTTGCTTACAATGACAATCTCTGCATCCCCAATCCGCTCAGTAATCAGATCAGACTCCTCAAAGGAAGTACGCTCATAAACTGTTAACTCTCCTAATGCCCGGACCGGTTCCCAGCTCATGTCATCCGGATTCGTTACGTATGAGTCCAACACCACAATTTTCATGTAAATATTACCTCCATTACTTCTAACTATTAATACAACGCTGTACTAGTACAGTCAGGCGCATTATTCACCGTTAATTATGCAAGGCTGTACTAGTATCTCTTTAGCCTTTCGGGCGGGCAATATATTCGCCAAACCCCTGTTTTCCTACAATCTCACCATTCTGAAATACGATCTCGCCGCGGCAGACTGTCATAACCGGCCATCCTTTAAAGGTACGCCCATAATAGGGAGACCATGGGCACTTGGACTTATTATCCTCCTCGCAAAATTCCTTCTCCAATTCCATATCCACTAACACAAAGTCTGCATCTGATCCAGGCTGCAATCTTCCCTTTTTTGGATAAAGGCCGTATAATCTGGATGCATTCAGGCTTGTAAGTCCGACTACCTGTTCCAGACTGAGCCTTCCCTCATTCACCCCATTTAATAATACCGGGGCAATGGCCTGTACTCCTGGAATTCCGTTTGGAGTCTTCCATATATCATCCATATCGGCAAACTTTTCTTCACTGCTGAACGGGCAGTGGTCAGAAGATATCATGCTCACATACCCTTTTTTTACCAGCCTCCACAGTTCCTGACGATTCGCTTCCTCATGCATCGGCGGCGAGAACTTTAATGCCGGTCCCAGTGTATCCATATCATCTACAGTAAATGTAAGATAATGCGGGCAAGTTTCCGCCCATACCTTTACCCCCTGCTCCTGCGCTTCATGAATCAGCCGGATTCCCTCAGCAGTGCTGACATGCACAATTACCGCGGCAGCCCCTGTCTGCCTTAAAAACAAAATCGCTCTCTGAATTGCCTCGATCTCCGCATAATCCGGATGCGATGCATTGTATGCACGCCCATCCTTTTTTCCTTCTGCTTTGAGCTGGCCTTCCCGAAGCCTGATGATTCCATCATTTTCACAATGTATCATGGCAAGCCCGCCATTTTGGGCAAGAATCTGAAGATGCGCATAGAAGGTGTCATCCTCAAGAAACGGGCAGTCGTCTGTTGAAAAGCACATAAATGCTTTCATAGCCGTAGCTCCTGTTTCCCTCCACAGCCTGTCTGCCTTGTCAACATTTGTCGCAATTGCGCCTCCGTGAATCCCATAATCCACATAAGCCTTTCCCTGATAATATTGTTTTGTAAACTCATAGGTCTCTATATCTGAAATTACGGGATCCTGAAACGGCATCATGCAGCCTGTCGTAATTCCTCCTGCTGCCATGGATGCAGTCAGATGCTCGAAATCCTCTCTGTAATTCGGACCCGGGTCATAAGGATGGATATGCGCATCAATGAATCCTGGCAGCATATATTTCCCTTCACAGTCAATTACTTCATCTGCGTCTATTCCGGCATCCGGCCCGGCAATCACCGCCACCTTGCCTTTTTTTACACCCAGGCAGCCGCGGTTCCTGCCCTCTGCTGAAACAATCACTGCATTTGCATATAATTTATCTAATCTCATATTCTTCACCTCTCTGGATATATATGGCAGTTCAGGCCGCTGCTCCGTCTGAACTGCCATTCTAATATTCTTGTATTTTTACAGATTCAGTTCTCTTCTCATATACTCAACATACCTTGCAAGCCCTTCCTTCAGAGAATACCTTGGTTTAAATCCCAAATCTCTGTATGTAGCGTCCATATCCCACTTTCCATGTGTCTCCATAAAGTTTCCCGGCCCAAGCTCATATTCAAATTCTGGAACCGCCTCTTTTATCAGGGCACATGCTTCCGGAAGCGTGCAGTTCTGGCTTATTCCATTATAAACCGCCATTTCAAGATCAATCTCTTCTGCAAAAATCGCATTATAAGACATATCCGCAATATCATCAATGTATACCGGATTTAATGGCTGGTCTGCGCCATGCTCTTCTATATACTTCTCACCCTTCAGAGCACAGGTAACAGCATCCTTCAGGCAGTTCGGCGTGATCTGTGTTCCTCCGTATACCATGCCGCACCGGATCGTCAGGCATTCCATTCCATAATTGATATTATAGGCTCTCCCCAGCATTTCTGTCGCCGCCTTTGTCACGCCATACACAGTTCTTGGGAAACATGCGGTTTTAAGTGTGCAGGGCCGGTAATTCTGTTCCCCATAGGCACACTCTGAACTGTATAGAATGACCCTTTTTGCGCCTGTCAGACGCGCTGCCTCTAAGAGCGCTGTTGTTCCCATAAGATTGGTATCCATTGTCTGATAGGGTACGATCCGGGACACCCAGGGGCTGGACTGTGCCGCAATATGAACCACTGCCTTAATCTCGTTTTCTTTCATAACATCCATCATTCTCGGCACATCGTGAAGATCCCCGTATGCGTATATGTGCTTTGGATCATCATATGGCGTACGCAGACTCCTGTTATAGTCAACTACGGTATGTCCCTCTTCCAAAAGCCTTGTTGTCATGCTCCTTCCAATATATCCCCTGGAACCTGTAATCATTATATTCATCTCAAAATCCTCCTAATCAAAATAATATTTAAATCTCAATCCCCTGTTCTTCCTCATATTTTCTTTCTGCCTTCGTAAATTTTTTCAAGAAGATATAGAAGACGAAAGAAAACGGAAAACCAACCAGCCATGAATAATCAAGGAAAATAAATGATACAACCGCGCCTGCCAGTGTCGTTATAATTGCAAGCGGGGCAAAGCCTCCCGCGTATTCATATGCTTTTCCGTTATATAGCTCTTTAATATTCAAGGTGCGTTTTCTGAATACAAAATAATCCGCAATCAAAACCCCAAGAATCGGTCCTAAAAAGCTGGAGTAAATATTCTGAAAGACAAAAAAGTATTCACTGTCAAACAGAACCCATGGGAACGTCACTACTGATAATACTGTGACAATAATAACTCCCTGCCTCCATGTCGTCTTAAAGCAATCCTGAAATGCCATTGCCGGAGGTACAATATCCTCTGTCAGGTTAGAACTAATCTGTGCGCACGCGATAAAAAGCATAACTACAATCCCGAAGAATTTATTGGGAGCCAGCATCATCAGACCGTCAATCGGATCGGTAGCTCCTGTAGCCAGTGCGATAATAATGCCGGAGATAAACATAATCATCCACGGCGGGATTACACCCAGAAACTGAGAATGAATCGATGCCTTTCTGATACTCTTATCATCCGCGGCCTTTGGCTTAATATGCCTGGACAAATCTCCGATATTAAGGAGTACTGTTGTATAATTTGCAATTGCACCCATAACTGCTGCAATCCAGGGCAGTCCCCAGGAACCCGCTGTTTTCATTCCTTCCGAAAAGTCGACCTTTCCTGTAGCAAACGCTGTGATAAAAAAATACAGCAGCATGCCAATCATGACATAAGATACCAATGCATCAAAAAATTTGATGGAAACTACTCCATTCCAGGACAGCACAGCCTGCAGCACAAGAACCAGAATAAAATATACCCACACGTTAGAAAATCCAAACAGCTCCTGCGTAACAACTTCTAATGCTTCTGCAGCAATCCATGCTGCGATTCCATTCCAGCAGATTGCCGGAATGCTTCTGATAAATCCAACTACCTTCGCTCCTTTTGTCCCATAGGCCGCCCGTACCTGCATAACAAACGGGATACCGTACTTCATGCCGGCTTCTCCATTAAGTGCCATCATCAAAGAAACGATAACCGCAGACACAATACCTGCAATCATAACCTGAAGAAAATTCAGCTTGCCGATCGGCGCCATCTGGTAAAGGCCGATTACCATAATCTGCACAATAATTGTAGAAGACCACATCACCGTGGCATAGCTGAATGGCGTCATTGTACGATGCGTAAAGGGAACCGGATTCAGCCCCTCCAGATCTACTCTTTCCTCTGCTCTTACATTCATTGTTTTTTCACTCATTTCTTTTCCTTTCTTGTAAAATTGTAATTGTTCAGTACTTACACAACTTTACTTTTTTGTTAGATGAACGTTCATTTGTTAACCTCTTTTTATCAGATATCTATATTTTTCACAATACATATGTAAAAAATTGAATTTTTGTTGTAAAAAACGGAAAAAAATCCGGTAAAACCGGATTTTCTATATTGATATGGCATTTATGCCGCTGTTCTTTTTTATCTGTTTATTCTGGCTCATTTACGAGAATTGCCTGCAGCTCAAAGATATGATTTTCGGCAGTTATCCTTAGCCGCCCGCGGTAGGACTCCACGATTGAGCGTATACTTTCAAGACCCAGCCCGTGCTCTGTGCCTCCCTTCGGCTTTGTACTGGCAATCTTATTATTCACAATATAAATTTCCTTCTCTATCGAATTTTTTATATCTAATACCATATGGTCATTTGCAGTATATAACTGAAGAAAAATCCACTTATCATCATTCTGACCGGGACCTTGAAAACTTTCTATTGCATTTGACAGAGAATTCAAAAGGAGAACGGAAAGCGCCACATCATCTATATATATCTTATCACCAAGCCTGATCTCTGTATCAAAACGTATTCCCTGGTCAGCCGACTTAGAAAAAGCATCCGTCAAAATCGCATTGATCAGATTATCATCACAGAAGATAAACCGGCTGCTGTAACTTCTATTCTGTTCCTGCTGTGATTTCAGATAGTCCTTTGCACGTTCATATTCGCCTGCCTCAAGAAAATTTGCCATTGTTGCAAGATAGTGTTTGTGGTCATGGTTCAGAATACGGATCTGCTGGTGCACAGACTGAAGATTATCAATATATTGCCTTACAAGACTCTGCTGCACCACAAACACTTCCAGCTTATTTGACGTAACAAGCTCATTTTTTGCGACCACAAGTGTATTCAGCGCCAGAGCCAGAAAGACGCTGAAGGAAAGCGCCAGTATACCAAACACATAGTTTTCCTTAATATACGGATCTAACACGCCGCAAGCCGTCACCAGCAGGGGAACATAGCCAAGTATAATAAGATAACAGGTCCTTTTATAAGTATCCTCACTAAAGGGAAGGGCATTAAAGCATTCCAGACGCATGAAATACATAAATAAGCACCACCCGCCCTGAAAAAAGACAGAAAAACAAAATACACAGATTTCCTCCCATCCCTCAAAAGGGGCTGCAAGCTGCTCTGAACAGAAAATAAACAGGGAGGATACGAAGGACTGGATTAAAATATTATGTGCTTTTTCAAAAGTTTTTCCCTCATATACAAAAAAAGCAAGAGAGCCTGCTCCTAAAATGCCTGTTATAGCTAACAAAATTCTCCAGATCACAGAATCCGTACACAAAAACGCCCAAGTCAGGAGTAACTCCAGGAAACTGACAGCAATCGACAACTCCCTGCGCTTCACAGATAAATAAAACCGCTCTTGAACAGTACCGAAAGCACAGAATAAAAGCGATGCAAAAAACAGTACCATCACAATACCAATCCTCCGATATATTCCATAAATCTGTCATGAATCATATTTTTCCTGGAACGGCTTACTGGAAGCTCCTTCTTAGTACTTAACAGAACAGCAGATGCCGTAACCTTCATAATATATCTCATCTGAACCAGATAACTCTGATGTATGCGCACAAAATTCTTTTCTTTCAATTCCTTTTCTACTTTATTAAGCGATGCATAAAAAGAATGGACGCCCCGACTGGTATATACATTAATAATCCGCCCCTGGCTCTCAAAATAGAGTATATCCTGAAGAGGGATATTAGTTGTAACTCCGTTAAAAGTAATCACGTACTGCTGCTCCATATTATCCTGTATCTTACCTTCTATAATCTTCATAATCTCAGCAAGTTCACTGTATTGCAACGGCTTCACCAGATACTGGAGGGGTTCCGCAAGAAAACTGGAAAACACATATTTCCGATGCGATGTCAGAAAAATGATAATCACGGAGCGATCCATCTGGCGGATTTCTTTGGCTATCTCAATCCCATTCTCTCCTGGCATCTCAACATCAAAAAAGATAACATCACAGGAATACGCCTCATAATATTTCTTCAGATCATGGCCAGATTCATAAAACGTCAATGTATAGGACAATGGACATCTGGTAAAATATTTTTTTAACTGGTATTTTAAAATTTCCCTGTCCTGCCTGCAGTCGTCGCATGCAATAATTTTTAACATCTTTCCTGCCTCATTGCTTAATGTTTTTGTCTATAATTATAACAAACATTTTATTATTCTCCAACAGCCAATCTGCACTAATTTCCTGCCGCAGCGGTTTCCATCAAAGCATGCACCCCCTCGCACAGTGCCTGGTACTCCACGCTTCCCTCCCTGCATCCTGCAAAGCTTTCTATAAACTGTCCAAGAATATTTTCTCTGTTCTGTGCCTTTAACTTTTCGAAGGAATATGCGTAAGTCGTATAATCCGACAGTTCGATCACATTTCCGTAAGGGTCAAGAACCTGAGGCTCAAATACAGCCTCCGGATCCCGCTGGCCGGTCAGTATAACCTTGTAGATATTCTGCCGCCCTTTCTCATCCATTCTTTTTTTCAGTTCCTCCCGAAGCTCATGGCACGACATACTGCCATGTACCTGGACCGTGAGGTGAATATATTCTCTTGATGCAAACGGAATAAAGCTTGTCCGGCAGGCTTCATCCGTGAGTTCTCCCGCGATATAGCCGTGGAGGCCGGTATCATTTTTATCAATGGGCTCAAGCGCACCGGAAAATGCGATTCCCGGGCAGAGCTCCTGGGGCTTGTGGATATGTCCAAGGGCAATGTAGTCATATCCGAGCCTTAGAAGTTCTTCCTTTTTTAAAGGAATATGCTTCTGATCCCCGCCATGGGCAATGAGAATCTCATGAGCCTGCCGTCCCATGGGAAATGCATCGCTTAAGCATGCCTTTTCGATCTCCCTGGCATAGTAGCTCATTCCGTATACCGCAAGGGAATACTCCGGAAACTCCACACAAGTAATGTCAGGCGACAGGATCATGTGCACATTTTCCTCCCACTGAAAGGTACGGTAATAAGAATCTTTTTTTAAGTAATCGTGATTTCCCGCGATGATGACAACCTGGGTCGCCGTAAGTCTGCCGAAGAGGTAATTGAGTTCCTTTAGTTCTCTCTTCAGGGGCTGGCGGTGGAACAGGTCCCCTGCGATCAGCAGCAGCTCTGTCTTCTGCTCCTCACAGACAGACAGGACTCTTTCAAGACTGCTCCAGATCTCCCTTCCCCTTTTTCCTCTGTGTGTTTTTCCAGTGTCCGGTTCTGCCCCCAAATGCACGTCTGCGATGTGTATGAATTTCATTTTTCTGCTCCTCTTCCTTCTTGTCCCCGGACGGCAGCGTCACGATGAACTGCGTCCTGTTATCATCACTCTTCGCACGAATCCGTCCGCCGTGCATTTCCACAATCTCTTTGGCAATGGCAAGTCCAAGACCTGCACCTCCGGTCCCGCTTGACCGGGAGTTATCCACCCGGTAGAATTTTTCAAAAATGGTCTGAAGCATATCGCCCGGAATTTTGTCCCCATGATTCGTAAAGGTGATCTCCACGTTGCCGCGGCTCATCTGCGCACCAATGGAGATCTTTGTAGCCTCGTGGCAGTAGGCAATTGCATTTCTTAATATATTGTCAAATACACGGGCAAGCTTGTCTGGATCCCCACTGACAACCAGGTTTTCCTCGGCCTCTACCTCGCAGGTAAGGCATTTTTCCTGAAGCACCCCGTAAAGCTCGTCTGCAAGCTGTTCAAGCATCATAGACAGATTAATCTCCACCGGTTCGAGCTCGATATCCTGGAGATTATATCTGGTAATGTCAAAAAATTCGTTAATGAGCTCGCCTAAGCGCAGGGATTTCTCGAAAGCGATGCGGATATATTTTTCGCGCTCCTCCTTCGACATATCCGGATTCCCGTCCAGCATGCTTAAGTATGCCACAATGGATGTGAGCGGCGTCTTTAGATCATGGGCCAGGAAAAGTACCAGGTCATTTTTCTTTTTCTCACTCTCCACTGATTCCAGTTCCTGGCGCTTAAGGGTTGCCTTGATCTCGTTCAGACGGATCTCAATCGGCTTAAGCTCCGTAATCAGATGAATCGGCTCTGTAGACTCAGAGACAATATTTTCAATACCATTTCCCACCTGATCAAGATACCTGGTCATCTTAGTGAGCGCCACGTAGAAAAATAACGCAAAAAGAAGGAGAAAGCCGACGATCATGAAAAAAGTCTTGTTATTTCCAATAAGCTTCCAATAAAGATTAATCGCCGTCTGCTCCTTCATGTGAAAGGATGTGAGAAAATCCACGAAGCCCTTCGCAAAGCTGTCATTATAGACGCCGTCTATGACATAATTCAGTAAAAAACCGCCGACAAATACGGTCAGTGCCGTGACCAACACCGTCTGCAGCAAGATGCTGAATTTAAGTTTTCGATAATTATTCTTCAACCTTATATCCAACTCCCCACACTGTCTTGATAAAATCCGACTTTCCGGTAGGACCGCTCATCTTCTCCCTCAGATGCCGGATATGAACCATTACGGTATTGTTACTGTTCTTGTAGTATTTCTCCCCCCACACATTTTCAAATAACTCTTCTGAGCTGATAACCTTTCCACGGTTCTCACAGAGAAGCCACAGGATATCAAACTCAATCGGCGTAAGTGTGAGCGGCACCTCATTATAAACACAATCATGGGAATTCCTGTCAAGAAAAAGCCCGCCGAAATCAATCAGATTCCCTGCCTCCCTCGACCCGTCATTATACTGGGTAGACCGCCGGATCTGCGCCTTCACCCTGGCAACCAGCTCCAATGGGTTGAAGGGCTTCGGTATATAGTCATCTGCTCCCAGCGTAAGACCCGTGATTTTATCAATATACTCTGTCTTCGCCGTCAGCATAATCACCGGGAAAGTGTACTTTTCCCGAATCTGCTTTAAAATCTGAAAACCGTCCACATCAGGAAGCATAATGTCCAGAATCGCAAGATCAATTCTTGTATTCCGGATGCATTTTAACGCTTCCTCCCCGGTGTAAAACTTTAGTACATTGTACTGGTCATTCTGGAGATATAGCTCAATGACATCCGCAATCTCCTTTTCATCATCAACTACTAGTATATTCATGCTGCTCCTCCTGGGTTGGGGACGGGGCATTTTTAAAAATGCCCCGTCCCAAATTGAAAATAGCCTGTCCCTTTTTGAGTTGGGGACGGGGTAAAATTAAAAATACCCCGTCCCCAACTGGCTAGTCGCAGTTGTTTACTGTTCTTGGGAATGGTACAACGTCCCGGATGTTGCTCATTCCCGTGAGGTACATGATGCATCTCTCGAAGCCGAGCCCGAAGCCGGAATGTCTGGTGGAGCCGTACTTTCTGAGGTCCATATAGAATCCGTAGTCTTCTTCCCCTAGTCCTAGTTCCTTCATCCTTGTGTACAGCTTGTCATAGTCGTCTTCTCTTTGGCTTCCGCCGATAATCTCTCCGATGCCGGGAACGAGGCAGTCTACTGCTGCCACAGTTTTTCCGTCGTCGTTCTGCTTCATATAGAATGCCTTGATCTCCTTCGGGTAGTCGGTCACGAATACCGGGCGCCTGAAGACTTTTTCTGTCAGGTAGCGTTCGTGTTCTGTCTGCAGATCCGCACCCCAGGATACCTTAAACTCGAATTTATCGTTGTTTTTCTCCAGTATGTCAATGGCCTCAGTGTAGGTGATCCGGGCAAAGTCTGAAGTTGCCACGTTATTAAGTCTGTCTAAGAGCCCTTTGTCCACGAAGGAGTTGAAGAAGTTCATCTCTTCGGGTGCGTGCTCCAGTACATAATTGATGACGTATTTTAACATTGCCTCTGCCAGGTCCATATCATCGTCAAGATCTGTAAATGCCATCTCCGGCTCGATCATCCAGAATTCTGCCGCGTGTCTGGTGGTGTTAGAATTCTCTGCCCGGAAGGTCGGTCCGAAGGTGTAAATATTTTTAAATGCCTGGGCGTATGTCTCTCCGTTCAGCTGCCCGCTTACGGTAAGGCTTGTCTCTTTTCCGAAGAAATCCTTGGTATAGTCTACCTCTCCTTCCTCGTTAAGCGGAATAGCTGCCATGTCCATGGAGGTGACATGGAACATCTCTCCTGCTCCCTCGCAGTCGCTTCCGGTAATGATCGGCGTGTGCACATATACGAAGTCTCTCTCCTGGAAAAATCTGTGGAGTGCATATGCTGTCAGTGAGCGCACGCGGAATACCGCCTGGAATGTATTTGTCCTTGGGCGGAGATGGGCGATAGTACGCAGATATTCGAAGCTGTGGCGCTTCTTCTGAAGGGGGTAATCCGGTGCGGACGCACCTTCAACAGTAATCTCCCGGGCCTGGATCTCGAAGGGCTGCTTTGCCTGGGGAGTCGCAACAAGGGTTCCCGTCACAATAATCGCTGCCCCCACATTTAGCCTGGAGATCTCTTCAAAATTCTCCATGGTGTCATGATAGACGATCTGAAGCGGCTCAAAAAATGTTCCGTCATTTACTACAATAAAACCAAATGCTTTCGAATCGCGGATGCTGCGCACCCAGCCGCCTACCGTAATCTCCTTGCCAAGATATGCTTCTCTGTTCTTGTATAACTCTCTGATATTTACTAAATCCATACCAAATATACTCCTTTTTCTGATTTCCATACATACTGCCACATGATATAATGAGGCTATCGGATGCCGTGCAGCGGGGTACATGGCTCCGTGAATAGTAACTGTGGATATTTTACCACACTTTATTATATTTTTAAAGGGAGGAAAATTTATGCGGAAAATAACACTTGGAAAGACCGGTATTACAGTAAATAAAAACGGCTTCGGAGCGCTCCCCATACAGCGCATTTCCCAGGAGGAGGCTGTATACCTCCTGCACAAGGCCTTTGACAGCGGGGTTGATTTTTATGACACCGCAAGATTTTATACAGACAGTGAGGAGAAACTGGGTGCAGCTTTTGCGGATCGTCGCAGCCGGATTTATCTCGCCTCCAAGACCGGTGCGGAGGATACAGCGACTTTCTGGAAGGACCTGGAGACCACGCTTGGCAATCTGAAGACTGATTACCTGGATATTTACCAGTTCCACAACATCCCCTTCTGTCCGAAGCCGGGGGACGGAAGCGGGCTCTATGAGGCCATGCTGGAAGCGAAAGCGCAGGGAAAGATCCGCCACATCGGTATCACGAATCATCGCCTGGCGGTTGCACATGAAGCCATCGACAGCGGACTCTACGACACGCTGCAGTTCCCCTTCAGCTATCTGTCCTCTGACCAGGAGCTGGAGCTTGTGAAAAAATGTAAGACGGCGGACATGGGCTTTATCGCCATGAAAGCTCTCGCAGGAGGTCTTATCAACCACGCCGCGGCTGCCTACGCCTATATGCTGCAGTATGACCATGTGCTCCCCATCTGGGGAATCCAAAGAGAACGGGAGCTTGACGAGTTTCTGACCTGTCAGGAGCATGAACCATCCATGGATGGAGAGACGGAGGAAATCATCCGCCGTGACCGCGAAGAACTACAGGGTGAATTCTGCCGGGGCTGCGGATATTGCATGCCCTGTCCGGCGGGGATTGAGATCAATACCTGCGCACGGATGGCACTTCTGATCCGAAGGGCTCCGTCTGAAGCACAGCTTACGGATGAAGCCCAGGCTATGATGAAGAAGATTGAAGGATGCCTTCACTGTGGGAAATGTAAGGACAAATGTCCTTATGGACTGGATACTCCTTCTCTGTTGGAGAGAAACTATATTGATTATAAAGAAATTCTTGACGAACGGGGGACGGGGCATTTTTAAAAATGCCCCGTCCCCGACTTATACGGAACGTAGATATATCTGTCATTTTCGAATTTTACTTCTGCCATCCTCTCTCCTGTCACTACTGCAACCGCAAGCTTCGCCATCACCTGCCCCTGCCGTTCTTTATCATTATAGACTGTCCCGGCAAGCTTTCCTTCTTTTACCGCCTGCAGTGCCGAATCTGTCCCGTCAATACCGAAAAACACTGGCAGGGCAGATTCGGTATAATTTAGCTTTTCGTAGGCATCAATTGCCCCTAGCGCCATATCGTCATTATTAGCAAGTACTAGCTCTATCTTACTTTGATACTGGCTGATCATCTGCAGCATCCTGTTCTCGGCCTGGGCACGATTCCAGTTTGCGATTCCATAGCTTAATTTTTCCAGTTCAATCCCTTTGCTCCGAAGAGTGTCCACTGCGTTCTCCGTCCGGATAATTGCGTCCTGATGTCCTGGTTCCCCTTCAAGGACAACGTACTGAATTTTTCCGTCCCTGTTACGGTCTGTCTGGGGATTGGAGTGGATCAGTTCCGCAGCAAGCTCTCCCTGCATAACACCAGACTGCTCTGCCGGAGCCCCGACATAATAAAGCCTGTCCCACTGCATGATATCCTCCGCAACCGGTTCTCTGTTAAAAAATATAACCGGGATATCGTATTCCTTTGCAAGATCAATGATCTCCGACGGGGCCGAACGGTCCACAAGGTTCACACAGAGGACATTACAGCCCGCATCCACAAGTTCCTTCAACTGGTCGTCCTGCTTCCTTTGGGAACTGGCGGCATCCCGCAGCATTACAGTTGTCTCATATCCCTTTTCATCATAGGAATGAATGCTTTCCTTCAGGCATTCTACCAGTCCGCTTAAAAATGTGTCACTCTGATTATAGGATGCCACTCCCACACGAATCTGGTTTAATCCGTCCGCCTGTTCTTTCCCACAGGCACACAAAAGTTGTATACTGATACTGAAAATGGCACACAGCGCCGCTATTTTTTTCGCATGCATGTTAATCCACCTCCTACTGGCTCATGGTAAACAGAATTTCCTGATTTTCTATTGAAAACAAGTTATCCTTCCTGAGAATCGTATAAGAAGCTGTCCTGCTCTGTGGTTTTCTGAACAGATACCCAAAGCTTTCTGCCGCCTCCCCAACACTCTGATAACCCACATCAAATTCATCCGGCATCACCATACACCGTGCAAATCCTGTGTCGAGATAATACACTGATTCCGTCGAATTGCCGATGCCATACACCAGCGCCCCGTGGAGATCATTGGCCGCTGCAGCTTTTCCTGCCATAGTCAGGCTGTAATCATCCAACGCAATCACAAAGTCAGCTTTCTTCTGTTTTTCCAAATATCCGGTGCTTCCCCCATTCTTCCGTTCCGGGTCCGACACACTCCATAGTATCCTGACATCCTGGTTCTCCATAGCCGTCCGGAACCCCGCTGCACGGTCAGCGCATGTACCGGACTCTTTATTTTCGCAAATAATGCCCAGCGTCTTTCCATCCATTTTCCCGTTATAGTCCTTGTTCAGCTCATCTGCCAACACCTTCCCCATAGCATAATTGTCTGGCCTTACACACGGAAACTCCGATCCGCCGCTTTCTTCCGAAGCAGAATGCTCCGCCAGTATGACCGGAATTTTCTTTTCTGCCTTTTTCAGCATATCAACAGTTCCAGAATCCGGAACAGGCTGCACAATGAGCGCGTCTGCCCCCGTCTTAATCTCCCGCTCTATCACTTCTTTCTCCTCCGCCGCCGAAAGCATCCCTCCCGTGCTGACAACAGAGACGCCTGTATAATTTCCTGCCGGGACGTTGCAGAAAAACGGTAATACATGACAACTCCCAGAATCAGCATTGTCGACACAGAAATAACCGAGAACTGTTCACCGAAAAGCGATACAGGGAGCTGATCAGTTCCATGATGTCTATGTGATACTGCTGCAAAGTTCTCTCATGAAATGAAGCGTGTCTGAGATATCTTTTTACGGCATCCACAATATCTTCGGCCGATCCCAGCCGGATCATTTTAAACAGGTTAGACAGTTCTGTTTCATTCGTAAATCCGGATACAGCTACTTCTCCTGGAACAATTTCCTTCATATTAATTGCCCTGGACACCCCGTAGAGCACTCTGTAGGAAACCGCCTCTCTGGCGCTTCCGTATGACCTGGACAATCCGGAAATACTGCTGCACACCTGTCCAATCCCCACCGTGACCACAGCGCCGATAATATGCCGTGCATATTTACAGAATCTGTCACATTCATCTGTGAGCTCTGATATCTGATTTTCATGTTTCAACTGGGCGATCAGAACTGTATTTCCAAGATATGGAAAAGATTTTGCCTGCCACTTTTCTCCCAGCCGCTCTCCCGCCTGCTTTTGGACAGATGCAGATAAGAGCAGGGGATTCATATTTTCCGGCATCTGAGTAGCCGATACATGAACCACAACACAACAGAAAAACGGTCCCGGAAAGGAAAGCTGATAATCTTTCAGAAGCTGATACACCTCGTTCTCCCGTATTCTCCCCTCAATTAGCATGGCATAAAAATTTGCCTGCAGAAAGGGCAGGGAGTCCATATAATATTTCTGAAGGATTTCCACATTCTGCTTCTCATTAATCTCCTGATCCAGCTTTATTTTCAGATTCTTAAATACATCCGTCAGCTCCATTGAATTCAGCGGCTTCAGAATATATTCCTCCACTTCCAGATGAATAGCTTCCCTTGCATACTCAAACTCGTCAAATCCGGTAAAAATCAAAATTTTTGTCATCGGGAATTCTGCCTTAATATGGTTTGCCAGCTTCATCCCGTCCATATACGGCATCTTAATATCCGTCATGACAACATCTGGCTGATACTCCTCCACCAGTTCAAGGGCCCTCACCCCGTTACAGGCATACCCAACCACAGAAAACCCTAGCTTCTCCCAGTCCAGCTTTCTCATAATGACTTGTATTACATCTTCTTCGTCGTCCACCAAAAGTACGGTATACCTGTCCATTTTCTCTTCCTCCACATTCTTTCTCCAGAGCGTGTTCGAAAATTGCTTTCACGTTTTACAGCGTCTGACAAAACCAAAAATGCCCGCCAGCCCATAGAAAACTGATTACTATTTCACCGTCACCTTAACTGTTGCTTTCTTATTATTGAATGTTTTAACTGTAATTGTAGCTGTACCCTTCTTCTTTGCCATATCCAAACATTTGTTATTTTTTCTGAACATATTTCAGACAGTCAAGCGTAACTGCCACAAGTATGATAATTCCCGAAAATACGAACTGCAGGTTCGTATCAATACCAAGAATTGTCAGGGAATAGGTAAGTGCGGTAAAGATAAACACCCCTACTACAACTCCCGAGATCTTACCAATACCTCCGGTAAATGACACGCCGCCCACTACGCAGGCCGCAATGGCATCCATCTCCTAGCCCTGCCCATATGCCGCAGATCCAGAGCCCACCATTCTCGCACATTCAAGCCATGAACCGAATCCGTACAGGATGCCCGCCAGAACAAATGCACCTACTGTTACTGCAAACACAGAGATTCCTGATACTGCCGCTGCCTCCGGGTTTCCTCCCACCGCGTACAGGTTCTTTCCGAAAGTTGTCTTGTTCCAAATGAACCACACAATAGCAATGGCTGCTGCCGCCCAGAGAATAATTGTCGGAAATCCGTTAATCTTCGGAATAATCATATTCGGAATCATTGGCTCAATGGCCCCAAAGGAAACTCCCTTGGTGGCATAGGTTACGAGTCCGAAGATGACCAGCATATTTGCCATGGTAGAAATAAACGGGTGCATCTTAAATTTCGCTGTAAAGAAGCCTGCAATTGTTGTAAAAAATGTACATAATACAATGCACACTACCAGGGCCAGAATCACACGTAGCCCAATTGGCATCGTAGTAAAATCAAAAATATGCCCGAACACGCCGCCTGTATTGATACCCTGATGCATGATGATGGTAGCTGTCGTCATGCCCATACCGATCATACGGCCAATGGAGAGGTCTGTACCGGTAAGGAGGATCAGCCCCGCAACACCCAGGGCAAGAAACATACGCGGAGATGCCTGCTGAAGAATATTCAACACATTATTATAAGTAAGAAGCGGTGCATTTTTTACCATCGGTGTAATAATACACAGTGCGATAAATATGAGTATGATGGCAATATACAGACCGTTCTGCAGGAGAAAAGCCCTGCGGTTGAATGTATACTTATAGTTCTCCCACTTCTGGGCTCTCGTCTCCAACAGAGTGAATCTTGACATCCGAAGCAGATCAATCAGATGGTATTTGTACGTATAGGCTGCATGGTTCCGGTCTTTAATCCGCTGCAGTTCCTTCTCATATACCATTTTCGCATCAAATTGACGGTTTTTATAAACATACTTTTCTTCCTTAATTTCCCTGGTGTCAGAGAGCTTTGCGAGAATTCCCTGATGTTCCTTCGCAAGCTGCGAGAGTTTTTTCTGGTAATTCTCCTTTGCCTCTGCTTTTTCCATAGCACAGCTTGCCTTCACCGGCTGGTAGTACTGCTGGTCGTAAT
This sequence comes from Lachnospiraceae bacterium, assembly GCA_910576335.1. Taxonomy (GTDB): domain Bacteria; phylum Bacillota; class Clostridia; order Lachnospirales; family Lachnospiraceae; genus CAPEBR01. The sequence goes on from CAJTIU010000008.1 coordinate 68,587, forward strand.
GTAACTTAAGGTAACTTTCCGCATCTGTAATCAGCTTTGATACCTCGCCCTTGTTCTTTTCTTCTGTCGCCTTTACCTTTTCAAGCTCGGTTTTCGCCCTGGCAATCCTTGTGTCTCTCTCTTCCCTGGTAAGAGCGCGATCCCTTTTCGCTCCGTCTATCTGGTTCTGAAGAGAGATCACCTTATCTGTCCCGTCTGCTCTGAGACTGTCTATTTTTTTCTGAATTTTTCCTATATGATCCTCAATCGGCCTGCGAAGCTCCATCTCCTGGTCCGCCGTAAGGATCCTGTTGTTTCCATTCGCCATTTCATCCATCTCCCTCATTCTATAGATATTTCGCGCTGAGCCTCAGGAGCTCTTCCTGGTCCGTCTCTGTGGTGTTCACGATTCCGGAAAGCCTTCCGTTTGACATAACGCCGATGCGGTTGGTAATTCCGAGAATCTCAGGCATCTCGGAAGAAACAACAATAACTGTCTTCCCCTGCTTTGCCATATTAATAATCAGCTCATAGATCTCATATTTCGCGCCTACATCAATTCCTCTGGTAGGCTCGTCCATCATGAAAATCTGCGGCCCCCGCTCCAGCCATTTTCCGAAAATCACTTTCTGCTGATTTCCTCCGGACAGACTTGAAATCATATCATCCGGTCCCATGCATTTCGTATGCATAACCTTGATTTCCTTAGCCGTCGCCTTCACCATCTTCGAATCCGAAAGAGCGATTTTTCCCTTATACTGCTCCAGATTCGCAATGGTTGTATTAAAGGTAAGATCCCCTTTAAGGAAGAGTCCATTAGCTTTCCGCTCCTCTGTGATCATGGCAAAGCCGTGATCCATGGCTTCCTTGGCATTATTAAAATTCATCAGACGTCCATTGAAATAAACATGTCCTGCAGCCCTTGTCCGCACCCCAAATATTGTCTCCAGGAGCTCCGTGCGCCCGGCGCCTACCAAACCGTAAAGTCCGAAGATTTCTCCTTCTCTTACATCAAAAGAAATATCCTGAAGATGAGGTTCGAACTTCGTGGACAGATGCCGTACGGACAGAATCGTGTCTCCAGGCACATTATCAACGGGCGGAAACCTGTTTTCCAGAGAACGTCCTACCATCGCCGCAATCAGTTCGTTCATGTCCGTATCATCAGCGCTCTTTGTCATAACCAGATTTCCGTCACGGAGTACAGATATCTCGTCACAGATCTCAAAGATCTCATCCATTTTATGAGAAATATAGATCAGCGCGATCCCCTGGCTCTTCAGCATGCGCATCATCTCAAACAGCTTCTCCACCTCCTGCACAGTCAGGGATGAAGTGGGCTCGTCCAGGACGATCACCTCTGAATTATATGAAATCGCTTTGGCGATCTCGCACATCTGTCTCTGTGATACAGACATATTTCTCATAGGCTGGGTAAGATTTACCGTCATTCCCAGCTTCCGGAAAAGCTCTGAAGCTTCCTTTTTCATTCTTCCCTCGTCGATGATTCCCATGGAATTACGGGGATAACGCCCAAGGAACAGATTATCAATTACATTTCTCTCCAGACACTGGTTTAACTCCTGATGCACCATTGCAATGCCGTTTTCAAGAGCATCCTTCGGCCCTGAGAAGCTGACCTCCCTTCCTCCAAGGAGAACCGTTCCCTCGTCCTTCTGATACGTTCCGAACAGGCACTTCATCATCGTGGATTTTCCAGCGCCGTTTTCACCCATGAGACCCATGACTGTGCCGCGCTTTACATCCAGATTGATGCGGTCAAGCACCCGGTTCCGGCCAAAGGACTTACTCATTCCCCGTATCGATAAGACGATATTATCTTTCTTATCTGACATTATTTCTCACTCCTGTATCTGTAGATTCAACAAAATTTCCTATATAGATAAAGTTATCAGGGAGAATTACTTCTCCCTGATACCACATTTCCGAAAGGAACTATTCGAAAAATTACTGGCTAAGCAGTGCCGTATAGGAAGCTGCATTGTCTGTCTTAACCATGTTGATGGCAAATGCATCGTACTGCCCCGGATTTCCAAGACGGTTTGTAACGTTAGACTCTGTCTGTCCGTCGCCTCCGATGTAATCAATGTCAAGATTCTGGGAAGCAAGCTCACGGACCGTATATTTCTTTCCGCCAATCTCAAGTGTCCCGTCCTGTACTGCAGATGCAGAACCGTCTGCGTTTGTTCCGACAGGCTCACTGTTGATATCGCCGTCCTTCTCCACGCCAGTACCAAGCGCCTTCCTGACACCCCTCGTACGCGCGATGGAATCATTGTGTCCGATGTCTCCGATAGCGAGAACATATCCGATTACACCGTCACCGTTGCGGTCAATCTTATCAATGTTATTCTCAATATACTCCTTGATCATCGTACCCTGGAGCTCTGCACCCTGGTTTGCATCAAAGCCCACATAATATGTACTGTCATTAAATGTCAGCGCCGCCATGTCCAGTTCTCCTGTAGAGCTGTTGGACGGCTGACGGTTAAACCATACCAGCGGCTTGTCCTTGTTGGCAACATCCGAGGAACCTTCTGCGGACTCCTCCGCGCCCTCTGTCTTTGCGGCAGATCCTGCATCGTCTGATCCCGATGAAGAATCGCCAGAGCTGCATGCTGCAAGCGAAAGCCCTAACAATGTCGCCATCGCCAAAGAAACAATTTTTTTGTTCATACTTTTTTCTCCCTTTCTTTACACGCTTTGATGTGTTTTTTGTTGTTGGGGTAAGTATATAAGAATTTATTCAGAGAAAACATAGAATATTTTTTTGTCTACATTGAAATTTATTGGGGACGGGGTATTTTTAAAATTACCCCGTCCCAGATTGAAATGGGGACGGGGCAATTTTAAAAATGCCCCGTCCCCAATCTGTTTATTTCAGCATCTTATCTACACTCACTAGTTTCACGCTCAGCACGAAGATCTGCGCCGCAAGCTCCAGTTCCTCCACTGTCGGGAAGGATGGCGCGATTCTGATATTTCTGTCTCTCGGATCCTTTCCATATGGGAAAGTCGCACCTGCTCCGGTCATAATAAGGCCTGCTTCCTTTGCCTTTGCCACAATTGCCTTTGCACATCCATCCAGTGAGTCGAAGGAAATAAAATATCCTCCCAGCGGCTTGGTCCATGTTCCGATGCCAAGACCGCCAAGCTCACGCTCCAACACTTCCTGTACCTTCTCAAATTTTGGCCGGAGAATTGCGGCGTGCTTCTTCATGTGCTCGTACATTCCCTGCATATCCCCAAAGAATCTTACATGGCGAAGCTGGTTCAGCTTGTCGTGTCCGATTGTCTGGAACTGCATATATTTCTTTGCATCTGCAAGATTTCCTCTGGAGGCTGCCAGTGCTGCAATTCCTGAGCCCGGGAAGGATACCTTGGAGGTGGAGATAAACTTAAGCACAATATCCGGATTGTCCGCCTTAATGCATTCATTTAATATTTCCAGGATCACGTCCTTCTTATCCTCATAGAGATGATGAATGGAATAAGCATTATCCCAGAAAATACGGAAATCCTTCGCCGCAGGCTTCAGGTGCGCGAACCTTCTTACTGTCTCATCTGAATAGGAAACGCCTGTCGGATTTGAATATTTCGGTACGCACCAGATACCCTTGATGGATGCGTCTGAGGAAACGAGGCTCTCCACCATATCCATATCCGGTCCTGTCTCCAGAAGCGGCACATTAATCATCTCAATCCCAAAGAACTCTGTAATTGCAAAATGCCTGTCATATCCCGGCACCGGACACAGGAATTTTACCTTATTAAGCTTTGACCACGGTGTGCTCCCCATAAACCCATGAGTCATAGCCCGGGAAATTGTATCAAACATGACATTCAGGCTCGAATTCCCATAAATTAATATACTTCTCTCTGGAACTTCAGACATATCCGCCAACAACTTCCTCGCATCAAAAATGCCATCCAAAATACCATAATTCCTACAGTCCACGCCATCAGAGCTTACAAGGTCACTGTCACCCTTCAGAACATCCATCAGACCGCAGCTTAAGTCAAGCTGTGCCTTCGACGGCTTTCCCCGTGACATATCCAGCTTAAGCCCTTTTGCCTTCACCTCTTTAAACTGCTTCTCCAGCTCCTTCTTAAGAGCCGCCAATTCCTCTTTCGTCAACTGACTGTACGGTTTCATCCCAGACTCCTCCTGCTTATTTTATTATTTACGCTCCTTGCGCACTTTATTACGGTCAGCTCATCTTTTCGCAGACCCATTGCAAGTTATACTGCGCGCCAGATAAATCTGCCGCACAGCCGCATGCGGAATTATGCCGCCTTGCGGCTACGGCTAGCGCGATACTCACGGCAGATTTCATCGGCCGTGAGTATCTATATCGTACCATATGATATTTTATTCAAAAACGCAGGAAAATGCAAGCAAAACTTGCATTTTCTTGTGTTTTAGCAGGAAAGAATGCGATTTTTTCGTTTTCTTATGCAATTTATATAAGGCAAACTCTCAATTGTAGTTGGGGACGGGGTAAAATTAATTTTACCCCGTCCCCAATTGGCGGTTATCTTCCGCCCGCACCTCCTCCGCCGCCTCCGCCTGAGGAGGCTCCAATCCATTTTCCATCTACGAATCCATATGAAGCGCCAGCTCCGTTCATGGAATCGGATTTGCTGCCTAACTGTATCCGCACTCCGTGTGCATGATTCAGAGGAATTGTCAGTGTCTGAATCGTTGAAGGCTTTAGAGGATACTCAAGGGATGGTTCTGTCTCTCCATCTAGAAAGACATATGCAGTTGTCTGGTACGTCCGTGCAGAATTGGTTGTCAATCCTACGGTCACTTCGAGGTCTGAAAAATGTCCATCTGTGTTGAAGACTGCAAAACCGCCTCCACTGGTATTTAGCGCAAAACCTGTATTATATTCTACCCCTGCTACACTTATAATATTGTCATCGGACTCCTTGTATACGGCACATGAATCATATAAGAATGGCGGGCAGAGCGTCATGAAATCCGCGTTCCAGTCTGCGTTTTCAAAGGGGTCTTTTGTGATGACAGTTCCCTGGGCACCATCCAGCCCATACCATACACCTTCTACAAAACCATATTGTGCATGTGCCCAGTTGGATATGCCTCCCCGTTCCATTTTGAAAACAGCAGTGTTAGCATAATTAAAATCAATGGTATATTCCTTGCTGGCGGCCTTTGGATCCATAGGTATTGTCTGGTTTGGTTCATCTGCCCCGTCCAGGTAAACCTTTAGAGTGGCAGTTAGTACACTTGATGTGTCCACATGACCGATACGTACCTTAAGCTGGCTGTATTTTCTGCCCAGATTCCAGTAGGCGTAAGTATTCGGACTTCCCGCGTCGCCGCCATCCAGGACAAAGCCGATATCATATTCCACTCCTGATATTTTCATAGAACCCTTTCCGTCCCCGATAAAGGTCTCTCCGTGATATCCGTCATATTTCCATGGCTGGCACACATCAAGCCAGTTTTTATCACGGAGCGGTGTCAGGCAGAATATTTTCTCTACATCACTGTTAAAATCAATGGTCTCTATCAGCGGTTCGAATTTGTCCTTGGTTACCAGAACCACATATTCCTTACGTTTCATCCCCTTGATATTGTAGGAGCCGTCTGCCTCGCTTGTTCCTGTAAAATCAGGGGTGAATTTTGAGAGGATCGCTTCGGTATAGTTTTTTGTGTTCTCATCAAGCTTGTCCTTCTCATAAATCTTGAATGCTGCGCCAGGAAGCAGTTCCTTTTCGGTTGACCCAAGCTTTTTAAGCCGGGAGGTTGTCCCCCACAGACTGTATTTAGGAAAATCCAGTTTTACATCCAGGAATTTTATCTCTTTAGAGTCTGATTTTTCAAAGCCCAGGTTGATATCTCCTCCCAACACCTTGACTATGGCTGAAAGGGTCAGTTTCAGATCATAGCCTGCTCTTATCCCGGCTCCCAGTGTAAGCGAGGCCCGTAGTCCGGGGGGATTGTCCCGGTGCAGGCTTTCATCCGTCACCCCGTTCTTGATAGCCAGCTTCCCTTCGAATTCGACTTTTGAGGACGTGAAAGCTTCAAGATAGATGTCAGCCGGCACAATTCCCATATACATGACGCCTGCCATTGCCCCGAGTGCCACTTCGGATTCAGCGGTAGTTCTGCCGTCCAGGGTCACGACCGGGCCGGGTTTCGAATAATCATCTCTGCCTTTTCTTTCATTTGAGTAAGTCTCAAGCTTGTAGCCTTCGCCCAGATTCAGCGTCTGGTCAGGTTTGACAGGACTATCGTATTTTATATTACTGTATTTGCTGTTGTACAGATTAAGCCCTTGTTCTGTATAAGTGGTGCAGTCAAGGTTCAGTGATATGTCGCCGGATATTTTCCCATCCAGATCCATATACAGCGCTGCAAATGCAATCGGACTGACCAGTGTCTTGGCGATAAAAGTATCCATATGCCCTAAAACGGCTGCATCTATATCTACTAATGGCTGCAGATGAATGCCTACGATGCCGATGAGGATGCGGTTATCCATATCAATGCCGCTGAGCGTAATGCCCATGTACTCGCATTCATTTTTAAATTCACCGTTTGCTGCCGCTACGATATCCGTAATGTTCAGGGACTCTTCATCCTTATCCTCTTCCTTTTTTCCTTGCCCAAGAGGCATCGTCAACTTAAGATTCGTCCTGGAAGTGTGGCTTTCATTAAAGCGGATCTGCTGAGGAAGCAGTGTTTTCCATTCAATCTTCGTATCTGCGCGCATATCATCTATTCCGACAGAGCCGCTGAGAATAAGCTGGTCCTTCGTGTCCGGGTCCATATCTTTGTCAAACAGAATGATATTGCTGAAATCCATTCCGAAGGAAATGGAGTTTCCGGAAAGGTCAACCTTAGGGTTCAGATTTACAGAAAAACCTGCCGGAAATGCCTGTCTGCTATATTTTTTGCTGGAAGCTCTTGCTTTTGTCTGACCGGAAATGCTTGCCATATCTGCCGGGGTGACAGTAAAGGCAACCGGATTCTCCTGATCGATCTGTGAGGCCTCTATGCATCCTTCACCCTGGAACAAATCCGAGAAATCGGGCTTGCGGAATGTAACGGTTGCCTTAGAGCCATTTGTTTCATAGGAAACCAGTACGCCGGTAAAGCCGGTAGGGAGCCGTTCCTCTGATGGTATGTAGACAATGTCTCCCTTTTTATATGTCCCATTTTTCAGTTTTTTAACCAGCTGTGAACCAGTATCTGTTGTTATGTCAATATAGGTCTGGGGTATGGAAGATCCTCCTATATTTTCTGTCTTTTCCGTATAATTGATATCTTCAATACGATTCACGAAATCCTTTGATTCCGGTTCATCCAGGCCAATCACGTTTTCTCCGATTGTGACCTTTGTGGAATAGCGTACAATAGTCAGATTTTTCTTTGCTGTAGTTCCATCTGTACCCTCTGCGGTAACAATCAGAGTGCTTGTTCCGGTTCCTGGCTTCAGCGTAGCAGAGAACTTGTCAGAAACAGGAAGCGCGCCCTTCGCCTTCTGTACATTTGTACTGTCACGCAGGTCATAGGAAAGCTTTGCAAGCTCCGTTTTCTCACAGGTGACTGTACCGGTAATTACAACAGATTCCTCACTGACAGTTAGCGACTGGTATGTGTTCCCTCCACCCGCGGCTTCCAAAGATTCGATTCCTTCATTTGTAAACACAATATCAATCTTTGCACCGGGATTTTTCTTAGGAAGATCAGCAACCGTTACCTTACAGGAATATTTTTTTCTATTGCAGGCCACAGAGATCACAGCCTGTCCTGCAGCTTTGGCAGTCACAACACCCTTACTGCTGACCGTGGCAACCTTGTTGTCCGAAGATGCCCATTTAAGCGTGCCGAAGGAATTGGAGAGGGACAGGGTCAGTGTCTCTCCCGCCTTCAGATCTGCTTCAGTCTTATTCAGCTTCCGGGGTGCGACAGTGATCTTGCAGGAATAGGCTTTCTTTCCGGCTTTTGCTTTGATCGTCGCCTTTCCGCTCTTTTTAGCAGTAACTTTTCCTTTTTTAGACACAGAAGCCACTGTCTTATTGCTGCTGGACCACTTGACGCCACCTTTTACTCCGTTTAATTTCAGGGAAAGCGTCTCTTTTACTTCAAGACCAGCCGACTTATAATTTAGACCGGCCTTAGATTTTACCGTAACCTTACAGACCAGCTTCTTTTTGCCGATCTTTGCGGTAATCTTTGCATTCCCCGCTTTTTTGGCAGTTACAGTTCCCTTTTTAGACACAGAAGCCACCTTTTTGTTACTACTGGACCATTTAACCTTGCCTGATGCATTCTTCACCTTTAAAGTCTGCTTTTTCCCAACATCCAGGGTTAGCCTGGTCTTGCCAAGCTTCGGTGAGGCGGCGTCAGCAGTGATGGCAGCAGCCGGTGAAAACAGGCCCAGCACCAGGCTGATCAGAATTAGCCATACTGTAATTTTTCTTCTCATACTTTCACTCCTCTTTTTATTATAATAAATGCATGTGTCAAGTTTACCATAATATAGAAGGATTCGCTACAAGAAATTGTTGAAATTGCGAATTGGGGACGGGGCATTTTTAAAAATGCCCCGTCCCCAATTCGCAATTCCGGTTAGCTGCTTTTGCCAATATGGTAGTCTGTCTTGAGTATGTACATGATACTTCTGGATACAACGTCTACAATCAGAAATCCGAATGCAATGGCCAGACATGTCTCCAGCAGTATAATCATCTCACTGGTTGCCAGGCTGCTGTCACTTGTCACGCACCCGAACATCATATAATAAAGGTTTGGTCCCGGGATCAGCGGAAATACGGATGCTGTCAGGAAGATGGTGGACGGCGCCTTGTTAATCCTGGACATGATAAATGCATAAAATCCTACGAATACTGCTGCTATTAATGTTGCCCGGAAATTTCCAAGCTTCATGGCATCCGCTACGATGTAGATTCCCCATGTAAAGAAGGCTCCGATTCCGGAGTATACAACCTGACGTCCCCGGATCTTAAACCACATTGCAAATCCGATACATGCAATTGTGCAGGAAATCAGCTGTATCGGTATATTGTGATTCAGTATGAATCCATCTGATGATGTTCCGTCAAGCATCAGTATGGCAACGGCAATCCCAAATGCAATCCCTGCCGCGCCGAGCACGGAATTCATAATATGCAGGGAGCCGGAGATAAAATCTCTTTGCAGAAGGTCCCGGATTCCGTTCGTAACGCCCAGTCCGCTGATCAGGAGCATGACGATTCCGATCATAACCCGGTCCGGATGGCTGCCTATGCCGGCCCTCATGGCTGCCAGTATGATCAGCTCTGAGAGAAATGAGAGGATCATATTGTAGATCAGCAGATTGCTTTCTCTTTTCCCGAGCCAGTCTCCGACAACAACAATCATCAGGGATACAATCACTGCCACCAGCGCATCTGTAAAATTACATCCAAAAAATACAGCAAATCCGGTTCCTCCCATAATTCCTGCAAAATACTTTACTGCCGGATGCTGCTTCTCTCTTGCCAGAACCTCCAGATATTTTTCCCGGAACTCTTTCTCGTCCGGCGTATTCGCGCACACATACCGGGATAAGTTATTCAGATAATCCAGTCTGTCAAAGTCAATGTCCGTTGATTCAATCTGCCGGATCTGCGTAATGATATCTCCCTCCGGCGTCTCTACCGTGATCTGGAGATTGCTCGGAATCGCATATACATCATACCGTTTAAATCCATAACTCCGGCACATCCTGTACAGACTGTCCTCCAGCCTGAAATTCTCTGCGCCGCTTTTTAGCATCTCCTCTCCCACATCAAGAATGTTCTGTACAATCCTGTTATAGTCCATAATCAGCCACCTCAGTCTTTCACATCATGCTATATGCAGATTGCTCTGCATTCATTTCTTCTTTCAACCCTCGTATCATCATATCATCAATTCCCCATAAGTCAACAGATTTTTTCATGTTTTGCCAAAATCTTTTTTCTATTGTATAATGAGTGATAATTACTAACTATTCAGCAGGCCTTTGCAGTGAATGCACAGACCTTATAAAAAAGAATTGGAGGACGCATGTATGGATCAGAACAGAATTAAACGAAACGCGCTGCTTGGAGAGCAGCTCATTAAGAATCTGAAAACGCGGAATATGGAGGGCTTTTATGCAGAGACAAAGGAAGAAGCGCTTAAGAAAGCATTGGAATTGATTCCGGAAGGCTCCACTGTCACCTGGGGAGGTTCCATGTCGATTCAGGAGATTGGTCTTAAGGAGGCCGTCTGTCAGGGAAATTATAAGGAATATGACCGGGAAAATGCCCGGACTCCTAAGGAAAAACGCAGCATTGCGCTTGCCGCATATGACTGTGATTTTTTCCTGACCAGTGCAAATGCTGTATCTGAGGACGGTGTGCTTGTCAACATAGACGGCAATGCGAACCGGGTGTCTGCCATCGCATACGGCCCGAAGAATGTCCTTATGATCGTTGGCATGAATAAGGTTGTAAAGGATCTTGACTCTGCCCTCTCCCGCGCAAGAAATGAAGCTGCCCCCATCAATGCCCAGCGTTTCGGGCTAGATACGCCGTGTTCCAGGACCGGTGCATGCTTTGACTGCAAGATGCCTGACACGATCTGCTGCCAGTTTTTAATTACCAGGTACTCAAAGCATCCAGGAAGAATAAAAATTATATTTGTAGGCGAAGAATTAGGATTTTAGTATTGACTTATCTCCGGACATTTGCTATAATAAGCAAGTGTCCGAAAGGAAAAGAGAAATGGCGCAGTAGCCAAGTGGTAAGGCATGGGTCTGCAACACCCTGATTCACCGGTTCAAATCCGGTCTGCGCCTCTTAGAAAAGCCTGGAAACTCAAGATTTCTGAGGCTTTTTTATTTTTCTTATTATTGAAAGGATCAACTAACGCATACAGCCCCCGCTTCCAGCGGGGGCTGTATGCTGACTTCTAGTTTACCAGGCCAGATGCCCTGTAGATAGTTGGCATCTGCAGATAACAGCAGAGTATTCTGCTTACTTTGTTATTTTGATTATCATGGTCTTCTTTCTTCAGAGACTTTGCTGAATTTATGGCGGAATTCAGCTCCTCCTTCTCCAGTTCTGTCTATTTCAGATTACGAAGCGCCTCGCTCAGTTCAAAGGGGGCTCTATCTACTTCTGTCTGTACAGCATCTTTATTCGATGCTACTGCCTCTGCCTTCTTAAGTGCATCCTGCATTACTGCCCAGGTTGCTGCATCCCCTGAGGATTCGAATTGTTTTTATCTGCTGACTCAAGGCAATAAAGCCTCACATTCGTAACTTCTACTGGTTGATCAAAGCGAATCGTCTGTCAACCGATGATATCGTCATATTCCCCTTCGTGAATCAAAGCCTCATAAGTCTGCCCATTATCCTTACTAATATCTACTCTATACTTGGTTATAATTCCATTTTTTATCAGTCCTTCAGTACTTGACTGATCGCTGTGCGGAAGAAACCGGATACTATTGACAGATGAAAGACCTGTATTAATCTTTAAATCAATCCACATATTCTCCCTGATATCCTGCTGATTTTAAAGCTATTTTATTCTAATTGTTACTGTCTTCTTTTTGTCGCTTCCATCTGTAGCCATAGTGGTAATCTTTACCTTTTTCTTGCCTTCAGAGTCTTCACCTTGCCGGAACTGCTGACGGCTGCATATTTTTTATTGCTGCCCGGCCATTTAAAAACTCCGCTTCACATTAAGCACATTCATCAATGCTTCCTGTAATACTCTTGACACATTAATTCCTGCATGTTCAGCTTCGTAATTGAGCCAGCCTGGAATTGTGACATTTTTTCTGACAGCTCTTGTATCAATTTTCCTTCTGTATTCTCCGGAATTAATATCAACCCAAGATATAACTGTTACGCCTTCTTCTGCAAATGTTCCGCTATTAATATCTAGTGATCCGATTTCAGATGGTAACGGTATTTCTATTCCGTCATCTTCCATTGATACACATTTTAATTCTATTGCATCTCGAGCCATTTCAACCGCGTTTATCATGTCTTTTCCTTCTGTTAAAATTTCCAGGTCAGGAACCTCTACCAGTACAACGGTTTCAGTTTTTGTAAAAAATACAGGATATATATTCTTCATTCTTATTTCCTCCTCATATAAATAAATTTATATACCATATCCTTCAAGAAAAGAATAGGGAAATATCATAATCCCCTTCTTTTTATGATTGCTTTTGCTAATCGTTCGTCGATTTCTTTATGCCGCGGCACTTCCTCTTTTTCTGTACCTCTTGCATAGATATCATGATTACTTCCATGTCGTTCAAATATAAATCCAGCGTTTTCAAGTTTTTTTATTAAATCTCTTTGCTTCAATAGAGTTTCCTCCTTACACATAAATTATACACACTCTATACACACACGTCAATATTTAACAACTATGACGCTTAAATTTATGCATTATGAAAAACTTGTCAGTAAAAATAAATCCCAAACAGGAAATTTATGAAGGAACGGAGGCTTATGGAATAACAAAAACAGAGGAATTTGGAGAGATCTATGCATATGAGACAGATGGATTCGGCCAGTATAATCTGATGGATGACGCAAACGTGCCAAGTCTTCTTTCTATGGAATATCTCGGTTATAATGCAAAAAATGAAGAGGCAGCAGAAAATACAAGAAGGTTTATCTTAAGTGAAGCGAATCCCTATTATTATGAGGGGAATAAAGCGGCCGGTATTGGAAGTCCACACACACCGGCAAAATATATCTGGCATATAGCCATGGCTATGGAGGGACTGACTGCAAAATCAAAAGAAAAGAAATTGGAGATACTTCATAAGCTTGCGGAAACCGACGGCGGTACTGGGCTTATGCATGAAAGTTTTCATGCAGATGATGATACGAACTATACAAGGGAATGGTTTTCCTGGTCGAATGCTATGTTTAGTGAACTGGTGCTGGATTATTGCGGATATCAGATAAAGCGTTAAAGACGCGAATGGGATTTGCTCACACCTGAATCATCTTCTTACGGACTTTGCAGTAAATGCAAAGTCCTGTGTGAACAGTAATATGAATAATGTTCAGCAAAACTAGAATTCTTTGAATTGATATATCTCTGCTGACATAATAAAATGTGACTATAAGATGAAAAAAAGAAATATAAGGAGTTTAGATTATGTTTTTGACAGACAGAAAATTAGAAAGGCGTATCAGCGAAATAGAGCAGTACAGATACAGGGATATAATCGGATTGAAATGCTTTGCGGCGATGGCAGATAATCAAGGAGTGGTGAATCCAGAACTTCCGGCATTTCAGGGATGTGAAACTATCGAAACAGGCCAGACCTGGAAAGGAAGGGATAAGTTTCTCTGGCTGCATAAAGATATGCGGATTCCGATTGAATGGAAAGGGAAAAAAATAGTCGGAATATTTGATTATGGCAATACGGGAGCTGGAAATAACTCCGGCTTCGAATCTATGATTTATGTAAATGGAGAGATGTATCAGGGAGTAGACGTCAATCACAAGGAAGTTTTTTTTGAGGATTCTCTCTGCGGAACAGATGTAGATATTACCTTTCGCCTATGGTCAGGCTTAGAAGGCGGCGGCATTCCCACCGAGCAGGAGCATCAGATTGCGCGGGCTGATCTTGCGTGGCTGGATGAAAAAGCAGATGATTTCTATTATATGGCGTCTATGGTGTGGCAGACGATAGAGGAACTTGACAGCTCTGATCCGATACAGCATGAACTCCGCAGAGCGCTGGATGGCGCATGCCATTGTATCGACTGGTCGTATCCGGGCAGTGAGGGATTCTACGAATCTGTGCATCAGGCGGACGATGAGCTGAATAAAAGCATAGATTCCATGGATAAGAGTTCTATGATCAACGTATACTGTGTGGGTCATACCCACATTGATGTGGCATGGCTTTGGCCCGGACAGAGGAGATGTGCATTACTGGAAAGTATGGCATGGGAACAAACCTTTTTCCGAATACCGTAAGTATTTCTTCCGCTATGCTTCTGAATTTGGGTTTCAGTCTCTTCCCAGTAAGAAGACTATTGAAACTTTTACGGATGACCCGAAGGATATGAATATTTTTTCTTATATTATGGAAAAACATCAGAGGCAATATGGCGCGAATGGGAAAATCATGAATTATATGCAGCAGATGTATCTGTATCCTGCGGATTTTGAAAATGTAATTTATGCCTCGCAGCTTTTACAGGCAGACGCAATCAGGTATGGAGTAGAGCATTTCAGACGAAACAGAGGGCGCTGCATGGGCGCGATTGTATGGCAGCTTAATGATTGCTGGCCTGTTATCTCCTGGTCTTCTATTGACTATTGTGGAAGGTGGAAGGCTTTACATTATGCGGAGAAACGTTTCTTTGCTCCGCTGATGATCTCCTGCCAGGAGGAAGGGATGATGACGCAGGAAGCCGATATGAACCGGGAGCATTTTATATTTGAGAAATCTATCCAGCTAAATGTAGCCAATGAGACCAGAGAGGAGCAGTGTGTGCAGGTATCATGGGCACTGCGGAATGCAAAGGCAGATGTTTTACGCGACGGAGGCATTACGGAACTAAAGGTTCCGGCGCTCTCCAGTGTATGGCTTGATAAGGTGCTGTTGCCAGACATTGATATCTTTTCCGAGTATGTAAGCTATGAGTTGAGACAGGATGGGAAAATAATATCTGAAGGAACAGTTATTTTTTCTTATCCTAAATATTTCAGATATGAAGATCCGCAGCTTTCTTACAGGGTAGGAAAGGATGAAATCATTGTATCGGCAGATACATATGCAAAAGGTGTAGAAATACAAAATGCTGCTGAGGATCTTGTTCTTTCAGATAATTATTTTGATATAAATGGGAATGAAAAACATGTGAAGATTATTTCCGGGGAAGCGAAAGAAATCCGATTAAAAAGTGTGTATGATATCAGATAGTAAGGGCCATTCGTTACTATGAGCGGACGGTTAGTCCGTGAATAGTAGCAACTGTAACGTTTGTTGTCCGAGATATTCTAAATAGATATTGTGGAAATATCCGCGATAGGTTATAATGGATTCAAACTACTGAACCTTATGTTTACCTGGTCAAGAAAGGATAGTAAACACAATGGAGAACATGTTAACCTATGATTCACTGACGCATCTTAGAGACAGGGTGACGTTTTTCGCGGATAAGAAAACTGCTGCCGGGATGGGAATGCGTGCGCATCTGGTTATGCTGCAGACATTCGCGCTTCCAGGAATCAATCACAAATACAACATACAAGTCGGCGATCAGTTTCTAAGAGATATGTCCGCTTTTCTGGACTCCTTCAGTCCAGATTACAAGGCATACCGGTTCGCCAATGCCAGATTCATATTGCTTGGAAAGGAGTGCAGCCAGTCTGATGCTGACAGCTTTGTGAAAAAGCTTCATGAACGTTTTGAACAAGTATGGCATGTGAAAGCGAACGATAAAACATATGACATTTTCCTTATGCCGCAGATTGTCCATATGTTTCTAAATCCTGATATATCGGACAATGGTCTGACAGACCGGCTCAATTATGGTGCGTCAGATAAAGTTTATCTGGAAAAGGCACAAAATGATATTCTGTTTTTTGGCGAAGAACTTGAGGAGGCCCTTCAACGTAAAACATATGTCTTAGATGAAGTAAGGTATGCGATCGAACAGAAAACCTTCCAGATCTATTATCAGCCGATCTATGACTGCCGTAATAAAGTATTCACATCAGCAGAGTCCTTAATCAGACTGTTTGCCAGGGACGGCTCGTTTATCTCCCCGGGAGAATTTATACCACTGGCAGAAGGAAGCAGTCTGATAGACAGTATTAGCTGGATTGTACTGGAAAAGGTTTGTGATTTCCTGGGCAGGCATAAAGAGCTGCCTCTTAAGACAGTATCTGTAAATATGGCCGGACAGCAGATCCTTGATCCGACATTTGTCAGCCGGATTGAAGAGAATCTGGAAAAGAATCATATTGAAGGTTCGAAGCTGCGAATTGAGATTACAGAGAGAACCGTTACGGATGATTTCGATAAAGTAAAAAATATCATGCAATACTTGTCTGAGAAAGGAATTCACTTCTATCTTGATGATTTTGGAACCGGATATTCTAATCTTTCAAGTATGCTGCGGCTTCCATTTGAGGTGATCAAATTTGATGTGTCACTTATGCGTCTGATGGAAGAATCTAAGAAAGGGTCAAAAACCATTGAACTTTTAAGCAACATCATGCATGAAAATTCTTATCTTATTGTCTCAGAGGGTATTGAGACAGCAGCGCAGGCAGAACAGGCTTATAAACTCCAGATGGATCGTATTCAGGGGTTCTTTTTTTCAAAGCCCTTGTCGGAAACGCAGCTAATAGACTTTTTTGATAATTTTGACAAGTCATCTGGAGGTGTATTTGAAAATGGGAAGGAATGAAAACATAAGTATTTTTCAGGATACGGAAAAGCTCTGCAGGACAAATGAGCTGTTGGTGCAGGCTGTCAGGTATTCTTCTGAAAACCAGAAGTTAATATTAGGTTCAAAGGAACTCATACGGTCTGACAGTCCTGAAAGGAAATACGAGGCACAGGCCTGTTTGGCCGTATCAAAAAGGCGCACCTTTGAGGCAGCCTCCCAGTATAAGGGGCAGAAAACCGCTGTCTTAAATTTTGCATCTGCCACGAATCCGGGCGGCGGCGTTATCAAGGGCTCCAGTGCACAGGAGGAGGCGCTCTGCCGCTGCTCCACCCTGTATTTTAATTTAAATGAGAAAGCCATGTGGGACGGCTTCTATTCGCCTCACCGGGCCGGGCGGAACCCGCTGCACAATGATGACTGTATCTATACACCGGATGTTGTGGTGTTCAAGTCAGATACTGCTGCTCCAGAGCTGCTGCCTGAAGAAGACTGGTACAAGGTAAACGTGATTACCTGCGCGGCTCCGAACCTGCGGGAGCGTCCCTCTAATTCTATGAATCCCGGAGACGGAAATACCCCGGCACACCTTACTGACAGGGATTTGCTGGAAATACACGAAAAACGGCTTGGCAGAATCCTTGATATCGCTGCGGCAGAGGACAATGAAGTGGTGATTCTCGGCGCATTTGGATGCGGGGCATTTTTAAATCCTCCCCGGATTGTAGCCCGGGCAATGAAAAACGTAGTGAAGCAGCGCAGGTACGAATTTAAGGTAATCGAATTTGCCGTTTACTGTCCGCCCAGGGATGACAGCAACTATAAGACATTTGAGCGGATTATGAATTTCTGATAGATATCAAAAGAGAAACGATTTCTAACTTTCGGAAAGGGATTCCGGAACACTGCCGGAATCCCTTTCCTGCCTTCAGAGCCTTCACCTTGCCGGAACTGCTGACAGATGCATATTTTTTATTGCTGCTCGACCATTTGATCTTTTTATTTGCTTTCTTTGTAGCTGTTACTTTGGCTTTGAGTTTCAGCGTCTTTCCTGCCTTCACAGTCTTCTTCCCGAATATGGCTATCTTCTTTACCACACCTTCATGGACTTGATCTTATAAGTCCCCTTCACATTACTGTCATCCATGGCTGTTGCTGTGATCGTCACAGACCTTCCGCCGGTTTTTTTCTTTATTGGTGGAATTGGCATACGCACTCATTGCCTTTGCGTAGGTGCTAGCTTTACATATATTGCGGAAGCATTATTTTACGCGCAGAAAACGATGGATAATGGTTGGAGCAGAAAAATAGGGGCCACCACCTACCGTGATGAACCCCACCAAGCCTTAAACCCCTTGATTTTAAGCCATTCCTCAATACTTTCGCCTGCAAGTACCCACTGTTAAATATAGTTCAAGGGCATCAACACATCATTATGCATTATGATTCAAGCCCAAGCCAACCCTTTACAGTTTCCACAGCATAACCGACTGCCTTGGCAATTTTCTCTGTATCAAGTCCCATTTCATGTAATTTTTCAGCTACTTCCATTGCTTTCTTCTGTTCAGATTCTTTCCTCATTTCCTGAATCGCCTGACACACATTGACCACCTCTTCACTTTCATCATATTTTATTCCCGAGCATGACTTCCCGCAGGCTGGACTGGAATTTCATAATCTCCTCATCCGACATCCGCGCCGGTGCGATCAGCCGCACATGGTAATTGTCCATGCAGGCAAGCACATCCGGATCTGACACAATGGCAGTGAGATTGTCACGTCCCCATCCCTGCCACAATTTCATTATACTCAAAAAACCGCTCTTTTTCAAGCGTGTCAAATCTAGTTCTCCAAACAGAGGGGGCGGCACATTCTCAGCCATAAGGGTCAGACCTTTAGCTGCAGGGGGCATGCCGTTTCCGGGGAAAGGTGCTTCTATTATCCAAAGACGGAACGGCAGAGCTTGGATATTATCAAAAATAATTGATAGATACATACAAATTTGCTATAATATTGTTATGGGT
Organism: Lachnospiraceae bacterium; assembly: GCA_910576335.1. Lineage (GTDB taxonomy): Bacteria > Bacillota > Clostridia > Lachnospirales > Lachnospiraceae > CAPEBR01. The sequence goes on from CAJTIU010000008.1 coordinate 87,047, forward strand.
ACTGCCATAACGGTAGGCGGTTAGTCCTTCGACAGAGAACTGTGAGCTCTGATTACATAAAAAATCTGCTTGCAGAAATCTCACTTAGGAGGACATTGCGTATGCTCACCATCGAAAGCTTAATTGCAATCATTAGTTTATACGTGGCTTGTTTTAGTCTTGGCTATTCGATTGGTAAGGATAGTAAGACAAAAAAATAACCGCCCGTGTCTGCAAACATAGCGGTTATTTTTTGCCAATATAAAGTGGACTAGCCGTCTATCGGCAGTACCTTTTATATTGTTATTCTACCACTGTTTCGTAGACATGTCAAATTGTTTAGGCCCAAGAAAAGTTGCACCGGAAAAATGCAAAACGGTAATAAGAAATCCGTTTTTATTCGTTGCAACAATTATATTGGGAATTGGACATATTGGAATACACTTAAATCATAAAAAAGAAATCGAGTAAAATAAAATCAGATCGGAGGATAACTAATGGCATCAAGTAAAGAATATTTGGAATTTATATTAGAGCAGTTGGCAGAATTGGACGAGATTACTTTCCGTGCGATGATGGGAGAGTATATCATTTATTATCGTGGTAAAATTGTCGGTGGAATTTATGATGACAGACTACTTGTAAAACCGATAAAATCGGCAATTTCATTTATGCCGACAGTTACTTATGAATTACCGTATGATGGGGCAAAGGAAATGCTGCTTGTAGAAGATGTTGATAATAAGGAGTTTTTAACAGGGCTATTTAATGCAATGTACAATGAATTGCAAGCACCTAAGCCTAAAAAGAAAAAGTAGACAAATACTTTTGATGGAGCGATTGGTATATAAATATTATGGAAACAAAGTTATAAAACCATGAAGCGAGGTAGTGGATATGGAAAAAGACCCGTTTAAGGAATATTTGAGGGAGTCTGAACCGGATAAAGCCCATAAAGGATATGCCTGGAGTACAGCAATCGGACTTCAGGCGGTGGACGGACTCAAACCTTCTAAATATCTGATTGATACTGCCACTCAGAATATTGAAGGCAAAATCACGATGAAGGAAGCACAGAGTCTTATCGACAGCTACTATGAAGATAGACCCTTGCATTTGTCTGATGACGAGCGTACCGAAGAAGCAGATAAGGTTTCTTCCCGAATTGCGGAAATTCTTTCTGAAACAGCGTTCTCATTTTCTCCGAATGAGTATATCTCTATCCATCGCAAACTCTTTCAGGGTATTTACAAACACGCCGGAAAGATTAGGGATTATAACATCACAAAGAAAGAATGGGTGCTTGATGGTGCAACCGTTATGTACGGCAGTGCTTCGGAACTAAGAGCAACGCTTGAATACGATTTTTCGCAGGAGAAGGATTTTAGCTATAAAGGACTGTCAATGGACGAGATTATTCATCATCTTGCAGTATTTATTTCAAGATTGTGGCAAATCCATATCTTCGGAGAAGGAAATACGAGAACAACCGCAGTATTCTTCATCAAATATTTAAGAACACTTGGATTCTCTGCAATCAATGATATTTTTGCAGAAAATGCATGGTATTTCAGAAATGCGCTTGTTCGTGCCAACTACACGAATCTGCAAAAAGGTATCCACGAAACAACAGAATATCTTGAGGCGTTTCTCAAAAATCTGCTTTTGAATGAGAAAAATGAACTTCACAATCGAGATCTTCACATAAGTGGACTTTTGAATGAAGAAAAAGTGGATATTGAGAATAGAAAAGTGGACATTCAAGAGAAAAGTGTGGATATTGAAAGTGTACTTTCCGAAAAAGGCAGCGATTTCTCAGTAAAAACGACTCTCCATATCCATAGACTTTTTGAGAAGTTTGGTTTTGATGAAGTGTTTGGAAGAAGTGCAATTATGGAACTTCTTCAACTGAAAGGTTCAGGTGCTTCCAAACTTCTTTCCAATCTGGTGCAGGCAGAGATTATTGAACCAATATCCGGTCACGGAAAAGGAAAATATAAGTTCAAGAAAATGAGGCTAACAAAAGCCAGATGCAAAAACAGCTAAAATGCCGTTTACATCTGGCTTTCCTAATGCTTTATATTCAGATTGATAGAGTGCTGCCATAACGGCGGACATCAGCTTACTTCACTGTTTTCTTAGGCTTTCCATAATTTCACTCAATCTGCTCTTATCACCTGCTAACCGTTCATCACGAACAGCATCCAACCGTTCTACATCATACATCAATTCTGATAAGCTTCCAAATCTAATGAAATCCTTTGGTATCTCTTGCCAACGTGCAACTTTTCCCGTAATCTCAATTTGCTTACTGATTTCTTCTTCCGTGACCTGCAAAAGCCTCTTTGCAGTTTTAACCTCAATCTTTTCTTCCTCCAAAAGGCGAAGTACCGCCGCCTTATGAGGAATTGCAAAAATATCCATTATTTTAAGAACTGTTTGCACTGAAATATCTTTATAAGATAAATTGTACACATCCGTTTGCTCATCGAGTCGTTCCTTTAAAACTAATAAAATAGCAGCAAAAGCATTTGCTTCCATACCCTCCATCTCTTTTGCGTCTTCATCTATAATACCAGATGCTAAAATTGATCCAAATTGCAATAAAGCCGAATCATATCCCTCAAAATAGCAATAAATATGATACAGCTCATGTGCTGCCGCAAATATCCGTTTTAATAACGGCAACGCAGCTTCCTTACCCTGATTTGCACAAAAAAGCCCTGCCCCGGGCTTCTTTTTATCTGCGTGTTTAAATGGACATCATGCACAGCAGAGATATCTGTTCAATGCCCTCAATCGGGCTTTCCTCATTTCTACGGTAGACAGAATAACTGGATTATGGCCAGCCGTGGAACCGTGTCAATGCCCTTAATCGGGCTTTCCTCATTTCTACAGAGAAGAAACAGCTCAAAGGAACAGACATAATAGTGTGTCAATGCCCTTAATCGGGCTTTCCTCATTTCTACCATTGTGAATATGCCAGAAAATGAATACTACAAAGAAGTGTCAATGCCCTTAATCGGGCTTTCCTCATTTCTACCATATAAAGCAACCCATAAACGTAGATTTCAAAAAAATGGTGTCAATGCCCTTAATCGGGCTTTCCTCATTTCTACATCAGGCAGGTTCCCCACGGGCTTATTATAACGTGGGATGTGTCAATGCCCTTAATCGGGCTTTCCTCATTTCTACTTGCTATATGGGCATTGGTGGTTCACGTACCTAAGGTGTGTCAATGCCCTTAATCGGGCTTTCCTCATTTCTACGATTTCTGAGGCAGTGGAAATGGTAGATAATGACAGTGTCAATGCCCTTAATCGGGCTTTCCTCATTTCTACCGATGGATAAGCTGATAGAAGTTCGTAAGTCGGATGTGTCAATGCCCTTAATCGGGCTTTCCTCATTTCTACGCGCTGAATGATAAGAAACGCTATATTTTAAAGAATGGAATGTGTCAATGCCCTTAATCGGGCTTTCCTCATTTCTACGGGTAGAATCTGAAGTAAATGGCGATTGTGAGTTCAGTGTGTCAATGCCCTTAATCGGGCTTTCCTCATTTCTACTGAACCAGAAGAGCCTGAGGAGCCGACACCGACTGTGTCAATGCCCTTAATCGGGCTTTCCTCATTTCTACTGTAATTTATGGACCATGGTTGGTGGCTTCGATGTGCGTGTCAATGCCCTTAATCGGGCTTTCCTCATTTCTACGGTACCCCTTGGGAACCCGCTATTTACAAGGCTTTCAAGACCCATTTTTGTAAGTAATTCACAGAATATTCTGATAATTCACTTTTTCAGCCTATTTTTTTGGCTCGTTCTTCTTTCAGTCAAAATATCCCTTCATATTACTCTGTTCTTCCTCCTCCCAACACTCTATCTATATTATACACCACTTGCAAAAATTCTCAACCCTTACTGCATTTTTTATTATTAAATTGGGGCACACTTGCACACTTACTATTCACGGACTAACCGCCCGCTCATAGTAACGATTCGGGGCGGCATTCCAAGTTTTGCTACGCAAAAACCGCCCCTCACCCCTGCATCATGTTCTCATGGAATACCCTCGCTTCGCTGGGGCAGACCCTGCGCAGCTTACGCGCATTCCTAAGCCGTGAATAGTAACGATTATATTCTTATAATTCAATCATCCATTCTGTCTTCTCCCCGTTCTTTCTGCGAACCAGCAGTCCCATCTTAATTTCCATACTATCCGTTTTACTGTCATCAAAGATATCTGCCAGTTCTTTTTCATATTTTTTTATCGTTTTGTCAATGTTCCTCCGCTGTTTCCGGAGTTCCATCATCTTTTCCGCAATGGACTGTGCTTTCGCTCCTGCATTAATCTCTTCCTTTAATATATCCTGCTTATTCGCTGGAAGTGACCTGGACAGAGGCATTGTAATATCTCCGCTCTCTTCTGCTTTTTTCAGAGCATGAAGGACCGGAGACGGATAGCAGTTCTTAGTCCTTTTGAAGTTACATGAACAGCCAGTCTCTGCCGATATCTGCTTATATTGATCACGAAGCTTCAGGCAGCTGACCGGCTTTTCCGGGCAGCGGAGAATAAACTTCTGAGTCGTCTGATAGGAATAATTTAATGTAAATGACATTACTTTATGTACGAATTCCTTCCCCTCCTCTCCAAGATGCCCGAATACATATAATATTGTCAGCCGTTCAAAATGCGACAGATAATGTGTTGTTTTCGCTTTCTGGCACAGATACCTAAGCAGATTGCAGGAATTTAAAATCGTCTTCACTGCGTCATTCATTGGTTCAAATTCCTGTAAATCCCTATCCACCTCCATATGTTTCTGACTATATTCTTCATCACTCTTATAAGATGAAACAATACGTTTAACCACTCTGCCTGAGTATTGGACTACATCCTCCAGAATTTTCTTCTGCGGCTCATAGTACTGGTATCCTGCATCCAGGAAAAAGCTTGTTTTCCCTGTTTTCGGATGAACGCCCCAGGGGAGTTTTATACATTGTCCCCTCTTTCCATTTCTTACCCTTGTTTTATTAGGAAAATACTCAATCTGAATTCCGCTTTCTCCTTGCTCTCTCCTCATTCCTCCAGTCTTCCGGTCTATGATATCAGACAATAGATTGGCATAACGGGCAGGAATCCATTCAGAGAAGAACACCCATATATGATACCCTCTGTACCCGCTATGCTCCAGATATCCTGTCATGCCCATATGTCTCAGCTCTTTCATAATATGTGCTGCCATATGAAGACATTTATCCATATATTCCTGTCTCATGGCTTCATTTTTACATTGCATCAGGGCTCCTTTCGAGATATCCAGATCGATTACCAGGTACTTCACTGTCCCATTGCTTCTCTGAATGTAAGTTCCTACTGTTTCTTTCTGCTCCAGATGTTTTTTTACCACATCTGCAAGCAATGGCTGTAGGATTTCTTCGCTCTTACGCCTGTGTCCGTCCGTAGCTCCATCCAGAGCATACAGATCCTCTCTTCCAACAAATAAATCCATATACCTGGATATTTCCTTTGCACTCAGAGCGATCCTGGCATGTTCCTTCTCTGTATCCGGATCTTCTAATCTGACAATATCGGCAGTTCTGGAATCACCCAGGTCAGCTTCTAACAAAGTTTCTGCTTTTTGATACATCTTCAGATCCGAATAGAGCTGAATCAGTTCTGTTCTTATCTCATCGGTCTCCCGCACCATATATCTGGAGTATGTGCCGAGTAATTCTGATACCAAAGGATGCTCTGATTCTAACAGAATATCTGAATCCAGTTTTGATAAAGAATAATATATTTCATATTCTTTCAGTTCCTGTAACCGCATCTGATTCTTATCCCAGATACCTGCCAGATATACGGCAACATCCTTATATGGGTTGTCAAATTCCTGCCTGTTCTTACTCATCTCGTCCAGATCCGGCATTCCCCTTTTTTCCATCTGATACACCCATACCGCATACTCCAGTATACTGTTAATCTTCCGCTCATCTGTAAAATACTGTTCCCAGCCATTCAGTATCTCAGACCCCTTCTCCAGACGTAATTGTAACGTCTGATATTTCGGATTCAGCCATACCTCTTCTAATCTGTCGCTTAACTGGTTCTCTGCCTTCTCGGGAATCGCTCTTCCTGTCTGGTTGAATTGATACCCAAGAAATTCAAATCCTTCCTCAAACGGAACAACCTTCGTTTTGCTGTCATTTAATTCCAGTCCCAGATCTGCAAGATAGCCAGAAATCTTTTCCTTATATTCCTCTGCCTCTTCAAGACTTCTAAAAAAGATCAGTATATCATCTGAATAGCGAATGTAGAATTCTGTCTCTTTTTCAATCCTCCTGTCCATTTCCGTCAGGTACACGTTAGACAGCACGGGCGCTACCGTAGCTCCCTGATAAATTCCCAGCTTCTTTTCAACTAACTCTCCATTCTTTTCCAAAGATGCTGTCTTTAATACTTTTAGGATCAAGTCCATAACATCGTCTTCCCTGATTTTCTTTCGCAGCTTTTTTACTAACACATCATGCAAAATGTGATCAAAAAATGAATGAATGTCTGCACGGAAAGCATACCCGTTCTTCATCCCCAATATCTGTTGATGTATGACTTGTGATGCATGCAGCGCGGACTTCCCACTCCGGTATGCGTAACAGCAGTCTGAAAAATCAGGTTCAAAGATCACAGACAATTCCTTTGCCAACGAGTGCTGCACCACTTTATCGCGCATTGTATATAAGCTGATAAATCTCATCTTTTCCCCTTTATAGATCGGAATCAGCTGCACAGGCATGCACTCATATGTCTGCTGTGATAATTCCATCCATAATTCTTTTATTTTATTCTTCTTGTCTTCTTCGAATTCCTCGCATGTAACAAAATCCACTCCCTCCTTCGGCTTATTCTTATAGACCTGCCTCCACGCATTCTGCAATTTTTGCTGATCAATAATTTTATTATACAGACTCATAATTCCTCCTCAAATAATAATAACTTCTGACTGCAGCATCTTCAGTTCGTTTAACGGTTTTCCAATTGTAACAATCTTATCCTCACAATTTTTACAAATTGAATAGAACCTCACGCTTCCATCGCTTTTCCCAGAAGTTAATTGAAATATTTCTTTATAAAGTTTCTGAAACCTCTTATCCGTAAGATTGCATTCAAAGACTGAATATTGAATTCTTACCCCATACCCCTCCAAAAGCTTTGCCAACTTTCTCCTGGTCCGGTCAGACTCAATATCATAACTAATCACATATCTCATTCGTACCCTCCCAGCGATAAGGATGATATGGCTCTTTATTCTGAATCGCCTTCTTCAGGTCTGACGCCTGCTGTTTTATAATCTGCCTAAAGTTTTTCCCTGTCCCTCCTTCACCGCCAAGCATCCACTTCTCAAAATTTCTGCAGAACTTCCGGAAGCCTTCTTCATTTAAGATTACTCTTTCATCCTCCATTTCAAAGTCAAATTCATTCAGAATTCTTTTATTAAAGCTTCTTATCACAAACCGGTCTACAACCGGCTGGCGGAATTCCTCCACAATATCAAGCGCAAGTGATTTCCGCCCATAGCGGATTCCGTATAAAAATCCCAGATATACTTCAAATGATTCTGCCTCTAAAACCGAACATACTTCCCGGGTTAAAAATGTATACCCCAGACTGAGTATTACATTGATGGGATCTCTCGGGGGCCGGCGGTTCCGTCCTCTGAATTCAAACTGGCAATTTATCATATGAGAAAAACAGGAGAAATAAAGATTACTGCACATCCCTTCTGCTCCTAATATCTCATTTGATGTTTTACACGAGGTTAAACTTCCCTGAAGTTTTCTCATCTTTTCTATTTCCTTTTTGGGTGAAAAGCCATCTTTGTAGCGGTACTCCCTTACAACATTAATCTGGTTTTCTATCTTATTAAACACAATGGTCTTAGCCATATCCAGACGCTTTTCCATATTCTGATATGTATCATATTGTGAAAATCGCAGGAAAATATTTTTTGAAGAATCAGCCATTGCCTGACCGATGTAACGACCGGAATAAGAAAACAAACTCACATCCACTCCATTTTCCATAAGATATGTCAGCGCCTGGGTAGAGATCTGAACATTGCCGATGATTGAGATACCGTCTATATTAGAGATTGGAAATGATAGCAGCTTTTGATTCTGCTTTATGATTTCTATTCTTTCTCCCGCTTTTCTTATGTGGGAACCCTGTTCTTTTACGTATATTACGCTCATTATTCTTCCTCCATAATCCTGTAATACTTTGAATTAATCGGATTCAGGAAGTGACAGGCTTTTCCATATAAACTGAAATCAATCTCCTCAACCTCACAGAAATTCCGGAACATCTCCGTCACAAAATCACGGAATTTATAGTAATCCTTACTTCCCACCGGACCTAATCCATGGGCAAATATACTATTATTCCGGAGAGATACCATAGACCGTATTCTTTTTAACTGATTTACCGGTTTTCCGTCCCTGCCGAAGCTGATCTTATCTCCCAGCGCAGCTAACAGCAGATACCCATCCAGCAATGCAATCGGATTAGGAAGATAATCCTTATCATTGCCGCGGAAGAGTTCTTTTTTGAAATTCAGATTCAGGGATTTCAATAAATTGACTTGTTCTTGTGAATTTAACCCGTCGTATTCTTTTGACGCTTTCGAAAAATCTGCCTTTTGATATTCCGGTTTTGATACATAGATCTGATATGTCATAAGCCTTCTCTGCTCAATCATTTCCAGAAGACGGTACCAGAGCAATGTTGCCATATCGTATTTTTCCTGCTCTTCCCGCCTTTTCGCATTCTCAAACATGGTGTACATAAGAGATATCATAATTGCCTTGTTACTTAGGATCTTCTCCTGGCTTCTCTCTTTAATCAGCTCAGGGATTTTTTTCAGTTGACGCAGAATCTTATATTGATTTCTGAGGACAGGCTGAAAATCCATCATGAGAATCTTCTTATACATACGATAGTCACGTTTTAGCTCTTGGAGAAGCTGCTCCATCAGGGATGCTGCTTCTTCAAATTCCAGTGCGTCCCAATGCTCGTATGCCTTGACTAACAGATATACGAACTTGATCTTCTGTCTGTTTAATGGATCCGGGATATTGTCTTTTAATGCTATCAGTTTTTCTGCTGCCCCGGCATAATTATAGCGCTCAATTAAGGCAAATACTTTCTCTAACTCCAGATCGCCGAATACTTCTATGGGATTATCAATGTAGAATAATTCTTCACTTCCCGGCTCGGGTTTGCGGAAGTCTGTCAGATAGTGCTCTGTCCCGACGTATACTAATTGGACATCAATAAGGGAACCTGCCAGTGCTGCTGCCGCAGACATTGTCTTGGTTCCCCCGGTGAAATCAATATACACTTTTGATGGTCTGTCCCATGAGAGATAAGCCCTTTTAATTTCATGATAAATCGAAAGAGAATCTGTTGCCTCTACTTGATTTTTCTGGTAGTCCATTGCCTCCAAGTTGAGAAATTTTACAATCTTATCTAATATCCTCTCTGTCTCTTCTGTGTATAAAAACAAAATACGTTTTGGGTGTAATAAAGAAATGTTTAAGATTAACGGTTCGTAAGATGTTCCTACAGATAAAATAAGATAATCAACCTGTTCGAATACCTGGTCGGCATTTCGCTCTTTGTAATTCTCAATGATCGGTGGCATTAAATGTTCTTCATAATACTGCTCCGCTTTCTTACGCTGATCAAGCGTCTTTCTCTCCATTGCCATCCATACCTCTGCCAGTTCCTTTAAACTCTTTGTTTCTTTCGTTTTCATGTTTGTTTCTCCATTCTTATTATTTTATCTTTTTATGCAGTAAATACTGTGTTTTTCCCTCCTTCCTTGCTTTGTTTTGCACAAAAAGACAATGCCCTGACCCGGGCTTCTTTTTTTCTACGTGTTTTGAATGGACATCATGCACAGCAGAGATATCTGTTCAATGCTCTTAATCGGGCTTTTTTCATTTCTACGGCAGACAATGGAGACGGAACTCATGATGGGACATGGCGACAATGCCCGTAATCGGGCTTTCCTCTTTTCTACAAAGATGAACCACTACCGTGAGTTTGTTCGTGACATGTGTCAATGCCCTCAATCGGGCTTTCCTCATTTCTACACAACCCCAAAGTAGAGGAGGATACCTCAAAAGTGTGTCAATGCCCTCAATCGGGCTTTCCTCATTTCTACCCAAAAATATCGCAAAGGTTTATGATATGCCTTCACTGTGTCAATGCCCTCAATCGGGCTTTCCTCATTTCTACAACAACAAAAAACGCAGCTGCAGTTATGGGAAAGATGTGTCAATGCCCTCAATCGGGCTTTCCTCATTTCTACGAAGAAATTAGTAATAACAATGATGATGTTGGTTATGGTGTGTCAATGCCCTCAATCGGGCTTTCCTCATTTCTACGAATATGATATGGAGGAAGCAGGTTTTCAGCGTATGTGTCAATGCCCTCAATCGGGCTTTCCTCATTTCTACTCTCATGTTCGATGAGTTTATCGTAGCCAAGAAACCGTGTCAATGCCCTCAATCGGGCTTTCCTCATTTCTACGAGAAGAATTGAAACCTGTAGTTGAGCTTTCTGATGGGTGTCAATGCCCTCAATCGGGCTTTCCTCATTTCTACGGTACCCCTTGGGAAACCGCTATTTACAAGGCTTTCAAGACGCATTTTTGCAAGTAATTCACAGAATATTCTGATAATTCACTTTTTCAGCCTATTTTTTTGGCTCGTTCTTCTTTCAGTCAAAATATCCGTTCACATCACTCTGTTCTTCCTCTTCCCAACACTCTATTTATATTATACACCACTTTCCAAAATTCTCAACCCTTGCTGCATTTTTTTACTAATTTAATCCAGTTTTCTTGATAAGGTATGGGTTACTATTCATAGACTAACCGTCCTCTCATAGTAACAACCCTTGGTTACTATTCACGGGGCCGTGCACCCCGCTGCACGGCATCCGAGCCGATAAAGTGGTGGTATCCGGCATCCAGCCCCTCGCTGAAAGCGACTTTAAATGGGCTGGATGCGTTACTATGAGCGGACGGTTAGTCCGTGAATAGTAACAACCCTTGCTATATTTTTTTAGTAACAGAAGATCAAGCTTGAAATCAGTAACCGTTTATATTATATTGGAATCAGAAAAAGAGTGCCACCGGAAGACGGCTGGCCCGAAACAGATTAGACTACAGAGTAGCCGCTTGAGTTTGCGAAACCGGGGCGGCTATTTCTGTGTCTTATGATTATCGTTACGCCCGATGGCATATCTGAGGCTAAAGCAACCAACACAAAGGCTGAGCACTGCAATAAGTCCTTCAATCGTCAACATAAGCGCTGCCCTCCCTTCCAGTATTTCCACTCATAGACGGATTATGTAAACGGAGAAATGTTCTCGATGTAAGAGCATCGTTAAAAGTTGTGCTGCAGATGGAGCAGGATAAACTTCCATCTCATAAGATGTCTTGACTGGGCATTGAGCTTGGCAACTTTGATAAAGTTGTAGTCCATGTGGGGGACTTAATGATTTCCACACCGTTATGGGTGTCTTAACTGGATACCGAGGCTGACAACCAGCAGAAAACTCTTTTAAAAAAATTTCTTTGAGGAGTGTGGTTTTTCACACTCCTCTTTACATATGAGGTATAAATGGCAACTAAAGCAGATAAGAAAAATGCGATACGACAAGGAATCATTGATTCTGCAAGTGTTTATAGCCAGAACCTGGCAGGTAAGGCGTTTTTATATGTATATGGTGAAGAGTATTTTGAGGTGTCTTTTCCGGTAGATCACTTTTTGCATCTGACAGGCGTTGAAACTGGTTTGTCTGCAAAAGATTTCTACAAAGTAACACAGAGACACTTGCAGAAGGCGGCATAACAGCGGCAAACTGCTTTGTATATAAAATTGAATAGCGTACATGCCAAAGGACATTTCATCTTTTATTTAGGTGGATGTCCTTTTCAAAAATTAAGGCAAATTGACATTTCCACAAAAGATGATATAATATAGCGGAATAACGATGTTGAAATTTGTATATATTATATCAGAGAGGAGGACAGGATATGCGAAAAACTTATACAACTTTTGTGTGCGAACAATTAACAGCAGTGCCAACAGGGATGCCAATTTATACGGGGCAGATTGCAAAGAAAATTGCAGCAATTTATGATTTGGAAGAAAAAGAAGCGGCGGCAGCGGCGGCAGTTGCGGTAAAGCGTGTGCTGGATGGAAAACTCCTACCGGAACTTCGATGTTTTCAAAAAGGAATTTACTATCGTACAGCAGTGACGCCTTTTGGTGAAACGGGAATTAACAAGGAAAAGCTGATTGCGGATAAATACTTGTTGCCGGATATTGGGTATGAAACCGGCTTAACAATCCTTCACCGTATGGGGCTGACTTCCCAGATGCCGCGGGAGCGTGTATTGGCGACCAATGCGGTGAAAGATTGTATGAGAACAGATAAAAGACTTGGTGTTGTGATTCGACCACCCAAGGCTCCTGTCACAGCAGAAAATAAAGAATATCTGCGAATACTTGACGCATTAGATTTGTCAGAAAAAGCTCCGGTAGATGAAGAACACCCTTATGAGATTATTGCGGACTATATTCAGAAAAAAGAGCTGAAATATAAAGTCCTGCTGGCATTTGCTGATCGTTATTATAATCATAATACGGTATTGTGCCTTGCACATACCGCGAGTATGGGAGGAACTATGGTATGAAATTACATGAAGATAAAGATGCGTTTGGCCTTTTGCTTGAAAACATACATGAAAAGACAGGATATCGGACAGATGTACTGGAAAAGGATTATTATGTTTTGCTAATCTTGCAGGAATTATCCAATTTTCAGGCAGACGGACTTCCGGCTTATTTCAAAGGCGGAACAGCCCTTTATAAAGCACTGAAAACGACTAACCGTTTTTCAGAAGACATTGACCTGAGGTAATTGCGGTTTATACATATGATCCTGTTACTGCTTTTGATACGGACGATGCACTGCAACGTTTTGGCAAGCTAAAAGTGGAAGCAACTTCTTTTACGATTAGTGAACCGGTGGATAGTTTAGAAATATCTGCGATGCTTTACAACCTGGCGACAGAGGAACAAAAGAAGATTCTTGAAACAGTGTATGATGTAAAGCCATTTTTTATTCAGACCATCACTTTGGAACGGATTTTTGTTGACAAACTTTTTGCTGCAGAAGCGTATGTTCGTCATTCTTCCATAAATCAGCGAGCATTTGAAGCGGCAAAGCATATTTATGATTTAGCAGTTATTGCACAGCATCCGAAAGTATCCGCGTTGTTATCAGATTCAGATAAATTAAAGCACCTTTTGGAAATTCGTATGAAGGAGGAACAAGGACGCCTTGATGGAATACCTGGCATTGTTCCGACAGAATTTATATTCTTTACACAGGCTGGGGATAATAGCGGTGTCCGCAAAGCGTATGAAACCATGCAGAACCAATATGTCCTCAGAGAACAAGATCGAATTGAGTTTAAGACAGCGGTAAAAGCTTTGATAAATATTCAGGAGAGCTTATTAAAAAATCCTGCATGGACAGACTTTCATAATACAACAATTTAACAAGTTGGGAGATTTATGTATAGTTTTCTCATTCCCATCGTTCCATTCCCAGACGGCAACGGACGAACCGGGCGACTCATCATGTTCAAAGAATGCCTACGTAACAACATTGTCCCATTCATCATCACAGACCAATACAAAGGATATTACTTCCGAAGGCTGAAAGAATGGCAGACAGGAGGCGAAAAAGGATTCTTAAGGGATATCTGCCTGCTAATGCAGGACAACATGAAAAGAGTCATGGACTATTTAGAAATCAGGTATTATGACAACAGTCTCATGGATACCAACAACAGACCTTTACCAAAAAACATCAACCCAGAAACAGTGAATTTGGGACGGGGTATTTTTAAAAATACCCCGTCCCAAATTCGCAATTAGTCCAGTTTGATTCCTTTCAATAGATCTCCAAAGGATGTCCCGACCGACTCCTGTGCCCGGCCTTTCTGTTTCTGGGACTGGTTTTTTCCTTTTTTATTTTTTTCATATGGTTTCTGGGAATCGTTCTTTTTCTGTCTGTAATGTTGTTCGGTATCTCCCCTTACTACTTCTCCCACTTCTGGAAGTTGAGCTTTGTTGTTTACACGTCCCTGATATTCATTCAATTTCATATACCGCGTCCTTCTCCCGTCGGGAATCTTTGATGCATCTTTCATAAGGAAAAATTCTCTTAATCTTTTCTCGTCCTGGATGTCTTTTCCGAGGAATCTGATTACTTCTTCTTTTGCCAGGTTAATATATTGGTCTTTTTTATCTGTTTTGGGTTCATATGGGTTCAGGCAAAATTCTGAATCACTGTAGAGGTTTTCCTGGTCCAGTGTCTCCAGTGCTGTCAGGCGGATTTTTACTCTTCCATACCCGTATGGTTTTCCTTTTCCGATATTCTGCTGGCTGTTTTCTTCCAGAAGCAGTCCCCAGAGAATCATTCCCAGTTCTTCTTCTGTCAGATTATGGAAGTGGATTTCTCCTTTGAATATGGTTCCTTCGCTGTAGGGCCGGAAGTGGGTTGCCACCTTATCATTCGTGCCGGTCTCGCTTCTTTCTGTGCGCTCTCTCAGCCAGTACTGCTTGACTCCCCGCAGTTCGAACAAGTCGTTGTATGTAGCCGGCCTGCCGCCCATTCCTTTCAGATAGTCCAGATAGCTTGTTGGCTTTGGGCCTCCCAGAATCAGGGAGACCTCGTCAAGCTCTTTTCCGCTTCCTGTCTCCAGCTTTGCATCCATGAATGAGAGCCTGGACTTATAGCTCTCTTTCTCTCTTGCATAGCCGAATAATGACTGGCAGTAGTCTACCTTTTCTTCCATCTGTTCTTCTGGTATTCCTGCATAGATGTCCTTCTCATAGAACAGGCGCAGCCTTGGGGTGAATCCAAAGTATATCTTTCCTTCTATATAAATATAGAACACAGGCTTTGTCTCCCCGTCTTCCGGCAGGAGGAAAAATTTCTTGTCTATGGTCTCGATCTGGTTCTTTTTTCCTTCATAATCTCTCCTGTAGCTGTCTATATCTTCCTGGGGAATCGGAATCTTCTCTCCCTTTTCATTGATTTCCGGAATAACATAGATTGCTTTCTTTTCATTCATAGGCCCTGAGGAGAGGAGGTATCCGCTTTGCAGGCCTGCTTCCTTTCCTGTTCCCGGCTCTGTAATCCCGGTAACCTGGTGACTGCCTCTTAGATAGTATCCTATCTTTCTTGTGTATGGACGATAGTTCTTGTTCTTTGTTCCTTTGTAATGGATGCCGTTTTTGCGCATTTCTGAATAAAAGGGTGCATCCCTGTGCTGCAGCTCTATACGCTTCAGGAATTCGAACCCGTGGAATTTGTCTTCAATAATCTTCCGCTCACTTACCACATAATAGTTCATCTTTCCCCGTTCCCGGTCGATCGTATCTACCACAGTCGGAATAATCGTATAGGCTCCTCCTTCATTTCTGATATAACCGGCTTTCACATTCTTTAGTACAGAGATTCTTATTTTCTCGCCATCCTTTCCAGGTATCTCCAGGAATCCGCTTCCCAGAAGGGTGTCGTATACATCTTTTCTGGAATTTTTCTCTCTTCTTCCGGCCACATCCCGGTACATAAGGATGGCATTCTGGATATCATCTCTTACTGACGAAGAGCTTAAGATCTGTACATTGCTCCGCACCAGTCCCCGGATCGTACTGCCCGGTATGACTTTCTCTCCATAACAGTTTTGATAGAATCTCTCTGTCCTGTCATTCTGGTTTTTTCCGGCTGACACAAAGACCGGAGTCACGGCCTCGATCTCATACTGAATCCTTCCGGACTTCAATTCTGTACTGATTACATTATGAGCCTGAAGATTCTCCTTCTCTACATGGTTTACTTTTTTACTGAGCCCGATAAAGTTATAGGGCGCTCCCACATAGCCATTATTCCCTGCCATATTCTGCCTCCTCTGTTACCGCGAAAGGTCTTGTATATACGACCACTGCCTGACCGTCCTCATCTGCTGCCAGATACTCCTTTATATTAAGTATCTTTCCGTTTCTCATACGGTATGATTTCACAAGGCAGTCTCCTCCCCCTTCTGTCTCAGAAATACGGACTGCTCTTAATTTCCCCGGAGAATCCCACTCGTGCTCAAACACATGCAGTTCCTCTGTTCTGTTAAATGCCCTTAATTCCACCAGTTCATCCCATTGGATCTGTACATCTCCGGGAACTCCATACTGCAGATCACTGATCATATGGGCGATGATGTAATCATACCGGCCTATCTGTTCTTTTGCTTTTTCTGCTTCTATTTCTTCCATATTTAACTTTTCTGTTATCTGTTCCATGATCTGTCCCATATGCCTTATCCTTCTTTATATGACCGCAGTGAATGTAAATACTGATTCACCTGCTCCTGTCCCCTTCGTATCTTTTTTTCCTTACAGTCAATCTCCAGTAACTTCTCATTCCCGCACCTTACTGTGAGTGAGCTTCCATCCAGATATCCTCTTCCAATACTGCTGCCGCTTCCAAGCGGAAGGATTCCCAGCGCTATATCCCGCAATGCCATCAATACCAGTCCGCAGGCCCAGTCTGTATTTTTCTCAATATCCACACAGATGGTAATCTCTCCAAAGGCAGGTTTCTCCGTAAAGAGTCCGCCGTACATCACACTTCCTGTAAATTTATCAATATGGAGCCTGTGCTGCAGATTCGCATTCTCATTTTTCTTCGATTGTCCGATGACAGAATCATAGAACCGCAGTCTTCCGGTCTTTCCGCCGTTCTCGTCCGCTTCCTTTCCAAAAAGCTCCGTTACGCACTCTTCTCCCATGCCCCTGAACGCGGCAATCTTCTCAATCTGGCTCCTTACAACACCTTTTACAGAACTTGCAGGCAGTATATATTCTTTCCTGTGATTCCGTATATTTACGGATGACGGCGTATCCTTTCCGTATTCTGTCACGGCAATCGCTTTCACCAGAATACTCCCTGTTGTCTTTCCAGTCAGTTCAAAATGAATCCATCTGCTGTCTGTCTCATCCGTATCTGTGATCTGCTTCGTGATGTCCGCCATTTTTTTATTCTCATCAATCCAGCAGCTCCTGTCACGACTGTCACACATGTCATAGACTGCCTTTTTCACGGTGAGCAGATTCACATACCCGCAGCCATTGCTCTTCTGGCCGCCCAGCTGTATCTCGCCTCTGTGAAGCGCTTTCAGTCCCTTCTCCAGCGCATCCTCCAGATTCTCGTCCTTTTCATAGAGATAGATGGAGAAAGAAAATTGCGATCCGGAAGCCACTGATTCTATCTCAAACTTCGATCCGCTGTTCTTCTGGCTTCCCTTTATCTTAAAGGACTGTCCGGTACCAGTGGCCGAGTCTATCCGAAGCCTTGGCCGGATCTCCGTATGTATGGCAGATTCCTGGAAAAAACCATCTGTAAAAAATACATGGCTGCTGCTTTCCGTATCTTCTTTGTCCTGGCATGAGGACCCAAACAGTCTTTTCTGCAGTATCTCATCCTCTGAATAAAATTCCCGCAGAGCGCCAGCAATTCCAGTTGCCTGGACAAAGGGGACATTCTTCACCGGATGAATCAGCACCTCCCCGTTGCTCCCGTTCCCGGATCCTATATGCAGAGGCTCCCTGCACTGGGCAGTAATTGTATATTTTGCCACCTTATTATAGATACACATCTGGTTAACATCAATCTGCATGCATTCTCACCTCCCTGTTTGCATAACGGATCTGCTCTATGATTAGCTGCAGTTTGCGGCCTAAGATCTCCTCTTCACTCAGCACCTCTGATACGGGCACGCCCAGTATCTTCTTATTTTTCTGGTTCATGCCAAGTCTCTCCAGCAAATCCTCTTCCAGTACAGAGCTTATGTATCTGTACAAAGCATCCTGCCGCTTCCTCCCGTCATGCCTCTTATTTTTCTCATCCTTCTCCTGGGAATGTGCAGCGAATTCCAACATCTTTTCCTTTGCCTCCCTGGGGGAATACCGCAGCTCCATACAGATTGATAATACAATCCCCAGTTTACTGTTCGAGATTCCTGAGAGCCTGAGCGGATGATCTACCAGATACCGCTCCATGGCCCTCTCCATACGGTGCATCATAAGCCCCCTCGCTGCAATCCTCATGTCCATGTCTACTTCTTTTTCATGGCCGCCCGGCAGGCTCACGGCATCATCCGCGTTTTCCTTCTTATCTGCAGGAATCTTATACCTTAACCGGTCATACCCGTCAAAGAACATGATCTGTCCAAAGCCTTCATTCCTCCGGATTCCGATTCCCTGTTCTTCCAGTTTGGCAAAATGCTCTGCGCTGACCGCGCTGCCATCTTCCGTCTCAATACAGAATACACTTCCGGCCTCGTACATCATGGCAGATGGGATAGCGCCGTCCCATGAACGGTTATACCCATGGACCTCCACAACGGAAGACGCGCACCTGTCCAGACGAAGGGGACTGCTGCAGAGCCGTTTTGACAGGATCTCCAGATCCAGGCCGGCCAGTTCGCCCCAGGAATTCCTCATGGACATATTAGACAGCAGAACCATGTAAAAACGGCTCCTGTCCCTCTGGATCCTCAGTTCACCATAAGGGATGCCTCTTTCGATTTCCGCCCTGACGCACCGGCACCTTCCATAGCCCGAATACCGACTGTTTCCTATATAAAAACTGTCTGAAAATACCTGCCGGACAGCCATGACCACCTCATCTGCTATGCTGTCGTCAAACGTAATATATCCGGCAAAATTCTGCCCCTTTTGCATATACTGGCTGCGGAAGACGGTTCTTTTTCCTTCCCGCCCCCGGTTAATATTCAGGTTCTCTCCCATGGCAGCACTGCCATATAAGATATTTTCCCCTTCCGGATAGCAGTACCGGCCAAGGGACGCCCTTTTCTTACCCTGTCCAATATCCCTGACAAGCACATTTTCAATCTCCTTCTTCCCCCTGCAGGCTGCTTTATCCTCATAGAATCCCTTCAGGGACGGAATCATCCTCTTACCGTCTGACATAAGATAGGCATTCATAAAATGTACCTTATCAGAAAATAAATCCTTCTTCATTTTCTCAAATTTCTTCTCATCCTTACGCAGAGAATGGATCACCAGCCCTCTTATGGTGCTTCCCGGTATGTAATAAAGTGTATCCGTCTGTCCCTGCTGACTGGTATCGTCATTGGCAATCCTGAGAGGACCAACATTCTGAATCTCCAAGTCCAGATATCTCATTACCCGATCTCCTCCCCTCTTACACGTACTTTCCCAAAGCCGCGGCTCCTCATGCTCCCGGCCCATTTGATGAGGGCAAGCACTTCTTTCACTGTTTCCGCATCTTCCCCTGCACAAGTACAGGTTCCGTAAAAATTCAGTCCTTTTTTGATACACCTTGCCACCCTGAGGGACTCCCCCTTTGCCATCCCATCTTCAAGCTCGGTAAATGTCCGCAGATAGGTTAACATCTCCGTGATCTCCTGACTGGTAATCCCGTCCTCTTCCTCTATCCCTGCAATGACATCCGGGTGAAGCGTCAGATCAGAGAATACGAGCTTATGAAGACATACTGTGTCATCTGACCCACTCTCTCCCATCAGATCTCTGACCATGTCAGAGGCCTCCTTCTCCGGCTTTTTTATCCAGGTGAGATAATTCATAAGCTCTTCCCTAAATATTCCCTTTAATGTGCTTCCTTTTAAAAATGGAAATCCCCGGGAATCTGTCTGTACACAGATATCTTCTCCTCCCGGCATGCTCATTCCATTTCCAAATATCGTGTCTGATTCTAACTGCATATGCACTAATAACTGCATGCCCTTCCTCCTTCGCATCTGCCATCTATACATCTAGTATAAACCAATTTAAATGCCTTTCTGTTTCACTGAGGATGCTTTTTCGAGAGTGCATGTGTAAAAACGTAGGCGTAGCGGGCTACGCTGAGGCTTTTACACATGTGCTATCGGGAAATCAGACCAGTGAAACGTAAGGTTATTTAAATTGGTTTATACTAGTTCCACAAATGTATCCATCATCTCAATGCTGTCAAAAAACAGAGACCGCCTCTCCCCGTCGCAGGTGTCCGCAAAGATCTTTCCCTCTAATCCCTGCCCGGAAAATAACTGGTCAAATTCCAGCTCTTTGTAGATTCCTTCATAGCCTGCCAGTGACAGCTCCTCCAGAAGATTGCTTTTCAGATAATACTGCGCAGCCTTCTCTCCAGACCTCAGAGCCTCTCTGAACTCTTTTAATTTGCCTCTCGCATAAGCGATCTTTTCCTGTCTGATACCGCAGATCAGCCTTCTGAAATTGTCATATCTCCGGATTCTTTCCTTTTTCCATACATCAGGCTCCGCCCACAGAAGGTATGGACGCAGCTCCAGATGACAGCCGTCATCTGTCATATAATTCTCTCTTAATTCTTCAACCGTATCTGCCAGTTCTCCAAATTCAATATGCCAGTCTATGGCACATGCCTCTTTCTCTGTCCCATAGGACGCAATATGCCGTTTGGCATTGGAGCATAGCATCTCTGACAGCTCATAAGCCTTATAGAAAGGATATTTCTGGTGGACAATCGCAACTCCGGCGCAGGCAGTATAATTTTGATGATCCTGGTCATTCTTCTTATCAGCCAGCCGCTCAATGAAGATCCTGGCAGCCTCAAGCCCGATCCTTCCCTCAGTCACAAAGCATACATCGTCACCTGCCAGAATAATCTTCCGGACCGGAAAATACCGGTATTCCAGATCAAGCTTGTCCTTAGCCCCTTTCTTCAGGCCCTCCGCCACTTTATCTGTCATCTCCTTAAAAGCTTCTTTAAAATTCGTGTCAATGGAGTCGCTGAATTTTCTCAATTCTGATTTATAGTCATTCCAGGACTTTCCTTCATTCTTTTTCCTCACCTGCTCTACACGTTTTCCCATGGCATTCCCGTCAATATGTACAACGGCTATAAAGCTGGACCTGTATTTTGAATTGCCCAGGTCGCTGAATCTCTTTGGCATATCGTACCCTTCGGGCTTGTATTCTTTATCGCCCTTATATTCAATCCGCTCTATGAGCCCTTCTAATGCCTTTGGCTTCCTCGCAGACGCTTCTATACGTTCTACGCCGAAAGAACCCTGGTGAAACGAAGCCTTGCGGACAGACTTCTTCACCTCTAATTCTTTTGTAAGCTGCTCCAGATTCTCTCCTGGCGTTCTTGATTCATCATATTGCATCACTTTAATATATAAGGCAATCTCTGCAAATTCCTGTCTTACTGTTCTGGAAACCGCATAAGCAAAGCTCTTCGCTGTCTCCTTGTCCTCGAATTCCAGAACCGTGTGTCCGCCGCCGGAATATACAAGGTTGCCTTCTTCTGAAAATGGTATGCCTGCCATGTCTGCTATAGTCTGAAAATACCGGATATCCGTCACTTGACAAATATTCTCAGAATGCTCAATATTCTCCTTAAGCTTATTGCTTGAAAAGATATATGCCTGCTTCTGTGATACTTCCAGGATCATCAAATACCGCATCTTTCCCTCTCCTTCTTCCGGATGAAATATCGTCTGTCAAGTAACTGTAAAGACCTGCCGTACAGTTACTTTTATTACAATATTTCTCCGTTTCTTATATTTTCTATTATACTCCCCTGGTTTAGATACTCAACTATTAATATTCTCTGAATTGTCTGAATTTAAAAACCGAGACTTTTTTCCCCTGTTCCTCTGTTGTAATCCGTTCACTGCAGGCCGATAAAACAGTAATTCCTTCTTCCTTCAGCCTTGAGACTACCTGATATACCAGGCAAAACTCTCCCTGGCATAATACCGCTGCCGGGTTCAGCAGCAGCATCCGGCTCACACATTCTTCTGCCAGTTTGGTAATATAGTCCCTGTCCTTCTGAGGATCAACAGCCGGAAAAGGAAGTTCCACGATCTCCCCATACTGAAGCGCAGTATGCTTTTCCTCCGCTCCCCATAATTCAGACGGATGATTTGTAAAATTAATAAATACATTCCTCATCTTAAAATCCTCCTGTTATACGCATCCTTCTCCTTCTACTATTCATGGCCCGCTCATACTAACAATCATTACTATTCACGGACTAACCGTCCACTCATAGTAACGATTCGGACGATATTCAAAAATTGCTAATTATTTTATAATGTAGTATAATGTAGGTTACTATACACGGAACCGGGCACCCCGCTGCAGAGTATCCGGGCCAGTAAATTACAGATAAAGGAGATTCATTATGTCCAGCCAGATAAACCCAGCCCCCTTATGCATTCCACTCTATTCCTGTCATACAAACGAAATACACCCCGTAAAAAATATTCTTATCCTTGCTTTAAGCACATTTCCATTTGATGGACAGCTAAAGCAGTCCCGGATCCTGTCTGATCAGAATGATACATCCAGAGAATATTTTTATCAATTAGAACCTGTCCCGAAGATGCTGATTGACCAGCTTCGCGGTAAGGGCGAAAAATTAGATGAGATCATTATGCTGTGCACAGATGCTGTCTACTCTCCCAGAGAAACATATCAGATTACGGAACCCGGGAAAAGAGCGGTAACCGGTCCGGAAGGAGGGCTTATATCTCCCATTGACTATTTTGTCTGGAGCATCAAGGACTATGCATCCACGAAGGGATATGAGGAGCAGGATATCATATTCCGCGATTTTGGTTCCTCAGACGGGAATCATGCAAACACTGCACAGACCATCAGTGACATCTTAAAAGAGATCCGGTCTGTACCCGCGAAGGGCAGCGGCCCGCAGGCAGAGATCTTTGTAGATACACATGGGGGACTGCGTACAACACAGGAATTATTAAATAGCATCCTATCTTTAATGCAGATCGAAGGAATCCCCATAAAGTACCAGAATCTGTTTTCCGTAGAGTATAACAATAAAAACAGTACCGGAAAGATCATACCCGCCGGAGAGGTCATCCACGTCATGGACTTTGTGTCAGGAATCAATGAATGTATTAATTACGGACGGACCGATTCCCTGATCCGATTCTATGATGCCGAAAACACCGACAGCGCTGATGCCGAGATCATTGAACGTATGACTGATGTAGCAAAAGGAATCCAGCTATGCAATATGCGGCAATTCGAAAGGGCGCTCAGCAAGCTGTCATCCGCCTTTAATAAATATAAAAGAAACAAACCATCCGGCAGCTACCTTTCCTCTTTTCTGAGCCTGATCGAATCAAATTACCAGAATCTCCTCTCACCTAACAGATCTGTGGTTGATGAGATAGACTGGTGTACTCAGAAAGGCTTCTATCAGCAGGCGCTGACACTGGTTGAAAGCAGGATGCCGGAAGTAATCATTAAGAAGAACCTGCTGAAAGGAGCTTGTTTTACAGAAAAAGACCATGTTACTGTAATTGACGATTCATACCAGGAATCTATCCGGAATGCAAAAGACTCCTGGCAGAGCGATTATAATTATATCTTCTACCAATATGGATTTTTGTGTGTAAGAAGAGCCGGGCAGAGACAGGGACAAAGACAATATCTTCCAATCTCCGCCCGTACAGATTATAGCAAAGTACGGCCTTGCCGCTCTGGCAACAGGATCACAATCAGTCCAAAAAATTATAGCGGCAGAAGAGAAAACGGCATAAATGTAATTATTACGGAAAGCAAATCCCTGGTCAACCAGCTCATTCAGCTTCATATGACCTTAAAGAACGAACGGAATAAGACAAACCATGCTTCCTCTGAAACTACAGCCTATGATATAAGCGACATACAGCATGCATTGACATCTTATATCGAAATGTCGCGGAGACTCGGGCTTTAAAATGTTCCGGACAAAACCCGGTGAATCTGTCTTCCCGCTGTACGGATGCATTATGCAGCGCAGTGCCGTTATTCCAGCGTATATCTTCCAAACCCGAAGCTCGTATTTTTCCCTATGTGCAGCAGTTCCCCTGCCAGTACATAGGGAAGATACTCTTCGGTGATCCCATGGAATCTTACGCTCCCCGTCATGCCTCTTAGACTCACCCTGGAATCCTGGGTACTCGAATATCTTCTCACAACACACATATCCGCCTTCTGGCATACAATCTGCGGATACTCTTCTGGCTCAAATTGATCCATATAGACTTCAGAAAAATAATCCAGCATCATAATCCGCCGGAACAATGCCTGGAAGACCGCCTCCGGCTGAAATTCCCGGATATATTTTCCCTGATATTTCAGACAAACCGGTGTATGGAACACCAGTTCATTCCTACACCCCGTCCTCTCTAATTCCCTCATCCTTCTCACAACATAATCATAAACCGTCTCCGGGCAATAATCAGCCATCACAATCTGGCTCCCTCTCAGCAAAGAATCCCCTCTGATATTCTTAATGTCACTGATCACATACCTTGCGGCATCCTTCCCGATTCCCTCTACTCCCAGCTGATAAAACATCTGAAGATATTGTCCAAAATATACGATATTGTCTCCAAACAAAGTCAGAAAGAAGAAAAACCGATCCCCGGCCCTGAAGCTTTCCCTCTGATTCTCACACTCAATCAGATAGCCGGTACTGTCGTCTCCCTGCATAAAAGCAGGCTTTCTCTTCATCTGCGTATATAACACTTTATACACAATACAAGGAGCCTTATACCTGCATTTTTTACAATCCCGGTCACTGATACAATTCTGCCTCAGAAGCATCTCCCCCATACCGCCGCGCAGGGCAGACACCTTATCCCTCGGAAGAACACAATCCTCCGTAACAACAAGGCAGAACTTTAATTTTATATATGGTATGTTTAACCTTTCCCGTTGGGGACGGGGTAAAATTAATTTTACCCCGTCCCCAATTACCATTCGCATTCCACGCAGTTGACATGATAATCTACGCCAACCCGCTGATAGCCTGTATTAAAATTCCGGTTAATCCGGTTTTGCACTATTTCACAGTTTTCCCGGGTAGTATTGATAAGCAGAACCAGATACTGCCCGCGTCCGAACTGATTTACGATATCTCCATGCCGGACAGATTTACAGATCGCTTCTCTGAGCTGATCTCCAAATTCCTCCAGCCTCTCTTCCTTTTCCACCGGGTTTCCCTTTCCATCTATCAGTGTACAGAGCATCAGGTAAACTGCCTGGCCGCCTCTTTCCATAATACGGCTTACCACCTGGTAGATGCCCTGGAATACCGGAAAGCTGCAGTAGTATCCTCCCAGGCCCGTCTCATCGGGTTCCTCTGTCAGCTTTTTCTGTATCGTATCCAGCAGTTCATAGGAATGCATCATACGGCTTCCCAGACGCTCCACTGCCTGCATCATTTTCGCCGAGGGATAGATTCCCTGCTCCATCTGGTAATAATCCGCCGTATCCTCATAGAGCTTTCTGGCCTCTCCAAACCGTCCTGTCTCCATGTATGCTTCCATTGTGAGTACTTCCCAGTCTGAAAATGGCGCTGCCACAGCGGCAAATTTCCCCAGCTTTTCCAGACGCCTCCATTCTTCCCGCTCTTTTAAAAGGGCCGCTGCCTGGGCAACTGCATCATGGAATTCCTGCCGGTAACGTTTTGATTCATAGCCAATCCAGACGATTCCCGGATAATCCACCAGAAACTCTCCCCTGTACATAAAACAGGCCTGCAGATATAATTCCAGTCTCTCTCCCGGATCCTCTTCCGTCTTCGCTCTCTGATAGATCCGGTCAAATTCAAGGGCATCGACCTCCACCTTGATCTCCGGCGTCCAGCGGTACATCCCGTCTTCCAGAGAAATGTACTTCGCTTCCGGAAGCCCCAGTTCATTCAGCTTCTTAATCGCCTTATAGATCAGCACCCGGAGGGAATTATGCCGGTTCTCAACATCCCTGTCTTCAAAGACAACGTCTTCCAGCCAGTCCCTTCCCACACCCTTCTCCGAGTAAAAAAGCATGGCCTGCATCAGATTGGTAAATTGATTATTACGGCGCGATCTTTTCATCACCAGGGGCTTACCGCCATAGTTCATGGTAAAGGTCCCAAACATCTGAACCTTCAGTACGTGATTCTCCTTATTATTTTCCCTCATGGTCTCCTCACTACACTTTCCTCATTACTTTTACCCGGCACGATTTTCTTCACGGTCAGGCTGGAAGGTTTCCTTCCTGTCAGCCAGAACTGGGCGCTGCCCTTATCTTTAGCGCACAGCTGCCCATGGATATCAACTATTTATATATCGGAAATTCTCACAAAAAAATTAGCTTTTTATACCAAATCTCTTCCCGGATTCAAAATTTTACACATATGAAGCTTTTTTTACTTTCTAAAATACGCTGATTTACTCCACAAGGCGATAATGCGTATTTCTGCCCCTTCCTTCTTGGACAATCTGGCCTGTTCCAATCATCTGCCTCAATAACCGTCCGCAGGTTGTCTGGCTAATCCCCAGCGCTTTTTCCACGTCTTTTCTTGTGAAGATCCCCTGTTCTTTTGCCAAAGCAATTACTGCATCCTCCTCCACACTGTTTTTCGGAGGGGCGGCATCTGGTTCTGGTGCGTTCAGATTTGGGAGGATGATCTTAAAAGCATTGTCAGAAGTTTCAATTTCAGGTTCCTTTCCGGTTCCTGCATAAGCCTCCATAATCTTTAGAATTCCTGTTCCATAAGCTTCAATCAGTTCCAGGCGGTAGAATACATTCGCCAGCTTAACATTCCGGCATACGGAAATGCCCATCATAACATCCTTTAAGGTTACTCCACTTACAAGACCCCCTATCGAAGTAAATTCAATCCGGTCCGTATAAAGGCTAATAAATGTGCTGGCACGGAAAGAATACTCGCGGTGCACAAGCAGATTCATTAGCGCCTCCCTGACAGCGGTTTCCGGATAGTCTCTTTGGTCGATCCGACGTAATTTTTGAAATGAAGAATGAGTCTGATTCCGAAAGTCAATGTAATCATATACTTCATCCATCTGCCGGAACAGGGAACCTGAAAACTCTTTCCGATCCTTAAATTCATTTTGGGTAGTTCCCTGAAAGACCGCTGCTTTAATCGTATGCACACACTGGTCAGACAGCAATAACCCTAAATTCGTGTAAACACCGTCATGGGTCATAATACCTAAGGTTTTCATCTGCGCCTCTCCAAACAAGATATTCCTTTCGGAAAATTCCTTCTCCGCTGCCTCAAAGGTTAAGTCCTGTTCCAAAGACCGCATTTCTTCAAAATAATCTCCGTCTGTCTCTTTAATCATGCGCCGGATGGCAGTGCTGGTAGCCGGAACAGAGGAATACCCCTGACGGACAAACACACCTTCCGGCCTCAGCCCTTTTTTTGAGATATAATATGGGCGTTCCGTTCCTTGCTGCACGTCAATAGCAACGATTTGTTTTCCGTTCTCATTCAAAGTCTTATAATGCAGGAACATCGTCAAATCCGGCTTGATTGCATCCCGTACCATATTACTGATCTGCAAAGCCACTCCATCCGGGTCATCCAGACCAACCACAGTTCCGTCATCCTGAACACCAATATACAGTTTCCCTCCTTCGCAATTTGCAAATGCTATAATCTCTTTCTTGATGTCATCCACTACAATAGACTTCAATTCCACGGTTTCGCTTTCTTGATAAATCATCCGATCACCTCCTAAAAGATTCTACCCACATTCTAACCATTCTAACCATTCTTGTCAACAACGATTAGGAAAGTGGTTAGAATAGGAATCGGGGACGGGGTATTTTTAAAAATACCCCGTCCCCGATTTTATAAAATCCTGCCCACAGCAGCTTTCCACCCCGCGTATTTTTCCTCGCGGCGTTCTCCGTCCATTTTAGGAGTATATTTCCTGCGGTTCAGTTTTTCAAAGATACTTTCATCCCAGATGCCAAG
Organism: Lachnospiraceae bacterium; assembly: GCA_910576335.1. Taxonomy (GTDB): domain Bacteria; phylum Bacillota; class Clostridia; order Lachnospirales; family Lachnospiraceae; genus CAPEBR01. The sequence continues at coordinate 114,996 of CAJTIU010000008.1, forward strand.
CTTCAGGCCTGAGGCATATGCCGGCCCGATTCCGGACAGTTCCTCAGAATCTGGAACCTGAACAACCGTCTCTGCAATATCGCTCTGGAACTGCATCAGGTATGCGTTCCTCGTCGGACCGCCGTCAACCCTGAGTTCTTCAACCTTTACGCCTGCATCCTCACTCATTGCCTTAAGTATGTCTGTAATCTGATAGGCGATGCACTCCACGCCTGCCCTCACGACCTCTGCCTTTCCGGTTGTCCGCGTCATGCCAATGATCGCGGCGGATGCATGGCTGTCCCAGTATGGCGCGCCCAGTCCGGAAAATGCCGGGATAAGATACAGCGCATCGTCCTTAAGCGCTTCCCTGGCCAGCCCTTCCGTCTCTCCCGGAGAGCTGATCAGCTTCAGATCATCCTTAAGCCATGTGATCACCGCGCCCGTATAATTCAGATTTCCCTCCAGTACATAGTTCACCTTTCCGTTCATGCTCCATGCCAGGGATGTCACCACACCGTGGGTACTCAGCACTGGTTTTTCGCCGATATTCATCATAATGGAGGAGCCTGTCCCGAAGGTTGCCTTTGTCATGCCCTCTTTTAGACAGCCCTGTCCGAAGAGGGAGCCGTGAGAATCTCCAAGAACGCCGTGTATCGGAACCGGATGCGGCAGCACGCCTTCGATATCCGTCTCTCCGAAGTTCGAATCCGAATCACACACCTCTGCCATATTTGCCGGGTCAATGCCGAACATGCGGCAGATCTCCTCATCCCATTTTAATTCAAAGATATTAAAAAGCTGTGTTCTGGAAGCATTGGAGTAATCGGTCTTATAGGATCTTCCCTTTGTGAGCCGGAACACAAGCCAGCTGTCCACAGTTCCGTGGCACAGTTCCCCTCTGTCCGCCTTCTCCTTCGCTCCCTCCACATTTTCCAGAATCCATGCGATCTTGGATGCCGGAAAATACGGCGAAAGGTTCATCCCGGTCTTCCTCCTGATCTTTTCCGCCTCTCCCAACTTTTCAATCCGCTCACAGATCCCCGCCGCACGGGCACACTGCCACACGATCGCATTGCTGGCAGCCTCTCCCGTCTTCCTGTCCCACGCAAGAGATGTCTCCCGCTGATTACTGATCCCGATACCCGCAACCTGCGTCCTGTCAATATCCTCCGTAAGCTTCCTTACCACCTCAACCACATTCTCATATATTTCAGCCGGATTATGCGACACCCATCCCTTTTCATTAATCATCTGCTCATGGGCCTTATCCGTACGCCGGATCAGACTCCCACTCTCATCAAAAAGCAGCGCCTTAGTTCCCTGCGTACTCTGGTCTATACTAATAATATATTTTTTCTCCATCACTCTACTCCTTCCATCCCAGCACTTCCTCCCGGAGCGGGATGGAAGCCGTCGCCCCCTCTCTTGACACAGCAATGGCAGAAGCCTTCGCCGCAAGCCTAAGTCCCTCCGGCACCGGCATATCATCAATCACAGAGGAAATAAAATATCCGGTAAACGTATCCCCAGCCGCCGTCGTATCCACTGCCTTCACCTTATAGATTCCCTGACGGTACTGCTCATCCTTATACTGATAAACAGACCCGTTTCCGCCCAGGGTCAAAACAACCTTAGTATCCGGATAGAGCGTTTTCAGTTTCTCCAGAATCTTTTCAGGATCCTCTTCACCAGTCACCTGGGCCCCCTCCACCTCATTTAACAGGAACATGGACACTTTACCAAAATCACACGCATCCAGCGCGCTGTCATAAGGTGAAGGATTCAAGATCACCGTCATCCCCCTCTCATACGCACTGTCAATGATATAATCCAGCAGATTCACCTCATTCTGAAGCAGAAGAATATCCCCCTCCTCAAAACTCCCCAGAACCTCATCAACATACTCCTTCGTAATACTCCTGTTCGCCCCGCCGTAAAGCAGGATACAGTTCTGCCCGTCCTTATCCACCTGGATAATCGTATGCCCGGACTTCCCCGGAATCGTACGGATAAATTCCGCATTCACTCCGCCTCCCTTACATGCCTCAAGAAGGATGCCGCCCTCCTCTCCGATCATCCCCGCATGATACACCGGCACACCTGCCTTCGCCAGCGCAATAGACTGATTCAGCCCCTTCCCGCCACAAAACACATTCATCCCCGAAGAAGCCAGCGTCTCCCCCGGCCTCACCATATGATCAACCGAATACACATAATCCAGATTCAGCGACCCAAAATTCAAAACCTTCATTCACCCATCCACCTCCTGTTTAAATATCACCCGGGCCAGTACAGGCCTGCTTTCCCGATAGCACATGTGTAAAAGCCTCTATACCGAAAACGCAACACCCGCGCGGAGAATCACATTCGGATACGGAGTAAACTCTCCAGTCCTGATAACAAACTTCACATCCCTCGTCATCCTCTTAAGCTCCACATGGCTCACCATCTTACACGGAACCCCCTCAAGCTTTCCTTCCATATAAGAAAGCAGCTCTGGATTCTTCTCCACAATCTCATCCGCCAGCGTATAAAACTCCACCACAGCCTCATCCAGCACTGCATCCATCACCTGCCGAAACGTCGGAACCCCGCCACAAAGCGCCAGATCCACAATCTCCACACCCTTCGGAACCGGCATCCCGCCATCCGCAATCATAAACTCATCCATATGCCCCAGCCCGGCAATCAACCCCGCCAGCTGCCTATTCATAATTCCCTGTTTCTTCATATTATAATACACCTCTTTCCATAAATCCAAATCCCATCTCAACACATTTGTGTCAATTTTCTATTTTTGTTACTATTCACGGACTAACCGTCCGCTCATAGTAACGATTCGGGGCAGCATTCCAAGCTTTGCTACGCAAAAACCGCCCCTCACCCCTGCATCATGTTCTCACGGAATACCCTCGCTTCGCTGGGGCAGACCCTACGCAGCTTACGCGCATTCCTGACCCATGAATAGTAACCGCTCCCTTCCGCCTTCACTCATCCCTTCCGCCCTCCTGTTACTATCCGCGCAGCCGGGAAATCTCCCTGTGGGCTGCCGCCCCGAAAAAAATCAAGCCCTGAAAGGACATTCAGGGGGCGCTTTTAACGGAGGTGAAATCCACCGCTTACGGAAGCTTAGGCGCGAAGGCTCTCCTAAGCGTCTTAGCTGTAGTTAGCGGTTAGTTCACCGCAGTGTTGCCCAGTCCACTCAGGGCTTGAATTTTTTCGGGGTGGCAGCCCGCAGGGGGATTTCCATCCCCCCAGCCGCCGATCTAACAATTATTTATTTTCGTTTCTTGCCTGCAGCGCCATTTTTGCCTGCAGGTTCCTCTGGAACTGGTCAATGATTACCGCCACGATAATAACAAGCCCCCTGATAATCTGCTGCCAAAATTCCGTTACGCCGCACATGGTCATACCATCATTAATCACACCGATTACAAACGCGCCGACAATCGTTCCGCCGATATTGCCAACACCGCCCGCCATAGATGTTCCGCCAAGAACAGAAGATGCAATTGCATTCATTTCCCAGGATTCACCAGTCGCCGGGTGAGCGGCCACAAGCTGGGATGTAGCGATAATACCTACCACCGCCGCACAGAATCCAGAAAAAGCATATACCCAGATTTTCACGCGGTCAACCTTAATACCAGAAAGCTTAGAAGCCTTCTCATTTCCACCAATAGAAAGAACATGCCATCCAAACGGCGTCTTCTTAAGAACAATTCCGGCAAAAATCGCGATAATTGCCATAATCACAACACCTACCGGAATACTCGTTCCGCCCAGGTTACTTCCGAAGAAGTTAAAGCCAGTATTTCCGAGTCCCTCGTGTCCTGCAAGCTGGGAGAAAGTAGCACCATTGGAGCGGATATTTGCAAGACCTCTCCAGATATACATCGTACCCAGTGTAGCGATGAACGGAGCCACGTTGAATTTTGTAATAATGAGACCATTGAGCATACCCATAAGTCCGCCTAACAGAACCGTGATCAGCACTAGCAGCGGCACGCTGAAATACACTGTAACACCAAACATCTTAAGGGTAAGTCCCTGTTCAATAAATCCTCCGGCAATCATTCCCGCAAGGCCCGCAACAGAGCCTACCGAGAGGTCAATACCTCCGGTAATGATGACATAGGTCATCCCCACTGCCAGGATTCCGTAGAGGGCTACGTGCTTTGCGATGGAAAGAAGCGCGCCCGCCGTCAGGAAATTGTTCGCAGTGATACTAAAAAATATAAATAATATAATTAATACGATAAATGTTCTTCCCTTCAACAGGGTCATCAGCAACTGATTATTGTTGCCTGATTTCTTTGTTCCCGCCATAATTAACTCTCCTTTTCCGTATGATGGCCTTTGTACGAAGCCAGTACTAATGTGTCTTCCTGTATCTCATCTCCGTAAAATTCTCCGGTCTTGATTCCATTTGAAAGGACTATGACCCTGTCCGCAATCGCTACAATCTCCTGGAGCTCTGAGGATATTACGATAATAGAGAGACCTTCCTCCGCATATTTGTTAATAATCTCGAATACCTCTGTCTTAGCGCCGATATCAATACCACGGCTCGGCTCATCCATAAGAAGGATCTTCGGCTCCGTAAGGATACCCTTCCCAATAACTACCTTCTGCTGGTTTCCTCCTGACAGAGAGAGAATCGGCAGCTTCTTGTCCGCCACCTTAATATGGATATCCTTAATCTGCTGGTCTACCTTCTCGCCTTCCAGCTTCGAATCAAGAAGCGGCCCCTTCTTATATGTCTTCATAGCTGACAGGGAGCAGTTCTTCTCAATATCCAGTGTCTGAACCAGCCCCTGTGCCTGGCGGTCCTCAGGAATCAGCGCAAAGCCTTTGTCGATCTGCTTCGAGATTGTGGAGATGTCAAGCTTCTCACCCTCTAAGTAAATCTCTCCTGTGTGCTCTGGGTGAAGTCCCATAATACACTCAAAGATCTCAGAACGTCCCGCGCCCATAAGACCGTAGATTCCCAGAACCTCTCCTTTTTTCAGTTCGAAATTCACATGGTCTACCAGATAGCCGCCGCCTGCCTTGGGAAGACAGAGATCCTTTACCTCAAGCACATTTTCCACCTTATTCCAGTCCACCTCACGGTCACGCTTCGGATAGGCCTTGGCGTCTCCTGTCATCTGATGCACGATCCACGGAACGTCAATATCCTTCACATCCGCGTCCGCCACATATTTTCCATCACGTAAGATCGTCACATGATCCCCGATCTGCATAATCTCTTCCAGACGGTGTGAGATATATACAATGGAAATCCCCTGGGAGGTAAGCTCCCTCATAATCTTAAAAAGGACGTTTACCTCCTGCTGGCTTAAGGATGAAGTCGGCTCATCCATGATCAGAACCTTCAGGTCATCTGCTACCAGGTTCCGCGCAATCTCAATCATCTGCTGCTGCCCTACACGGAGCTCCCCGACCTGTGTATTCGGATCAATGGGGTGCTCTAAGCGCTCCAGCACCTTTTTCGCCGCCTCGATATGCTGCTTATTATCCAGCAGGGCGCCCTTCGTCTTCTCGCTGCCCATGAAAATATTCTGATATACATTCAGGTTCGGGAACAGGCTCAGCTCCTGGTGGATAATACCAATCCCGTGCTTCCTGGCTTCCGTTGTATTCTTAAAATATACTTCCTCCTCGCCGATATACATGGTGCCCTCGCTAGGCTGCTCAATACCGGCAATCATCTTCATAAGCGTAGACTTACCCGCGCCGTTCTCGCCGATCAGGACATTGACCTTCCCCTTAAGGAGGTCAAAGGAAACCTCGTCAAGCGCCTTTGTTCCGGGATAAATCTTGCTGATCTTCTCTGCATGGAGGAATACGTCCTCCCTGCATTTATACTTTTCTGCCATACCGCACCTCCTAGTTTGTCTCTAAGCGAACCGGTGTAATCAGTATTGACTCATTTCCTGATACCGTAAATGCTCCTTCAAAGGTGACGGTCTTTCCATTTAAGCCAGCAGGATCCGCCGCCTGTACAACCTCCTCGTCCACAATGGAGTTAATGCTCTGGGAGATCGCAGCCCACTCCTGCTGATTTGTATAATCATTAAAATCAATAAAATCAAGTGAATCCCTGATGGATGAGCCCTTGTATACAGAGCCAATCTGAATCTGGATGACCTCCGGGCCGTCATAGCCGTCAAGCGTCACTGTCATGTAGCCTGCCCTTGATTCCTGGTTTACCTCTTCCACGGTCCCCGTTCCTTTCACCACATAGCTTAACTCTCCGCTGCTCCCCATGGAATATTTCCCATACTTTTCAGCCAGTGAATTTAAGTCTCCGCCTGCTTCCGTGAGAAAATCAGACAGCTCTACTGCTTTCTCGTCCATCTCAGTCATGATATTGCTGTCCCACACACTTTTTACGTCATCACCAGCATTAAATTCCGTCACGCCGGTATATTTTCCTTCTTCTCCTATTTTAATTATCTTCATGCATCCGGTTGAAAGTGATACTGTCATCGCCAGTACCAGCCCCAGTGCTAAAATCCGTCTTTTCATGGCAACCTCCTCTGCCTCATATGCCTGTTTCTGTAACGTATACCCATCCGGGCATCACATAATTCCTGCCCCTGACGGGGCGGGCGGACTATCGTCCGATAAGGTATAACCGATTGGTTCCTTCCCTCTGTAACGTTACCCTCTAATACTTTCCGGTAACTGCTCCGTACCTTCGCAGTTACACTTTTCGTTACCGGTTAAGCAATAAGCAGCAACACAGTAACTTCATTTCCCGCATAAGAATCTGCAAAAGGGGCGGAGCCCCGCGTAAAACGTTGCGCCGCCCCTTCTTACTTTTGTCTGCAAAAACTACTCTGTGAAAACAAATCCTGATAATTTGTCTACATTGTCCTTTGTAATTGCGATACAGTCAACTAACTGCTTCTCATCTAAGCCTGTGGAGCCTTCCTTTAAGTACTTGTCAGCCTGCTCTACTGCCATGGAAGCGATCACTGCGAACTGCTGAAGAGCTGTTCCTGTAGCTTTCCCTTCTTTAATCAGAGCTGCTGCCTCATCAGAACCGTCAACGCCGATAACAGGAAGATTTAACTTAGCTGCCTCAAGAGCTGCACATGCACCCTGCATCATCGTATCATTTCCGCAGATTACGCCGTTAATATCCGGGTTAGACTGTAAGATTGCTTCCATCTTGTCAAATGCCTCTGTCTGCTCCCAGTTTGCTGTCTGCTGCGCTACCATCTCCATATCCGGATACTGGTCAATAACCTCATGGAATGCGGAAGAACGAACACCTGCATTTGTATCAGACTCTTTACCAAGAAGCTCAACATATTTTCCTTTTTCACCCATTGCTACAACAAATTCCTCTGCAATTGCCTTCGCGCCCTGGTAGTTGTTTGCAACGATCTGGGAAATAGCAACACCCTCTTCATTGATCTCACGGTCAATTAAGAATGTAGGAATCTGTGCGTCTCTTGCTTTCTTAACTGCCTCAATTGTAGCATCAGCACCTGCGTTGTCACAGATAATAGCTGCTGCCTTGTCTGCGATTGCATTGTCAAACGCCTCTGTCTGCTTTGTCGGGTCATCATCATGGGATACTGCCTTTACCTCATAGCCAAGCTCTTTTGCCTTTGCTGTAGCTGTATCAGCCTCTGCCTTGAATGCCGGGTTAGATACAGAAGGTGTGATGATATAAATGATGTTAGAGCCGCCGCCCTTTAATGCCTCTGCCTGAGTGTCATCTTCCGGTGCAGCATCCTCGCCGCCCTCATCTGTGCTTTCTGTCTGTGCATCATCCTTTGGTGCATCCTCCTTCGCGTCATCTCCGCCTGAGCAGCCCATTACCATTGCTGCTACCATTGCAACTGCGAGAAGCATAGCTAATACTTTTTTGAAACCTTTCATCTTTCCTTTCCTCCTTATGCTTTTTAAAAGTATTAATGGGTTTTCTATATTAACAGGTTTTCCCTGCCAATATCTTTATTTATAATCATTTCCTTTTATTTTATCGCTTCGGCCGCCGCTTTCGCGATGCCTTCTGCATTTAATCCGTAATGGTTAAATACCTCTTTTGAGGTTCCTGTGATGACCGGTGCATCCGGAAGCGCCAGGTTTATGACCTTTCTCGGGCACTCGCCTGCGACTACCTGGCTGACCATGGAGCCAAGTCCGCCGTACGGAGCATGCTCTTCCACTGTAATGACTGCCTTTGCTCCTTTAGCCGCCTTAACAATTGCTTCCTTATCTAACGGCTTTACACAGTACATATCTACCACTGTGGCGCTGATTCCCTGCTCCTTTAAGATTGCCGCTGCATCCACTGCCGGCTTTACCATCTCGCCGCAGGCGATAATCGCCACGTCTGTTCCCTCTGTGACAAAGGTTGCTTTATCCATCTCAAAGGGAACATTTCCTTCCTCATACACATCATCCACTGCGTTTCTTCCGACGCGGATGTAGGCTGTCTTGTCATCCTGAATCAGCTCCTTCATCAGGCACTCTGTCTGAAGCCTGTCGCTTGGGAGGTACACTCTCATATTCGGTACTGCTGCCATGGCTGCAATATCCTGTGCGGAGTGATGGCTCATTCCCAGTGCGCCGTAGCTGACGCCGCCGCTGATTCCGATGAGCTTCACATTCGTATTAGAATATGCCGCGTCCACCTTACACTGCTCATAGCTTCTTGTGGACAGGAAGCATGCTGGAGATACTGCATAAGGCTTCTTACCGCATTTTGCAAGTCCTGCGGAAATGCTTACCAGGTTCTGCTCCGCAATTCCAGTCTCCACGAACTGGCCGGGAAGCTCATTTGCAAATGGGGTGAAGGAAGCACTTCCTCTTGAATCGCTGCAGAGCGCCACGATATCCTTATCCTTTTTTGCTGCCTCAAGCAGTACGTCACATATTACCTGTTTGTTTGCGATCTTAGCCATGAAGCGCCGCCTCCTTTCCTGCTGCCAGATCTTTTCTGATCTGCTCAAGCTCTTCTGCGTTCGGTACCTTGTGATGCCAGTTTGCCTTATTCTCCATAACGGAAGAGCCCTTGCCCTTCACGGTATTTGCAATGAGTACAGTCGGTTTTCCCTTCGTCTCCTTCGCACTGTCAAATGCTGTCTTAAGCTGGTCGATGTCATTTCCGTCCGCCACGTCGATGACGTTCCATCCGAAGGAGCGGAATCTCTCGTGCAGGTCATCGTGCGCCATAACATCCTCGGTGTTCCCGGAGATCTGCAGACGGTTCCTGTCTACCACTGCACAGAGGTTGTCAAGCTTATAGTGGCTTGCCGCCATAGCGCCTTCCCATACAGTACCCTCTGCCAGCTCGCCGTCTCCCATAACGGTATACACCCTGTAGTCATTTTCATCCATCTTCCCGGCAAGAGCCATGCCCACACTGACCGGAAGTCCATGTCCGAGGGAGCCGGAGTTCATCTCAATTCCCGGGAGCTTGTTGTTCGGGTGTCCGATAAACTGGGAGCCGAACTTACTGAACTCGGCGATCACATCCTTGATGTCAAAGAAGCCCTTCTTCGCCAGAACCGCATAGTATGCTTCCACGGAATGCCCCTTGCTCATGATAAACTTGTCCCTGTCCGGATCATCCATATTTTCCGGGCTGATGTTCATCTGATCAAAGTAAATCTCTGTTAGAATCTCCATCACACTCATGTCGCCGCCGATGTGTCCAGCCTTGCCTTCCACGATCATGTCGATTACATTTTCCCTTAACTCGTAAGCTAATGCCTTCAAATTCTCCATTATCATTCTCCTCTTAAATATGCTTTTACATCTTCCTCAATCGGGTCATACAGATCCGGTTTAATTCCGATGTATTTACATGCCTCATACAGTACCGGTACAACATCCTTATGGATTCCCACACAATGGTGGATGTAAGGTCCTTCCACAATCTTTGTTTCCAGACGCTTAATATTCTCAACCTCTACCCAAAGGTATGTGCCCATTCCTTTTGGTCCTTCCACGCCCTTCGCACGTCCTAGCAGCATGGAGTATTCCCCATTGTCGCCGTCAAACCGGCAGAGGGTTACGTCCCCGTGCTTTGCTTCTGCCGTAAGACTTCCCGGGTGGTCGAATGCCAGCGGGTAAGTAAGCTGCGGCTTTTCCTGTGCCACGGAGATGGGCCATGGTCCGCAGTGCTGCAGGAGCTCGCCGTTTTCAATATCCGGATGGCGGATGGTCCAGTCTGCGAAAAAGCTTCTCGTCTCGTCCATGCCTGCGGCTTCAACAAGAAGTGATGTGATGGCTCCGTGGATATCTGTCTCGCAGACAACAGGGATTCCCTTCTCATTGAGAATGGCGTTTGCCGCGCAGGGCATAATCCCGATCTCTCCCTGAAGTGCGTTCCAGCACTGGATGGCAACTGCCTTGCATCCGTACTTCTCTGTAAGCTGCTCCATGGCAACTGCCAGGGCCGCTACATTCTCCACTTCATTTTCCTTGATCTTTACATCCATGTTCTTATTAATGTATGCGATCATCTGCGCAAGCTTCGTTCCCTCTTCCTTCACTGCCTTAATCTCTTCTGTAAGCTCCGGCATCGGAATCGGGGAAAGCTGGATGTTGAATCTCTCCAGAAGCTCACCCTCGTTGCACATTGTTGTCCAGAAGTCGAACGGCCTTGGGGCAATCTGCAGGATCCGGATGCTCCGGAATGTCTTTACCACATTACATACTGCCAGGAAATCTCTAAGTCCCCTCTCAAATACCGGATCATTCAGCCTACAGTTCGTCATATAAGTAAATGGTACGCGGAATCTCCTGAGTACCTTGCCTGTAGCGAACAGGCCGCACTGTGTATCTCTAAGTCTCTCGCCGTTTGGCTCCGGCCTCTCGTCAAGGGGTCCCCACAGAAGAACCGGGACTCCCAGTTCCTTTGCAAGTCTTGCGCAAAGATACTCTGTGCCGAAGTTGCAGTGGGGCAGGAATAATCCGTCCACGCCCTCTGCCTTGAACTTCGCGGCGATCTTCTTCATGTCGTTGTCATCATACAGAAGTCCTTCTTCGTTAATATCATCAATATCAACGAAGTCAATGCCAAGCTCTCTTAGTCTGTCTGCCGTAAGGCCTCTGTACTTGATTGCGTCAGGCGCACTGAAGATACTTCTTCTTGTTGGTGCATAGCCCAGTTTCATAGTTGCCATCTTTTTTCCTCCATCCTTTCTTCTTTACCATTTCATCTATTTTAAGATTCGGTTAAGCTCTTTTCAGGTCTCTTACGCTCTCGCGCTCTACAAATGTGGTGCAGACCTGGATTTTCATCTTTTCTGCTTTGTCCTGGTTCTTCACATAGTCCAGAGCCCTCCTTACGGCCGTTGCTCCCATCTCATGCTTGTAGATGTGAACCGTTGTAAGCCCCGGCACTGAGATCAGCCCGAACTTCGAATCATCAAAGCCCACCACTGACACATCCTCCGGAATCCGGATTCCCTTCTCCTTCATCGCCCTCATGGCCCCCAGTGCAATCACATCATTATCTGCAAAATATGCTGTAGGAAGAGCCGGTTCCTGTTCCAGGTATTCCTTCATTCCTTCATAAGCGCTTTCAAGCTTTGTCCCTATGGTGATGATCTGCTTCGGATCCGGCCTGAGTCCGGCACGTTCCATGGCTCTCTTATAGCCGTATTCCCTGTACTGGAATCCTTTGATCCTGTAATCCCCCCGGAGATATCCAATCTCTGTGTGCCCTTTTTCAATCAGGTATTCTACTGCGTGGCACGCTGCATCTGTATTGTTAATCAGGATCCCGTCAAAATCCATCTGCTCTGACCATCCGTCAAGCAGAACCATCCTGCCTTTATACCTCCGGAAGGGTTCAAAGTCTTCTTCGATCATCTCTGTGGCCAGAAGAATCAGTATGGAGCCTGTATCGTCAACGACTTCATTCAGCCGTTCTTCAAAATCTTCATCTTTATGATCCAGGCGGCTGAAGGTAGTCTCATACCCCAGTTCTTTTGCCTGCTGCTCCACTCCTTCGATCATTGCCGGGAAAACCTGGCAGTCATCTATAATCAGACCGTTCTTTCTGTATGTAACAAACCTAATACTGGTAATCGCTTTGTCCGACTGGTATCCGAGCCGTTCTGCTGCCTTTAGTATCTTCTCGGCTGTTTCTCCATTTACGCCCTTTCTTCGATTCAGGGCATTCGAGACAGTTGCAGGAGAAAAGCCTGTCTCTTCGCTAATTTGTTTTATACTGACCTTCACTCCGTCACCGCCTTCGCTTTCCTTTTGTTCTCTTGTCTATGATTTCATTATAAACATTTACATAAAAAATTCAATAGTTTTTTGTAACTTTTTTCCTAAAATTCGTATTTTGTTTAAATATCCCAAATTCTGCCCTTTGTTTTTGTGCACTATTTACATTCTATTTATTATGTATTTACATTGTATTCATATTTTGTTAATATTTATCTTTTTATTCACAAAAACATTTATATGAATCATCACATAAATGTTTATTTTCAGGCAATCATTCCCATTTTCTTCGGAACACACCCTCCAGACAGAATGAGGGTTTTTCTTTCTTTTTTTATTTTCAGCCGCTTATAACGAAGAAACACATATTCATCTTGTCTCTTTTCTCTATATTTTCCATTCTTTTGTGCATATTTTATATTTTTTAACATTTAAGTCTTTCGTTTTATTTATATTGACAAACAGTTTTAATAAATATATAATGAGCCTGAAAATAACTATTACCGCGGTAGATTATTTCAAACCCTATCAATATTCTTGTCATCAGCAAGATCGTCAAAACAAAACTGTTTACATAAACGGTTTTCAGAAAGGAGAAAAAGTTGAAAAGAAAACAATTCATGGCCGGACTGCTCACTGCAGCTATGGTAAGCGCTTCCCTGTCACTCCCAGGAACCGCCCTGCAGGCAGAGGCTGCGTCAAAACCTCTGACGAAGATTAGCATTGCGAAGAAAGCAACCATTTACACCGGTACAAAGAAAACCCTGAAGGTAACAAAAGCCCCAAAGGCAGCTTCCGCTAAGATTACCTGGAAAAGTTCTAACAAGAAAGTCGCTTCCGTAAGCAAAAAGGGTGTTGTAAAAGGCATCAAGGCAGGAAAAGCCACAATTACAGCCAGTGCAAAAGACAAAAGTAATAACATCCTGACCGCTTCCTGCAAAGTAACTGTAAAGAAAACAAAACCAGTCAAAAAACTGACCGTTGACGCTACAAGTATTACCCTGGATGTCGGCAGCGCCAGGACGATCAAGACAACGATCACGCCAAAGAACGCAAGCATAAAGAAGTTGAATTACAAATCTTCCAATACAGCAGTTGCATCCGTAAGCTCCAAGGGCAAAATCATAGCAAAGAAGGCCGGGTCAGCCGTTATTACAGTAAGCGCCGCAGATGGAAGCAAGAAAAAGGCTGCCATACAGGTTACAGTAAAGACGCCCGCCGCACCCCAGGTGAAGGTATCAAAAATCACCGTTAAGCAGGCCGAATTTACATTAGAGGCAGGCTCAAAGCAGAGACTGGAGACAACCATCGCTCCGGCAAACGCTACGAACAAGCAGCTGAAATATACGCTTTCCGATCCTTATGCTGCAAGCGTAAGCGCAGACGGCACAATCACCGCTCTTGCACAGGGCAGCACAGATATTACAATCGAGGCTGCGGATGGAAGCGGCGCAAAGGCCAAAGCACATGTAACAGTTGTAGATACAAGCAAGCCGAGGGCAATCGTCATGACAGACGGGGAAGTAGACGACATGGACTCCCTGGTCAGACTGCTTCTGTACACAAACGAAGTAGACCTGGCAGGAATCGTCCAGACCAGCGCAAGTCTCCGGTGGAAGGGAAGCGCAGACGCTCCCTATGATTCCGGGAAAAATTCATACCGGTGGCCGGGCACAGAATGGAAGCACGAGATTGTAGCCGCTTATGGCGAGGTTTACGAAAATCTGCGCGTCCATGACCCGAATTACCCGACTCCGAATTACTTAAAGAGCGTCACAGTAGACGGCAACATTGACTGGGCGAACGATATGACCAAGTCAAGCGACGGTTCCAGCCTGATCAAAGAAGCAATCCTTGATATCGCATTTGGCAGAGACACCAGATCACTGTCGCTTCAGTCATGGGGCGGTCCGGTAACAGCGGCACGCGCTTTAAAAGAAATCGAGGACGAATACAAAACCTCCCCACAGTGGAATGAGATTTACAACAGCATCTGCGATAAGGTCGTCCTGAACGTCTGCGGATTCCAGGATGATACCTACGATAAATACATCGCCCTCTCATATCCAGATATGAAGGCAGTAAACATCGGCTTCGGTGTATTTGCATACAGCACCGCCAATCAGGGAACACCTGCAATGCAGGAGCGGTTATCCGGTGCATGGCATGCAGAAAACATTGAGTTCAATCACGGTGCATTGTTAGACAAATATGTTACCATGGGTGACGGCACCTATTTACACGGAGAAGCAAGCAGTTTTCAGTATGGCGCAAATGACGATATGTTAAATAATCCGAACGTATTTGGCGGTTCAAAGGAAAGATATCACTTTATATCCGAGGGTGATTCTCCGACTTACTTCCATCTGCTTGACACGGGCTTAAGATCCCTGGAGGGAGATAATTACGGCGGATGGGCCGGGCGCTATATGAAGCAGAACACAACTAATGCCAGCGGCGCTGCACTGACAAAGAGATACTCCAGCGCAAAAGATTTTGTTACAACCGAACGGGCAAATCCGGATCCGCAATACAAAGACGGACAGGTTGAAAATGCCCAGATCCGATGGACAGAGCAGCTGCAGAACGATTTTGCAGGCCGCGCGGACTGGTGTATCGCAGACAAATACGAGAAAGCCAACCACAGACCAGATCTTACAATCAAGGAAGGGCTGGATATTACAGCAGCTCCGGGAGAACGCGTAACATTAAATGCCAAAACATCCGATCCAGACGGCGACAAGGTCAGTGTAAACTGGTGGCATTATTACGAAGCCGGCAAAGACGTTAACGGTTCCGCAGAGAATAAGGATAAAACATTGGTTATTAACGGAAGTGAGGCCAATGCGAAAAATACAAAAAAAGCAGTATTCACAATACCAAAAGATGCAAAGAAGGGCGATACATTCCACATTATAGCAACAGCAACAGATAATGGCGCACACAATCTTTGCTACAACCAGCGCGTCATCGTCACAGTAGGCGATCCCAGAACAGACTATGACATGAAGATCGCCCTGAGTCCGGCAGTCGCAGGAAACAACAACACTCTCATGTCAAACGCTCCTGGCGACATGAAAAGCATCTGGGTAGAGTTCACTCCGGCAATGCCTGGTCTTGGCGTAACGTGGGAAAGCAGCAATCCGGACGTGCTCTCAGTTAAGGGTACAACGAACACAACCGCTGCATCCGTGACTCCTAAGAGCGCCGGAACAGCTACCATTACAGCAACAGCAGATGATGGCAGCGGAAAGAAAGCAACCGTTGACATCACCGTCAAGATGGTAATGTCAAATATCGCTTTAGATGTTCCCGAAGGAGCGAATTCAGGTGCAATGCCTCTGAATCCGGTTACACTATCCGTATTCGAAAAAACCGGCGGAAGCTGGGGCGCTCCAGTCGTTCTCACTCCTTTGGATCCATCCGCTGTCCGGTGGTCATCAGATGACGAAAACGTAGCAACCGTTACAGACGCAGGAGTGGTAACTCCATTAAAGAAAGGATCTGTAATCATCAAGGCAACAGCCCTTGACGGAAGCGGTGCATACGGAGTAATCAGACTTGTATTTACCGACGCAGCAGCAGCTTCGGACGAGGCTGATCCGCAGGCTATTGAAGCAAATACAGCAGAAAATGGCATTGCGGAAACAGAGACACCGGCAGAGAACGTTCCGACAGTGGAGCCCTCTGCAGAAGAGATTCTGGCAGAGGAAAATTAGCCAGAATACCGCAAGAAACACCAGAGCATGTTACTCCCTGCAGCAGAACAGGGAAAATAGCATCCAGATTAAGGAGGACCGCCGCTATTGCGGCAGTCCTCCTACTTGTTTTATTTATTACCCCTACGGCCCAGCAGTGCGCAAAACTACAGATTCGGCATGATCTTGCCGTGAATAGCAACCCTTAATCCTTAAATTATTCTTAATCCCGGTATTTTATATTGCAATGACAGCAAAACCATGCTATCTTGTTTCTATCATATTTTCCCTATTATTATGAAAATCTGCAAGGATAGCGGCAGCAGTCTGGCTGCCACAGGAATCTAAGCTTTTTAAGCGTCACAAATTCGGATGCTTCAGATCGAAGAAAAACACCGATGGCAGTGAAGAAATTATTGCTATGGACGGCCTCCGAGCCGTGATTAGTAACTTTTAAGATGCTCAATGACGAGTTCCGTGAAAGGCATAAAGGGAGACCATTTTACTTACTGTGATATGAAGAAATACACAATAGTCATTATGGAAAACAGCAGCAGGGAGTTTAAGAAGACACCCGAGCACTACATCCATCGCGGAAAATATCAGTATGATACCGGAATCGAGCCGGTTACTATTCACGGACTAACCGTCCGCTCATAGTAACAATTCGGGGCGGCATTCCGAGTTTTGCTGCGCAAAAACCGCCCCTCACTCCTGCATCATGTTCTCACGGAATGCGCAGTTCAGCGCATTCCTGACCCGTGAATAGTAACTCGAGCCGGGACATTTGGAGCAAATGTGTTACATTGCACTTGATAATTTTCTGGATATCATGGATAATAAAAGAAAAGGAACACCGTTGAGCGAACTGGAAGCATGGCTGTACTTCATAGGCTCGGATAAGGCAGAGCATATCTACAAGGCGATCGAAAGCTATCCATGGTTCGCGGAACTGTACAAGGAGATTAATGAATTCAGATATCACCCGTAGGAGGCGATCAGGATGTTTTCAGATGCATTAAGAATTATGGATAGAAATACAGTCTGGTACATGATTGATGAAGAAAAGCAGGAGCGGAAAGAAGCAGAGAAAAGGGCGGAAGGTGCGGAAAAAAGAGCGAATACCGTAGAACGAAAGGTATCAGAGCAGCAGCAGGAAATCAAAAAGCTGCAGTCTATTATTGCCGGACTACAGAGAAACAAAGAAAATCAGGCACAAATAAAACGGCAGGGAAAGGAAACAGGATATGCCCAAAAAATTTAATGTGACAGGAGTCTGTCTGCCCGGCAGACATTACATGGTGAATCTCGACAACAGGCTCGCGAAGATCAAAGCACTTGTTGACGACGGAATGTATTTCACAATCAACAAAGCCAGGCAATATGGCAAGACCACAACTCTGATCGCACTAGAACAATACCTGAGAAAGGATTACCATGTTGTATCCCTGGATTTTCAGATGTTCGGTTCAGAAGAATTTGAGAATGAAAATACATTTGCACTTTCCTTTGCAGGAATATTTCTGAAACAAATAAAGGCAGAGTCAGGTAATATCACAGACAGGCTGAAAGACACACTCCAACAGATCGAAATAATTATAGAAGAAGAGCGGAAAAGCTTCCGGCTATTAAAGCTTTTTGAAAAAATAAGTAATGTGTGCTCCAGAACTGACAGACCAGTTGTTTTAATGATTGACGAGACAGACAGCGCTTCTAATAACCAGGTTTTTATTGATTTCCTCTCACAACTCCGGGCTTATTATATCCGGAGGGAAACGCAGCCCACATTCAAATCCGTCATTTTAGCGAGTGTTTACGACGTGAAAAATCTTGTCAGAAAGCTCCGTCCTGATGAAGCACGTCAGATGAATAGCTCATGGAATATTGCCGCCGATTTCGGGGTGGAGATGAGTCTGAAAAAAAACGGTATTGCCCGTATGCTTGAAGAATACGAAGCAGACTATCACACCGGCATGGATATAGCACACATGGCAGAGCTGCTATACAATGCAACATCCGGTTATCCTTTTCTCGTCTCCAGGCTCTGCTGGCTGATGGACGAGGAGATCAGCGCAGTCAGAGGCAGCCGCTCTGCGGCATGGACACTTGACGGCTTTATGGATGCATACCGGATACTGACCTCAGAAAAAAACACTCTGTTTGAATCAATTATAGGAAAAGTAAGAGACTATCCCGAACTGAACAATATCCTGCAGGATAAAATATTCAACGGGCAGACCATCCCATATACAGCAACCAACCCCGTCATTGACCTCGCTGCGATGTTTGGAATTATTAAAAATGCCGACGGCACAGCAGTTCCCGCCAACAGAATATTTGCCAAAGTACTGTCTGACTATTATCTGTCTCTGGATGAATTAAAGAGCCCGGACATTTATAAAGCCTCCAGGCAGGAGAAAACTCAGTTTACCAAAGGCGGAAAGCTGAATATGAAGCTGGTCATCCAAAAATTTGCAGAACATTTTACAGACCTGTATGGTCATGAAAACGCAAAATTCATCGAAAAAGAAGGCCGGAAATATTTTCTACTTTATCTCAGACCCATCATCAATGGAACCGGCCATTATTCGTTGGAAGCGGTAACGACCAGTGAAAACCGCACGGACCTGATCGTATATTATCACGAAGAATTCTTTATAATAGAAACAAAGATATGGCGCGGCCAGAAGAAGCACCGGGAAGGCGAGGAGCAATTACTCGGCTATATGGACGACCATCACCAGGATACCGGTTATCTGATTACCTTTAGTTTCAACAAAACGAAGGAGCCCGGCATGAAAGAAGTTCATTTCGGCAAAAAAACACTGTTCGAAGCAACGATCTAGCTCAAATTGGGGACGGGGTATTTTTAAAAATACCCCGTCCCCAACCAAACATTCACGCGAAAATGTTTATATATTTTTGGCAAAAAAATACCATGATTTTTATGTTTTGTTAATTTTTCCTCTAACAAACTGACTGCGATTTACTTTCTATCTACTGTGGGTTCATAGATAATTCATATTTAGCTCACTTCATTGTTTTTCTTTACACATTTTTAATTATAAACGTTTATATTCAGTTAAAATTCTTGTTTCCGAAGCGGCCGTGATGGATGTTCGAATGTCTATTTCCCCGGCCAACTACAGCGTAAAGCTTGAAAAAGTATGTTTTATTTCCTTTGTTTTTATTTTATCTTTTGAGTTTTGTGCATATTTCACAGATTTTTCTATTTATTTTTTCTTTTTTATTCGTATTGACAAACGATTAGCATAATATTATAATGACAGTGCAGATAACTACTACTGATGTAGATTATTGCAAAACGCGTTTCCAATATTCGTTATCAGCAAGGCACAGATTCAAAACAGTTTACATGATTTGTTTACATATGCAAAGAATTTATGTCTTATTTTCTCTGACTTTTTTTACACAAAATGGTATAGGCGTGAAGGGGCATATATTCGGTATTTGCAAATGTCATGAAAACCACAGAAAGGAGAAAATCATTGAAAAGGAAACAATTTTTAGCAGGACTGTTAACCATAGCTATGGTAGGCGCCTCCCTTGCGCTCCCGGGAAATGCTCTGCAGGCAGAAGCAGCTTCAAAGGCTGTGAAAAAAATTACGATTCCAAAAAAGGCAACTGTTTACATAGGTGTTAAAAAGACGCTTAAGGTAACAAAGGCTCCGAAGGCTGCTTCGGCAAAAATCAGCTGGAAGAGTTCTGACAAAAAAGTCGCATCTGTAAACAGCAAGGGAGTTGTGAAAGGCCTCAAAGCCGGAAAAGCAACTATTACGGCTAGCGTAAAAGGGCAGAGCAATATAAGTTCCAGCTGCAAGGTGACTGTGAAGAAGCCCCGCAAGATCAAGAATCTGAAAACAGATTCTGCAAAGGTTACTCTGAATGTAGGCGGCACAAAGACAATCAAGACAACCATTACACCAAAAAATGCAAGCATAAAGAAGTTGAACTATAAATCTTCCAATACAGCTGTTGCATCTGTAAGCTCCAAAGGCAAGATCACAGCAAAGAAGGCAGGCTCTGCTGTCATTACAGTGAGCGCTACTGACGGAAGCAAGAAAAAGGTCTCTGTACAGGTTACTGTAAATGCAGCAGCACAGCAACAGGTAAAGGTTTCAGCAATTACAGCAAAGCAGACTGATTTCACCTTGAACATCGGCGCAAAGCAGAAGCTTGAGACAACGGTTGCCCCGGCAAACGCTACGAATAAGCAGCTCAGATATACTCTTTCTGATCCGAATGCAGCCAGCGTAAGTGCAGACGGCACAATCACTGCGCTTGCACAGGGCAGCACAGATATCACAATTACTGCGGCTGACGGAAGCGGAGCAAAGGCAGTCGCACATGTGACAGTCGTGAATACAGACAAGACCCGCACGATCGTAACAACAGACGGGGAAGTAGATGATATGGATTCCTTTATGCGGCTGATGTTCTATTCTAATGAAATGGATATTGCAGGACTGGTTCTGTCAAGTTCTACATACCATTACGCTGGAGATCCGGAGAAAAATATTGAACCCTACCGCTGGACAGGCACACAGTGGGCCTATGATGTCATGGAGGATTATGCAGAGGTATATGACAACTTAAAAATCCATGCAGACGGATACCCCACGCCAGCCTACTTAAACAGCATCCTGAAAATCGGAAACATTAAAAACGTGGGTGAAATGGAAGAGGTAACTGAGGGCTCTGAGTTTATCAAAGAGATTCTGTTAGACAATGATGAGAGAACCGTCTATATCCAGACATGGGGCGGCACCAATACTACCGCAAGAGCATTGAAGTCCATCGAAGAGCAGTACAAGGATACAGACCAGTGGGATGCAATTTACAAAAAGGTATGCGATAAGGCAGTCATTTACATTATCCTAAGCCAGGACAGCACTTACAGTGACTATATTCAGAAGAGCTGGCCGGATATCAAGGCAATCCATGACCAGGGGACTTTCTGGCGGTTTGCTTATATGTGGAAAAGCGTCCCGTCCGAGCTTACCACAAAGCTGAGCGGACAGTGGTTCTCCAAGAATATCCTGAGGAATCACGGACCATTGCTTGCAAATTACAAGACCATGGGCGACGGCACGATACTCGAAGGCGAGCTGGACAGCGAGCAGAGAGGCGTGGAAAGCAGGATCGGCGGCACAACAGGATATGACCGTTATGACTTCATTTCCGAAGGGGATTCCCCGTCCTTCTTCTATCTGCTGGATACGGGACTCAGAAGTCTGGAAGATCCGACCTACGGCGGCTGGGGCGGAAGATTCGGCATTGACACAGACGGGACATTCCGCAACATCGTAAATGATTACAGCCCCTATGCAAATGGCGGAAATGGCGGAGAAGACGCAACCTACGCACTGACCAGATGGTTTGATGACATCCAGAACGACTTTGGCGCAAGGGCAGACTGGTGTGTGGCAGACCGTTATGAAAAGGCCAACCACAGGCCAACCGCAGAAGTGACTACAGGACTGGATATAACTGCAATACCTGGCGAATCCGTAATGATGAACGTCAAGGCCACAGATCCCGATGGCGATAATCTGGATTACAAGTGGTGGCAGTATTATGAGGCAGACACCTATAACGGATCTCTTGACGGCAAAATCGAGATCAAAGGAGCCTCCTCTGACAAAGCAAGTTTTGTTGTACCGGAAGATGCGAAGGCCGGAGATACGATTCACATGGTCGTTGAAGTCAGTGACGACGGCGCCCATAACATGAAGCACTATCAGAGAGTAATCCTCACTGTAAAAGAGGATACGACTCCCCGAGTCCCTGTGTCCGCAATTAAAGTAAACGCAGGCAGCACAACAGTAACAGCCGGTTCAACCTTATCTGTTACAGCAGATATAACACCGGAAAACGCTACAGATACAAGAATCACCTGGAGTTCTGATGATGAAACAGTTGCTACAGTAACCTCTGGACAGCGCGGTTATACAATCAATGGTGTTTCTGCAGGAAAAACCACAATCCGCGCAACGTCAAACAGCAATCCGGATATATCCGGAAGCCTGGAAGTCACTGTAACAAGAAGAGCCGATGACCCGGCCAACCTCAAAACCCGTACAATTGTAACAACAGACGGCGAGGTAGATGACATGGATTCCTTCATGCGTCTGATGCTGTATTCCAATGAGATGGATATTGCAGGACTGATACTGTCAAGCTCTACCTTCCATTATGCCGGAGATCCGGAGAAGGACATCGCACCTTACCGCTGGACAGGCACACAGTGGGCTTATGATGTACTGGATGACTATGCGGAAGTATACGACAACCTAAAGATCCATGCGGACGGATACCCGACGCCTTCCTACTTAAAGAGTATCCTGAAGGTCGGAAATATCAAGAATGTAGGAGAGATGGAAGAAGTAACCGAGGGTTCTGAATTCATTAAAGATCTTCTCTTAGATGATGACGAACGGACAACCTACATTCAGACATGGGGCGGCACAAATACCACTGCAAGAGCACTGAAGTCCATAGAGGAACAGTACAAGGACACAGAACAGTGGGATGCAATCTACAAAAAGGTATGTGATAAGGCAGTCATTTACATTATCCTAAGCCAGGATGACACTTACACAGAATATATCCAGAAGAACTGGCCGGACATCCGGGCAATTCATGACCAGGGTACATTCTGGCGGTTTGCCTATATGTGGAAAAGGGTTCCAACAGAGCTGACCAGCAAATTAAGCGGAAAATGGTTCTATAAGAATATTCTGAAGAATCATGGGCCATTGCTGGCAAATTATAAAACCATGGGCGACGGTACGACACTTGAAGGCGAACTGGATGACGAGCAGAGAGGCTGGGAAAACAGGATTGGCGGCACGACAGGATACGACCGTTATGACTTTATTTCCGAGGGTGATTCTCCTTCCTTCTTCTATCTGCTTGATACCGGGCTCAGAAGTCTGGAAGACCCGACCTACGGCGGCTGGGGCGGAAGATTCGGTATTGACACAGACGGTACATTCCGCAATATCGTAAGCGACTACAGCCCCTATGCAAATAACGGAAATGGC
Organism: Lachnospiraceae bacterium; assembly: GCA_910576335.1. Taxonomy (GTDB): domain Bacteria; phylum Bacillota; class Clostridia; order Lachnospirales; family Lachnospiraceae; genus CAPEBR01. Next base: position 137,956 of record CAJTIU010000008.1, read on the forward strand.
GGCACAGACTCGACTTACACACTAACCAGATGGTTCAATGATATTCAGAACGACTTCGGCGCAAGAGCAGACTGGTGTGTTGCAGACAGTTACGAAAAAGCTAATCACAGGCCTACGGTAGAAGTAACCACAGGACTCGACGTAACAGCAAAGCCCGGAGAGACTGTAACCATGAGCACCACAGCAACAGATCCGGACGGAGATGATCTTGAATATAAGTGGTGGCAGTATTATGAAGCAGACACCTATAACGGATCCCTTGACGGAAATATCTCCATAAAGGGCGCATCTTCTGACAGGGCAAGCTTTATGGTTCCGGAAGATGCAAAGAACGGCGATACGATTCATATGGTTATCGAGGTATGGGATGACGGTGCACATAACATGAAGCATTACCAAAGGGTAATTATCAAGGTAGCTGGAAGAGAAGAACTGGGCACTCTAAGCCTCAGCCTTCCGGAAGACGTTCAGGGCAACACGATAGAGTTCGGAGAGCCAACGGGCGGGTCAAGACCTTCCTATTCAAGTTACGCAAAACAGCTGACCATTTTAAACAATGGCAGCGAAACACCTGAGTTTAAAACCTTTACCTGGGAAAGCTCTGACACATCAATTGCCACAGTAAATTCTTCTGGCCTGGTAACCCCGGCAGGCAGCAGCGGCACAGTTACTATTACGGCCACTGCGAATGACGGAAGCGGGAAGAGTATTTCGATCGACCTGACATTATCCGATACGCGCACATCTGCCGGAACGATAAGCGAAACAAATGACGCAGCAGAAGGCTCACCCACAGGACTGCAGACCGGGGAAGATTCCCAGACCGGAGACAACCCGATTGACGACAGTTCCAAAAACGGAGATGCAGGCACACAGGATGATTCGGAAGGCATCATCAGCGGGAATAATGCAGCGTCAGAAGATTAAGATCAGCCGTAGCAACAGGACAATACATAACGGACACTTTCAAAGGACTGCCGCAAAAGCGGCAGTCCTCCTATTTTTATAAAATAAACGGATATAAAAAACAAAAAATATTTTCCAGTTTATATCCTATATTTTTATATTTTTCGTTTAATTATTCCATTTCCCATCCTGTAATTTTCGGTTAGACAGAAATCTCAAAACGTTTTGTATATTTTGTTTATATCAAAGAGATTTGTGTCTTAGTTTACTTAACCCATTTTTATAAATTTGTTATGCCGCAATAAGTTTTACCCAGATACGGCACATGACGATTTGTAAAGCTTACAACAAATGAAAGGAGAAATACTTTGAAAAAGAAACAATATCTGGCAGGGTTATTAACAGTTGCTATGATAGGCACCTCCCTGGCGCTCCCAGGAAATACCTTACAGGCAGAAGCTGCATCAAAAGCCGTGAAGAAAATTACCCTTCCCAAAAAAGCGACCGTATATGTTGGTATCAAAAAGGCGCTTAAGGTAACGAAGGCCCCAAAAGCTTCTTCGGCTAAAATCACCTGGAAGAGTTCTGACAAGAAGGTTGCAGCCGTAAACAGCAAGGGTGTGGTAAAAGGCGTCAAGGCAGGGACCGTCACAATCACAGCCAGCGTAAAAGGAAAAAGCAGCATAAAGTCCACCTGCAAAGTGACTGTGAAAAAGCCCCGGCTGATCAAAAAACTGACAGCCGGTTCCAAACAGCTCACCCTGAATACAGGTGATACCCGGACAATTAAACCAACCATTACACCAAAAAATGCAAGCATAAAGAAGTTAAAATATAAGTCTTCCAATACTGCAGTTGCTTCTGTCAGCTCCAAGGGCAAGATCACGGCAAAGAAGGCAGGGAAGGCGACTGTCACAGTACGTGCCACTGACGGCAGCAAGAAGAAAGCTTTCATTCAGGTTACTGTCAACGAGGTTAAGGCCATTCAGCCGGCAAGTATTAAAGCATCTGTAAGTTCCAGTAATCTGATAGCCGGAAACAGCGCCCAGATTACAGTGACTCCGCAGCCAGCAAACGCAAAAATGCCGGCACTGGTTTATGAATCCTCTGATCCATTTGCAGCAACTGTATCAAAGGACGGAAAGATCACAGCGCTTGCACAGGGCAGCACTACGATTACAGTAAAGTCAGCACAGGGAAACCTGAAAGCCTCCGTGGATGTGTCCGTTGACTATGACAGGAAAAATGTAGACAAGCCAAGAGTTATCATTACCAACGATGGTGAAATTGATGATAAGAATTCCTATGTCCATCTATTGTATTATGCAAATGAGATTGACCTTGTAGGTTTAGTACAGACCAGTTCTTTCGCGCATTGGGCCGGTTCTCCTACTGCACCTGACAGTGCGGACAGCATGGGGCAGAGCGGCAAAAAGCCGTGGGCATGGCCTGGTACAGACTGGCAGAACGAATTTATTGATTCCTATGCCAGGATTTATCCTAATCTCAGGGTACACGATCCCAATTATCCGACTCCGAACTACCTCAAGAGCGTTGTCCGCATTGGAAATATTGGTTACAAGGGTGATATGGAGAACGATACCGCAGGCTCTGAACATATTAAGAAGCTGATCCTGGACGACGTAGAAGGCCCCTTGTTTATTACCGCATGGGGCGGCCTGAATACCGCTTCCAAGGCTTTACTGTCCATATATGAGCAGTATGGTTCCAAGCCGGAGTGGGAGGCGATCCGCCAGAAGATTTACAGCAAGGTCCGCATTTATATGTGGGGCGGACAGGATGACACTTATGATCAAGTTGTAGCTGCATATTATCCAGAATTAATCTGCATGGACGTCAAACAATCCCAGGCCCTTGGCTGGAGTTGGGACGACGCAAATACAAATGGAAAGCATGCAATCCCAGAAGAATTGAGCGGTGCGTGGCTGCAAAAGAACATTGACTCGGGCCATGGTGCTCTGCTGGACTGGTATGTAACGTTTGGCGACGGAACCCACGTAGAGGGCGAGAATCCTTCCTTCCAGTTCGGAGAAGATGATAAATTTCTGGACGGAACATTTGTAAATGGAATGAAAAAAAGAAACCGTTATGACTTCTGCGGTGAAGGCGACACGCCTACATATCTTTCCTTCTTCGATACCGGACTGAGGTCACTGGAGCAGTACGAGTGGGGTTCCATTGTCGGCAGGTTCAAGAAGGAAGAGGGCAAAACCAACGAGAAAGGTGAGGCAATCACAAATTATTATATCCCACAGAATGATTATGTCGATTTAGGATATGGCGTGGACTCCTATGATTCCGGCGCAAGATGGGTACCATATATTATGAGAGATTTTGCAGCACGGGCCGACTGGGGCATTACTCCTAAATATGAGGACGCAAACCACCGCCCGGACATTTCCATCAAGGAAGGCCTTGCAGTAGATGCGAAACCCGGTGAGCGGGTATATCTGAACGCAGAAACATCAGACCCGGATGGCGACAGCGTTTCCGTACAATGGTTTAATTATATGGAGGCAGGCACATACAGGTCTTCCCAGGACGAAGATCCCAGCAAGCCGTCTGCCATCGCAATCAGCGGAGGCAGCAGCCATGCACGCATGAGCTTTGTCGTTCCTGAAGATGCCAAAAAGGGCGATACCATCCACATGATTGCAAAGGCGACAGATGACGGAGAGCACAACCTGAGCTATTATCAGCGTGTAATTATAACCGTCAGTGAAAACGGTTCTGACCAGCCAGCTAACATTGCATCCTCTGAAGACTCTGAACAGTTAGCATCCGGGGACCCCGCACAGATTAAGAATGCAGCATCTCCTGCCGAAGAGGACGCAAAGGGCGAAGAGCAGACATTAGTCGAGCCCGAAGATTCGAAACAGCCCATTGAGGCCGAAGACGCAAAGCAGGCAGACCAGACAGAACCCCAGGATAAGGAAGCCGCGCAGACAAACAGCAATGTTATTCCGGAGGATATGCAGACCCCTGAGGGAGAAGCCGCGCCTTAAGTCTGTTCCCCTGTGGGGATAGCATAAGATATCGCAATAAACAAGTCAATTTGAAAAGAGGTTTGCCGCAAAAGCAGCAAACCTCTTTTTACATCATGTTTTCTATATCCTCCTTACACTCCCCCGCTCCACAAAATCCGTGCAGACCTGGATCTTCTTCTTAATCTTATTCACATGCTCCACTGCATAGAGCAGTTCTCTCACAGCAGTCTCCCCCATCTCATGCTTATACACATGTATCGTTGTAAGCGGCGGATTCGAGATTGCTCCATAGGAAATATTATCAAACCCTATAATGGACACATCCCCGGGAATATCATATCCCGACTCTCTAAGAGCCTGCATAGCGCCAATTGCAATGACATCATTATCCGCAAAGAACGCTGTCGGAAGCTTCTCCACCTCCTTCAGGTACTGCTTCATCCCCTCATACGCAGTCTCAATACGTGTTCCGACCGTTGGCAGGAATTCCTCAATGATATCAAGTCCATGTTCTTCCATCACACGCTTATAACCGATCTCCCTGTACTTAAATGCCTGTATGCGGAAATCCCCCCGTATATATCCAATCTTCCTGTGCCCCCGCTCCACAAGATATTCCACCGCCTTTGCGGCAGAATCCGTATTGCTTATCAGAACACTGTCAAAAAAGTATCTGTCACTCCAACCGTCAAGCAGAATAATCTTATTCTGTGCATGTGTATAGGGTTCAAAATCCTCCTCTGTCATCTCTGTTCCCAAAAGCACCACTGCGCTCTCTGTATCTGACAAAATCTCCTGAAGCCGGTTCTCATACGCCGGGTCAGTCACATCCATATGGCAGAACACTGTCTCGTATCCCATCTGCTTCGCCTGATGCTCGACGCCTTCAATAACCGTAGGGTGGAACGTGCTGTCATCAATAATCAGCCCATTCCTCCTGAATATAACAAATCTGATCTTTTTCACCCGGTCTCCTGTCCGGTATCCCATCTCCTCTGCAACCTTAATAATCTGCTCTGCAGTCTCCTTATTAACGCCCCTTTTATGATTCAGGGCATTCGAAACCGTAGCAGGCGAAAACCCTGTAACCTCACTAATCTTACGAATACTAACCTTCATATCCTGCAATCCTTCCGTCCATATCACTATTCTGTTGAATAGCTGCCAGTCTCCTTCTTTTATTATAGACAAAAACAAAAAAGATGGCAAGCATTTAGTTTTTTTTCGTTCAGGTTGAGGACATTATTCACCCCATATGGTATAATGTTCTCAATAAAAGCAGATCGCAAATATGAAATATAAAATCGGTACGAGAGGAGACGATGCAGCAATGTCTGAGAGGATACCCGGAAATACCTCCAAAAGGCGGAAGATTACAAATCAGGGAAAAAAGCAATACAGATTTCTCATATATTTCCTATTCGTTATGGCAGTCTGCGGCTGCTGTTTTGGAGTGAGCGGATGCAAAAAGGCGGACGGGAAGGATTCCGAATCCTTAAGAGGAGAGAATCCGGACAGCAGCAGTCAGACAGGCCATAAAGAAGATGGAAATTCCACAAAAGAAGACGATGCCTCTGGCATGAAGGCGGCACACGCAGTTAATTTTGACCAGGAGCTGGACGGTTATCAGCCCCTGAAGAAGAAATATAATTTCTATTTTACTTATAAGCTTATTCATCCCTGGTGGGATGCGGTCGCAATTGGCATTGAGGACGCGGCGAAGCAGTATGAGCAGGAAGGAATTATTATTAATTATGAGTATCTTGCGCCCGAAGAGGTATCTGCGCAGGATCAGATCCAGCGTATAACTGATGCGGCAAAGAGGGATTTTGATGTAATCGGAGTGGACGTTGCGGATGCTGCCGCAGTCACTCCTGCAATCAACAGGCTTCTGGAGAACGGGCAGAAGGTTATGACATTTTCAAGCTCTGATGCTTCTAAGGAGGACGGCTGCAACCGTATTGCCTATGTCGGGAACACCCACAACTACGAAGACGGGGCTGACCTTACAGAAGCACTCTGCAAGAAGCTTGGGTTTAAAGGCAAGATTGCCGTCCTGGTGGGGACAAAGGGCGCGCCGTGCCACGAAGAAAGGGCCGAGGGCGCCCGCGACGTGATTGCAAAGTACCGTGATATGGAAATCGTGGAGACTGGGTACGATGAAGATTCTGTGGAGAAGTCCTATCAGTACGCGAAGGAGTTTCTTGCACGCCATAAGGATCTGGCTGGAATTGTCTGCTGCAATATGAACAATCCGGTCGGTGCGGCAAGGGCGGTCATCGAAGCAGGAAGAGAAGACGGGACTGTGATTGTCGGTATGGACCACGACCGGGAAGCGCTCCGGTATCTCAGGGACGGAGTTATCTATGCCCTGGGAGTCCAGGACTGCTATTCCATTGGTTTTGATACCGTTCAGGTGGCCGTTAAGATAGCGGATGGCTGTGTTCCGGGAAAGGCGTACCCCGAGAAGACAGAAGAGATCACAACAATTATTTATAAAAACGATGCAGCGGCAATGCTGCAGACATTATATGGTTTATTAGATTAGTTGTAAGGAGCAAGAGATGAAACATTCAAAGCAGCTTAACATAAATGAACAGCAGAAAAGGCAGACCATCGCATTTTCCATATGGGGAGGCATTGCGATTGCCGCGGTTCTGGTCATTACAACATTGTGGGTGGCCGCAAGAGCAGGGAAGGGCACGGACCAGGCTGTAGGCAGGGTCAGCGAATTCTATATGGAGGAACTGGCAGGGAGAAGGTCACAGGTGGTCTCCGGGGAACTGAATAACCATTTCAGACACCTGGAAAATGCCCTGGGTGTGTTGGATGAGTCTGATCTTAAGTCACAGGAATCACTGCGCAGCTTTCTCGGGAGAACCCGGAGGATTCTTGGTGTGGATAAGTTTGCCATGGTGGATGAGGATGGGATTGTCTATGCGCAACACAGCACGACGTCAGGCCTTAGCCGCTACAGCTTTCTGTCAGAAGAACTGACAGGGCCTGTAATCAGCACAACCAATCTTTATGGTGCGAAGAAACAGGTTATACTTGCCATGCCTGTTGATGGGATCTCATTTCAGGGGCGGCAGATTAAGGTGTGTTTTATCCAGATTAATATTTCCGATATGTTAAGCTCCCTGACACTGCAGGCCAGTGACAACGAGACTTACTGTAATCTCTATTACCGGAACGGCGAGAGTCTGACGAATGATGATTTCGGGTATCTGACGGCGGGAAAGAACGTTCTTTCTGCACTTGAGGATGCAGTGATGGAACAGGAATCCGACTACCAGAAGCTGAGGGATGACTTTGCAAATGGCAGGCGGGGGCAGATATCCTTCACCTACCTTGGTACTGAAGAAGTTCTCTGCTATGTTCCGATCGAAGGGACAGACTGGATGCTGACCGTTCTGATCCGGGCTAACGTGATCAGCGAACAGATCGGCTCAATCAGCGAAGTGATGATGACGAATGGCATTATACAGATTGTCATTACAGTGGTTGTAATGCTTGTAGTCTTCCTTGGCCTGATCCGCCTGACCCGCAGGAATGCACGCATCCTCCTGGAACAGGAAAAGGCGGACGGAAAAAGAATCCGGGAAGCTTATGCCCAGATTGAACGCGAACAGACTGACATGGAGAATATCCATACGGCAATGGGCTCCGGCCGCTGGAGCATGGATTTTAACGAGAGCGGGGAGATGGTTTCCTGTACATGGACAGATGTCTTCCGCATAATGCTTGGATATGAAAGCAAAGAAGATTTTCCCGATAAGCTGGAATCCTGGTCTGATCTGCTTCATGAAGACGATAAAGACTGGGTAATGAAAGAATACTGGGACACTGTAAGAGATTATACAGGCGCGAAAAACTATGATGTGGAATACAGACTTATGACCAGACATGCCGGATGGCGGTGGTTTCATGCGGCAGGCAGGCTTTCCAGGCGGCAGGACGGCTCGCCAATCACCTTTGTCGGGCTATTCGTTGATATAAATGATGAAAAGCAGATGGAGGAACAATTGGAACGGCAGAATTTCAATCTGCAGGATGCGCTTGCGGCTGCGCAGCACGCCAACAGGGCGAAGACAACATTTCTCAATAATATGTCCCACGATATCCGGACGCCTATGAATGCTATCATAGGATTTACGTCGCTTGCCGCCGCACACATTGACAACCGGGAACAAGTGCAGGATTATTTGTCCAAGATCACCACATCCAGTAATCATCTGCTCAGTCTGATCAATGATGTACTGGATATGAGCCGTATTGAGAGCGGCAAGATGAAGATTGACGAAAAAGAGGCCTCCCTCCCAGAGATCATGCATGACCTGAAGACGATTGTGCAGGCAGATATTACCTCCAGACAGCTGGAATTCTTTATTGATACGGACGATGTGGTGAATGAACATATTCTGTGCGACAAGCTCCGGCTGAATCAGGTTCTTCTGAATCTGCTTAGCAACGCCATGAAGTTCACAAAGCCCGGCGGGGTTGTCGGAGTCCGCATCATACAGAAAGGCAATGCACCTGAGGACTTCGCATCCTATGAGTTCCAGGTAAAGGATACTGGTATTGGCATGAGCCAGGAATTCCAGAAACATGTCTTTGAGCCGTTTGAACGCGAGAGGAGCAGCACTGTCAGCGGAATCCAGGGAACCGGGCTTGGTATGGCGATTACCAAGAACATTGTGGATATGATGGGAGGAACTATCTCGGTAGAAAGCGAAGAGGGGAAAGGATCTACTTTTACCGTAGAGCTCCTGTTCAAAACATGTTCCGGGCCTGTAAGGCAGGAGGTGATCCCGCAGCTTCGGGAACTCCGGGCGCTTGTGGCAGATGATGATTTTAATACCTGCTCCAGTGTGACTAAGATGCTGTCTACGATCGGAATGCGTCCGGACTGGACAACCTCCGGCAAAGAAGCAGTGCTGCGTACCAGGCTTGCTGTAGAACAGAATGACGAGTACGCCGCATACATTATAGACTGGCTGATGCCGGATATGAATGGCATTGAAGTCGTGAGACGGATCCGGGGGATTATCGGAGAAGAGAAGCCGATTATTATCCTGACCGCCTATGACTGGTCTGATATAGAAGAAGAGGCAAGAAATGCGGGCGTCACGGCGTTCTGTTCAAAGCCGATCTTCTTATCTGAGCTCCGGGGCGTTCTGGAGGCTCCGTATATGACCGCCATGGATACGAAAACGACCGCGCCGGAAAGGGAAGTCTCATTTGAGGGCCGGAAGATACTTCTGGCTGAGGATAATGAGCTGAATCAGGAGATTGCAGCAGAGATTCTCGGAGAAGCCGGATTTACCGTTGATGTGGCGAATGACGGGGCAATTGCAATAGAAAAGCTTGATGCCGCCGGATCCGGACACTATGACCTGGTTCTGATGGATATCCAGATGCCAATCATGAACGGTTACGAAGCAGCCAGGAGAATCCGGGCATTCAAAGACCCTGAGCTTGCAAATATCCCGATCATCGCAATGACCGCCAATGCATTTGACGAGGACAGACAGATGGCTCTCGACGCTGGGATGAACGGCCATATCGCGAAGCCCATCGACATACCTAAGCTGTTGGAACAGTTAAAAGAAATATTAAGCGGCAGCAGCTAGAGCGTGTTTCAAACACGCTCTAGACCTAACACGAAAATCTATTTAGGAGGACAGCCATGACAATAGCATTAATAGACGATTCCCGCGATGATCTTGAAGTACTTTTCGATTACATATGTCGTTATTGCCAGGAACGCCGAATACATGTGCATATTGAAAAGTTTATCAGTGAACTTGCATTTTTACGTTCAGCAAACCGTACAGCCTATGACCTTGTATTTCTGGACATCTATATGCAGCAGGCCTCAGGAATCCAGGTTGCCCAGAAGCTCCGTGAAAAGCATCCGAAGTGTCAGATCATTTTTACCACTGCCAGCAAAGATTATGCCGTAAAAGCATTCCGGCTCCAGGCACTGGACTACCTTGTAAAGCCCTATACTTATGAGCTTCTCACAGAAGCGTGTAACCGTTATGAACAAGTGGCAGCAAAGTTTGCGCACTATATAGAGCTAAAAGAGGGACGCCACTATACCCGTGTTCTTATTTCTGATATTATATATACGGATTATCACAACCATTATATTCAGATCCATACAAGTACATGTCAGATCCGTTCTTACATGTCTTTCGGCGAATTTGCACCAATGCTGGATCCCTATCCGCAGTTCCTCTGGTGCTACCGGAACTGTATGGTTAACATGGATTATATTGAATCTTTTGACAGCTCCGACTTTATCCTTAACAACGGAGAACGCCTGCCCATTGCCAAGGCAAGAAAACAGGAGATTACGCAGGCATACGCCAACTATATCTTTGATTACGTTAACGGCGGAACCACCTTATGACACTGGCATATACCCTCAATACCATACTCTATACGGTACCATGCTTTGTGCTCCTTTATCTTACTTTTAGAAAACATATTATTCCCCCTGCCATTCCCAGGTTAGTTGCTAGTATAGTTCTTTTTTCCATAATCTCTGTTCTTGGATCCTATACCTTCGCAGTCTTGATCACGTCCTCTCTGAGCCGGACACTATTTTCGGTGCCGCTTATCTTTGTCGGTACCGCTATTTTCTGCGGCATTGCGGACTTTACCTTCTGGCAGGGGGTATTCATTGTCTCTGCAGCGAAATGCTACGCGGAAAACGTCCGTCTCATTTCCCTGTTCCTGTACTTCACGTGCGCAAAGAGGCTTCCCAACATCTCCAGCCTTCAATTTGCCGGCACAACATTTATTGTCACACTGTTTTCCTTTTATGCCATATATCAATTTTTCACAAAGCTTCTTCTCCCGGCGCTTGAATGCACGTTTGCCCTTAATACATGGCAGATCCTTTGGGTCATACCCATATGCAATACTGTAATTCACACACTCCTTGTATCGCCAAATATTGCAAATCTTTCCTTTTTTCCCGGGAATGAATTTTACTTCATCCCTCCATTGTGGACGCTTCTGACATTTTCCACTAACGGAATCCTCCTGCGAATGATCATTGACATCAGTCAGAATGCCCGTCTTAAGGAAGCGCTGCAGTTGTCAGAAACCCAGATTACCGCACAGCAGAAGCAACTGGAAAGCCTTCAGAGCCATATGGAACAAGTCCGGCGCATGCGCCACGATTCACGGCATCATGTCATGGCGCTAAGAGGCCTCCTGAAGAATAGCAGAAACGAAGAAATCGAAGCCTACCTCCGCGAACTGTCTGACCATATCCCCTCACTGCCTGAAAACTACTGCGATGACCCTTCAGTCAATGCACTGCTGTGCCATTACCACAGTCAGGCGAAGGACGAGGGAATCTCCGTCTCCTTCCTTATCAGCATTCCAGAGGATCACCCGTTTTCCAGTACTGATCTGTGTATTATACTGGGTAATTTCTTGGAAAATGCAATTGAGGCATGCAGGCGCATGAAATCATCAGACAAGTTCATTTCCCTTAAAATGACTCTGCACAGACGGCTCACTCTTGTAATTATGACCGAAAATAGCTATGAAGGTGCAGTACTACGTGCCAGGGACGGCTCCTTCCTTTCATCAAAGGAAAAGAACCGGAAAGGTCTCGGCATCTCTTCTGTACTACATGTCACCGAAAAATATAACGGAATCCCCCGTTTTGAATACCAGGATAATGTATTCAAGGCCTTCCTGCTTTTAAACGCAAAGGAACAGCCGTAATAAACGGCTGTTCCTTTGTATAATTATAATTACGATTCGCGCTTTTTCATTCATCCGCGCAGGATGCTATGAAAACAGTCCCCGGTCAATTATTTCAGATTAACCTCTGCACCTTCAGCCTCAAGCTTAGCCTTAATCTCCTCAGCCTCTGCTTTGGAAACTGCCTCTTTTACTACCTTCGGAGCACCGTCAACTACTGCCTTAGCTTCCTTCAGTCCAAGACCTGTAATCTCACGTACAACCTTAATAACCTTAACCTTGGAAGAACCAGCTGATACTAACTCAACATCAAACTCATCCTTCTCCTCTGCTGCAGCTGCCTCTCCGCCTGCTGCTGCAACTACTACACCTGCTGCTGCAGATACACCAAACTCTTCTTCACATGCTTTTACCAGATCATTTAACTCTAATACTGATAACTCTTTGATTGCATCAATAAATTCAGCTGTTGTTAACTTTGCCATTTTATTTTCCTCCTATAAAATATTTCTCATAATAACCATGAATCCGTTTTAGCCGAATCCACCGCGCCAGGCATTCCGGCCTGCGGCGCATATCATCTTTGCACACATACATATCCACCGGTACGGAAAAATCCCTTACTCAGCCGGTGTCTCTGCTGCTTCTGCCGGAGCTTCCTCTGCCGGCTGGCAATTCTCTGCTCCTCCCTGCTCCGCAATCTGGTTAAGAACACGTGCAAGGTTGGTAATCGGTGACTGCAGGCTTCCAAGGAGCTTGGATAACAGCTCTTCTCTTGACGGAATTGCTGCAAGTGCCTGCAGACCTGCCTGGTCGTAAGCTTCGCCTTCGACCACGCCTGCCTTTAACTCAAGCGCCTTCGCATCCTTCGCAAACTTCGCGAGGATTCTTGCCGGAGCGGTCGCGTCATCTTTGGAAACTGCAAGTGCGCTCGGGCCTTCCAGATACTCGTCTAAAGCTGCAAACTCTGTTCCTTCAAAGGCTCTCTTCATCATTGTGTTTTTACAAACCTTGTAGATGATACCCGCTTCTCTTAACTGTTTACGAAGCGCTGTGTCCTGCGCAACAGTAAGTCCGCGGTAATCTACCAGTACAACGCTCGCTGCGTCTTTTACGTCTTCTGCGATTGCCTGTACAACCGGCTGCTTTAATTCAACTTTTGCCACGAATGGTACACCTCCTTCTATATTTGTCAGCAGCAGTCCGGATGGTTCCACTGCCGCTGTCGTTCTGACTGCTAAAGGATATTATATAAAATAGAATGTGCCCCCGGCACATTCTCGCGCCGAGCGCGGTCGCTTGCGACACACTGCATCTTCGCGCGAGTGCGCATCCCCCCGGAGGGTTTTTGTGATATAGGGAACGAAGTTTCCTATATCGCAAAAAATCCCTCTGTGCCAAAAGACATAGAGGGATTATTAATTCAAAATAATCGAATTCAACTTTCCTCGGCAGGCGTCTCTAGAAACTTACGCGCTTATGCGCACCTGCTGTCTCTGGCAGTCATTGCGTTGCTATTATAGCATTATATATTTTCAATGTCAATAACAAAGATCAGGATAATCTCATCGGATTAATCTTGACACTCGGTCCCATCGTAGATGTGAGGACAACACTCTTTAAGAACTGTCCCTTTACCGCTGCCGGTCTTGCTTTGTTAATTGCATCGATTAGCGTCTGGAAGTTGTCCGTAAGCTGTTCCTCTGTAAAGGATGCTTTACCTAACGGCACATGGATAATATTGGTCTTATCGAGTCTGTACTCGATCTTTCCGGCTTTAATCTCCTGGATCGCCTTTGTGACGTCCATTGTTACTGTACCGGCCTTCGGGTTCGGCATAAGACCCTTCGGTCCAAGTACACGTCCGAGACGTCCTACGACACCCATCATATCCGGCGTTGCAACTACTACGTCGAACTCAAACCAGTTTTCCTTCTGGATTTTCGGGATCAGCTCATCTCCGCCTACATAATCTGCTCCGGCAGCCTTAGCCTCCTCTGCCTTTGCATCCTTTGCAAATACAAGAATGCGGACCTTCTTGCCTGTTCCGTGCGGAAGTACAACCGCACCACGGATCTGCTGGTCAGCGTGACGTCCGTCACAGCCTGTTCTCACATGAGCTTCGACCGTCTCATCAAATTTTGCTACTGCAGTCTTTTTTACTAATGCTACTGCTTCTGCAACATCATAGAGCGTTCCCCTGTCAATTGCTTTCGCAGCTTCAACATATTTCTTTCCTCTTTTCATCTAAATAAACCTCCTTGTGGTAATGTCGGGATACCCCTCCCACTTGATAATACTATTCAGCTACCTTTACACCCATAGAACGGCAGGTGCCTTCGATCATGCTCATGGCTGCCTCAACACTTGCAGCGTTCAGATCCGGCATTTTAAGCTCAGCGATCTCGCGTACCTGATCCTTTGTGATCGTTGCTACCTTTGTCTTATTCGGCACGCCTGAACCGGATTTAATATTGCAGGCTTTCTTAATCAGAACTGCTGCCGGCGGCGTCTTTGTAATAAAGCTGAAGCTTCTGTCACTGTAAACGGTGATGACTACTGGAATGATCATATCTCCCTGGTCTGCGGTCCTTGCATTGAACTGCTTTGTAAATTCAACAATATTCACACCGTGCTGTCCGAGAGCAGGTCCAACCGGCGGTGCCGGAGTTGCTTTCCCTGCCGGGATCTGTAACTTAATATAACCTTGTACTTTTTTTGCCATTTTCATTACCTCCTTGTGGTGCTTCCGGGGTTCTTTTGCCCCTCCCACTTAATCATTACACTTTTTTTACTTCTGCGAAACTGATTTCTACCGGCGTTTCGCGGCCGAACAGCTCTACATTGATTGTAAGGCTCTGCTTCTGCACATTCATGGCCTGAACCACGCCGACCGTATCTGCCCATGCACCGGCAATCACCTGAACGGTATCGCCCTCTTCAAAGTCCACAACGATATTCTCCTGCTTAATTCCAAGCGGCGCCATCTCTGCCGCCGTAAGCGGTACCGGTTTGCTGCCGGGGCCTACAAAGCCTGTAACTCCTCTTGTGTTACGCACAACATACCATGTATCGTCATTCATAATCATATGAATGAGCACATAGCCCGGAAACATCTTTTTCTGGACTGCCTTCTGAACGCCGTTCTTAAGCTCCACCACATCCTGCATAGGAACCCGAACTTCAAGGATCTGTTCCTCCAGATGCCTGTTCTCGATTGTCTTATCAATGTTGGCTTTTACCTTGTTTTCATACCCGGAATAGGTATGAACCACATACCATTTTGCCTCTGACATAAACTCACCTTTCCTGTCCGAAAGTTTCATCAGCCCAGGTTGATCAGGATGTCAACACCGTTCTGAACAAGGAAATCGATCAATGCAATAATCGCTCCTAATACTACAGATACAGAAACAACTGCTGCCGTCTGCTTCGCAAGTGTCAATTTATCCGGCCAGATAATCTTTTTGAACTCTCTCTCCAGTTCTTTAAACCAGCCGGATGTGTTTTTTTTCTGAGCCTTTTCACTCATAACCTTCACACTCCTTTTAAACGGCTATTTTGTTTCCTTGTGCAATGTGTGTGTTCTACAGAACTTGCAGTACTTCTTTGTCTCCATACGTGCCGGATGCGCCTTCTTATCCTTGGTCGTGTTGTAGTTACGCTGCTTACATTCTGTACATTCTAACGTGATTCTTGTACGCACAACTTCCACCTCGTTTCATTTTACTTCTTACGATTCTTTCATGTTAACGGTTGCCTGACGGTTTGCGGGACCATCAAATTTAGGCATAAAAAAAAGACCTACTTCCATTCGCTCTGTAAGCTTATCACACTTACGGGCAAAAAGCAAGTCTTTTCTGCATTATTTTTTCACATTCCTTCTGCTTACGCAGACGCCCACTCCAATCGTCCCCGGCCCTACATGACAGCAGATGCTTAGCGGAAGCTTTGCCATATGTATCTTCTTTCCGGGAAAGAGGCTTTCTATCCGTTCTTTCCACTCTGATGCCTCTTTCTCTGCATCTGCATGGGCAATATAAAGCTCTGTCTGCTCTTCTCCATATTTATCCATCAGGGCCTTTGCATCGCCAAGGATTGCATCCTCCATTTCCTTTTTCGCACGCTTGCGTCCGCGCACCTTGCAGTAAGGCTCCAAAAGCCCCCCTTTAATCTGTATTACCGGACGAATGCCAAGGATCTCTCCAGCCAGCGCCTCTGCGCTGCGGATTCGCCCGCCTCTCTTTAAGTATTCCAGTGTGTCCACCGTGATATAGATGGATGCTTCAAGCGACATCTCTTCAAGCCTCCCCTTTATATCCGCAGCAGACAATCCTTCATCTGCAAGGCGTGCAGCCTCGATCGCCGCCGAAGCCTGGGTCACTGATATCCTGCGGCTGTCCGCCACCTGCACACGTCCATCATAGTCCTCGCTTAACATCGCTGCAGAAGAATACCCGCCGCTGAGCGCCTTTGACATAGGAATATGCACAATTGCATCATGTGTTTCAAGAAGCTCTTCCCACAGATCCGAGAGCTCTCCCGGGGTCGGCTGTGTCGTGCTGACCGTATACCCGCTGCGCATACTGTCAAAAAACTCCTCTTCTCTCAGGGAAACTCCCTCCAAACACTCCTTCCCATCCACAAAAAATGTCATGGGCAGTATATAAATCCCATACTCTGCCGCTTCCGCCTTTGTAAGGCCGCTGTTACTGTCTGTTACTACCGCTATCCTTCTCATCGTAAATTCCCCCGGCTTCATAAAATAGTGCAGGCATCAATCTCTGCATTCTATCTGTTCCTATCATCTTATCACGAATCATCTGATCCTTCAAGTCTATCGCTATCTAATTTCTGATACCGCTCCATCATGTGTTACTGTTCACTCCGTTCACAGTAACATTCACAAATCCATTTAAAATTCGGGCAAACCTTGATTTTAGGTGAAAACCATGCTATACTTTCATTCGTTGCAAGCCTACAAAAACCAAGGTCTTATGGGGCTTGCCGCCGATTCCCGGCGTTAAATGAATCGTGTGTTCGAGACCTTCCACACGTAAAACAAAACTAAAGGAGATTAAAATCATGACAAACCAGAAAACAGCGTTTCTTACGCAGGCAGCAATGATTGCTGCCATCTATGTAGTGCTCACTTTAGCACTCGCACCATTTTCCTATGGAGAGGTCCAGGTACGGATTTCCGAAGCCCTCACCATACTCCCACTATTCACCCCCGCTGCTATACCAGGCCTGTTCATCGGCTGCTTTACAGCAAACATCTTAGGCGGAGCCATCCTTCCGGACATCATCTTCGGAAGCATCGCGACCCTGGCCGGTGCATTTTTCACCTGGCTTCTGCGCGAAAAGCCGCCCGTCCTCGGACCAGTTCCGCCCATCCTTGCAAACACAATCATTGTGCCCTTCGTACTTCACTACGGTTATGGCATCCCTCTTCCAATTCCACTCATGATGCTGACCGTTGGAGCCGGAGAAGTAATATCCTGCGGAATCCTGGGGCTCTCGCTCTATTCCGTATTAAAAAAATGCAAATTTGGAACGGGTCATTTTTCACAATAGAAGCTCCACTGGAGCTTCTATTGCACACTATGGCGAAAAATGCCCCGTCCCCAAATACGCCACGTAGGTATTTCCGCTTCCCTTTGTCATTTCTTCCATTTCTTTATATGTTACGACCTTTGTCCCCTTTCCGCCATCCTTATATGCGATTGTTCCGTCTCCGTATCCTGTAATTACAACTGCATTTTTTGCATCCAGCATGGCGATCACCGGAATATCCTGATTCACAATATATAGTACCTGTTCCGGTTCACACCCTGTCAGGTCAAGCTCTCGTCCTGGTGATATTTCCTGCATAATATCCATTGGCGCCTTTCCGCTTTTTAGCTGCGAAAGCATCGTCCCGACCTCCTTGTCTTTTCCCTCTATGCTGTACTGCAGGTCTCTGTTCCCGCGCTGCCAGATATACGACTGCCAGGCGGATACAACAACGCCGCTGCAGGAGTCTGCTGCTTTGATTGCATCGCCTGCTCTGTCGTAGCTGCCCTGGAGTCTTCCGCGGCCATAGACATAGCATTTATTCTTCGGCTCTGCACTGGTAAAGTCTACAATTCGAAGATTGTCGCGCACTGTCTGTTTGGGCTTAAGAAGTTTTGGAGACCTGTCTTCCGGCTGCTCGTTGAGAACCAGTCTTACCTGTGTCTCTTTTAGCTCTGTAGCGTAGGTCTCTGCGTATATTCTGCTGTCATCCTTTCCTTCATTGTTCGTAATGTATTCCTCTGATGTGCTGTTATAGGATGCGCCTTCCTTCTCGGCAAGCTTTAGGGTAATCAGATGTGCATCCAGCACTGCTCCCAGTATATAGATTCCGGGCTGCTCATATTTTTTTATGGTTTCCCCCTTTTCATCCTCTATCACTACCTTATACATGGGGAAAACCGCCTGACCTGCTACTGTTTTTCCGGCGTCCCCGTCTCTGGAGAGGCCATAGATAAAATCATCATTTACAAATCCGAGTGGTACTATGTTCTCACCTTTTTCGCATTCTACCGTTCTTTCCTTTCCATTTGCAAAATTCTTCACCGTCATCTTCGTTTCTTCTGTCTGGTATGCGGCTATATGTCCGTCATCAGCGACCACATACTGCGTCTCGGAAAGTCCAGTGACTAATTCAGACATATTCTGCATGCCTGCATTGATCTCATAAAAAGTCCCGTCTGCCAGCACGTACAGCATGTCCTGTTCCACACTATAGTACATCAGCTCGCCAAGTTCATCTGCAATGCGCTCATAAGACTTGTCACTGGAAATGAACATCTTCTCCTCTACTGCATTTTTTTCGGGCTCATAATAATAGATCACTGCCCCGGCGTCGCCTTCATGCTCTCCCCGGTTCATATAACCATACACAGCGAACGCCGTATTTCCATTTTCCTCCATTCCGAGAAGTCTGATCTCGTGCTGCGAAAGAAGATTCCTGGCATCTGTATTTTCCGCATCGGCAAAGCTGAATACCAGTGAGATCTCGTCCGTGTTTTTATTATAATTCCACAGCTCCCCTGCCTGTACAAATGAAACGATTGTCCCCTCCTTATTCGATATACAGGATACGTCACCATCCGCGATTCCAAGTATAAGCCCCTGGTCATCCATAATGGTATGGGATGCATCAAACACCTGCTCCATGGTCCGGTCATAATCAAGAAGGTAGTCGTCTCCTCCCTCTCTGATATGCCGTGCACGGAAAAATTCCCTTACATTATAGATGTCGTTCTCATCTTCCTCTCCCTTACACCGCACCTGATATTCAAACAGCACGGAGGTGTACATACTGCTCATCTCCATAATACTGACCTGCTCGCTGCCTTCAACCTGCGGCTCAAGATTTCCCCATGACACATGGTCAAAGTCCGAATGTATCGTTACATGCTGGAATGTCGTATTATCACTCTCTTCATTCGGCTCCAGTACCATGCCTACTCCTGCGTCTTCTACCTTACCAAGGGCATTTTCGCGGAAGCTGCGGATATATGACAGGCACTCCGAAGTACCCATCTGGGCAGAATCCACAATCCGTGTATACAGATAGTCCTCCTTCTCTTCTTTGTCTTCCCGCAGTGTCAGCGAAATCTTCAGCATTCGTTCCTCACTAAGAAGATCCATATTATCAAATGTCAGAGACACAGACTCACCCGGCTTCATAAGCTCATTTTCCCAGAGCTTATCCGCGCCGTCCAGTGTATATACCCCATACACAAGGGATACTGCCGTATTATTATGCAGATCCAGGTTCATCTCAAGCCTTCCGTTCTCCACTGGCGTCACCGTTCCGCGTACAGCAGTCATATCCATCTCCTTTGCGTAAACAGGGAGAGGATTGATTACATTTCCTTTATACGTAAATGAAACCTGCGGGCGCGTCGCTGCCCCCAGATCTGCGGCAATATTATTATTTTCCTTATTGGTCGTATAGCTGAATATAATGACCGCAATCAAAAAAACCGCGGCAAGTATCCCGCCATTCACAAGATAGCGCTTCCACTTGTTCTCCTTTTTTCCTCTCCCCGCTCCTGCTCTCCTTCCCTGCCTTCCTCTTCTTTTCTTAGCCTTCATCAAATATCCCCTTTTTATTTCACTGCTCCTGTATGGAACGTTTCCAAAAGCTTTCCAATTGTAGGTTCCACATGAAGAAATTCTTCACATGCTTTTATCTTCTCAAGCTGTTTCTTATAAAGTCTCCCTTTTCCCGTTCTGACCCCGCGGATCAATATGTTCTTCGGCGTATGTTCCATGTCAATAAACTCCAGAATCTGAACCTGGTATCCCTCATGCTCCAGGTATCTGGCACGCAGGGCATCCGTCACAAGCGCCGCCATACGTTCCTTAATAAGCCCGTAGCCGAGCACAGGACTTAGCACCTCATTTTCAATCTGCCCGTTCAGCTCATGCTGACAACAGGGCACAGACAGGATCACCTTCGCATTCCACCCGACCGCACGGTAAAGGGCATAATCCGTCGCCGTATCACAGGCATGAAGCGTAACCACCATATCCGCTGCCTCTGTTCCAGTATAATCTGCAATATCCCCTTCCAGAAACCGCAGCTTCTCATACCCGTATTTTTCACTCAGCTCATTGCAGCGTCTGATTACCTCACTCTTAAGATCCAGACCAATTACACGGATATCCAGTCCCTTCAGCTCATGCAGATAGTGATACATGGCAAATGTAAGATAAGACTTTCCGCATCCAAAATCCAGAATCGTAAGCTCCCTGTCATCAGGAAGCTCTGGCAGCACATCCTCAATAAACTCCAGAAAACGGTTAATCTGCCGGAATTTATCAAACCTTGCGCTAACCACTCTCCCCTCCGGAGTCATCACGCCAAGATCCAGAAGGAACGGCACCGGGACGCCCTCCTCCAGTATATACCGCTTCCTCCTGTTATGAGACTCTAAAGCCTGCTCCTTTCTGACCGCATGCTCCCCCCGCTTCACCGTCATCTTTCCCTTCCTGCTCACCAGAACCGTAAAACGGTACTGCCTCGTCTCAAGCTGCATCTGCCTCATATTCTCCATACAGACAAGAAGCCTCTCCACTGCCTCCTCTGCCGTAAGATTCTCGTGAAAAGCCTGATTATTCCTAAATAATTCAAGCTGAAACATCCGCACGCCCCGCATCTGCACCGGGCGCATCTTAATCTTCGAAGCCTCCTCCCTGTCCCTGGGGTTGCTCAGCACAGCAGCGAGAAATTCATCATTCAAATTTTCCTGTAATAATAATCTCAATTCATTCATAGTATTAATATTGTAATCGTTTTTAATGAAGAACGCAAGACGAAGTTGGGGACGGGGTATTTTTAATTTTACCCCGTCCCCAATACTCTCGGAAAGCTTATCATAACCTTAAACAAGTCCCCATCCAGATATAGCTGGAATTTCCCGCCCTGCATTTCTGTCAGAGTTTTAGCAATTGAAAGTCCAAGCCCGCTCCCCTCCGTACTTCTTGATATGTCTCCCCGGATGAATCGTTCTGTCAGTTCATCTGCAGAGATATTAAGCGGCTGCTCGGATATGTTTTTGAGGCTGAAGCTTACTTCCAGTTCCCGTACCGTAAGGTCTGCATAGATTCTTGTGCCTTCCATTGCGTATTTCGCTGCATTGTTGTAGATATTTTCCAGGATGCGCCAGGTGCGCCGTCCGTCTGCGCGGATCACTGCCCCTTCGCCGGTCAGTGTCAGAATCTCCTGGAGGCCTCGTGCCTTAAATTTTTCTTCGAATTCTCCGCTTGTCTGCTGCAGCATCTCTGCAAAATTGAGATCCATATACTCCAGTGTTATATTTCCGGAGCTGACCTTGGAGGCCTCCACTACATCTTCGGTCAGTGTTTTCAGGCGCTGGGATTTCTGCTCCAGAACCTCGATGTAGCGCTTCAGCTTTGGATCCTCGAATTGTTCCTGCTTCAGCAGTTCCACGTAATTTATGATTGATGTCAGGGGCGTCTTAATATCATGGGAAACATTTGTAATCAAATCTGTCTTAAGCCGTTCATTTTTCATATTCACGGCAAGCGCAGCATCCAGTCCTTCACTGATTCTGTTCAGCAGCTCGGCTGTTTCCTTCTGTTCACCGAACAGCCCGTCAAGGGAAATGGTATACTGTACCTCGCCTCCGGCAATGTGCTGGATTCCCTCTTTTATCCTGCATTTTCCAACTGCCTTGAAGCAAAGCCAGACAAAAGCCGCCGTATCCCCGGCAAGTATAATCAGAATACTCCCAAAGCTTATTGTTCCTCCGATCTCAATATAGAGAAACAGCTGTACAAGCATAAAAGCGCCGAACAGGGCTATGGTCTTAAGGATACTGTTCAGGTTCTGGACCATCAGCTCTACAAAGAGGCATCCGCTCCTTAAAATACTGTTTTCCCATACTGTCTTCGCTTTTAGCCTCCTGACCAGACTTAAAAATCCAATCAGGAACATGGTACACGTCCATCCTGCAATGAGAGAGAACCAGGCAATTTCCAATAAGGATTCCGTCCCTCCCAGATATGTGGTCTGCTGTATGATTCCGTTCTCTGTCATCTGCGAGACGACGCTCACTGGCAGAATCAGATCCGCTGCGGCGCCTCCGGCAAATACAAGCGCCGCCCATCCTGCGATAACGACTGCTGCTGCAAGCTCTGTCTTCCAACGGTCAAAACCGTTCAGATGGAGTTCCTCATCCCCACAGCTTCTCCCCGCCACTACCGCAAGCCACAGCGCGCATACAAGAAAGACAAACGCTGCCGCAGCAGCCCAGGCAATCGTCTTTTCTACTCCCACGCCCCACTTCTCATATAGGCTGTTCTCTCTGTAGAATTCATCCTGAATCGGATAGGAGATATCCACTGCTGCGGCAAATATAAAGTCCTCTGACACTGGACCTGTATATTTAATCACATCCCTCCAGTCCTCAGCCTCCAGATCCATATTCGAATCAAAATCCGCAAGCTTCGGCCGCACAATCGCATAATTTCCAATCTTTTTTATATCCTCCAGGCTCGCCTGAACGCCGGCGTAGGCTTCATATTCCTTCTTATTTGTATATACACGCTTATTTCTTATATCTACATAGATATAGCTGAAATTCGTATCTCCTTCCGACAGGCCGTCTCCATAATTCTGATAAGTAGTATACATGTCTCCCAGACTGTCAATGGCTATATCAAGCATGGTGTACATCTCATTCAGCTGTCCATTCCATTCCGGCTCCTCATTGGCAATCTCAAGTAAGCTCTCCGCACCCACAGGCTTACACTGCTCCAGGGCATATTTCCCGTCATACAGCCAGCAGTCTGAATACAGAAGCTTCCCCTCTTGATCCTGGATTCCCCGGAAGATGCCCTCCGGCATCCCGTATCCATACTCCATATCCTGCAGAATATTCTGATCAGTAAGACCCGCGTCATCATCTGCGGCTATAAACCGAAGCTCTTCACTCTTAATGAGTTCATAAAAATCTGAGATCTCATAATACCGGAACGTATCATCCGTTCTCTTGCAGACCACAATCTGCTCCGCCGCACTCTGTTCTGCATGATTATCCTCATACCATGTAAGAAGATCCCCGAGCCGGTAAATAAGCCTTCTTCCCTTATGCTTCACACCGCTGTCTTCTGTCTCCTCACCGGCCTTTTCCTCTGCTTTCACCGCATTACTGTCATCTGTCTCCTCACCAGTCTGCACCATTGTCTCTGTCTGACCGCCGTCCTTCTTCTCCCCACTAATATTACTGTCCTCTTCACTGTCCGGAGCATTTACCTGGATGGGACTTTCATCCTCGTCCAGCATCCCGGTATTGTAGTAAAGCTCCACATCTACCAGCTTATCCGGATCATATTCCCCGTCCGTCTCAAACAGCTTTCCTGCGCTGATCTCTCCCACTGCACGCGCGCTGTAGGTACGCATCCGGCTGGCAAAATCACTGCTGTCCTTATACTTCTCTGCCGGATCACCATCGCATACCTCTTCGCGGATGGCAGGAGAAAGTGCAATATGCATATAACACACCGCCATTACCACAACCATAATATGCGCCGTAATAACCAGTATCGCCTTTGTAATACCGGCCCTGTACCACTTTTGATTCATATCTGCTCCCTTCGGGTCTCTCAAATCTTTTCCACCTTATACCCGACTCCCCATACCACCTTGAGATATCTGGGATCTTTCGGGTTAATCTCTATCTTCTCACGAATATGCCTGATATGCACCGCTACCGTATTGTCAACTCCAATGGCGTCCTCATTCCAGATGCTTTCATAGATCTGGTCAATGGAGAATACCTTCCCCTGATTCTTTACAAGCAGCAGCAGAATATTGTACTCAATGGGGGTAAGCTTCACAAATTCCCCGTCTACCGTAACCTCCTTGAGATCATCATCAATCATCAGACCGCCCGCGGTATACACAGACTTTTTTTCAGCATCCACCGTACTTCCAAGCTGTGTATATCTGCGAAGCTGGGACTTCACCCGCGCCACCAGCTCCAACGGATTAAAGGGCTTCGTTACATAATCATCCGCACCGACATTGAGCCCAAGGATCTTGTCCGCATCCTCTGACTTTGCTGACAGAATGATAATCGGCATATTATTCTCCTCCCGGATCTTAAGCGTTGCACGAATCCCGTCAAGTTTAGGCATCATCACATCAATCACAAGAAGATCCACTCCGCCTGTCTTAAGCACCTTAAGTGCCTCTTCCCCATCGTACGCCTTAAGGACCTCGTAACCCTCCTGTGTCAGATATATCTCAATCGCTTCAACAATTTCCTTATCATCATCACATACTAATACCTTTGCCATTTCAATCACCTCCTTTATACTATACAAGAATATCAAAAAAATTTTAAGTCCCCTTGCTGATTTTCTTAATATTTCCTTAACAGCTATACTCGCGGCAGATTTATGCGCAGTATAATTGGAACTGCCTGGCGTATTGTGCCGTACAATGTCGAATAAAGCCTGTTTGTGTCTAAATTTATTCTTTTCTGCATATTTAGACTATAATGTACTTATGGTCTATTCTTCTCTTTATTTTACAGAAGTGAATAGGAGAAAACATACATGTATGATTTAAAGATTGAATCCCTTATCCGTTCTCTTGGAATAGGGGCAACATACCGTGGCTATCAATATTTAAACTATGGGGTCAGACTTTGCATGAACAATGAAGATTATCTTCTGGCAATAAGCAAATTACTCTATCCTCAGATTGCCAAGGAATTTCATGCAACAAGCAGTAGTGTCGAGCGGAATATCCGTACTGTTGTCAGCGTATGCTGGAACCGGGGCAACCGGGTCTTTTTACAGAAGATCGCTCTTCATCCTCTCCATGATAAACCAACCTCTGGTGAGTTTTTTGATATTCTGGTAGGTCACCTAAGTAGAAAAGAAAACGAAATCTCCCGGAGTTAAAAACCTTTATTCAGAATTTGAGGCCCCCTTGTCTCAAAGGAGACAGGGGGGCCTTTTTACATATTAAGTTCTTTTTAAGAATTTTTCGATTTGTTTAAGATTATAAACACATTTTGGACATATTTATCTCTTATACTTTAGTTAGATAGTTGATTAAGACATCAACTATCTCCCCCTCATAAAGTAAAGCATCAGCAGTGCTGGTGCCGCACTTTAAAACTCTCATTCCTTTAGATAACTATAACAACGACGAAGACCCGTTAGCCGTAAGGTTAACGGGTCTTCGCTGTTCTATGGTTATAACCAGGTATCAGTATAAGGCATACCAGTACCTTATCACCGCTTTGCCCCATGCGCTTTTCTGGCAGTACAGAATACGGGACAGCTTCTCTTTAAAGCAGTTCAGTGCATGTGTCTCATAAGGGAGAAGCTCCTTTTGGCCAAACCGCACCTTCTGAAGCAAGGTCACAGCCCTCTCATACTCTCCCCTGCTGATTCCTCTAAACCTTTTCTCGACCTCCCCGGAAAGCTCCATCGGGTGATTATAGTTCCCCGGCACCCTGCCTATCAAAAGCATCCTCTCCAAATCCCCTGCATAGAGCTCCGCCGGCTGTACCCGACCTCCTGCCCTCCGCCTGCGAAGCACAAGCCGGACAGCCCTCTGAATCTCCAGAACAAGATACAGGACAAAACTGATATACATACAAAGCAGAATGACCGAGAGAACCCCGCGAAAAGTAAGTGTCGTTCTCTCACGCTTTTCCTCCTTTTCCTCTTCCCCTCCAGCGCCCCCTTCAAGCTCCAGTCCTTTCTCTGTCTGGTCGGAATTCACCTGATAAGCAGGAGCACCCTCAACCACCTGATCCGTATAAAGCTCTGTATACATGCCTGGAACCACCTCCACAGGCATCCATCCTGCACCTGGAAAATAAACTTCTGCCCATGCATGCGCATTTTGATTCGTAAGAACAGCCGCCGTCTGATTCTCCTCTGAAAGAATAAACGCCTCATCCTCCGAGAGATGATATCCTTCCACATACCTTGCAGCATACCCTGCCGTCCGGTATGCCATTACTGCAGCCGAAGCATAATGCACCGCATTTCCTCTCCTTTGCCCCGTAAGGAAGTACTCCACAAAGTCCTGTCCCTCTGGCACGCCCTGCGGCTTCCTGGCATACTCGGTCTGTTGTCTGAGAACTCTTCTGATCTGTGCCGTTACGCCGCGGAAATCCATTTCCCCGGCTTCTGCAAAAAACATCTCTTCTATTTCTTCCTTCAGCTCCTCATCCACCTCTGTATATTCCTGGACGAATGAAGAATACACCGCTTCTGCTCTTTTCCTGAAGGACTCTGTACCCACGAATCGAGTGTACCCTGTCTCCCCCGACACCCTGGGCATGAACGTCCCCTCCATACGGATCACGTCAGCATGAAAACCCTCAAAACAGCCTCTTCTTAGTTCTGTCACCGTATCTGGTATCGTAAGCTCTCGGATTCTGCAATTTTTAAAAGCACCCTTTTCGATTGCCGTCACCGTATCTGGTATCGGTCTGTCACCCTAAAGCGGCTGTGCCCTGATGCCTGGTACTCTTCAAGCCCCGGCAGACACTCTGAGACACTGGCAAAGCCAACCTCACAGACACTTTCCGGAAGCACAAGAGAAGTAATAGAGCCTTCTCCCTGCCGCCCCTTTAATGCAACCTCCGTCACACCCATAGGCACAGACAGCGTCTGACCCTTTCCTGTATATTGCTCCAGAACCTGACCGCCTCTGAACCTTTGCAGATTTCCTTCATCCTGAACGACGCGTCTGATCTTATAGCCCTCCGGGACATCGCATACTACATCCATAACACTTCTCATACTGCCGGCTCCCCAGTTGTAGACCGGATAATAGGTATAGGGCCCATTCTCTTCCAGATTTTTATTTATATAGTATTTAAATCCACAAAGCATTCTGGTAAGATACCCGTCCTCTTCCTCAAGAAATAATACATTCTGATATAATGTTTCTGCGAGAAAATTTTCACGGGTCCCCTCATCTCCAAGATATGCAATCAGCCGGCTGTGCAGATCTGTCAGATCCACAATCCCTCCGCTGACAGGATGGAAATCCATATGGGTCAGCTCATTAATCTCCGACTCGTCACCGTCTAACGGTCCCGGAAACTGGGTGGCATAGATCTCTCCCTCCCGTTCGCTGTGGTAACGGATGGTCAGGCCGCTGGAGATCACCTCATACGGGGCCCTTGCCGTCATCCCAAGATATCTGAAAACAGCTGTATGTGTTCCTACAAGCTTTGTGGACAGAGTCACACTGTATCCATTCTTCCCCCCATAGGGCAGTGCAATCGTCTGCTTCGTCTGATCCTTCCGGCGAAAGGTCGCAAGAACCTGTGCATCCTCTTCTTCGAAAATATCTCCCCTGCAGTAATCCCTGGTAATTGATGCAGTCAGTTTCACAAGGATGCCGTTTTCTGTCTCAATCGGATCACGGGGTTTCAGCTGCTCATCCTCCCAGGTTTCCGGGTCAGGGTTATCCGGCTTCTCCGGGTCATCCGGCTTTTCCGGGTCATCCGGTTTCTCCGGATCATCCGGCCTTTCCGGATCATCCGGCTTCCCTGGATTGCTGCCAGAGTCCCCTGGCTTTCCCCCATGATTTCCTTGTCCGCTGCCGTTTCCCTCGTCTTTGCTGCCTCCGGTACTTCCACTGTTTCCTCCGCCCGGCCTGGTTCCGACTCCCCCCGGCCCTTCCTTATCCGAAACTTCGAATGCATTGGGATTCTTTTCTCCAGGATTTCTTTTCTGGTTCTTCTCATCAGCCATCCCGAGGCCGTCAGTATCCTGAGGATCCCGGACCTTTTCCTCAGCCACCTTCAGCGCCCTCTGCGTATCCTCATCCGCGCTGTCCTGTCCATCCTCGCTTTCATCTGCAAGATCAGACTTCTCTCCGTCCCCTGCCGTGGAATCATACTCACCACTGTTGTCATACTGATTCTCAAAACGGCCAAAGTTCTCCGGATCAAATATCTTTTGTAATCCTGATGCATTTACCAGGACAATGATGCCTGCCCCGACTACGAGGATTCCAGTCAGGGCTGCAGTCAGCTTATTCTTTTTTATCTGCTTCCATTTTTTCCTCTCCTTCATACTTCGGATTCCCCTCTCTTAAGGAGAGCCTCTCCCATCATCCGGCGTACCTCTCTGTAATCAACCGGCTTTGATATATGTCCGTCCATTCCCACTTCCATGGAATGCCGCTTATCCTCTACAAATGCATTTGCAGACATAGCAAATATCGGAATGTCCGCATCCGCTCTTTCCAGCTTCCTGATTGCAGCCGAAGCCTCCCATCCCGTCATATTCGGCATCTGAATATCCATAAGGATTGCATCATATCCATTTTCCGGGTTCTCTTCGAACATACGCACTGCCTCTATGCCGTCGCAGGCACGTTCAAGAACAGCCCCCTCCATCTCCATAATCTCCATTGCAATCTCTGCATTTACATCATTATCCTCTGCAAGCAGAATATGAAGGCCGTCCAGCGTAAATTCCTCGATTGCCTTCTTCCTTGCCGCATCGTCCATCTCTTCGCATGCACCCTTCCAGGTCTCTGGCACCTCCTGCTCCCCCTCTGCGATCGGAAGCGCTATTAGACGACAAATTCTGTACCTTTTCCTTCCTCGCTCTCTACAACAATCTCGCCGTTCATCAGCCTGACAATATTATCTGCAATCGCCATGCCAAGACCGCTGCCGCCGTAATGATGGGCAGTGGACGCATCCTCCTGCTCAAACGGCCGGAAGATTTTGCTTATAAAGTCTGACTTGATTCCCTTTCCGGTGTCCCTTACCCGGATCATAAGATGAATCTTCCCCTCAATCTTATGCATCTGCCGAAAGGTAACGATAACCGAGCCTCCCGGCGGAGTAAACTTCACAGCATTAGAGATAAAGTTAATAATAACTTGTGTAAGACGCAGCTCATCGCCCACAACACGACATACATCAAAATCCTGCATCCTGACGTCCCACTTAAGATTCTTAGCCTCAGTAGTGCTTCGGAACATAGAATCCAGCTTCTCCGCTACTGCGAACAGATCAAACGGAACCTCCTCCAGTTCCATTTTCCCGCTTTCAATCCTGGACATATCCAGGATATCATTAATCAATGTAAGCAGAAACTGGGACAGGCTCTCTGCCCTGTCTAAATAATACCCAGTCTGCTTCGGATCCATGACATGTGCCTTTGCAAGACTCAGCATCCCAAGAATCCCATTCATCGGAGTACGTATCTCATGTGACATCTTTGACAGAAAGTCAGTCTTCGCCTGACTCTCCCGGCGTGCCTGCCCGAGCTCCCTCTTAAGCCCGTCCCGTATCTTATACTCCTGGGTATTATCACAGAACACAACCAGATAGCAGGCAGTGCTTTCCTCAAACCGGACAGATACCGACCCATGGCTCACCTCTTCGCTGCCAAAAGCACTATAATCAACCTCCAGCCTGAGTTCCCCACTGCAGTCCCACTCTTTCAGCTCCCTAATAACTCTTCGGGCTGTCTTCGGGCTGACCATAAGCTTCAGCGCCTCGATGTCCGAGCACAAACGCTCCCGGTCAATCCCTGTCATCCCTTTAAAATTCGGACTGACATACAGGATATGAAGATCACTCTGCCTGACTAGCAGAAAAAAGTCCCGTCTATTTGCAGCAAAAGCATCATAAAACCGCCTCTCCCCGGAAACAGAGGCCTCAAGTCTCTTCGCCCGCACTCTCTCCCGAAGATAAAGTCCCAGACAGAACACAGAAAAAACCAATGCCGCCAGCAGAATAAGCAACGGCATCATATGATAATTAAAATAATCTAAAACCATCCTCATCCCCCGCAATGGGGACGGGGTATTTTTCATTTTACCCCGTCCCCAAACCGCTTTCTCATCCATCGGTAAAGATCAGAGTAAACCTGCTGCCGGTCCGTTTCATTGAGTATCTCATGGCGGTCCCCTTTATACAGTCTGATCTTCACATCCTGCATACCTGCTGAACGATACTTTCCATAAACATACCGGACACTTCTTCCAAAATCCCCTACCGGGTCGTCCGTCCCTGCTGCAAAGAGTACTGGAAGCTTCTTCGGTATCCTCTCCATACTTTCCTTCTTTGCAAGCACCTTCATCCCCTTGAACATCTGATAATATCCATTCACGGTAAACTGAAAGCTACAGAGGGGATCAGCCGCGTACCTCTCGCAGTTTTCCACATTTGCCGAAAGCCACGTTGCCCCTGACGGGTCGTTTTTAAAACTCCTGTTATACCCGCCAAAGCTTAAGTTGTTAATAACTCTGCTGCGGTATTTCCATCCCTTCACAAGTGCTGCCGCACGGCATATTGCAAGGCCAAGGTTCAGCTCCAGTGTACCATGATGCCCGGTTCCCATTATAATCGCTCCTGCAAGGCCATTTCCATACATGGTCAGATACTGGCGCACAAGAAAGGATCCCATGCTGTGTCCCAGAATAAAGTACGGCACCTCTGGATATTTTCTCATGGTAATTCCCCGGAGCTTATGGATATCGCCGATCACATACTGATTCCCCTTTTTCACATGGAAATATCCATAATCATCCTTTCCCTGCACGGATTCCCCATGTCCCAGATGGTCATGTCCAGTCACATAAATCCCGTATCCATTCAAAAAGCAAGCAAATTCGTCATAGCGGTTAATGTATTCTGTCATCCCGTGGCAGATCTGAAGCACTGCCTTTACTTCCCCTTCCGGGATCCACTCGACCGCATGGATCCCTGTCACACCGTCCCTGGACGGATAACGAAATTCCCTCTTCACTGTCTGATGCCTCCCTTCCTGATCTCCTTCTGCTGCCTGCCAGGCGGAATCTGCCCGGCAGGCAGCCTGTTCTGCTTAGCCGCTCTTCTGCTCAACTGCGATTCTGCTTAGCCGCTGTTCTGTTCAGCTGCTGTTCTGCTTAACTGCCGTTCTGCTTAGCTGCTGTTCTGCTTAACTGCCGTTCTGCTTAGCCGCTGTTCTGCAGGTTACCGTTCTGCCAGAGGCACATAAGCTCTGTGTTCTGCCAGAGGCTTATATGCCGGACGGATAATCTTATCCACATTCTTAAGCTCCTCCAGCCTGTGGGCACTCCAGCCCACAATACGTGCCGCTGCAAAGATCGGTGTATATAGCGCCGGCGGAAGATCCAGCATGCTATAGACCAGTCCGCTATAGAAGTCCACATTTGCATTTACACCTTTATAAATCTTCCTCTTCTCGGCAATTACCTTGGGAGCCATCTTCTCTACCGTCTCATACAGGGCATATTCCTTCTCGCAGCCCTTCTCCCGTGCCAGCTGTTTCACAAACTTCTTGAAAATATCTGCCCTCGGGTCAGATATCGAGTAGATCGCATGCCCCATTCCATAGATCAGCCCTTTCTGGTCAAATGCCCTCTTCTCCAGCAGATCGACCAGATACTGGCGTACAGCGTCCTGATCCTCCCAGTCATGAACCTGCTGCTTCATATCTTCAAACATCTGTGTAACCTTAATATTTGCACCGCCGTGCTTCGGTCCCTTAAGAGAAGCCATTGCAGCCGCAATTGTAGAATATGTATCAGTACCTGATGATGTGACGACATGTGTAGTAAACGTAGAGTTATTACCACCGCCATGGTCCATATGAAGCACAAGCGCCATATCCAGGATCTTCGCCTCAAGTTTGGAATACTTCTTGTTCTCTCTCAGCATCATCAGTATATTCTCCGCTGTGGAAAGCTCCGAAGACGGTGCGTAAATGAATAAATCATCTCCCCTACGGTAATTATATGCATGATACCCGTAAACCATCAGCATCGGAAACTGGCTGATCAAGTTCAGGCACTGCCTGAGCACATTCGGAATCGTTGTATCATCCGCCTTCTCATCATAGGAATACAGATTCAGAATGGAGCGCGACAGGCTGTTCATCATATCCCTGCTTGGCGCCTTCATAATGACATCCCTGACGAAATTCGGCGGAAGCGTGCGCCTCTCTACAAGCGTATCATGAAAAACCGCAAGCTCCTTCTTATCCGGCAGCTCGCCAAACAGCAGAAGATACGAGATCTCCTCAAATCCAAATGTCTTCTCCTTAAGGAATCCCCTCACAAGATCCTTAATATTATAGCCGCGGTAATACAGATTACCCGCACAGGGTACTTCCTTCCCTCCCACAATCTTCTTTGCACTTACATCAGATATGTTCGTCAGGCCGGCAAGCACGCCCTTTCCATTTAAGTCGCGCAATCCCCTCTTTACCTCATACTTTGTATATAGTTGCTTGTCAATGGCATTCTTTTCCTCACACAGATCTGCAAAATGCTGAATCTCCGGTGTAATCTCAAACAATGCACTTTCTACACTCTTTTGCATATTGTATCATCCTTTCCTGCTGTCTGGTCTGCGGGTTGCTATATCATTGCTCAGCGCGGCAAATTCCTGAAGCGTCAGGGCTTCTCCCCGTACGTCTGCTCCCTTCCCGAGCTGTTCAACTGCATTAATTATAACCTCCTTTGGAAGCTTTAGCCTGTCCGAATTATTGAGCCCGTTCACCAGGGTTTTCCGCCTCTGGTTAAAGGACGCCCTGATAATATCAAACATCAGCCTCTCATCCTGCACATGGACCGGCGGCGTATCATATCTTGTAAGGCGAATGACTGCAGAGCCCACTTTCGGGCGCGGCATAAAACAGTTCGGCGGGACATTCGCCACTATGTACGGTTTCGCATAATACTGCACTGCCAGCGACAACGCACCATAGTCCTTGCTTCCCGGCCCTGTCTGCATACGGTCCGCAACTTCCTTCTGCACCATAACCGTGATGCTCTCCACTGGAACATGATTCTCAAATATCCCCATAATAATCGGTGTTGTTATATAATAAGGAAGATTCGCCACCACCTTAACCGGGCGGCCGCCGTTCTCCCTCTCTGCAAGCTTCGAAATATCAAGCTTTAGCACATCTTCATTTATCACGCTTACATTGTCATATCCCTTTAATGTCTCCGATAAGATCGGCATCAGGTTCCTGTCTATCTCCACCGCCGCTACCTGCCGCGCCGCTTCTGCAAGATACTGGGTCATCGTCCCAATGCCAGGACCAATCTCCAGAACCATGTCCTCCTTCGATATCTCTGCTGCGCGTATAATCTTATCCAAAACGTGGGTGTCAATCAAGAAATTCTGCCCGAATTTTTTCTGAAATGTAAACTGATACTTCTGTAAGATTTCTATCGTCTTCTGGGGATTTCCCAGTGTCGGCTTACTCATATCATACTCCCCGGATTAAAAAATAAAAGGCAACCGTCTGATACTCCATCCCTGGAGCCTGAACAGGTTACTTCACGGACCAGCCGTCATCTCATAGTAACGCATCCAACCTAAACAGTTACCTTATTATACACTAAAATTTAAAAAAATGAAATAAAGATTATATGAAATTTTATTCTACTAAAAAGGTAAGGTTACACGCGGTACACCTCTCTGGCATTTAGCTCCGTCTGCTCTATTACCTCTTCACACGAAATCCCCTTAAGCCTTGCAATCTCCTCAGCCACATATCTGATATAGCCTGACTGATTCCTCTTCCCCCGGTACGGCTCCGGGGCAAGATACGGACAATCCGTCTCCAGTACAATCCGCGAAAGTGGTATCTCCCTGGCCACCTGTTTCAGCTTCTTCCCATTCTTAAACGTAACCACACCGCCAATCCCAATATAAAAGCCAAGCTTCACGTACTCCGCCGCCAGCTCCCGCGAGCCCGAAAAGCAGTGAACAATCCCCGGAATTCCTTCCGCGTGTTCCTTCATAATCCGGAACGTATCCTCCGCAGCATCCCGGCTGTGGATATTTACCGGAAGCCCCGTCCTCCGGGCCAGGTCAAGCTGCCTGATAAACCACTCCTTCTGCAGATCATGAGATTCCGTATCCCAGTAATAATCCAGGCCAATCTCACCCACCGCAACCACCTTCTCCTCATAGCACCAGCCCTCAAGCTGCGAGAACGTTTCCTCATTCAGAAAACCCACCTCATCCGGGTGAACCCCCACCGCGGCATACACAAACGGAAACTCCCCTGCCAGTTCCATCGCCCTCCTGCAGCCATTCAGAGAAGCCCCAACATTAACAATCGTCCCCACGCCGGCATCTGGCATCCCGTTCAAAAGCTCAGTGCGGTCTGTATCAAACTGCCTGTCATCATAATGCGCATGCGTATCAAAAATCATAAAACCTCCTAATTTGGGGACGGGGCATTTTTAAAAATGCCCCGTCCCAGATTGAAAACAGGGTGTCCCCATCTGCCTACAGCATAACTTTCCTTAGCTGCTCTGCGCTCTTTTGGGACAGCAGCCCCGGTGCGATGTCAAACACACTCCTGGCGCCGCTTTCGCCTGCTTCCGCCAGCCTGTAAGCCGCCCTCGCATAGCAGACCAGCACGCTTGCCGTAAATTCTGGATTCGAATCAAGCTTCAGGGAATATTCAATAATGTGCTTATTCCCTTCCGTCCCCGTCTCGCCACTGCGTATTACAAAACCACCGTGAGGCATGCTGCTATGCTCCTTTTTCATCTCTTCTTCTGTAATAAATGTTACCGTAGTATCATATTCGTCAAAATAATTCGGCATCATCTTAATTGCCGTTTCTATTGCTTTCAGATCTGCCCCTTCCTCCGGCACTACATAGCACTCCCTGAGGTGCTTCTCTCTCGTCGTAAGCTTTGGCTCGCTTCCGCTTCGAACACGATCCACTGCGGTCTCAACCGGCACTGTATACTGGATCGCATTCTTTACTCCCTCAATACGACGGACCGCATCGGAATGCCCCTGGCTCACTCCCTTCCCCCAAAATGTATACGTACTGCCCTGGGGAAGAATCGCTTCCGCATAGAGCCGGTTCAAAGAAAACATTCCCGGATCCCAGCCTACAGAAATAATACTGATATTTCCTCCCTTTTTCGCCGCCTCATCCATATTTCCAAAATACTCCGGAATTCTCGCGTGGGTATCAAAGCTGTCAATCGTATTAAAATTCACCGCAAGCTCCGGCCCCATCACCGGAAGATCTGTCGCTGACCCTCCACATAAAATCATAACATCAATCTCGTCCTTCATCGAAAGCATGTCATCCATATGCTTCACCGGCACGCCAGCCGTCTGGATGGCAAGCAAAGACGGATCCCTTCTCGTAAAAACAGCCCTAAGCTCTATATCCTCATTCCGGGCAGCTGCTTTCTCCACACCGCGCCCAATATTACCATAACCAACAATACCAACTCTAATTTTTCCCATAAACAAATCCATCCTTTCTCCAGTGGGGACACCCCATTTTTAATCTGGGACGGGGCATTTTTAAAAATGCCCCGTCCCCAAAATTAGCAGATCTCTGCTCCTGCAGGCATATCCTTCTCCGGTGTAACGAGCGCCAGATTCCCGTCTGCGTCTTCTGCGCACAGAAGCATTCCTTCTGACAGCACGCCCGCGAGCTTTGCCGGCTTCAGGTTTACGAGTACCATTACCTTCTTGCCTACCATCTCTTCCGGCTTATAGTACGCCTTGATTCCCGACACAATCTGTTTTACCTGTCTTCCGATTCTGACCTGTGAGCAAAGAAGCTTTTTGGATTTTTTTACTTCCTCACAGGCAATGATCTCTCCTACCTGGAATTGCATCTTCCCGAATTCTTCAAAGGTAATCTCTGGTTTTGCCTCAATGTCAATTACCGGCTCTTCTTCCTGCGCGCCTGCCTCTTCTACTGGCGGATGCAGTTCTTCTACTTTCTTTAAGACTTCTTCTATGTCCAGTCTTGCGAAAAGAATCTCCGGCTTGTCTGTGACCTTTCCATCGCCGAGCTGCTCGAGAATTTTCCCTGATGTCTCTGGCATAAATGGTTCCAGCAGTCTTGCGCCTGCTTTTATGCTTTCCTGGAGGTTATAGAGCACGGTTTCAAGACGCTCCTTCTTATCTTCTTCCTTTGCCAGTGCCCAGGGCATTGTCTCGTCAATATACTTATTGCAGCGCTTGAACAGATTGAAGATCTCTGTGATCGCGTCAGCTACGCGCAGGCCTTCCATCTTCGCTTCAACGGTCTTTGGTGTATTCTCAGTCACAGCTTTAAGATCCGCGTCCACCTCTTCTGCGGCGCCCCGGTCGGCCACTGTCCCGCCAAAATACTTATTGGTCATGGAAATGGTTCTGTTGACCAGGTTCCCCAGTGTATTTGCAAGGTCAGCGTTCATGCGCTCCACCATGAGCTCCCAGGTAATGGTTCCGTCATTGTCAAAGGGCATCTCATGCAGCACGAAATATCTCACCGCATCCACTCCGAAGAAATCCGCCAGCTCATCTGCATAAAGGACATTTCCTTTTGATTTACTCATCTTCCCGTCTCCCTGCAGAAGCCACGGATGCCCGAACACCTGCTTCGGAAGCGGCAGGCCAAGCGCCATAAGGAAGATCGGCCAATAGATTGTATGAAACCGGATAATATCCTTTCCAATCAGATGCAGATCTGCCGGCCAGTTCTTCTCAAACTGCCCCGTGCTCTCTCCGCCACAGTCATACCCAATCCCCGTAATATAGTTTGTAAGCGCATCCAGCCATACATATACAACATGTCTGTCATCAAAATCCACCGGAATCCCCCATTTAAAGGAAGTTCTGGACACACACAGATCCTGCAGCCCCGGAAGAAGGAAATTATTCATCATCTCATTCTTCCTTGACACCGGCTGTATGAACTCCGGATGTGCGTTAATATGCTCAATCAGACGGTCTGCATATTTGCTCATTCTAAAGAAATATGCCTCCTCCTTCGCCGGCTTCACCTCACGCCCACAATCCGGGCACTTTCCGTCTACAAGCTGGGACTCTGTCCAGAAGGACTCACAGGGCGTGCAGTAAAGACCTTCATAAGAGCCCTTGTATATGTCTCCCTGTTCATATAATTTCTTAAAAATCTTCTGAACCTGCTTCTCATGCTCCTTATCCGTTGTCCGGATAAATTTGTCATAAGAAGTATTCATCAGATCCCAGATCCTTCTGATCTCACCTGCAACGCCGTCTACAAATTCCTGCGGGGTGGTTCCCGCCTCCTCTGCCTTGAGCTCAATCTTCTGACCATGCTCATCTGTCCCTGTCTGAAAAAATACATCGTAGCCCTGGCTCCTCTTATAGCGTGCAATCGCATCTGCCAGTATAATCTCATACGTATTCCCGATATGCGGCTTTCCAGACGTATAAGTAATCGCCGTTGTAATATAATACTTCTGCTTCTCCATACTGCATCCTCTCCTTTTTTCAAAATCAAATTCCTGGCACATTCCCGCGCCAGGAACGACTCCCTGCGGCATTCTGCCTCTTCACACAAATGCGCTGAATCTGCCCCGGCGAAGCGAGGTCATCCCCCGAAGGGTTTTGTGACACGGTAACGAAGTTCCTCATATCATAAAAAAAATCTCCTCTATCCTTTTCAAAAAGAAAAGTCAGAGAAGACGAGTCAGCCCGTGTTACCACTTCTGTTCGCCCACACCTCACAGTATGAGCCTTATCAGGTGCCGCAAAGCACCCTCCGCTGTAAAGGGCGAACCCTTTGCACGCTTACAGCAATATCCATCATAACTGCTTCAACACTGTTCACGCGCACCGCTCAGAAGCCATCTTCTGCCCGCTTGTGTCCATCCCTCTCAGCATATCCGGGATTTCTCTGTAGAACCTTCACAGACGTACTCTCTTCATCACTGCGTTTGCATATCCTTGTTTTCCATGTATTGAATCGTAGCATATCTGAACAGGCGCTGTCAAGAGTATTTTTGGGGACGGTGCAGTTTTCGCCGAAATGCACCGTCCCCAATTAAGAAAACTAGTTTGTAATTGTTCTCTCTGTCTCTTTGTCAAATACGTGAATCTTGTTAGCATCCAGCGCAAACTTAACTGTATCGCCTGTTCTTGCCTTTGTTGTAGGCTCAACTCTTGCTGTCATGTTAGCGCCCTCATAATCAAAGTATAAGAATACTTCTGCACCAAGCATCTCGTATACACGGATCTTAGCTTCGATTACTGTATCAGGAGACTTAGCAAGGAAATCAGGCTCATCATGTACATCCTCTGGACGGATACCAAGAACAACTGTCTTGCCGTCATATTTGCCCTCAATCAGCTTCTTAGCCTTATCCGGTGAAAGCTTAATCTCAGAAGGACCAGCTACAAGGTAAACATCATTGCCTTTTACCTTACACTTAGCATCTACGAAGTTCATCTGCGGTGATCCGATGAATCCTGCTACAAACAGGTTGCACGGATGATCGTATAATGTCTGAGGAGTATCTACCTGCTGAACAACACCAGCACTCATAACTACGATTCTTGTACCAAGTGTCATAGCCTCTGTCTGGTCATGTGTTACGTAGATGATGGTTGTACCCAGTCTCTGATGTAATCTGGAAATCTCAACACGCATCTGTCCACGCAGCTTAGCATCCAGGTTAGAAAGAGGCTCATCCATAAGGAATACCTTCGGGCTTCTTACGATCGCACGACCCATAGCAACACGCTGTCTCTGACCACCGGAAAGAGCCTTCGGCTTACGGTCTAACAGAGCTTCCAGGTCAAGGATTCTTGCCGCCTCGCGAACCATCTTGTCAATCTCATCCTTCGGCACCTTTCTTAACTTCAGACCAAATGCCATGTTATCATATACTGTCATATGAGGATACAGCGCGTAGTTCTGGAATACCATCGCAATATCTCTGTCCTTAGGCTCTACATCATTAACCAGCTTATCGCCAATATATAATTCACCGGAAGAAATGTCCTCAAGACCTGCAACCATACGAAGTGTTGTAGATTTTCCACAACCTGAAGGTCCTACGAAGATGATAAACTCTTTGTCAGCGATCTCAAGATTGAAGTCCTTAACTGCCTCAAATCCGTTTGGGTATTTCTTATTAATGTGTTTTAAAGATAAACTTGCCATTTTAATGCTTCCTCCTATTATTTACTAATTTCCTTAACGTCTTCTCACGTCCTGGTTAAAAGTATATAAAAAAAGTTCAATTTGGGGTATACCCAAGTTGAACAATTTTTCAAGAAAATTATATACAAGTTGACCAACATCGGTTACGATCCATGGAGCCATGTACCCCGCTGCACAGCATCCTGGCCGGTAAAGTGGTGGCTGCAGTGCATATCACAAAAGAAGCTCCTGGTAGATCTCCCTTTTCCCGACGCCGCGGTCCTTTGCGACGCATTTCATGGCATCCTTACGGCTCTTCCCCTGGCTCT
The DNA here is from genome assembly GCA_910576335.1 of Lachnospiraceae bacterium. Classification (GTDB taxonomy): domain Bacteria; phylum Bacillota; class Clostridia; order Lachnospirales; family Lachnospiraceae; genus CAPEBR01. The sequence goes on from CAJTIU010000008.1 coordinate 177,407, forward strand.
CATAATACTGCATATGCTCCTGGATGCTCATGGTTTCCCACCGGGCAATCTCCTCTTCTTTCAGCTCCCTGCGGCTCTTCCCCTCAACCACAAGCACACACTCCCCCCTCGGTTCCTGCGCCTCATAATATGCAGATGCCTCTGAAAGAGCACCGCAGTATACCGTCTCGTGTTTCTTCGTAAGCTCCCTGCAGACACGCACCTGGCGCTCCCCCAACGTCTCGCGGAGCAGCACAAGTGTCTTTAAAAGCCTGTGGGGAGCCTCATAGAGAATCATGGTTCTAGTTTCATCCTTAAGCTCATCAAGCACTGCCTGCCGTTCCTTCTTATCCCCGGGAAGAAACGCTTCAAAGGCAAATCTCCTGGCCGGAAGCCCGGATATCGTAAGTGCCGCCACGCAGGCTGCAGCCCCCGGAACCGCCGTTACCCTGACCCGGGCTTTATGGCACATCCGGACAAGCTCCTCACCGGGATCTGATATCCCCGGCGTCCCTGCATCCGTGATCAGTGCAATATCCTCGCCGGCCAGCAGCCGTTCCACAAGCTTCCTTCCCTTGTCAAACTTATTATATTCATGATAACTGGTCATAGGTGTCCTGATCCCGAAATGATTCAAAAGCTTCATACTGTTTCGTGTATCTTCCGCCGCAATAAGATCCGCCTCCTTCAGAACGCGCACTGCACGAAAGGTCATATCCTCCAGATTTCCAATCGGGGTCGCACATAGATATAAGGTTCCCGACATCATTTTTTCTCCATATAATCATCAATCACCAGCGGAATCTGTGACATCATATTATCAATATCCTCAAACATAGCGCTCTTCGTAGTTCCAAGCTTTTCAGCTCCTCCGATATGCTCCATGACCTCCTGATAGCATCCCCTGATCTGGTCAGAAAATTCGCAGAGCATTCCAAGCGCCCTCTCCGAATCCTGGATTACCCCCGAGATCTCGCCATGCACCTTCGTGGCGCCCTCAGCCGAATGAATGATCTCATCAAACTTTTCATAAGTCTCATCAACCTGCTCAATACTCCTGCCAAGCGCCTTCTGGGAGGTTGTAATATTTCCATACAGATGCTCTGTTCCCAGCTCCACATTCTGAAGCCCTGAATCAACCTCACCTGTCAATTCCTTAATCTCATCCGCAAGCTTCTTCACCTCGACTGCCACAACCGAAAACCCCCGTCCACGCTCGCCTGCACGCGCTGCCTCAATCGAGGCGTTCAGGGCAAGGATATTCGTCTGCTCTGCTATCGAAACAATCTTATCTGTACACAACTTGATTCTCTCCACTGCCTGCTGCAGATCCTCAAAGGTATGCTCCATCTCATCAAAATAGGTCTTCACCTGCATGGAACTGCCCTTAAGCTCCTCCACGCCGCTCTGCGCATGCGCCACTGACTGCGCAATCGTATCCTTCACAGTCAGAAACTCTCCTGATACCTGCCCGATACTTGAAAAATTTTCTCCGAAATCCTGGAGCTTCTCCTGAAAGCTTTCCGTTTCCTTCAGCACATTTCCAAATGACCTGCCGATCTCATTAATCTCCCACAGAGAATCCACTTCCTTCTGCACCAGCTCCCTGCGGTAATCCTTCAGGCTGTCAATCACATGCAGAACCGGATACAGACTCTTACTCTTTTCCCTCCCCGGCTCCTCATTTCTCTTCTTATTCCAAAATGCCATACTACTCCCCCCTATTCAAATACCACGCAGGTCATGGACTGATTCACGAAGCGGTTATTATAATGCTCACCATACCCCACGAATCCCGCATGATTCCCTAATCTTCCCATCTCTTGTAAGTATTCCTGCAAATAATGATTCTGCTGAAATAAAAGATACCTGAACAGGCAGTTCACCGAAAATACAGCTGATATCCGGGGAAAATCCTGCTGAATACTGCGGATAGTATCCCTGACCGTTTCCTTAAAATCGCCCAGCTCCAACAAAACCAGCACATCAGAATCATTTACCTGACGGAAACATGCAAGGGAATTCCCACTGACCTCCTTAATCGACACGATGCAGATATCATCCCCATTAAGCTTGCCAAACGGGTTCTTAAAGGTCTGTGTCTCAATCTCACTCACCGATATGTTCAGTATCCTCTGATACACCTGGCTGGCCGGCTGCCCATTCAGCTCACCAATCATATACTTTGCTTTATCCGTACGTGAGGCAATAAAACGCTGCCCTTCCACCTGATGGTATATATTCTCCTTATATGCCTTTACTCTGCCATTCTGATTCTTTACAATCGCATATGCCACTGCATCCTCATATACTCTGCCGTTTGCAGATACCTTCCCGGCGTCCCCGGTTCCACCCACAAGGGAAATGTTTTTCTTCTTGAGCACGCTGTAGATCGTTGTCAGAACGCAGGCATCATTTCCCGCGCAGAAATCAATACATATGGTATTGTCCCGGGATCCGCCCATACTCTTCACATCCTGTTCCAACCGTTCAATATATTTCACCGGCATCGCGGATACTTCCTCAAGCACATTCGCCGCCGCACTGACCCCTTCCGAAAACGCCAGGACTCCTACGCCCTTCTCCACAATCCTGCTGCCGTAGCACATCCCAATACATCCGATACTCGGCACTCCCGGAAATAACTCCTCAAGCTGACGCACATGCGCCTCAAACTGCTCTCCATTCGAAAACAGCATAATCAACTGCGGCGTCCGGATTCCCTGTACCGCTTCCTTCAAATCTCCACTCTGGCTCATTCCAAAATACTGTTTCATCACGAGCTCCCTTTCTCCTATTTACTATCAAACCAATGACTGTTATGTATCCTCACATATGTATTGAGAGCATAACTATAAAGGGTTTGAACAATTACCATTATAGTATATATTTCCATATAGCGTCAAGAAGGGGACGGAGTAAAATTCATTTCACCCCCTCCCCGGTTACATGGATCAAATTCCCCGCTTCTTTACAGGACTCTGAGTCTGACGCCCTGCTGCCTGCAGCGGCATCTCTGCCTTTACCTTATGCAGTGACATACAGTCTCTCAGTTTTGCCATAATCTTTTCCACACTCAGTTCCTCTGCCAGCTTATCCGCATTGAATCGGTTAGCCTTTACAAATGCCCTGCCTGCCAGAAGCCTGTTCTCACTGTCAGTCTTGCTCTTATCATCACGCTCACGCATCTTGACAATCTCGCCGCTGCCTTCGTCTGACAGATATTTCATCGGGTCAACCGCCTTTCCGTTTTCCTCCACCTGGAAATGAAGATGATTGCCAGTGGAATATCCGGTTGTACCAGAAAGACCGATCTGCTGACCCTTTTCTACTTCCTGCCCTTCCTCTACAAACACCTCATAATGATGCATGTATTTTGTAATCAGTCCTTCGCCATGGTCGATCACTACCATATTTCCGGCTGTTCCTGCTTCACCTGCGAAAATAACCGTTCCTGCATCTGCTGCATAAGTCGGGATATTCTCCGTTCCTGTACCAAGATCCAGTCCCTTATGGAAACTGTGGTCAAATGTCCGGTATCCATATGTACTTGATACGGTTGCCCCTGGACAAGGATCCGCAAAGCGTCCGATCAGTTTACTAAAATCAGTCAGTGTCAGCTCATCCAGACGGTAGAGGTCATATCTCTCCATTGTACGGATCAAGCTTCTAGAATAATTAAGATCTGTCGCCCATCTGCTTCCGATCTTTACTGCAAATGTATTCGCATCTGTGACATTCGCCGTCAGGTCAGAATACACCTCATCCAGCAGCTTGCTTCGGTCCTCTATACATTCTGTATAGGTATTGTAGGCACGGAATCCTGCCTGTGTGGAATAGGTCTGACCGCCTGCTGTCATCTCGAAAGTATTCATCTTTGCGCTTCCGATCGTCCCTTTTCCCTTAATTCCAAATAAATTACAGTACTGGTAAGCGAGGTAGGACAGTCCCTCTCCTTTCAGGCCTCCCGGGCCGTACTTTCCATAGCCCGATTCCTGAATAATCTGTGCAATAGTTACCGATGCCGGATACCCTGTCTCATCCTGTGCCTTCAAGGCGCCTATGATCATCTCCTGTGTGATAAATGACGGCAGGCCCTCAATTGGAACCTCTACATTATAACGGATTCGTTCACCTAGCTTCAGAAACTTCGCAGATGTCTCAAAATCTGCATCTGTCTCCGCCTGCTTCTTAAGTGCTTCCTTCACAAGCTCCTTCGCAGTCCTGGAAGCGCCCTCCTTCTCTGATGCGGGCTTCGCGCCTGTGGACTTCAAAGCTGCTTTCTTCACGGCTGCTTTTGCTGCCTTTTTCCGTTTTCTCTCCTTCTTACTCTTCCTCTTGCCTGTTTTGTCAGGCGCGCTCTTGATTCCAATCTCTTTTTTATTACCAATTACAATATTACCATTGCTGCCGCCGATGCCATTATTTACAGTCGTATTGTTATCCTTATTATCTCCGGCGCTTCCCGGGTCTCCTGGATTCCCCGGATTGTCTGGATCGTCCGGGTTATCCGGATCGTCCGGGTTATCCGGATTGTCCGGGTTATCTGGATCGTCCGGATCTTCTGGATCGTCCGGGTTATCCGGATTGTCCGGGTTATCTGGATCGTCCGGGTTATCCGGATTGTCCGGATCTTCTGGATCGTCCGGGTTATCCGGATTGTCCGGGTTATCCGGGTCATCCGTTTTACCCGGCTCTTCTGCGCTGCCCGGATCATCCGGACTGTCTGAGTCTTCCGTATTACCCGGGTTCTCTGGATTGCTGTCTACAACTCCGCCATTAATCCCGGCGCCGTTAATGGAACCAGTATTGTCTGTATTATCTTCTTTATCATCAGCCTCACCCTGATCTTCGCTGTTATTGTCCTTATTATCAGCTTCACCGGCATCTCCATCCTGAACCGGTTCGCCTTCAACGTTTTCCTCTATGTCTATGTCAGTTTCAGCATCATCTGTAACACTGGCTTCGCCGGATTCATCAGGCTCACCTTCCTGATCTTCCTCTATCTCACCCTCTTCAGCTCCGTCAGCCTCGCTCTCTTCAGTCTCGTCAGCTTCGCCAGTCCCGCTGTCTTTTCCTTCTTCAGACTTACTATCCGGATCCTCTTCGCCCTTCTTTTCTTCTCCATCCTTCTCAATAACAGGCTCGCCATCCTCATCGAATGTTACATACTTTTCATCTTCCAGTACATAATGATAGCCTTCCGGAAGCTCATACTCCGTCCGCTCTTCAAATTCTTCCGGAGTCTCTCTCTCTTCAGGCTCTCCAACGTTTCCCCCATCTTCAACTGCCGAAGCATATACAGGCATAGCCACTCCCGGCGCCGCCGTTGTAACCATTGATGCAACTAATAACACTTGCAGCACTTTTGGATATTTCATTATTAATCATTTCCTTCCCGTCATTCACTGTTTCGTCAATACTTTCTACAGCTTATTATTATAGCACAAACAAATAGAGAATTCTACCTTTATTCTCGGAGTTTAAAATTTTTTCACAATTGACAGATTTTATTAAGGAGGCTATGATAATCTGTATCAGAAGCGTCAAGAGATTCCGCGTTACTGTTCACTCCGTTCACAGTAACGATTCCGCTTTTTCATGTGGGCGTGAAACGCATGACCTTTTGATACTGGTATTATAATATGATAAATAGGAAAAGGAAAAACTATGAAATCACTAGTATTAGCAGAAAAACCTTCTGTAGCGCGAGACATTGCGCGTGTTTTAAAATGCAGTAAAAATCTTCCCGGTGCAATTGAGGGCAGCCAGTATATTGTGACCTGGGCACTCGGGCATCTCGTGACTCTGGCCGATCCAGAGGGCTACGACAAAAAATTTAAGGAATGGAACATGTCCGATCTCCCTATGGTTCCTAAGAAATGGGAACTTGTTGTCATCAGGCAGACGTCCTCCCAGTATAATCATGTAAAATCCCAGCTCTTCCGCAAGGACGTGGACTGCATTATCATTGCCACAGATGCCGGAAGAGAGGGCGAACTGGTTGCCCGGTGGATTCTTGATAAATCCGGCTGCCGCAAACCGATCAAACGACTGTGGATTTCCTCAGTGACTGACAAGGCAATCCGTGAGGGCTTTGATCACCTGAAGGATGGACGTCAGTATAATGACCTGTATTACGCTGCAGGCGCCAGGGCGCAGGCCGACTGGCTGGTTGGAATTAATGCAACACGCGCCCTGACCTGCAAGTATAATGCACAGCTCTCCTGCGGCAGGGTCCAGACGCCGACCCTTTCTATTATTGCGCGCCGTGAGGACGAAATCCGAAATTTTAAGCCTGAGGATTACTATGGCCTTAGGTGTACTACCGGTTCCGGCGTCTCCCGTACCTCCTGGACCTGGCAGCATGAAAAAAGCGGAAGTCTGCGCTCTTTTCAGAAGGAATTGCTAACAGGGCTTGAACAGCAGATACGGAAAGCATCTCTGCATCTGGACGAAGTACACACTTCATCAAAGAGAACATTTTCACCGGGACTTTATGACCTGACCGAACTGCAGCGTGACGCGAACCGCCGTTTTGGATACTCTGCCAAGGAAACACTGAATATTATGCAGCGCCTGTATGAGAATCACAAGGTGCTGACTTATCCCCGCACAGATTCCCGCTACATCGGCAGGGACATTGTTCCCACGATCAAAGAACGTCTGAAGGCGTGCTGTATCGGGCCATATAAGCAGTTCATTGCGCCTTTGCTTCGGGAGCCTCTGCACACTGGGAACTCCTTTGTAGATGACAGCAAGGTCAGTGACCATCACGCGATTATCCCGACCGAAGAATACGTACGTCTGGATCATATGACAAATGAAGAGCGGAAGATCTACGATCTCGTAGTACGCAGATTTATCAGCGTCCTTTACCCGCCCTTTGAATATGAACAGACAACCATGAAAGCCTCTGCCTGCGGTCAGACCTTCATTGCAAAGGGTAAAATCATTACCTCTGCCGGATGGCGCCGCTTATACGATACATGGAATGACAGTGAAGAGGATGCGGAAGAAGAGCTTTCCGCCAGGGAACAGCCCCTCCCCCCGCTAAAGACAGGCAGTATACTCCCTGTCTCCGGGACAGAAGTAACCTCCGGCCGGACAAAACCGCCCGCAAGATTCACCGAAGCCACCCTCCTGTCCGCAATGGAAAATCCTGTAAAATACATGGAATCCTCCGATGCCCGTGCACGGAAAACACTCGGCGAAACCGGAGGCCTTGGAACCGTTGCCACCAGGGCAGACATCATCGAAAAACTCTTCCACTCCTTTCTTATAGAAAAGAAAGGAAACGAGATTTCCATCACTTCAAAAGGAAAACAGCTTCTGGAACTTGTCCCAGAGGACCTGAAAAAGCCAGAACTCACCGCTGCATGGGAGATGAAGCTGTCCGACATTGCAAAGGGAAACCGAAAGAAAGACAATTTCATCCAGGAGATAGAAACCTACACTGATGAACTGATTCACGAAATCCGCACCGCCGAAGGGACCTTCCGTCACGACAATCTGACCAACACCAGATGTCCCCGCTGCCAAAAGCGGATGCTCGCCGTAAACGGAAAAAACTCCCGTCTCCTCGTCTGCCAGGACCGGGAATGCGGCTACCGTGAAACCATCGCCCGCCTGAGCAACGCCAGATGCCCCAACTGCCACAAAAAAATGGAAATCATAAAAAAAGGCAGTGAGGAAACATTTGTGTGCACATGCGGGTATAAAGAAAAAATGTCCGCATTCAAAGCCCGGCGGCAGAAGGAAGGGGCTGGTGTCTCAAAAAGAGATGTACAAAACTATCTCAAGAAACAAAAAAATGAATCTGTAAACACTTCATTTGCAGATGCACTGGCGGGAATCCAATTGGGGACGGGGGAAAATTAAAATTGCCCCGTCCCAGACTGAGTTGGGGACGGGGCAATTTTAATTTTCCCCCGTCCCCAATTGACAATCAGGTCCACCATCCTGTTATAACTTTTAACCCCGTCTGCCTGTCCATTGGCTTTTAAGTAAGTATCATTTATTTTATTTGATACTTCTGCAATAGCACCGTCGTATTTTGACCAGTATTCCCGGTTTGCCTGAAGGTCAGACTCAGCCTCCTGGGACAGTTGTGCCCGGATTGTTTCCCATGCGTCATAATCGACTCTGCGGAGTACATTCATACAGTAGATCCACCCCATCAGATTCCCGCTATAGCGAAACTCCTGGTCGTCTGATGATATGCAGGCCAGGAATGCGATGAAGTTTGCCTCCTGCTCCTGCATGAATCCACGAAGATGTGACAGCTCGTGGCACATGGTAAATGGGATATTGTAGTCTGCCATTGTGCTGTTATAATTTGCTTCTATGGTAAATGGTGAATAGATCCCTGACAGGTTCTGGACTGCAAGGATCCATGATGCCAGAAGGCCTTTTGGTTCAGGGTAATATCCCTCCAGCCCGGTATAGATGCTGCCGAGTTCCTGCATAGCTCTTACGGCCCGTTCTCCTGTGTCAGAAGCGTGGGTCATAACTCCTCTGTTATCCCGCTCCACCCCGCCGCACAGCGCATTCACTTCGTCTGTAAGCCACTGGCATGTTTCCTCCAGCTCCGCCGCCGAATATTCATATAGATGAATTCCTGAGCTTTCCGAAAAGGATTCTCTGTAATAATTCACTCCGCAGTTCAGCTGGTAGAGGAAAAATAAGGCTGCCGCTGCAAGAAACAGGCTCCAGAGCCAGCTTTTAAGCTTCTCTCTCTCTTCCTTACGCCTGACCAGGCGGTTGATCCGGATTGCTGTTGTGAAAATGATCCACAGGAGGAGCACATACAACAGGAGTTCTGACAGAGAAAACGGCAGCATCCCTGCAATCCTTCCAATACTCCCCACCCACAACGGATAGATGTGTGTACTATACCACTGGGCAAATGTATGGGATATTCTGGAAGCCGCAAGAAGCGCAAAACCGGCTGCCAGTAATATGCAGCCGGTTATTCGTTTCCTTTCATTTTCTTTTTGATAATTTTTATTCTTCATAGCTTATCCTTAAACATTTATTTCAGATACTTTTTCAGAGCAGACATTAGCTTTCCTATGTCAATTGGCTTCGCAATATGTGCATTCATGCCGCTCTCCTGGCTCCTCTGTATATCCTCCGCGAATGCGTCTGCTGTCATGGCAATAATTGGAATATCCGCATCCTGGCGCGGAAGCGCACGAATGGCTTTTGATGCCTCATATCCATTCATAACAGGCATTCTGATATCCATAAGAACCACATCATAGTAGCCCACCTCTGCCTGACTAAACTTCTCCACACAGATCTGACCGTTCTCGGCCCATTCCACCTCAAACCCGACCTCGCTGAGAATATCCTGCGCAATCTCCCAGTTAAGCTCATTATCCTCCGCCAGGAGAACTTTGCACCCTGTAAAATCATGCACCTTTTCGTCTTTACTCTCTTCCACTGCTCCAACGCCCTTTATACAGCGGCTAAGGCCTACATAAAGATTCGATTTAAACAGAGGCTTTGATATAAATCCCTGTGCCCCTGCTGCAAGCGCCTCTTCCTCAATATCGCTCCAGTCATAAGCGGAAATGATAAGAATCGGAACGCCTTCCCCTGTAATTCTCCTGATTTCGCTCGTAGTGTGCAGTCCATCCATATCCGGCATTTTCCAGTCCAGAAGAACCACCTGATAATCATCATGCCGCTTATGACGCTCCTCAACCTTTACAAGAGCCTCGCGCCCGCTCTGAACCCAGTCCGCAGTCACTCCGATATCTTTCAGCGCCTCAACCGCACTCCTGCAGAGATCTTCATTATTATCCACAACCAGCATATGCCAGGGCGGAAGCATCATATCCTCTTCCTGAACATCCGCCTTCTCCAGATCCAGAGCAACATGGAATTCCGTCCCCATTCCAGGTGAACTATCCACCTCGATCGTACCTTCCATCATATCCACAATATACTTTGTAATCGCCATTCCAAGGCCGGTTCCCTCGATCTTCTGTACCTTTGAATCTTCCCTGGAGAATGAATCAAACAGCTTTTCCTGGAATTCCTCTGACATTCCAATTCCATTATCCTTTACACGGAAATGACATCTTACATACTTCTCTCCTCTGGGCGAAGCCTCCTGATTCAGATATACATTGATCCGCCCCTCTGCCGGCGTGAATTTCACCGCATTGGAAAGAAGATTAAGAAGAATCTGGTTCAGACGCACGCCGTCGCAGCAGACCTCCTCAGTCTCAATCCTCTGGATAAATATGTCAAAATGCTGCCCTTTCTCCTTAATCTGGGGCTGCACAATATTCACAAGGCTTTCCATGGCGTCCCGCAGAGATACCAGATCCAGATTCAGGGATAATTTCCCGCTCTCAATCTTAGACATATCTAGTACATCATTAATCAAGCCAAGCAAATGCCTGCTTGACATACTAATCTTTTTCAGGCAGTCCTGCACCCTGGGCGGGTCATTAAAATTCGCCATAGCAATTGAGGTCATTCCAACAATTCCATTCATCGGCGTCCGGATGTCATGACTCATATTTGAGAGGAACTCACTCTTCGCCTTGTTCGCACTGATTGCCACCCTCTCGGCCTTCTCCAGCTGCCTGAGCTGCTGCTGTGACATTCTGAAATATTTTACAAATATAATCAGAACAGTGGCAAGAATCACTCCGCACGCACTAAGCATTGTAAACTGACGCTGGTCGTTCAGGTGGTCAATCGCATCATCCAGTATTCCGTACGGCATAATTGATATCAGATACCACTCCGCTCCCGGAAGTGACGAACAGTACAGATGATGGTGAATGCCGTCCGCCATAATCAATGTGGAATAATCCTTCTTTTCAGACATCGCCTGTTCCAGTTCCTCAGCATAACCTTCCGGCGTCTTCCCCCTGTATTTGCTGACCGTTTCCTTAATCCGGTTAAAATAATTATCCTGATAGCTTTCTCCGCTTCTTACCACATATCCTCCGTCCGCCCTGACAATATGCGAATAGACCATATTCCCTTCTTCCTCCAGAACAAGCGCCTCTTCCAGATATTTCATGGGAGTGCCTGCAATCAGCGCGACACTCTTCTTCCCGTTTTTCATCGGGTATTCTGCGTTTACTCCCAGAAGAAGAAGCTTTTCCCCTGAGGAAGACATCCCACTCGTAATTTTTTGACTGTCATCCTTAAGAACTGTCTTAAACTCCTCCTGCGAAAGATACTCCACATCTTCCCCATAGATCGTCTCACATTCTCCATCCTCAGAATACAGCCCCAAAAAGGAAAAGTCCCTTACGCTCGCACTTAAAGAAAGCTCTTCTAATAGTTTTTTACCATAGTCCGATTCCGCTGGAGGCGTCCTTCTCACAATCCCCTCAATCTGCTCAATCCGCAGCTCTGTAACAGCCTTAAATTTCTCCTCAAGCTGCTTATTCATCTCAGACATGTAGATCTTTCCGATCTCGCTGATTGCCTCCTCGCTTTTCCTGCTCATAAAAATCCCCAGCCAGACAAATATAATAATACATAATATAATCAGGCTGACAAAACTCGTCCATAAAAACTTCTTTGTCTTCTTAAACATTATGTAGATGACTCCTTATTCCTCTCTATTCGAAAAAATATATCTGCATTTTCTTTTGCCTTCAATTTAGTATACAATATTTTTCGAGAAAAAACTATAAATTCAAACGAATATTTCTTATTTTTTAAAAAGGCCTATGAACATAGCAGTAACAGCATCAAAAATAAAGAATGTGCAAAAGCACATTCTCATTTTTCAGGAAACAACCGGCTTCCCGTCTGTTATATATTTCAAACCGTCATGCATTCTTTTATAAACCTGATATTTTCGCTCGCAGATCTTTGCCATCTCAGGCTCCGGCACAAACCGCCGCCTGACGCTTACTGTTTTCTCAGCAGCCTTTCCGTAATCGGTACCGCCGCCGTCCCGGTATGCCGCAAGAAGCGCCACCCCGAATGCGGCTCCTATCATCCCGTCCATCTGCTCGACCGGATGATTCAAAACATTTGCCAGCGTCTGCATCCAGACTTTGCTTCTGGCACCCCCGCCGACTACCTTTACACAGCCATTCTCACGAACCTCCAGGCACATTTTCTCTGAAAGCTCCCGGAATCCAAAGCAAAGCCCCTCTAGTACAGAATACAGCAGATCATCGCATTCACTATTCATACTGAGTCCGACAAAAGCTCCTTTCAAAGTCGGATCGCCATACAGAGTCTTATCTCCCGTAATATGCGGATAGAAAACCACCCTGTTTTTTTTCTCTTTCTCCAGGTCAATCGCCTGGTCAATACACGAAAAATCCGAACTCCCCATGATCTTCTGAGTCCACCAGGCCACTGTATTTCCATTGGACTGTACGGCTCCCTGCACCAGATTAAAGAACACCCCGTCATCAAAGGAGAACAGGATTTTCTTACCATACTTATTGCTCCCGTCTGACGAATCCGGGATAATCAGCACCCCGGACGTTCCCAGCGAAATGACCGGGTAACCACTGCCAAGACAGCCTGTGGAGATTGCACTGGCAGGATTGTCTCCGGTTCCGACCAGCACCGCAACATCCTTTGAAAGCCCCAGAAGCTCTGCCATTTCTTCCGTAAGGGTTCCGGCAGTCTGTGCGCTTCCGCGAATCTCCGGGTACGCTGTCTCAGGCAGCCCCAGATAATCACGCATCTGTGCTGACCATCTGCGACTTCCGTTTTCATACAAACAAGAGGTTGAGGCTCCGCAGTAATCTGTGCAATAATAGCCGGTCAGCCGATATGTAAGATAGTCAAAGCCAATCAGGAACTTCCCGATTCTTGTAAAGTTCTCCGGCTCATACCGCTTTAACCAGTAAAGATTAGCCGCCGGGCTCCCTGTGGAGATCGTACGCGACAGATATTCTCCCTCTTCAAAAGAAAGCAGTCTCTCCTTTAGTTCAGGAATCAGCTCTGTCGTCCGAAGATCATTCCACATGAGGGCCGGCCGGATATACCGTCCTTCCTTATCAAGGACAATCAGAGTATGCATCTGCCCGGTAAATCCAATACTGCGAAGTCTGGATGCGTCCCGTCCCTCCATGATCTTTCGTATGCCGCAGACCATACTGTCAAACCAAAGCTCCTGATTAATCTCGCTCCATCCCTCCTCCGGCTCTGACAATTCATATTCCTCCGAATCTTTCGCCAGGATTCGTCTTTCTTCGTCAATTAGCACTATTTTCATAGCCGACGTGCCAAGATCAATCCCCAGATACAACTGTTCCATCTAAAACCACCTGCCAATTAGTCCTTGTTATAAGATCCACCATAACCATCCACAACCTTCACAATTATAATCAATGCTCATTTATCATCCTAACAAGCTCTTTCGCTTTATTCGCAACATTTTTCACCGCATCTATACTCAGATGAATTACATCATGCTCATTATGATCTGCTACAAACGCTTCGCCAAAGGTACGAATAAATTCTCTGCGAAGGTCAGACCCATAATTGATCTTAATCAGTCCATGCTTCTTCGCCTCCCAGATCACCTCTCCAGGAATCCCTGAACCGCCGTGAAGCACAAGCGGTACTTTTGACTCCTTGTGGATCCTGGCAAGAAGCGGGATATCAATCTGTGGATTCAGACAAAGGCCATGCACATTGCCGACAGAAACCGCCAGAAGATCACACCCTGTATCTTCTATGTATTGTCCAACCATACCGGGATCTGTCTTGCACTCACTCTCATTCACAACATCCTCTTCCTTTCCTCGGAGCGCTCCCAGCTCGACTTCAACCGGAATCCCGTAGAAATGGCAATATTCCACTGCCTTTTTTGATTCCCTCACATTTTCTTCAAACGTAAGGTGAGACATATCTATCATAATGGAGGTAAAGCCTGCATCCACACATGCCTTTACATCCTCAAAGCTCTTCCCGTGATCCAGATGAAGACCAATCGGAGTTTCTGATTTTTTCACCGCATCCTTCGCAATCATCGCAATAACCTCCGGACAGGAAAGGCGCAGATTATTTGACGAAATCTGGATATACCCCGGAAGATCCGCACACATCAGTCCTTCCGCTATCGCATATGTCATCTCAAGATTTGTCGTATTAAACGCCGGAAGCACATATCCATACTTCCTGGCATAATCCATTATATCATATCCATTGACAAGCTTCATTTCTTTTTTCTCCTCGCAATTAATGTCCGGAAGAAGTCAGCTGAGACCGCAAGGAAAAGTACAATCCCCTGAATAAACTCCTGCCAGTAAGAGGATACTGCCAGTAGATCCAGGCTGTTCTGCAGCAGTCCGATGATAAAGACTCCAAGAAAGCAGCCGATAATCGTACCCTTTCCACCTCTTGTAACGCTTGCTCCTCCCAGCACACAGCATGTAATGCAGCGTGTATCCAGCCCTTTGGCAATGGATACCGCAACCGAATTCATGCGTCCTGTTACAATAATTCCTGCTATCGCACACAGGATTCCGGCCAGTATATACACAAAAATAATAATTTTATGATTATTGATTCCGGAAACTCTGGTTGCCATAGGATTTCCTCCCACTGCATAAACAGTTCTTCCGAAGCATGTCTTATACAGAATAATGAAGAAAATCACATACAAAAGCAGAGTCCACCATACTGCCATCGGCAGATTTAAAAACTTACTCGCTCCTATGTTCAGGTATGTCTGTGAAAATCCAGTCAACGGAGCGCCCTGTGCCAGTCCCAGATGCACGCCCCTGGTAATCTGCTCGACGGCAAGTGTCGCAATCAGCGGCGGAATATTCAGCTTCGTTACGGCCAGGCCGTTTACAAGCCCTACCATCATTCCGGTCAGAATACACACAAGTACCGAAACATACCACGGAAACCCCCTAAGCATCAGGGAACAGCCTATATAAGCCGAGATTGCCAGCGTACCACCAACAGACAGGTTAATTCCTCCATTCAGGATTACAAGAAGCATTCCGATGGAAACAATTCCATATGTACTTACATACTGAATAATATTCGTAATATTTGTAAATGTAAGGAAATACGGCGATGCAATTGACATCCCTATAATGAATACTACAACAATTCCTATGAGAACAGCATATTCCGAAATAGATGATAAAATTGAATTTTTCTTTTTAATCATATTAAAACCTCTGTCTTGTTTATCATATTTTCAGGCAGCTAACTGATCAGAGAAAGAAGCTCCGCCTTTCCGGTCTCTTTTGCCTGAACTCTCTCTTTGATCTCCCCGCTGCGCAAAACAATAATTTCCGTGCAGACTGCAAGCAGCTCCTCCAGCTCCGAGGAAAAAATCAAAACAGTTACTCCCCTGTTTGCCATATCAATCAAAATGTTATAGATCTCTGTCTTTGCATAAACATCCACGCCTCTCGTCGGCTCATCAAGTATAAATAATTCCGGATCACTTTCCAGACATCTGCCGATGATAACCTTCTGCTGATTTCCGCCGCTTAAGCTCTCCACCTTCTGTTTGTCAGACGTCATCTTCACTGTCACACTCTGTGCAATTTTCAGGCTTTTGGCACAGCGGAGCTTTTCTTTCACAAATCCGAGTTTCGCAGCATATCTGCGAAGTGTTGACAATGTGATATTCTCACTGATTGACATAAGCGGCACGAAGCCTTCCAGCTTCCGGTCCTCTGTCACGATTGCAACATGGTTTTTCATCATCTTCTCGGGAGTCGGATTTTTGATCACTTCGCCTTTGTATACAATCTCCCCGCTGTCATACTTATCAAGTCCATAAATTGCTCTTGCAATCTCCGACTTGCCTGCACCGAGCAGACCGCATACACCCAGAATCATACCTGGCTGAACAGATAAATTAATATTCCTGAACTTACCGCTGCTGCACAGATTCCTAAGCTCCAGAATCGGCGGTGCGTCATTCCCCTTTTCAGCCTCAATTCTTTCCTTCTGTATTGCGTTCTTTCCCATCATCGCAAAGATCAGTTCTTCCTTGGTCGTCTTTTTTGTATCAAACTCACCGTTGTTCCGGGAATCCTTAAGCGCTGTCGCATGGTCGCTGATCTGCAGCACATCTTCAAGGAAATGTGAAATGAAGATAAATGACACGCCTCGTTCTTTCAGAGTTCCCAGCAGATTAAAAAATATAACCTTTTCTTTTTCGCTCAAAGAGCTCGTGGGTTCGTCCAGAACTAACACTTTAGAATTCAAAATCATCGCTTTTAGAATTTCAATAATCTGCATCTCCGCTGCTCTCAGATCCCCAACTCTGTCTGTCGCCTTTATATTAATTTCCAGCTGATTCAGCAAGTCCTGCGAAGCAGCATAAATCCCCTTTTCATCATAAAACCCAAATCTGTTTTTCTTCAAATGCCCTATAAAGATATTTTCCGCCACAGTCAGATCCGGACATACATTTAATTCCTGATGTACAAAACGGATCCCCAGCTTTTCTGCATCCTGCGGAGAATTGATCCTCACTCTTTCTCCTTCAAAATAGATTTCGCCGCTGTCTGCGTGATATATGCCGTTAAGAATTTTAATCAGTGTAGACTTTCCTGCACCATTTACGCCAAGAAGAGCGCGTGTCTCTCCTTGGTTCAACGTAAAATTCACATGGTCAAGTACGACATTATCCGAAAAGGTCTTAACGATGTTCTTCATTTCAATAATAGGTTTCATTTTGTTCATCCTTATAATTGATTAACATTACCTGACAAGATCGCCCCAGAGCTTATCTTTTCCAAAAGACTCAATATTCTTGCATGATACAACATCACCGCCGTAATCATATTCCGGATCCAGCTTTCCGCCTTCATAATACTCTTTAATCTTTGTAACCACATCTGCGCCAAGAGTAATTGGATACTGGGAGTAAACTCCGTCACATGTGCCTTCTCTGATCATATCCAGAACAAAGCCTTCACCGTCTACGGAATAAAGGCCGATATGATTCTCTTCCCCAACCAGGCCTGTGTGTCCTGATTCCGTAATTGCCGCATATGCACCTTTCAGAAGAGCATCTGTATCAAGGAATATGACGTCAATATCCGGATTGCTCTCAAGGTAATTCTTTACAACAGACATGGCAGCCTCTTCGCTGTACTCACCTGCCGATGGATCGCCAATCAGCTTGATTCCCGGGTATTCCTTGATGGTATCCTCTACGCCTGCAGTTCTGTCGATCGTAGGCTGATCAGAGAGCACCCCCTGTACAATCAGAAGATTAAAACTCTCGCCATAATCCTCAATCATCTGTTTTGCCATATCCACACCTGCCTGGTAGTTATCAGTCGTCAGCATAGTTGTAACGTCTCCTGAGCCTTTTCTGTCAATACAGAACACCGGAATTCCCTGTCCTGTAATCTGGTCTACCGTTGGCCCAATCGTATCTTTCTCAATCGGAGAGATTACAATAGCATCCGCGCCTGTTGTCGCCTGATTGACTAACTGGCTCATCTGAAGCTCTGTATCTCCATTCGGGTCAAGCGTGACTGCTTCATAACCATATTCCTCACACTGTTCTTCAAACCCTTTAATACACGCCGCCCAGAATGTCGAAAACATCTCAGGAATCGAATAAGCAATCTTCAGACTCTTTTTTTCATCTTTGGAACCGCTGTCTTCCTCTGTGCCTGCTTCTGTTTCTGTCTTTGTGCCTGAATCTGTTTTTGTGTCTGTACCGCACCCTGCGGCCATTGTTATAACCATAGCTGTAATAAGTAAACTGCTGATAATTCTTTTCTTCATTTCTTCCTCCATATTTTCATTTTTTATTTGAGTCAATATAACGGTCAGTCAAAGAAACTGACTATAAGTTTGTTACTTGTCTTTCCTTCTGCAAAATCATGGAATACTGCCGCCGCCTCGTCAATGTTTACCACTCTGCCAATCAACGGCCGAAGGTCAATGGCTCCGCTCTTCAGCATCGCAACAGCCTGTCCCAGTGTTTTTTCAAGTGCATATGAGCCTATGATCTGTATATCCCTAAAGTAGATATCAAACGGATCTATCGTTACTGAACTTCCTGCCGGGCAGGCTCCGAATATAATCATTTTGCCTGCATATTTCACAAGCTTAATGCCCATCTCTACACATTCTGGCACTCCCGTTGCATCAATCACAATATCAAAGCCCTCTGGTGCAATCTTCTTTAACGCATCAAATATATGCTCATCCGATTTGATCACCACATCCGCGCCCAGATCTTTTGCCTTTGCAAGCTGTTTGTCCTTAATGTCTGTCATGATCACTTTCGCCGCACCACGCTTCTTCGAGAGCATCATCTGCATAAGCCCGATCGTTCCGGCCCCCATTACAAATACAGATGCTCCTGTCGGAATCTCATACTTATTGTGGCTGTTGATGACACACCCGAGCGGTTCTGCCATTGAGGCCTGAATAAAGTCCAGCCCGCCGATGTGGAATGCACACCGCTCCGGCACTGTGACATACTCTGCAAATGCACCGTCCCTTAAGCTTCCCAGTACCGAAAGATTTTTACAGTGTATCTGGTGATTACTCTTGCATGCGTCACAGTTCTCACAAAAAATGTTCGGATCCGCCGCCACACGGTCTCCGGCCTGAAAGTTCACAACAGCACTTCCTGTCTTTTCCACTATGCCGGAAAATTCGTGTCCTGGGATAATCGGATACTTCTGCACATGTCCTCCCCTAAAAAAATGAATATCGGATCCACAGAACCCGCATGCTGCCACTTTGATTAGCAGCTCGTCCGGTGCCGGCTCTGGTTCTGGCATGTGCTTTAAACATATTGTGTTTTCTTTTTCAATAGATAATGCTTTCATCTCATCACCTCCTTATTTTCGCACTCTTCCCAAAAATGTTCGTTTTATGTTTGCATTTAAATGATATCACGTTTGATTGTCGAATTCAAGTGTTCTAAGTTCACAAATTATCAAACATATTTTTGTGTGTTTTTCACAAATCATAACCATACTAAAAAAGTGGTTTTCGAAGCACGAAAACCACCAGTAAGTGAATATAACGCTTTTGACACTTGTATCATATTGTTCCCCTAAATACATCATCCTTATTCAATCATTTTGATCTGATCTTTTACCTTATTCTTCCAGTCTTTATAGATTTTCATCTCCAGTACTTCCGGATTCAGCACACCAAAATCAGAACGGTCATGAATCACATTTGACGTTCTTTGGAATACATACTTCCAGGAATTGATTACAGCGTCCCTTGTACTTCCTGCCAGATGAGCAGAAAGCGTAATATTATCCAGTTTGCGGATCGGATCATCCGCATCAAGAGGCATCTTTGGATAAACATCTGTTGCCGCCCCCGCAATTTTCCGCTCTTTAAGAGCTCTTACCAGTGCATCATAATTTACCATGGATGCCCGGGCTGTGTTAATAAAATATGCAGTCCGCTTCATCATATTAAACTGCGCCTCATCGAAAATGTGAAAATTATCTGGCGTCTGACGTGCATGGATGCTGATAAAATCAGACTCTTTACATAGCATGTCCAAATCAACCTTCTTTACATTCCATTTCTTCATATCCTCTTCAGACACAAATGGATCCACCGCGATTAGATTGACATGAAATCCACTAAGTTTTTCCGCCATTAGTCTGCCAATATACCCGAACCCGAACAGGCCGATCGTTTTTCCGCATAAATCAGGCAGAATTGCATTGTTATAATAAACTGCAGTCAGACCTCCTTCTTTCATTACCGCATGCTGTCTGGCAATATTCCTGGACTCTGCAAGCATAAGACCAATTGCATAGTCCGAAACCGCATTCGCATTTCTTCCTGCGGCGTTTACCACAAGAATCCCACGTTCTGTTGCCTCCTTAATGTCCACATTCTCTGTTCCTGTACGGGAAATTCCGATTACCCTGAGATTGTCAAATACATCCATCATCCTCCCGGATACCGGCGAGAAGGAAACTGCCAGAACCTCTGCATCCTTATGATCAAAATAGGCTGGAACCACCGGCTCCGGATCTGGTCCGTTCTTCTCCAGTCTGTAAATATTCTTAATAAAATCCACCTCTTTATCCGGATCTGTATATCCTTCAACTACCACCGTTCCATCTGTAAATTTTCCTGCATACTCCCTGGAAAACTCGATCTGTTCCTTGTAATTTTTGTAAAGCATGTCATACATACATAATACCTTCATAAGCTGTCCCTCCATTCAAAAATGTTTGTTTTAAACTATTAATTATCATATCTTACATTTTCTTTGATATCAATATGTCATTATTGCCAAATTAACACTTTATTTTTTGTCGAAAACGTTTATTTTCTTTCTTTATATTGACTTTTCCTAGTATTCCATCTATACTGTCTATAGTTATTATGTTCGAATTTCAAACATTCTTTTAATTTGGGGAGGTGTTCCATTGGCAAATAAAGCAAAACGTCTTGATGCTATTATGGATATTTTGCTGCAGAACGGGAAGGTACAGATCAGTGATCTTGTACAGCAATTTCATGTTGCTGATATGACGATCCGCCGGGATTTTGACTTTCTTGTTTCGCAGGGTAAAATTCTCCGGACACATGGAGGCGCTATTCTCGCCGATTCCGGGAATAAACATGAACGGGTGGTTCTGGAGCCCGCTTACATCACGCGTATCACAGAACAGGCTTCATCCAAACAAACAATTGCAAGTGCTGCATATCAACTGATACATCCGAACCAGTACGTATTCCTTGATTCCGGTACTACAACATTAAGTGTGGCAAAACTAATTCCAAACGATCTTCCTTGCTTTTTTATTACAAATGGTGTAAACATTGCCGCTGAGCTTCTGTCACATCCATTTCCAAATGTAATTATGGTCGGCGGGGAGATTGATTTGAATACATGGTCATCCAGAGGTACATTAGCTGAAATGCAGGTCAATAACTTTCACGCAGACATTGCCTTCTTGGGCTGCAACGCGATTTCTCCAGAAGGCAATGTCATGATCGGGAATGTTGCCGAAACAGGCATAAAACATAAAATCATGAGTATTTCCAACGAGATTTATCTCCTTGCAGACTCATCCAAATTCGAAGCCTACAGCTTAATCAGCTATGCACATGTAAAGGATTTTGACGGAATCATTACAGACAATGATCTTTCAGAGACATTACGGGACAAGCTCACAGAGGCCGGCGGAAGTATCATGATCTGCGGCGAAGAAAATAAAGTAAACGGAGGGTATTATGGCAATTATAGGAATTGATATTGGAACAAGCGGATGCAAGGTATGTGCTTTTAATCTGTCCGGAGACATCATTAGCTCGGCCAGTAGAAAATATTCAGAAAACCGCGGTCACGGCACACGAGAGATCGACCCTGATGTCGTTCGGGAAAAGGTCTTTCAAGCCATCTCTGAGACTGCATCAGCCTGCCCCGAACCAATACAGGCCATCTCCGTCACATGTCTTGGAGAATCCCTCGTCTGTCTTGACGAAAATGATCATGTTTTATGCCCCTCTATGGTGACAGGCGACAGCCGGGGCAAAGAGGGGGTAGAAAAAATCTGTAAAGATCCTGGAGCTGATTATATTTTCCAAACTACTGGACTGGCTCCAAGTCAGCTTTACTCTCTTCCGAAATTAATCTGGATGCGTGATCATACAGACGTGCTCTCTAAAACAAAGAAAATCTTCTTTTACGAGGACTATATCGGATATCTGCTGACCGGAGCACGAAGGGTCAGCTACAGTTCAGCGGGAAGAAGCATGGCGGTCGATATTCACCGTTTAAAATGGGATGAAGCGCTGCTCGCATCTGCCAGCCTGACATCAGAATATTTTTCCACACTGGTGCCTTCCGGAACTATCATCGGTTACGTAAAAGACGATATTGCCCAGAACTGCCGCCTGTCTGGCAGAATTCCTGTTGTCGCCGGTGCACACGACCAGGTCTGCGCTGCTCTTGGCTGCGGCTTTCTGGATGTCTCCTTTGCGGAAGACTGCATCGGTACATGTGAATGCCTTGCTCTGATACTTCCTGAGACTTATCCGAAGGATACTCTGCAAAAGCTTCAGATGCCCTGCATGCTTTATCCTCTTCCTGATTGCTTCTTCACAACACTCGAAGTAACTACCTGCGGCGCTCTGATGAACTGGGCGCGGGATACTCTTTTTAAGGGCACAAGAGATCTGTGTGCCTCAAAAGGAATTGACTTTTTTAAATATATGGATGAGCGTGTTGCCGGCAGGCATACGGATGTGCTCATACTTCCGCAGTTCGGCTCTTCCGGTCATCCTGACCTGAATTACCATATGTCTGGGACAATCTGTGGATTATCACTGGAAACTACTGAGGAGGATTTGTATCTTGCGCTAAAAGAGGGCATCGTCTATCAGCTTAAGCTTGCATACGAATACGCTGCGCCTCTTAACCTGAATTTTGAAAAAATAGTTATGGCTGGAGGAGCTGCAAATTCCCCAGTCTCCTCCCGTTTAAGGGCAGACATTTTTCAGAAGCCTGTCTATACTCTTGTTAACAAAGAGGCTGGAACACTGGGCTGTATGATCCTCTCTGCAGTTGCAATCGGTGCGTATCCTGATATCACCTCTGCTATTCATGAGGTTGTACAATATTCTGACCAGGTTCTCCCAAATCCGGAGAACTTTGCAGAACACATGGAAAAATACCAGCGTTTCAAAACGCTTTATAAAAGCATGCACCACTTTCCAGGATAAACCGTTTTCCTTATGTGCGTAAAAAGCCTGTAGACGCGAATGTCTGCAGGCTCAGGCGCGATCCATTTTCTACTATGCAAAAGCCCGTAAACAACACTGTTTACGGGCTTTTAAGCTCCCCGAGTTGGGCTCGAACCAACAACCCCACGGTTAACAGCCGTGTGCTCTACCATTGAGCTATCGAGGATTACTCCTGATTCAATTATAGCCCCTGCTTCTTCTTCCGCAGAGACTATCTCTTACATGTACCCTCAAAACTGCATACAGGAATTACTCTATCCGCTTCTTTTACCCTTCCACCTTTGGTCATGCCCTCGACCGATTAGTAGCAGTCAGCTCCATGCATTACTGCACTTCCACCCCTGCCCTATCTACCTCGTCGTCTTCAAGGGGTCTTACTACCTTACGGTAGGGATA
>CAJTIU010000009.1 GCA_910576335.1 Lachnospiraceae bacterium
ATGGCAACTGCCTAAAAAATGGTGGGATAACTCTCTGCCATACGCAACAAAAACCATCCAAAATCATCATTTCCAAAAATTTACAGCAATATATTCAGTTTTCAAAGTTCCTATTGGTGAAAAGAATAAAATACTAATCCCCTTTTGACTACCTAATCATAATATGAAATAATAAAGATTGCAAAAAACACTTCCCAATACAAAGAAGATGTAGTATAATAGCTACAACGTAAAGGCGGTCCGGTGTGAACCGTGCAATACGATCAATATCACTTAAGTCATGTCAGACTGACGATCCCAGGAAGATGGAAGCTATTTGTTATTAATGTGAAAGGATTATTTATTATGATGAGAGAAAAATATGAAACATTGCCCCTTGCAACATTAAAGGATCTTGCAAAGGCAAGAGGAATCAAGGGTATTTCCGCAATGAAGAAGGCAGATGTTATAGAGGTTATGCTAAGGGAAGATGCGAAGGAGAAGGGGCAGAAGGAAGCAAAAGAGCAGAGGGAAACAAAAGAGCAGAAAGAAGCAAAAGAACAGAAGGAGCAAAGGGAGCCCAGGGAATTAAGGAAAGATTCAAGGGAGACGGTGAAGGAGATGTCAGCCAATACTGGCGATAAGGAACTGCATGACATTGACAAGCTGGACAGTGGAATTGCCGTGAAGGGAATTCTTGAGGTTATGTCAGATGGATTTGGATTTATCCGGAGCGAAAATTACCTGCCTGGAGATAATGACGTATATGTGTCGCCGTCCCAGATCCGCAGATTTAATCTGAAGACAGGAGATATTCTGGAGGGACATACGAGAATAAAGACGCAGCAGGAGAAGTTCAGCGCCCTTTTGTATCTGACCCATATCAATGGAATTGATCCGCTGGCCGCAATGCGCAGACCTAACTTTGAAGATCTTACCCCGATCTTTCCAAACGAACGTCTGAAGCTAGAGTGCGGAAGGACAAGCACTGCTATGAGGATTATGGATCTGCTGTCCCCGATTGGAAAAGGGCAGCGCGGCATGATCGTTTCCCAGCCGAAGGCGGGTAAGACTACTTTGTTAAAGCAGGTTGCCCTGTCTGTACAGCAGAATAATCCAGAGATCCATCTTCTGATTCTGCTGATTGATGAACGTCCTGAGGAGGTAACTGATATCAGGGAAAGCATTGAGGGGGATAATGTTGAGGTAATCTATTCTACCTTCGATGAACTTCCAGAGCATCACAAGAGAGTTTCTGAAATGGTGATCGAGAGGGCAAAGCGCCTCGTAGAACACGGAAAGGATGTCATGATTCTGCTCGACAGCATAACGAGGCTTGCAAGGGCGTACAACCTTACAGTGCCGCCGTCAGGAAGAACACTTTCCGGTGGTCTTGATCCGGCGGCTCTTCATATGCCGAAGCGTTTCTTTGGCGCTGCGAGAAATATGCGTCAGGGCGGCAGTCTTACGATTCTTGCTACTGCACTTGTGGATACAGGAAGCAAGATGGACGATGTTGTATATGAGGAATTTAAGGGGACGGGTAATATGGAGCTTGTACTTGACCGGAAGCTTTCTGAAAAGCGTGTGTTCCCGGCTATTGATATTCCAAAGTCCAGTACTAGGCGGGAAGACCTTCTTCTTACAAGGGAGGAGCAGGAAGCTGTAGATACGATGCGCCGTGCATTTAATGGAATGCGTACAGATGAAGCGGTTGACAATATTATAAATCTGTTTTCCAGGACAAGAAATAATATGGAATTTATTCAATTAGTAAAAAAGACGAAATTAATCTAGACAATACTGTAGAAGTATGGTACAATTAAAAAGCTGTAAAAAAACGATTACGATTACGTTTTGCGATAACTTTTATAAAGAAGAGGTGAAAATCATGAAAGAAGGAATACATCCGACATATCATCAGGCAACTGTAACTTGTAACTGCGGCAACACATTCGTAACAGGTTCTACAAAAGAGGATATCCATGTAGAGATTTGTTCAAAGTGTCATCCGTTCTATACAGGACAGCAGAAGGCTGCCCAGGCACGCGGACGTGTAGATAAGTTCAACAAGAAGTATGGAATGGGAAAATAAGTTGGCAGGCATCAGGTTGAGGTTTTAGGATCTCAACCTTTTTTGTCATATACAGATGCTGGGAGGAGCATATATGAAATCATCCGATATCGGAGGCCAGGCGGTGCTGGAGGGCATTATGATGAGGCATGAAGACGAATATGCCGTTGCAGTCAGAACGCCTGATGGAGAGATTGTTGTACAGAAAGAGACATACAAAAGTATAGTGAAGTGGAAGAAGCTTACAGAGATTCCCTTTATACGGGGGGTATTTAATTTTATTGACTCCATGGTTCTTGGAATTAAGACCCTCATGTATTCCGCAGAGTTCTATGAAGAGGACGAAGAAGAGCAGAAGGGGGAAGAGTCCGGGAAGATCCAGACAAAAGAAACGCTGGAGAGACAGGAAAAGGCCGAAAAGCTTCTCATGGCAGGTACAGTAGCATTTTCCGTGGTGATGGCGGTTGCAGTCTTTATGGTGCTGCCATACCTTTTGTCCTCTTTTTTAAAGCCGCTTGTGACATCCTACACCGTGCGCACAGTGATTGAAGGATTTGTAAGGATCGGGATCTTTATTGCATATGTACTGCTGATTTCCAGGATGAATGATATTCAGCGGACATTTATGTATCACGGAGCGGAGCATAAGTGCATTAACTGTATTGAGCACGGACTTCCCCTTACAGTGGAAAATGTCCGGAAAAGCTCAAGACAGCATAAGCGCTGCGGGACCAGCTTTTTGTTCTTTGTAATGGCGATCAGCATTATCCTGCTTCTGCTGATTCATGTAGAATCACCGGTTATGCGTGTGGCGGTCAGGATTGCCCTGCTTCCCGTAGTCGCCAGTATTTCCTATGAGGTGCTGAAGCTTGCCGGAAGAAGTGAGAACCCGGTTGTCAACCTTTTCAGCAAACCAGGACTAGCGGTGCAGAAGCTTACGACCAAGGAGCCGGATGACAGTATGATTGAGGTGGCGATACAGGCAGTTGAGGCTGTATTTGACTGGAGGGCTTATGAGGCAGAAAATTTTGACGCTGCGGCGGGGATATAGAGAAAGGACAGGGATTCCTGGAAGATGACAGGAGAGCTTATAGGGCAGAGAATTTTGACGCTGCGGCAGGGATATAGAGAAAGGACAGGGATTCCTGGAAAATGACAGGAGAGCTTATGGGGCAGAGAATTATGACACTGCGGCAGGGTCACAGAGAAGGAACAGAGATCCTTGGAAAAGCAGGGATTGCGGAGGCATCCCTTGATTCCTGGCTTCTGCTGTCTTATGTGACAGGGATCAGCAGGGCTGCGTATTATGGGGAACCGGACAGGATACTTACGGAAGAAGAGGCAGACAGATATGAGACATTGATTCAGAAGCGGGCAGGGAGAATTCCTCTCCAGCATCTTACCGGAGAGCAGGAATTCATGGGATATACCTTCCGGGTAAATGAGCATGTGCTCATACCGAGACAGGATACGGAGACGCTTGTGGAAGAAGCGCTCAGGAGACTAAAGCCGGGCATGCATATCCTGGATCTGTGTACAGGATCCGGCTGCATACTCATAAGTCTTCTGAAAGCCGGCGCGGAGCGTCTGGCAGAGGCAGATGCGAAGCCTTCCGGGATGTCCGGCGGCATGCAGGAGAAAGATATGCTGACAGGCATTGGAACTGACCTGTCCGGGGAAGCACTGAAGGTAGCGGCAGAGAACGCCGGAAGGCTCGGTGTCCGGGCCAGTTTTTTAAAAGGGGATTTGTTTGAGTGCGTGACGGAGAGATATGACATGATTGTATCTAACCCGCCTTATATTCCAACGAAGGTAATAGAGGGGCTTCAGGAGGAAGTAAGGCTTCACGACCCATATATTGCACTGGACGGAAAAGAAGACGGGCTGCATTTTTACCGTGAGATTATTAAGAATAGTATATACTATATAAAAAAAGGCGGCTTTCTTTTATTTGAAACCGGATACGACCAGGGAGAGGCTGTGTCGGCTCTTATGCGGGACGCCGGATACAGCAAAGTTTCTATACAAAAGGACCTGGCAGACCAGGACCGGGTAGTGTGCGGCAGCTATCACAGAGAGGAAAGGAAGCCGGTTTGAGGAATGCATAAGGCTTTTGTATTCCGCGAGAATATAGATAAGAGTTAGTAAGAGGAGGAATATCGTATTATGTTTGACAGACTAGAGGATCTGCTCATCCGGTTAGAGGAAATCCTGAGCGAGCTGCAGGAGCCGGATGTGGCAAATGACCAGAACAGATTCAGAAAGCTTATGAAGGAGCAGAACGATCTGACACCTATCGTGGAAGCATATAAAGAATATAAAAGATGTAAAGAGACCATTGACGACAGCCTTCAGATGCTGGAGGAGGAGTCGGACGAGGAGATGCGGGAGCTTGCGAAGGAAGAGCTGAACGAGGCAAAGGCAAGGATGGAGGAATTAGAGCATAAGCTTAAGATTCTCCTTCTTCCCAAGGATCCCAATGATGATAAAAATGTCATTGTCGAGATCCGCGCCGGTGCAGGCGGTGATGAGGCAGCATTGTTCGCAGCAGAGATTTACCGCATGTACATGCATTATGCAGAGAGCAGGCGCTGGAAGGTAGAGCTTGTTGAATGCGAGGAGATCGGTATCGGCGGTATGAAGAACGCCACCTTTATGATCACTGGAAACGGAGCATACTCTGTAATGAAATATGAATCCGGGGTTCACCGTGTCCAGCGTGTGCCGGAGACAGAATCCGGAGGAAGGATTCACACATCAACCATTACGGTTGCCGTGATGCCTGAGGCAGAAGAGGTAGATATCCAGATTGATGAGAAGGATATCCGGATTGATGTTATGCGCGCATCTGGAAACGGAGGGCAGTGTGTCAACACAACAGACTCTGCGGTGCGTCTGACCCATTATCCCACAGGTATTGTCATTTACAGCCAGACAGAGAAATCACAGCTTCAGAATAAGGATAAGGCATTTGCCCTGCTGCGTGCAAAGCTTTATGACCTGGAATGTCAGAAGCGCCACGACGCCGAATCTGAGGCCAGAAAGAGCCAGATCGGAACCGGGGACCGCTCTGAGAAGATCCGCACTTATAATTTCCCACAGGGGCGCGTAACTGACCACCGGATCGGCCTTACACTCTATAAGCTGGATAAGATTATGAACGGAGATATACAGGAGATTATAGATGCCTGCATTGCCGCAGACCAGGCGGCGAAGCTTGCAAATATGAATGAGTGATTCCGGCCATTTAACGGTGTGAAAATCTCATTGCCGATTATGTAATCAAGTGGATTTTTGTATGTAACAGGGAAGCTACAGGATAAGCAGAGATAAAAAAGGAGCGGAAAAAATGAAATGTCCATATTGTGCGAATACAGATACAAGGGTAATTGATTCCAGACCTGCCGAGGAGGGAAACTCCATCCGCAGAAGACGTTCCTGTGATATGTGCGGCAAACGCTTTACAACCTATGAGAAGATTGAGACGATCCCTCTTATCATTATCAAAAAGGATAATAACAGGGAGCAGTATGAACGGGGAAAGCTTGAAGCAGGGATCCTCCGCGCCTGCTATAAAAGACCTGTTTCAGCAGAGGATATTCAGAAAATCGTGAACCACATTGAGACAAAGATCTTTAGCATGGAAGCAAAAGAGGTTTCAAGCAGTACTCTCGGAGAGATCGCAATGGAGGAGCTGAAGACACTGGATGAGGTGGCATACGTAAGATTTGCATCTGTTTACAGGGAATTTAAGGATGTGAATACTTTTGTAGATGAGCTTAAGAAGATATTAAACAGGGAAGAACTATGAGAACATATAAGTTGACCATTTCCTATGACGGAACCCGTTACCAGGGCTGGCAGCGCCAGGCGACGACGGACAACACCATCCAGTTTGCCATTGAATACAGTATCGGAAAGCTGGTAGGATACCGCGTGCGGGTAGACGGCTCTGGAAGGACTGATTCAGGAGTGCACGCCAGAGAGCAGGTCGCCAGCGTCAAGCTGTCCAAGCTCTATGATGTGCAGGAACTAAAGGAATCCCTCAACCGTTATCTGCCAGAGGATATCCGTATCATGAAGGTAGAACTGGTAAAAAACGGATTCCATGCAAGAAAAAGTGCAAAAGGGAAAAAATACGAGTACTATATTGACTGCCGGGAAAAGCCAGACGTCTTTTCCCGAAAATACTGTTATCACTATCCAGAACAGCTGGATATAGAAGCAATGAGACAGGCAGCCGGGCTACTCATCGGAGAACGGAACTTTATCAGTTTTACAGATGACAAGGAATGCAGGGATCCCGTGCGCCGCATCACAAATATAAAGATTGTCAGCAGCGGAAAAAAAGTGCGGATCACCTATTATGGAACCGGATTCTTATATCATATGGTGCGTATCCTGACCGGAACACTCCTTGAAGTAGGGACCGGAAAACGCAGCCCATCCATGATTCCAGTCATCATTGCCGCAGAAGACCGTAGCCTGGCAGGCTTCCTTGCCCCGGCAAGAGGATTGTTTTTGCGGAAAGTATATTATTGAGACTGCCCGTCCCCAACTGAACAGGAGGAAATTTATGAAGTTTATTTCATGGAATGTAAATGGCATTCGTGCATGTATGCAGAAGGGTTTTATGGATTTTTTTGAAGAGGCAGACGCAGATATTTTCTGTATTCAGGAGTCTAAGATGCAGGAAGGACAGCTTAAGCTAGAACTTCCAGGGTATTACCAGTACTGGAATTATGCGGAAAGGAAAGGATATTCAGGGACTGCAGTCTTTACGAAGAGGGAGCCCCTTTCGGTGTCCCTTGGAATTGGGATAGAGGAGCATGACCATGAGGGGAGAGTCATTACACTGGAATATGAGGATTTTTATTTTGTGACCGTGTATACACCCAATTCCCAGAATGAGCTGGCAAGGCTTCCGTACCGTATGAAATGGGAGGAGGACTTTCTGCGGTATCTTAAGAGGCTGGAAGAGACAAAGCCAGTGGTATTCTGCGGAGATCTGAATGTTGCCCACAGGGAGATTGATCTGAAAAACCCGAAAACGAACCGGAAGAACGCAGGCTTTACGGATGAAGAGAGACAGAAGTTTACAGAGGTGTTAAATGCAGGATTTATTGACACCTTCCGGTATTTCTATCCGGATAAGGAAGGTATATACTCCTGGTGGTCCTACCGTTTCAGCGCCCGGGCAAAGAATGCGGGGTGGCGGATTGATTATTTCTGCGTGTCTGAGTGTCTGAAAGACAGACTTAGAGACGCGAAGATCCTGACGGAAGTTATGGGATCAGACCACTGCCCGGTTGAGCTTGATATGGAGTGAGGAAGCAGTCAGCGAAAAGGGAACAGTGCCTTCTTATAAGAACAGCAGGAGGATATCATGAATCGGAATTTAATTTACTTTAAGTGGTATAAAATAGCGTTCCTCACAATGCTGATTGATCCGATCTTTGTTATTTATGCATATTCTGAGGGCCTGTCGGCAAATCAGATTTTTATACTGACAAGTATAGAATCCGTGCTGATTATATTGCTTGAAGTGCCTACAGGGGTGATATCAGACCTGTTTGGATATAAAATTAGTATGGTTTTAGCTGTTCTCTGCTTTATAATATCGAATATCATGATTATGATCAATCCGACATTTATAAGCTTTATCATATGTGAGATATTTATGGCATTGTATAAAGTCTGTGCTTCGGGTGCTGATGAGGCATATTTGTATTTGATTTTGGATAATAAAAATGATTTTACAAAAATATCAGGAAGGCTGGATTCCGTTAATTTTATGATAACGGGAGTAATCTCAATAGGTATAGGTTATGTTTATTCACTGAATAAACAGTATCCTTTTGTGCTGAGTATAGCAGCATGTGTACTGGCTCTGGTGATGGCTCTGAAGCTGGAAAATGTTAAGGAATATCATCAGAAAATTAAGTCTGCGAAACAGTTATCTGGAGAATTCATCCAAAACATAAGAAGGGGTTTTCAACTTATTTTCTTATCTGGAAAACTTCGATGGTTTGTTTTTTATTCGGCAGTAATAAGTTTTGCGCTTATTGCAATACTGGAAACATACCAGCTGTTTTTTTCAATGCGTCATATACCAGTTGAATATTTTGGAATTATTTATTTCTTCATGTATGTTGTATCTTCTATAAGCGGCAGATTAGCACATTATTTTAAACGGTTTAATGAATACAGGATGTTCATACTGTTTTTAATTTTGCTGATTATCACCCCATTATTCATGCTGCTCCCGGCAAAAATATTTATCGTAACAATTATAATACCCAGAATCGTTATTGGAATCTATCCTTCCATTATGAAAGAATATATTAATAAAGAAATAGAAACGGACCGGGCAACTATTTTTTCAATAAGGAGTCTGCTGTCTAAACTGCCTCAGGTAGTTTTACTGCCATACATTGGGTGCCTGATCGACGGCAGAGGATTGAACAATGCTTTGGCTGTTGTAGCTGGAATCTTATTTGTATCAGGTGTAATTTTATTGGCAGACAGGAAATAAAGGTATGAAAAGGTGGATAAGTATGTTATATTAGGCATATAAGCTAATAAAAGGGGTGTTATTATGGAAAAAAGCTTTTCTGATATTTTTAAACCAGGAGCATATCCGCAAAAGACGTATGTATCAAGGCACTCAAATGGTACAAGATATACTTATGAAGAACGTTTAAAACAAAGTCTTTCTATAGAAGGGTATTTAACATATATAGTAGGACCTTCGAAAATTGGAAAAACCGTATTATGCGAAAATGTAATCGGAAGAGAAAATATGGTTTCTATGTCAGGAAATGATTTTTCCAAAGAGCACGATTTTTGGTCTGGAATTGGGAAAAAAATAGGTATTGCAATAACGGCCGGGGTTAGCCAGGAAACATCAGCTATCTCTAATAGTGAGCAAAGGTCAACCATAATCACGAAAAATTATTTTACTACAAAAGATAGAGTGATTCAATATTTTAATGAATATAAAAAAATTCTTGTTTTGGATGATTTTCATTATGCACCCTCAGAAACGCAATATGATATAGCGTGTCAGCTTAAGGAAGTGATACGTTTAGGATTTAAAGCAGTTGTAATTTCTTTGCCATATCGTTCTGATGATGCGATTCGTTTAAATCCGGATTTAACTGGAAGAATATCTATTATAGAGATAGAACCATGGAAAAAAGAAGAACTGGTGCGGATCGCAAATAAGGGTTTTTCTGAGTTGAACATGGCAGTAGAGAAAAATGTTATAACAAAAATGGCAGAAGAAAGTATACATTCACCACAACTAATGCAGTCAATTTGCCTTAACATTGGACTTCTGCCAGAAAAAATAGAAGATATTACAGAGGTGACGATAGAAGAAAGCTGTAGATTCACCTGTATGAATTTACCCTACAGAGATGTAGTGCGCATATTAAAAGCAGGACCATCGACTCGAGGACAACAGAGATTGAAATATGTTCTTAAAGATGGCAGCCAACAAGATATTTATGGCCTGATTTTAAAAATATTAGCGGATAACCCTCCGTTAGTAGAATTAAGAATTGATGAGTTAATGGAACGAATTAAAAATAATACAAATGATAATATGATAAAACAAAAGAAAGTAAAAGATTCTTTAAAGAACTGGCAGAGGATGCTGGAACAGCAGGGAAGCCTTTATCAGGTTTTGGAGTGGAAAGATGATGTAATCTATATATTAGATAATATGTTCCTGTTCTATATCAGATGGGGATTAGAGAGGAGGGACTATGGGAATAGATGATATAATTGTGGAAGGGAAAGAATTGAAAGAAATTTTTGACAAAAAAGAATTACAGAGCAAATATAATTTGTGGTGCCGTAAAGTGAGAATCTGTATGAAAGAGGAGGGCTTTACAGAACAGGAGCAAGAAAAAGTGAATGTAAAAATGCATTATTTAGAAAATGAATATTCTGAAAATGATGCATTAATATCACTAAAAAAATCACTGGGAGATACAATAGAAATTTTAGAAGAAAATGCTTTTATTTATGGGGATAAAACAGATAAGCAAGGAGATTTATCGCTGATTGAAAAAATTTTGGGTAATTTTTATATGTATTATCG
The DNA here is from genome assembly GCA_910576335.1 of Lachnospiraceae bacterium. GTDB lineage: Bacteria > Bacillota > Clostridia > Lachnospirales > Lachnospiraceae > CAPEBR01. The sequence goes on from CAJTIU010000009.1 coordinate 10,164, forward strand.
TGCAATGTATAAAAATCCGGTACACAAAAAGGGAACTTTAGTATCCCAAACGTTAGATGCAATTCGGATTGGCAATGAATATGATTTGCAAAGAATGTTATATGCTCTTTTGATTCCAATATTTCCAACGATAAGGCAGGAAGTGTATAGCGATAATGGATACGGAGGAATGAAGGCAGATCTTTATCTGGATTTATACAATCTTATAATCGAAATAAAATGTACGCGTAAAAGCATGAGTGAAAAAAAGTTGATAGAAGAATTGGGGGCAGATGGGTTCCATTATTGTGCAGATATAATTTATTTTTTTGTTTTCGATGAAACTGGGATTATAAAAAATCCAGAGGCATTTAAAGAAGCATTTGTAAGAAAACCGCAAAAGGATGGAAAAACTGTTAAAGTTTTTGTACTTCAGACAAATGTGTTTTGAGGATCACTATCTTGCCTTATTTAAGGATAAGAGTATTCAGAAAGAATTGAATGTAAGCCAGCAGGCGGTTTTTCTGCCTGACCGGGATTATGCCAAAAATACATGCATATCTACTTTATCTTCTATAGAACGATTATGTTCGATATAAATTCTAATCTTATCTTTTAACCGTGTTTCAACATTCATAAAAATCTGCTGAAAGGTTCCTTCATCAAGTGCAGAAGATAACTCATCAAAAACGTATATATCTGCCTGTGAATCAGCAAGCGCTCTCGCAAGAAGTACCCGTTTTCTCTCACCGCCTGAGAGATGGGAGCCATTTTCCCCAATTGTTCCACTATGGTTTTTTAAAACCTCCGCCAGATGGCACTCCCTTACAATTTCCTTAAAATCCTCTTCCGGCAGAGATGGATTGGCAATCATAATATTATTCGTTATTGTATCATCAAAAAGATATTCATCCTGTATCAGATAGCTGATTTTTGGGAGCCCCTGTACAACACTTCCTTTCCATCTGTATTGTACATGTCCTTTTCGCGGCATATAGATATGTGTAATCAGATTCACCAGTGTTGTCTTACCGGCGCCGGTCTTTCCGAAAACAGCTAATGACACTGGCGCCTTTAAATTAAGTGTCAGGTCTTTTATGATCGTGCGGGATTCAAAATCATAGGAAACATTCTCCAAAAGAATCTCATCAACTGGTACAACAGGAAGATTTTCCCGATCCTTCGGAAGATTTAATATTTGCTGCAAACGACCTACAGATACTTTCAGCCTGATCAGATCTTGATTAATCGAAACCGTTTCCAACAGGGGATCTGTAAGCATATGATTGTACATTAAAATTGCTGTCAGGCCGCCGACTGAAATAATATCCTTCGTAATCATAAGCGCTGAAATAATCAAAATAATACCTATGGAGAACATAAACAGTGAACTGGTACAGAAATAGGTCAAATTTTCCAGCCTGCTCTGACGGATCTGGCTGTCTGCCAGAGATTCCCCGTTTTTTGACACCTTTTTATAATATGTTTCTGTTACCCTGTGCAGTTTCACTGGAAGGAATCCATAGATCCCCTCTGTAAAGGTTTTCCACATCAGCTCGGTAGCTCTTCTTTGCTTTGTAAAGTTCTGCTCTGATTTTTTCCTGATTGCTTCAATCATAAGTGAAGAGAACAGACCTAACGGAATAATAATCAGTGTCAGGTATATATTGATACGGGACATAAAGTAAAACCCAAAAACAAATTGCAGGAGCGCAGAAATACCTCTTACATATGGCGAGAGGATATTCTGGGCACAGTACTCCGTATCTTTAATCAAGTAGTTGTTCAGATCAGAGGTGTGATTGTTCTTTATGTACTGAATCTGCGTCCGGGTCAGAGAACGGTATAAATTTAACTGGGCTTTCAGGGATATCTTTGCTTGGAGAAGCTCTGTAAGGTACTTGGACAAAGATGAAAAAGCTGCATTTAATATCTGGAGAATTAAATACAGAACCCCATAGTGCAAAATCATTACAAAAATGCGATTCCCATTGTCAGAGGCTATATCAACAATTTTTTGTATCAGTATAACAGGATAGAACGAAAAAACAGCACTGATTACTGTACAAACCATAATCAGCAATAACAGGATGCTTTTTTGAAAATCGAAAAGAGATTTTATATATTTTAACATAAGATCCTTCCTCCTATGAATGCAATGTGCCTAATATTTTATCTATTTACAAAATTTTACTACTTTGCGCAAGAAATTGTTTTTAAGTCTTAAATAGGATGAGATGACATCCTGCTGAATTTAAGGATAAGAATATTTGGAAAGAATCACATAGTTATGTAGCAGGTGATTAAATCATAGGAAATATTATGTAAAATGTGTGCAAGGCAAAGCGAAAAAATGGTAAAATTTTCGGGTTTCTTTATTCTTAAAGCTCCATATATGAACCCCGTAATAAAAGCAAAAAGGACTTGCTCTAAATTTTGTCCTCCTGGGTAATGGCTTACAGCAAATATACTGGCACACAGAGTGACGCTGAAAAATGAATTTTTGAAGAGCTTCTGAAAAAAAGTTAGTAAAAAACCCCGAAATGCCAGTTCCTCCTGTATGGCGCAGAACACTGTGTTGCCCAGATACAGCAAGGCTGAGGAACAGGATGTAAATTGGTATATAAAACGCCTGGCTAAAAAGGGAAGCCATTTCCATGAAACAGTGAGATCCATCAACAATATTGGCAATATTGTAAAAAGAGCGAGAATGATTCCGCTGACAGCCTGCATAGGGACTTTTCGAAAATGTATACCGTACTCTTCTAATGGGTCTGGAAGAAAATAGCCAAAAAGAAAGAGATAAAGTGCAGTATATAGGAGGGGAACACCTATTCCGCTGATAAAAGTAATCCAAATGATCTCAGTAAAAAGTAATATAAAAAATACAATCCAGTACCTTTGGGAAAGTCTATTCATTATATACATATTTCCTTTCTTGTCATGTGGCCGGGGTTATAAGGTGCTTTCTATTGTTGGAATTTTATCCGACATTTTCTGTACTATTTTACCATAACTAAATATAGAAAAAAAGAAATTTGCTGCAAAAATATATAGCAGATATGCAAAGGGTGGTGGAGACGCCACATTGCCGAACTTCTGCTGAGTCGGCTATACAAGATTTTGCTAGATGATTTAGTAGGAAACAAAACAGATATAGAGAAGAAAAACGAACCGCAGAAATGTAACATTTCGGTAAAAGTGTTTTCCTGCTAGCACAGTCTAAAACTGTACCAAAGTTAGCAAAATATTGAGCAAACGATTATGCAATTAAATATTGCAATTGGCAAAAGAAAATTGCTTGGAATAAAATGAAAAAGGCGTATAATAAAGATAACTTCTTATATAGCCAGTAAAGAGAAAAGAATCTAACATTTAGGAGGAATAAAAGATGGAATGGATTATTAAACCAAGAGCAGTTCCAGGAACACCTGATGCGTGCATCAAACATTGTAATTGTTTCAAAGGATACTATTGTAAAATAAAGGCATAGATTTCCTGGGGTTAGTAAAACTACACTTTGACAGATATTATAGATTTTACATGTCTGTTAAAAACGCAAAAGGCTGCAGCTAAAAGCTGCGGCCTTTTGAAATAATATGATGTAAGCATCAAAAGGTGCTTTGACGCTTGTATCATAATATACAAAGCTAGAAATTTGTAAAAGGTAGTAGGAAACTAAGTGAAAAATTCTGCAAAAAGTGTGCGAGACAAAGAGAAAAGATTGTGAACTTTTCTGAATCTTTTATTCTGAGATATCCATATACAATTCCAAAAATAAAAGCAAAAATTACTGTGTACCAATTCTGATGAAATGGAAGATGTGCCAAAGCAAATAAAAGAGCAGAAAGGAAGACACTCAATGAAGAACTGTGAAATGCTTTATGAAAAAAAGTTAATATGAAACCACGATAAAGGATTTCTTCCTCTATTGCATGTACAAATGTATCAAAAAGATCAAGGGAAAACAGAGCATAGGAATCAAAACAATCTGCAAATCGCTTCATAAGCTCACCGGCTGAGAAAAGAAAACCATTTTTTGAGATAAAGTTAGAGATAGCATTATAGTGTAATATAAAAGTTATTAAAAATGTTAGAGCGATTCCGCTAATAATCTGTATATGGATATTTCTAAAATGAAATCCATATTCTTCTAATGATTCTTTCAGAAAATTATGGATAAGAAATATGCATAATAAACTTTCGAATATGGCCCCAAACATAGATGTATATGTACTGGAAACGAGCATGAAAAAAGAAATGTAAATAGTAACAATTATAAAAAATGCAATCCAGTGTTTTTTTGATAATGTTTTCATAGTATGGCTCCTTCAATAATTTTAAATTTTTCTTCCGTAAGTATAGCATATGATTTATAATGCGGCAATTAAATAGTAGCTTTTTTTCTGCAATAAAACATTGCAGAAAAGCAAGGAATGATTGCTGGGAGCAGAGATGGGAGAATGGTATAATATATATGTCTTTTTTACTGGCAATAGAAGAAAATATACAAGAAGAGGAGGAATAAAAAATGGAATGGATTATTAAACCGAGAGTAGTTCCCGGACAACCTGATGCGTGTGTAAAGAATATGTGTTCAACATACACGTGTGTAGTTATATGTAACCCATATACTTGCGGAGATAAAAGAAAGTAAGAAAATGGAGGTTCATTCATTTTTCTTATAAAGTGTAATGTAAGTTAATATACAGTTATGCTATAAGCGAAACCGGAAGTTCTTTAATATTGTTTTTTAGGAAGTAAAGGATGGCTGGTTTCGCTTGTGCCAGATTTTTACTTAATGAGGAAGGAGAATTTGAAAATGTCTTGCGATGAAAATAATGCACATATAGAAAAAATGAAACTGTCTATGTTCAATGTGATAGAACGGGTTGAAGATGGAATTTTGATTTATAATACGAATAGTGGGGGAATATTAAAACTGAATAAAAAATATGAAGAAAAATACAATGCTCTTGCAAGAAATGAGGAAATGGATGATAAGGAATTAAAGGACGCCCTTATTGAAGGGGGAATGATTATTGAAGAAACGAAAGGTAATGAAGTAGAAAAACTACTCTTGGAAAATAAAATTGTGCGGTTTAGTGGGAATAGTATTGGACTTACCATTGCTCCAACTATGGCTTGTAATTTTAGATGTCCTTATTGTTATGAGAAGGGAAAAGAATATGTGACGATGAATAAGGATACTATTGAAAAAATAAAAGAATACATAAGAAACTTAAAAGAGCGTTATAAGCTTATTGATATTGTATGGTATGGCGGAGAACCCTTGCTGGCATTTGATATTATAAAAGAATTAATGGAAGAAGTTTACAAAAATTTTGAGCGAAAGAATGTGTCGGCGAGTGCAATAACTAATGGGTATTTGTTAAGCAAGGATATTGTATTAGAGATGAAAAAGCTAAATATAAACGATATACAAGTTACAATCGATGGACCTCCGGAGATACACAATGAGAGAAGACGGTTGCCCTCTGGCGCAGATACCTTTTTTGTGATTTTAAATAATCTGAAAGAAGCATTAGAAGCATATCCTGAATTAAAAGTTGCAGTGCGGATAAATGTAGATAAAACCAATATTAATAGAATAGATGAGATAGAAGGCCATTTGAAAGAATTTGGATTATTAAATAAGATTTCACCTTATATTTCCCCGGTTACAAATAATAATGAAAATTGTGTGGACGGACACTGTTTTAATGTGCAGGAATTTGCCTTAGAAGAGATAAACTTTATGAAAAAAAATCTGGATAACGGGATGTCATTAATTAATGTACCAGATAAAAAAGTAGGTATGTGTTCGGCTGTTTCATATAATTCTTGGGTAATTGATGCAAAAGGCGATTTTTACAAATGTTGGGAGGGAATTGGAGAATTTTCTGAAAATGTTGGCAATATTTTTCAAGAAAGATTGGATATAAATAAAAATTTATTAAAATGGCTTTCATATTCAATTGAAGATGATGAAGAATGCATGAAATGTCCATATTTACCGGTTTGTATGGGTGGATGTCCGAATTACCGTGTGAGCAATAAAAAGAAAAATTGCCATCCCATTAAGGAAAATGCGAATCAAATTGTAAGATTAATTTATGGGATGTCAAGGCAAAAGGCAGAAAATAATGCTTAATTATTGTGCAAGATATATTTCAGTGTATAGACATAAGCTAGCTGTATATTTGTCAATGTCTATAGTATCAACAATTATTGCGATAATTATTCCCATTTTTTGCGGACAGATTATAGATTTAATGACTTCAAATCAAGACGTCTATAGGCTTATAAAAATGGGAATTTTAGTTTTGCTTTTGGGTTTCTTGAATATTTTGATCGGTTATTGGAACTATAGATTTTATATAGTAATACAAACTAATACAGCTGAAGATATAAGCGAGGACATAATACACCACCTTCATAAAATATCTCTAAATGAATTACAGAAATATGATATGGGATATTTAAATGAAAGCATTAATAATGATAGTAATTCAATAGTGATTTTTTTCTTGTCTCTGATAGTAAATGCTTTGTCAAATGGCCTAATGCTACTTTCATCGCTGTTAATTTTATGTACAATTTCCTTAAAAGTAGGAGCTGTATTGTTCTTGCTTATATGTTTGTATATTATTTTCTTTTTGGGGATTAGAGACAAACTTCTGAGAGAAGCAGAATCTTACAAAGATGCCCGTTCTGTTTTTTTTAGTGCACTGCTAGAACAATTTGGTAATATAAAGTTCATAAAACAGCAGGCTCTTGAAGATTATTACAAAAGCAAATTAAAACAGGAATTCAAGATATTTTTTGAGAAAGCATTAAGTGTGCAGCAATTTTTTTATAGATATTCAAGTGCTGATGATATTTTGGAAATAGCTGTAAATTTCTGCATATATGTTTTGGGTGGAATTAGTGTGGTCAAAGGGAATATGACGATAGGCGGGTTTACTATTATTTTAAATTTTTACAAGAATATTATAGCGTCTATAAAGTATTTTGCGGATCTGGGTAAGGAGTATCAGGATAATAATGCATCCTACAAAAGATTACAAAAATATTGTGAGCTGAAAGAACAGAAAAATGGTGTTCAAATATTAGAGGATATTTCAACAATATCATGTAATAATTTATGCTTCACAAGAGACGGACAACGAATTTTGCAAGGATTAAATATTACTTTTGAGAAAGGCGAAATCTATTGTATTCACGGAGAAAATGGCAGCGGAAAGACAACATTAATAGATTTGTTGTCAGGCTTGTTTATCGGAGAGTATGAAGGAGAGATTTACTATAATGATATCAATATTGAAAATATTGATATGAGAGAAATGAGGCGGCGGAAAATATCTATATTAGAGCAGGAGCCTTATGTTTTAGGAGGAAGCCTTGAAGACAATATTTGTCTGTCAGGGAAACAACTTGAAAGCAAATATTTTTCAAGGATAATAAAAAAGAAGATCGGTACAGTTGGAGAGAATGGTAAAGGAATATCAGGAGGGGAAAAACAAAAAATCGGAATACTCCGTGTTCTTGCGAAACAGAGTGATGTATTGATATTTGATGAACCCACTTCAGCATTAGATCAAGAAAGTAAAAAAGATTTTTTTGATCTATTAAAGAAAATCAAGAAAGAAAAGATTATAATATTTATTAGTCATGATAAAGAGGCGAAGCAAATAGCAGATAAAGTTATTGAAATGTCTGTAGAAAACCATGATTAACTGGTGCATTAAAAACGGACCGTTGCTATGAACGATCTTTCGGGTTGTGAATAGTAACGGTTAGTACGTAATTAACAATTTCTTTTCTTCTGCGTCATATTATGATATAATCCCAACAGGATTTTACTATAAGGAGGAGATAATCTGTGAATAAAAATATTTTATCGAAAAAACACGGGACTTGTCTTTTTATCATTATTTTACTCTATATTCTTACCGTCATTTTTAAAACAAATACAATATATCTGCCTGTTTTAAATATCATTTTATGCTTGTTGCTTATTCACTATTACCTTAGAGAGCCGTTCTTCAGCTACGGTCTAAGTTTCAAAAAAATACATATCCAAATAATCTGCGGTCTTTTGCTTGCAGCAATTATATTGTTTTATCTCTATGGTAATGCTTTTACGTGGAATATATATCCTTTTGTAATAGGCCGTTTTATGAGGCACTTTTCATCTTATCCGGCACTGTGGTTTTATTTTTTCAATATATTCGCCCGCGCTTTATATGAAGAAATAACATTCCGGGGGATTTTTTTATCCTTTTTCCAGAGAATATTTACAAAACCTTTAGTGAGTATTGTTTTGTGCGCCATTTTATCCGGGGCAGCAGATTATCTCGTTGGTCAGGATATCTTACGTGCTGTTTTAGCCGTTGTTACTGGATTTATCTATGGGTATCTGAGAATTAATGAGCCGGAAAAATTCACTGTTTTTTCTCTTTCTCTTGCTCATTTTTTGCAAATTTTTTGTACTGACATCATTGAGTTCTGGTAGAGTTTGGGTTCAAAAACGAGGAGAATTACTATGAAAATTAATAGACTTTATAAAAAATACTGGTTTGCATTTTTTATTATCATATTATTTGACAGTGTCTATACTTACGTCTGGCCCACTGGTAGTAACAGAATTCTAACTATTTCCTGTGTTATTCTAGGCTCTGTTCTTTGCTTATCACTGGTTCGCTTTTACCTTCAGGAACCATTAGAAGAATATGGTTTACATTTAAAAAGCCCCCACATACAGCTTATCTGCATATTACTTATCACATTTACGATAAGCTTTTTGGCATATTACCGTAACCTTACGAAAGACGGTACAACTTTGGTTTTAACAAAATCCACCTTAAAAAATATTGGAGAACTTTTTCCTGTTTCTTTTACCATTTTGCTGTTAGCAAGTGTTACCTATGAAGAAGTACTGTTTCGCGGTTTCCTTTTAACTTTTTTTCAAAAGTTGACAGATAGTTCTTTCCTGGGTGTATTTATTTCTGCCTTTTGGTTTGGATTAATGCATTACTCATCTTCTGGCACTCTGGAAGAGAATTTGGAAAGGCTCATTTCAGCATTTATTTTCGGGATCATATATGGATATTTAAGAGTAAAAGAACCTCAAAAATTCACTCTTTTTTCGCTTAGTATCGGGCATTTCTTAAATGACTTTATCGCGCTTATCTTACCCGCTATTCTTTATGCATAGATTGGAACTAAAGGTAAAAAAAAATGTCTGCTATAGATGGTTTTTTCTGACACGGAACAGGTGTATTATGGTGTAAGCGTCAGAAGATATTCTGGCGCTTATGATACACGGATAAAAACAGAATAAAAACATATGAAATACAGTAAGGAACGGTGTAAGAATAACATGTACAGTTCCTAAGAGGGGTCATAATGGACATTAGCGGTTTCTTAAAGTACTATCGAAAAAAGAACAGTTATACACAGGAATATGTAGCTTCAAAACTGAATATAAGCCGACAGGCAATTTCTGCCTGGGAAAACAACCAGGCATGCCCAGATATTGAAAACTTACTTTTGCTGAGCCGGTTATATAAGATTTCGCTAGATGATTTAGTAGGAAATAAAGCAGATACAGAGAATAGAAAAATTCCCCAGTCTGCTTATTTCCTGTTTTCGGACGCTATAAATGGCTCTGAAGAAATGATGCCGGAATTAAAAGGAATTCTTTATATTTTTTAATTATGGGTCTTAACCTACTGGTTTTGCCCAGTTTTTATAACCCCAAAATGACTGAGACGTTACACTAAAAATACATGCATATCTACTTTATCTTCTATAGAACGATTATGTTCGATATAAATTCTAATCTTATCTTTTAACCGTGTTTCAACATTCGTAAAAATTTGCTGGAAAGTTCCTGCATCAAGTGCGGAAGATAACTCATCGAAAACGTATATATCTGCCTGTGAATCAGCAAGTGCTCTCGCAAGAAGCACTCGCTTTCTCTCACCGCCCGAGAGATGGGCGCCATTTTCCCCAATTGTTCCACTATGGTTTTTTAAAACCTCCGCCAGATGGCATTCCCTTACAATTTCCTTAAAATCCTCTTCCGGCAGAGATGGATTGGCAATCATAATATTATTCGTTATTGTATCATCAAAAAGATATTCATCCTGTATCAGATAACTGATTTTTGGGAGCCCCTGTACAACGCTCCCTTTCCATCTGTATTGTACATGTCCTTTTCGCGGCGTATAGATATGTGTAATCAGATTCACCAGTGTTGTCTTCCCGGCGCCTGTCTTTCCGAAAACAGCCAATGACACTGGCGCCTTTAAATTAAGCGTCAGGTCTTTGATGATCGTGCGGGATTCAAAATCATAGGAAATATTCTCCAAAAGAATCTCATCAACTGGTACAACAGGAAGATTTTCCTGATCCTTCGGAAGATTTAATATTTGCTGCAAACGACCTACAGATACTTTCAGCCTGATCAGATCTTGATTAATCGAAACCGTTTCCAACAGGGGATCTGTAAGCATATGATTGTACATTAAAATTGCTGTCAGGCCGCCGACTGAAATAATATCCTTCGTAATCATAAGCGCCGAAATAATCAAAATAATGCCTATGGAGAACATAAACAGTGAACTTGTACAGAAATATGTCAAATTTTCAAGCCTGCTCTGACGGATCTGACTGTCCGCCAGGGATTCCCCGTTTTTTGACACTTTTTTATAATATGTTTCTGTTACCCTGTGCAGTTTCACTGGAAGGAATCCATAGATCCCCTCTGTAAAGGTTTTCCACATTAGCTCGGTAGCTTTTCTTTGCTTTGTAAAGTTCTGCTCCGACTTTTTCCTGATCGCTTCAATCATAAGTGAAGAGAACAGACCTAACGGAATAATAATCAGTGTCAGGTATATATTGATACGAGACATAAAGTAAAATCCAAAAACAAATTGTAGGAGCGCAGAAATACCTCTTACATATGGCGACAGGATATTCTGGGCACAGTACTCCGTATCTTTAATCAAGTAGTTGTTCAAATCAGAGGTGTGATTGTTCTTTATGTACTGAATCTGCGTCCGGGTCAGAGAACGGTATAAATTTAACTGGGCTTTCAGGGATATCTTTGCCTGAAGAAGCTCTGTAAGGTACTTGGCCAAAGATGAAAAGGCTGCATTTAATATTTGGAGAATTAAATACAGAACCCCATAATTTAATATGATTGCAAAAATATTCGCTCCATTTCCGGACGCTGTATCAACAATTTTTTGTATCAGTATCACAGGATAGAACGAAAAAACAGCACTGATTACCGTACAAATCATAATCAGCAATAATAGGATGCTTTTTTGAAAATCGAAAAGAGATTTTATATATTTTGTCATTAGATCTTTCCTCCCATGAATACAATGTGCTTGATATTTTATTCAATTTAATCTCTTGGGGTCTAATTCCCCACAGCTCTGCTGTGGGGAATTTCATTGATAAAGGTTCGTCATATGATTCCTGTCAGAGAGTTCAACATAGTGTATCAAAGTTATTTAGAGATGTAGCATTTTCAATGTTTCCATTGTATCACATCTATGGGCTTACGGCCAGTAGTATCGCCTTAATCTCCTGTTATATTTATATCATTACATCCGATATAAATCTATTACCTCTTAATTGATATAAGAATTCCATAGTATCTTTTTGAACCATATTAAAGTCTTCATCTTTTAATTTATATTCTTTCATAATCAAACGTGTTATGTCATTTCCTGTATTTACATTATTTATTTGATTCCAAATAGATAATGCAGTATTTTCTAAAACAAACTCATCTTGCGTCAGAAAAGATAACAGTATTACCTTATCATTTACAGTAGACATTCTAATATTTTCATTCTTTTTCAATGGGATATTCATGAACTTTTTGTCTATTTTTTGAATTTCTTCCATAGCATATGTACATTCCTTGACAACTATATTGTCATTTTTATATAGCAAAGGACAAGGCTTGCACTCATATCGACAATTTTTGCATGGAACTATATTCTGATATGTTTGCGCATTATGGGTATAATTATAAAACTTAACTAAATAGGATGAATTTATAATCTCATTAATATTATTTAATAATAGATTCGGAGGCTCTAGATCTTTTAAGTAATCCGAACTCAATTGGCATCCCATACTTGTACCTGCTGGACTGCATGGCAATAAAGTACCATCTGCAAGAATATAAAATTGTGCATCGCCACCCGCACAACCTACAAAGTACTCAGCATCTAAGCTTATTCCATGTTTTTTATAGATATATTCTCCCAAAAGTTTACGAGCATCAATATTAAAATATATATTATTATTGCGGGATTTGTAAGAAAAAAGGATTTCATCTATAAACTGAAATTTATCGCTTTCTGTAATAGTATTGTCATAGTAAGTTTCCCTTGCTTTTCCTTCATTTGAAAGATAAGATATATTAACAAAATCTAAATTCAAGTCGTTAACAAAATCAAAAAGGTTCTTTGACGTATCTAAATTTTGCTTTGTTAAAGTGAAAGATATACCTAAACGCATATCAGGCTGAAGCGAATTTTTTATTTCAACACTTTTTTTTATATTATCCACCACTTTATTGAAAACACCTTCACCTCGTATTCGATCATTTACTAATGCTGTTGTACCGTCTAAGCTAACAGAAAGTGACCAGACTCCGGAATTACAAAGTTTTTTCATCATATCTGAATTCAATAATGTTCCATTAGTTACTATACTTACATCCAAATCTTCTTTCTGGCCATTTAGTATAAAATCAAATAAATTTGAAGATAATAGTGGTTCTCCACCCAACAAATGTAATCTGGTAAAATTCATTTCTTTTAGTCGGTGAACTATTTTAGCAACATTTTTTGAATTTAGTTCCTTATAGTTTTCACTCTTTTCCCAATAACGTTCTTGATTGTAGCAATGTGTACACCTTAAATTACATTTACTTGTTATATCTATTATTGCTATTCGTTCCATAGTCTGCCTCCATGCAAAATATTAATCACATTTAGTTCAATATCTTTATATTAGGAGTACATTTATATGCACTCCTAATATTTTGTGGTTACTTAAAAACCTTGCACATACCGCAACCGCTATTTCCGCCGCCACCACCTGGTCGTCTTAAACGTACCGGAGATATTTTTTTTAATAATTGTGGTTTCTGATATTTCATTTTTATCCCTCCTTCCAATATATTACTCTTCTTTTGCCAATGGCTATATAAGAAGTTATATCTATTATATATGCTTTTCTTAAATTATTCCTAGCAATTGTTCTTTGCAATTTTGCTACACTTTTTGTCAAAATTATCTAAATCATTTCTCTTGAATTTATTGAGGAAATCATCTGGTAATGTTAATATTCCTCCCTGTTTTGTGTTGATGTTAAATGATCAATGACTACATAAACAGTTTCTTTATTGTCAGAAGAAAGCAACTGAAGCTTCTTTGCATATTCTATTACTCGGGGCTGAAGGGAAATGTTTGTGGAATACTGGCTCTGACTGTCCCTGCACATCATATAATTCAGGGAAACATTAAAATAATCAGATAGTTTTATCATAAGTTCACCATTTGAAACAGCTTCCCCCAGTTCAATTCTGCTGATGGAATTCTGGGAGCACCCCACGGCAAGCGCCAGCTGGAGCTGAGTCTTATGTTTTAAATGACGTAATTCTTTCACCCTTGTCTTCATGTTGCTTCTCCATTGTGTTTTACAAATAGTTTACCTTATTTACTTCCTTGCGATACTCTTATATAAGTATACTATAGCGAAATATAAGTGAATTTAAAAGTTACATATTTCATTGTTTTTTTGACATATGCAAACATTCACTGCGGAAAATTAGTATAATAATGCAAAAAATAGAAGGAGGAGACGAGACTATGAGAAAAATACATGACTACATGATGAGAAAAAGAGGTATTCTTAATGTGTTTATGGTAATAGGAGCAATGACAGCGATGATGGCGCGAGAAGGCTTTTGCTTTTTTATTTATCATCAGCCCGAATTTCCGGATGCATTAAAGGACAATGAGTAGAATGGAAATATTAAGCGAAAAGATTGTGCAGTATGTAGACCGGGCGGGCTTATTAGAAGATACACAAAGATCAGTTTTGAAATTTGGAATTGAATCATCATTGGAAATCGGAACGAATATTCTGGTAAGTCTGTTGCTGCTATATAAGTTGAATATGATTCCGGAAGGTATTTTTTTCTTTTGTATATTTATACCTGTACGGATGTATTCCGGCGGTTATCATGCAGATACATATTTCAGATGTCTGATATTTTCAGTATTAAGTTTATTTTGTGTTATGCAATTGAGCCTTAGATTACATGTTGCACTATGGCTGGTGTTTGTATTTATCAGCTTACAGAGCGTTACTATATGGATGATTGCACCAGTGATTAATACAGCGAGGCCAGTATCAAATCGCGAGTATCAGACTTTCACGGGTAAGTTACGAAGAACTCTGGCAATTGTTGAGATAACTGCTGGAATGTCAGTGGCTTTAAGGAGCCGGAGACTTACAAATATAATCATGTTTTGCCTGCTGCTTATTTTCATTACGTTATTGGCTGGAAAAATTAAATATCGGGATTACCAGATGGGGACGGGGCATTTTTAAAAATGCCCCGTCCCCATTGTAGTGGCAGGCGGAATGAAGTATAATAAAAGGGGTTAGTATGAGGGAAGAAAGGATATATAAGGAAGTAAGATGGCAAGTATTAGAGAAGTAGCGCAGGAAGCAGGTGTAGGGGTCGGAACGGTGTCACGGGCATTGAACGGCTCAGGCTATGTTTCGCCGGAGACAAAAAAGAAGATCGAGAAAGCTGCAAAAAAACTTAATTATACCCCGAATGAGCTGGCAAGGAATCTATACCATAACAGGACAGGAATTGTAGGGGTAGTTGTGCCGGATCTGGATCATCCATTTTTTTCGGCTCTGGTGAAGCATATAGAGATGGAATTATATGAGCAGGGCTATAAGACGATGATCTGCAATACCGTAGGAATCAGCAGGCGGGAGCAGGAGTACCTGGACATGCTTGAAAGGAATATGGTGGATGGGATTATCACGGCATCCCACGGCCTTGAGGTGGAGGAGTACCAGAAACAGACGAAGCCGATTGTGTCCATTGACCGTGACCTGGGAGCCCGGATCCCGCTGATTGGCTGTGATCATGAAAAGGGAGGGGAGCTGGCAGCCCGTCTCATGCTGGCAGCCCGGCGGAAGAAGGTGCTGGCTATTTTAGGCATTGCCCCAAAGGTCATAGCCAACGACAGATATACGGCTTTTATGAAAATGCTGAAGGAAAACGGAGTGACTGTAAAGCAGGAAGTGATGGAGTGGAATATATTCAACTGGGAAGCTTATTATAAATTTGCAGAAGAGACATTCCGGTCTCATCCGGACATTGACGGGATCTTCAGCGGGGACCTGGCGGCACTGGCCTGTCTGAATGTAGCGCAGAGAAGGGGAATACGGGTGCCGGAGGAGCTGTCCATTATTGGATTTGACGCCATGGCGCCGTCCAGTATGGTATATCCGCAGCTGACAGCGGTTAGGCAAAACGTAGAATTATTGGCAGAGGTTTCTGTGAATACCCTCCTTGATCTTGTGGAACAGAGGAAAAATGTACCCCACCGTCTTATTCTAGACGTGGAAATGCAGCCTGGGGGAACCGCATAGGCGAGATACTTTGGTGAAATTGTTAAAAAATGCGGGATTGAATTTGTGGAAAATAGATAAGTGAAAACAGGAAAAGAGGATTTTGTACAAAATGCACAATACAAAAATCCTCTTTTCTTGTTGCAAAGGAGAAAATGTCAATACTTGATTGACAAAATATACAGTCTGTATTACACTTAAGAAGTGGAACGGGTTCCATATAAAAATGGAATATATCGGATAAGATTCAAAAAATAAGTTTTATATATGGTATTTTAAACATGGAATCGGTTTCATGCAAGAAGAAAGGAGGAAACCAATGAATACGGGAAAATATACAAAACTGGAGATATTTGCAAAGGCATTACAGCCAGGAGGGAGTGTCTTACTGATTTCCGGGGATGGAGAATGTCAGAAGCTTCCGGGAGGGAAGGCATATTATAAATGGATTAAGGCTTTGGTAGATCAGAATACGGAGTATGAGATCCTTCCTGGAGAGTGTGAGATTTCGTTATGCTATCTGAGCGGATGTGAAAATATTCTGGAAGAAGGTGTCTGCTACCTGGAGCAGGACGGCAAGGGCAGATTCATAAAAAGGGAAGAGACGGACTGGTACAATTCTCCGATCAGGGAGGCATACCATTTCACACCGTGGAAGAACTGGATTAACGATCCCAATGGGCTGTGCTGGTTCCAGGGATACTACCATATGTTCTATCAGTTCAACCCTCATGGTCAGAAGTGGTCCCATATGTACTGGGGACATGCGGCCAGCAGGGATCTGACCCACTGGGTTCATCTTCCGGTAGTGCTGGAGCCCCAGGAGGAGATCCTGAATCATCCAAAGGAGCTGGCAGGAGGTGCATTTTCCGGATCGGCAGTGGTACAAAAGGATGCAGTACTTTTTTATCTGACCCGTAGCATGGGGCGGTGTGTTGACGGCGAGGAGACGGTTCAGCAGCAATGGGTCATGAAGAGCAGCGATATGCTGCATTTTACCGAAGAGAAGCTTTTGATTGGAGAACGCCCCAGGGGAGCTTCCTTTGACTTCCGTGATCCGAAGGTCATCCAGACAGAAGGGAAGTGGTATATGGTGCTCGGCAGCGCCCTTGAGGGAAAGGCGGCAATCCTGTTGTATGAATCCAGGGACCTGGAGCACTGGGACTATACCGGACCTCTGCTAGTGGAGGAGGAAGAAGGAATCCGCTGTGTGGAATGCCCGGACTTTATAGAGCTGGACGGGAAATATCTGGCCATCGGCGCGCTGATGCATCACCAGGATTCCTTTGGCAGATATCAGATGAGCAGGTACTATGTGGGAAACTTTGAAAATGGAGTCTTTACAGAGGAGAACAGAGGCTGGTTTGATTTCAGCAGCAATTGCTACGCAATGCAGAGCTTCGAGCATGAGGGACGCAGAATCAGTATTGGGTGGATCTCTGACTTTTACGGAGAGCATCTAGAGATGGAGAACGGCGTCTGCGGGAGTATGACGATACCAAGGGAAATGCATATCAGGGATACCCGGCTATATCTGACGCCTGTGAAGGAAATCGAAACGCTGAAATCAGGACTCCTGTATCAGGGACAGGGGGAGGAGATCTGTCTCAAAGACATTACCCCGAATACATATAAGGCTGAACTGGAATTTGACAAAGACATTCCGTTTTCTATCTGCCTGTCTGAACATGACGGCAGCAGGATGCTGCTCATCAATGATGAAAACGGGCTCCGCCTTAAGACTCACGGAGTGAAGAGCGAGCATATTACATTTCCGGCAGATGTAGACAGGGTGACAAAGCTTGAGATTTTCATGGACCGCCGTACTACGGAGATTTATGTAAATGACGGGGAGGCGGCAGGAACCAAGTTGTTTTATGACACATCAGACCATGGATGTTTCATATTACATACAGACACACCTGAATGGATCAAGAGGGCAGAAGTATTTGGCATGAGATCAATCTGGGAGAGATAAGAAAGGAGAGAAAGAGATGAGAAAAAGATTAGTTTCAGCTCTGCTCGCAGCAGTGATGGTATCAGGTGCCTTCACGGGATGCGGGAAAACAGAGGAGCGGGTGAACGAAGACGGGGAATCCGTGATTACCGTGTGGAGCCCCAGCGACGAGCCGGCTATTGAAGAATGGTGGGTCGAAAAAATTGAAGAATTCAATCAGGCGCATGAGGGGGAGATTGAGCTGCGCCGGGAAGCGATTGTGCGTGCAGATTCTTATGCCTATGAGGATAAGGTTAATGCAGCCATCACGTCCAATGACCTGCCGGACATCCTGTATGTGGACGGACCGAACGTGTCCATCTACGCGGCAAATGAGGTGACCCTTCCGCTTGATGACATTTTCTCGGAGGAGGAATGGAATGATTTCTTTGATTCTTCCAAACAGCAGAACACTTATGACGGAAAGATCTACGCTGTCGGCGCTACGGAAAGCTCAGTGGCATTGTATTATAATAAGGATCTGCTGGATCAGGCGGGAATCTCTATACCGGAGAGCAAAGAGGATGCCTGGACCTGGTCTGAATATTATGAGGCGGCAAAAAAGCTTACAAAAGACGGTGTGGTAGGAACAAATATTATTATGGATAAGGGCGAGGGGCTTTCCTATGTACTGGAGCAGTTCTGGATCTCGAACGGAACGGATTTTGTAAATGAGGACGGAAGCTCGGCGGACGGGTATCTGAACAGCCCCGAGGGTGTGGAGGCAGCGAAGTTCCTGAACAGTCTGATCCAGGACGGTTATGCCAATATTGATCCGATTCAGAAGGAATTCCATAACGGCAAGGCAGCGACCATGCTGGGCGGTTCCTGGGAGGTGGCAACCCTTGAAAAGGATTATCCGGACCTGAACTGGGGAGTTACTTATTTCCCGGTGGCGGACGGAGACGGCGTTCTGACTTCTCCTACCGGAGACTGGGCGGCATCTGTCACAAAGGATGTTCAGGATATGGACGCAGCCAGGGAAGTGATGCGGTTTCTGTTCTCGGAGGATAATGTGACTACCTATGCACAGGCAATCTCAAAGCCGCCTACCAGAGTCTCCAGTTATGATGTACTGGATGAATATAATGAATACCCGCGCTCAATATTCAAAGAGCAGCTTATGGAGACAGGACATCCGAGGCCGAGGACGCCTTCCTACAGCGTGCTGACGGCGGAATTCGCGGAGGCCATGCTGAATATTTTCACTGGAGTAGACCCCCAGGAGGCGCTGGATGCGGCGGCGGAAACAACAGACAAGGATTATAAGAAATATTATGCAAATGATTAGCGAGGAGGATTGGTTATGCAAAAATCAGTAAATAAAGCGAGCGAGAGAAAAGCGGCTTATATCTTTATCCTTCCGGCAGTGGTTCTGCTGGCAGCGTTTTTGATCTACCCGTCTTTACAGACGATCCGGTATGCGTTTACGGACTATAATATCATGCGCCCGGACCGGATTGTATTCTGCGGGCTCAATAATTTTGTGGAACTGTTCCAGGATGCGGATTTCTGGATTGCAGTGAAGAATACGTTATATTTTACCGTTCTGGTCGTACCCTTTCAGACGGTGATTGCACTTGCACTGGCTCTTCTGATCTCGTCCAGAAGAAGAGGTGTGTCCATCTTCCGTGCGGCTTATTTCAGCCCTCAGGTTACCTCTATGGTAGTCGTTGCAATCCTTTGGACTGTAATGTACAATTCAAGTCCGGACAGCGGGCTTCTCAATGCGCTTCTGGTGAATCTCGGACTGGAGCCTTGCGGATTCCTGAATGATCCGGACACGGCCATGAATTCCATTATATTTATGTCTGCATGGCAGGGAGCCGGATATCAGATGATGATCTTCCTGGCAGGGCTGCAGGGAATCTCTCCGGAGCAGTACGAGGCAGCTTCCATAGACGGAGCCGGGAAAATTGCAAGCTTTTTCTATGTGACACTTCCGGGGCTTAAGAATGTCATCCAGTATGTTGTAATGATTACGGTTATCCAGGCTATGAAGCTCTTTACACAGCCTTATGTTATGACCAAGGGAGGACCGCAGAATTCCACCAGAACCCTGGTGTACTACATCTATGAACAGGGCTTTCAGAAGAGGAATTTTGGGTATGCCTGTGCAGTGGCGGCTATTTTCTTTGTGATTGTGATCAGTCTGTCACTGGGCATGAAGAAGATTATTAAAGCAGATTAGGCCTGGAAAGGAGAAAATATTATGACAAAGAAAAAAACACTGGGAAATGTCGCATTTTATCTTGGCAATACTTTGATTGCATTAATCTTTGTATCGCCGCTGATCTGGATGATCTCCTCATCCCTGAAACCGGAAGCGGAGATTTTTAAAGGGCTGAATACACTGGCTACCTTTATTCCCAAAGCAGCGTCCTTAAACAACTATGTAGAAGTTTTTGAGAGAATCAATATGTGGAAATTCATTGGAAACAGCCTGTTTTATGTTCTGGTGATTATCCTTCTGGATCTGCTTGTGAACTCCATCTGTGGGTATGCGCTGGCAAAATTCGAATTTAAGGGAAAAGGGCTGCTGCTCACACTGGTCATCAGTCTCATGGTATTTCCGGCGGAGGCAATTATGCTTCCAATGTACAGGGAGATGGCGGACCTGGGCTGGATCAACTCCTGGGCTTCCCTGATTGTTCCGTTTGTGGCAAAGTGTTTCAGTATCTATATGTTCCGCCAGTTCTTCATGGATATTCCGGATGAGCTGCTGGAGGCAGCAGCTATTGACGGATGCGGACCGGTCCGGACATTTTTCAAGGTCGTAATGCCCATCTCGGGAACCGTGTATGCGACAATCTTTATCCTGGATTTTGTTGCACACTGGAATGACTTTATGTGGCCGCTGTTAGTCGTTACGGGGGAAGAAAAGCGTACCATCCAGCTTGCGATTCAGACATTCTTTGGATCTAAGCCGATTAACTATGGACCGATTATGGCGTCCCTGACGATTTCAGCGATTCCGATGCTGATTATGTTTATCTTCCTCCAGAAATATTATGTGGAAGGAATTGCGTCTACTGGAATTAAGGGATAACAATATATACTCACGGCCGATGAAATCTGCCGTGAGTACCGCAAAAGCCGTAGCCGCAAAGCAAGATACTTCCTTATGCGGCTGTGCGTATCATGCCGGAAGCAGAGAATAAAAAATGGGAGGGAAAGCTATGTCAGAAGTCTTTCATACAGAAAGCAGATTATTCCGAATTGTTGAAAAAATTCTGAATCTGATCAAATTGAATATATTATGGATTCTTTTTTCCATTCCGCTGGTGACAGGAGGCGCGGCGCTCTGTGCGCTTCACGTAACGGCGGTAAAGATTCTGAAGGATGAGGAAGGATATGTGCTGCGGGATTTCCTGCAGGTATTCAGAAGTAAGATGAGAGTCTCCCTGAAGCTGTGGCTTCCGTTTCTTCTGGCAGCAGGAGTGCTCCTTTTTGACGGCATGTTCTGGAGAAATATGGAAGGAAGCTTTGCAGACAGCATGAGAGTGCTTGTCTGCATCCTGTCAGGATTGTGGCTCGTACTAGTAATCTATGTATTCCCGCTGGCAGCGAGAATGGATGTACCGGCAAGAGTAACGTACCGCAATGGTATCCTTCTGATGTTCAAGTACCTGCCCCAGTCTGTGTATCTGTTATTTATTACAGGCCTCTTTTTGGCGGCAGGACTTCTGTGGACTCCTGTATTCTGTATGTGGGTACTTTCCGGCGGCTCCCTTATGGCTGCGATTCACGGGAAAATGCTGATGTGGATCTTTGAAAAAGAAATTGTAAATGTCCGTTTTTTATGATAGAATGCCCTTATATCGACAGGCGGTTTTAAGTTTCCAGGACAGACTGAAATTTGGTGAGGGAGGAATGCGGATTGGGAAGATATTTGAACAGCATGGTTCCTTTTGAGACATGGAAGCAGATTGCAGGGACAAGATTTTATGTAGATAAAACATGGCTGCTGGAAGATGTTTTAAATACAGCTGAGACAGACGGACAGAAATTTTTGTGTATTACAAGACCCCGCCGTTTCGGGAAGAGTGTGATAGCAAATATGCTTGCAGCATTTTTAGGAAAGGCTTCGGACAGCAGCGGCGTATTTAATAATCTTGCGGTTGCGGAAATTGAAAACTACAGAAAGCATCTCAATCAGCATAATGTAATCTTTATTGATTTTAGCAGAGTGCCAAGAGGCTGCTGCAGTTATGAACAATATATCAACCGTATTCAGGACGGTATCAATCAAGATCTGAAAGAGGCTTACCCTGAGATCAGGATTGATGTGCCTGGCTCTGTCTGGGATAACCTTTTGGCTGTATTTGAGAATACAAAAGAGACTTTTGTCTTTGTGATTGACGAATGGGACGCAGTATTCCATATGCCTTTTATTTCAAGAGATAAGCAGCGGGAGTATCTGACTTTCCTTAAAAATCTTTTGAAGGATCAGGTGTATGCTGAGCTTACGTATATGACAGGGGTTCTTCCAATTGCAAAATATTCCAGTGGGTCAGAGTTAAATATGTTTGTGGAATATGACATGAATGTTATGGAACGGTTCAGCAATTATTTTGGGTTTACGGAAGGAGAGGTTGGCCGCCTTTTTGATATTTTCCTTAAAACAACGAAGAATCCCAAGATTACATTAGAAGAACTGCGGATATGGTATGACGGCTACCATACGGCATCTGGAGAAAGATTATACAATCCCCGGTCAGTCGTGTGCGCGCTGTCCAATAACCAGCTTGCTAATTACTGGACCAGTTCAGGGCCATATGATGAAATATTCTTTTATATAAAAAATAATATTGAAGCTGTCCGGGACGATCTGGTTCTGATGACTGCAGAAGAAGGAGTGGAAGCAGAAATCCAAAACTATGCTGCCGTTTCTATGGAACTGAATACAAAAGACGAAATATATTCAGCTATGGTAACCTACGGCTTGCTTACCTACGTGGATGGGGAGGTCGTTATTCCCAATAAGGAACTAATGGACAAGTTTCTAGAACTTCTCATGAATAAGGAATCTATGGGGTATGTATACCGTCTGGCAAATGAGTCAAAGAGAATGCTGGCAGCGACTTTGTGCGGAGACACGAATACCATGGCGGAAATCCTGGAATTTGCCCATAACACAGAATCACCTATTTTTTCCTATAATAGTGAGGCTGAATTGTCAGCAGTGGTGAACCTGGTGTATTTGTCTGCAAGGGACAAATACCGTGTGGAGCGTGAGGATAAAGCGGGTAAGGGATATGTGGATTTTATTTTTTATCCGGAGCGGAAAACTGCCGATGCTTTGATTATTGAATTAAAGGTGGATAGTACGCCACAGAATGCCATCAAACAAATTATAGATAAAGAATATGCACTTAGATTCAAAGGAAGGCCTGGGGAAAAACAAGTATTTACCGGGCGGATTCTAGCTGTAGGAATTAGTTATAGCAAAAAAACGAAGAAACATTCCTGCAGAGTGGAAGTATTAGATACGAAGCGAAATCTTCTATGAAACCCAATTATGCAGTGCTGTACCAGACGATGAAGGATGAAGGTATTATGGATAAATTTGCAGTAATTGATACAGAAACAAACTGGAATGATGAGGTAATGTCGATCGGAGTAGTAGTTGCCGATTTTGAATCAAAGAAGAAAATTGATTCGGTATATTATATCATTGACCCGGAATACAGGGTGGGAGGAATCTATTCAAGTGAATTGAGGCCTGACGGGAAAGGAGCCTGTATTGGGTGCAGAAAGCAGGCTTTAAAAGAGATTAAGCAGTGGCTGGATACATATAAAGTGCGGAAGCTGTTTGCATATAATGCGTCTTTTGATAAGAACCACCTGCCGGAATATTCAGAATATGAATGGTACGATATTATGCGCCTGGCTGCATACCGTCAGTATAATAAATTTATACCGGGTTCAGCGGATTGTTACAAGACCGGAAGACTTAAACGTGGATATGGCGTTGAACATATACTGAGAATGCTAAGAGGAGACGGCCAGTACAGGGAAACGCATAATGCAGTCACAGATGCCGAAGACGAACTTCAGATTATGCAGCTGCTGGGATATGGGATCAGTGAATATGATATTGCGGTTATACAGGATAAGAAGATGAAGTGTTGCTGTAAGCGGCCGTCCAGGCTGTGAAGCAAGAGAGCCGGAAACCCGTTTTTAGGATTTCCGGCTGTCTTGCTGGCAGGGATCTTTGCAGCGCTTGATCGAAATACTCTTTTGGCGTTTGCATCATAAGAGGCTGTATCAGCTGTCTCTGAAAAAACACGCTTTTAATAATTTTCCGCATGTACTTCGAAATAACTCTGGGGATGATTGCAGGTCGGGCAGACTTCAGGAGCTTTTGTACCTGTGACAATGTGCCCGCAGTTACGGCATTCCCACACCTTTACTTCGCTTTTTTCAAATACAGCGGCAGTCTCCACATTCTTTAACAGAGCACGGTACCGTTCCTCGTGGTGCTTCTCAATCTGTCCCACAAGCCGGAACTTCTCTGCAAGCTCCGGGAAGCCTTCTTCCTCTGCTGTTTTGGCAAAATATTCATACATGTCTGTCCATTCGTAGTTTTCGCCGTCTGCAGCTGCGGCAAGGTTTTCCTTCGTATCGCCGATTCCGTTTAACTCCTTTAACCACATTTTTGCATGCTCTTTTTCATTGTCAGCAGTCTTTAAAAAGAGTGCTGCGATCTGTTCAAAACCCTGCTTTTTTGCAGCAGAGGCAAAGTAAGTATACTTGTTTCTTGCCTGTGATTCACCAGCAAAAGCTGCCTCCAGATTCTTTTCGGTCTGTGTTCCTGCGTACTTTGTTGATTTCATATATTCCTCCTTGTACTGTTTATGTTGTTAGTGTCAATTCGATTATACAATAAAAGATACTTTTTTTGCTATATTTATACAGAAAAAATAGTAACTTTTATGAGAACTGGCTCTCATACAGCCGGTAGTACAATCCCTTTTTTGCCATCAATTCTCTATGATTTCCTGCCTCCAGAATCCGTTTATCATCAACATAGAAGATTCTGTCTGCACCCCGGATGGTGGAAAGCCGGTGGGCGATAATGAAGGAGGTCCGGTTTTTCAGCATAGCCGCAATGCCGGCCTGGACGAGAAGCTCTGTATGCGTGTCAATGCTGGAGGTTGCTTCATCCAGAATCAGAATTCTGGGGTCGCTTAGCATGGTACGGGCAAATGCAAGGAGCTGGCGCTGTCCGATTGAGAGCCCTGCGCTTCGTTCGCTGATCTCAGTATCATACCCTTTTTCCGTTTTCATAATAAACTCATGGGCATGGACTGCCTTTGCTGCAGCAATCATTTCTTCCTCTGTAGCATCCATCCTTCCATAGCAGATATTTTCACGGATTGTTCCGGTAAATAAAAAGGTATCCTGTGTCATCACACCCATCTGTCTCCTTAAGCTTTCCAGGGTTACCTTACGAGTATCATATTCATCCACCGCCACACTTCCTGCTGTCACATCATAAAACCGGCTGATGAGATTAACAATTGTCGTCTTTCCGGCTCCGGTGGGTCCTACGAGTGCGATCGTCTCTCCGGGCCGGATATCAAAGCTTACATTCTCAAGTACAAGGCGGTCCGGCTCATCCGGGTAAGCAAAGCTTACGTTTTGAAAACGGACTCTGCCCGTGATCTCTGGCAGACTGGTGCTGCCCTCCAGACTGCGGATCTCTGCCGGGGTATCAAGAATGTCAAATACACGCTCCGCAGCAGAAATATTTGTCACAATCTTATTGTAAAAGCTTGCCAGATTGCGGATCGGGCTCCAGAACATTCCCAGGTATGCGGAAAAGGCGAGGAAAGTACCGACCCCGATCTTGTCTGCGCCGACAATACGGATGCCAATAAAATAAAGAAGAAATCCGCCCAGTCCCCATACAATTTCCACAAGTGCACTGAATAAATCGGCAATCTTTACTGCGTCTATAAAGCTGTCCCGGTATTCCCGGGCGCATCTGTCAAAAGCCTCCTGCCTTTCCTGTTCTGCGGCAAAGCTCTGCACGATGCGGATGCCGGAAAAATTTTCGTGGATAAATCCGTTCAGGTTTGAATTTTTCTGCCTGTGAATCTGCCAGAGCTTATGTGCCCGTATCTGAATTATGAACATGCCTGCAGCGAGAAGTGGAAGTGTCAGGAAGGCGGCCAGGGCTAACTGCCAGCTTTTTACCAGCATGATGCAGGCGATTCCAATCAGTGTTAAAAAATCCGGAAGCAGTTTGGTCACGCTGTCTGAAAGCATCTCCTTCAGGGAATTAATGTCACCTACAATGCGGGCAAGAATCTTTCCCGTCGGACGGCTGTCAAAAAAATGGAAACTCAGGCTCTGTATATGCCGGTAGAGCTCGCTGCGTATGGTCATCAGTACCTGATTCGTTATATCCGCCATGATACGCATCCAGCCCCGCCTGCAGAGCATGTACAGAAGAAATAGCGAGAACCCGGTCACCCCAAGGCGGAAAAGCCCTGGTATATCGGAATGCGCCACATAGGTATCCACTGCCAGTTCAATCATAAGAGGAGTAATAAGCGTGACGGAAAGAGTGACAGAGAGCAGAAGAGCCACGGTAACAAGCTTTCTTTTATACGCTAACAGATATTTATATAGTCTGGCAAGCGTTTCTTTTTTCGGGACATCCCGGATGAGCTCATCTTGTTTTACAGAATTTACTGACATGCTGCTTCCTCCTCTCTGCTTCCATATTGTACGCACCAGGTATGGTAATAGCGGCCCTTCTTATCCATCAGCTCTTCATGAGTGCCGCGTTCGGCAATCGTGCTGCCTTCCAGGATAATAATCTCGTCTGCGGCATGCACCGCAGAAACCCGGTGTCCGATTATGATTTTTGTTGTTTTTTCTATTTTGGCTAAATGTTTCTGGATTTGCTGTTCGGTTTCCATGTCAAGGGCAGATGTTGCATCGTCAAGGATTAGGACGGGCGGCTTTTTTGCGATGGCTCTGGCAATGCTGATCCGCTGCTTCTGCCCGCCAGAAAGACCCACGCCGCGCTCCCCGACCACCGTCTCATATCCATCTTCAAGACGGCTGATAAAACGGGCGGCGCCAGCCTTTTCGGCTGACCATTCTACTGTATCCTGCGTAAGTTCCTTTTGCTTTCCAGTCTTTACATTCTCCGCTACAGAATCCGAAAACAGGAACACATCCTGCATAACAACCGAGACGGCGGCGCGCAGATCCTTTAGGGGAAGGGTCCGGATATCCTGGCCGTCCAACAGGATTCGTCCCTCTGTTACGTCATAAAAGCGCTGAATCAGGTTTACAAGTGTTGTCTTTCCAGCGCCGGTCATTCCCATGACGCCGAGCGTCTGTCCTGGCTTAAGATCCAGATTAATATCTGACAGAATCCTTTGTCCGTTCAGGGAAAAGCCGACGTGCTCAAATTTCAGGCTGCCGCTTATGTTTCCAGGTGAAATGGCTGTCTCAGTCTCCGTAATCTGCGGAGTCTCACCGGCAGCCTTTTTGATTTTCTTCCACGAAGCAAAGGCAGATGCAAGATCATTACTCAGCCACCCGACAATCTCCATGGGCCAGATGATATTATTGGCATATTCGGAGAATGCCCCCAGCGCCCCGAGCGTCATTCTTCCGGAAATGACCATCAGGCCCCCGATGATAATGACCATGAGCAGCATGGTATTTCCGAGAAAGGTAATTGCCGGCTGGTAGTCAGCCACAGTTTTTGCCTGCTCCATATTTAGATCATAAAATTTCCGGTTGTGTCTGCCGAATTTTTTAATCTCGTATTCCTCGCGGGCAAATGCCTTAACAGTGCGGATGCCGGACAGGGCTTCCTGCGCTACTGTATTCAGTTCTGCGGTTTCCTCGCTGATCTTGTCATATACTATGCCGAGCTTTCCCTCCATACGTATGGCACAGATGCCGATGACCGGCAGAATGACCAGGGGAACCAGTGTAAGTACCGGATTCAGGCGGAACATAAAGAATAGCACCAGTATGGTATGTGTGACTGCCTCCACGGCCAGAATCCCCACAAACCCAGTGGCCATCCAAACTCTGTCAACGTCTTCTTTGACACGTGTCATCAGCTCGCCGGTATTGTGCCGGTCGAAGAAGTCTGCAGACATGGTTTCAAGATGTGAGAAGAGATCTCTTCTCATATGATATCCAACGGATACTCCCACTGCATCATAGGTAAACTCCTTTATGTACTGCAGAATGGCACGGCCGATGCCGATTCCCAGAAGCCCCAATAGAAAGCCTGTTAAAAGCCGGAGTTTTCCATCCGCAATCACATCGTCAATAATATGCTTTGTTATCTGCGGCGCCGCCATATCAAGGATCAGGCTGATTACCATGCACACAAAGCCGAGCAGATACAGCGGACCATAGCGCTTCATATAGGTTCCAGGTTTTTTCATATATTTCCCTCCTCGTATAATAAGTAATTGTATTTTGTAACTGTGAAAGTACCGGGTTACTATTCACGGGGCCGTGCACCCCGCTGCACGGCATCCGAGCCGATAAAGTGGTGGTTTCCGGCATCCAGCCCCTCGCTGAAAGCGGATTTTAAATGGGCTGGATGCGTTACTATGAGCGGACGGTTAGTCCGTGAATAGTAACAGTACCGGATAGTTTCCAAAAAAATACAAAAAGCCGCAGCCCATACGGGCTGCGGCGGATAATCAATATAGGATGCGGCAGAAAAATCAATGCCGCCTGTTTCCTTCCGCGAGGCAGGATGTCTGAGCATGCAGGATTGTCATGTAGTTGTAATCAGTGTAAATAAGCTTTTTCATCGTTCCGCCTCCTTTCTTAATATTTATAGCAGCTTAATGGTTATGGTTTACTCCATGACCTGTAACACTAAATTACATTCTAATTGGAAGAAAGTTTTCTGTCAAGCACTTTTAAAGATTTCATTTCATAAGTTATTGAATAAAGTCTGACCCATGTGGTATAATTTTATAAAAGGCAAGTGGTGACTGTGAAGGAACTGAACAGCTGCAGCAGCTGGATTCGCAGACGGGAAGTCCTGGACCATGAATTGCAACAACGAGAGGAACTTTGGAAATGATAATAGCAAAGAATGACGAAGTAAAGCGGAGCAGGATATGGAGACTGGCAATAGCAGGTTCTTCCATCTTGATTATTATAATAGCAGTATATCTGCTGATGAAGATGTTTACGGCAAACCCTTTGGAAGGGAGCTGGGAGAGTGAGGATGGAGATCTTGTGATCAATGTAGGGGTAAACGGAACTTTGTCTGTGAAAGCATATGATGTTTCTGAGGGAATGGATGTCAGTGTGAAGATGGAGTATACCCTGGACAAAGAGGAAAAGACGATCACGATCAAGGAGGATACGGCAGATGTCATCAGGCAGGCGGATGCATCGGACGGGGCATATACAAGGGAGATGCTGGAGAATGCGCTTGCAAGAGTAGTGACAACTTTTGATTATAATATAGAAGGGAGAAGGCTGATTTTATCAGAGAGGGAATACGGCGAGCAGTTAACATTTACAAAAAAGTAAGGGAATGTAGAGAAATAACCGCACAGGCCGGAAGAATGTAATGGTTATCTCCCTGTAGTTCCTGGTATAACCCAATTTAAATAACCTTACGTTTTACTGGTCTGCTTTCCCGATAGCACATGTGTAAAAGCCTCAGCGCAGCCCGCGTAGCCTTGCGTTTTTACACATGCACTCTCGAAAAAGCATTCTCAGTGAAACAGAAAAGTATTTAAATTGGGTTATACTAGAGCGTGTTTGAAAATTGCTTTATGTCAACTTTCAAACACGCTCTAGCATTTTAAAGAACTGTTGAATTGTTACTGGAAATCTACTATTTTAAGAGGTGAAGAAGGATGTACAGAGTTCATACGAGGAAAATAAGTATTGGAAATGTAACCATTGGGGGAGGCAGCGCGGTTGTGGTTCAGTCCATGACAAATACCCGGACCGAGGATATAGCAGGAACAGTTTCCCAGATCCTTGCACTGGAGCGCGCAGGATGTGAGATCATCCGCTGCGCGGTTCCGACTATGGAGGCGGCAGAATCGCTGGGGGAGATTAAGAAGCAGATACATATCCCGCTTGTGGCGGACATTCATTTTGATTACAGACTTGCCATAGAGGCGATCCTGCACGGGGCAGACAAGATCAGGATTAATCCTGGGAATATCGGGGACGAGTCCCGTGTAAAGGCGGTCGTGGACAAGGCAAAGGAATACCATGTGCCCATCCGTGTGGGGGTGAACAGCGGATCTCTTGAGAAGCCCCTGATTGAAAAATACGGCAGGGTGACGGCAGAGGGCCTGGCAGAAAGCGCCCTGGATAAGGTACATATGATAGAAAGGTTTGGCTATGAGGAGCTGGTAGTGAGCATCAAATCCTCGGATGTACTTATGTGCGTCAGGGCTCACGAAGAGATTGCGAAGAAATGTCCTTACCCTCTCCATGTGGGCATCACGGAGGCAGGGACGCTCCTTGCAGGAAATATTAAGTCTTCCATCGGCCTTGGACTGATCCTCCATCAGGGAATCGGGGATACCATCCGTGTGTCGCTCACCGGGGATCCGGTGGAAGAGATTAAGTCTGCAAAGCTGATCCTCCGGACACTTGGGCTTAGAAAAGGGGGTATAGAAGTGGTATCCTGCCCTACCTGCGGGAGAACGAAGATTGATCTCATCGGCCTTGCAAACCAGGTAGAGGAGATGGTGGCAGATATTCCTCTTGATCTTAAAGTAGCTGTCATGGGCTGCGTAGTAAACGGGCCAGGGGAAGCGAAGGAAGCGGATATCGGCATCGCAGGCGGTATAGGCGAAGGACTTCTTATAAAAAAAGGAGAGGTCGTTAAGAAGGTAAAGGAAGAGGAACTGCTGGAGACACTGAGACAGGAGTTGTTACACTGGAATGAATAGAACAGAGACAGGAAAATTATTTTTTGAAGTCTTTCCCACCTTGAAAGTGGAGGACGGGCTTAAGGAACTGTTTTCGGACGTGCAGGTTACTAAGGTGGCAACGAATTCCATGCGCACCTTTCTTAAGGTGCACCTTAAGAGCAGCCATCTCATTCAGAAAAACCAGATCTATGAGATGGAGCACCTGATTAAGCTGCAGCTCTTTCCAAGGAGCAGGCTGACCATAGAGATCCGGGAGAGCTTCGAGCTGTCCGGGCAGTATACGCCGGAAAATATTATGACAGAATATTTTGAAAGCTTTCTTATTGAGTTAAATGCTAAAAGTGTGGTAGAGAGAAGCATGTTCCAGAATGCACGGTATGCTTTTGAGGACGAGAATATTCTGTGCCTGCAGCTTACAGATACCATTGTCGCCCAGGGAAAGAAAGAGTCCATGGCATCCTATTTGACGGACGTGTACGAGAAACGGTTTGGTACGCCCATTGAGGTGCGCATACTTTACAGGGAGGCGAAGGAGAGCAGGCTTAAGTATAATGACATGAAGCTTAAGCAGGAGGTAGACTCCATTCTCTCCCAGGCGGCTTCCATTAAGAAAAAGCAGGCGGAAGCATCTGCGAAGGCTGAGGGAAAGAAAAAGGAGCCCGGGGAGAGGAAATCCTTTGCCCCAAGAAGTAAAGGGCCTGATGCAGACGGCCTGATCTATGGGCGTCCTTTTGATGATGAGGGAACGATAGAGCTTGCCCAGGTAGTGGGCGAGATGGGAGAGATCCTGTTCAGGGGCAAGGTGCTGAATGTTGAGACAAGAGAGATCCGTAATGAGAAGACGATTATCATATATTCCGTGACTGATTTTACAGACACCATCACAGTAAAGATGTTTGTAAGAAATGAACAGCTGCCGGATATACTCGGCGAGGTAAAGAGCGGAGCATTTTTAAAGATAAAGGGTGTTACTACCATTGATAAATACGATGGTGAGCTGACTATCGGCTCTGTATCTGGCATTAAGAAAATTCCTGATTTTACCGAGACAAGAAAGGATACAGCGCCGGAGAAGAGGGTAGAGCTGCACTGCCATACGAAGATGAGTGATATGGACGGTGTGTCCGAGGTAAAAGATATCGTGAAGCGCGCCCACGACTGGGGACATAAAGCCATTGCCATTACAGATCACGGAGTGGTACAGTCCTTCCCGGATGCAAATCACTACATTGAGACCCTGGATAAGGACGACCCCTTTAAGGTGATTTACGGTGTGGAGGGCTATCTGGTGGATGACCTTCAGGATGTGGCAGTAAACGGGAAGGGACAGTCTCTGGAGGGAACATATGTTGTCTTTGACCTGGAGACAACCGGGTTCAGCCCGATTAAGGATAAGATCATTGAGATCGGGGCTGTGAAGGTGGAAAATGGCGTGATCAGGGATCATTACAGCACCTTTGTAAATCCAGGGGTGCCGATTCCGTTTCAGATTACCCAGCTTACCAGTATTACAGATCAGATGGTTATGGGTTCGCCGGACATTGAGACAGTGCTTCCAGAGTTTCTTGAGTTTGTGGGGGACGCGGTGCTGGTGGCGCACAATGCGTCCTTTGATGTGGGATTTATTGAGCAGAACTGCCGTTATCAGGACATTGAGCCTGACTTTACGTCAGTGGATACGGTTGCACTGGCGAGAATCCTTCTGCCCACTCTCTCGAAGTTTAAGCTGAATGTGGTGGCAAAGGCCCTTAATATTTCCCAGGAGCATCATCACCGCGCAGTGGACGATGCAAGAGTGACGGCAGAGATCTTCGTGAAGTTTATTCAGATGCTTCATGACATGGATATTTACGATCTGGAGAAGCTGAACCAGTACGGTGCCCACAACGTGGAAGCTGTAAAGAAGCTTCCCACCTATCATGTGATTATACTTGCAAAAAATAATACGGGGAGAGTGAACCTCTATACTCTGATATCCAAGTCCCACCTTACTTATTATGCCAGGAGGCCCCGGATTCCGAAAAGTGAGCTGTCAAAGCACCGTGAGGGGCTTCTGGTAGGCAGTGCCTGCGAGGCAGGAGAGCTGTACCAGGCGATTCTGAATGAGAAGTCCGATGAACGGATTGCAAAGATTGTAAATTATTATGATTACCTGGAGCTCCAGCCAGTAGGAAACAACCAGTTTATGATTGAAAGCCCCAAGATTACCAGGGTGAACAGCATAGAGGATATCCAGAATATCAACCGGCAGATCATCAAGCTGGGGGAGAGGTTCAATAAGCCGGTAGTGGCCACATGCGACGTGCATTTTCTTGACCCGGAGGATGAGGTATACCGCAGGATTATTATGACCGGAAAGGGATTTAACGATGCGGACAACCAGGCGCCCCTTTACCTTCATACGACAGAGGAGATGCTTTCCGAATTTGAGTACCTGGGATCTGCAAAGGCAAGGGAGATTGTGATTGAGAATCCTGGTAAAATCGCGGATATGATTGAGAAAATCTCTCCAGTGCGCCCGGATAAATGCCCGCCTGTCATACCGGATTCCGATAAGGATCTGAAAAAGATATGCTACGATAAAGCTCATTCCATGTACGGGGATTCCCTGCCGGAGATTGTAACGGAACGGCTGGAGCGTGAGCTGAACTCGATTATTTCCAACGGTTTTGCAGTTATGTATATCATTGCACAGAAGCTGGTATGGAAATCAAATGAGGACGGATATCTGGTCGGCTCCCGGGGTTCCGTAGGTTCCTCCTTTGTGGCGACCATGGCGGGCATTACGGAGGTGAATCCTCTAAGCCCCCATTATTACTGTAAGAAATGTCATTACAGCGATTTTACCTCAGAAGAGGTTAAGGCCTTTGCAGGCGGCTGCGGATGGGATATGCCGGATAAGATGTGCCCGGTCTGCGGCGAGCCCCTTGTTAAGGACGGGTTCGACATCCCCTTTGAGACTTTCCTTGGATTTAAGGGGAATAAGGAGCCGGATATTGACTTGAACTTTTCAGGTGATTATCAGAGCAATGCCCATAAGTATACGGAGGTCATCTTCGGGGAAGGCCAGACCTTCCGTGCCGGAACCATTGGAACACTGGCGGATAAGACAGCGTTCGGGTATGTGAAAAATTATTTTGAAGAGCGCGGCCACAGAAAGAGAAAGTGCGAGATTGACCGTATTGTACAGGGCTGCACCGGTATCCGCAGGAGCACCGGACAGCACCCCGGCGGAATTATCGTGCTTCCCCACGGGGAGAATATCAATTCCTTCACTCCGGTGCAGCATCCGGCAAATGATATGAATACGGATATTATTACCACACATTTTGACTACCACTCCATTGACCACAACTTGTTAAAGCTTGATATTCTTGGCCATGATGATCCGACCATGATTAAATCTCTGGAGGCATACATCAGCTCGCCTGCCATGGAAAATGAATATAATGAGACAGACAATCCCTTCGTGGCAACGAATATTCCGCTGGACGACAGGGGGGTTATGTCTCTGTTTCACGATACGTCAGCCCTTGGAATCACGCCGGATGATATTGGCGGCTGCCCGGTAGGCTGCCTGGGAATCCCGGAGTTCGGGACAGACTTCGTCATTCAGATGGTGGTGGATACGAAGCCCCAGACCTTATCAGATCTGATCAGAATCTCTGGTCTGTCCCATGGGACGGACGTGTGGCTTAACAATGCACAGGAGCTTATTAAGAGTGGAAAGGCAACGATTTCTACTGCTATATGCACCCGGGATGATATTATGACATATCTTATAAATAAAGGGATGGACAGTGAAGAGTCATTCACTATCATGGAGCGTGTCCGCAAGGGCACGGTCGCAAAGGGAAAATGTAAGGAGTGGCCGCAGTTTAAGGAGGATATGAAGGCAAACGGCATACCGGACTGGTACATCTGGTCCTGCGAGAAGATTAAGTATATGTTTCCCAAGGCACATGCGGCGGCCTATGTTATGATGGCATACCGGATTGCCTACTGCAAGATTCATTTTCCGCTTGCTTATTATGCGTCTTACTTTGGAATCCGTGCGGATGCATTTTCCTATGAGATTATGTGTCAGGGAAAAGAAAGCCTGCAGCAGCGTATTGATGATTATAACAGGCGTTCTGACTCCTTAAGCAAGAAAGAGCAGGATACTATGAAGGACATGCGGATCGTCCAGGAAATGTATGCCCGGGGGTTCGGGTTCTTGCCCATTGACATTTACCGCGCCAAAGCGTCAAAATTCTGTATCATAGACGGAAAGCTTATGCCGCCCTTTACCAGTATTGACGGAATGGGCGAGAAGGCGGCGGAGGCGGTGGAGGAAGCCGCAAAAGACGGACCGTACCTGTCGAAGGATGATTTCCGGCAGCGGACGAAGGCAAGTCAGACTGTGATTGATAGTATGAGCGAGTTGGGACTCCTCGGAGACCTGCCTGAATCAAACCAGCTTTCGCTGTTTGACTTATAGATATAGTCTGCGAACGTGACGCTGTGAGCCTGGCGGCGGTTTTATCTGTACGGGTTGAATGATTCGAGTTATTTCTTTAGAATTGAGGTGTCTGTTTTTGAAAAAAAAGTATATGGGGATCGTGTATATTGTCCTGTCGGCATTTTGCTTTGCCTTGATGAATATGTTTGTTCATATGGCGGGCGATCTGCCATCCGTGCAGAAGAGCTTTTTCAGGAACTTTGTGGCAGCCATCTTTGCCTGCATCCTTCTTGTAAAGGAAGGATGCTCCTTTTGCTGTAAGAGAGAAAATCTGAGATACCTGATTCTGCGTGCATCATTCGGGACAATCGGGATTCTGTGTAATTTTTATGCAGTGGATCATCTTGTGCTTGCGGATGCTTCCATGCTAAATAAGATGTCGCCGTTTTTTGCTGTGCTGTTCAGCCTGATTATTCTCAGGGAGAGGGTGACAGCCGTCCAGGCGCTGATTGTGGTCGGAGCTTTTGCGGGAAGCATGTTTGTGGTGAAACCCACATTTGCCAATATGGATCTGTTTCCGTCGCTTCTGGGGCTTTTGGGGGGTATCTGTGCGGGAGCGGCATATACCATGGTGAGAAAGCTTGGCGCCATGGGGGTGAAGGGAGCATATATTGTGTTCTTTTTCTCTGCGTTCTCCTGCCTGGTGACCTTGCCGTGGCTTGTGTTTGATTATCACCCTATGAATGCTTCGCAGATTGTGATTCTGCTGCTTGCAGGCCTGTCGGCAGCAGGCGGGCAGTTTTCCATTACAGCAGCGTACTGCCATGCCCCGGCCCGGGAAATATCAGTGTATGACTATTCGCAGATCATCTTTTCGGCAGGACTAGGATTTTTTGTCTTCGGGCAGATTCCGGATCTGTTAAGTTGGACTGGGTATGGGATTATCTGTGCCATGGCGGTAATCATGTTTTTCTATAACAACCGCCCGGGACGGTCTATGTAAGGATTTGTGGAGAAGGGGGAGTCATTGTAACAGTGAAGGTATCTGAACTGTTGCAAGTTATTATTTATGGCTGCGGAGTGCGCAAAGCTGCGTATTGCAGGAGAATATGGTTTGCGGGGTGAGAGGATGAGACAATTACAGATTACGTCATG
Source organism: Lachnospiraceae bacterium (assembly GCA_910576335.1). Taxonomy (GTDB): domain Bacteria; phylum Bacillota; class Clostridia; order Lachnospirales; family Lachnospiraceae; genus CAPEBR01. The sequence goes on from CAJTIU010000009.1 coordinate 46,357, forward strand.
GTGCCATGAGATGATCCGCTTATGGGTTCCGGAGGGAGGAGTCTATGTGGATGCCACCATGGGAAACGGAAATGATACCCTGTTGCTTTGTAAGCTGGCAGGAAAAGAGGGAAGAGTGTATGCCTTTGACATCCAGGAGACTGCCCTGGAAAGAACCAGGGAATTACTTGGGACACATCAGGTTCTGGAATGTGCGGAGCTGATTCTGGACAGCCATGAGCATATGGATCAGTATATAGAAGAAGGAAGTGCAGATGCGGTCTGCTTTAATTTCGGTTATCTTCCCGGGGGAGACCACAGGATTGCCACCATGGCCGGTACGAGCGTAAAGGCTGTCAGGAAAGCCTTGAAGATCCTAAAGCCGGGAGGCATGGCAAGTCTGTGCATCTATTGCGGCGGGGATACGGGATATGAGGAAAAGAAGAGGATCCTGGCAGATCTTAAGGAACTTCCGGCGAAGGAATATACAGTAATTGTAAATGAATACTACAACCGGAAAAATAATCCTCCGGTGCCGGTGTTTGTATTTAGACATGGATCCGACTGAGTTGCGATTTATGCTACTATTCATGGGGCAGTGCACCCTGTTGTACGGCATCCGAGCCAGTGAAGTGGTGGTTTTCAGTATCTAGCCCCTCGCTGAAAATGACTTTTAAATGGGTTGGATGCGTTACTATAGAAAGGAAGGGCATTATGGCACTTGAAAACAAACTTGGAATAATAAATTCAGCAGAACTGGCACGCGAGGAAGAAAAAATTAGTAAGAAAAAGGCTCTTGAATTATTTGAGACAGGTTTTCTTGATAAGTTGGAGGCAGGAACTTACAAAACACTTGCGGATATTCACGGTTTTTTGTTTGGAGAAATATATGATTTTGCAGGGAAGACTCGAACAGTTAACCTTGCAAAGGGGAATTTCCGTTTTGCACCGCTTATGTATTTGCAGGCAGCTCTTGAAAATATTGATCATATGCCTCAATCAACATTTGATGAAATAATAGAAAAATATGTGGAAATGAACATTGCACATCCTTTTCGCGAGGGAAATGGCAGAAGTACCCGAATCTGGCTTGATTTGATGCTGAAAAAAGAATTGCATCAAGTGATTGACTGGAATCAGGTGGATAAAGAAGACTATCTTTTGGCAATGGAACGCAGTCCCATAAGAGATATTGAAATAAAGCATATATTGAAGGCAGCTCTGACAGAAGATATCAATAATCGCGACATTTATATGAAGGGGATTGATACGAGTTATTACTATGAGGGGTATATGATATATAAGACCGAAGATTTAAAATAGAAGAACGTTTGGAAACAGCGGTAAATCGCTTTGTATGCAAAATTTTTTGCAAAACTTAGTAGTCAAAAGACATTAGATAGTATATAATAAAACAGAACTATGTATTAATTCACAAAAAGAGGAATAGATTTGAATGGTGCAAATGCTTTACAACGAATTGAAAAAATATTTCCTGATTATTTTCAAAGATTCAAATTGCCAGACGGGGCAAGGGAAGAATTAATAAAAGTATATAGAGCATGCAGAAGTGGGAAATGTGATAAGGACTCTTTTTTACCTTCTTTTGAGGAAAACGGCTGTGTAATCAATCCTTTAGTTGATTTGACGGATCCTGGGCAATATTCTTTATCGACGTTCGAGAAACCTAAAGATGTGAAAAGATTTGCAGGTGTTATATCTGATATGAAGGTTCCTTACCAGATTGCAGTTGGAGAGACCAATCCCAGACACGGATTGGTACAACGGACGAGGGAAAGAACAAAGAAAAGGACATCGCATGTTGATTGGTGGCTTTATAAAGATGCATCGCCATATGATGAGTTTGAAATAATAGCTGATTTTGAAGAATATCTTCAAAACTATATGAAAGAAAGAGATGACAAGAAATGAAAGAATTTATTAAATTGGATAAATATGGGCAACTTTATATTGACAAGATTCTTTTTGAATCATATTTTCCAATTATTTTCACTTGTATAAATGATAATAAAGATATTTTTATAGGCGTATGCTGCCAGAATAATGAAAAAGGATGTAAGTGGTTACTTGGAAAAACTGATGGAATAAGCATTGCAGGCATGCTTCAAGATGAGATGACAATCCGGCAATTGCTATTAGAGCATTCCGAAGGAAAGATATCTGTTGATTATGCGGAAAAAGCTGGATATGTAGTAGCTTATAATAATTCGGATTGGGATGTGGATAGTTCGTATTTGCCGAAAAAGGATTCGTATATGTATGCCGAAGAAGGAGAGTTTGAAAATGAGATTAAATATTTCTCTTCACTGAATGATTGTGCGTCTTATAACAAGGAATACTATAAATGTGCTTTGGAAACATTGGGAACGATAAGTAAAGAAATCGAACTACTCACTTTGTTGACGGCACAGCCAGATACAGATAGTGTAGTGCTGCCACCTTTTAATATCAATAAGATGTTTAAAAATTAGGAATCGAATTTGAAGAAAATGACACATGAACTGACAATTGTAAATCATGTGTCATTTGTATTATAAAAGGAAAATGATTTAACTGCTAAAGTAGAGGCAAGCAGTGTATGAAGGAGGAAATTTACAGATGACAAATAATACATCTGAATTCCGCTCTTTTGGCACGCCTGCTGCGGTAGTCAGCCAGGTGCAGGAGGCGGTCGTTGGGAAAGCGGATATTATAGAGCAGATTATGATGGCAATTCTGGCGAAGGGACATATTCTCATTGAAGATATTCCCGGGACTGGAAAGACAACAATGGCCCTTGCATTCTCCAGGGCAATGGGTCTTAAGGCAAACAGGGTACAGTTTACCCCTGATGTGCTTCCGGCAGATCTTACCGGATTTACCATTTATCAGAAGGAGACCAGGAAATTCGTATATCAGCCGGGTTCCGTGATGTGCAACCTCTTGCTGGCAGACGAGATTAACCGGACTTCGCCGAAGACTCAGTCTGCCCTTCTGGAGGTTATGGAGGAGCGGAATGTAACAATAGACGGAGTAACCCACAGTGTCGGGAATCCGTTTATCGTCATTGCGACGGAAAATCCCGCCGGCTCTGCGGGGACACAGCTTTTACCGGAATCCCAGCTTGACCGTTTCATGATCTGCGTGAAGATGGGATACCCGACCATCAAGGAGGAAGTGGAAATACTTAAGCTTAACCAGTTCGGCAGGGCGGACAACCTTGTACAGCGCGTATTTTCAGCAGAGGAGCTTCTGGCTGCGCAGGATGAGGTCAGCAGTATCTATGTCCATGATGTTATTTATACGTATATTGCCCGGCTTGCAAAAGCAACCAGGGGACAGGAGATGATCGCTATGGGGTTAAGCCCCCGGGGAACGATTGCCCTGACCGCAATGTCAAAGGCATCCGCTTACTTAAACGGCAGAGAATATGTGATTCCGGAGGATGTGACATCTGTATTTCCCGCAGTTGCCGCCCACCGGCTCCAGTTAAGTACAAAGGCAAAGGTGGGACACATCCAGGTGGACGACTTGATTCACCGGATACTGGAGGACACAGCGGCGCCCACGATCAAAAAAGAGCATAAGGCAAGAAAAAGTCTTTAAGGAAGGAGCCGGTAACATGGCGGGACGGGTCTTGGGATATGTGCTGGCTGTAGTACTCGGCATTTATCTGTTTTTTATGTATGACGGACAGATTTTTACAGGCATCTTAATTATGGAGATGCTTTATCCGGTCTGCTCCTTCATATATCTTTATAATATCAGCAAAAAAGTAACTGTACAGTTTGGCAGATTCCCCTCCATGGGAGAGAAAAGGAAACAGTTCCGGGGCGAAGTAGTCCTAAAGAACAGCTCCATTCTCCAAAGTGTAAGGTTCTGCGTCCGCCTGCGGGTGAGGCATCATTTTTCCAAAGCCGGACTATGGCAGAAGATTCCCGGAACCCTTGCACCCTCAGACAGGCTGATACAGACAGTCACAATGGAGTCCCAGTATGCAGGCATGCTGGAATGTGAGCTGGAATCCCTGGTCCTATACGACCTTCTGGGGATTTTCCGGCGGAAAATCCCGCTTCATGATAAACGGTCTGTGGGGATTATGCCGCCATTTGAGCTGATTCCCATGGAGATCACAAGGAGAACACGGGAATTTCTTGCGGATGCAGATGAATACTCCACACAAAAACATGGGGATGATCCGGACGAGATCTATCAGGTCCGGGAATACCGTCCGCCGGATCCCGTCCATTCTATTCACTGGAAGCTGAGTGCCAAAGAGGATGAGCTGATGGTAAAAGAGCATGGGTTTCCATTAGGATGCGTGGTGCTCCTGTGGATCCATATGCCGGATACGGAGACGGATAGCGCCAGATTTGACCGGCTTTTAGAAAAGGCTGCGTCAATCTCGGTCACGCTCCTGGAAGAGAACTGTATCCATATGGCAGCCTGGTTTGAGGAAAAGAGCGGGCAGGTCATAAAATGGAAGGCAGACAGCGCAGAGGCGGTCTATGAGTGGATCTGGCGTCTTCTGTCCAGTGAGCCATTTTCGGAATCCGCCCCCTGGAAGATCTGCTATGAGGATGCCTTCCGGGGAGATCATTTCAGCAGCATCGTTGTTCTGAATGGAAATGGTACGATTACGGTAAATGGAGAGACGCAGGAATTCCTGCAGCTTTGACCGATAAAGAACGGTCAAGAATCACTTAGGAACGGTCACGAAATATACTGCGCGCCAGATAAATCTGCCGCACAGCATACATGATGCCGCACAGCCGCATAAGGAAGTAAATGCGCAGGCACAGGACTACGAAAGACATGGCGGACAGTTACAGGGAGTAGATGATTGTGAGACAACGAAAAAAGAGCAGGGACGGCATTTACCTGTACCAGCCGTCCGGGAAAGAATCCCATACATCCTATAGAAAAAGGCACGTATTTCTGCTGGCAGCAGTCCGGCTGGCGGCGGTGTGGTCTGCTGCGGCTGCATGGTGGAAGAGCCTGACCAGTGTATTTCCCATGGAAGTGGACTCTGTATATTTATACATAAGTCTGTTTCTCCTGACAGCGGTTCTGACGCTGCTTTGGAATATTCCGGTAAGGGTGATTGGAAAGATCATGATATTAGTTCTGCTGTGCGGCGGCGCCGCATTCTGGATCCGTCTGCATATGGACGTGGCAGCAGGCGTGATTAATTCTGCGGCAAATGCGTATTTGTCTGTCTGTAAGCCGGATGCGGCTCTCTATCCTGTCCAGGCGGTAACGGCATCCAGGCTGGCTGTGATGACAGGGATATTCATGGTACCTCTGCTTCTGATCTGGTCTGTTTCCCTTAGCATAAGGAGGGGAAAGGTTCTCTCAGTGCTGCTTCTCCTGGCCCCTGCGGTGCTTTCGCTGGTTGTAGCGAAGGTTCCATCGGAACTGTCCTGCTGGCTTCTGATTTTGTCTGGCGGATTTTTCAGCTCCGTGTATAGCTGCAAAAGCGGACAGGCTGCATTTGTAAACGGAATGGCGGCAGCCTGTATTCTGGGGCTGATTACCGGATTCGCCCAACTGGCCAGCCGTCCCCTTGAGCAGTATAAAGAACCCCCGGACGGATTCTACGCGGAGACGCGGGTGTATATCCGGACAAAATGGATTGAGCCTGCAGGAGATTATATACAGGAAGTGCAGGAAATGGAAAAGGCCAGGAAAGAAGCAGCCAAAAGAGAACATGAGGAAGAGCAGACTCCCGGTGAAACGGACAGTCTGGACGAAACAAAGGACCCGGATGAAACAGATCGTCCGGATGAAGCGCAGACTTCGGAGGAGCCGCCGGATACTGCACAGACCCCGGAGCCGGAGGTAAATACGGTTGCAGGCGGACTGGAGCATCCTCTGTTTCAGGATGAGGGCGGGCAGCCGGATGACAATGGCGGTGCAGCCAGCCAGGGAGGCAGCGCAGCCGGATTTCCTGATCTGAACTCTCTGTCTCATTTTCAGCCGGATGCGGGAGTGAGGATGACGGTTTCCCTTGATACGAAGCCGGAGGAGACATTCTATTATCCTGAAGCATATGGCGGAATCTATGAAGACAGCCATTGGAGCGGCGCGGCCTTTGATGATGCGGTTTCCGAAGAGCATATGCAGTATCCGGATACGATTCCCCGGCTTAAGGAGCTCTGCGACGGGCATGTATCCAATTCCCTTGATGAAGTTACGGATTTTATCCGGCAGGAGCTGGAGGAAAACACGGTCTATGATTATGAGCCGGGAGCTACCCCTGAGGGGAAGGATTTTGCAGAATATTTTTTATTTGAGAACCAGAAGGGATTTTGCGTGCATTTTGCTACAACAGCTGCTTTAATGTACCGCCTCTGCGGCTTTCCATCCAGGTATGTGCAGGGCTATGCGGTTCCGGCAGCGGCATTTCACAGACAGGAGGACGGAAGCTACCTGGCAGAGGTGACCGGTGAGATGGGTCATGCCTGGTGCGAGGTCTACAGCGGCTCCCAGTGGATTTTAAAGGAACATACCCTGCCTTACCGGGGAGTCCGCCCTGAGCCCGGCAGGCCTGCGGCAGCAAGCGGAGAGCATACCTGGGTGCCGAATGCTGCCGGGTGGATGCTGCGGATCCTGAAGATTGCTGCAGTGATCCTTGCCAGCCTTTTTCTCGTGGCCATTCTTCTCGTTTTGCAGGCAGCTGTCCGCAGACAGCACAAGTACCGGCGCTTTCAGAGAAGACAGGGAGGCGTCGGGATTCAGAGCATTTACCGCGCCATTTATGATGCGGCTGTCTTCCATGGCATGGAGAAGACAGATTTTCTGAATCAGAAGGGTTTTGAAGCCTTACAGAAATACCGCCCGGAAATGGACGCGGCCTCGATGGAGTGGCTTTATAAAGCTGTGCTAGAAACAATGTTTTATGAGCGTGAGCTTACAAAGGAGGAACTTTGGCAGGCGCTGAGTCTGTACCGGCAGTTTTCAAAGATTATAAAGACGGAACTGAATCCCTGCCGGAGATTTATTTACCGGTACATCCGGGTTCTGTAAAAGCTATGGAGATGCATTCGTGATTGCAGTTATTAATTCAAATATGCTATACTGATTAAAAGAGACAGGAACTGTAAAGATGCAAGACAGTTACCGGTACAGAAAAAGAAGCAGAAAGGGGAATGATATTTTGAAAGCATATGAAAGATTGCTGAATTATGTGGTGGTGCGCACACCAAGTGACGAGGACAGTAAGACCGTGCCGTCCTCCGCATGCCAGTTTGACCTGGCGAAGATTCTGGAAAAGGAGATGAAGGAGCTGGGGCTTACGGATGTACATCTCGACGGGCAGTGTTACCTGTACGGGAAGCTTCCGGCAACTCCCGGATACGAGGGGAAGGACAGTATCGGATTTATTGCCCATATGGATACGGTAGCTGATTTCTGTGACGGCGACATACATCCGGTTATCACAGAGAACTATGACGGAGAGGATCTGGAGCTTGGGGACAGCGGCCGGGTTCTCAGTACAAAGGATTTTCCGCACCTTAAGAGCCTAAAAGGACGCACCCTTATTACGTCGGACGGGACAACCGTACTTGGCGCAGATGATAAGGCAGGCATCGCCGAGATTCTTACCCTGATTGAACGACTTCAGGACGAGAAGATACCACACGGACCGCTCAGCGTTGCATTTACACCGGACGAGGAGATCGGGACAGGTGCGGCTCATTTTAACGTAGAGGAGTTCGGAGCGAAATATGCCTATACACTGGACGGAGACACAGAAGGCGAGATCCAGTACGAGAACTTCAATGCCTGCAAAGCGGTCTTTGACGTGAAAGGCTTTAATGTACATCCCGGCTCATCCAAAGATACCATGATCAATGCCTCTCTCGTGGCAATGGAGATTAATCAGATGCTTCCCGGCATGGAGACACCGAGAGGAACCGAAGAATATGAAGGCTTCTATCACCTTATGGGTATGTCAGGTGACGTAGCGGCTGCACAGCTTAATTATATTGTCCGTGATCATAGCACAGAATTCTTCGAGGCGCGCAAGAATACTCTGCACCTGATCGAAAAGAACCTGAATGAGAAGTGGGGCGCGGACACCGTTAAACTGACCATCACCGAGCAGTATAAGAACATGGCAGGGATTATCGACGGCTGCATGCATCTGATTGATAATGCAAAAAAGGCATGTGAGCTGGCAGATGTCACCCCGCTCATCCTCCCGATCCGCGGCGGTACGGACGGATGCCAGTTAAGCTTTAAGGGACTTCCCTGCCCGAACCTGGGAACAGGCGGACATGCCTACCATGGGCCTTATGAGCATATAACCGTAGAAGGAATGGATAAAAGCGTGGATGTGATCTTAGAGCTTGTGAAGCTATATGCGGATAACTAATCAACCTGTCAATTTGTCAATCTGGGACGGGGCATTTTTAAAAATGCCCCGTCCCAGATTGGCGAAGAATGAGGAGAAAATGATATGAAGGTTGTAATCGCAATGGATTCTTTTAAGGGGAGTATGAGTTCCATGGAGGCGGGGAATGCCGTAAAAGCAGGGGTTGAAAGGGTATGTACTGCAGATATTGTTGTAAAGCCTCTGGCTGACGGTGGGGAAGGGACGGTCGAGGCATTGGTGGAAGGTCTGGGCGGAGAGTATGTATCCATGGAGGTGACAGGTCCGCTGGGAGCAAAAACCAGTGCAAAGTATGGGATCCTTGGAGATAAACGGACAGCGGTGCTGGAGATGGCAGAGGCATCCGGGATCATCTTGGTAAAAGGAGAAGAACTGGATCCATCCAGGGCGACTACATATGGTGTCGGCGAGATGATTCTGGATGCAGTCAGGCGGGGATGCCGTGAATTTATCATTGGTATTGGCGGAAGCGCTACAAGCGAAGGTGGAGCAGGCATGCTCCAGGCGCTGGGCTACGAGATCATGGATGCAGGAGGCAGACCTGTCAGACCAGGGATTCAGGATCTGGACAGGATTGCGTCCATCACTGCAGGGCATGTTCCTAAAGAATTAAAGGAATGCCATTTCAGCATTGCCTGCGACGTGAAGAACCCACTTTGCGGCGAGAATGGAGCAGTGTATGTATTCGGGCCGCAAAAGGGGGTTAAGGAAGAGGAAAGGCAGAATTTTGATGATAAATTGAAGCATTTTGCAGATAAGACTCAGGAATTTACTGGCAGGGATTACAGAACGGCAGAAGGTGCAGGTGCGGCAGGAGGACTTGGCTTTGCGTTCCTCAGCTACCTTCCCAATGTGGAATTAAAGTCCGGAATTGAGATTGTTTTGGATGCAATCCGGCTGGAGGAGGAAGTGAAAGACGCAGATATCGTCGTCACAGGGGAAGGATGCCTGGATTTTCAGACTGCCATGGGCAAGGCTCCGGTGGGAGTGGCCCGGCTTGCGAAAAAGTACGGTGCGAAAGTGTTCGCTTTTGCCGGCGGCGTCACAAAGGATGCAGGAGAATGTAACGTAGCGGGGATTGACGCGTTTTTTCCAATTGTCCGGGAGGTGACTACACTGGATGAGGCCATGGTTCCTGAGAATGCAAAAGAGAATATGATTTTGGCTGTGGAGCAGATGTTCCGGGTAATCAATCTGTATACAGGAAGTTTTTCCCGTTTTTGGATTTAGACATTGAGCAAGTATCTGATGGTATGGGATACATACCTATGAAATATGAGCAGAATTTTAAGAAAGAATTTCATGTTTTTTAAAATTTCTTCTAAATATATGTGCTAAACTTAGCTTGACAAACACAAGAAAGAGGTGGAAAAATGCTTTTAATGTTAATTATTCCAATTATTTTAACCATAGCTCCAGTAATGGCATATCAAACAGTCATGTTATTAGGTAAGAAAAAGTCCACATCTACACATTATGTATGGACGTATATTATGATGATTTATATATGGCTTGTTATTTCTGTTACTGGAATAGGCTCTATATGGGATATGATTTCAAAAGGTGGGCTGATAGCTGTTTTTCAACGGGCTAATATTAGTTTAATACCTTTTCAATCAGAGGGTATGTTCACATATTGTATGAACGTAATCATGCTTATGCCTTTAGGGTTTTTACTTCCCTATATTTGGAAGAACTATAGAAATCCTTTGAAAGTGACTTTAACTGGTTTCTTATTTTCTGCCTTTATTGAATTTGCACAGTTGCCAACTAACAGATTAGTGGATATTGATGATTTAATGATGAATACATTAGGTGCAATTTTAGGCTATGTAGTATGGAGAATGATAGGAAAATATTTTTTCAATAAGAAAGAGAAACAACGTACTATTTCATTAGGGAAATGTGAACCTGCTATTTATCTATCTTTAGCCTGTATCTGTAATTTCTTGTTATATAGTTGGACATGGTTTTTTTGATTTTTTTTGTATTTGGCATCTATATTAGTTTGTGCGGAAGACAAGTTCAAAATCTCAACAACCGATGGAGCGATCCGACCACGTTGGCGGGAAAATCCTTAAGATTTTTCCGCCAGAGAAAGGAATTGTAATGAAAACAAAAAATAAGAAAAAACATCTATTACGTATTATAGTCTCATTCATTATGATTCTTTTTGCTATGTGTCTGGCTATGAATGTGCTCCTTTATGACAATTCCAGACTTTATGAATTCTCAGATAAGACATCTATAATTGAAACATGGGGAATCTCGGAAAGCATTGATACCTCTGAAGAAAGCAGTAATACGATCTGCTTTAAGCTTTCGCTTCTAGACAAAAACGATTTACATACTGAAGATATAATTAGTGTGGGTTATACTAGGCATACATTCCCCATATCTATGCCTGCTGCTTTCTCCAATGGATTTAGCCCGCAGCTTTTTCTTACTATAGTTTTTCTCCTTTTCTTTTTGACTTTGTTTATATTATTGCCGGATGGATGCACATTAATTAATCAGAAGGTCCGTTTGGACAATTGAATCAACTCCTGTTCAACTCATTGCAAGTGTGAAGAAAAGCAGAGATTGAATTGGAGGAATATGAATGAAAGAAAAGATATATAAACTGTTTCTCATCTTGATGGTGAGTCTGTCTTTATGTTCGGGTTCCATAGCCCAGAACGAGGTACGCAAGATGCTTGAAGCTTTTACAGAAACAGACAGTATACAGGTGCAGGAACTTGGTGAAGAAGATGAGTCAGAGGAAATTTAACAATCGGGGACGGGGTAAAATTAATTTTACCCCGTCCCCGATTGTTCTGATGATTCTGAAACAATTGGGTTTTTCTTCCTTTTTTTCGGAATCTATGCACAAATTTATATTTTTTAAATTATTGCTTGTCAATTCTGACCTGTTATGTATATAATATAAATATAAGTAACTGTTACATACCCTTACAGTTACATGTATTGATACTCCATGTTTAAGGAGGTGACGAATGCATGGAATTCAAACATCCTATTTTTGTTCGTTTATTTGGTTCAAAATCAAAAGAAAGTGCAGAGGAAGCGATTCTGGAGCAGTTGCTGCCAAAAGAGGAAAAGGTTCTTTCTCCCCAGCCATCTCCTGTCGGTGTTGCGATAGATCTTCCAGTGGATCATGCGCTGTATCAGCTTTATGATCTGCGGGTTTCACAGTCAGGGCAGCTTTCACGTCCCCAGCTTTTTTTAGAAGGCTGTGAAGACCTGTCCAGGGAAGAACAGCGGCGTGAGCTTGGGCGTATCGGGAGTATGATTACAGAGGCCTCTGTCTCACGTCTTAAGGAAGCTGCCACGAAGCCTCCTGAGGCATCTGAGATTTCCAGGGATCAGGAGAACTTTGGGGACCAGGAGAACTTCGGGGATCAGGAGATTCCCCCTGTAGAGATGGATGCACATCCGTTGGTTTTTGTTGCTAATAACAAGATGGCGGCATGGCTTATGGTTCTTCCGCCGTTAGGAAACGGAAAAGAGCTGGACCGCGAACTCCTGGACAATGCATTAAAGGAGCAGGGAGTCGCTTACGGTATAGATGAGGAACTTTTGGACCGGCTTCCCGGGGACCAGAAACGTTACTTTCATATCTTTCCGGTTGCGAAGGGAAAAACAGCGCATCACGGAAAGGATGGTTATATCGAAGAATTTTTTGCCCGTTCTATTGAACGGAAATTTGTAGTTGACGAGCACGACCGGGTAGATTATACATCCTTGAACCTTTTCCAAAGTGTAGAAAAGGGCGGCATCATCTGTCAGGCTATTGAGCCCACAGCCGGAGAGCCAGGAAGAACTGTGCTGGATCAGGAGATTCCTGCAAAGGACGGAAAAACAGTTTCGCTAAACAAAGGAATGAATACAGAACTCAGTGAGGATGGAAGCAGGCTTTTAGCTTCCCAGGACGGACATGTAGAATACAGCGGCCAGGGGTTTCAGGTGCGGTCTGCACTGGAGATTGCCGAGAATGTAGATTATTCTACAGGAAACATCAATTACATGGGAGATGTCCACATCCGGGGAAATGTGTGCGGCGGTTTCAGCGTCCGTGCCATGGGTAATATCCGTGTAGATGGAGTCGTGGAATCTGGCAGTGTAGATGCTGGCGGTGATCTGGTTGTGGCAAAGGGAATTGTAGGAAGTTCCAGGTCCATCATCCGTGCCAGGAAGAATGTTTATGCCAGATATCTTGAAAACACCATCGTTCATGCAGGAGGAAATCTTCATGCTGACTGTATCGTTAACAGTAGTGTCTATTGTGATGGAGAGATACAGGTTCACTCAGGGCGGGGAATTATTATCGGCGGCAAAATCCGGGCTTCCAGAAAGGTCTCTGCCAAAGTAATCGGTTCCAAGATGGAAAGTCAGACTGCAATCTATTTAGGTGGTCTGCCCTCTGCGGAATATGAGATCAACCATCTGAGGATGGAAGTCGAAGAATATGATAATGAGATGGAAAAGCTAGAGCGCCAGCCTGACAGCCCCAATAAGATCCAGCGTATGAGCAAGCTTCGTTTCGACCAGTCTGTAGGCAGGATGAAGCTGGCACAGATTGAAAAGGACTGGGAGGCTGCAAAGAAAAAGCTGGAAAACCAGGGAGGCGCACGGCTGGAATGCGAGATTGCTTATCCCGGCATGCTTCTGACCATCGGCGAGGTATCCTGCCGACTGGACAATGAGACCTCGATGTGCCACGCAAGACTGGTGGGCGACGAAATTCTATTTCTGTGACAGAGAGGGCTTTCTTACGGTCTGTGCAGTAAATGCACAGACCGTAAGAAAATGATTCAGGTGTGAGCAAATCCCATTCGCGGAGCGAATTTTAGATGGATTTGTGAATGTTACTGGTCACGGAGTGAACAGTAACCCTCGGATTCCCTGCAGCAAGAATAATTCGATAATTCGAATGTATGCTTGACAATTATTTCCACGGATGGTATATTAAGAATCAAATTCCGTGAGGGAGTAGCGGGCGCACAGACTGCGTAGCAAGTCAACATACTGGTTATTCTGACCTGGCTTGTTTTAAATTGCGAGACTCATGTATAACTGTAAAGCTATACGGAGAGTCTCTTTTTATGTAAAACCAGAATTCTGATTGAGCGGACAGTTATATCGGAATTCTGGTTTAGTTTATTACATAGGAGGATATCAGATGAAGATGGATTTTATATTTCTTTTCAACAGTATTTTGCTTGGTGCGGGTCTCGCTATGGATGCTTTTTCTGTGTCTTTGGCCAATGGCCTGAATGAGCCTGGAATGAAGAAGAGAAAAATGTGCGCAGTTGCAGGGGTATTTGCAGTTTTTCAGGCAGTAATGCCTATGACAGGATGGTTTTTTGTTCATACAATCGCCCGGTATTTCGGGATGTTTGAAAGACTGATTCCATGGATTGCTCTTCTGCTTCTTGGATGGATCGGTGGAAATATGCTGTACGAGGGAATACATAATCAGGATGCTGAAAATCCAGGGACAGAACATACAGGGATAGGGCTGGCAGTGCTTTTTATGCAGGGGATTGCAACGTCCATTGATGCCCTGTCTGTAGGATTTACAATTGCAGGATACCAGCTTCTGATGGCATTTGCGGCTGCTATGATTATTGCAGCGGTTACCTTTGTGATCTGCATGTGCGGACTTGTAATCGGGAAGAAATTTGGCACGAGGCTTGCGAATAAGGCCCAGGTTCTGGGAGGATCTATCCTGGTTGTAATTGGGGCTGAGATTTTTATTGCAGGAGTCTTTTAAAGGTTCCTGTTTACGGTGCCGTGCACTCCGCTGCACGGCACCTGGCCCGATCAAGTGACGCCTTTCAGTATCCAGCTCCTCGTTGAAAGAGACTATTAGATGGGCTGGCTGCGTCCACTGTTTTTTTATTGATCGATCTTCTCTACTGCCGTCCAGTCTGGAAATCCGTTTCCAGATACCAGATAATTTTTCACCGTATGGGACAGAAAGGTCAGGTTATGCTCCAGATATACCGGTGCAATTACTGCGCCCTGCACAAGCAGCCGTTCCATTTTCAGATAAATGGAGGCTAATTCCTTATCATTGCTGGTAGTGAGGGCTTCATCACACAGCCTTTTAAATTTTCTGGATGCATTGTTGTTCCATCCGGTTTTGGATGCATTAAAATATCCGCTTACCGGATTAAAAAGCTTTAGAATCGCACCTGGCTCATTGTAGTAGGGACTCCATCCTGCGGCTGCAATATCATAATCTCCGGTATCAACCTTTTCCCACATTTCATCCCATTCCATCCTGCTGATTTCTACATGGATTCCGAGAGTCTTTTCCCAGGTCTCCTTGTAGATCCCGGCTAGCTTTTCTGAAACCTCATCTGTCCCCCGGCTTGCAAAACGGATGGTTACCGCAGAGGTATCTGCGGGTTTTCCAAGCTCTTTTAAACCGTCTTCAAAAAGTGCTTTCGGCTCTTTTTCGTTCTCCATAAGATCATTTACAAAATCATTTTTATCCTTTACGAGTTCGGCATAGCTGTTTTCCCCGATCATCATGGTATCAGGTATGATGGAATAGAGCGGGCGGCCTCCTCCGGGAAGTGCATCGGCAAGTTCCTGCCGGGGAGATGAGGCAGACAGTGCCTGCCGGATCTTTATGTTAGACAGAAGTTCGTGGTTCAGATTAAACATCAGAAATTCCGGAGCGCCGTCCGGAACAATCCGGACCTGGGAGATACCGGCTTTTTTAATCTGTGCAGTCAGCTCTGGATCAGAGGCTGAAACAACATCAAGCCGTCCGTTTATGAATAACCGGACGGCATCCTCCGGATCCGGGATCACTTTTTGTACGATTTTGTCAAGCTTTATAGTGTCTGCATCCCAGTAGCTTTCATTTTTCGTTACAACGAGCTCTTTGTCCTGTACCCAGGAGGCTGCCTCAAAAGGGCCGCTGCAGATAATTTTATCCACAGCAGAGCCATATGCTTCGCCCCATTCCTCATATTTATCCTGCCTTACAGGATAGATATTTGCCGCAAGCTCTAAAAAGAAGGGGGTGGGACGTTCAAGCCGGATTACTAAGGTCCGGTTATTTTTTGCAGTTACTTTGATATCCTTGGCGGTATGTCTGCCATTGCCATGCAGCGCAGCACTGAAGTTTTTTATGATCCCGTCAAAAAGCCATGCATTTACGGCAGCAGCCTCTGGATCTGCCATCAGCCGGAACGTATATTCAAAGTCCTTTGCCGTAAGGCGTACGCCGTCATTCCATTTTGCATTTTTACGGAGGTGGAAGGTGTAAGTCTTCCCGTCCCTGCTGACGTTCCAGCTTTTTGCCGCAGCCGGAATCATCCTGGAGGTATCCCCTGGACCGCAGACATTGCGCACCAGGGGCTCACAGATCATGTTATATGCCTGGTTGTCAGCCTCTGATGCATTCGTAACCGGATTCAGGCCTGCCACCTCGCTGTCCACACTGTAACAGAAGCTATTCTCTGTTTCTTCCAGTTCCTCCATCCACAAAAGATCTTCATCTTCTGGTGTGTGTTCCGCTTCACCGGCATCCTGATGCCGGGTGATCTCTTCCTGGTTTGCTTTTTTGTGATCTGCCTTTTCCGTGCTGCATCCATATAAGGAAGCAGACAAAAGGGCAGCAGACATCATGCAGGCAAGTGCACGTATTTTTATTTTCATAGATGTACTCCTCCCTTATTCATCATATGATGAAAGCGCCAAAAGGCATTTTGACGCTCATGATACACCGGATTTCTCCGCGCTTTGCGTTCCCGAAATCCTAAAACACCTCATACAATCATATCACAAAATCCTATAGGATTCAAATCTGCCAAATTGGGGACGGGGCATTTTTAAAAATGCCCCGTCCCCAATTTGCTTTTTTGCTTGACACGGCTGCAGGAATGTGTTAGGGTAAAGATGTAAACACATATTCAGTGGGAATCAGGTGAAAGTCCTGAACGATGAGGTCACTGTGAAGAGCATGCTCTGTAGTCAGATTACCTGTTTATGTGTAGAATGGGGCTTCCATCCAAAGCGAAACATTCTATTGATGATAAGTGTGTAATTGTCGGAGATAAGATGTAAGGTTCGTTTGGTAGAAGACGGACTTTTCTTTTTTCATTTATTTGTTATAGTGTTGATAATGATAAATGACTGACTGAAACAAAAAGCGTCATGTATTGTGGGCATACAATAGATGATGTCTTTTTGGTGTCTGAATAAAGAATGTGCCAAGGCACATTCTTTATTCAAATGACATGGCAGTTATATAGAATTCCTGGAAGTCCATATTCATGGACAATTCTATGTGTTCTGTTTTTTCTGCTATTTCGCAGGCATGCTTTCGTTCTGCGTCAGATAGCAGCGCCATGCTGGAGCCGGAGCCGGCGGCATTGCCTACGGAGAAGATCCGGTCAATGGAGATGCGTGGGAACAGACCGATTCTGAGGGCGCTTTCCTTGCGGATGTAATTGCCGAATGCGCCTGCAAGCATGATGGAATCAAGATCTTCCTCTGCAATTTCAAGGTTTTTCATCAGCGTCTGGATGCCGGCGAGGATGGCGCCTTTTGCGAGCTGTACTTCCCGGACATCCTGCTGGGTCAGGAGGATGTCATCTTTTCCTTCCCGGTATGCGAGGACGAAGGAAAGGCCCTGGGGAGTTTCTGCCAGGCGTCTGGAAAGTTCTGGGGAAATGCCGGCTTTATCAGCTTCGTCTCTAGTCAGCATCCGTCCGCTGTTCTCTACGATCCCTGCATCCAGCACCTGTGCAACTGCGTCGATCAGCCCGGAACCGCAGATTCCGATTGGGGGCAGATCTTCGATGGTCTGGATACTGATGGCATCTTCCGTGATTTCTACGCTTTCAATTGCTCCGGGGGCGGCGCGCATTCCGTGGTGGATGGTGGCGCCTTCAAAGGCAGGCCCGGCGGCAGTGGAACAGGTTACCATACGGCCGTTTTTGGTCAGGACGACCTCCCCGTTTGTGCCGATGTCAATGGCGATATGACAGCCGTCCAGAGAATCTATGCGGACAGCGAGCATCATTCCCACAATGTCAGAGCCCACATGCCCGGCAATGTTCGGGAGAAGGAATACATTTGCATACGGGCTGATCCTAAGTCCCAGCCTGTCAGCCCGCATATTCTGCGCAGAACAGAAGACTGGTGCAAAGGGGGTGCGCGCCATGGACTTTGGGTGTACGCCGAATACCAGGTGGCTCATGGTTGTATTACCCACGATAGTGGCGTCATATACATGCCCGGGCTCTATATCATTGCGGCTTAAGAGATCCTCCAGGATATCATTCATACACTGGACGACCTTTTTCTGCATAACTTCCGTATGGGAGGCGGCTTCGTTGCAGAACTGGATGCGTGAGATGACATCAGCGCCGTAAATGCTCTGATAATTGGTGCGTGCCTCTACGTCAGTAATCTGTCCGGCGTGCATATCCCAAAGCATGCCTACAACCGTAGTGGTTCCGATGTCAAATGCAATTCCGAAGCACTGGGATGTGTGGTCATCCTCCTCAAGGTTCAGAAGTGTGTCTTTGCAAAATGTTGCGGTTACCTTGCCCCGGGATGTCTCTAAGGCCTGGTGGAGCTGCCGGATCAGGCCGGGAGCAGGACGAAGCCCGGATTTTTGGAAGGCTTCGGCGATACGCCCCAGGTCATTCATCTGGTACTTCATGCTTGCCTTCGGGACTTTGCTGAAGACGGACAGAATCCGCTCTTCAGGCTGAAAGCCGTCCGGAAGTCTGGTCATCTTTTTCTTACGGGTGGATCCGCCGTGCAGTGTGGGGATGACAACCTCCAGATCGGACTGGACTGTGACACAGCATGCGAGACGGTATCCGCCTGCAAGCTCGTTTTCAGATAACAGCTCACGCTCTGCCGGGGTAATCTCTCCGGGATTCCCTTCTGTGATTTTCACCTTGCATTTTCCGCATTTTCCTGCACCTGCACAGCTGGCATCAATGAGAATACCGGCCTTTTCGGCGATGGATAAAAGGTTTCCCCCGGCATCTGCCTGGATTTTTTTAGCGTCTGGTAAAAAGCTTATGTTCATAAAATTGTCCTCCTTTTTCATAAAATCAGAGAGTAAATTGTCTATATTGTACAATCCGAATCTACTTCTGTCAATAAAAATAATGGACAAATATTCAGAAAACTGATATAATAACCGGTAAAATTAAAAAAACAGGAGGGAAACAGATGAAAACAGAGAGAATTATTCTGCGAAAAAAACTTGATTTTTTTGAAGATGTGAATGATTATTTTCAACGTCTGTCGGGAATTGATATGGCAGATATCCCGGCAAAATATGGGAGCAGTGTGGAAGACGCCCGGGAAAAGGCAGTGGAGAATCTGGAGATCGGGATGGTATATCAGTGCGACAACATAGAGACGGCCGGGGAAACGGAGGTTGTCCTGGAATGCCAGGAGAAATTTACGGGAGACATGCCGGGGCGGATTCTAAAAGATGCCAGACAGGTGGTCAGCTTCGTGGCGTCCCTGTGCGGATATGGGGAGCTCGCAGAACAGACAGAGGATATCATGGAGCAGTATTTTCTGGATACCTGGGGGAGCGCCTATGTGGAAGCTGCCCAGGGGTGGCTTGGAAGACATGTCCTGGCCGGGCTTAAGGAGGAGGGTATGTCCAGGACTCATCTGTGGAGCCCCGGACAGCATCAGTTTGCGCTGAGCAATCAGAAAGCATTGTTCCGGCTCCTTAAGCCGGAGGATATTGGATGCAGACTGACAGGGAATCTAATGATGGTTCCGGTGAAGTCGGCGTCCGGTATTATGGGAATTGTACCAGAGGATGTGAAGGACCTCCTGCTTCCCTGTGATTTCTGCCCTTACGGCGCGGCTTGTCCCGCGTCAAAACGAGGCTGCGCAGAGCTGTGATCAGGGGATCATGTTGTTCAGCAGAATCATGTTCAGTGTCTTCAGCGCTTTCAGTTCTTCTTTCTGAAGTCCGATCCTTTCTTTAGTCAGGGAGGATTCAGCTTTAGGCGTCTTGGAAAGGACGAACTTCAGTGTAAACGGAGTGATCGGATTGTAAGAGATTCCCATCATTAGTCCCTCGGTATCCAGCGTATGGTGAAATGGGTTGAGGAAACACATGTAGATCTTTTCAATCGAATTATTCAGGTTATCCAGAGTAATGTAAGATACGAGGTCATTAAAAATCATATTACCTGTATAAAAATATTTACAAAGGACGTGCTTATCAAAGGAGGGCACGTCCATATAGCAATAACAGGGAATTGTATTCGCCGCACTATTCTCCGGATTTGGATTCAGAAGAAGATAAGTCTTTGTTATTTTTTTTGTCCGGCCATCGTAGTAATAGATGTAAAAATCATTCTGGTTTCCCAGGGGGTTTGCGCAGCAAGAAGCACGTGCCTGGGGATGCAGAGGAGTGTAATCTACAAACTGATTGATGTTCATATCCAGCACTTCTGCGATTTCATACAGCGTCTCCACATCTACTGCAATGTGTCCATTTTCATATTTGGAGAGAGTGGATTTGCTTTTGTGGATTCTTTTTGCCATTGTTTCAAGGGACATATGCTTTACCTTGCGGTAAAATTTGATGCGGCTGCTTACATGCTGTGAAAATGAAGCAGAGTTGAGATCATTTAAATTGTCCATATTAAACCTCCTCGGATGTAACAAAATTAACATGCTGATTGATTAAGGTGTATAGATAATTATAATAAAAATCAATAATAAATTCAATGGGAAGAAAATAGTAATTAAAATCACAAAAAGGATGAATTTGAGGGGAAAAGTAAAAAAAACAAAAAAAAGCATGGATAAATGGGGTGAAAGTTTCTTGAAAAGAAACAGAAAGAAAATTTTGTTTCGAAAAAGGAACTTTATAAAAAATTGAATTTTTAACTAGAGATTTGTATGATATAGACAATATCTATCATACGTAATACGGTTTTCAATAAGAGTAAGAGGATAGGAGGTTTTACAAGATGAAAATCAATATGGACAGATGGTCAAAGGATATTATTGATTCAAAGGATGTCAGAAACCTGCCGGTATTGTTCTTTCCGGTGCTGAAGAACATCAATATGGGGGTTATTGAGTCAGTAACGGACAGAAAAAATATGGCGGCTGCCATGAAAGAAGTAATCACAGAATATCCAGAGACGATTGCAGCGATCACTGGGATGGACCTTACGGTAGACAGTGAGGCGTTTGGAGCAAAGATTACATTCAGCGACAAGCAGGCTCCGGGGGTGAAGAAGCATGTTTTGAAGTCGTTGGACAAACTGTCTGAGATGCCGGTACCGGACATCAATGCCGGGAGACAGCAGATGTTTGCGGATGCGATCATTGAAGCTCAGGAGCTTGTAAAGGACCGCCCGGTATTCGGCGGTATGCTCGGACCATTCTCTCTGGCTGCGAATTTGATGGAAGTGTCAAACGCATTGATGTGCACCATCTCAGAGCCGGAAGAGATGAAGGAACTTTTAGAGATTTCCACAGATTTCCTGATCAGGCGTGCGAAGCTCTACAAGGAAAAGGGCGCAAACGGAATCTTTGTGGCAGAGCCGACGGCAGGTATCCTCTCTCCAGAGATGCTGGATGAATTTTCCAACGTATATGTGAAAAAGCTGGTAGAGGCTGTGCAGGATGAATATTTCTACCTGATCCTTCATGACTGTGGAAAAGTGGAAGCATCTGCACGCACCATGTATGATACGGGATGCAAAGGTTTCCATTTTGGAAACGGCGTTGACATGAACAAGATTCTTCCGCAGATTCCGGCAGATGTGCTTGTATTCGGCAACATTGATCCATCCTCATGTTTCTTTACCGGAACAGAGGAGGAGATTTACAAGGCTACTTATCAGCTTTTGGAGGACATGAGGCCGTATCCTCATTTTGTACTTTCCTCTGGATGTGATCTGGCACCTAGCGTGACCAATGAGAATATCCAGGCATATTATAAAGCATGCCGTGATTTCAATGAAAAGAATGGCGTTAAGACGGAAATAACGTTGGAAGGCTTTCTTGACTGACCGGATGGAATAAAAATATGAGGTTCCCAAAACTAAATTTGTAATCGCGAAAGAACAAGGCCATGGATCCTGTCCATGGTCTTGTTCTTTTGCTGCTGTTTACTTCGCGGCCAGTAATGTTCTTTTCTCTTTGTTTCTCGGCAGACTGTCCAAAAAATGTTAAAAAGGTAATCGTAAATTCATTAAGCAGATGCAGAATCGTGTACAGAACATATAGAAACCCTCAATATTTGTATTGAATAAAACAATATAAATCAATAAATAATTGAATTTTTATGAAAAAAATTGAAAACGTATAAAAAATACACAAAAAAGGGGAACTATGTTTCCTAAAAGGAAACATAGAGGGGAATTTGTTTCCTTATTAAGACCGTCTGACAAATTGCTATTTTATCCATAAATGTATATGATATAAACAACACTATAACATATGAGATTAACATTTTTGTGCAATTTCACGGATGAAAATCTCCAACAATGAAAAAAAGAAAGAGAGGATTACGTATGTCAAAATTAACTGAATTAGCGGCTTGCGTAGAAGCTGGAAATGTGAACGAGGTAGTCGGATTAACTCAGGCGGCTCTTGATGAGGGAAACGCCCCGCTTGATGTATTGAACGGAGGACTTGTAGAACCAATTAATGTTCTTGGCGAAAAGTTCCGTCTGGGACAGATTTATGTGCCGGAGCTCCTGGTTGCTTCTAAGGCAATGAAGAAAGGCGTGGAGATTGTAAAGCCGCTGCTTGTAAGCGGTGCGGCAGATGCAGCGGGGAAGGCTATTTTTGCAACAGTTGCAGGTGATATGCACGATATCGGAAAGAATCTGGTTGTTCTCCTTCTTGAAAGTGCCGGATTTGAGGTAATTGACCTTGGAATGGATGTAGAGCCTGAAGACATTGTTGAGGCAATCCAGGAAAATGAAGACGTAGATATTCTTGGCATGTCTGCGATGCTTACCACAACTATGTATGCAATGCAGGATACCATTGAGGCAATCGAAGAGGCGGGCCTTCGTGACAAGGTGAAGATCATGATCGGCGGTGCACCGGTGAACCAGGTATTTGCTGAGCAGATCGGGGCTGACGGATACAGTGCAAATGCACCGCTGGCAGTAGAGCTTGCGAAGAAACTGATGCAGGAAAAGAATAAATAGATTAACAACATAGGGGATTAGTGAAGGAGAGCAAACATGAATGTAAATATGAGACCAAGTTTTAGAGGGCAGGGCGTTTCTTTTCTGACAAGAGAAGAGATGGAACAGATACATAGCTGTACACTGGATATTCTGAATGATGTAGGATTAGAGGTGCAGCATAAGGAAGCCAGGGAGAAGCTTAAGGAAGCCGGATGCCGCGTGGAGAAGAAGAGAGTTTACTTCCCACCGACGATTGTGGAATGGGCGATCAACGCAGCCCCCTCAAGAATTCTTCTCTATGACAGAGACGGAAATTTTTCCATGGATGTCAGCGGAAGAAATGCATATTATGGAGTTGGATCTGCAGAACCGAATATCATTGATCCGTTTACTGGCGAGAACAGGCTCTGTAATGAGGAAGACAACAAGAACTGTGTAAAGGTTGCAGATGCAATGCCTTATATTGATTACATGATGTCGCAGTGTCAGGTTTATGACCATCCGAAGACTTCTTATGAGCATGAGTATGCGGCAATGATCCGCTACAGTTCTAAGCCGCAGGTTGTAATTACCGCGGATCTTGAATCAACGAAAAATGTTGTTGAGATGGCCACTGTAGTCAGGGGAAGTCTGGATAAGCTGGTTCAGAAACCATTATTTATCCTGTACTGTGAGCCTACTTCGCCATTTGTATGTACGAAAGAATCTGTTGAGAAAGTAATGTATATGGCAGAGACCGGGCTTCCTGTATTGTATGCGCCGATTCCGATGAATGGTGCTACAGGTCCGATTACTTGTGCAGGCTCTATTATCCAGGCAAATGCAGAGTGTCTTGCAGGTCTGATTATTGCTGAGGTAACAAGGCCGGGCGCACCGTTCTTATATGGGGCAATCATTACGAATATGGATCTGAAGAGCCTGCAGCCGACTTATGCATCACCGGAAACCATGATGGAATCTCTTGCAATGTCTGAGATCGGACGCGAACTGTACAGGCTTCCTACAGAGAAAAAGAGAAATCATGAAGCAGGGGGAGACCTATTTCCTGACTCGTGGATGGCTTGGCGGTGAGTCGAACATCTATAAGGAATATCTGTTTACTGTAGAGAAATATGGAAAAGAGATGGCAGATATTATATATGAAGAGATTCTCGGGAATTATAAGCATCTGGGAATCATAGACACAAAAGCATATGATTATGAGCGCTTTTTTAAAGAAACTGCTGTGATGGCAGAGAAGCTGCATCTGCATCAGCTTCCGATAGAGGGAGATCTGTCTTATCTTGAGCGTCTTCTTACTGGATTTTGGGACGGCGGGGATTTTATCCGTATTGCACCGCATCAGACAATTATGGCAGATATGTTCCCCAAAGGTAAGTAATTGAGGTTTTTGGTAACTGTGGGACGGCAGAGCAGTTACAGAGTATTCATTGCATTGGCAGAAGGAGGAAATTGTATGAGACTGGAACTGGGGAAATTTGTGATCAAAGATATTCAGTTCGCGGAGGAATCTCACATAGAGAACCAGGTGCTCTATGTGAATAAGGCTGAAGTGGAGGCCATGGTGCTGGAGGATGACAAGCTTAAGGAATGTCATCTTGATATTGCAAGACCTGGAGAGGCAACGAGAATCACGCCGGTAAAGGATGTGATCGAGCCCCGTGTGAAGGTAAGCGGCGGAGAGATCTTTCCTGGCGTGATCGGAAAGGTATCTCCCCAGGTAGGGAGCGGAAGAACCCATGCACTGGACGGCTGCTGTGTCGTGACTGTGGGAAGGATTGTCGGATTCCAGGAGGGCGTGATTGATATGAGCGGTCCGGCAGCAGACTACTGTCCTTTTTCTAAGACAGTGAATCTGTGTGTTGTGATTGAGCCCCAGGAGGGACTCGAAACTCATGTATATGAAAGGGCGGGAAGACTGGCAGGTCTTAAGACTGCTGCTTATCTTGGGGAACTTGCCAGAAAGCTTGAGCCAGATACACTGGAGGTATTTGAGACAAAATCAGTCTTTGAGCAGGCAGCCCAGTACCCGGATCTTCCGAAGGTAGGATATATCCATATGCTGCAGTCCCAGGGACTTCTGCATGATACTTATTACTATGGCGTGGATGCCAAGCAGATTGTGCCTACATTCATGTATCCTACAGAAATTATGGATGGTGCGATTGTTTCTGGAAACTGTGTGGCTCCATGTGACAAGGTGACGTCCTATCATCATCTGCATAATCCGGTTATAGAAGACTGCTACCGGCATCATGGAAAGGACATTAATTTTATGGGAGTGATCCTGACCAATGAAAATGTATTTCTTGCGGACAAAGAAAGACATTCCGACATGGTTGCCAAGTTCTGCCAGTGGCTGGAGCTGGACGGTGTGCTGATTACAGAGGAAGGCTACGGAAACCCGGATACGGATCTGATGATGAACTGCCGCAAGGTGGAGAGGGCCGGTACAAAGGTATGCCTGATCACGGATGAATTTCCAGGCAAGGACGGAAAATCTGCATCCCTTGCAGATACCTGCGAGGAGGCCACGGCGCTGGCGTCCTGCGGTCAGGGAAATGCAACACTGAAATTCCCTGCCATGGATAAGGTAATCGGAATGATGGATTATATAGAGAGCCAGATCGGCGGCTGGGCAGGCTGTGTAAATGAGGACGGTTCCTTTGAGGCAGAGCTTCAGATTATTATTGCATCTACAATTGCCAATGGCTTTAACAAGCTGGCGGCAAGAGGATATTAGGAGGGAGGTAGAAGAGTTATGGCAGCCTATAAGATTGTACATTATATCAATCAGTTCTTCGGAGGAATCGGCGGAGAGGAAATGGCGGACTATAAGCCGGAGGTAAGAGAGGAAGTAATCGGTCCCGGACTTGCGTTAAAAGCAGGACTGGGAGGAGATTTTGAGATTGCAGCTACGGTAATCTGCGGTGACAACTATTTTGGTGAAAACCTGGATAAGGCTACAGATACAATTATAGAGATGGTGAAAAAATACCAGCCGGATGTATTCGTGGCAGGTCCGGCGTTCAATGCAGGGCGCTATGGCGTTGCGTGCGGAACCATCTGCAAAGCAGTGGAGGAGAGGCTTGGCATACCGGTTCTTTCTGGTATGTATGAGGAAAATCCAGGAGCTGATATGTTTAAGCAGGATGTAATCCTGGTGAAAACCGGAAATTCCGCGGCAACCATGAGAAAGGCAGTTCCGAAGCTGGTGGGTCTGATTAAGAAGATGGCGGCAGGAGAAGAGATTCTCGGACCTTCCATTGAAGGGTATCTGGAGCGGGGAATCCGTGTGAACTATTTCGCCGAAGAGCGTGGTTCGGAGCGGGGAATCCGTATGCTGGTAAAAAAGATAAAGGGCGAGGAATTTGAGACGGATCTTCCTATGCCGAAGTTTGACCGGGTATCTCCGGCAAAGGCAGTGGAGGATATGAAAGCAGCCAGGATTGCAGTGGTTACCTCTGGCGGAATTGTGCCTCTTGGCAATCCGGATCATATTGAGTCATCCAATGCTACAAAATTCGGAGAGTATACCATTGAGGGCATGGATGCCATGTCCAGGGAAGATTATATGACCATTCATGGTGGATACGACAGACAATTCGTACTGGAGAATCCCAATCTGGTCATCCCGCTGGATGTCTTAAGAGAGAAGGAGAAAAATGGCGAGATCGGAAGCCTTCTGCCATACTTTGCCAGCACAACCGGAACCGGGACGGCAACCAATTCAGCAGCCAGATTCGGCGATGAGATCGGAAAGAAGTTTATTGAGGAAGGGGTAGACGCAGTGATTCTGACCTCTACATGAGGAACCTGTACTCGTTGCGGTGCAACGATGGTAAAAGGAATCGAGAAGTATGGGATTCCAGTTGTGCATATCTGTACAGTAGTTCCGATTTCCCGCACGATTGGTGCGAACCGGATTGTTCCTGCGGTGGGAATTCCTTATCCTCTTGGCGATCCGACTCAGGGAGAGGATGAATCACGCAAGATTCGTGAAAAGCTGGTTACAAGAGCATTGAAGGCTTTAGAGACACCGGTTGATGAACAGACGGTGTTTGAAAAGGATGAGTGGTAAAAAGTCACTGTTAGGAGCTTTTCTGGGCCTGTCTGCAGGAGTATTATGGGGAGTTTCCGGCGTATTCGGCCAGTTTTTATTTGAAACAAGGGATATTAAGGTTTCCTGGCTGATACCGGTCCGCCTGATTACCTCCGGAATTCTAATGGCTGCGGTTTTGCTCTGTACAAATCGGGACGAAATGCTGAAATTGTGCAGAAACCGCCGGGATCTCCTGCAGACGATGATTGCCGGTATATGTGGAACTATGACATTCCAGGTGGCTTTTTTCGGAGCCGTACAGCGTTCCAATGCGGGTACGGCTACCGTGCTGCAGTATCTGTGTCCGGTTCTTGTCATGGTATATGTCTGTATCCGGGACAGGAAAAGGCCAGACAGAGCACAGCTTGCTGCCATCATCCTGGCAGTAAGCGGCATTTTCCTTATATCCACTCATGGAAATGTGCAGTCACTGGTTATGACCCCGGAGGGGCTTGGATGGGGGCTTGGATGTGCTTTCTGCATGTTCCTGAATACAGTTGTTCCGGAATCACTGTACCAGAGATATTCGTCTACCGTGATTGTGGGGTGGTCCCTTCTCTTCGGGGGTATTGTGCTGACCCTGCTGTTCAGACCCTGGATTTATGAGGTGCGCTGGGATGGGATGGTGCTTGTTTCACTGTTTTTTATTATTATCGGCGGTTCGGCGGCAGCATATCTGCTGTATGCATATTCGGTCAGATTTTCCGGTCCTGCGAAGGCAAGCCTGTATGCCTGCATTGAAGCCGTGACTGCTACCGTATTCTCGGCAGTCTGGCTTAAGACTCCGTTTATGCTGATTGATCTGGCAGGCTTTGTGCTGATTCTGTCAACTGTGTTCGTTGTCAGATATTGCGGTACTATTCATGGACCAGGGGGCCGTTCATAGCTACTGTGGTTCCTGTGTGAGCAAATCCCATTCGCTAAGTGAATTTTAAATGGATTTGCGAATGTTACTGTGAACGGAGTGAACAGTAAGTAATGATAAAGTGTTGACAATGCAGGCAAAAGCGTGTATGTTAAAAATTATGAATAATCAAAAGGAAATAGTAATCTTTAGTTTTACAATGACAGGGAACAGGCTGAACAGATGTGTTCAGGAGCAGCTTTCAGGCTGCGGTTATCTCTGTGAGGGATATACGACAGCAAGGCTTCGGGATACAGAGGGTCTGAAGACGCCGGACATGGATCTGAAGACATGGGTCGGGCAGCGGTGGGGAAAGAAGATGTTCTTATTCATCGGTGCGTCAGGAATTGCGGTCAGATGTATTGCACCCTGGGTGAAGGACAAGTATACGGATTCTGCGGTGCTTGTGATGGATGAGAAGGGAGAGCATGTGATCCCTCTGCTTTCCGGACACATGGGAGGTGCAGTGGAGGCTGCTAAGGAGATCGAAAGGGCAATGCATGCCAAAGCGGTAATTACAACGGCCACGGATGTACAGGGCAGATTTGCAGTTGACATATTTGCACGAAAGAATGACCTTGAGATCACAGACCGGAGTCTTGTGACAAGGATATCAGCAGCAGTGCTGGAGGACAGACCAATTGGGTTTTACAGTGAATTGCCTTTAGCAGAACCTGTTCCGAAGGGACTGATCCAGTGTACCAGTATGGAGGAGCTGTCTGATTATGCATATGGGATTGCGGTTGTGGACAGGGCCAGGGAGAATTTTGCTTGTGAACGGAAGGAAAATATACTCTTCTTAAGGTCACGGAGCTTTCGCAGTATCGTGGTGGGAATCGGATGCAGACGGGGGACGTCAAAGCATCAGATTAAGGCTTCCCTGGAAAAAATTCTTAAGGAACACGGGCTTAAGCTTGAGAATGTATCGTGTCTGGCAAGTATTGATCTTAAGAAGGAGGAGCCTGGCATCCTGGCGTTTTCAAGAGAACATCATCTTCCATTTTATACCTACTCTGCCAGGGAGCTTCAGAAGGTTTCAGGTGAGATAACAGGATCTGATTTTGTCCTTAAGACTGCAGGGGTAGATAATGTATGTGAGCGTGCTGCAAGATACTGTGCCCCAGAGGGAAAGCTTCTGCAGCCGAAGAGAATTGCCGGAGGGATTACCCTTGCCCTTGTGGAGGGGAAACTGCCGGGTATACTTTTATTTGGCGGGACAACAGAAAGCCTTGAATTGCTTGCTTTCCTCCGGACTCTCAGGGCAGAGGTAACAGTAAGTGTTGCCACAGAATACGGAAAAGAGGGGATCGCAGAGGATGAGAAGACAAAGGTAATCTGCGGGCGGATGGACAGGGAAGAGATGAGCTCTTTCATCCAGGAGCATTCTATTGACCTTGTGATTGACGCGACCCATCCCTTTGCTGCAGAGGTAACCAGGCAGATCAGGCAGGCATGTGAACGGACAGAAACAGAATATATCCGGTGCCTGCGGGAAGAGACAAAGATGCCGGAGGAGGGAACAGATCAGGCTGTGTATGTGTCTTCTGTAAAGGAGGCAGTAGAATATCTGAAAACCGTAAAAGGAAGGATTCTTATTACAACCGGGAGCAAGGAACTTAGAAGATTCTGCGAGATACCGGATTATAGGGCGCGCTGCTGTGCGAGAGTACTCTCTGTGCCGGATTCCATAATGTCCAGCGCAGAATGCGGTTTTTCCGGGAAAAACCTGATCGCCATGCAGGCCCCGTTTTCAAAGGAAATGAACATTGCAGCGATTCATTATGCGGATGCAGATTTCTTCGTGACAAAGGAGTCTGGAGATGCCGGGGGAATGAAGGAAAAGATACAGGCATGCACGGAGACAGGGACGACGCTGGTCGTTATCCGGCGCCCGAAGGAAACAGGGCGCTCTGTGGAAGAGGTCTGTAAGGATTTAAGAGAGAAGTATTAGCGGAAATACCTTTTGACGCTTACATTATAGAATATTTTCAGTGCCTGTCAGTGGAGTCCTCATCAGGGTGAATCTGACAGGTTAAAAGGGAATCAGGTGTAAAACCTGAGCGATCCGGTCACTGTGAGCAGGGAGTGGGACCATGTGATGCCATTGCAGGAAGAAATGCGAGAAGGTATGGTCAGGTGATGATCTGCAAGCCAGGAAACCTGCTGAAAATATTAATGAACAAGCTTCCGACGAAAGTGGGTTCATGTGAAGAGCATGAAGCTGTCAGGCTTCACGGTTTTTTATGATACCTGTTTTCGGAAGAAAACAGGTGTTTTTATGTATATTCGACTTTAATTCAGAAAGGAAATTACAAGCATGAAAGGAACTTTATACGGGGTGGGAGTCGGACCGGGAGATTCCCGGCTTATGACTTATCTTGCAGTAGAGACAATCGAAAAATGTCCGGTTATAGCCGTACCTGCAGAGGGCAGGGAACATGCAGTGAGCTACCGGATTGCGGATGGAATTGTAAAAGGGCTGGATCAAAAGGAATGTCTGAATCTTTCCACTCCCATGACAAAGGATCTTAAGGTACTGGGGCAGAATTATGAGGAGGCAGCCAGACGGATTATAGAACGGCTGGAGGATGGAAAGGATGTGGCATATCTTACACTTGGTGATCCGACCATCTATTCTACCTATATTTATATTCACCGCATTGTAAAGGCAAGGGGATATGAGGCGCGGATTATTAATGGTATTCCATCGTTCTGTGCAGTGGCGGCAAAGCTTGGGGACAGTCTGGCTGACCGCTCAGAACAGCTTCATATTATTCCGTCTACTTATGATATTAAAGAGGCGCTGACCTATCCGGGCAGCAAGGTGCTGATGAAAGCGGCGTCTAAACTTTCTGTCGTGAAACAGACGCTTAAGGAAAAGGGCATGAAAGGAATCATGGTGGAAAACTGCGGTCTTCCTGAGGAGCGTATATACAGGCAGGCAGACGAGATGCCGGAAAATGCAAGCTATTATACGATTATTGTGGTAAAAGAGAACGGACATGATTGAACTAAAAAAGCTTACGAAGAAATATGATGAATTTACGGCTGTAAAGGAACTGGATCTGACCATCGAAACCGGGGGATTTTTCGGGCTTCTCGGGCCGAACGGTGCGGGGAAGTCTACGACCATCGGAATGCTGTCAACACTTTTTCTTCCTACAGAAGGAGAGATTCTCATAGACGGCGAGAGACTGACGAGAAAGAATACGGTACTGAAACGTAAGATCAGTGTTGTGACACAGGAGTACTCCATGAGGCAGGATATGACCATAGAGGAGGTCATGGAATACCAGGGAAGACTGTATTTCGTGCCAAAGAAGGAGAGAAGGGAAAAGACACAGGAGCTTTTGGAGTTCTGTGATCTTATGGATTACAGAAAGCGTACAGTCCGCAAGCTCTCAGGCGGCATGAAGAGGAAACTCATGGTATGCCGCGCACTGCTTACTGAACCAGAGATTCTCCTTCTGGATGAGCCGACAGCAGGGATGGACGCCCTGGCCAGACGTCAGATGTGGAATCTTCTGAAAAGATTAAACCGGAATCATCTGACCATCCTGCTTACGACACACTATATGGAGGAGGCGGAGATTCTCTGCGACCGGGTAGGACTGATGGACCGCGGAAGGCTTCAGGAGGTGGATTCACCCAGGGCAATGATTGAACGGCTGGGATGTTATGCGGTGGATCAGGTATCAGAGGAGCAGACCAGAAGCTTTTTCTTCCAGACGCAGGAGGAGGCAATCCGTTATCTGTCCGGACGCAAGGATTTGGCATCTCTGAGAAATACCACGCTGGAAGATGTGTTTCTTGAAAAAGTTGGAAAGTATTTGGAAAGGCATTAAAAAAATAATAGAGGAAGAAAGGCAGAATATGGGAATCGTAACAGTATTATGGGAAAAATGGGTGGAATTCCGGAGAGATTTTTATAAGATTACACTGGCGGCAATGATTGCCCCGCTTATGTATATTCTCGTATTTGGTATGGGGATTCAGACAATCTCACATGGACAGCCGTACCTGCAGTTTCTGATCCCGGGCGTGGTGGCTCTGACAACAATGAATGGCAGCTTTAATGCCATTGCACAGAATCTGAATGTGCAGCGCCTGTATGAAAAGGCGTTTGACCAGGTGATGATCTCCCCCACACCCCTGTGGCAGTTTATTGCGGGGCAGATTATCGGAGGAAGCTTAAGAGGAATCTATGCAGGCTGTGTGATTATCCTGCTGGTGCTTCCTATTGGAGTCAGGCTTTGCTTTAACGGGTGGTCGTTTCTCATTATGTTTTTGAACGGAGCAGTGTTCTCCACCCTTGGGGTGGTGGTATCCTTTTACGCCAGAACGCATACGGATGTGCCGCGTTTTTCCAATTATGTGATTATGCCGATGGCCTATCTGTGCAACACATTTTTTGCATCGGATTCCATACCTCATGGACTGAGAGAGGTAATCCAGCTGCTGCCTCTTTCACAGGCAAGCAGTATGATTCGCAGTATCGCAAACAGGGAGCCTTTTTCTTATGCGGGAATCGGAATCCTGGCAGCATATCTTGCAGTACTGATGGTCCTTGCATTTAGCTTTTTATATAAGAAAAAAAATTTGTAGGAGGGATATAGTATGAAAGATCTGGCTGACGGGAGCAGGAAGAAAATATTACGGCGTCTTGCGGCGCTGACAGGATTCTGTCTCGGACTTGCGGCAGCAGGCATGGGGGCTTGCACAAGCGCGGCGGCGGAGAGCCGTTTGGAGGGACAGACTCTGGCAGACGGAAATTATGCGATAGAGGTTGCTTTATCAGGAGGGAGTGGAAAGGCAAGTGTAGAGTCTCCGACCCGGCTGACAGTGGAACAGGGAGAATGTTTCGCCCAGATTACCTGGAGCAGCCCTAATTATGACTATATGATCGTAGACGGCAAGACTTACTATAATGAGAATACACAGGGCGGCAACTCCACTTTCCGTATTCCCATACTGGTATTTGATGAGGAGATGCCGGTTATTGCAGATACAGTGGCAATGGGATCCCCCCATGAGATTCCGTACACACTGTTGTTTTATTCAGACTCCATCGGCAGTGAGAGCAGTCTGCCAAAGGAGGGGGCAAAGCGTGTTCTCGTCATGGCCGCCTTTATTATTATCGCAGGCGGCATATTAAACTACTTTGTGAACAAGAAAAAAAGGAAGGATTATTTGGGAGCAAAAAGATGAACATAAAAAGTGAAAAACAATTTTTGAGTATACGTGAGCTGACAGCAGGCGGTTTGTTTGCAGCGCTGGTCGCTGTCGGAGCATTTATTAAGATTACATTGCCTACAGAACCAATTCCGATGCATTTTACCCTTCAGTGGTTTTTTGTACTGCTTGCAGGCCTGCTTCTGAATAAGCGTCTTGCAGGAGCCAGCGTGGGCGTATATCTGCTGATTGGATTAACAGGGGTGCCTATCTTTGCCTCAGGGGGAGGTCTTTCCTATCTGCTCCGGCCGTCCTTTGGATATCTTCTGGGGTTTGCCCTTGCCGCGTATATTATGGCGTGGATGTGTGAAGAGGCCGGACGAATCAGGTTCTGGAAACTTTTGTTTATCTCCATTGCTGGTCTGCTGGTCTATTATGGGATTGGGATGCTGTACTTTTTTGTTGTCTGTCATTTCCTGATTTTTCAGGAGGTCACATGGAAGATCCTGCTGGTGAACTGCTTTCTGCTGACAGTAGGACCAGATTTTGCCCTCTGCGTGGCAGCTGTGGGAGTGGCGGCGAAACTTCGGGGAGTGGTCAGAGACTCCCTTTATGGATAATAGAAGAATAGAAGAAGGAGGCATATAACTGTGAAGGTACTGAACAGTTAAGAACTATGAAGAAAATCAGAATTGGAACAAGAAAGAGCCGGCTGGCTGTGATACAGGCGGAAACCGTGGCGAAATATATTAACCTTAATTGTGAAGGATATGAAGCAGAGCTGGTGAAGGTGGTAACGACAGGAGATCAGATTTTATCAAAAAAGTTAGATGAGATCGGGGAGAAGGGATTATTTGTTAAGGAGCTGGATCTGGCGCTGAAGAACGGAGTGACAGATCTCTCTGTGCATTCCTTAAAGGATATGCCCATGGATGTGCCGGCAGAACTTCCTATCATTGGTTTTTCCAGCAGGGAGGATGCAAGAGATGTTCTGGTACTGCCAGAGGGAGTTGCAGAATATGACGGACGCGCTCCAGTCGGCTGCTCCAGCAACAGGAGGATTCTTCAGCTCCAGGACATTTATCCAGGAGTGGAGATAAAAAATATGAGAGGAAATGTCCTGACCAGGCTGGAAAAGCTGGACCGGGGGGAATGCGGTGCACTGGTTCTGGCGGCGGCAGGCTTAAAAAGGCTTGGACTTAAGGAGCGCATCAGCAGATATTTTCAGACAGACGAGATGATACCGGCTGCAGGACAGGGAATTCTGGGTATCCAGGGGAGGTCAGACAGGGACTATGGTTTCCTGCAGGATTTTTTTGACAGGGAGGCAGGAGACTGTGCCCTGTGCGAGAGGGCATTCATGACCTATCTGAATGGAGGCTGCTCTGTGCCGATAGGCGTATATGCAGAGATTGTGGATGAAGAGCGGATGGAGGTACGGGGGCTTTACTATGATGAAACGACCGGAACCTCCCGGAGGATGCAGATGACAGGCAGCCGGAGCAGTGCGGCGGCACTTGGAACAAAGCTTGCGAAAAAGCTTAAGGAGGAAGGAATATGAAGCAGGCAGGAAAAGTATGGCTGGTAGGTGCGGGTCCCGGTTCAGCAGAGCTATTAACTGTAAAAGCATGCCGGCTGTTAGAAACCGGGGACTGCATTGTATATGACAGGCTTGTGGGCAGGGAGATACTTGCTATGATTCCGCCAGACCGTGAGATGATTGATGTGGGAAAAGCATCTGGAAACCACCTGGTATCCCAGTGGGAGATTAATCAGATTCTGGTCAGGGAGGCAAAGCTTGGCAAAAAGGTAATACGCCTAAAGGGTGGGGATCCTTTTTTGTTCGGAAGAGGAGGAGAGGAATTAGAGGTTCTTAATAAAGAAGGAATTCCGTTTGAGGTGGTGCCGGGGATCTCTTCTGGATTTGCAGTTCCGGCTTATCAGGGGATTCCGGTTACACACAGGGATTATGTGTCCAGCGTACATATTATCACAGGGCATCATAAAGCCGGAAAAAGTGAAGAAATTGACTATGAAGCCCTTGTCCGGACGAAGGGGACGCTGGTATTTCTTATGGGGGTGGCTGCGCTGGAAGGAATCATGGAGGGTCTTCAGGGTGCAGGAATGAGGGAGGATATGCCTGCGGCTATTCTGGAAAAAGGAACAACGGCAGATCAGAGGCGGATTGTGGCAACCGTGAAAACTCTTGCAGGGGAAGCCAGGAAGCAAAGGATTGGGACTCCTTCCATTATTGTTGTGGGAGAGGTCTGCACTCTTGCGGATCAATTCTCCTGGCACAAGGATCTTCCTTTATCGGGGGAAAGGATTGTGGTAACACGTCCTGCCGGACGAGGTATGAAGCTGCAGAATTACTTAAAGGAATTAGGGGCAGAGGTTCTGTCTGTCCCGGTGATCCGGACGGTTCCGGTTACTAAGAAGGAGGATCTTGAGAGGATCCGGGCAGAGCTTGAGAGACTTAAGGAATATCAGGTGCTGGCATTCACGTCTCCTTATGGAGTGGAGCGGTTTTTCGAGATCCTTCTGGAGGAAGGAATGGATGCCAGGGATGTGTCACATA
This sequence comes from Lachnospiraceae bacterium, assembly GCA_910576335.1. Classification (GTDB taxonomy): domain Bacteria; phylum Bacillota; class Clostridia; order Lachnospirales; family Lachnospiraceae; genus CAPEBR01. Next base: position 81,673 of record CAJTIU010000009.1, read on the forward strand.
TGAGTTTCGCCGTGATCGGACAGGGGACGGCGGATGCTCTTAAGGAAAAAGGAATCCGGGCAGATTACATGCCAGAGCAATATGACGGCGTCTCCCTTGGACGGCTGCTTTGTGAGACCCTGGAGGACGGGGCGGGGATTCTGCTTGCAAGATCCTCCATCGGAGCCCCTGAGATCTTACGGGAGATCGCTAATAACCAGTCCCTTACTTACACAGACCTGGCGGTCTATGATACGCAGTTCGAGGAAGATATGGGAGAGCGTCTTCGCTCCTTCATGGAAGACGGCGGCGTCACGAAGGTGATCTTCACCAGCAGCTCCACGGTAGAGGGATTCTGCAGGCTTATGGGTGCATACCCTTATGAAAAGATCAGGGCAGTATGCATCGGCAGGAAGACTGCACAGAAGGCAGAAAGAGTCGGAATGCGGACTGCAACTGCCAGGAATGCCACACTGGAAGAGCTGGTACGGCACTGCATGGGACAGTGAAGGCGCGGAACTGTTCCGTATATCACAGAGAAGAAAAGGAGAAGAAAAGATGAAGAAAAGATTAGTATCAGCATTACTAGCAGGAGCTATGGCGTGTTCTATGGTATTGACAGGCTGTTCAGGAGGAGATGCAGAGAAGAAGGATACACCGCCTGCGGAGAAGGAAACCGATACAAATAAGGGAAAGGAGCAGGATGCAGTGGGAGAGGCAGCCGCGTTAATTGACGCAATCTATGTACAGGAGAGGACAGACCAGACGGATGAGCAGTGTGCAAAGGCAAAGGAAGCATGGGATGCGCTGACAGAGGAGGAAAAGGAGCAGGTAGCAGGTGTAAATGCTGATCCGGACTATTTTGGCAGGGATACCGGGGATGCTTCAAAGGATGATCCCCGCAATCAGGATGAGATCGGGGAAAATGAGATCCTGGCAGTCAGTTTTGGTACTTCCTTTAACAGCAGCCGTGTGGATGACATTAAGGGAATTGAGGACGCCATACAGGCGGCATATCCGGACTGGTCTGTTAGAAGGGCATTCACGTCACAGATTATTATCAATCATGTACAGGCGCGGGACGGCGAGGCCATTGATAACATGCAGCAGGCCCTGGACCGTGCAGTGGCAAATAAGGTAAAGAACCTGATAGTACAGCCTACTCATCTGATGCATGGAGCGGAATATAATGAGATGATGGAGGCGGTGTCGGCCTATGAAGATCAGTTTGAGACCGTGAAAATTGCAGAGCCTCTCCTGGGTGATGTGGGTACGGATGCAACGGTGATCAATGCAGATAAAGAGGCAGTTGCAAAGGCACTTACCGCAGAAGCAGTAAAAGAGGCAGGCTTTGACAGCCTGGACGCGGCAGAGGAGGATCAGACCGCATTTGTATTTCTGGGACACGGTACTTCCCATACTGCAAAGGTGTCTTACAGCCAGATGCAGACGCAGATGGGAGAGCTTGGATATGACAATGTATTTATCGGTACCGTAGAGGGGGAACCAGAGGAAACCTCCTGCGAGGCAGTCATGGAGGCAGTGGCACAGGCTGGTTATAAGAAGGTGATCTTACGTCCTCTGATGGTAGTGGCAGGCGACCATGCGAATAATGATATGGCAGGAGAGGATGAGGACTCCTGGATCAGTGCCTTTAGGGCTTCCGGGGAATTTGACAGTGTGGATGCGCAGATCTCTGGTCTCGGCTCCATTGCTGACATTCAGAAGCTCTACGTGGAACATATAAAGGCAGTTATGAACGATACTGCGCGCTAGATAAATCTGACGGGCAGCATAACATGATGCACACAGCCGCATAAGGAAGTATGCCGCGGCTGCGATGAGTATAACAGAAAAAAAGGAAGTAACGGAAATGCGAAAAGGATGTGGGATTTTTTTCATTGTGCTGATGGCTGCAGTCCTGGCAGGATGTGCAGAAAAGGTCAATACACAGGATCAGGAGCCTTCCGGGACTCTGGCAGTGCCAGAAGAGGATTCGAAAGTTCCGGAAGAGGAGGATTTAGACGTAGTGATTGAACTGGCTGACGGAGTCTATACGGCAGAATTCGAGACGGACAGCAGTATGTTCCATGTAAGTGAGGCATGTGAAGGGAAAGGGACGCTGACAGTAGAGAAGGGAAACATGACGATCCATGTATCCCTGGCTTCTAAGAATATTGTAAAGCTCTACTGCGGCCTGGCAGAGAATGCCGGGAAGGCAGAGGACGGGCTGCTTCTTCCAACTGAAGATACGGTTACATACAGTGACGGTTTATCGGAGGTGGTCTATGGCTTCGATATACCGGTTCCGGCAATTGGAGAGGAATTTGATCTGGCGCTGATCGGGAAAAAGGGGACATGGTATGACCATAAGGTCCGTGTCACGTCCCCGGTGCCCGCAGACAGTAAACCATAAAGGAAAAGGAAGGATAACATGATGAAGAGAACAGACTGGGTGAGGACTTTCTGCCTGTTGGTTCTTGCGGTAGTGATGCTGTCTGTAGCATCCGCCGGCTGTGGCAGACGGCAGAGTGAAGAGCTAGAACCAGATGCAGAGGAATGCTTCAGTTTTGATGCAAAGGGGGTTAAGGGCATGACTCTTGCGTCCCAGCTTGAACCTGAGTATGCAGAGGGGTTCCGTATCTATTATTATAAGGAAGGATTCCGGGTCATTGACGTAAAGGGAAGTGCATCCTATCTGGTCGTTCCGCAGGGAAAAGAGGTTCCAGGCAGTCTGCCGGAGGGAATGGTGGTTCTTAAGAAACCCCTGAACCGGATCTATGTTGCAGGGACTGCCACCATGGCCATGTTCAATGCTCTTGGCGGACTGGACCAGGTAGGATTCAGCAGCCTGAAAGCAGAAGACTGGTATGTGGAGGCGGCCAGAAAAGCCATGGAGGCAGGCAAGATCCAGTTTGCAGGAAAATACAGCGAGCCTGATTATGAGATGCTTGTGGAGGAGGGCTGCTCTCTGGCGGTGGAATCCCAGATGATCCTTCATTCACCGAAGGTGATGGAGCAGCTTGAGATGATGGGAGTGCCGGTACTGATCGACTGCTCCAGTAATGAGGAGCATCCCCTTGGCAGGGTGGAGTGGATTCTGGTCTATGGCGTCCTGCTTGATAAGGAGGAGGAAGCGGAGGCTTTTTTCCAGGAGCAGACGAAGGTGATGGACCAGCTTGAAGGATCCCGGAACACGGAACAGACGGTAGCGTATTTTTACATCAATTCTAGCGGACAGGCAGTGGTCAGGACCGGAACAGATTATATTGCGAAGATGATTGAGATTGCAGGGGGCAGATATCCTTTCAGCCAGCTCGGAGACGGAAAAAAGAGTACTATGGTTATTACCATGGAAGAATTCTATACGACTTGTGCGGATGCAGACTATATCATATACAATGCTTCCATTGACAATAAGCTTACTTCTATCGGGGAACTGACTGCAAAGGATGAGATCCTCAAGAATATGAAGGCAGTGAAGGAGGGCAATGTCTTCTGTACGGATAAGGATTTTTACCAGGCAGCGGATATTGCTTCCAGGATGATCTCGGATATTCATCTTATGCTAACAGACGGTAAGGAAGAGGATATGGCATTTTTATACAGGGTGGAGAAATGAGAGAAAGCAGCTTTCACTATGAGAATTTTAAGAGGCGGAGCCGGTACGGGGCAGTATTCCTGGGTCTGATCCTGGCTCTTCTTATCATGACGGTGGTTAATATCAATACGGGGACTGTCAGGATCAGTGCGGCAGAGATTCTGAGGATTCTTTTTGCCGGACAGAGAGGAGAAACAGAATATCATATTATCTGGCAGATCCGGCTGCCGCGTATGCTGATGGCGGCAATTCTGGGAGGAGCCCTTTCTCTTTCGGGATTTTTGCTGCAGATCTTTTTTAATAATCCCATTGCAGGCCCTTTTATCCTGGGGATTTCATCAGGAGCCAAGATGGTGGTGGCTCTTCTTATGGTCTTCTGCCTGGGCAGTATGGGGAGCATGTCCTCCTATGCACTGGTAGGGGCAGCGTTTGCAGGCTCCCTGATCTCGGTTGGCTTTGTGCTCCTGGTATCGAAGAGGCTTCAGAATATGTCAGCGCTTCTGGTTGCCGGGATCATGATCTCCTACATCTGTTCAGCAGTGACGGACTTTGTCATTACCTTTGCTGAGGATTCGGATATTGTGAATCTGCGGGGATGGTCTCTTGGCAGTTTTTCCGGGATGAGCTGGGGCAATGTAAGGGTTAGTGCGGTGATGATTTCTGTTACGTTTCTCTGTACCTTTCTGATGTCCAAACCCATTGGGGCGTATCAGATGGGAGAGGCGTATGCCAGAAGCATGGGAGTGAATATCAGGGTGTTCCGGGTTCTTCTGATTCTGCTTTCCAGTGTATTTTCGGCCTGTGTAACAGCATTTGCGGGTCCAATCTCTTTTGTGGGAATCGCGGTTCCGCAGCTTACGAAGCTGGCGCTTCGGACCTCCAGGCCTCTGATTGTAATTCCGGCTTCCTTTCTTGGAGGCGCGGTGTTCTGTATGTTCAGTGACCTGATTGCCAGAATGGCATTTGCACCGCTGGAATTAAATATCAGTACCGTGACTTCGGTTCTTGGAGCGCCGGTGGTGATCTGGATGCTGGTTCACCGTGAAAAGGAGAAGAGGTAAGATGGCAGATTATTATTTTAAGACAGAGGATCTGGGAGTAGGATATCACGGCAGGGCAATACTTGAACATGTGAATATCGGCTTGAAAAAGGGAGAGATTCTCACACTGGTGGGACCAAACGGCGCCGGAAAATCTACGATTCTCAGAAGTATTACCAGGCAGCTTCGTATTATAAAGGGAAGAGTGGCTGTCGGGGAAAAGGATCTGTCAGATACGACTTACCAGGAGCTTGCAAAGAAGATGGCAGTGGTGTTGACAGACCGGGTAAGGCCGGAGCTAATGACAGGTCATGATATTGTGGCCACCGGCAGATATCCCTATACTGGAAGGCTTGGAATCCTGAGCCGTGAGGACGAGGAGAAGGTAGATGAGGCTATGGAACTTGTACAGGCCAGAGAGCTTGGATGCCGTCTGTTTACCTCCTTAAGCGACGGCCAGAAGCAGAGAATCCTTCTGGCCCGGGCAATCTGCCAGGAGCCGGAGATCCTGGTGCTGGATGAGCCCACATCCTTTCTTGATATTAAATATAAGCTGGAGCTTCTGGAGATCCTGCGCCAGATGGCGAAGGGACAGAATATTACGGTCATTATGTCCCTGCATGAGATTGACCTTGCAGGAAAGGTGTCAGATCTGGTAATCCCGGTGAGGGAGGGATGTGTGTATGACTGCGGCACACCGGAGGAGATTCTCAGGGAGGAATTCATCCGGGAGCTGTATGGCCTCGAAAAAGGAAGCTTTGACCCGGTCTTTGGAAGCATTGAGCTTCCAAGGCAGGAGGGAGAGCCCCGGACAGCGGTTATTTCTGCCGGAGGCAGGGGAATCCCGGTGTACCGGCGTCTCCAGAAGGAGGGGGTTCCCTTCCTTGCAGGTATTTTGTACCGGAATGATGTGGACTATCAGCTGGCAAGACGCCTTGCGGGCCGTGTGATTGCTGAGGAGCCGTTCCAGGATATCAGCGACTCCGTATATGAGGAGGCAAGGGAGGCATTCCATAAATGCAGGGAGGTGATCTATACGGATATTCCGTGGGGAAGCTGCAACAGGAGACTTAAGGAACTGCTGGAGGAAGTAAAGAACAGGGGAGAAGCTGTCTGTGTACATGTTCCATAGTAGTAAAAAGGCGACTGTAAAGAGGAACTAAAACAGCGCCCATGCTATAAGAAAGCGACGGGGAAGGTGAGTGGTGCAGGATTCATGAAGGAAAATGAAAACAGCAGATATATATGGAAGAATCAAAAAAAGCTGCGGACAGGATATACGACAGGGAGTTGTGCGGCAGGCGCGGCAAAGGCGGCTGTATGGATGCTTCTTGGCAAAAAGAGCGTTTCGCAGGTACAGCTTAAGACCCCGAAGGGAATTACGCTTTACCTTGATATAGAAAAGATCAAAAGAACCCCGGAGGAGGTAGTCTGTGCAATCCGCAAGGACAGTGGAGATGATCCGGATGTGACCAATGGGATCTATGTGTATGTAAAGGCAGAAAAGAAAAAAGAGGAGGGCATAGAGCTTAAAGGCGGGGAAGGAATTGGTATTGTTACGAGAAAGGGGCTTGAGCAGGAGGTGGGGGAGCCTGCCATCAACCAGGTTCCAAGGAGAATGATCCGTGAGGCGGCGGAGGATGTCTGTGCTTTGTATGGATATGAGGGAGGAATCCGGATTACGGTATTTATTCCAGAAGGGGCAGCGCTTGCTGCCAGAACCTTCAATCCAAGACTTGGGATAGAGGGAGGCCTCTCGGTGCTTGGAACCACCGGAATCGTGGAGCCTATGAGTGAGCAGGCGCTGATTGATACGATTTATGCAGAGATGAGGATGCTGAAAGAACAGGGACAGGAGGTCTGTTATGTTGTCCCCGGAAACTACGGCAGTGATTTTTTAAGTGAGACTTTAGGATATGACGGCGAGGCCAGTGTAAAGTGCAGCAATTATATCGGAGAGACCATTGACATTGCGGTACGGCTAAAGATGAAGGGGATTCTTCTGACTGGTCATGTGGGGAAACTGGTTAAACTGGCGGCCGGAGTCATGAATACCCATTCGAGGCAGGCAGACTGCCGGTTTGAGGTACTGGCAGCCCATGCGGCCATGGCCGGCGCGGGAAAAGAGACCGTATGCAGGATTATGAACAGCGTAACGACTGCGGAAGCGCTGGAATTACTTAAGCAGCAGGGACTTAAGCGGCAGGTTATGGATACGGTGATGGAAAAGATCGCAGAACACCTGGCCCGGCGCGCCGGAGACGGCTTACGGACAGGAGCCGTTATGTTTTCGCCGGAGTATGGCATTCTGGGGGCTACGGAGTATGCAGAGGAGATAAGGAGAGAAATCTATGGTTAATTTTGTAGGAGCGGGATCAGGCGCAGTGGATCTGATTACTGTGCGGGGACAGAGGCTTCTGGAAGAGGCAGATGTGATTGTCTATGCAGGATCACTGGTGAACCCCGGGATTCTGGATGGCAGGAAAGAGAGCTGTGAGGTTCATAACAGCGCTTATATGACACTTGAGGAGGTCATAGAGGTGATGGAAGCCGCTCACAGGGAGGGAAAACAGGTGGTGCGTCTGCATACCGGGGATCCGAGTATCTACGGGGCAGTCAGGGAGCAGATGGATGAGCTGAAAAAAAGGGGGATTCCTTATGAGATCTGCCCGGGAGTGAGCTCCTTTTGCGGGGCAGCGGCTGCGCTTAAGGCAGAGTATACGCTTCCGGACGTCTCCCAGTCAGTCGTCATTACCAGAATGGCAGGAAGAACGCCTGTACCAGAGAGGGAGAGCATCCGCAGCTTTGCAGCCCATCAGGCTACCATGGTAATCTTTTTAAGTACCGGACTCTTAGAGGAGCTTAAAAGGGAGCTTCTGGCAGGCGGATATGCGCCGGATACCCCGGCGGCAATTGTGTATAAGGCAACCTGGCCGGATGAAAAGGTATGCAGGTGCACGGTAGAGACATTAGCAGATACGGCAGAAAAAGAGGAAATTACGAAGACAGCTCTCATTGCAGTGGGTCATTTCCTGGAGGGGGATTACCAGCGGTCAGAACTTTATAATCCGGAATTTACAACGGAATTCAGGACAGGCAAGCATGTGGAGGAGACATATGAATAGGGTATATGCAGTAGGAATCGGTCCCGGGAGGATCGGCCAGGTCACAGGGGAAGCAAAGGAGGTATTATCCTTTTGCGAGGTCATTATCGGATATACTGTGTATGTGGATCTGGTAAAGAAGGAATTTAAGGGAAAGGAATTCCAGAACAAGGAATATATCACGACTCCCATGAAACAGGAGGTTCTGCGCTGCCGGATGGCATTTGAACAGGCGGAGAAGGGAAAGAGTGTAGCAATGGTCTGCAGCGGGGACGCCGGAGTCTATGGAATGGCAGGCCTCCTTCTGGAGGTGGCAGAGGAATACCCGGGGACAGAGGTTGTGGTGGTTCCGGGGATTACCGCCGCTTTAAGCGGTGCAGCAGTATTAGGCGCGCCGCTGATCCATGATTTCGCAGTGGTCAGCTTAAGCGACCTTCTGACACCCTGGGAGAAGATTGAAAAGAGACTTGAGGCCGCGGCCAGGGCAGATTTTTGCATCTGCCTGTATAATCCGTCCAGCCGGAAGAGAAGCGATTACTTAAGAAGGGCCTGTGAGATCCTGCTTAAGGAGAAAAGGCCGGAGACGGTCTGCGGAACGGTCCGCAATATCGGCAGGGAGGGGGAGTCTTATTCCCTCTATACCTTAGAGCAGCTAAGGGATGTAGAGACAGATATGTTTACCACAGTGTTTATCGGGAACAGTCAGACGAAGAATGTAAATGGCAGGATGGTAACGCCCAGGGGATATGGAAATGAATGAGGAAAAAACAAGACAGGTACGGCTTTTGGGAATCGGGATGGGAATGTCAGGGACACTTACCGGGGAGGCAAAAGAGGCAATCCGGGAGAGTGACTGTGTGATCGGGGCAAAACGGATGCTTGGCTGTATGAGTCTGGAGGGAAAGGCAGTCTACAGTGCTTATATGCCAGAGGAGATCCGGGATATCGTAACGTCCCACCCGGAGTATCGGAATATTGCCGTGCTGTATTCCGGAGATATTGGGTTCTACAGCGGAGCAAGGGAATTATACCAGTGTCTGAATGGCGTATGTGACGTGAGAGGGATTCCGGGAATCTCGTCTGTGGCATATCTTGCGGCGAGGCTTCAGGTTCCCTGGGAGGACGCCAGGCTTGTCAGCATCCATGGGCGAAGCCAGCCTTATATCCATATACTTGCAAGGCACAGGAAATGCTTTCTTCTTTTCGGAGGAAATGGGCAGGAGGAAGAATTTTGCAGGAAGCTTAAGGACTATGGCCTTGACAGTCTTAAGATCTGGATTGGCAGATTTCTTTCCTATGAGGAAGAGAGCATTGTATACCGGAGCGGGGCGGACATACAGCCAGAGGATCTGAGAGGCCTTGCAGTATTATATATAGAGAATTCTTCGCCGGCTGCCCTGTGTGACGGACAGATCAGGGATGAGGCATTTATCCGGGGAAAGGCGCCCATGACCAAAGAAGAAGTCCGGGCTGTCAGCATAGCAAAGCTGGGGATTTCAGGAGATTCTGTCTTCTATGATGTGGGGGCCGGGACAGGCTCTGTGGCTGTTACGGTGGCTTCCATGTATGAGAGAACCAGGGTGTATGCCATAGAGCGAAATGCAGAAGGGGTATCTCTGATCCGGCAGAATCAGAAAAAGTTCTGTGTTGACCAGCTGGAGGTTATAGAAGGAACGGCGCCGGGAATCCTTCACGGGTTAGAACCGCCCACCCATGTGTTTATCGGAGGCAGCTCCGGGAATCTGGAAGGAATACTGCGGTGTGTCAGAGAGAAGAACCCGGATGTGAGGGTGGTCCTGAATGCCATTACACTGGAAACACTGAGGGAAGTTCTTGACGCAGAAGAAAAGGGACTGATCAGAGATGTGGAGATCATACAGGCCGGCTTTGCAAGATCCCGTAAGCTTGCAGATTACCATATGATGACAGGGCAGAACCCAATCTATATTATATCATCAAGGTGAGAAGAGGGGGATGGAATGAACGATTCAAGAGAGTATTTTACATCCGGTTCGTCCGCGAAAAGAGTGATGATTGCAGCTCCCATGAGCGGCTGTGGAAAGACGACCATTACCTGCGGCCTGATGCAGGCGCTGAAAAGCAGGGGATACCGGATTGCGGCTGCAAAGTGTGGCCCGGATTACATTGATCCCATGTTTCACCGGAAGGTGCTGGGAGTGGATTCCCAGAATCTGGATCTGTTCTTCTGCAGTCCCCGGGTTATGGAGACTCTCTTTATGGAGCATGCGGCAGGGGCAGATCTGGCGATTATGGAAGGCGTGATGGGGTATTACGATGGAATGTCCCTTGACAGTGAGAGGGCAGGCTCTTATGAGGTGGCGAAGGTGCTGAATACACCCGTGCTTCTTACAGTGAACTGCAAGGGTGCGGCGCTGTCTGTCCTGGCGCTGCTAAAAGGATTTCTTACATTCCGCAGTGACCATAACATTGCCGGGATTATACTGAACCGGGTCTCAGGTGCAGTCTATCCGAGGATGAAGGAGATGATCGAGCAGGGGCTTCTGGATATGGGATATCCGGTTCCGGTTGTAGGCTATGTACCGGAGAAGGCGGTATTTGAGGTGGGAAGCAGGCATCTTGGGCTTGTTACGCCAGAGGAGATCCGGGATCTTAAGGAAACGCTGAGAGAAGCAGGCAGGGTACTGGAGGAGACCCTTGATCTGGAACAGATCCTTAAGATCGCAGAGACGGCCCCTCCTCTCAGTGCGGGAGCGGAGACTGCAAAGAAGTCTCAGAAGATTCCGGAAGGGGAGAGGGTCAGGCTGGCCGTTGCCCGTGACCTTGCCTTTGGATTTTATTATAAGGATAACCTGAAGCTTTTAGAGGAGCTTGGCTGTGAGCTTGTTTTTTTCAGTCCCATTACAGACAGCAGCCTGCCGGAAGGAATCAGCGGGCTTTTACTGGGCGGGGGGTATCCTGAGCTCTATGCCAGGCCGCTGTCTGAGAATCAGACACTGAGGCAGGAGATCAGAAAACTGCTAGATAAGGGACTTCCCTGTCATGCCGAATGCGGCGGCTTCATGTATCTGCATGAGTCCATGGAGGGAGAAGATGGGAAATTCTACGAGATGACAGGCTTTATAGAAGGAGAGGCAGTCCGCAGGAACCGGCTGGTGAGGTTTGGATATATTGAGATCGAAGGTGCTTCGGACGGCGTGTATCTTTCCAGAGGAGAGAGATTAAGGGGGCATGAATTTCACTACTGGGACAGCAGCAGCAACGGGGATGGCTGTATCGCCAGGAAGCCGGGCCGGGATACGTCATGGAGCTGTATCCACATGGAAGGACATGTATTTGCAGGATTTCCGCACATACATTATTATTCCAATATCCGTTTTGCAGAAAGGTTTGTCAGGCAGATGAGAAGATTTCAGAACAGGTGAGTTTTAGAAGAGAGAAGTAACTGTGAAGAGATTCATGCAAGGTTATACGCCGCAGTTACGCAAGAGGGAATAAAAGTGTACAGAGAAGAGATATGTAAGAGAATAGAACCAGCAGATGTAGAAAGTATGGAACAGGCAGGAAGGCATTGGCTGTCTATGGGGAAGCCTTTATTCAGTCTCGGCAGCCTGGAAGATGCAGTCATCCGGATTGCAGGGATAAAAGGAACAGCAGATTACCATCTGGATAAAAAGGGACTGGTTATCATGTGTGCGGATAACGGGGTAGTGGAAGAGGGCGTTACACAGACCGGACAGGAAGTAACGGCTATCGTTGCAGACAACTTCACAAAGGGGATGACGAGTGTGTGCCTCATGAGTGAGGTGGCAGGGGTCGATCTGTATCCGGTGGATATTGGAATGGCTGTCGATGTTCCGTCTGTTACAAGGGCAGACCGGAAGGTGGCATGGGGAACCAGGAATTTTGCAAAGGAGCCGGCCATGACGGGGGACGAGGTATGGAAGGCGATCTATACCGGTATCCGTATGGTATCCGAATTAAAGGAGCAGGGATACGAGATCCTTGCCACAGGTGAGATGGGAATCGGCAATACCACAACAAGCAGTGCAGTTGCCTGTGTACTGCTTGGTGAACGGGTGGAAGATCTGACGGGCAAGGGCGCCGGACTGGATTCGAAGGGACTGCAGAATAAGATTGCAGTGATAAAGGCAGCTATTAAGAAGCACAGACCGGATCCAGGGAATGCGGTGGATGTTCTCGCCAAGGTCGGAGGGCTTGATCTGGCCGGGCTCGCCGGAGTGTTTCTGGGAGGAGCGATCTGCCGGATTCCGGTTGTGATCGACGGACTGATTTCCTCTGTGGCTGCTCTGTGTGCTGTGAGAATTGCAGAGCAGGCAAGAGATTACATGCTTCCCTCCCATGTTTCCAACGAGCCGGGAGGGCAGGTGATCTTAAAGGCGCTGGGCTTTTCCCCCTTCCTTACCTGCGGAATGTTCCTGGGAGAAGGAAGCGGGGCAGTGGCGCTGATGCCGCTTCTTGATATGGCGCTTAAGGTGTACCGGGAGATGGCAACCTTTGAGGAGGCAGCTATAGAGAAATACGAAATACTGCATTAACAATGATATAAAATTTGGAGGAGAAAACAATGGTAGTACTGCAGTCCCTGATTATCGCATTGTCCATGTATTCCAAGATTCCGATGCCGCGGATTGAGTGGACGAAGGAAAATACGAGGCATGTAATGTGTTTCTTCCCGGTAGTTGGAATCATTACGGGTATTTGTGTATGGGGAGCCGGAACCTTTTTGCTGGAGCGTGATTGTGGAGCGCTGTTCTTCTCTGCCGTAATGACACTGCTTCCCATTGTCATTAACGGAGGGATCCATATGGACGGGCTTCTAGATACCATTGATGCAGTCAGTTCCTATGGGGACAGGGAACGCAGGCTTGAGATCTTGAAGGATTCTCATGCCGGTGCGTTTGCAATTATCGGTGCAGGCTGTTACTTTACCGCCTGTCTGGGGCTCTGGAGCGAGGTGACGATCCAGATGCTTCCCACAATTGCCTGTGGATATGTTCTGTCCCGGGGAATGAGCGGACTGGCGATTCTTGCGTTCCCGTCAGCATCAAAGAAGGGGCTGGCCAGGACTTTTAAGGAAGGAACGGAGAAGCTTCATGCCATGATTCTGATTCTGTTTTTTATTCTGGTTCCGGCCGGGGCCATATTGCTTTTGTCACCGGGGTTCGGAGTGCCTGCGCTTGTGGGTGCGGCACTTATATTCATCTATTATCGTGTGATGGCAATGCGCCGGTTCGGGGGCGTGACAGGCGACCTGGCAGGGTATTTTCTTCAGCTTTGTGAGCTTGCCATCCTTGGCTTTGTGGTGATGGGAGGAGTACTTTTATGAAAATCATACTGATCCGGCATTTTATGACACAGGGGAATTTAGAGCATCGCTATATCGGAACAACGGATGAACCTCTTCTTCCGGGACAGGCTATAAGCTATGACTATCCTGAGGCAGAGGCAGTGGCTGTAAGTCCCCTGAAACGTTGTGTGGAGACGGCAGGAATCATCTATCACGGTACGAGGAGTTATGTCTGTGAGGAACTCAGGGAATGTGATTTCGGCCTGTTCGAGAACCAGAATTACGAGCAGCTTAAGGATCATCCTGCTTACCAGGAATGGCTTCGGTCCGGCGGAAGGGTCCCTTTCCCGGGAGGGGAGGGAATGGATGAGTTCTGTGACAGATGTGTGAAGGGGTTCTGCCGCATGACAGAGAAGTTTATGGAGGAATCCATGGAAGCTGCGGCATTTGTTGTACACGGGGGAACCATCATGGCCATCCTTGACCGTCTGGCAGGGCATGAGGAGGGCTTCTATCACTGGCAGGTAAAGAACGGAGAAGCATACCGGGCGTGCCTTTGTGAGAAGGAGTGGAGAAGCGGCATAAGGAGATTGACGGAGATAGAAAAATTATGAGAATTATTGTAATTGTCATACTGGCATTTTTACTGGACTTGATATTGGGAGACCCGGTGTGGCTGTACCATCCGGTCCGGATAATCGGACTTCTGATTTCCGGGCTTGAGAGGATCCTGCGTAAAGCGGCGGGGGAGTCGGAAAAAGGACTGTTATTTGCCGGAAGCCTTCTGTGGATTCTGGTAAGCAGCATATCCTTCTGGGCGTCAAAAGGACTGCTCTTTCTGGCCGGGGCAGTGCATCCGGTTCTGGCGTCTGCCCTGGAGGTATTCTGGTGTTACCAGCTTCTGGCGGCAGCTTCCCTTAAGAAGGAGAGTATGAAGGTGTATGAAAGGCTTAAGCAGGGAGACCTGGCAGGAGGCAGGCAGGCGGTATCCATGATTGTGGGGAGGGATACCATGAACCTTACAGAAGACGGGGTGGTCAGGGCAGCAGTAGAGACTGTTGCCGAGAACACTTCGGACGGGGTGACTGCGCCCATGCTCTATATGCTGATAGGCGGCGCGCCCTTTGCGTTCCTTTACAAGGCAGTGAATACGATGGATTCCATGCTTGGATATAAGAACGACAGATATCTGTATTTTGGCAGGGCGGCGGCTAAGATGGACGATGTGTTTAATTTCCTTCCGGCCAGGCTCTCGGCCCTGCTTATGACGGCAGCAGCATTTCTATGCGGCATGAATGCGAAGCTTGCATGGAAGATCTACCGGCGGGACCGGTATCGCCATGCAAGCCCGAACTCAGCCCAGACCGAGGCTGTATGTGCCGGTGCACTGGAGGTACAGCTTGCAGGAGATGCATATTACTTTGGAAAATTATATGAGAAGCCATTTATAGGGGATCCGGTCCGCCCGGTCTGTCCGGAGGATATCCCTCTTGCCTGCCGCCTGATGTATGGGACAGCCCTGCTGACTTTGATACTGGGCGCAGGGCTCCGGTGGATGGCGTTCTGCATGTAGAGGAGGCGGCAGATTGAATGGAATATCAGCATGGCGGCGACGTCTATACATATGAAGGAATGATTGATTTTTCGGCAAATATTAACCCACTTGGTCCTGGCAGCGCGGTGGTGCAGGCAGCCCATGATGCTCTTGACCGTATGACCCAGTACCCGGATGCAAGGTGCAGAAGACTTAAGAAAGCACTTGCAGGGAGACTGGGGATGGAGGAGGAATACTTTATATTTGGAAATGGAGGGGCGGAGCTGATCTTTTCCCTGGTTCTGGCAGAACGGCCGAAAAAGGCAGTGCTCCTGGCGCCGTCCTTTCTGGAATACAGGCAGGCGCTGCAGGCAGTGGATTGTGAGATCACCCTGTTTCCCCTCCGTGAGTCTGAAGATTTTCAGCCTGGGGAGGAGTATCTGGACTGTCTTAAGAAAGAGATTGACATGATTTTCTTATGCTCACCCAGTAATCCGGTAGGGAATGTAATTGAGTATAAGCTGCTGCTTCAGATCTTAGAGCGATGCAGGGACAAAAACATCCGCATGGTAATGGATGAATGTTTCTGTGAGTTTTTGGATTCCTGGGAAGAGCATACGCTGCAGGAGCAGGTCAGGGAGTATCCGAATTTGTTTATCCTGCGGGCATTTACGAAGATGTACGCCATGCCGGGCCTGAGGCTGGGATACGGGATGTGCAGCGACCAGGGCCTTCTTGACCAGATGGAGCGGATGCGGCAGCCCTGGAGCGTCTCGGTCGTGGCCCAGGAGGCCGGCGAGGCTGCTCTTAGAGACAGAGAGCATCCTGTCCGGACAAGGGAATATATCAGGAGGGAGAGAGCACGGATCCTTAAGGAGCTTGACAGACTGGGAATCAGGTATTATCCCCCCATGGCAAATTATATCTTTGTCAGAAGTGAGTCTGACCTCTATGAGGAACTAAAGAGGCGGGGGATCCTGATCCGGGACTGCAGCAATTATGACGGACTGAACCGTGGATATTACCGGTTTGCAGTCAGAAAGAAAGAGGAAAACACCAGGCTTTTGGAGGAATTAAAAATGATTTATGAAAGGAGGGGGTGCAGATGGCAAAATCCATTATGATTCAGGGAACCATGTCAAATGCAGGGAAGAGCATTTTAGTTGGAGGATTGTGCCGTGTACTGGCCCAGGACGGGTATCTGGCGGCGCCGTTTAAATCACAGAATATGGCGCTGAATTCTTTTATTACAAAGGAAGGGCTTGAAATGGGGCGGGCCCAGGTGATGCAGGCAGAGGCAGCAGGCATTGAACCTGCGGCGGAGATGAATCCGATTCTTCTAAAGCCCACCAATGACACCGGATCCCAGGTAATTGTAAATGGGAAAGTGGCAGGCGTTATGTCAGCGTCAGAGTATTATGAGAAGAAGCAGCAGTACATTCCAGTGGTTCAGGAGGCATACCGGAAACTGGAAGAACGATATGATGTTATTGTAATCGAAGGGGCGGGCAGCCCTGCAGAGATTAACTTAAAGGAGAATGACATTGTGAACATGGGCCTGGCAGAGATGGTGGATGCGCCGGTCATTCTTGTGGGGGATATTGACAGAGGCGGCGTATTTGCACAGATTGTTGGAACAGTGGAACTACTTGAGGAAAAAGAGCGCGCGCGTATCAAAGGAATCATTATCAATAAATTCAGGGGAGATAAGAAGATTCTTGAGCCGGGGCTTCGGATGCTGGAGGAGAAGACCGGGATCCCTGTCTGTGGGGTGGTTCCCTACTTTTATCTGGATATTGATGATGAGGACAGCCTGACAGAGCGGTTTGGAAAGAAGGGCGGCAGGGGAAGAATTGATATTGCCGTGATCCGTCTGCCCCGGATCTCAAACTTTACGGATTTCGCTCCTTTAGAGGGGATGGAGGATGTCTCCCTCAGGTATGTAAGCAGTGCGGGTGACTTCGGCGATCCGGATGCAGTGATGCTGCCCGGGACGAAGAATACGATTGCAGATCTTCTGTGGCTCAGGCAGAGCGGGCTGGAGGCAAGGATTCTGCAGTACAGTGCAAAAGGAAAGCTTCTGTTTGGAATCTGCGGGGGCTATCAGATGCTTGGAGAGGTCATTGAGGATCCGGAGGGCATGGAGCAGCAGGGAAGTATTAAGGGAATGGGTCTGCTTCCCATGAAGACTACATTTATTCCAGAAAAGACACGGACACGGGTGAAGGGACATTTTCAGAACGTAAAAGGACTTCTTCATGAACTGAGCCAGGTGGAGATTGAAGGCTATGAGATCCATATGGGTGTCTCGGAGTCTTCAGGAGAACGGATGTTGGTGCTGACAGACGAGGTAACGCATGGGGAGCGGAAGGAGGACGGACTGTGCAGTGAACATGTGTATGGCTGCTATGTGCACGGGATTTTTGACCGGGCAGAGGCAGCAGAAGCAGTTGTGCGCGCTCTGCTTCTGCAAAAGGGCTGTCCGGCGGACCATGTGAAGGCAGTCAATATGTCAGAGTATAAAGAAGAGCAGTACAATAAGCTGGCAGATATCATCCGGGAAAATGTTGATATGCAGGCAATCCGGCGGATACTGGAAGAAGGTGCACACTGATAGAAGAAAGGAATCGCAGAAGTCCTGACAGGGAGGCCTGTCTGAACGATTGCAGGAAAATTAAGAAATGATTCATCTTATAACAGGAGGAAGCGGCAGCGGCAAATCAGAATATGCCGAGAACATGTTGTGCCATTACCAGAAGGAAGAAGGGGAGCAGCTCATTTATATTGCCACCATGTTCCCCTGTGGCGAAGAGACAAAAAGGAAGATAAGACGGCATCAGAGAATGCGCCGCGGCAAGGGATTTGAGACCATTGAGCGCTATACGAATCTTGCAGGCATTGTGGATGTGCTGAAGAATTATGAATCTGTTTCAGTGCTGATTGAATGCATCTCGAATCTGACGGCAAATGAGCTGTACATGGAAGAAGGGGCAAAAGAGAGCACAGCCGAAGAGATTTTAACGGGGATTGAAGCGGTATGCAGGATTGCCAGAAATGTGGTCATTGTAACAAATGAAGTAAGCTCTGAAGGATTCTTCTGCAGTCCGGAGATGATTCACTATAAGCAGGTCATGGGTGAGATCAACTGCTGCCTGGCAAAAAGAGCAGACCGTGTGACGGAAGTCGTGTATGGGATTGCAGTGGAGGTGAAAAAGGATAGATGAAAATGATTATAGGAGGCTCCTTTCAGGGGAAGCTGGATTATGCAAAGAAGCTATATCCAGAAATTCTCTGGGCAGACGGAAGAGACTGCCCTTATGGCGAAGTCAGAACCTGC
The DNA here is from genome assembly GCA_910576335.1 of Lachnospiraceae bacterium. Lineage (GTDB taxonomy): Bacteria > Bacillota > Clostridia > Lachnospirales > Lachnospiraceae > CAPEBR01. The sequence goes on from CAJTIU010000009.1 coordinate 99,558, forward strand.
GGGGGAATCTTTTACCTGGAAGCATACATCCGCCGGATTATGAAAGAGGAAGAAGACCACGGCAGGAAATATCTAGGGCTCCTGGAAGAGTTGGGAAGTATCAACCCGGAAATCGTGGTAGTCAGCGATGAGATCGGATACGGACTGGTGCCCCCGGACCCCTTTGAGCGCAGATACCGGGAGACGGCCGGCCGGATCTGTACCAGGATTGCATCCGATGCAGAGCAGGTTGACCGAGTAGTATGCGGGATTGCCGTGACTATAAAAAATAAACTCTAAGAGAGGAGACGCAGACAATGGAACTGGAAAAAGTACTGCCAGAGGAGATAGAAAAGAGAAGCTTTGAGATCATAACAGAAGAATTGGGAAACCACTCTTTCCTGCCAGGAACAGAACAGATTGTAAAGCGCTGCATCCATACCAGCGCGGATTTCGAATATGCAAAGAACCTGGTATTTTCTGAAAACGCAGTAGAGAAAATATTAGAATCCATCCGAAACGGTGCGTCTGTTGTGACAGACACGCAGATGGGAAAAGCAGGGATAAATAAGAAGAGATTAAAGGAGTACGGCGGAGAAGTACACTGCTTCATGAGTGATGAAGATGTTGCCGCAGAAGCAAAGAGACGCGGCACGACCCGTGCAGCAGTCAGTATGGAAAAAGCAGCAGGCCTGGATGAGAAAATGATCTTTGCAATCGGAAATGCACCGACCGCGCTGGTCAGATTATATGAGCTGATTTCAGAAGGAAAGCTAAAGCCAGAGGCAGTGATTGCAGTTCCGGTGGGATTCGTCAATGTTGTGCAGTCTAAAGAACTAATCCTGACGCTAAAGGATACTCCATATATTGTGGCAAGAGGGCGCAAAGGGGGAAGCAATATCGCGGCATGCATCTGCAATGCGCTGCTGTACCAGTTGGGGACGGGGTATTTTTAAAAATACCCCGTCCCCAATTAATTTTCTTGACCAATTGTTCGAAAAGTGCTAAAATGGATTTGTATTTTTTTAAGTTTTTGTTAAGATTTACTTAATCGTTAAAGGTAGAACCAGGGAATCAATATTTCCTGTTTAGTGCTACATATAAGCTAATAGAACTTAGAGAAGGAGGGAATTCATTTTATGAAGAAGAGAATATTAGCTGCTTTATTAACGCTGGCTATGACTGCTGCTATGGTAACAGGATGCAGTACGCCGAGTACAGGAGGAGACTCAGGAGAGGGCGGAGGAGATTCCGGCGCTGCTTCTGGGGAGAAGGTATTCCGTTATGCGACGAATACCGAGCCGACGACTCTGGATCCGACCAAGGGACAGAGCATAGGTGATAATGAGATTCAGCATGCAATTACAGAGGGCCTTACTCGTAATACCGCAGGTGAGGTAAAACCAGGTATTGCTGAAAAATGGGAGATTTCCGAGGACGGCCTTACATATACCTTCCATTTACGCGATGCAAAGTGGAGCGATGGTGAGCCGATCAAGGCTGCAGACTATGAGTTCAGCTGGAAGAGACTGGTAGATCCGGAGACAGCAAGCCCGTATGCATTTATCGGAGATTATCTGAAGAATGGTTATGCGATTGAGACCGGCGAGAAGGATCCTTCAGAGCTTGGCGTAAAGGCAATTGATGATAAGACTTTAGAGGTTACGCTTGAGAATCCGACCTCTTATTTCTTAAGTCTGATTGGTTCATCAGGACAGTATGCGCCGCTTCGTCAGGATATTGTAGAGGAGTACGGCACAGACTTTGCTGCAACAGCAGACAAGAATGTTTACTCAGGACCGTTCAAAATGACAAAGTCTGAGAACAATGAGTATATCTTTGAGAAGAATGAGAACTACTGGGATGTTGATTCCATTAAGCTTGACAGATGTGAGCTTTCTTATGTTGAGAAGCCGGATACACAGCTTTCCATGTATGAGGCGGGAGATCTGGATTACGTTATGGTTCCGTCAGCATATGTACCGGATTATAAGGACAAGTCTGAGAAGTTCATGAACGGTAACGTTGACTTCTGCTACATTAACTCACAGAGTGAGAACAAGGTTCTTCAGAATAAGGACTTCCGTCTGGCTCTGAATTATGCAATTAGCCGTAAGGAATACAATGATCTTGCAAATACTGGAATCTACGAGCCGTTTAACGGACTGGTATTCCCGGGACTGCAGGCAAAGGGTAAGACATACGGTGAGGCTTATGAGATGAAATCTTATCCGATCGAGGGCGACCAGGAGCAGGCAAAATCTCATCTGGATGCTGCCATGAAGGAGCTGAATATAGCGTCTCCTGGAGATATTGAGATTGAGCTTACTACAACAGATGCAGAGTCCAGCAAGAAGATTGCTGAGGTTATTCAGGAGCTTTGGCAGAAATCACTGGGAATCAAGGTAAAGATCCGTCAGGTAACCTATGCAGAGATTTATGGCAATGTATTCCCAGAGCACGACTTTGAAGTTGGTTACGGCGGATGGGGCGCAGACTATGACGACCCATACAGCTACGTAGAGCTTTTCAAGGGCGACAGCTCTTATAACTACAGCCAGTTTGTGAACAAGGATCTGGACGAACTCCTTGTAGCTACACAGAAAGAGACTGATACAGACAAGCGTATGGATATGCTGAAAGAGGCAGAGCAGCTGATTCTTGACGAGGGCGCTTTCGTACCGCTTCAGGCAAGAAATATCTTCTATATGCTTGACGAAGATACAACAGGAATTAACTTCTATTACTGCAGCCTTAACATCGACTGGGTATATGCAGATGTTGCACAATAATATCAGCCAACGCCAGTTCAGGCGTCAGAACGGCAATGCCTGGCCGGCAGCATGATATTTTGAGTATTAAGAATGTGTCAGGCGGGCTTTCAGACAGGATCTTAAGGTCTGCCGGGCATCATGATGAAAAGGAGATTCAGGAAAGAAGGAATGTTCGTCTTTTTCTGAATCTTTTTTTCGTATCTGCTATAGACTGGAGGCAGCCCGGAGAGGGCGGCCTGCCGGAATGATTATATAGATGATTCTATCTGCATAGGAGGATAAAGGATGCTTAAGTATGTCACAAAACGAGTGGTCGCTGCGATACTGACAGTATTTGCCCTGGTGACGATCGTGTTTTTCCTGGTTCGGCTGATGCCGGGTGAACCCTTTACCAGTGCAAAGCTTACAAAAGAAGTGGCGGAAAATATGAATTCTTATTATGGATTCGATAAACCTATTTTAGAGCAGTATTTTACATATATGGGGAATCTGCTCCATGGTAATTTTGGATATTCCATGAAATATACGAACAAAACTGTAAACTATATCATTGGACAGACGTTTCCGTTTTCTGCGGATCTCGGTATCCGTGCATTGTGCCTTGCGGTTTCCTTAGGTCTGGTGCTCGGTATTATAGCCGCAAGGAACAGAGGGAAAAAATTAGACTTTGCCTGCGTGCTCATCGCAATTGTCGGCACCAGTATTCCAGATTTTATTATGGGAGCCCTTCTCCAATATTTCTTCGGAATCAAGTGGGGGCTGCTTCCGGTCGCAAAATATCTTGGCATTGAATACACAATCCTGCCTGCCTGTGCCCTGGCGTTCTATACGCTTGCTTCTGTCTCGCGTATTATGCGTTCCAGTATGCTGGAGGTAACATCCCAGGATTATATAAAGACGGCCCGTTCAAAAGGATTGTCAGAGCTGCGTATTACGTGCAAGCATCAGATCCGCAACGCAATTATGCCGGTTATGACAGTTCTTGGCCCTACGGTGGCGTCTGTGTTAACCGGTACATTCGTAATTGAGGCGATCTTTGCAATCCCCGGAATGGGTAAATATTACGTGGAAAGTGTCAATAACAACGACTATGCCATGATTCTTGGAATGACGGTATTCTATGGCTGCTTTCTTGTACTTTGTAACTTAATAGTTGATATTTTGTACGGTGTGGCGGATCCGCGTGTACGTATTGGAAAAAGGTAGGTGAGCAGGATGGCAGAACTTAATAAGGATATGTTTGTAATAAAAGGAAAGAACACGATGAAGATGGAATCCATCAGCAGGCCGTCACTCTCCTTCTGGCAGGATGCGTGGAGAAGACTCAGGAAAAACCGTGCGGCATTTGTCGGATTATGTATCATTGTGCTCTATGCGTTGCTTGCTGTTTTTGCTCCCATGTTCAGTAAATATGGATTTTCTGACATGGATACTGCTGCGATGCATGCCGGTCCGTCAGCAGCCCACTGGCTTGGATGCGATGCTACAGGACGTGACCAGTGGGTACGTATCTGGATGGGTGCAAGGACATCTCTTGCAATTGGTTTGTTTTCCGCATTTATTAATATGTGCGTGGGTGCTGTGATAGGTGGCCTGTGTGGATATTATGGAGGAAAACTGGATATGATTATGATGCGAGTGGTTGATATTTTATATGGTATTCCGAGCCTGATTATTACCATTCTCGTTATGCTGGTTCTGGGTAAAGGTGTGGCACCGCTGATTATTGCTCTTTGTGTGGTAGGATGGATTGGAACCTGCCGCTTTGTCCGGGGCGAGGTATACCGGCTGAAGGAGCAGGATTTTGTCATGGCAGCGAAGGTGCTCGGCATTCCGGACTTTATTATCATTATACGTCACATTATTCCGAATATCCTTGGAATGCTTGTTACGAATCTCTGTATGGCAATTCCGGGAGCAATCTTCCAGGAGGCGTTCTTAAGCTACATAGGCCTTGGTATTGCACCGCCGAACTGCAGCTGGGGAGTTCTTGCGAAAGAGGGAATTCAGTATCTCAGGATCCATCCCCATGAGATTATTATTCCTGCATTCTTTATCTGTACTACGATGCTTGCGCTGAACCTTCTGGGTGACGGTATGCGGGATGCAGTTGACCCGAAGCTTCGGGGAACGGAATAGGAGGAGCGAATGATGGCAGAAAAAGAAAATATTCTTGAATTAAAAAATGTAGTATATTCCTTCCATACCTACGGCGGAGAGGTTAAGGCAGTGCGGGATGTAAGCTTTGAGGTCCGCAAGGGAGAGATTCTGGGAATTGTGGGAGAATCCGGCTGCGGAAAAAGTGTAACAGCCCAGTGTATCCTGAGACTGAACCCGGAACCGCCAGGATTCTTCGGAGGCGGAGAGATACTCTTTAAGGGCCGGGATATCTTAAAGATGTCCAATAAGGAGATCCGCAAGGTCAGAGGCGGGGAGATTGGCTTTGTATTTCAGGATCCCATGACTTCTCTGAATCCAACTATGAGAGTAGGAGCGCAGATTGAGGAAGTATTTCTAGGACGTACTGGTGTGACGAAAAAGGAAGTAAAGAACCGCGCTCTTGAGATTATGAAGCTGGTAGGAATCTCTGATGTAGAGAAGCGTTACAGACAGTATCCCCATGAATTATCCGGTGGTATGAAGCAGCGTATTATGATCGCCATTGCTCTCGTAAGCCGCCCGAGCCTGATCATCTGTGATGAACCGACAACTTCACTGGATGTAACAATCGAAGCGCAGATTCTGGATCTTCTGCTGGAGCTTCGTGAGAAGCTTGGTACATCTATCATTATGATAACTCATGACCTGGGTGTAATCGCAAGGCTCTGTGACCGTGTTATTGTAATGTATGGCGGTAAGGTTGTAGAGAGAGGTACGGCAGATGAGCTGTTCTATGATACGGCGCATCCATACACGAAAGGACTGATGAATTCGATCGCAAAGCTTGACACAGCTAAGGGTGAGAAGCTTCAGCCTATTGAGGGAACTCCTCCGGATCTGTTCTCCCCTCCGGTCGGATGTCCGTTTGCAGCAAGATGCGACTACTGTATGGACGTCTGCAATGAGATGCCTCCAGAAGTATACCAGCTTACGGATGAGCATGCAACCTGCTGCTGGCTGCAGCATGAGATGGCGCCGGATAATGATATGAAGAAAAAACCGGAGAAGAAAGGAGAGGTAAGATAATGGCAAATGAGACAAAACAGCCTCTCGTACAGGTAAAGGAATTATGTAAGTATTTCCACGTCAGCCGCACTGCGGAGCTCAAAGCAGTAGACGGGGTGAGCTTCGATATCTATAAAGGCGAGACAGTCAGTCTGGTTGGGGAATCCGGGTGTGGAAAGTCTACAACCGGAAGATGTATGATTCGTCTGTATGAGCCTACAAAAGGCCAGGTGATCTATGACGGGAAGGATATTACAAAGCTTTCGAAGGAGGAGCAGAAGGCATTCTGTAAAAAGGTGCAGATGATCTTCCAGAATCCTTATGCATCCCTGAATCCCCGTATGACAGTAAAGGAGATTGTAGGCGAGGGTCTTAAGCAGCATGGAATGTCCCGGGAGGAAGTGGACAAGAAGGTGGAGGCTCTCCTGGAGACCGTAGGCCTTAACAAGGACCATATGTCACGGTTTCCCCACGAATTCTCCGGCGGACAGAGACAGAGGATCGGCATTGCCCGTGCCCTTTCGGTTGACCCGGAATTCATTATCTGCGATGAGCCCATTTCCGCATTGGATGTATCCATTCAGGCGCAGGTTATCAATATGCTTAAGCATCTGCAGGAGACCATGGGGCTTACTTATCTGTTCATTGCGCATGACTTAAGTGTTGTAAAATACATCTCAGACAGGGTTGTGGTAATGTACCTTGGAACACTGGTGGAAACTGCGGAGACGGAGGAACTCTATGCAAATCCGGCTCATCCGTACACAAAGGCGCTGCTTTCAGCCATTCCGGAGGCGGATCCGAAGAAGGCAAAGGCCAATGAGCGTATTCCGATTAAAGGTGAGATTCCAAGTCCCATTAATCCGAAGAACTGCTGCAGATTTGCCGAGAGATGCCAGTATGCTACAGACCGGTGCTTTTCGGAGATGCCGAAGCTCCGTGAGGTTGCTCCAGGACATATGGCAGCATGCCATCTTCTTGACAAATAGTGCAATTGGGGACGGGGTATTTTTCACCTCAAACGCTCCACTGGAGCCTTTGAGGTGCGCTATGGCGAAAAATGCCCCGTCCCCTTATCGTCAGCTTTATCCGACTTATCCGTATCGGCAGGCCGCCAGGCCATACCAAAGTTGATGTCTTTAAATAAAGCAGCTAAGCCTGTAATCTGTTTCAGTCTTAGAATCTCATCCTTATCCATTCCCAGATGCTTTGAGATCCATGCATCTGAGCGTCCTAATTCATGCAGCTCCCGTACAATATTGCTCATCAGATCCACATCATGACTTCCCCTGGCGCGGTTATGACGGATGGTGCTTGCCATTCTGTGATCCAGGGGCTTGTTGATGACAGAGACAGGGAGAAGCCCGTGTTCCCGTTCGTATATATCCGGGCATTCCAGCATGATGCGGTAGCGGTGGAATCCGTCTACAATAATATAGCTGTCATCCTCTTTATCATAGTAGCATACAACGGGCATGGTATATCCGTCTGCCTTAATGCTGTCATAGAGAAGCCGCATTTCGGGAGGGGCAACGGTGTTGGGATTATAGGTGTTTGGCTTAATCTTTTCAATTGGCACAGCGGTTACACTGTAGACAGGACTTTTACGCATCATAATTCATCTCCTCAATACCTTTGTATTTTTCTTTTATTTCATTGATTCTCTTTTGCTGCTCCCGGTTCATGCCAAAACCCATGAAGCGGCAGATATGGTCGTTTTTCAGAATGCAGTAGCACATACGCTTCCAGCTGGGGACGTCCCTGGAGGATTTGATGTCATCTGTATTGTCGGGAATACTTTCCAGAAATATAATCCTGGACTTTTTATTTAAAGTATAGTTTGAGACGCCGTTTCTTTTAATCTTGTATCCATGCTCTTCCAGCTCTTCAATCGTCTCCTCATCAAGGCCGCCTCCGGTTTTATGCCAGAACTCAATGGAAGAGTTGAACTTTTTGGCATAATTGTTGCGCAGTCTCGCCGGAAGAGTGTCAAGAAGGAACATTGTGTAGGATTTCCATGTATGGCCCGCAGGAAGTGTAACATTCCGGTAGCCCATGGCCTTTGTCCTGCCGTAGAGGGCACCGAAATTTGCTCCGCGGACCCTCCCCACAAGCTTTACCCAGATTTCGGGGTCAATGACCCGGTACAGGTTCAGGGAATCTTTAGAGTAATCATTGAATGGAGAAGCTACACGCATTTGTGACACCGTAAGTCCGGCCTTATAATAGAGATCGTACAGATGATTATAGTCATACTGGAATAAATAATTTGCATGCCAGATATCCTCTGTGGACCAGTCATACAAAGGTGAGGCGCACCACACGTCCTTGAACTGTTTTGTAATCCAGCATTCATCCTTGTAGCCGTATTTTTTATTTAAGACACCGCTGTACCGCTGCAGGGACTCATCGGCGCGGATGCCGAGAAGACAGACCGTTTTCTTCCTCCCATGGGACATGCGGTACCATCGGCCGAACTGCTTGGCCAGATCCTCCTGATGCATTTTATAGTGATAAGTAAACATGGGATTATTCTCCAGATTGATGACGTATTCCTTATCAGGCATCTTGCGTACCCAGGCGCTTTTTTTCTTGTCATCCCAGGGATACCAGTACATTTCGTAGCTGCTCAGCGCAGTCCTTGTAGCCATGGGGAGGCAGACCCAGTAAGGTTCCACTTCATGCTTAATGCTTTCAAAAGTCTGTTCTACATATTCGGTGGTCACAGTGTACTGGGCTTCAAAGTCCTGGTGGAAGACACCGAGCCGTTTCCATGGGAAATGCTTCCGCTGGTAATCCAGTACCATATTAAGAAGCAGCCCGCTGTCTTTTCCGCCTGAAAAAGAGATATAGATATTGTCAAATTCTTCAAAAATAAGTTCCATACGCTTTAAAAATGCTTCATAAACATTTTCACTTAAGTATTTACGTTCCAAGTTTTAAACACCCCACGATCTTTTGTGAATAAATATGGTAAATATTTCCAGTCCTCGTAAAATAATTTAACACATATTGAAACAAGATTCAAGACCGCGCATTCTGTAAGAATGTGATTCAATTACTATTTACGGACTAACTATCCGCTCATAGTAACGCATCCAGTCCATTTTAAAGTCGCTTTCAGCGAGGGCTGGATGCCGTTGTCCGCCATTTTATCGGCTCGGAGGCCGTGCAGCGGAGTGCACGACCCCGTGAATAGTAACGTGATCCATACTATAGCTTTAATGCATAGAGGACTCCGCACAGGGTATCGATTCCGGAGGAATGTCCGATTTTTGAGAACATAGAAAGAATTTCTCCAGGGGAAGGCTTGTGCCTCAGTGTATTGACGGCCAGGCTGTACTGCCCTTTGAGGGCGCAGGAAAGAAAAGCGGCACTGATATCCACGGTGTCAGAAAGACGGCTGTTAATTCCTTCTCTTAAGGCCCGGCAGAATTCATGATTCTCCTGACCGGTCAGAGTGAGCCCGGCCAGAACCCCGCACAGAAAATCATCGCCTCCTGGTGTGAGTCCGCCTCCCAGGCCAATCAGAGAGGTCAGGCGGCTTCCAGCTTTCTGATATTTTTGCTGACGGTACAGCTCTTCACATTCCCTGATAATTTTTTTTGCTGTAAGGAGGATGAGGGACAGTTCTCTTTTTGGTTCCCCATAAAATATGGAATCAAAGCCGCCTGTTTTTGTGCCTGAGAGAACCACATTTATGCTTTCGGCCAGATACAGGCGGAATTCCCCGGTCTGGGCTGCATCTACAGGGCGAAGCAGAAGATTGTGTCTGTCTGCACCGGCACAGGAGATGACACAGGATTTATCTGGAGAGCAGATTTCTATCTGGCTTGCTGACAGGCGTACAGGTGTTCCTGCTTTTATGGAGAGGAGTTCCATATCATGAGCAGAAAGCTCTGTGACAAGACTAATAGGAGACAGAGGTGAATTTTTGGCCTGAAGTGCTATGAGTTCCTTTCCAAGGCTGAGATTGATGGTCTTGCGGTAAACGGAATGTACGGCTCCGTTTTTTGATTTTTTTATAATTCCTGAAGCATAATCCGACATTTTGGTAATAGATAATTTCATGGAAACAGATCCCCTTTCTACTGTATTGATTATTATTTATTTGGCAATATTTATGATAGATAGGTGTTTTGCGTGTCAAGAGGTCATGCTTTTTCATGCAAGCATGAAACGCATGACCTTTTGACACTTGTATTATGTTATCAGAATCAAAATAAAAATACAATCGGGAAAAATAAAAAGTGGTTGTTAAAATTTTAATTTTTTTTGTACATATTTTAATCGGATTATGTCGTAATATGAATTAATTTGAATAGATAATCTTTAAATTTTATGAAATAGCGTTTATTTTTGTCTATATTTCACAAAAAAAGAGTTTCAGATTTGATAATTAATGATATTGTGCTTTGCGTGGTTTTGCTTTAAAATACATATAGGATGTTAAAAAAGGGTTGACCAGTTGTTTTTTTAATTTTTTAAGGAGGTACAGTACATGTACGATTTAGTGATTCGAAATGGAAAACTAGTAACTCCGGATCGTATCTATGAAGCAGACATTGCCATTACAGATGGTAAGTATGCTGCATTTTTTGCGCCCGGAACCGAAGCGGAAGCGAAGGAGACAATTGATGCAAAGGGCAATTACGTGTTCCCGGGAATTATAGACTGTCATGCGCATCTGAATGAGCCTGGCTTTGAGTACAGAGAGGACTTTGAAACAGGGTCGCGGGCAGCGGCTGTGGCAGGCTGTACGACACTGATTGATATGCCGCTCAACAATGATCCGTCTCTTATGAACAAAGAAATCTTTGATCTTAAGATGAGCAGGATCAGCAAGCACTCTGTTGTTGACTACGCGCTCTGGGGCGGGCTTGTAGGCGACTATGACGACAAGCCGGGTTCCGTAAAGAACAACATGAATGACCTGGTAGACCTGTATAACTGCGGCGTTGCCGCTTTCAAAGGATTTACCTGCCCCAACGGCGACCTGTTCCCCACAGTGAATATGGGAAATGTCCGTAAGGCGCTTGAGATCTTAAAGCCATACGGCGCTTTGTGCGGTTTCCACTGCGAAGAGTATGGCCAGGTATTAGAGAGAGAGAAGGAAGCAAAGGCAAAGGAAGGCCAGACGAACGAGCAGAAAATCCGTGATTTCCTTGATTCCCATGATGTATGGACAGAGTATGTTGCTACAAAGAATGTGATTGACATGGCGAGAGCTACAGGTGGGCGTGTACACATCTGCCATGTAAGTCATCCGATGGTAGCACAGGTTGTAAAGGACGCCATCCATGAAGGGCTCCCGATTACGGCAGAGACATGCCCTCATTACCTTGGATTTACAGAGGATTTTGTGTTTGAAAAAGGCGCTCCGGCAAAATGTACGCCGCCGATGCGTACAAAGGAAGATATGGAAAAACTTTGGGATTATGTCCTTGACGGAACCCTGTCCTGCGTAGGAAGCGACCATTCTCCGGCAGCAGACGAGGAGAAGGATAATGAAACAAAGGATATCTGGCATGCATGGGGCGGACTGAACGCAATCCAGTTCTTCCTTCCGATGATGTTCGATATGGTTGTGAATAAGAAGGGATTAAGCCCGACTTTAATCGCAAAGGTTATGGATTACAATCCGGCGAAGATCTTCGGTCTGTACGGACGCAAAGGCGCATTTGAGCTTGGATTCGATGGTGATATTGTAATCGTAGATCCTGAGAAGGCATGGAAAGTAGATCAGACGAAGCTCCTTACTAAGGGGCACGTGTCCTGTTTCGACGGGCAGGAAGGAAAGGGAGCTGTGACATGTACCATCATCAGAGGTAAAGTAGTTGCCGCTGATGGTATGTACAAAGATGAAGCAGTAGGATATGGCGAGTATATCACGCCGGTAAAATAACTGTGAGAGTACTGAGCAGTTACGATGAAAAAGGAGAGAGATTATGAGTGATGTAAATAACGAAAAGAAACAGGCCAGCTCAATTGCCCCGATTAAAAAGGAGGACCGGATCATGAGCTGGGGCTCCAATACCATGTTATGGCTCGGCGGATGTATTTCCATCGGTACCCTGTCCATGGGCTCAGCCCAGCTTGAAAACGGACTTAACCTGCTGCAGTTATTCCTTGCGGTATTAATTGGTTCTACCATTCTGGTTGTAGGTATTGCATGCAATGACCAGTTTTCCTATGTAACAGGCGCGCCTTATGCAGTACAGCTTAAGATGTCCTTTGGTACAAAGGGAAGTATTGTTCCTGTATTCATAAGAGGTCTTCCGGCGATTGTATGGTATGGTTATCAGACATGGCTTGGAGGTACGGCTATTAATAATATCTTCCGTGCATTCGGACTGGATATTCAGTATGGATATGTAATCTTCTTTGTTTTGTTCCAGCTGATTCAGATCTTCCTTTCCACAAAGGGATTCCAGGGAGCAAAATGGGTTGGAAATATTGGCGGCGTGGTTATTACAGTTGCTATGCTTTACCTGTTATACCTCTGCCTGACAACACAGTGGGATGCAATTTCCGCGAACCTTCTTGGTATCGAAGGAACATGGGGGATGCCGTTCGTGGCAGCAATCATTGCATTCTTCGGCAACAGTACAACGGTTATGCTGAATGCCGGCGACTACTCACGAGAAGTAAAAGACGGCTATTCAAGCCCTGTACGTGGAATTTCCTATTTCCTCGCCATGGTTCCTGCAACCGTACTTCTTGGTATGATCGGCGCTATGGCGTGCTCTGCAACAGGCGTTGCAAATCCGATCAATGCATTTTATGAGATGGTTGACAGCAAGCTTGTTCTTGTTGTAACTCTGTGCTTCATTATTATGGCACAGTTGTCAACAAACCTTGCGTCTAACGTAATCCCGCCGGCATATGCATTTATGGATGTATTTAAGATGAAGCACCGGACAGCAGTTATTATTGTTGGTATCCTTGCGGTATGTACCTGTCCATGGGTTCTGACAAATGACAGCTCTGCAGCAGGTCTTGCTCTGTTTACAAAGATTTATACTGCATTCTTCGGACCAATCTTTGCAGTACTGATTACGGATTACTTTATTCTTCACAGAAGAAAGATCTCTGATTCCTTACTGAAGGATCTGTACAATGACGAAGGAGAGCACAGGGGTGTGAACTGGGCGGCAATTATCGCCATTGCAGTAGGCGCTGTGATCGGTCTGTTTAATGTTGACATTTCCTTCTTTACAGCTACGATTCCGACGGCTCTTATTTTCTATTTTGGTATGAAGATTATGCCGTCATGCGCGAACTTCAGAAAGGGTACGACATTAGATAAATAATGGACGAAAAAAAGTCAGTGGAAGAGTATATGGCGGAGCTTGGGGATATTGTATTGTTGGAGGAGTCGCTTTGCAGGCAGAAAAAAACTGCAGAAGTATATGCGGACTATACCTATATCCCCAGGGAGCCGCCGCAGTACAGGAACAGGGCTTCCCTGGGCATGATTTCGCTTTCAGTTACCTGGGCGCTGTTTGATATCTTTGCATTTTTTATGGGCTATACGAAGATCGGCATTGGCGCATCGGTATTTACAGCTGCTCTTGTCATTTTCTTCCTAGTATTAAAAATGCGGGGGACGAGGGCTTACCAGAAGCTTCTGAAGGAATATGAGGAGTACTGCCATGCATATGAGCTGGTGAAGCTTCTGGAGGAACCAGAGCAGCGTACAAGAAGGATGCTTGAAAGCCTTTATAAGAAGAGTGCAGTTTATGAAAGATACCAGAACCTAAACGCGGTATGTGCCATACAGGATTATCTGAGATCGGGCAGGGCTTCGTCCATTTACGGATCAGAGAGCGTCTACAGACTGTACGATAAGGAGATCCAGAAGGGAAATGTCCCGGATAGGAAACGGGAGATTGAATGTGAGATTCACTTAGTGGATCAGATTCCGGAATACTGCCAGGAGACGGAACGTCTCCTGGATGAAATAGAAAAGAGAAATAAAAAACAAGGAGGCTAAAATGATGTATGATGTATTGGTGAAAAACGGTAAGATCGTTACTGCTGATTGTGTCATAGAAGGAAATGTTGCAATAAAGGACGGTAAGATTGCGGCAGTCCTTACAGCAGGCGATGAGCCGGAGGCGGCAAAGGTGATTGATGCGGCAGGGAAATATGTATTCCCGGGAGCAATTGATACCCATGCACACCTTAATGATCCGGGCTTTGAATGGCGTGAGGATTATGAACACGGAACAGCAGCAGCTGCCCTTGGCGGATATACTACTGTGATTGACATGCCTCTTCAGAATGATCCGTGTATGACCAATGCGGAAGCATTTGATTTTAAAGAAAACAAGGTTTCCCCCAATGCGTATGTTGATTTCTGCTTCTGGGGCGGACTTACAAGCTATAATTTTAATGACTTAAAAGATCTGGATGAGAAGGGATGCGTATCCTTCAAGTCCTTCATCGGGCCGGTATCTCCGGACTATGAGTCTTTAAATTACGGCCAGGCTTTAGAAGCCATGGACATCATTAAGCAGTTTGGCGGCCGTGCAGGCTTCCACTGTGAAGACTATGCGATCATCAAGAACCAGGAGAAGAGGATGAAGGAGGCCGGACGCAATGACTGGAAGGCATTCCTTGAATCCCGCCCGGTGGTTGCAGAGATTGTTGCAACAGATGCGATTATTGAGATTGCAAAGGCCACAGGCTGCAAGGCGCACATCTGTCATGTATCCCACCCGGCAGTTGCGAAGAAGATCAAGGCGGCTCAGGATGAAGGATATGATATTACGGCAGAGACCTGTACACATTATCTTACCTTTAGCAATGAAGATGTCATAGAAAAAGGACCGCTTTACAAATGCGCGCCGATTCTTCAGCCCAAAGAGGCGGTTGAGGAGATGTGGGAGTATGTAAAGGCAGGCGTATTCAGTGGAATCGCTTCTGACCATTCCCCGTGCTCCTATGACGAGAAGTACAATGAGATTCTCGGTAACAAGATTGAGACAGTCTTTGACGTATGGGGCGGATGCTCCGGCATCCAGAGCGGCTTCCAGGCGGCCTTTAGCGAAGGCGTTGTAAAGCGCGGCGTATGCCCGACCGTATTAGCGAACGCTATGTCTGTACTGCCTGCTAAGGCATTCGGAATCTATGGTAAGAAGGGTGACATTAAGCCAGGCTTTGATGCGGATCTTCTCATTGTTGACCCGGAGAAGGAATGGGAGATTACAGAGGATTCCCTTCTGTATGTCAATAAAATCTCAGCCTTTGTGGGCTTGAAGGGGAAAGGAATTCCGGTTATGACGCTGGTGCGCGGCAATGTTATCGCCGAGGATGGCAAGATCGTTGGCGAAAAGGGAACCGGCGAACTGGTGAAGAAGCTGAGATAGAAGCTGAAATGTAACTGCGAAGGTACTGGGCAGTTACGATGAAATCAAGATTGTTGGCGAAAAGGGAACCGGCGAACTGGTGAAGAAGCTGAGATAGAAGCTGAAATGTAACTGCGAAGGTACTGGGCAGTTACGATGAAATTATACTGTGCACGGGCGGGGTTCCATGGAATCCTGCGCCCGGAACGTAAAAGAGAAATAAGGAGAGAGTGAAAGAATGAGTATAGTTGATAATAAAAATCTGAATCCGGAACTGGTGAAGAATGTGGATCCGGATCTGCAGCCAACTAAGAAACGTATTATGGGTACCCTGTCCTATGCGGCAAGCTTTATGGGCGGATGTGTATCCATCGGTACATTTTCCATGGGTGCCGGACTGATCGGAGCCCTGACAGTAACACAGGCAATCCTGGCAATGGTAATCGGGTGTCTGGTTATCGCCATTGCCCTTGCGATTATCGGCGAGTGCGGACATACATATGGTATCCCCTTTACCGTTCAGCTCAGGAGCAGCTTTGGTACGACCGGCGTTAAGATCCCAGGCATACTCCGCGGGCTTCCGGCGATCGTATGGTTTGGCTTCCAGAGCTGGGTAGGTGCAGGCGCCATCAACAGCTGCCTGAATATCCTTTTCGGAATCAGTAACCTTCCGGTTGTATATGCATTGTTTACCCTTCTGCAGGTACTGCTTGCAATCAAGGGCTTCGAAGGAATCAAGTGGCTTGAGAACATTTCCTGCGTATTTATTATTGCAATCCTGATCTACATGCTGTATGTAGTAAATACACAGTTCTCCTCAGAGATCGGGGACGTATTCTCCGGCATTAAGGGAACATGGGGCATGCCGTTTTGGGCAGCGACCACGTCCTTCCTTGGAATTTATTCCACGATGATCATCAATGCGTCTGACTATTCACGAAACGCGACAGATGACATTAAGCCTGTGAAGGCGGCAAGCATCTATACAGTAGCAATCCTTCCTGTAACCCTGTTCATGGGTCTGATCGGACTTCTTGTAACAGCAGCAACAGGAAACAGCGACCCGGTAGTAGTGTTCTCCACCACAATGGGAAGCAAGGTCCTCACAATCGTAACCCTGCTCTTCATCGCATTTGCACAGGTTACAACAAACGTACTGAACAATATCGTTCCGCCGGCATATGTGCTGATGGAGTCCTTCAAGATGAAATGGACACATGCTACGATACTTGTAGGCGTGCTCTCCGCATGCGTAATGCCGTGGAAACTGGTTACTGATGAATCCGCAGCAGGGCTAAATCTCTTCACACAGTTCTACTCCGCATTCCTCGGACCAATCTTTGCGGTCATGGCAGTGGATTACTTTATTCTTCGCAAGAAGAAACTGGATATCAATGACATGTATGACAAACAGGGATGCTTCAAGGGAATTAACTGGGCGGCAGTGATTGCGATTATCTTCGGATCCCTGTGCTCACTGCTGGTAATGCAGCTTTCCTGGTATGTGAGCCTGATTCCTACAGGAGTGGCTTATTACCTTCTGATGAAAATCATGCCGACATCAAGATCATTCTGTAAAGGAACCATCTTTGAAAAATAATGAATTGGGGACGGGGCATTTTTAAAAATGCCCCGTCCCCAACTCCAGTTGAAAAGGTGGTGAATAGAAGTGAAAACAGAATGCTTCTTTTCTATGAAGTATAAAGGACGGGGGATCTGTTCGACGGACTGGCCATCTGGGAATACGAGAGATACCGGCAGCTGCAGGGAATCTATCCTGTCCTTTTTCTTACGTTTGCAGACATCAAATTGTTACAGATGGTCTGGTAGATTAAGGCTGTACGCCTCTTCTAATTGTGCCTTGAGTTTTTTATTCTCTTCTAAAGCCTCTTCATATTTTTCCTTGTATTTATCTTCTGTAACAATATCCTTCTTGATTTTTTCGATAGCTTTTTCAGATCCCTATTCTCTTTCTTGAGTATCTGGATATAAGCGTCTGTGGAATCCTTACTTCTATTTTTGCAATATCCTGTAGGAGTTATGTATTTATCGGCAAGTTCTCGCATATCTGGATGATTAGAAAAATAAGTCCTGCTTACATTTGCTTCCCTACAAAGGTCAGCAAGGGTAAACTCGCCTTCTTTTCTGAGTTTATTGATGGCTTTTTTCACATCATCCGCTTTTTCTGCTTCACGGCTTCATTGTGCTTTTTTACGCCAGCCATCTTTTTTTCCTTAGCTGTCATTTTTCCTGTCCCCTTTCTCTAATTTTTTAATAATCTTTTCCAGGGCGTCTTTTTCCTTTAGGGCCTTTTTAAGCATCATGTCGTAATTGTTGGCTTCTGCCACTTTGATAGTCGCTTCGATTTCCAATAGTTGTATGTGATAAGCATTTCATCTTTCTCCAGTCTTGGCTTTAACTGCTCTTTGACAACATCATTTGTAACAGTTGCATAATGGCTCAGTGAGCTTAGGCGTGCCATTTTCGAGATGGCTGGCAGAAGATGTCTGTAAATCTATTTTTTCTGCCAATTCCATCTGCGATAAATGCTTTTTAAGCCGATATTTTTTTAGTTTTTCACCAAATCTGGCAGCATTAAATAATTTATCCATAAATATGCCCCCTTCCTGAAATTAATTTTATGTTGCGTATTTCATTTTACGGCATAATATGCTAAGATTGAAACGCAGTATCAAGCATAATATGCTCAAAAATGAATATGAGCAAAAAAATAGATTTTTTGGAAAATTTAGAACCTTATCATCGGATTTTACGTCCAGGGGGCATAAAGGAGGTGATAAGGATGAGCGATGAAGCGATTCGGGAGTTATTTTGTGCTTTTGTGGAAGAAGGGAAACTTGATGAATATGAGAAAGTATGTTCATTTGATGTTTTTTTTCGTATTGCTTTCGGCTTTTTTGACGTTGTTGGCAAAATGGAGAATATTAGATACGGTTGACATGTCTTTGTCGGACAGGCTATATCAACAGCCTGTGGCAGTTGATGGGAATATCGTTATCATTAAAATAGATGAAAAAGCCCTAGATCGTTTTGGCGTTTACCAGAACTGGAACAGGGAAAAGGTCGCAGAAGTAATTGAAAAACTGAACCAATCAGAGGACAAAAGGCCTAAAGTCATAGCGGTGGATATTCTCTATACTTCAAAAACAGCCCCAGAAGCAGATGAAGCCTTGGTAGATGCTATGGAAGATAACGTTGTGCTGGCCTGTGCAGGGGCATTTGACTCAGGGTTTGTGGAAAATGGCACAGGCTTTATACATAACAGCTTCCAGTTGATTTTTTATGAAGAGCCTTTTGACGAGCTGAAATCTGTCTCAGAAGCAGGACATATCAATGCAATGAGGGATACGGATGGAATACTTCGCCACCACCTCTTGTCCTTTGATTTATCAGATGGAGCATCAGTGCCGTCAATGGCATTAAAGGTGGCTCTTAAATATAATGAAAACTTGGAGTTGCCAGAGGTAAGCAGTAAAGGCTTTTGGTATCTTCCATACAGCAAAAAGCCAGGTGATTTTGAATCAATTTCTATCTCTGAGGTATTAGACGGCAAGGTATCGGCAGATTATTTTGAAGGGAAAATCGTTTTGATAGGTCCGATGGCTTCTGGATTACAGGACAGTTATATAACAGCAATCGATCATGCAAAAGAAATGTATGGGGTAGAATATCAGGCTAATGCGATTACGGCTTTACTGGAGAGCAATTTCAAAAAAAAGGCAAGCGATAACATACAGCTTATCGTATTGTTTATCCTGCTTTTATTTGCCAGTATCATATTTTATAGAGTAAAAACAAAGTTTTCCTTTATCCCATGGCTTTTCCTTTCTTTTGGATGGGTGGCAACGTGTAAATTAGTGTACGAGCAGGGGCTTATATTACATGTTGTATACGTTCCGTTAGGCGTAACCATTCTTTATATAGGAAACGTAGCCGTCCATGCTGTCAGGGAGAACATGAAACGCAGACGGATTACAGATACATTCAAGCGGTATGTTGCGCCAGAGATCGTAAAAGAGTTAATAGACAAAGAAGGGGATGCTCTAAAATTAGGCGGGAAATCATGTGATATAGCTGTTTTGTTTGTAGATATCAGGGGATTTACTACTATGAGTGAAAAACTCCCGCCAGAAACAGTTGTGGAAATATTAAACCAGTATCTGACGCTTATATCAGAATGTATTTTAAAATACAATGGAACACTGGATAAGTATGTTGGGGATGCTGTTATGGCATTTTGGGGCGCACCACTGCCACAGGATGATTATGTAATGAACTCAGCAAAAGCGGCAATGGATATGGCTTCGGGAGCAAAAGAATTATCAGAAAAACTGGAAAAACAATATGGACAAAAATTAGCATTTGGCATAGGGATAAATCTTGGAAAGGCTGTTGTCGGCAACATTGGCTCTCCTAGAAGAATGGATTATACAGCGATCGGAGATACAGTAAATACAGCAGCCAGACTTGAAGCCAATGCGCCTGGGGAAACCATTTATATTTCAAAAGCTGTGGCAGACTCCTTAAAGGAAAGAATTATAGCAACACCGCTTGCTAACCCACCTAAGCTAAAGGGGAAAAGGGATGGCTTTGAGATATTGACACTGGATAAAATTTTGTGAGGTTAATGCATCATGCAGGATTGGGAGATTTCAGTATGGGGTGTACGTGGCTCGGCTCCTGTCCCATCAAAAGAATTTATGGAATATGGCGGAAATACTTCATGTTTTTCCGTAAAAAGAGAAAATCATGTAATTATATTTGATATGGGAACAGGGCTTACTAGGCTTGGCAGGGAACTGATAAAGCAAAAAATCATGCGTTTTGATGTTCTTCTTAGTCATTTGCATATAGACCACTTATTGGGATTATTTTCATTCCAGCCGTTATTTTGCCCTGGAATAGAAATGCATATATATGGAAGAATTGGATTGGAAGAAGATATAAGAAAGCTTCTTTCCCCACCTTGGTATCCTTTAGGGGTAGAGGATTTTTCGGCAAAAATTCATTTCCATGAAATAGAACCAGAAAAGAGCTTCCATCTTGGTGAATTCTTGGTATCTACAATCAAAGGCAACCATCCAAACGGAAGCATTTTATATAGACTGGATAGCGATGGAGAGAGTTTTGTCTATGCTTTAGATTGTGAATGTGATAGAGAAACTTTTTTACAGCTTTCAGAATTTGCTTATGGGAGTGATTTAATGGTTTGGGATTCCTATTTTATAGAAAAAGATTTCAAAAAAGGCTGGGGACATTCTACATGGAAACAGGGAATTGAAATTGCTCAGGAAGCAAATATAGGACGTGTATTGATGGCTCATTATCATAGCGAATATACAGATATTTTTTTACGTGAGCAAGAAAATATTGCTTGTAAAGATAAAATCTGTATTTTTTCAAAAGAAGGGATGACATTAAGGATATGACAGAAAATGAAATTAAAAAAATACTAAATGTAGGCGTGTTGCTTTCATCGGAAAGAAGTATAAATAAACTTTTGGAAAAGATCCTTATTTCTGTAATGGAAATTTCTAATTGTGACGCAGGGACGCTATATCTTTTAGAACAGGAAAAATTACATTTCGTTATCATGCGTAACAATACAATGAAAACCTATTCAGGCGGTGACGGCAAGCGTCCAGACATTCCGCCTGAAGAAGAAAGTGTTTCGGATAAATCTGTTTTTATTATTGATATTAGTAATGTTGCTTAGTGCGTCATGTGGCAGGAACAGGGCAACTACAATGAAACTGATAAAAACAGATGGGGAAGTTGGTGTAGAAAATGAAAAAGGGAAGTCTGTTGATTTGATAGAAAACCTTGGGTTATACAATGGCTATGGCATAGGCACACAACCAAAAAGTTTTGCATGGATTGATCTTGATGATACAAAGCTAACCAAAATGGACGAAAAAAGCGATGTTGACATTATCAAGGACGGCAAAAAACTAGAATTAGTTGTAAATTCTGGGGGCTTGTTTTTCAATGTAACAAAACCGCTGGAAGATGATGAAAGCATGGATATCCGTACTTCTACAACAATCTGTGGTATTCGTGGCACTTGCGGATGGGTAGAATCTCAGGGAGATATTTCTTATGTTGGTTTGCTTGATGGAAAAGTGGAGTGTACTGTCACAGTAGATGGAAAAGAAGAAACTGTTAGAGTAAATACAAAAGAACTGCTTATTGTCAAAAAGGATGGAGAAAATGTCACCTATGAAGTAAAGGAACTTACATACAAGGATGTGCCAGAATTTGTGCAGGTAGAAATATCTGATGAGCCTTTTGCATTGGAAGAAGAATCTTATATTGTAGATATTAAAGATTATATAGGTACATTCATGAATGGACAAAACGTAGATGCAGGAAAGCTCACGATTACAGAAATTAATTCTCAGTCAGTAAATGTCCGTTTAGAAGCATTTAAAACTCATGATGCTGGAGAGGTTTCTACCATATTTGAAGAAGTTGGATATCCTTTTGAAAATGGAATTTATTTGGATATATCGGGGCAACGGGTAGAGATTAGAAAACAAAATCATAGCATCAGTGGAAATAACTATGATGGTTATATCCTAGATGTACCAGAAAAATTGAAACAGGATTGGGATATTCTTCTCAATTATGAGAAGGAATATGTAAGTATTGCGCCAGAAGAAACGGCGGAAATTGATAGGTTTATAAAAACCTACGCACAAGATTATGGCAATTACGATTATTTCTTGGATTTATCAATTAGGGATAATGGACTGTTAGGCTGTACTACTGGAAATGACAGGCATGGTGGTTTTTCTGGCTGTGAATATGCAGATTATTCCATCAATGGGAATGAGCTAAAAGCTACAAGAACAAATATTGGAGCAAACGGGGAAGAAAATGTAACAGATATTTTTGTGCTAAATGATGATGGCTCTATTTCGGCTACATTTTCAGAAGGGATGTTTGCCCCTGACGGGATTTATGGAGTAAGTGATTCATCATCTATGTATGATTCAACAGAGGACTATCCATAAAAATATTTATGGAACAAAAATAAAAAGGAATGCCGCACTGCAAGTATACGTTAGAAGGAGAGAAAAGGAATGAGAAAAATCTTAACAATGGTTTATGGGCATTTTTGGAGGTTGCAGCAAATGAATAAAACAACAAGAGATGATTCTTCTTAAAGAGCGTTTAAACCTTATGCAAATGCCATGGCAAAACTGTTAGATAGAAAGTGCTTAAAGGCAGGAGCAGGCATACCTTGTATATTGTGATTAGGGTGGTTATATAATGGTTTGCCAGAAGCATCAAGTGGCACTCCTGTTTCTGGATCGAATTTCCACTCCTTAGAGTATATGTATGCCCTGCCTATTGATGGCGGAAAGGGTGAAAGAAAAGCCAGAGGTCAATCCTCTGGCTGCTCTTTTGCCTTACATATCCCCTGCGCCGTCCCTGCTATGACAGTCAGTTCCGCATCATCAAAAAAGCATCCCATTGACTGCGTAAAATTATTTTTCTTATCAAAGTTCATGGGATATAATGTTGTAGTGAACATTTGCGGTTGCAGACTTGTTATAGTTCTTTTTGATGGATATAATATTATGGTACGCTGGATAGTTAGATATGTTTGAATATATGGCAGCACAGGAAAGCGAAAAAATAGAACGTATTACTTCGGTGGGTACGGCGGATATCTAAAGAAATCAGATTGAGGGCGCAATAAACATCTATCGGATATGGCTCATTCTGAAAGATGCACAAAAGCCTGTTGATATTCGAAAAAAGTAGGAACTTGACCACATTTTGACTTTTAAGCTTTATAATATTTTAGACTAGGAGGTTTTTGCTATGGCATATAAGATACTCATTGTTGATGATGAAAAAATGCTGACTGAATTATTATCAAGCCACTTGCAGGATTGTGGATATGAGACTTTTGCAGCGGAAGATGCGGAGCAGGCAATATCAATGCTGAATATATATCCAGATTTAATTTTGCTTGACATCAACATGCCCGAAATGGACGGATTGGAGCTATGCAAGATTATCCGTAATAATGTCACCTGCCCTATTTTGTTTTTGACAGCTCGGATTACAGAACAGGACAAGGTAAACGGTTTGCAGGCCGGCGGCGATGACTACATAACCAAGCCTTTTAGTTTACAAGAATTGACCGCAAGGGTGGCGGCTCACCTGCGGAGGGACGAGAGAAGCAAGTGTACTCCTAAAATCGTATCTTCACAAGGCTTAATTGTAAATCTTGCTGAACGCAAAATTTTTTATGGAGAAAGGTCGCTGAACTTATCAAATCGTGAATTTGATATTGTCGAGTTTCTGATGAGTAACGCTAACCAGATATTTGATAAAGAACGGATATACGAAGCCGTATGGGGCTTTAATGCTAAGGGCGACAGCAATGTTATTAAAGAGCATATCCGAAAAATCAGAAATAAACTGACTGAAGCTACGGGCAAGGAATATATAGAAACAGTTTGGGGGATGGGATATAGATGGAAAAAATGAAGAAAGTAAAATCTATTAAAAGTGCATTTATCTGGGCGGTTGCCATTACAATGATATTTGTTTTTACAACCTCTGCTTTGACAATTTATATCTGTTACCGTGTGCAGAAGAGTATCCTCCCCGACTCACAGGAAATTTGGCTGCATACACAGACTATTATGGCAGATGGGACGGTATCTGAGGCAAAGCAAAGATTGATACTTGATGAACCTTCTAAAGTGTCTATACTTACCCCCGTTAAATCGGAAGAAGAAAAGTTAGGGGATACAGAATTTACAATAGAGAGAATAGAATCCAGCTTCTCCGCACTCCGCACAAAACAACAGTTACTATATAGAGCAATAAGCATTTCTATGGTAGGGCTTCCTTTTATCTATTCAGTTATAGGAATCATGTTATGTGCATGGTGGTTTTATAGGAAAAAGTTATCGCCGCCAATTCAGGTTCTTGCAGATGCAACAAAGCATATAAAGGGGCAAGACCTTGATTTTACGGTTGCTTATAACAGTAACGATGAATTAGGCAGGCTCTGCACAGCTTTTGAAGAAATGCGGCAAGCTTTGTATGATAACAACCGACAGCTATGGAATATGATTGAGCAGCGGAGAATTTTACAGGCATCAGTGGCACATGACCTCAGAAATCCGATTGCGATTATAGAGGGCTATGTCGAATATATGCAGCAATGCTTTACAAATGGAAGTCTGAATGATGAGAAATTGCAGCATACACTATCCAACCTTGCGATAACCTCAAAACGACTTGAGCGTTATACAGACTATATTCGTGATTTGAATACCATTGAAGAAACCGAAACAAAGTATTCTGTCGTTCAGTTACCAGATTTTTTAAAAAATGCTACAGAAAGCCTTTCACTTATTGCAGGACAACATAGCCTGGAGATTGAATATCATTCTGCCGTATCCGAATGTCAAGTAAAATTAGATGAGCAAATATTTTACCGTATTGTTGAGAATATCTTTTCTAATGCCATTCGATTTGCTAATAGCAAAGTGAGTTTCCTATACACATTTATTGATGATGTACTTACTATATCCATTACAGACGACGGCAAAGGATTTTCAAAGGCAATGCTCTGCAAAAAGAATACCTTTCTTTATTCTGAGGATAAAACGGGTGAACATATGGGATTGGGATTGGCTACAAGCCGTGTCCTTAGCCAGAAACACGGCGGATGTTTAGAACTTTCAAATGTTGCTCCGAGTGGAGCTTCTGTAACAATTAAACTTGCAGTCAACAAAGTGGGGTGATATTTTTATTGGTGTAAAAAGTGATTGGCAAAGAATCAAATCAAGATTTATTTTGGAGGAATTGAAATGGATAAAAAAAGAACGATGAATTGGATAATAGCAATATAGTTGCCGTTGGATATTTAACAATAAGCATTGTGCTTGATGCATGGACTTATTCTTGGCTTATATGGGTAATTTATGCGGTTTATAGATTTGTTGCAAAATAGATAAACTGGAATTTACAGGAGGAACGAAATGAAAGAAATATTGGAATTTAACTACAAAAAACAATGTGGTTTATGGTTGATTCTTATTGGAATTGTATTAATAGTAGCTGTCATTTGTGGCGGTGAATTTTTTGTTAATCCGTTTGTGTTTCTGATAGGTTATTATGCCTGCTTTTTTGGAGTCAATGTAAACAAAAAAGTGAGAGAAAAACTTTCTCAAGGAGATATTTCTAAAAAGCAGATAAAGATGATTTATTTTTCGATTGCTACGTTGTTCATATTAATGTTTTGTATTGCTGGCCCGTTTATCCCCGGATGGCATTGGAGGCAGATATGGCTTGGTGTACTGATGGCAACATCAATACATTTCTTCTTGTGGTTTTTTGTACATGGTTGGAGTATGGTAGTGTTGGGGATTGTATGTATGGTTATCGTAACAATGGGCTATATTTTTCCAGGCATACCAGTTTCAGTTATTTGCATTGCAGATGCGATGGTTAAACTGATATGCGGAATATATTTGTTATTTATTGCAAAACCATCAAAATACATTCCTAATATGATAAAGTAGCGAATGTACAAAGAAACAACTTCCAGTTTGACATACTGGAAAATCGAGATTTGAAAGGAGTAACAGACATGAAATTTCCTTTTTATGATTCACCCGATACTGTTACGATTATCTGCTGTCATATATTGAAGCGTCAGGCACCTATTTTATATGTATCACATGATGAAGATGACGGAATGTGGCAATTTCTATGCGGAGGAACACACGAAACAGATGAAGCAAAGTTAGTATCTTTAAAATGGGTTTTTGATTTAGATAACTCTGTCAGTACCTTAAAGGATATGCCTTGCGGCTATTATGCAGAAAGAAAAACTCAAGATGACGATTGGATTATCAGAAAGCGATGACTTCCCATTTGACATACTGGAAAGTCAAAATATGATACCTTTGCCTTAATCCTTAATAAGGTGTACTGAGATTATTTATTTTACGGAGGAAACGTAGATGGAACAAAAAAATAAAATTCTGAAAACAGTTTCAGTTGTTCTATTGTTATGCAGTTTTGTTGTACCAATGTATAATATTTTTCCTAATGGGCTGATAGTCAATCAGGATTCATGGTTTTTTACTGAAACTTTTAAAATACTTTTTCAAGAGGGGGTAGGAGCATTTAATTATCTTGGTGTTGTATTTCATCTGGCTGTATGGATTCCCGCTATCATACTATGTATCGGTTCTTTTGCACAGATGGACAAGATTGTTCGCTTTTCGGCAGGTATCGGCATTGTCCTTCTTTTGATAGGTCTTCTGCTTGCTGTTGTTTTGACAAATGAAATAAAATTGATCCATCCGATTGTTGGGTACATTTGTATTGGATACTGGATTGACTTAATTTTGCTTGTAGTTTGCGCCGCCGTTTCTTCAAAAAAGCACTGAAAATATTAAAAAATTCTCATTTATCGAGCAACATAAATACATAAAAAGTAAAACACATAAGACGAAGAACCAGCAGGCTTGTGAGAAATCACAGTTTGTTGGTTTTTCTTATGTAATTTTCTATTCCTTGACCGCATTTTGACATTTGGCTTTTATAATTGAAATACATCAAACATGACAGGAGGATAAACAATGCGAAAACGAATATTATCATTAGTTATGATTTGCGGCTTGCTATTCACTACGACAGCTTGCGGAAATTATAACATAGAGGACGGAAAAGCTCCCCCGCAAAACACGGAAGAAAATCCATTCACAAAATCAGAGGAAGATGGCTCTTTAGGTTTTCTCAGCCACGAGGAAGTGAGTCCCACCAGAGCTGATGACCAGAGTGTTTTACCGTATGAGTATAACGGCGGAGAATTTACCTTGGACTATCAGTTTGTATCAGAGGGAAAATTGGATAACATAGGCTTCCTGCTCTTTTTGGACGGAAAGCCACAGGCATACAAGGTGAATGATACGAGGGCGGAATATGAGTATCTCCATTGTTTCCAAACATCAGAAAAACACGAAGAAAAATTTTCGTTTATGTTTACACCGAACACGGGAAAAAAAGGTGATACCCTAAATATTACAATCATGAGCATTACCAATCCCGCTTTCCAACCCGATATGAAAGAAACATCAAGTTACGGCTGGTATCACCAACACCTTGAAAGAATGCTGAAACTGCATTTTAATGAGGATGCTCCAGACAGCGATATCTTTTATGGAGAAAGTGAAAATATTTTTCGTGATGTCAGCGTTGCGGAAGAAAAAATCACTTCCTCTTTTATTGAGAATGAGCTTGTGAAAAACGGTTGGGATGGAATTACTATGGATACATTGGATAGCGGCGTTTATTCAACTATTTCATATGATGGCGAATTAGTGTATGACAATATCAATCTTACCAATAAAGATACACTTACCGTACGTTACACGATTTGCGGAACGCCGGGTACAAGGTATGGCATATCATTTTTCTTAAATCATAAGCCTATATCGTTTGATAAAGTGATTTCATACGATGCAACATTAAGCAAAGGAAATGTGTGGATAATTGAAGCCATCATAGACACCTCTAAATTAGATGACTTCAATACTTTCTATGCGGCAGCCGTTGCTGCAAGCAATGATTGTTCTACAAATAAGACAGGCTCAATTTTGCTTTATAAGGAGGGCTGAAAAATGAAAACAAAATTGATATGTATGTTGTTTATGTTTGTATTAAGCGTTGCCCTGTCAGCGTGTAGCGGCGGTCAAGATGATAATACAGAGAAATCCCAAAATGATATAATAACGACACAGCCCAATAACAGCATTCCTGCTGATAAGATCGACAATAATACTACAAAGCCAGAGAATGTCGGCGGAGACGCCAGACCCGCAGAGCCAAACGATAATGATAAAGATGCCGCTAAACCACAGGATGGCACTAAGGAAAAAAGCAGCACGGAATCAGATACGGATAAAAAGGTCAATAACGCAAGTCCATTCGAGAATCATGCAGATAACAGTTCCAAAAAGTCTAAAGATAACGGTCAGCAATCCGTAACTGTTGAAATATTTGACAGCTCTGCAACGCCCCAAAAAGGAAGCAGTAATCTTAATGCAAATGGTGGGGAAAATGAAAAATCTGATACTCAAATGACTGAAAGTAAAAACGAAACTATTTTATCTAAATAAGGAGGGTTTAAAAATGAAAACGAAATTCATGCGCATTATGCTTATACTTGCTTTTGCTCTTAATCTGTCAGCTTGTGGTAACAGTCAGGAAAATGTGAATAGTTCTGAAAACGGAAGCTCCATAGATGCTCCACAATCTGAAGAAGATAACACATCGGAAAAAACAGGAAGCGAAAGCAGCGGCAATAATAAGTCCAACCCACAGAATAGTGATACAGATAAAAATACTATGGATGTAGGCACAGTGAATGGCTCGGCTTTCTCTGGAAAGGTCAGCGGCTGTTATTACGCTGATGGCAATCGGATTATTGTTGCAGCAGATAAGCTCTATCTTTATGATACTGGGAAAAGCGAGACTATAGCAAGTGCGGATATTTTTTTGAATGAGTTATGTGTGCAGCCTTATTCTGACGGGTATTTCATTGTCGGTGAAGAAAATGACAGCGGCAGCACGGGTTCGTTTGCAACGGCACAAAGCAATAATGGAATAAAAGGATACCTATTGAATAAGGATTTTGTTGTTGAGAGTACAATTTCCTTTAGTGGGCTGCTAAATGATGATTCTGTCCTCCAAATGGCGAGCGTCGCCATTTCACAGGACGGAAAACAAATCGCTTTCGGCGGATTACAAGGACTTTATCTCTATGATACTTCTTCCCAAAAGGTACATGCCATTCTGAACTATTCCGAAAATGGCAGGGCAAATAATATGGAGATTGCAACGATGGATAGTCTTGCATTTACGGGAAATAAAACTTTAACTTATGTAGGCATGGGAATAAGCTCTAATGGCGGGGATGGAGTCTCTGTTTATGGAACAGTATCTACAGACAATGCAAGTCTTAGTATCACCCAAAAAGCCGATTATGAAGTGGATGTTGAAGAAGTACAAAAGGGCGGGAACTTACTTGTCATGCCCCAGAGCTTTAATAAAAATAATGGAACGCTGTTAATGCTTGATACTGCATCTAATACAGAAAAAAAGATTGCATTCTCAAGCAGCAGCGAAGGAAAGGACGGGGTTTTCTGCTCTGAGCAAGGTAAATATGTTGCTACTTCCATTTTGGGAGAAGCAAGCGTAACAATTAATATTTATGATACAGCATCGGGAAAGGTTATCCATACCGAAACGGTCAAGGACAACAACAGTACTTATTTCCAGCGTGTCCCGCAGATTTTAATTTTGGATGAATCCGGCGCCTGTATCGTTGTGCTTGGGCGAGGTATTGGCGAGGTAAGCACCTTGATCACAACATTTGGCTTTAAGGGGTAATGATCTATGAAAGTATCATTTCAGAATATTTCAAAACAGTATAAAGGTAAATATGCCTTAAAGAATTTTACCACTGAACTCTCGGAGGGCGTCTATGGACTTTTAGGGGCTAACGGCGCAGGAAAAACAACGCTGATAAATATATTTGTCGGTATTTTGGGCAGCGATAATGGAACTGTTTTGATAGACGGTCAAGATGCAAAAAAAATGGGCAAAGACTTTTTATCAAAAATCGGATATATGCCGCAATACCCTATCTTCTATCGGGATTTTACGGTAATGGATTTCCTGTTATATATGTGCGCATTAAAAGGAATCCCTGCGGAACAAGGAATAGAACGGGCTTTTAAGCTTCTGGGCATTGTCAATCTTTTCGATGCGAAAGATAAAAAGATTGGCGCACTTTCTGGTGGTATGCGGCAGAGAGTCGGCATTGTCCAGGCAATGTTAGGCGACCCTAAAATCCTTATTTTAGACGAGCCTACAGCAGGACTTGACCCAAGTGAACGCATCCGCTTTCGCAATTTGATTTCACAGTTTGCACAGGGACGGACGATTTTGCTGGCTACCCATATCGTTTCTGATGTCGAGTGTATTGCAAAAGAGATTATTATTCTAAAGGAAGGCGCTTTGATTACGCAAGGAACTACCGACGTATTAGAACAGAGTATCTATGGTAAAGTGTGGGAAGTGACAACAAACGCCAAAGAGGCTGCCTGCCTTAGCAACAAATATTATGTCAGCAATATGAAGCAGCAGGGAGAAAATTTTTCGGTAAGGATTGTAAGCGATAGTTCGCCCGCAACAAACGCAGTAAAAGCTTCCCCTAACTTGGAAGATGTATTTTTATATTATTTCCGCGGACAATGAGTCAAGCGCCGTGCTCGCACGAGCATTTGACGAATGCCGCGAGAGTCGAAAGATATTGGAGAGAAAAAATGACACGCTTAATCAGATATGAATTTTACAAATTGTTTTGCAAGCGGTCAATACTTGTTGTACTTATTCTGTTCAGCGTAATAAACCTGTTCAAAATAAATAATGAATTTCATTCCTATTCCTACTTGGCAGACGGGAAAGACAGCCGCAGTTGGAACAGCGTGTATTGGCAGCTCTATGAGAAATATCGCGGAGAGATAACTACCGATAAAATCAATAATCTTCTTGAACTATATCAGCCGTTAGCAGATGCTACGGCTGATATGACGGCAAGCACAGACACAGATGACCCGAATACGATGACGGGAAATATATATAGTGACGAAAACATCTTAGAAAAATACTATGTACAGCCTATGGAATATTTCTATAATTATCGCAACTTTGCTTCGGAAGTGGCAAAGAAGGCAAAAGAAAATGCTGCATTTTACAAGGAACAAGGACTTAACTTTGAAGTGCGTAAAAACAGTGTAATTTACAATCTTTATTCTGGACGGAATATACCAGCTTTTGCCTATCGGGAAATGTATAACTATTATTTGAACTATGATTTTTCGAATATATTGGTTTTGTTCCTTTGTTTATACGGGATTATCAGCACTTTCGTCTATGAAAAGGAGACGCAGATGGATATGCTGTTACTGACGAACCCTAATGGCGGTAAAAAAACCGTATTAGCTAAAATTATTGCAGTTACTTTATTTGTAATAAGTGTTGTAATATGGTTTTCCGTGCTGGATTATCTTGGCTTTTCCTTTTCATTTGGAACAATGGAGGGATATAATCTTCCTTTGTATGCCATCAGCAATTTCAGTGCGGCTGCGGTAAACTGCAATTTGTGGCAATATGTAGTTCTATCCGCAATTACAAAAGCAATCGGCATATGGACTATGAGTATGGTATTCCTATTGATTTCCATGTTTTGGCGTAACGCTCTTATCCCATTTGTCGCTGACTTTGGAGCAGCCTTATGTTTGATTATGGCAGGTGCGTCACTGAGTTATTCAGGCAATATTTGGCTAAAGATAATAAACCCATACTCGCTGCTCACGAACCGCATTCTGTTCGGTAAGACTGAATTTATCGGTTTTGCGGGCTATCCAATACAAAGTTTTTTGGCAGCTATTATTTTTGCCGTAATAGTAGGAATGGCTGTAATAACGGTAATGGTTATACTTTCTAAGAAGAACTGCCATTGCCGGGACAGGAGGATAAAATGTCTGGATTCATGTACGAAATAAAAAAGATAATGCTCCACCAAAAAGGGCTTTGCTATATCGTCCTTGTTCTATTACTTGGCACCATTTGGCTCGTTGCATCAGACAATCCTTATAATAGTGCAATGGAACAGTACAAAAGTGAATATGAATGGTATCTTGAAAAGGTAAATGGATACTGTACTGATGAATCTTCTCTCTATCTGGAACAGGAGGCAGAGAGAATTGCAGAAGCCAAGGGGAAGAAAAGCTATCTTTTGGAAAGCTACTATGATGGCAAAATCAGTGAAAGTGAATATAAAAAAGAGAGCCAAGAAATCGAAAATGTTCTGAAACATCAAAATGGATTTGAGGTCATATATCAGCAATATCTCTACACCTGCGAAAATGCCAAAAACCGTTATTTTCTTCAAACAAACGGATGGACGGGGCTTCTTGGCGGAGGTACGCTTAATTTTGTCCTGTTCCTTGGCATTTTGCTGATTGTTACGCCCGTATTCTGTTCCGAGTATAGCTGTCAGATGGACGCTTTGATTTTGACCTCAAAAGAGGGGCGGAAAAGCTCTTTGCATAAGCTGCTCATTGTTATTTCGGGCGTCCTCTTGATGTGCGTAAGCATATCGGTCATTGAATACGGATTTTACAGCCTCAAATATGGACTGCCTAATGGAAATTATCCCATCCAAAGCGTTAGTTACTTTGCAGGCAGCAACAAAAGCATAACTTTATTCGAGGGATATGTATATATAGGATTGCTCCGTCTTTTTGGCAGCGTGTTTTTAACAATACTTCTTATGTTTATTTCTGTTTTGGCGAAAAAGTATGCGGTGACTCTGCTTGCAGGTGCAGTATCGGTCATTATTCCTTATGTAGGTCTATCCAAAACAATTATTTACCGGCTGCCGTTGCCTTTGCCATTTCTGCTCGGAACAGACTTTTTTGCAGGAGATATTGTTTCAAGTGATGCTTTTACAGGTGATGAGAAAATTGTTTTTGTAGAGATTAATACTATTACGCTGTTGATTTTGTTTTCAGTATCCGTATTCTTATGTATTTTGGCTGCCGCTTGGATTTTACGGAGCAATTCTAACAAATGGCAAATGAAAACAAGGAAAATGCGAAATGTACAGACTCTTGCTATCATACTTAGTTTCGTATTGACAATGACAGGATGTTCAGATAACGGAAAAAGCCAGAATTTTATTTATAATTCATCGGCGGAATATGATTGTATGGGCTATGAAATAACACAGGATGCAGAAACTTTTGAATATTATCTTAAAAATGCTTCTACGGGAGAAATGCTTCATTTAGTACGCTCACCTATGTTTGGAGCGTTCTCTGATGAAGAAAAGGTATGTGCGTTTTGTGTATGCTCACCATATCTATATTATACGACATCGGTTACGGAAAGCTATGTGAACCGTGTAGGAAACTATAACAGCAGTATAACAAAGGTGTCGGTGATAGAACTTAATTTAGATACCTTTGAGGAAAAAATCGTTTTTGAACAGATTACAAATTCTGGTCGTTCCCTCTTTGGCATTGATTATGAGACGGGTGATAAATGGAAGTTTTTAGAGTTCCATTACGGTTTTTTCATAAATAATGACAGCATATTTTTCATTGGCAATGATGGTATAACAGAAGTAAACCGTCTCACGAAAGGTATTACAAAACTTGACATTCCTACAAGTGGAAATATCTCATTCGATGGAGAAAACATTTTTTACAAAAACGAGCAATCGGTTTTAACAAGGTATCATGTTCTAAGCGGCGAAACTTTTACTTATGAAAAAGTAGTTGCGTATGATTTCTGCATTGATGAGCAGTCGATTTATTATGTATCCAGAACAGACGGGAATCGTGTATATTCCTGCAACAAGGATGGGAACAACAAAAGGTTGATTAGCGGTACGCCCGCAATGTCAGTTACTTGTGACGCTGGCAACATTTATATATTAGCAAAGGAAAGCGGGGAGGACATCGTTTTATCAAAAAGTCGTTAAATAATGCCTGATACAGGTTTGGAGAGTATCTGTTAAGTCTTTCAGGTATAGCAAAACTACCCGCCATACACCGTTTTTTTATTTGGTGGACGTTTGCCTTAAAACCTTATGAAATGAAACAGATCCGATAAACTGTGATTTTTATTCCACATGTTTATCGGATCTGCATCTATGTGTCTGGCTCTTTGATGATATATTTACCTGCCCGATAGATAAGAACTTGGCTTTTTCTTTACAAAAAAAGTTCAAATATATCAGTTAGTGACTTATTTCAATTTAATTTCTACTTTGTAATATTTTAAAAAATATGGTACAAACAAAAGAGCCCCTATTATCAAAATCACCCAACCAATATATGTTCCTTGATTTTCAGGATAAAAATAATTTATAGCTAAATGAACTGGACATAGAATAATTGTAATCACTCCCCATATTTTTTCCAATTTTCTTTTCATCTTGTTTGCCTGCTCTTTTTGTTTCTGTAATTCCACCAAATTTTGTTCTGCCTTTTTTTGATAATTTTCCATCATAATCCTTTCTCCCGATAACAATTCGTTTACATTTATTCCAAGAATGTCACATAGCTCCATCATTATCGATACATCTGGACAGCTTTTCCCTGTTTCCCATTTTGAAACCGCCCTATTACTAATGTTAAGCATTTCTGCCAGCTGTAACTGAGTAAGATTTTTTTCTTTACGACATTCAGCAATAAATTTTCCGATTTTTTCTTGATTCATTTCTTACCCACCTCCTAGTTTTATCATACATAATAAAAATTTTTTTGGAAGGAACTATTGGTTGATTCTCTAATTCAACCATCAGTTGACTACTAGTATATCGAATAATTAATGCCGGCTATTCTTTATCTTTTTTTGCCTGTAGTTTTTTGTCAAACATTTCAATGTGATATTTTAACCATATAATTTCATCATCTATCTGTCGGCAATTAATAACCACCTGTAACTTTTCTTTTATATGTTCAATAATCTGAATAACCATTTGTCACCTTTAACACAATTATAAACATCTATACTGCCTTTCGCAAGATTGTAATGTGAAAGGTACGAATACAGACACTAAGATTCCCAAAAAAGCGACAGAGATTTAACCCTCTGCCGCTATACTGCCTATGTGTAAATAATTTCCTCGTTCACAACCTCCTTCGCACAAGCCTTTATATTATTCACTCTTCCTGTCCATTTTAACGCATTTTCAGCCTTTAACTGTTCCGTTTGCCTTGTGCCTGTTTCATGTCCTCTATGAGCCTTTCAAGGCGCTCCTGTACCTGCCTGTCTACATCGGCAAGGTAGGCGTTGAGCCTGCCGCTTGTGAGAAGATTGATGTATGTAACCCTGCGGTGCTGCTTCAGATAATCCAAGTGCCGTTGTCCCCAAATGCCTATCGTCTGTTCTTCTTCGGCAGGTACAGTTAAGTGCTGCATGGGCAACAGCTGTTAGTGTATCAATATTTGCTGATGCAAAAGGGAGGCTGTATCAGACAATAAAATTAGGGAAAACTTATCTATCAACAATTTCTGCTTTAATAAGATGACACTTGTCTTTGGTAAAATTATGTGTTTGAAGAGAGAATTTACGAGGTGAGTTTATGAAAAAAGTGCGAGTTATAATATGTATTGTAGCGATTGTTTTTACTCTGATCGGGATCATGCTGACTGGGGAGTTGGATGTCCCGCGTTTTTTAACCAGTGCAGCTTTTTTTGCAGCGGCAGTAGGTTATGGCATTGTTGCATGAAGGTTGGGGACGGGGCATTTTTAAAAATGCCCCGTCCCCAATTTCACATTCCTGGCCCGAGATATGAGTTTACCGTGTGAATTTAGGCCATTTTTAAGGCCAAGGGGATTGCTTTTACGCTAAAAATGTGTTATTTTATAAATGAGGATAGTTTTAACTGTAATGTGTGCAAAGGAGGTGTAAATGTAGAATGAATTGTCCTTATTGTGAGAAAAAGATGTTGGAGGGCTCAATAAAGTGTTATAAGTGTGCTCCAATGTGGAAGGGAGTTGATGGGAGAAAATTTACCTTTGGTAAAGCAAAATTTTTAATGAATACAACGAAGGGGGTGTGGTATTGCGAGGGGTGTGATTGTTTGATTGTAAAAAGTATAGGAGACAAAATAGAGCATTAATTAGAGAAAAAGGAGAAATTAAAATGAAAAACGGAAACTTTGCTTGCCTTAAGGCAAGCAGAAAAGCTATAGCTTTTCTACTTGCCTTAAGGCAAGCAGAAAAGCTATAGCTTTTCTGTTGATAGTTATGTTACTAATGGTTGGTTCAAAGGTTGAAAGAGTAGAAGCAGCAACAACCACGAATAAAGAATCCTTAATTACTAAGGTTTCAAACCCATCTAATGGAAAAATTACTTTTGTAATTAATGTGCCGGCTAAAACTACAGTTAGCTATAAAGTGGAGCTGATTCCAAATGCAAGAACAAAATCTATTGATACGAAAAGTGGATCTTATAAAAATACAGGTAAATCACAAGTGTCAAAAAAGATAACTGTTACGACGAGATATTATTCTAATAAATATAAGATTACTGCTTCGTATTCTACAGGTCCAGCACGAAACCGTAAAATTTATAAAGATACAGATAGTGCGGTAAGCGCATTAAAAACTACTATTTACACAAATAAATTTGTTTGGAATAGTGCTAATATAAAAAAATGGAAAGCAGAGTCGAGAGTACAGGTGCTACTTGGTTTTGCTATTACGGGAGCTGCGGATCTTGCAGTTACGAAAGGTTACTTATCTGCAGGGTATGGAACTGTTGTCAGTCTTACATTTTTGTGTGGAGATTATTCGAGTGCGGGAAGTGTTAGTGACACGAAAACTATACAAATGACCCCTATAAAAGGATGGGGGTTTAAAGTTAAAGCGGTGCCGTATGATGGAGGATACACTAAATATTTATTGGTTTATGATGCGAAGGGGAGATTGCATGAGACGATAAAATTCGGAAAAATGTCAATATCTACTATTTCGACTATAATAAAATAGATAATCGGTAATCACTAATAAGTCTTGAATTCGGGAAAGATGAAGACGTTACTATTCACGACCCGGGAGGTCGCTCATAGCAACGATTCGGGATGATACTAAAAGTTTTGCTACGCAAAAGTTGCCAATTATTCTTGAATCATGTTCTTGCGGAATGCGCAGTTCGGTGCATTCCTGACCTATGAATAGTAACGATGAAGATAATTCGTATTTACGAAGGAAGGTGGTTGTATGAGAAAAGATCAAATTGTAATATGTATTATATCAATTCTTTTGACACTTGTTGGTATGGAATTAACATGGAATTTGAATGTTCCGCGTTTTTTTGTTACTGCAATCTTTTTGATGTCAATAGTAGGATATATTAGTGTTATGATTTTAGGTTGGGCGAGAATTAAGAAAAAGGAATGAGTAATTAATTAGAAGATTGGGGACGGGGTATTTTTAAAAATACCCCGTCCCCAATTTCAGATCCAGAAACTTAATGGTAGCTTCCAGTAATCTTGCCGTGGTGGGACTTTCCGCGTCCCGGTCAAAATCATGCATATTGTGGGACACAACGAATCTCTGTGCCCGGTATTTATTGCACAGTTCCAGGAATTCGGAGTAAGGAACATCCGTATCCCCGGTGCTGTGTGCGCAGAAAATGGGGCAGGGCATCTTGTCGCACACCCGGAGGGTATAGTCCAGGTAAAAGAACTTCTGTCTCCCTGCGTAGATCAGGTCAATCCAGTTCCCCTTCTGCCTTGCGTACACATAAACGCTGTAATGCCTGTCCAGGGCACCTTCTGCGTGGATTCCGGAGGGAATGGCTCCCAGGGCAGCCTCGCTGACAGGAGGGAGTGTATTATAATATTTGCTGGGCGTCATGAACCATCCGTCGCACAGGAATCCGTATCCATAATAAGAAAGGATGCCCACAGGCTTTTCCGTTAATTTGCCGCCTGCCGCTGCAAGCAGGCACAGATATGCCCCTGCAGAGCGCCCCCACAGGAAATATGGGAGTTTTTTTTCTATATACATAGAAGCATATTTTATATAATGATTAACTGAAGCACACACATCCTCTAAGATCAGATCCAGCTTCGCTGCCGGAGCCAGGGGATAATCAAAGGCGATGATCTGATATCCGGCCTCTGTCAGTGTCTTTACATGAAAATCCGGCAAATCTGTCTTCGTTCCGTATAATAATCCGCCGCCGTGGAAATATAAAATACAGGCCTTTGGCACAGTATCAGTGTCATGATAGACAACCGCATGCTTTTCGTATGTATCGGCGGGGATGAGTATTTCTTTTTTCTTTAACATAAAGCCTCCTCCTTTTTATTATAATGTCGAATATGCGCGTTAAAATGTGGTTGAAAGCATAGTGCTTTTTTAAAAATTATTGTTTAATATTTAACAGGCGGGGGTATGAGTGGAATTTTCCCGTCAAATAATAGTATATCACAAAAACAGGGGATTTCAAGAACATTCATGATACCGTGCTCCTTACAAAATCACCAAAAAAATCATTTGTAATTTGTCTAAAATGTCAATTGATAATTTTAAGGAGAGTTGTCATAATAAGAGTATAAAAACTGGTTGACCACAATAACCTAATAATCCATTTTTTAACAATTATAAGAAAGAGAGGACTTCACAATGAGCTATTTAAACAATCAGGTTGGATACCGCGACGAACTGCTGCAGACACGTTCCGTGATCAAGAAAGAAAACTGGGTGCTTCTTGAGCCGGACGGACTTGTAAAGAATGCAATTCCGGGATATGTGAACTGCGACGTGACTATTCTCGGATCACCGGCCATGGGAGCTTCCTTTGCAGACTATCTTGTAACCGCACATGCGGGAGGGAAGAAGGACGGCATCGGCGGAGATGGCATTGAGACATTCCTTTACGTAGTCGAGGGCGAGGTTACCGTAAAGAATGCAGATAAGGAAGAGGCTCTTACACAGGGCGGATATATCTACTCTCCAGAGGATAAGCCGGTTTCCTTTGAGAACAAGGGAGACGCAGACGCAAAGCTTTATCTCTACAGACGCAGATATGAGAAAGTAGAAGGATACAGCGCATACACCATCGTTGGCAATGCAAATGAGTTAGAGTGGATTTCCTACGAGGGAATGGAGAACTGCTATATCCAGAACTTCCTTCCGACAGATGATTTCGGATTTGACATGAACATGCACATCCTGAAATTCCACATCGGGGCTTCCCACGGATACATCGAGACACATGTACAGGAGCACGGAATGTTATTCTTATCCGGAAAAGCAATGTACAGACTGGATGATGAGTGGGTGCCGGTTAAGAAGGGCGACTATGTATTCATGGATGCGTACTGCCCGCAGGCATGCTATGCAGTAGGCGACCAGGGACGTGAAGAAGTTACGACTTATATCTACTCCAAAGACTGTAACAGAGATGTTGCATTATAGAAATCATTATATAACAGTCTGGCCGGGATTTTGCACTTTGCTGCAAAGCCCATATAACATCCGCCTGGGCGTGGCGGAAATAAAAAAAGGATGGTGGGGACACAGATGAAACTTTCAAGAGATGAATTAAAAGGCTTGATGAAAAATAAACTGGTGCAGGCAGGTTTAAGAGAGGATCATGCCGAGCAGACGGCTGAGATTCTGACATGGTCACATGAGAGAGGATATGCTTCACACGGTGCAGTACGTGTGGAATACTACAGCGAGAGAATTGCCAAGGGCGGCATCACACATGAGCCGGACATCACATGGAACCAGACAGGCCCCTGCTCCGGCATCATGGACGGAGACAACGGGATTGGTTACTGGGTAGCTACAAAGGCTACAGAGAAAGCAATTGAGATGGCAAAAGAAAACGGCGTGGCAATCGTAGGTATGGCGAACATTTCCCACACAGGCTCCATTGGTTATTATACCGAGATGTGTGCAAAGGAAGGCCTTGCAGCAATTACTTTCTGCCAGTCTGACCCAATGGCAGTGCCATACGGCGGGACAGAGCCGTACTATGGGACAAACCCGATCTCCTTTGCGGCTCCGACAGCAGATGACCGCAGGGTAGTATTTGATATGGCGACAACCGTGCAGGCATGGGGCAAGATTCTTGACAAGCGCTCCCAGGGAGTGGAGATTCCTTCTGACTGGGCAGTGGATGTAAACGGAGAGCCTGTTACAGACCCGCACAAGGTAAATGCCCTTACACCGATTGCAGGCGCGAAAGGATATGGTCTTATGATGATGGTAGACGTATTCTCAGGCGTGCTTCTCGGTGTTCCGTTTGGAAAGCATGTAAGCTCCATGTATCATGACTGCTCCAAGGGCCGTGAGCTTGGACAGATGATCATTGTTATGGATCCAGAGAGATTCTGCGGTGCAGAGCAGTTCAAAGCAAATATGTCCAAGACCTGTGATGAGCTCGGCGAGATGAAGGCGGCTCCTGGATATGGCAAGGTATATTATCCGGGCGAGAGGGCTGTCATGAGAAGAGACAAGGCTTACGCATCAGGCGGCATTGAGGTTGTTGACGAGCTTGTAGAATATCTGAAGGGCGACAAGGTTCATTTTGACAGATATGACCACAAGAACAGATTCGCAGATTAATAAACAGAGAGGGAAAAAACATGTTAAAAACAGTTGTTAAAAAAGGAAGTTATCAGGACTCAGTAGTACTCATGCTTCTTACCAATGAGATTTCTTCAGTAGAAGGAGTCAATAAGATTCAGGTTATGATGGCAACACCGGCTAACAAGGATATCTTTAAGTCAAGCGGACTTGATACAGAGGAGCTGATGGCAGCTACTGCAAATGATATGGTAGTTGTAGCAGATATTGAAGAAGACGGCGTACTTGACGTGGTTCTTGGGAAAGTAGAAGAGTTTCTAAAGAAACAGTCCACGGCAGCAGAAGGAAAAAAAGGCGCCGAGAGTGTCAAATCATGGGATAAGGCGCTTAAGAAGGCTCCGGAAGCAAACCTTGCAGTTATCTCCATTCCGGGAGCATACGCAGCGCTTGAGGCTGACCGTGCCCTTGACGAGGGACTGAATGTATTCATGTTCTCTGACAACGTAACTGTAGAGGACGAGAAGGCATTAAAGGAGAAGGCTCACGCAAAAGGACTGGCAGTGATGGGTCCTGACTGCGGTACAGGCATTATCCAGGGAGTTCCGATTGCATTTACCAACAAGGTTACAAAAGGCTCCATCGGCATTATCGGTGCATCTGGAACAGGAATCCAGGAGCTTACTACCATCATTGACAGATTAGGCGAGGGTGTTACCAATGCCATCGGCATCGGCGGACGTGACCTGAATGCGAAGATCGGCGGAATCACCATGATGGATATGATCGACGCCATGGAAGATGATGATACGGTTAAGGTGCTTGTGATCGTTTCCAAGCCGCCGGCAAAGGAAGTGCGCGACATGATCTCCGCAAGACTTTCCAACTTCAGCAAGCCGGTTGTTACCTTATTCGTTGGCGAGAAGCCGGAATATCATGAGGAAAACTTCTACCACTGCTATACACTTGACGAAGCTGCACGCAAGGCAGTCAGCCTTGTAAGAGGCACAGAGGTTCCGGAGGCAGCCATTGATCTTGACGAGTCCGAGTTCTACAAGGCAGAGGACGGCAAGACCATTAAGGCTTACTACTCAGGCGGCACACTGGCAAATGAAGCAGCGATGCTCATTAAGGACGCCATGAACTGCAAAGTACCGCCAGAGGACATTGAAGGATATATGCTCCAGTTAGACGGCAACATCGTCGTAGACCTTGGGGATGATGCTTATACACAGGGCAAGCCCCATCCGATGATTGATCCTGCAAAGCGTATTGAGTGTATGCAGGAGGCAGTCGATGATCCGACCACAGGAGCAGTTCTCCTTGACATTATGCTTGGCTACGGTTCACACGCCGATATGGCAGGAGCACTCCTTCCGTCTATCGTTGCCCTGAAAGAAAAGGCAGAGGCACAGGGAAGAAAGGTATTCTTCGTTGCAACTGTATGCGGTACAAGAAGCGATTACCAGGGATATGACGAGGCTGTAAATAAACTAAAGGAAGCAGGCGTTATCGTATGCGAGAACAATAAGCTTGCATGCCGCACCGCAATCCGCGCAATCGGCAGAGATTTCCAGGAGCCGGTAAAAGAGATCCGCGCAAAAGAGGTTGCAGAGGTAGAGAAGCATGCACCGTCTGACAAACTCCGTGCATTACTTTCCGAGAAGCCGAACATCATCAACATCGGCCTTAAGAGCTTTGCAGAGGTAGTAGAGCAGTTCGGATGCGAAGTCGTACAGTATGACTGGCAGCCGCCTGCAGGAGGAAATGTTGAGCTGATCAAGATTCTGAACTTCCTGAGAAATTATGAGGGTATTGATGAGAAGAACCGCGGAGTTATCGAGAAGGTTGTAGCAAGCCAGCCGGTACTTAAGGATAATGTACGTGCAAAGGAAGTGATTCCGGAGTTCGCAGAAAACGGCGGAAAGGTTATCCTTCACGCTGGGCCTCCGGTCGCTTACGAGAACATGCCGGATCCAATGCAGGGGTCATGCGTCGGAGCAGTTATGTTTGAAGAGTGGGCTTCTACAGAGGAAGAAGCAAGAAAGATGCTGGAAGGCGGAGAGATTAAGTTCATCCCATGCCACCACTGTAATGCAGTAGGACCAATGGGCGGCATCACCTCTCCGAATATGGCGGTATTTGTAGTAGAGAATGAGACGGGCGGCAACAAGGCATACTGTACCATGAATGAGGGTATCGGAAAGGTTCTTCGTTTCGGCGCTTATGACGAAGAAGTGGTAAACCGCTTACGCTGGATGAGAGACGTATTAGGCCCAACGCTTGGAAAAGCACTTCGCTCCATGGAGAACGGACTTGCAATCAATCCATTAATCGCAAAAGCAGTTGCCATGGGTGATGAGTTCCATCAGAGAAATATCGCTGCATCTCTTGCATTCTTAAAAGAGGTTGCTCCGATCATCACAGCCATGGATATGG
The DNA here is from genome assembly GCA_910576335.1 of Lachnospiraceae bacterium. GTDB lineage: Bacteria > Bacillota > Clostridia > Lachnospirales > Lachnospiraceae > CAPEBR01. Next base: position 142,468 of record CAJTIU010000009.1, read on the forward strand.
ACGAGAAGGATCGCTATGACGTAATCAAGTTCCTGGCTGATACAGACCAGTTCTTCTTAAATATCATGATGGCCACAGGCAAGGCTGTCATGGATGATGCACGCAAAGACACAGACGGAACTATCGTTACCGCTATGTGCCGTAATGGCTATGAGTTTGGTATCCGCATCGCAGGTATGGGCGACGAGTGGTTCACAGGCCCGGTAAATACGCCTCAGGGACTCTACTTCACAGGCTATGATGCTGAGGATGCATGTCCGGATATGGGTGACAGCGCTATCACAGAGACCTTTGGCGTTGGCGGTATGGCCATGATCGCGGCTCCGGCTGTTACAAGATTCGTAGGTGCAGGCGGCTATGAGGACGCCCTCCGCACAAGCAACGAGATGACCGAGATCTGTATTGACAGAAACCCGAACTTTACAGTTCCTACATGGAATTTCCAGGGAATCTGCCTCGGAATCGACGCAAGGCTCGTAGTAGAGAAAGGAATTACCCCGGTTATCAACACCGGTATTGCAAATAAGGTTGCCGGAAGAGGACAGATCGGTGCAGGTACGGTACATCCGCCGATCGAGTGCTTCGAGAAGGCTGTAAAGGCTTACGCAAAGAAGCTTGGTTTTGAGGCGTAAAGCAGGAATAGGAGAATTTTTATGGAAAAGAAAAAGGTTGTCATTGCTCTGGGCGGAAACGCCCTGGGCAAGGATATAGAAGAGCAGAAAGAAGCAGTTGCCAATACAGCGAAAGTAATCGTAGACCTTGCAGAACAGGGACTGGATATTATCGTTACACACGGAAACGGCCCCCAGGTGGGGATGATCCAGAACGCCATGGACAATCTGATTGTCATGCAGCAGAACTACAAGCAGGTGCCGCTTCCTACAAGCGTTGCCATGAGCCAGGGATATATTGGCATTGACCTTCAGAACGCCATTAAATACGAGCTGCTGAGTCGGGGAATTGACGGTAAGGTATCTACCATCCTGTCGCAGGTTGAGGTAGACAAGGACGACCCGGCGTTCGAGAATCCGACCAAGCCAATCGGAAGATTCATGACAAAGGAAGAGGCAGAGGAGAATGAGAAGAACGGCATCCGCTGCATGGAAGATGCAGGAAGAGGCTACCGTATCGTAGTAGCATCCCCAATGCCAAAAAGAATCCGCGAGCTTCAGACCATCAAGACCCTTGTAGACGCAGGACACATTGTAATCACCTGCGGCGGCGGCGGAATCCCGGTAGTGAGCGATGAAGAAGGCCGCCTGGTAGGCGTAAACGCAGTTATCGACAAAGACAACGCCAGCAGCCTTTTAGCTTCCCAGCTTGGGGCCGACCACCTGATTATCCTGACAGCTGTAGAAAAAGTTGCCATCAACTGGGGCAAAGAAAACCAGGAGTGGCTGTCTGACCTGACCGTTGGGCAGGCAAAAGGCTATATCGAGGAAGAGCAGTTCGCAAAAGGCTCCATGCTTCCAAAAGTAGAAGCAGCCATCCGCTTTGCCGAGTCCGGAGAAGGAAGACGCGCCCTGATCACCCTTCTCGACAAAGCATCCGCAGGAATCGCAGGAGAGACAGGAACCGTAATACACTCATAAGTCATGTGGGGCTGCCGGACAAAATTATTATGTAATAAGACGATTTCATAAAACAGGCGTTTCGGGGCTGATATTTCTCCGCAGCTTTGCCCCGTTTGCGTGAGAAATATCAGCCCCGAAACGTTGTCCGGTTTAGAAAAATCGTTCATTACATATGAGTATTTAGGAGATGGAACATGAATATACCAATAAATCTGTTTATGTGGATAATGGCATTTCTGCCCATTATCGTACTATTGATATTAATGATAAAGTTTAACTGGGGAGCAACCGAGGCGGCGCCGGTCGGTCTTTTAATTACCATTGTTACTGGCCTTGTATTTTTTAAAGCAGACATCAGGCTGATTGCCGCGGAGAGCGCCAAGGGTGTCTGGAATGCACTGATCATCCTGATTATCGTCTGGACGGCGATTCTGATGTATCAGGTGGGAGATGAGGCAAAGGCATTCCTTGTAATCCGCAACGGTATGAGGAAGCTTCTGCCAAACGAACTTCTCCTTGTTCTTGCCATGGGCTGGATCTTTGAAAGCTTTCTGCAGGGAATTACAGGCTTTGGAGTTCCGGTTGCCGTTGGAGCACCGCTTCTGATCGGTATTGGAGTGAAGCCTCTGTGGGCAGTAATTATCCCGCTCATAGGACAGGCGTGGGGAAATACCTTCGGAACATTAGGCGCAGCGTGGGATTCACTTGCCATGTCTGCAGGGCTTGCAGCGGGCAGCAAGGAATACCTTGTGACAGCTCTGTGGACGTCTGCATTTATCTGGTTCTGGAATGCCATCGGGGGCTTTGCAACCTGTTGGTTTTACGGAAAGGGAAAGGCTCTGAAGAAAGGGCTTCCTGCTGTAGCTCTTATGGCAGTCATCCAGGGCGGCGGGGAACTTCTTTTAAGCCAGGTGAATACGACAATCTGCTGTTTTGTACCGGCATGTGTTTCTCTGATCGTAATTCTGCTTCTTGGCAGGACAAAGATGTATAATACAGAATGGAGTATTGAAGACAGCCCGATTATGAACCGGGAATTTGCAGGGCAGACAGGGGGCGGCGAGGCTCCTGCGGATATGAGCCTTGTCCAGGCATTTGTACCGTATTTCCTGCTTTCGGCACTGACTCTGATCGTGCTTCTGGTGAAACCAGTGAATTCATTACTTGGACAGATTTCATTTGGTTTATCCTTCCCGGAGACCTCGACAGGATACGGGTATGTGAATGAGGCGGTGGAGAGCTTTTCGGCATTCACACCGTTTACACATGCAAGTATGTTCCTGTTTATTTCAGCAATTATCGGACTCCTGTATTATAAAAAGCACGGGTGGATTAAGGAAGGCGGAGTGAAGAGAATCTTTGTAAAATCAGTATCTATGACCATGCCATCCGGAATTGCCGTCATTGGTCTTGTGATTATGTCAAAGATTATGGACGGGACTGGACAGACAGTCGTCCTGGCAAATGGAATTGCGAAAGTTCTCGGCAGGATTTATGTCATTCTTGCACCGTTTGTCGGACTTCTCGGAACCTTTATGACAGGAAGCAATATGAGTTCAAACATTCTGTTCGGCGGATTCCAGATGACGACTGCAAATCTGCTTCAGGTAGATCCTTCCGCAATACTGGGTGCACAGTCCGCAGGAGGGGCAATTGGAAGCGCCGTAAGTCCAAGCAAGATTATTCTTGGAACTACAACAGCCAGCATCCTTGGTAAAGAGGGTGAGGTCCTTAAGAGGATCATTGCACTTACCGTACCGACAACAATTGTGATCGGCGCGATTCTCTTTGTGCTGGTAGGAATGTAACAGATTAGGGACAGATAGGAGAATCTGATAGCATGGAAAAGAAAAGCTTTTTTAAAACAAAGGAAGGCGGTCTTACCATAGCATTTATTGTGATTATGATTGCGTTTGTCATTATTATGGCTGGCCTTAATACGGTAAATGACACGGTCTGCCTTGCGGGTTTTATCATTATGGTGGCTGCGATGTTGTATTCGCCGGTAAAAACGTTTATACTAAAGCCAAAGAAATAAAATCAAAAGGAGAATGAAAGGAGAAATTACTATGGCGATCGAAGAAATTACAGGAAGAATAGCGAAAGATCTGGAGTGCCTGAAGCAGTTCACGGCAACACCCGGAGAGGGCTGTACAAGACTTCCCTTCACACCAGAGGCAAGAGGTGCGGTGAACTACCTGAAACAGATTATGGAGGAGGCAGGTCTTGAGGTAAGAGAGGATGCAGCCGGCAACGTGATCGGAGTTATGAAGGGAGAAGACCCGGATGCACCTTGTGTTATGATGGGCTCCCACTTTGATTCTGTAGTAAACGGCGGAGATTTCGACGGTATCGCAGGCGCTGTATGTGCAATTGAGGTTGCAAGACAGTTAAAGGATGAGGGAGTTAAGCCAAAAAGAGACTTCGTTGCAGTTGGATTCTGTGATGAAGAGGGAATGCGCTTCGGAACAGGATATTTTGGATCTGGCGCTATGCTTGGAAACAGGGATGTAGAGTACTGCAAAAACTTCGCAGATACCAACGGCGTGACGATCTATGATGCTATGAAGGAGTATGGTCTTGATCCTGAGAAGATTGAGGATGCTAAGTGGGATGTATCAAAGATCGGCAAATTCCTGGAGTTACATATTGAGCAGGGACCGGTTCTGGACGCAGAGAACATTGAGCTTGGGCTTGTTGACTGCATCGTTGGTATTCAGCGCTACATGGTAACTGTACACGGAAGGGCCGACCATGCGGGAACCACTCCGATGGATATGCGTATGGATGCTGTTGACGCGGCTACAAAGGTAATCTCCAAGATTCCAGACTGGGCCCGTGAGAAAGCTGACGGGACAGTTGCCACCACAGGATTTATCCGCACAACACCGGGCGGAATGAATATTGTTGCAGAAAAAGTCGAATTTACGGTTGACATCCGTTCCAAGAATAACGATAATATTAATGATATTGCAAACAGAATCCGTGCAGCTCTTGACAGAGAGGTTGCAGAGATGGGCGGAAGCTATGAGATTGACACAAAGCTTGTGATCACGCCGGTATGGCTGTCCGAGGAGATGCTTAATACGATGGAAGAAAGCTGTAAGGCACACGGCTACAGCTACAAGAAGCTTCCAAGCGGCGCAGGCCATGATGCGCTTGAGATTGGCCAGGTGATCCCGACGGTTATGCTGTTTGTCCCGAGTAAAGAGGGAAGAAGCCACTGTCCGGTTGAGTTTACAAAATACAGTGACTTTGCGAAGGCTTCTGTTATTATGACAGAGCTTGCGAAAGAGCTTCTTGCATAATGGGGCAGAATTCTTTCCAACTGTGCGGTTGCGATTCAACAGCCCACCGCACAGCTGGAATTCTTTTTGACCACGGAATCATAGTATAAGTATCCCAGGGTCATGGGTTTCATGCCTGAATGAAAAAGCATGACTCCCTGATATTAGGGAATACGCCCTGAGGTCTGCTAAGTACTGCTTCGCAGACCTGCTGAATAGTTATACTCACGGCCGATTTATCTGGCGTGCCGTATACCCAGGCGGTATTGCTTTAAGAAACGGAGAGATATATGGCAGAATTAAACCCAGTACACAAAAAAGATAATCTTCGCTTGTTAAGGAGGGCGCTCCGTCTTACGCAGAAAGAATTTATTGAACGATTCCTTTCTTCTCCGGACGGAAAGCCCATGATGAGTATTGCCACGCTGTCGAATCTGGAATCCAAGGACGGTCCCAGGCTGAATGAGGTGATACTGGCAGTGTCGGAGAGTCTTGGAATAGATTCCATGCTGTTTTCCATGCCTTCGGAGGAATTCGCAGAGAAGATCTATATTCTTCTCCCTGAGGATGCTGGCAGGGCTATGAAAAAAAACAGCGCAAAAAAAGGAAACATCAGTCAGCTTTTGAACCGGCTTACGATGTATTTTGCCGAACAGATTTTTGAAAAGCGGCTGAAAAAAGGTGACAAGATCGAGTCAGACAGGGTGCTTGCCGCAAAGCTTGGCGTAGGACGTTCTGCAATCAGGGAGGCGCTTAAGGTGCTGGATGTACTGGGGATGATTGATATCCGTCCCGGACAGGGGACGTACATCAGCAATAATGAGACAAATTTCTTCATTATTCCGTTGTCCTGGTCACTGTTCCTGAATGGAAGCCAGATTGATAATATTGTAGAGGTGCGTAATATTCTGGAGGTGAGGGCGGCATATCTTGCGGCAGAACGTATGGATGAGGAGTGCCTGGGAAAGCTTTATGATATATCGCACAGGATCCATACGGCTTATGTCAGAAGAGATTTTAAAGATTTTCTGGATGCAGATCTGGAATTCCATATCTGCATTGCTGAATCGTCAGGAAACCAGGTGATCTACAGTATGATTCAGACGATAAGCAATCTTATGAGACATGTCAGCGGTAGCGGCATGGTTGATGAAAAACAACTCCAGGAGATTCATGAAGAGCATCAGAAAATTTATGGCCTGATTCTGGCTGGTGACAGCAGCAAAGCCATGAAAGCGATGAAGGAACACCTTGATAAATCTACCTGCCGTTATAACTACAGATAGAAAAAGAACCTTTCTGGTTACTGTGAACGGAGTGAACAGTAACCCTTTCTGAACGAAAAAATCAGAAAGGTTCTTTTTTTCTATATCAAAATATCCGGAGATGCGTTATAATATGATCAGGAATAAAAGGTTCATGTGTTTCATGTATATGAAATGGCATGATACAGGCGTCAAAAGGACATGTGTTTCATGCCTGCATGAAACGGCATGACATAGTATAAGGGAGGGATTCATATGATGAAGAACAGAGTTGTTACCATTGGGCGCGAGTTTGGAAGCGGCGGTCATGAGATCGGGAATCTTCTGGCAACCCGGCTGAACATTCCGCTTTATGACAACAATCTTGTACGCATGGTTGCAAAAAAGCTGGATATTACAGAGGCAACGGCACAGGCAGTGGATGAGACAACGTTAAATGGCTTCCTGAAGGGGTTTGTACTCTCACCGCTCGAATATTCGGCTTCCATGAGGAATGAGGAGAATACGAGGCCATTAAGCGATCAAGTGTATGAGCTTCAGTCAGAGATCATACGGAAGCTGGCTATGAGAGGGCCCTGTGTATTTGTGGGAAGATGTGCGGATTTTGTTCTGATGGACTGTGCAGAATGTATCAATATCTTTATCTGTGCAGATATTGACGACAGGATCCGCCGGATTGCGAAGAGGTATGACCTGTCGGAAAAGAAGGCGGCAGATAAGATTAAGAAGATGGACCGGGAAAGAAGATATTATTACGAATCCAGAACAGGGCTTTACTGGGGAGACATTGATTCCCATGAGATGCTCTTTAATGTCAGCCGCCTTGGGGTGGAGCGTACAGTTGACATATTAGAAGCAATCTACAGGATGAAATGATACAAGCGTCAAAATACTTTTTGACGCTTACATCATGTAAGTATGAATGGTATTGGCTGGGAGGAGAACTGCAGATGAAGAGTCATGAGGAAAACTATCAGAAGTATGTAAAGATCCTTGAGGAGGAGCTGGTTCCGGCCATGGGGTGCACGGAGCCGATTGCCCTTGCATATGCGGCGGCGAAGGCAAGGGAGGTACTGGGCTGTATGCCGGACCGGGTATATGTGGAGGCAAGCGGAAGCATTATTAAGAATGTAAAGAGTGTGATTGTACCAAACACGGATTTTCTAAAAGGGATTCCCGCAGCTGCAGCCGCAGGGATTGTGGCAGGAAAAGCGGAGAAGGAGCTGGAGGTGATCGCAGAGGTATCGGAGGATGAGATACACCGTATGAGGGAGTTTCTGGAACATACAGAGATTGCTGTAGAGCATATTGACAATGGGATTACATTTGATATCATTATTACCGTTTACAGGGGAGAGGACTATGCAAAGGTCCGGATTGCGAATTATCACACGAACATTGTTCTGGCAGAGAAGAACGGAGAAATTCTCCATGAAACTCTGGTCCAGGGCGAGAGCGAGGAAGGGCTTACGGACCGGAGCATCCTGAATATGAAGGATATCTGGGAATTTTCACAGATTGTGGACGTGGCAGATGTAAAAGAGGTTCTTGACCGTCAGATTGCATATAATACTGCTATTTCCGAGGAAGGCTTAAAGGGGAATTACGGAGCTAATATCGGGAGTGTTCTTCTTGATACATACGGGGAGGATGTAAGAACCAGGGCAAAGGCGAAGGCGGCCGCAGGGTCAGATGCCAGGATGAATGGCTGTGAGCTTCCGGTGATTATTAATTCTGGCAGCGGCAATCAGGGAATTACCTGCTCCGTGCCAGTGTTGGAATATGCAAAGGAATATCAGGTTCCGGAGGAGAAGATGTACCGTGCGCTTGCGCTCTCGAATCTGGTGGCGATCCATCAGAAGACAGGGATTGGAAGACTGTCTGCTTACTGCGGTGCAGTGAGTGCAGGAGCGGCTGCAGGCGCGGGGATTGCGTATCTGTGCGGCGGCGGATACGAGGAGATTATCCATACTGTTGTAAATGCACTGGCCATTGTCTCCGGAATTGTGTGTGACGGAGCAAAGGCATCGTGTGCGGCAAAGATTGCTTCGTCGGTTGATGCAGGTATTCTTGGGTATAATATGTATATCAGGGGACAGGAATTCCGCGGCGGTGATGGGATTGTGACCCGCGGGGTAGAGGCAACAATCCGCAATGTGGGAAGACTTGGAAAAGAAGGAATGAAAGAGACGAACGAAGAGATTATTAAGATTATGATTGACGGCTAGCAGGTGATCAGACTCTATGAAGGATATTTTTATGGACGCGGGAGCGGATGTCTTAAGGATGCTCCCGTTCCTGTTTGCGGCGTATCTTATGATTGAGGCGCTGGAACACTACTCGACAGGATTTACAGAAAAATTATTAAAAAAGATGGGAAGTGCCGGGCCTCTTGCAGGAGCGGCGGCGGGATGTGTGCCCCAGTGCGGATTTTCAGTTATGGCTGCAAATCTATACGCAGGAGGAGTGATCTCCGTGGGAACACTTCTGTCTGTTTTTATCGCCACATCAGATGAGGCGGTTCTGATTATGCTGGGACATCCGGGACAGGGAAAAGAGATCCTCACACTTCTTGGGACAAAGGTACTTATTGCAGTGTCAGCGGGCTATGGGGCGGATTTCTTTTTCAGTACCTGTATTTCTGAGCATAAGGAAAGCGGAAATCTGTGTGAGCACTGTGGATGCCATGAGCATAATGCAGGAATTCTGAAACCGGCACTTAAGCATACGGCGAAGATTTTTCTGTATCTGTTCTTTTTTACAGTGATACTTGACTTTGTCATTGAAACGGCAGGGGTAGAACGGCTTTCGGCATATCTTTTGGGGGATACATGGCTTCAGCCGGCGGCTGCGGCTCTCATCGGACTGCTCCCCAACTGTGCAGCTTCTGTCATGCTGACAGAACTGTATCTGAATGGAGCGCTGTCCTTTGGGTCAGTGACGGCCGGTCTCTGCACTGGAGCAGGAGCCGGCCTGATTGTGCTATTTAAAATGAACCGGAGCCGGCGTGAGAATCTGAAGATTCTGGCAAGCCTGTATGGAATCGGAGTTCTTGCGGGAGTACTGATCAATCTCCTGTAATTGTTCCGTACCTGTAGCTGTTAGGCAGGTCTGTGCATTTACTGCACAGACCGTAAGAAAGTGACTGCCGGCTGCCTTTACTTTTCTTTTTCACCGTCTTTTTTGTGGGGCTGCCTCCAGATAAAGAAGATGCCAAGCCCGCCTATGAGATAGAGAATATTGACAAGTATTGCCGGATTCTCCTTCAGGAACCATACGATCAGTACAATTGCCGTCAGTGCGGCCAGGATCTCAAGGGCAGTAAGAAAGCGTTTTTCCCGCCGTTCCTTAAATGCAAGGAGACGATCTTCGCGTGAACCTTCAAGATATTCGGTAATGTGCTCCCCGGTAATTCTTCCGGCAACCTGCTCGGAAGGAGAAAAAGAACGAAAATGCTCCAGTATTTCAGCATACAGATCTTCATATGCATCCTCATATGCCTGCTGGCTATAACCCCTGGCGGGTACTTCTGGTTCAGTATTTGCACTGTCCTTTCCGGCTTCTTTTTCTACGCTCTCTTTTCTTATACTCTCTTTTTCCATGCTCTCTTTTTCTGCGATCTTATTTTCTGCGATTTCCTTTTCTGCTAGTACATCTTCTGTGTTTTTTACTGCCGGGATTTTCCTTTCTGCGGATTCCGCCGCTGTGGTTTCTCTCTCTGCGGATTCCTTTGCGATGTCCGTATTTTCAGGCCAGGTATCTGGCAGGGACGCCTTTTGCTCCTCTGTTTTTTCTTCGGTTGCCATGTTATGTACCTCCTTATTAATTCTCTCTGTAGGTCTATCATAGCAGTTTTCACAAGGGATTTCAAATTTTATTAAGAAATATCGACAGATCATTCACAAAATAAAAATTGCATTTTTAAAATAATGTGTTATAATAAATTCTGTTAGCTGTCAGATTGGGAATTGTGAAAAATAAATGACTCATAAATTTGTGTTTTGCGGTTTCTAAATATTGAGGAGGAAATATCATGGCAAGAAGAAAAAAGGTAACAACAGAGCAACCCGGAGCTGAAAAAGCGCTATCAGTGGTTCAGGAGGCTGTAAAGGACTCTGGGAGCAAGGCGGCAGAAGTAGAGACAGCAGAAGTACAGACAGCAAAAGAAGAGCCGGCAGAAACTTCCACACAGGAAAAAACAGAGAAAGCGCCGAAGGAGAAAAAGCCGTCTTCCAGAGCGGCAGCTTCAAAAAAGGCTGAAGATAAGCAGGCAGCAAAAAAGACTGCAGTGAAAAAAGAGATAAAGGTAAAGGCAGTAGTTCAGTACCAGGGAAAACAAGTAGAAGAAAAAGAGATCATCGGCAATGTGAAAAAGGCATGGACAAAGACAGGCGGGAAGGTGAGAGATATCAGGTCCATAGATCTTTACATAAAGCCTGAAGAAGATAAAGTATACTATGTTGTTAACGGTACAGATACAGGAGATGTTGCACTTTAATTCATTCCCGTCATATTCTCATGGAATGCGCTGTCTGGCGTATTCTTCACCAGTGGACGTGGAGTGGACGGCACACATCGTAACAAAAGGTCTTTGTAGATTCATCTATAAAGACTTTTTTTTTGCCCCTTTTTTTGTTATAATAGAAAAAGCAGAAGTTCCTTACCTAAGGACAGCTGTTAAGAGGGATATACTGAGCGTCAGATCAATCTGGTGCCCGGTACAGCAGGATGCGCACAGCCCCATGCGGAATTACGCCGTTTTGCGGCTGCGGTTTCCGTGAGTATAAATAAGGGATAAAAGGAGAAGGATACATGAATGAAGTATTGGACTTTGGAAAGACTATCATAGGAGGTGCAGACGGACCGACTTCAGTTTTCCTGGCCGGAAGACTGGGAATGGGAGTGAAGGCGGCAGCTATTGCAATCGGGCTTCTGCTTTGCTTTTTCGGGCTGAAGCTTACGAGGATTCTGGCAGCGCTTGCCGGGCTTGGGGCAGGGGGCGCGGCAGGATTTGTTATAACTTTGGCAGCAGGGACGAAGGGAACGGTTTCTCTTGTTATTATACTGGCATGCGGGATCATAGCAGCTCTTTTGTCACTGTTCCTGTATAAGCCGGGGGCATTTCTTTTGGTATTTTCTCTGGTGATGTCATCGGCAGTATCGATTCTGGGTGTAGCTTCAGGATTTCCGTTTTCCGTAAGTCTTGGGAGAGACAGCCTGGTTATGGGAGGAATTGTACTTGCGGTTTCTCTTGTTCTGGCCGTACTTGCGGTTATCTTTTCTGAGCCGGTCATCATAGTAGCCACTTCTGTTACAGGAGGAATGACAGCGGGACCGGTGATTCTCCTGGCGGCAGGATTAAGCGGGAAGCCCTGGATGAGTTATGCTGCCGGCGGACTGCTTTTTGTGCTGGGTATGGGGGTGCAGTTTCTGATGCAGTCACGAAAAATCGGCAGGAAGGAAAAGAGCTACGCAGATGAAAAGAGGGAGAAGGATTCTGTGGAGTCAGAGGTAGAGAAGGCAAGAAACATTCTGAAAGAGGATGAGGAGGAAGAGTAGAAGCTGCGAGGAGACGGAACATTTATAAACAAAAGTTTGGAAGGAGAACTTGCTTATGAAGCTTGATATGCATTGCCATGTAAAGGAGGGTTCGCTTGACAGCAAAGTAAGTCTGGAAGAATACATTTCCTGTCTGAAATCCCAGGGGTTTGACGGGATGCTGGTTACAGACCACGATACCTATAAGGGATACCGCCACTGGAAGTACAGGATGAAGGGAAAGGTTCATGAAGACTTTGTTGTGCTAAAAGGGATTGAATATGATACGTGCGATGCAGGGCATATTATCTGCATCATGCCGGAAGGGGTAAAGATGCGGCTGCTGGAGCTCAGAGGGTTGCCGGCTGCCGTCCTGATTGACTTTGTGCACCGCCATGGGGGAATTCTTGGCCCGGCTCACCCATGCGGGGAAAAATATCTGAGCTTTACGCATACAAAAAGGTATTTTAAGTCGCCGGAGATTATAAAGCGGTTTGACTTTTTTGAGGTGTTTAATGCCTGTGAACCGGCATCGTCTAATGAAGGTGCGGCAAAGCTTGCGGTAAAATATAAGAAGCCGGGAATCGGAGGAAGTGATGCACACAGGCCGGATTGTGTGGGAAGAGGTTATACTGTCCTGCCTGAGCGGGTGACCTGTGAGACAGAGCTGATTGCCCTGATCCGGGGCAAGGCGCAGATTGAGACAGGCGGCATTCTGTATGACAAGACGACAAAGGATAAGATGGGCAAGGCGAATAAACTCTTAGTCTATTCCTTCTGGTTTTACAATAAGGGAGGGGCACTCCTGAGATGGAGAAAGAGACGGTTAAATGGAGAGATTGAGAACCCGGCGGATCCTATTGACCCGATTGAGATCCCTTATCTTAAGAAGGTGAGCGGCAGATAATATGCAGATTTATTACTTGATCTTGTATTTTTTTACGTATGGGCTGCTTGGCTGGTGCACGGAGGTGGCGTATGCGGCGGTCAGGCAGGGAAAGTTTGTGAACAGAGGTTTTTTAAATGGCCCTATTTGTCCCATTTACGGGGTAGGGGTCAGCGTTGTGATTTATTTTCTCATGCCGCTTTCGGGAAGCCTGGCGCTTCTCTATGCTGCTTCTGCCGTTCTTGTGACAGTATTAGAGGGGATTACAGGATATCTTATGGAGCGGCTCTTCCATCATAAGTGGTGGGACTATTCCGACCAGCCTCTGAATATAGGAGGATATGTGTGCCTGATCTTTTCCCTTGTGTGGGGAGTGGCGTGTGTTTTTATTGTGAGGGTATTCCATCCTCTGATACATAAATTGCTTGCGCTGATTCCGTTTGCGGCAGGCGTTGTTCTGTGTGCCGGGTTAATGGTTGTTCTTTTCGCGGATCTGTATGTGACAGCGTCCGGTATTCTGAAGCTGAACCGGCAGCTTGAAACAATGGAAAGGATCGCGGGAGAGCTTAAGGAGCTTTCGGATAAGCTCGGAGAGACAATCTATGAGAATGTCATGGAGACGATGGAGATCAGGGAAGAGGGACTTAAGAGAATCAGCGATGCGGCGGCCGGGCGAAAGGAACGGTTTGAGGAGATTACCTCAGAGCAGAGACAGAGAACCAGGGCGAGGCTTCTGGAACTTCACGAACGCTATGAGGCTGTTTCGAGAGAACGATCCAGGGTTGCCGGACGTCTTATGAATGCATTTCCGCGTATGGAATCTAGAAGGCATAAGATGCTGCTGGAAGAATTGAAAAAGAGAATGAAAAACAGGATGTAAAAAGGTGGCCGATTATAGAATCGGTCATTTTTTGTGTTTTTTTGTGCAATATTTCGGAGTGGAAAAGATTGACAAATTGAAAAAAAATATTTATGATTATAACACTCGTCTAAGAAATTCTTATTTCTGAACAAAAGTTCATGGGGTTTCCCCCGTACAGGGAATACATCTTCCCGGATTTTCCAAAGCGAGATATAGAGGACAGGAAGGAGGACGGAAGTTTTATCGTATACGTTTTATCAGTAACTATTGGTGACAGAGGTTTTGAAAAAGGAGAAGTGAACTGAATATGGCAAAAAAAGTTATGTTATTTTTAATGGCTTTCGTGTCGGCATGTATTATCCTGTATCAGGGAGGCATAAGGCAGACAAAAGCTTCGGAGGCGGCTGCATTATTTAAAGGAAAGACGACAGAGGAAGTTATCAAAGTTGCAAGATCGGGTCTTAATGTTCCCTATGTGTGGGGCGGGACGACCAAATCAGGATGGGACTGCTCAGGCTATGTGACATGGGTGGGAAAGCAGCTCGGAGTGGATATGGGCAGGACTACCAGCGATATCTTAAGCTATGGGCGCGGGCAGGATGCCCAGGTTGCAGTCGGTGAGAATTCAGCTGATTTTAACAAGGATTACGGAGCAGGAATTATTAGGGAAGGAGATGTAATTGTGTTCATGAATGATTCCGGTAAGGATGTCCATACCGGAATTGTGGGCGGCGATTACAGTCTGTATCATGCGTGGGGAGAAGGAGCCAGCGCATACTGGTTTAAGCCTGCCTACTCCAGCTGGTGTGAAGGGAAGGGGACCGTTCATTGCCGGTTTGATAAGATGTGGGAGGTAGAGGGAGGACACGAAAAGTCCTATGATGCCTATATTGTATTCCGTGGAATAGAGGATAAGGGTGCGGCACGGCTGATCAAAAAATCTGCCAATGAAGCAGTTACAGGAAGCAATAGCTGCTACTCCCTGAAAGGTGCAGAATACGGAGTCTATTCTGACAGTAAGTGCAAGAAAAAAGAAGGGACGCTTACCACAGATTCCAAGGGGAATACAGGGACACTGGAGTTAAAGGCAGGTACCTATTACGTGAAGGAACTGAAAGCCCCGGAAGGCTTCGTGCTTGATGAGAAGGTACATAGTGTGGAGGTTGCGGCAAATGAAACTGCGGAGGTAAAAGTAACGGACAAGCCAAAGTATAGCAAGGCAGAGCTCCTGGTAGAGAAGATGGATCAGGAAACCGGCGGCACGCCCCAGGGGAAGGCATCCCTTGCAGGAGCAGAATTTACGGTAAAATATTACGACAATCTGTCTGGAAAGACAGACGGAAGCCCGAAAAAAACATGGGTAATCCAGACAAAGGAGGAGAACGGCAAATACTGTGCGAGGCTGGAACAGTCCTGTAAGGCCGGAGGGGATGATTTTTATCTGGAGGACGGTGCAGCGATTCTTCCTCTTGGGACATATTCCATTGAGGAGACGAAGGCGCCTGCGGGATATCTGCTGGAGGGAGCAGTTCTTGCACCGTCTGGCAGTACCGGACAGAAGTCAGCAAAGTGTACGGCTGTTGTAAAGGAAAGCGGAGGAAAGGTTTCCTTAGAAGGCGGGAATGTGTATTCGGCTTCTGACAAGATTATCAGAGGAGGGGTGAAAGTGAAGAAGCTGGATTTTGAGACAAAGAAGGATAATCCCCAGGGAAATGCCGCACTTCAGGGGGCCGTCTTTGAGATTGTTACGCTGTCAGATTCTCCTGTTTCTGTAGGAGGAAATACTTATAAAAAGGGCGAGGTCATCACAGAGCTTGAGACAGATGAAGAGGCGGCGGCCCAGACAGAAAGCCTGTTTCTTCCTTACGGAAGCTATGAGATCCGGGAAAAGAACCCGCCGGCAGGTTATCTGGGCGAGGGGGTCATCTCCAGGAATTTTGATATTGCAGAAAACGGTGTGGTTGTGGATATGACCGGTGAGGAACAGGCGATTCAGAACCAGATTAAGAGGGGAGATTTTGAAGGCGTGAAGGCAGGCGGGAAAAAATATAAAAGACTTGCAGGCGTTCCCTTTGAGATTAAAAGTACAACTACCGGGGAGACACATACGATAGTGACAGATGAAAACGGACAGTTTAATACCTCGGCTGACTGGACGCCCCATACTCAGAATACGAACCAGGGAAGCACCCACGAGGACGGAATCTGGTTCGGAGAAGGAGAACCGGATGATACGAAGGGAGCACTCCTTTATGATACTTATCAGATTACAGAGCTTTCATGTGAAGCGAACAAGGAGTATGAACTGATCCCTTCCTTTGAGATTACGGTAAAACAGAATAAGAGGAAGATTAATCTTGGAACGCTTGTAGACGATGACATACCGGATATTCCAGAGGAGCCGGAGAAGCCGGAAAAGCCGGAAATAACCATCCATACCACGGCAGCGAACAAGGCGGACGGCTCTAAGGCAGTGGTTGCAAACGGACAGGTGACAATTACAGATGTGGTTACCATTGACGGGCTGGAGCCTGGAAAAAGCTACAGACTGTATGGCTGGGAGATGGTAAAGAATAAGGAAATGACCGCGAAGCTGGTGGTTGACGAAAAGCCAGTGGAGAATGAGCTTCTGTTTACTGCAGATGATAAGATGAAAAAGGCAGTGATTGAGTTTACCTTTCCTGCTACTCACCTGGCCGGGTCGGATGTTGTGGTTTTTGAAGAGCTGTATGACCTGACAGAACCGGAGCATCCAGAGCTTGTGGCGGAACATAAGGACATTGAGAACCGCAGTCAGACCGTATCTATAAAAAAGCCGGTACAGAAGGAAATAAAGAAAAAGGCGGAAAAGAAAACAACAAAAAAGGTGACAGAGAAAAAGACGGTCCCGGTGCCCAGAGCCCCAAAAACCGGAGATACAAGTCCCGTATTCTTATTTGTTTTTATCCTGTTGGCTGTTCTTTCTTGCATAGCTATTATCAGATGTGTTACAATAATGCGGAAATAGAACAAAAAGAACAGGAGGTTGTCGTAATGGGAATGACAATGACGCAGAAAATCCTGGCGGCGCATGCAGGTCTTGACACTGTAACAGCAGGTCAGCTGATAGAAGCAAAATTAGATGTGGTTATGGCAAATGATATTACCGGGCCTATGGCGCTGCCTATTTTCCGGGAGATGGCAGACCGGGTGTTTGACCAGGACAAGGTTGTGCTGGTGCCGGATCATTTTACGCCGAATAAGGATATTAAGTCTGCGGAGAATTCAAAGGCTATTCGCGAATTTGCAAGGGAGCAGGGGCTTACCTGGTATTTTGAGCAGGGTAAGTCAGGAGTGGAGCATGCAATTCTTCCGGAAGCGGGAGTGGTTGCAGCAGGAGAGTGTATTATCGGTGCAGATTCCCATACTTGTACATATGGTGCGCTGGGTGCGTTTTCTACAGGCGTCGGGACAACAGATATTGCCACCGGCATGGCAACCGGACAGCTGTGGTTTAAGGTTCCGGGCGCGATGAAGTTTGTGCTTAGAGGAAAGCCGGGACCATATGTAAGCGGAAAGGATATTATCATCCATATTATCGGCAGGATCGGGGTGGACGGCGCATTGTATAAGTCCATGGAATTTACCGGGGACGGGATTGCAGCGCTTTCTATGGATGACCGGTTTACGATGGCGAATATGGCCATTGAGGCAGGCGCAAAGAACGGAATCTTCCCGGTGGATGACAGCGCCAGAAAGTATCTGGAAGAGCATGCAAGGAAAGCTTACCAGGTATATGAGGCGGATGAGGATGCCGTGTATGATGAAGTAATAGAGATTGATCTGTCAGAGGTGCGCCCTACGGTTGCGTTCCCGCATCTTCCGGGTAATGCAAAGACAATTGACGAGATCGAGGCCATGGAGCCTGTCCGGATTCAGCAGGTGGTGATCGGCTCCTGCACTAATGGACGTATGGAAGATATGAGAAAAGCGGCGGCAATTCTGAAAGGACATACCGTTCACCCGGATGTGCGCGTCATGGTAATTCCGGCAACACAGAAGATCTATAAGCAGTGTATTAAGGAAGGGCTTCTTGATATCTTTGTGGATGCAGGCTGTGCAGTGAATACGCCGAGCTGCGGACCATGTATGGGAGGCCATATGGGTGTTATGGCAGCAGGCGAGAGGTGTGTCTCTACTACCAACCGGAATTTTGTGGGAAGAATGGGACATGTGGATTCCCTGATCTATCTTGCCTCCCCGGAGGTAGCAGCGGCGAGTGCCATTGCAGGCTGTATTGCAAATCCTGAGAAAGTAGGTGACAGATAATGAAGGCTTTGGGACATGTTTTTAAGTATGGAGATAATGTGGATACAGATGTAATCATTCCGGCAAGATATCTGAATTCCTTTGACGCAGAGGAGCTTGCAAGCCATGCGATGGCGGATATAGATCCGGAGTTTGTGAACAAGGTAAGGCCAGGAGATCTGATCGTGGCAAATAAGAACTTTGGCTGCGGGTCGTCAAGGGAGCATGCGCCCCTTTGTCTGAAGACGGCAGGAGTTAGCTGTGTGATTGCTGAGACATTTGCGAGAATTTTTTATAGAAATGCAATCAATATCGGACTTCCGATTATTGAATGCCCGGAGGCGGCAAGGGGAATTGAAGCCGGGGATGAAGTAGAAGTGGATTTTGACAGCGGAAAGATTTTTAACAGAACGAAGGGAACTGAATTTAAAGGACAGCCGTTCCCGGAATTTATGCAGAAGCTGATCGCTGCAGGCGGACTGGTAAAATACACGCTTGCGAATAAGGACAGGTGATTAAGAATGAATCTATATTATACAAGCACAAGAAATTCGGATGTAAGGGTAACTGCATCCCAGGCCATTCTCTCGGGTCTGGCCCCGGACGGAGGACTATTTGTACCGGAGAGCCTGCCTTCCCTGGATGTATCTTTTGAGCAGCTTAAGGAGATGAGCTACCAGGAGACAGCATATGCGGTGATGAAGCAGTTCCTTACGGATTTTACGGAGGAAGAACTGAAATCATGTATCGCAAAAGCTTATGACAGTAAGTTTGACACAGAGGAGATTGCTCCTCTTGCGAAGATTGATGATACCTATTATCTGGAGTTGTTCCATGGCGCTACCATTGCGTTCAAGGATATGGCACTTTCCATCCTCCCTCATCTTCTTACCGTGTCGGCAGGGAAGAACAAGGTGGATAAGGAGATCGTGATACTGACGGCAACTTCCGGGGATACCGGTAAAGCGGCAATGGCCGGTTTCGCGGATGTGAAAGGAACAAGGATTATTGTATTCTACCCGAAGGATGGCGTCAGCAGAGTGCAGGAGCTTCAGATGGTGACACAGAAGGGAAGCAATGTAGATGTAGTGGCGATTCATGGAAACTTTGATCATGCCCAAAGCGGTGTGAAGGCTATGTTTGAGGACAAAGAGCTCGCCAGGGAGCTTGAGGAGGCGGGATATCAGTTTTCTTCAGCGAATTCCATCAATATCGGAAGGCTTGTTCCCCAGGTTGTGTACTATGTCTATGCCTATGCAAAGCTTTTAAAATACGGGGAGATTCAGGAAGGCGGGCAGATTGATATCGTGGTTCCCACAGGTAATTTCGGCAATATCCTTGCAGCATATTATGCAAAAAGGATGGGGGTACCCGTTCACCATCTGATCTGTGCGTCCAATCAAAACAAGGTGCTCTTTGACTTCTTCCAGACAGGTGTATATGATAAAAACCGGGAGTTTGTACTTACCAGCTCACCGTCCATGGACATTCTGATCTCCAGTAATCTGGAACGGCTGATCCATCTGATTGCAGATGAGGATGCGAAGAAGACCAGAGCATTCATGGAGCAGCTTAAGACCGGCGGGAGTTATGAGATTACGGCAGAGATGAAGGAAAAGCTGGCAGATTTCAGAGCAGGCTATGCCAGTGAGGAGGATACGGCGGCGGCAATACGTGCAGTCTATGAGAAGACAGGTTATGTGATGGATCCCCACACGGCGGTGGCTTCCCATGTGTGCAGAAGCCTGAAGGAAGAAAGCGGCAGCAGCAGGAAATGTGTCATAGCGTCCACCGCAAGCCCTTTTAAATTCGTAAAAAGTGTTATGGATGCCCTTGGTAAAGGGGAAGAGGAGACGGATGAGCTTGAGCTTCTGCCAAAGCTTGAAAATATATCCAGTGTATCCATGCCTGGGGCAGTAAGGGAGATTCTTCACGCCAGAGTGCTTCACACTACAGAATGTGACGCAGACAGGATGGAAGATGCTGTAAAAAAAATATTAAAGTTATAATACTTATTGTGAAAAATAAGTTGTAAAATCTCTGGAAATAGGTTATAATAGATTTCAGAAAAAACCTGGGATGTACGATACTCCTGTAATTTTGAACCTACAAAACTTTAAACGGGACTCTTATATCTCCGTAATATGTCAGGCCTTCCACGTTTGGCAGAGGAAGACAAAAAAGCGGATGCGGACACCCACCTGGCTTCGGCTAGGAGTCAAAATACAGGAACCGGCATTTTGGGGATTTCACCAAAGATAAAAGACAGTCGTATACCGGCTGTCTTTTTCAGCATATAGGGAACATAAAGGGCAGCGGCTTTGCCGGCCCAGAAGACGTGCAGTAAAGTGTACGCCATCATGAATACGAACAACACAGGAGTACATATTCGTGCAAAAAAGTTGGATTGGGATGCATCTGCGCTACGGCATGTCGGTTCTTGCTGTATTATTTATCATTACCGGACTAACAGCGGCATTAAAGGGTTATAATACAGACAGGATGTCTAAAGCGGGCAGATGGGAAGCGGATTTTTCCAAAGAGAAGAAGGCAGGGAATGAGACGCCGGAAAAGAAAGAGCCGGAGAAAACAGAAAAAGAGAATCAGGAAACAGCAAAAAAGGAGCAGAAGACAGAAAAAGTACAGAAGAATTCAAAGATCCGTGTGCTGCTTAAGACAGACGGCTATCAGGGCACGGCGCATCCATCTGTGTCGCTTAGCTCGGCTTCAGGACTTGTGGTATCTTATGGGAAGAAAAAGAAAGAATGGGCGAAGGATAGTCCGCTTGTGATTGAACCGGATGACAGACGCCTAAAAAAGGGAAAGCTTCGGATCCAGGCGAAGAAAGGAAGAATTACAGTGGATAGCCTGAACCGGGGTTATGGTACTCCATCCTATGAAGGTGTGATTGAGCTTCGCACAACGGCTGAAGGGATTGTGGTGATCAATGAGCTTCCTGTGGAAAAGTATCTGTGCGGGGTAGTGCCAAGTGAGATGCCGGATTCCTATGAGCCGGAGGCTCTGAAGGCACAGGCAGTCTGTGCCAGGAGTTATGCATACCGGCAGATGGAAGAATATGGGTATCCAGAATATAAGGTACATGTAGATGACAGCACTGCTTATCAGGTATATGGAAACTCGGCTCCTGCGGACAGTACGAAAAAGGCTGTGAAGGAGACCGAAGGGGAGGCTGTCTGGTATCAAGGAAAGATTGTAACTACCTTTTACTATTCAACCTCCTGTGGAAAGACAACGGATGTGGAATGCTGGGGAACAAAGCCCGGCGGGGCCAACGGTTATCTGAAGTCTGTGGAGGTGAAGGGAGAGGAGGGAGATTACGAAAGAGAGCTTCCCTGGTACAGATGGAAGGCGAGAGTACCGGTTCAGACGATGTCAGATCTGATTGGGCTGAACACAGGGAAGGATGTGGGGACACTGAAGTCGCTGAAGATTACAGGGACCGGATCCGGCGGGATTGCGCTGAAGATAAAGGCTAGCGGAGATAAAGGGACAGTCACGGTTAAGACAGAGAACAAGATTCGCAGAGCTTTGGGAGGAGCCGGATATGTGATAAAGAGGCAGGACGGTGTAGAGGTGGACAGTAGTGAACTGCTTCCCAGTGCATTTATTACGATTAAGAAGTCAGGGGATGCCTTTGTTATAAAAGGAGGAGGCTTCGGCCATGGAATCGGCATGAGCCAGAATGGGGCAAATGAGATGGCAAAATGCGGGAAGGACTATAGAGAGATACTCACACTGTTTTACCAGGGAGTGACGGTAGAGTAACTGGTTCGGTTTCTTGGTCCGTGAATCATAATACTGAGCAGTTACAGCGGGTGACAATATGGAACGAATTTTGAAAATATACAAAAAAATACAGAAGATCGGAGAAGCAATTGCCGGGAATCATGTGGGGGCATATGCGGCACAGACCGCATATTTTTTCATGATCTGCATGATACCGATTATCCTGCTTCTGTTAACTCTTGTCCAGTATACGCCAGTTACGAAGGCGGATGTGATGACAGCGGTGATCCAGGTGTTTCCGTCATCGGTTGATTCCATGATGACCTCAATCGTAAACCAGGTGTATAACCAGTCCATGGGCATTATCCCGGTTACGGTTCTTGTGGCGCTCTGGTCTGCAGGCAAGGGTGTTCTGGCAATGAGTACAGGATTAAACTGCGTCTATCAGTGCCGGGAGACGCGTAATTATGTTCTTTTAAGGCTCCGTGCTACATTGTATACCGTGATGTTTATCCTGGTGATTATCCTTCTTCTTGTGCTGTCTGTATTCGGAAACAGCCTGAACCTGTTCATCGGGGAGCATGTGCCGATTCTGGCGAAGGCTGCGGACCAGCTTATTCAGGCACGGGTATTTATTGCACCGGTTACACTTATTCTCTTCTGCCTTCTGACTTATGAATTTTTGCCAAACAGGAGGGACAGGTGGATGAAGCATTTTCCGGGAGCAGTGTTTGCAGCGATCGGCTGGATGGTAGTTTCCTGGGTGTTTTCTGTGTATGTAGATATCTTTGAAGGATTTTCCAGCATGTATGGAAGCCTTACGACCATTGTGCTGATTATGCTGTGGCTGTATTTCTGCATGTACAGTATACTCATAGGCGGTGTCATCAACGTTATGTTCTATGACAAAATATTTAAAAATACAAAAGCTACTATTCACGGCCCGGGAGGCCGCTCATAGTAATGCATAAAAACAAACACTAATTGGTACTTGACAACTGATTCTGTTGTGTTACAATAGTTAAGAATAAAAAACAAAGGCAATGACCGCGTAAGTAGAGAACCATTTTCCATCAGAGAGAGGGAATCTCCGGCTGAAAGTTTCCTCGGGTTCAGATGGCAATCGAATTTCCCGCGCCAGCTGCATTTCTGAAATTCCTTACAAGAGGCAGAGTAGGAGATGACGTACATGCACGTTACGCAGTAATGAGTGCCTGCATTTTTCCAGATGATCATGCAGGAATCAGGGTGGTATCACGGGTTATTCCCGTCCCTCTTGTCAGGGACGGGTTTTTTTGTGATATAGGAAACTTTATTTCCTATATCACAAACTGTTAGAAAACTTGTTTGTTTATAAGAAAGGAGCACAGCAATGAATGAAAAACTTCAGCTTATTAAAGACGAAGCACTAAAAGCAATCCAGGCAGCTGATATGCCTGACAAATTAAATGATGTACGTGTAAAGTTCCTTGGAAAAAAGGGAGAGCTCACCGCAGTTTTAAAAGGAATGAAGGATGTAGCGCCTGAGGAGCGTCCGAAGGTGGGGCAGCTTGTCAATGAGACAAGAGCATCTATTGAAGCCATTCTGGAGGAGACAAAGCAGAAGATGGAACGCGCGATCCGGGAGGAACGCCTCAAGCAGGAGGTGATAGACGTAACACTTCCATCGAAAAAAAACATGGTCGGACACCGTCATCCGAACACCATTGCCCTGGAAGAGGTGGAACGGATCTTCGTGGGTATGGGCTATGAGGTAGTAGAAGGACCAGAGGTGGAATACGATCTGTATAACTTCGAAAAGCTGAATATTCCTGCAGACCATCCTGCAAAGGATGAGCAGGATACCTTTTATATAAATAAGGATATTGTACTGCGGACCCAGACGTCACCAGTGCAGGCACGCGTGATGGAGCAGGGAAAGCTCCCAATCCGTATGATTGCACCTGGAAGAGTCTTCCGCTCCGACGAGGTGGATGCCACACACTCCCCGTCCTTCCATCAGATCGAGGGACTGGTAATTGACAAGAACATATCCTTCGCAGACCTGAAGGGAACACTGGAGGTATTTGCCAAAGAATTATTTGGTCCGGATACAAAGACCAAATTCCGCCCACACCACTTCCCATTTACAGAGCCAAGTGCAGAGGTAGATGTATCCTGCTTCAAGTGCAAAGGCAAGGGCTGCCGGTTCTGCAAAGGCTCCGGATGGATTGAGATTCTGGGCTGCGGCATGGTTCACCCCCACGTACTGGAAATGTGCGGAATCAATCCAGAAGAATACAGCGGTTTTGCATTCGGAGTAGGCTTAGAACGTATCGCATTATTAAAATACGAGATTGACGACATGAGGCTTCTGTACGAAAACGATATACGTTTCTTAAAACAATTTTAAAAATGCCCAAAAAGGGACAGGTCATTTTTAATCTGGGACGGGGCATTTTGAAAAATGCCCCGTCCCCAAAAAGAAAGGAGAAGAAGATGAATACATCATTATCATGGATAAAGGCATATGTTCCGGGGCTTGATGTGACTGCGCAGGAATATGCTGATGCGATGACATTATCAGGGACAAAGGTTGAGGGATATGAGAGGCTGGACGCGGATCTGGACAAGATTGTTGTGGGACAGATTGAGAGGATTGAGAAGCATCCGGATGCGGATAAGCTGATTGTCTGCCAGGTGAATGTAGGGACAGAGACGGTTCAGATTGTAACAGGTGCCCCGAATGTGAAGGAGGGCGATAAGGTTCCGGTTGTTCTGGACGGCGGACGTGTAGCAGGAGGCCATGAGGCAGGAAGCCGTGTGGCAGGCGGCGTGAAGATTAAGAAGGGAAAGCTCCGCGGAGTGGAAAGCTTTGGCATGATGTGTTCCATTGAGGAACTTGGCTCGAACCGGGATATGTATCCAGAGTCGCCGGAGTATGGGATCTATATTTTTGATGAGGATGCAGAAGTGGGTTCAAGTGCAGTCGCAGCACTGGGGCTTGATGATGTCGTATTCGAATATGAGATTACATCGAACAGGGTGGACTGCTTCAGTGTGACTGGGATTGCGAGGGAGGCGGCAGCAACCTTCCGCAAGGAGTTCCATCCGCCGGTGGTATCCGCAACGGGAAATGATGAGAATGTGAATGATTATATTAAGGTTACGGTGAAGGATACAGAGCTCTGCCCGAGATACTGTGCAAGAGTGGTTAAGAATATTAAGATTGGGCCTTCCCCGAAGTGGATGCAGAGACGCCTTGCATCTGTGGGAATCCGTCCGATCAATAATCTGGTTGATATTACAAACTATGTAATGGAGGAATACGGCCAGCCCATGCACGCATATGATCTAGATACGATTGCCGGGAGAGAGATTATTGTCCGCAGGGCCGGAGAGGATGAAACCTTTGTTACTCTTGACGGCCAGGAGCGTCAGATGGATGACTCAGTGCTGATGATCTGTGACGGTGAGAAATCTGTGGGAATCGCAGGAATCATGGGCGGTGAGAATTCCATGATCACAGATGATGTCCATACGATGCTGTTTGAGGCAGCCTGCTTTGACGGAACGAATATCCGTAAATCCAGCAAAAAGGTGGGACTTCGGACAGATGCTTCGGGAAAATTCGAAAAAGGCCTGGATCCCAATAATGCAGAGGCAGCCATAAACCGGGCATGCCAGCTTGTTGAGGAGATGGGTGCCGGCGAGGTAGTCGGCGGTATGGTTGACGTGTACGGAAAGAAAAAGGAGCCTGTGAGAGTACCATTTGATGCGGATGAGATCAATGCGCTTCTTGGAACAGATATTCCGAAGGAAGAGATGCTCTCTTATTTTAAAATGCTGGATCTTGACTATGATGAGGCGGCAGATGAGGTGATTGCCCCCACTTTCCGTCATGATCTGTTCCGTCTGGCTGATCTTGCGGAGGAAGTGGCGAGATTCTATGGATATGATAACATTCCGACTACGCTTCCGAAGGGCGAAGCAACTACAGGCAAGCTGTCCTTTAAGCTCAGAATTGAGGAAATCGCAAGGGATATTGCAGAATTCTGCGGCTTCAGCCAGGGCATGACCTATTCCTTCGAGAGCCCGAAGGTATTCGATAAGCTGATGCTTGCAGAGGATTCCCCGCTTCGGCGTGCAGTGGAGATCATGAACCCTTTGGGAGAGGACTACAGCATCATGCGTACCACCTCTTTGAATGGAATGCTGACTTCTCTTGCAACAAACTATAACAGAAGAAATAAGAATGTAAGGCTGTATGAGCTTGGAAATATCTATATTCCAGGGGAGCTTCCCCTTAAAGAGCTTCCTGAAGAAAGGATGCAGTTTACACTTGGTATGTATGGAGGGGGAGACTTCTATAGCATGAAAGGTGTGATTGAGGAGTTTTTTGAGAAGGTGGGGCTTCATAAGAAGGAGGTTTATGATCCCACATCTGAAAAGCCTTACCTCCATCCGGGCCGCCAGGCAAATATTGTCTATGACGGAGCAGTTGTTGGTTATCTTGGCGAGCTTCACCCGGATGTGGCGGACACCTACGGTATAGGTGGGCGAACCTATGTGGCAGTCATTGATATGCCGGAAATTGTCCTGCGTGCTTCATTTGACAGAAAATACACGGGCATTGCAAAATACCCTGCAGTTACGAGAGATATCAGTATGGTAATGCCAAAGGAGATTCTTGCGGGTCAGATTGAAGAGGTAATTGAGAAAAATGGAGGCGTACATCTGGAAAGCTACCGGCTGTTTGATCTGTATGAGGGCGCACAGATCAGGCAGGGGTATAAGTCAGTGGCATATTCCATTGTATTCCGTGCAAAGGATAAGACACTGGAGGATGCAGAAGTTACAAAGACAATGGAAAAGATTCTGAAGGCTCTTGAGGAAATGGGAATTGAACTTCGGAAATAAAGGATGGTAGATAGCATGAAGAAAAAACAGACAGTCGGGCTGGTTATTGCGGTAGTATTGTTTATTGTTACGGGTGCTGCCAGTGTTCTGACAAATACGGTTTCAAAAAATATACTGCCAAGGGAGATCGGAACAAAGCTTGCTGGTGATTTTATGTTCAGTGCCCCAACGGGACCTTATATCGCAGTTGTGGAAGTAACGGGAACCATACAGGAGCAGACGGCTTCGGGAGCCTTTGACATGGCAGAGGGCTATCAGCATACGACGACGCTGGAATATATTGACAAGCTAATGAAGGATGGAAACAATCAGGGTATCCTTCTCTATGTAGATTCCCCGGGAGGGACTGTGTATGAATCCGAGGAACTGTATATGAAGCTTCTTGCCTACAAAGAGCAGACCAGCCGCCCTGTGTGGGGATATATGGCACATTATGCGGCTTCCGGCGGCTACATGATCTCCATGGCATGTGACAAGGTCTTTGCAAATGCAAATACAACGACAGGCTCCATCGGGGTCATTATGTCCGGCTTCGACCTGACAGGACTTTATGAAAAACTGGGAATTAAATATTTCAGCATTACGAGCGGTGAGTTTAAGGACAGCACACAGATGACCGATGAGCAGATTGCAATTTATCAGGATCAGGTGGATGAATATTATACGAAATTTGTTAAAATCGTAGCCAAAGGAAGAAATATGTCTGAGGATGCCGTTAAGGCGCTTGCGGACGGACGTACCTACACGGCATATCAGGCGCTGGAGAAAGGTCTGGTTGATCAGATCCTGTCATATGATGATATGCGCCGCATGATGTGCAGCGCGCTGGGGACAGAAACTGTCTATCAGTTAGAATCTCCGTCAGATATATTAAGCTCTTTGTTTGCCGAGATCAGGGAGCTGGTGCCGAGAAGCGAGGCGCAGATTCTGACTGAGGCTGCAGATCAGCTGGAAAGCGGGGTGCCGATGTACTATGCAGAGCAATTGCGGTAAAGAAGAAATAACCTATGCAGGGTTCTGGGCGCGGCTGGCAGCATATGCAATAGACAGCCTAATTGTGTTTTTGGGGCTTCTGCTGGTAAGAGTGTTTCTGTCAGGGATCCTTTCCCTGGCAGAGGGGACAGTTTTTGGCGGAAATATATTGTTTCATTATACTCTGAAGGATATTGTGCTGTATGGCTTCCAGGTGCTGTATTTTATCCTGTTTCTGTATTGTACCGGAACTACGCCGGGAAAAAGGCTTCTGAATCTGCGTGTGATTAGTGCAGACGGGGAAAAACTTATGCTAATGGATGTGGTGTACCGGGAAACTGTCGGAAGATTTTTGTGCGGGCTGACCATGTGTATCGGCTATATTTTTGCCGGCGTGGATGGACAGAAGAGAGGTCTTCATGACATGCTTTGTGACACCCGTGTGATTTACGCAAAACGTGTGAAGGTGTATCCGGTGTTCCGGGGCTCGCCCCAGGCTCCCCCCTACGTGCCCTGTCAGGTGTCCCCGGCGCCGGATACAAAGAATCCGCAGCCTGAAGCGCAGATGCCATACCAGATGCCGCCCATGCCGGGTACGGAGAATCCGCAGCCTGGGCAGAAGCCGGGTGCGGGGGTTCTGCAATCCGAAGCAGAGATGCCGTACCAAATGCCTTATGTTCCGGATATGGAGAATTCACAGCCTGGGCAGAAGCCGCCAGGCGCAGAGGTTCTGCAGTCCGGAGCGGAAACGCCGTATCAGACGCCAGGCAGAAAGCCGGAACCGGGACTAGGAGATCTGCGGGCGCATGAGAACATGCCTCCAAGGGAGCCAAGAGGATCTTACAGGATGGTGCGGCCTGAGGAACAGAATAAGGAAAGGGATTCATAGTGATGAAACGACAGGATTTTTATTATGAATTGCCGGAGGAATTAATTGCGCAGGATCCGTTAGAGGATCGTCAGAGCTCCAGGCTTCTTGTCCTTGACAGGGAGTCCGGAGCTGTTTCACACCATACATTCCGGGAGATTACAGAGTATCTTGGCCCGGGGGATTGTCTTGTTATTAATGACACGAAGGTGATTCCGGCAAGGCTGATCGGCGAAAAAGAAGGGACCGGAGCCAGGATTGAGCTATTGCTTCTTAAGCGCAGAGAAAACAACATATGGGAAACCCTGGTAAAGCCGGGAAAGAAAGCAAGGCCCGGAGCCAGAATCAGCTTCGGCGGCGGGCTTCTTACAGGGGAGATCCTGGAGATCGCAGAGGAAGGAAACCGGCTGGTCAGATTTACCTATGAAGGTATCTTTGAGGAAATCTTAGACCAGCTGGGACAAATGCCGCTGCCTCCATACATTACCCACAGGCTCCAGGATAAAAACCGCTATCAGACAGTCTATGCAAAGCATAGCGGATCTGCCGCTGCGCCTACAGCAGGGCTTCATTTTACGGAGGAGCTTCTTAGGGAAATCCAGGAAAAAGGAGTTAACATTGCGAGGGTAACACTACATGTAGGCCTTGGAACATTCCGTCCTGTAAAGGCAGAAGAGATTACGGAGCATCATATGCACTCGGAATTTTACCAGATAGACGAAGAGGCAGCACAGAAGATAAACAGGGCAAAAAAGGAAGGGCACAGGGTAATCTGCGTAGGGACAACCAGCTGCAGGACGGTCGAGTCAGCAGCAGATGAGAACGGATACCTAAAAGCAGGCAGCGGCTTTACAGAGATCTTTATTTACCCAGGCTACAGGTTCAAGGTGATGGACAGCCTGATTACAAACTTCCATCTGCCGGAATCCACACTGATTATGCTGGTGTCCGCACTGGCAGGAAGAGAGCAGGTGCTGGCAGCCTATCAGGAGGCCGTGAGAGAAAGATACCGCTTTTTTTCCTTCGGGGATGCGATGTACATTGGCTGAGTAAAAAATTTCCAACCCGCTTATCCATTCGCAAAAACCGTGCTGACGTACTCTATGGGGGCCATGCTGAATTTGGGGAAGGGCAGGGGACCTGTGCAGCACAATTTCAATCTGACAGGTGAATACGAAAAGGAGGCAGAGTAATGAAGACAACAGAGCGGCTTTTGTCCGCAGCAAAGGATCTGTCTTGTGCCTGCAGCTATGAGGTTATCTAGGACATGCCGGAGGAGTTGAAGAAAGCACTTCCAGATATTGATGATTTGAAAAAGCTTCTTGATACGGATAAAGCGTGGGAGGAAAATAAATGATACTTTCTGATAATGAGACGAGAATAGACTGATTGTAGATTAATATTCAGGATAATACAAAGAAAACGGGAGGCGTTACTATTCACGGCCAGGGAGGCGGCTCCCGGTTTTTATTAAAAGGAATCTAATTGCAAAAACGTATTATGTATGCTATACTGACAACGTAGAAAATCAGAGAGTCTGGCGGCTTGTCCTCTTAAGGCTTAAGTAACTCGTTATTGGGGGTAAGCCGTTTCTCTGTTTCCTTTTCATAAATATAATATACCATATCTGCAAAGAAGAAACAAGTTATTTTATCAGGAGAAATCCAGGGATGAAAAAGCCATATTTTCCGTTATTTATTGATATATCACAGAAAAGCATTGTTGTAGTCGGGGGAGGGAGAATTGCGGAAAGAAGAGTGAAGACACTTCTTCAATTTGCGGAAGACATACAGGTTATCTCCCCAAAGCTTACAGAAGAACTTAGGCGCCTTGCAGAGAGCAGGCGGATTGAATGGATACAGAAAAGGTACATACCTGGACAACTTGCCGGGGCTTTTTTTGTTCTTGCCGCTACAGATGACGCTGCCTGTAATGAGCAGATTGTCACGGATTGCAGGAAGCTGGGGATTTTAGTAAATACATCCCACAGGAAGGAACTGTGTGATTTTTACTTTCCGGCAGTTGTAGTCCGTAAAAATGTTGTGGCGGGGATCACAGCCAGCGGAGACAGTCATGCACAGGCAAGAGATGCCAGGATCCAGGTGGAAAAAGCACTGGAAGAATAAAAAAGGAGGATAATGTAAGATGATCTTGAAGGTAGCCTTGCTGCAGATACTTCCGGGAAACGGATTGACGGAGCAGTTTCACATAGGAGAAGAAGCTTTAAGGAGGGCAAAGGATGCAGGGGCAGATCTTGCGCTGTTTCCGGAGATGTGGAGCACTGGCTATGAGATCCCTCCGGATGAAGATGTGCTGGGGAGAATGGCAGTTTCCGCTGATGGCAATTTTATAAAAAAATTCGGGTGGCTTGCAAAAAATCTGGAGATGGCAATCGGTATTACATTTCTGGAAAAGCATTCTCCGAGACCGAAAAACTCCATTGCCCTTTATGACAGACATGGGGAGAGGAAACTTCTTTATTCGAAGGTACATACATGTGAATTCGGGGATGAGAGGCTGCTGTCTGCGGGAGACGATTTTTATGTGACAGAGCTTGACACTGCCTCTGGAATGGTAAAGACCGGATGCATGATCTGTTATGACAGGGAATTCCCAGAGAGTGCACGGATTCTGATGCTGAAGGGCGCAGAGCTTGTGTTAGTGCCGAATGCCTGTCCCATGGAGATCAACAGGCTGGCACAGCTCAGGGGGCGGGCATATGAAAATATGATGACAGTCGCAACCTGCAATTATCCGGATGGACAGCCGGACTGCAATGGACATTCCAGTATTTTTGACGGAGTTGCCTATCTTCCGGGGGCATCAGGTTCAAGAGACATGTGCATTCTGGATGCAGACGAAAGACCGGGGATCTATCTGGCAGAGATTGACATAGATATGCTTCGTGCATACAGAAAACGTGAGGTTCATGGAAATGCATACAGACATCCGGAAAAATACGGATTGCTTCTTTCAAGAGAAGTGGAAGAACCCTTTATCCGTGAGAAGGAGCTGACACAGAGCCCCCTTATTGACGTAGATTAACTTTTCGCCGTATCCTGCGCCTGTCTGCTGCTTTACCATTTACTTTACGGCAGACATAACACCTGGATCCAGTCGAAACAGACCGAACAATAAAATTTCTATTGCATGTTTGCCGGAAGAGAAGTAGAATAATAGGAAATGCATAAGAGAAGGTGAAAAAAGATGGAAAATCAAAGCTATGGAAGGCGTATGTGGAGCATATGGAGTCCTTTGGTCATAAAGTATGCCATTGCCACTGTCGTGACCTCTGTTGTCCTGTTTTTTTTTACAGGAGCCGGTATGATGCAGCAGGGGAAGTCCGGCGAGATCACGAAGCTTATGGAAGAGCCGGATCATATGGCAGAGCTTATGCAGGCGGCATCGGAGCGCCTGATGGATTATGCGGTTCCCCTGGAAGGCGCGGCGGCACTGGTTACGATTCCAGTCATGCTCTTCTTCATGAACCGGGACAAAAAGAAGCTAAAAAAAGAACTGATGATGAAGGGCAGGGCTCCTCTCTGGAAATACCCGGCCATTGTGGTGATTTCTTCAGCAATGTGTCTGGCATTAAATAACTTAATCCTGTTATCGAAGCTGTCTTCCTACAGTGAGTCTTATGATGAGACGATTCAGATGCTCTATCAGCCGTCTTTTGCCGTGCAGCTGATCTGTCTCGGGGTTCTTATGCCGGTGTGTGAGGAGCTTACTTACCGGGGGCTTATGTACAGGCGTATGAGGAAGGACATGAGCTTTCTTAATGCAGCGCTCTATTCCTCGCTGATCTTTGCTGTCACACATGGCAATCTGGTGCAGATGCTGTACGGGTTTTCCATGGGAATGATGCTTGGGCTTGTCTATGAAAAGTATGGGTCTGTCCTGGCGCCGGTCTGTGCCCATGTGACTGCAAACGTGGTGTCTGTAATCGGAACACAGTATCAGTGGTTCGACTGGATTTTTGGGGATGTGGTCCGCGTCGGGGCAGTAACCGTACTCTGTGCGGCGGCAGCATCGACCGTATATATCAGGATGCAGAGAATGGATTCCAGGTTTCCATAAATCTTGTTATCTGATAATTTGGGAAAAAGTTTTTATTTACAAATGAGACGAAAAGTTGTATAGTAGTAAAAAATAAATGAAAGGGACAGTAGACGTATGAGCAAAAGATATAAGGAACGTCCGTCTGGCCTGTACCGTCCGCAGTTTGAGCATGACAACTGCGGAATCGGTGCAATTGTAAATATAAAGGGTCAGAAGAGCCATAACACAGTGGCAGACGCATTGAAGATTGTTGAAAATTTAGAACATAGAGCTGGCAAGGATGCCGAAGGTAAGACAGGCGATGGAGTTGGAATTCTGTTACAGATTTCGCACAGGTTTTTCTCCAAAGTCTGCGGACCTCTCGGCATCTTTTTAGGTTCAGAGAGAGATTACGGTGTCGGAATGTTTTTCTTCCCACAGGATGAGCTGAAAAGGAATCAGGCGAAGAAGATCTTTGAAGTGATTGTAAAAAAGGAAGGAATGAATTTTCTAGGATGGCGTGAGGTCCCGGTTAAGAGCGGGGTTCTTGGGAGCCGTGCTGCCCAGTGCATGCCATGTATTATGCAGGGCTTCATTGAGAAGCCCGGGAAGATAAAGAAAGGGCTTGACTTTGACAGGAGGCTTTATGTCGTGCGCCGGATCTTTGAGCAGAGCAGTGACGATACCTATGTGGCTTCTCTCTCCAGCAGGACCATTGCCTACAAAGGGATGTTCCTGGTAGGACAGCTCCGCTCCTTCTTTACAGACCTGCAGGATCCGGATTACGAGTCCGCAATTGCCCTGGTGCATTCCAGGTTCAGCACGAATACGAATCCAAGCTGGGAGCGTGCACACCCCAACCGGTTTATTGTACATAATGGAGAGATCAATACAATCCGCGGAAATGCAGACAAGATGCGTGCAAGAGAAGAGAACATGGAGTCAGAGCATCTGAAAGGCGAACTTCACAAGGTGCTGCCTGCAATCAACAGCTCCGGCTCAGATTCAGCCATGTTAGACAATGCGATTGAATTCATGGTAATGAGCGGTATGGACCTTCCCCTTGCAGTGATGATTGCCATACCAGAGCCGTGGGCGAATACGAAAAATATGTCACAGAAGAAAAAGGACTTTTACCAGTACTATGCTACTATGATGGAGCCATGGGACGGCCCTGCTTCCATCCTGTTCAGTGACGGGGACTGTATGGGTGCTGTTCTTGACCGGAACGGCCTCCGCCCGTCCAGATACTATATTACAGATCAGGATACCCTGATTCTTTCCTCAGAGGTAGGGGTACTGGATATTGACCCTGCAAGTATTCTTGTAAAGGAACGTCTCCACCCCGGGAAGATGCTTCTGGTAGATACCGTAAAAGGAAAGGTGATTGATGACGAGGAGCTTAAGGAGCTGTATGCAGGAAGGCAGCCTTACGGAGAATGGCTTGACAGTAACCTGATCCGCCTGGAGGATTTAAAGATCCCGAATCAGAAAGTGCAGGCTTATACCGCAGAAGAGTGCAGAAGACTTCAGAAGGCATTTGGCTATTCCTACGAGGAAGTAAAAACCTCTATATTGAATATGGCTGCAAATGGGACAGAAGGAACAGCAGCAATGGGAATCGACACGCCGCTGGCAGTTCTTTCGGACCAGCATCAGAACCTGTTCGGATATTTCAAGCAGCTGTTTGCCCAGGTGACCAATCCTCCCATTGATGCCATCCGGGAGAAGATTGTTACTTCCACCACAGTCTATATTGGTGCGGACGGTAACCTTTTAGAGGAAAAGGCGGAAAACTGCAGAATGCTGAAATGTAACAATCCGATTCTGACCAATACAGATCTTCTGAAGATTAAAAATATGAAGAAAGAGGGATTTAAGGTCGCGGAGATCCCCATTACCTATTATATGAATTCAAGTCTTGAAAAAGCGATGGATTATCTCTTCATTGAGGTAGACCGTGTGATCCGGGAGGGTGCCAATATTCTGATTCTCTCTGACCGGGGCGTGGATGAATACCATGTGGCCATGCCATCTCTCCTTGCCCTTTCAGGACTTCAGCAGCACCTGATCCGCACGAAAAAGAGGACCTCTGTAGCCGTGATCCTGGAGACCGGGGAGCCCAGGGAGGTACATCACTTTGCTACACTTCTTGGATATGGAGCCTGTGCGGTGAATCCCTATCTGGCACATGAGTCAATCCGTCAGCTCATTGCAACAGACATGCTTCAGAAGGATTACTATGCTGCGGTAGATGATTATAATGAAGCGGTTATAAACGGAATCGTAAAGATCGCTTCCAAGATGGGCATTTCCACCATCCAGTCCTATCAGGGAGCGAAGATTTTTGAAGCAATCGGCCTGAGAGAGGAATTTATAGAGAAATATTTCACAGATACTGTGAGCCGTGTGGGAGGAATCGGAACAGCAGAAATCGCCCGGGATTATGCGGCAAGACATTCCCAGGCCTTTGACCCGCTGGGACTGGAGGCAGATCTTACCCTTAACAGTGTGGGACAGCATAAGTCAAAGAGCGGCGGGGAAAGGCATCTTTATAATCCCCGTACCATCCACATGCTTCAGCAGTCCACCAGGCGGGGCGATTACGAGATGTTTAAGCAGTATGCAGATATGGTAAATGAAGAAGGGGCGCATATTAACCTGAGAGGACAGTTAGAATTCAATTATCCGAAAAAAGGTGTGCCCATAGAAGAGGTGGAGAGCGTAGACGAGATTGTGACCCGGTTTAAGACAGGCGCCATGTCCTACGGCTCCATTTCCAAGGAGGCACATGAGACACTGGCCATAGCCATGAACCGGCTCCACGGGAAGTCCAACAGCGGAGAGGGCGGGGAAGAAATCGACCGGCTGGACAGTGACAGATGCTCTGCCATAAAGCAGGTGGCATCCGGGCGTTTTGGCGTGACATCCAGATATCTGGTTAGCGCCAGGGAGATTCAGATTAAGATGGCACAGGGGGCAAAGCCCGGAGAGGGCGGACACCTTCCGGGAGGCAAGGTCTATCCGTGGATCGCGAAGACCAGACATTCCACCCCGGGTGTGAGTCTGATCTCGCCGCCGCCCCACCATGATATCTATTCTATAGAAGATCTTGCACAGCTCATTTATGACTGCAAGAATGCAAATAAAGATGCCCGCATCTCCGTAAAGCTTGTATCTGAGGCAGGAGTGGGGACTGTTGCGGCCGGCGTTGCCAAGGCAGGGGCAGGACTAATCCTCATTTCCGGATATGACGGAGGTACTGGTGCAGCGCCCAGAAGTTCCATCCATAACGCGGGGCTTCCCTGGGAGCTGGGGCTGGCAGAGACCCATCAGACGCTGATTCAGAATGGTCTCAGGGAGCGTGTGCGCATAGAGACAGACGGGAAGCTTATGAGCGGCCGGGACGTTGCCATTGCCGCCATTCTCGGAGCGGAGGAATTCGGCTTTGCCACAGCTCCGTTAGTTACGATGGGATGTGTCATGATGCGTGTCTGCAATCTTGACACCTGTCCGGTGGGAGTAGCAACCCAGAATCCAGAGCTTCGTAAGAGGTTTACGGGAAAACCGGAATATGTCATGAACTTCATGCGGTTTATAGCACAGAATCTGCGGGAATATATGGCGAAGCTGGGCGTGCGCACCATAGATGAGCTGGTAGGCAGGACAGACCTTCTTAAGGTAAAGGAGGAGCCGGGCTCTGAGCGGGCCTCTGCCCTGAATCTGGAGCAGATTCTCTATAATCCTTATGAGGGGACGAAGAAGGCGGTGACTTATAATCCGAAGAAGCTCTATGATTTTGAACTGGAGAAGACACTGGATGAGCGCGTCCTTGTGAAAAAGCTGCTTCCGGCGCTTGAAAAGGGACAGAAGAGAAGTATAGAGGTGGATGTATCCAATACAGACCGCACCTTCGGAACCATCTTCGGCTCGGAGATTACAAGGAGATACCCGGAGGGACTGCCGGAAGACAGCTATGTAGTGAAATGTAAGGGTGCAGGCGGACAGTCCTACGGAGCCTTCATTCCAAAGGGACTGACCCTTGAGCTGGAAGGAGACAGCAATGATTATTTCGGTAAAGGATTGTCAGGCGGGAAGCTTGTTGTGTATCCTCCGAAGAGTGTGAAATACAGGCATGATGAGAATATTATTATAGGAAATGTGGCTCTCTACGGTGCAACCAGCGGCAAGGCATTTATCAATGGGGCAGCAGGAGAGCGGTTTGCAGTCCGCAATTCCGGTGTGACCGCAGTTGTGGAGGGCGTAGGAGACCACGGCTGTGAATATATGACTGGCGGTCGTGTGGCAGTACTGGGAAAAACCGGCAAGAACTTTGCAGCAGGAATGAGCGGCGGAGTTGCGTATGTGCTGGATATGGACAGTGATTTATATATGAATGTAAATAAGCAGCTTGTCAATATTGAACGTGTTGCCTCAAAATATGAAGTAAATGAGCTGAAGAGTATGATAGAGGAGCATGTGGCTTGCACGAATTCGGAAAAAGGAAGGGAGATTCTTGACAGCTTTACAGAATATCTTCCTAAATTCAAGAAGATTATCCCAAAGGATTATGAGAGAATGCTGACCACTATCCTGCAGCTTGAGGAACAGGGCATGAGCAGCGGGCAGGCGCAGACAGAAGCATTTTATGCCATAAAAGAAGGAAGATAGGAGGGCGGAAAAGTGGGAAAAGCAACAGGTTTTATGGAATATGAAAGACAGGATAAGAAGGCGCAGGATCCAAAGGAGCGGATCAGGCATTTTCAGGAGTTCCACACGCCCCTTCCGAAGGAGGAGCAGGAGCGCCAGGGAGCCAGGTGTATGTCCTGTGGAGTCCCGTTCTGCCAGGCAGGGCAGATGATCATGGGAATGGCAAGCGGATGCCCTCTTCACAATCTGGTGCCTGAGTGGAATGACCTGATCTGGCACGGGAACTGGGAGGAGGCTTATTACCGTCTGAAAAAGACGAATAATTTCCCGGAATTTACCTCCCGTGTATGCCCGGCACTCTGTGAGGCAGCATGTACCTGCAGCCTGAACGGGGACGCTGTATCAACAAAGGCCAATGAATATGGGATTATCGAAAATGCATACGAGAAGGGGTATGCTGCTGCGAAGCCGGTGAAGATCCGTACAGGAAAGAAGGTAGCAGTTGTAGGCTCCGGTCCGTCCGGCCTTGCGGCAGCAGATCTGTTAAACCGCAGAGGACACAGTGTGACCGTATTTGAGCGTGAGGATAAGCCGGGAGGGCTTCTGCGCTACGGAATCCCGAATATGAAGCTGGAAAAGCAGATTATTGACAGGAAGATTGCAGTCATGGAGGAGGAAGGAATCACATTTGTCACGAACTGTAATGTGGGGAAGGACAAGAAGGCAGCAGCCCTGCTAAAGGAGTATGACAGGATCCTTCTGTGCTGCGGCGCGTCAAACCCAAGAGACATTAAGGTACCTGGAAGAGATGCCAGTGGAATCTTTTTTGCCGTGGATTTTCTGAAATCCACCACCAAAGCACTGTGGGCGAATGATATGAAGCTTATAGAAGGAAGTTACATTTCCGCAAAGGATAAGCATGTAATTGTAATCGGAGGCGGGGATACGGGAAATGACTGTGTAGGCACATCCATGCGCCACGGTGCAAAGTCCGTGCTTCAGATCGAGATGATGCCAAAGGCTCCGGATACCCGCGGGGAAAATAACCCGTGGCCGGAGTGGCCGAAGGTCTGTAAGACAGATTACGGACAGGAGGAAGCAAAGGCAGTATTCGGACACGACCCGAGAGTGTATGAGACCACAGTAAAGGAATTCAAAAAAGATAAAGACGGAAATCTGAATCAGGCTGTACTCGTAAAGCTGACGCCGAACAAGGATGAGAAGACAGGCCGTATGCTTATGACAGAGGTACCGGGGAGCGAATATACCGTCCCGGCACAGCTCGTACTGATTGCCGCAGGTTTTCTTGGAAGCGAGGCCTATGTGACCAAGGCTTTCGGGACAGAAGTAAACGCCCGGACGAATGTAGCCACCCCGGAGGGAGGATATCTCACCAGTGCAAAAAACGTATTTGCCGCCGGGGATATGCACAGAGGACAGTCCCTGGTAGTGTGGGCAATCCGGGAAGGAAGAG
Organism: Lachnospiraceae bacterium; assembly: GCA_910576335.1. Taxonomy (GTDB): domain Bacteria; phylum Bacillota; class Clostridia; order Lachnospirales; family Lachnospiraceae; genus CAPEBR01. Next base: position 180,818 of record CAJTIU010000009.1, read on the forward strand.
AAGCGGCGCGGGAGATTGACATAAGCCTGATGGGGTACACGAATTTAGAGATTCAGTAATAAATGTTACAAAAATGTTAAAAAGTATTGCAAAATTGTTTGACTTCGAATATAATCTACCTATGAGCAAAATGTATAAAAAAGGAGCAGCTCATCATAAGCGGGTTATCCGAAAAGGAAAAACTGCAATAATTTCAAAAAATGTATTGAAATCAACCGGAAGTTGTAGTATCCTAGCTTTAGATGTGCAAAAGAGGTAACAGGGAGGGAGCTATTGTCAGCTGTTGCCGCAAGGGGAGTAGACTGCATTCAGAGGGAGGCACAGATGAGACAGCACCTCTGGATACTTGAAAAATAATGTAACTGTTGAGGTACAGAACAGCTACGGAATAATTGGCTAAGGATAGGTGAAGATATGAAGAAAAGACTGGTAAAGGCACTCATTGCTTCAGCCGTGATGAGTTCTTTGATGATAACAACTGTTTTTGCAACCCCGTCGGTAGATGAACTGAAGAATCAGAAGGCGGCAACGGAGAATGAGGTGAATGATCTCCAGACACAGTTGAATAAATTGATGGACAAAGTGAATGAACTGGAGAACAAGCTGATCAAGAAGGGGCAGGATCTGACAAAAGCGAAGAAGGATCTTGTGGTTGCCGAAGAGAAGCAGAAGAAGCAGTATGAAGATATGAAGCTCCGTATACAGTATATGTACGAGGAGGGAGATTCTTCGGCTCTTGAAAGGGTGGCGGCATCCGGAAGCATTGCAGAGATTCTGAATCAGATGGAATACGTACAGAAGGTACATACATATGACCGTAACAAGCTTCATGAATATGAGGAGACGGTGCAGGAGGTAGAGGATCTTAAGACAACCCTTGAGAAGGACAAAAAGAAGCTGGAGAATCTGCAGACCGAGTATGAGGCGCAGTCACAGGAGCTGAGTACAACAATTGAATCCAAGAGCTCAGAGATAGAGAATCTGGATGTGATGATCCAGGAGGCAGCGAGAGCCGCACTGGAGGCTCAGAAGGAAAGAGAGCGTCAGGAGAGAGAAGAGCGCGAGCGTCAGGCACGCGAGCAGCAACAGCAGCAGGATCAGCAGAATCAGCAACAGCAGCCTGATCAGGATCAGAATCAGCAGCCTGACCAGCAACAGCCTGATAACACGGATCCGGGCACTCAGGACGAACCGTCATCAGGCGGAGATACATCCACTCCGGAGCCGAGTTATAATGCGGCAACAGGTAATGCGGTAGTTGACCGTGCTTACGGATGGGTCGGAAAAGCTTCATATGTATGGGGAGCATGCAGTCCGGGAGCCTTTGACTGTTCCGGATTCGTAAGCTACTGTCTGACAGGAAGCTATTCGCGTCTCGGGACTACATACACCTTCCTTGCATGGCCTCAGACAAGCAATCCGCAGCCAGGAGATGTGTGTGTGAATGCAAGCCACTGCGGAATCTATATCGGAGGCGGTCAGATGATTCATGCGGCAACCGAGGGAGTCGGAGTCGTAGTAGGACCTGTACAGGGTGGTATGATATATGTCCGCTATTAATTGAACAGAGAGATTATATAAAGGGGAACTGCATTTTTCGCAGTTCCTCTTTTGAAGGTCTAATATCATATGATAGAATTTATGATGAACGTTTGAAATTTCTTGCATTTAATCCTGCATTATGTTATACTATCCACGTTGTGAAAAAACACGTATGTCCAGTTCCGGAAGGTGCCTAAGTCTGCTGTATGAAGTGCAGACCGGCTTCGGAAGAAAAGAGACATTCGGAAGATCAAAACCAAATGGAGGAAAGAAACATGAGCGTTATTTCAATGAAGCAGCTTTTGGAAGCAGGTGTTCACTTTGGACATCAGACAAGAAGATGGAACCCTAAGATGGCTCCGTACATTTACACAGAGAGAAATGGAATCTATATTATCGACCTGCAGAAGTCTGTCGGAAAGGTTGATGAGGCTTATAATGCGGTTTCCGATATCGCAGCAGAGGGTGGCATCATTCTTTTCGTAGGAACAAAGAAGCAGGCGCAGGATGCCATTAAGGCAGAGGCAGAGCGCTGCGGAATGTTTTATGTAAATGAGAGATGGCTCGGAGGCATGCTCACCAACTTTAAGACGATCAAGAGCAGAATCGCACGCCTTAAAGAAATTGAGAGAATGTCAGAGGACGGAACCTTTGATGTGCTGCCGAAGAAGGAAGTCATTCAGATTAAGAAGGAATGGGAAAAGCTTGAGAAGAACCTTGGCGGAATCAAGGAGATGAAGAGAGTACCAGATGCAATCTTCGTAGTTGACCCGAAGAAGGAGAGAATCTGTGTTCAGGAAGCACATACACTTGGTATCCCTCTGATCGGTATTGCGGATACAAACTGTGATCCAGAGGAGCTTGACTATGTAATTCCTGGTAATGACGATGCAATTCGTGCAGTTAAGCTGATCGTATCTAAGATGGCTGATGCTGTAATCGAAGCAAACCAGGGAGCTACAGGCGAAGAAGATGCATATTATGAGGAGGCTTCCGAAGAAGTATATGAGGAAGCAGCAGCTGAGGAGGAATAGAAGATGGCAATTACAGCTAGTATGGTAAAAGAGTTAAGAGAGATGACAGGTGCAGGAATGATGGACTGCAAAAAGGCGCTGACTGAGACAGACGGTGACTTTGACAAGGCTGTTGAGTTCCTTCGCGAGAAGGGTCTTGCAACTGCGCAGAAAAAGGCAGGCAGAATTGCAGCAGAGGGTATTGTTGCAACAACAATCAAGGACGGTGATAAGGTAGCTGCAATTGTGGAGGTAAATGCAGAGACAGATTTTGTTGCTAAGAATGAAGTATTCCGTACCTATGTTAAGGAAGTAGTAGAGCAGGCGGCTGACACAGATGCAGCAGACATTGAGGCATTTAAGGCAGAAGCATGGACGCTTGATAGTTCCATGACAGTACAGGACAAGTTGGCAGCCATGATCGCAAAGATTGGCGAGAACATGAATATCAGAAGATTCGAAAAGATTGTTTCTGAGGATGGCATTGTGGTATCCTATATTCACGCAGGAGGCAAGATCGGCGTACTTGTTGAGGCTAAGACAGAGAACAACTCTGATGCAGTAAAGGAAGCTCTTAAGAATGTGGCTATGCAGATTGCTGCGCTGAATCCGAAGTATGTTTCTACAGATGAGGTGCCAGAGGATTATAAGGAGCATGAGAAGGAGATTCTGATGGCTCAGGCTAAGAATGATCCGAAGAATGCCAATAAGCCGGAGAACATCATCGAGAAGATGATCGCAGGACGCCTTAACAAGGAGTTAAAGGAAGTCTGCCTGTTAGAGCAGGAGTACGTTAAGGCTGAGAACAAAGAGAACGTTGCGAAGTATCTGGATATGGTTTCGAAGGAAGCAGGAACGACAGTTGAACTTAAGAGATTTATCCGTTTTGAGACTGGTGAGGGACTTGAGAAAAAGAGCGAGGACTTTGCGGCTGAGGTTGCGGCACAGATGAATCAGTAAACTTCTGAATGAAATTGATTCACAAACCCCTGAAAATCCCATAGAATGGGCATTTTCAGGGGTTTTTTGCGTTCAAAGAAGAGGTTCATAATTTATCGTAAATTACCGTATTTTGAGTGCCAATTTGGGGGATTTTTGGGGGAAGAGTTGGGGGAAGGGGTATCCCCCAAATGGTGTGTGAAAGTTTGCCTGTTTCTTTTGGGAAAAGGGGAGAAGTTTGCTTGCCGTTTCTGGACGTAGATTTACATGGATTTTCTTTAAATGGTGTTAGAGTGTGTAAGCTGTTATATCTTATCAGATAGGAATTACGGTGATGATGGAGATTGTTGGTTGATAGAGGCGTGAAATTGGCCTATAATGAGTAAAGAAGAAAACGATGTTATCAGAAATTATGTATCTTTATAGATAGGGGTGGGTGTTGTCATTGAAAAATAGATGGGAATTATTATGCACAGACAAGATTATCCGTATATTAATCGGAGATAATGCTGATTGTCAATCAGAAGGGTATAGATTAGGTTTGCCTTATTTAAGAGGTCAAGATATTTGTTCATTAGCGACAAGGTTCGGATTTCCGATTGTTTATAAGGAAGATGAGTTAGGTTGTAGTTCCAGATGTGAAATGTTTAAAGCATTTCTGTTAAATATCATTAAACGTGAAATGGTGTCAAATGTTTTAGCATATATGTTTTCAATGACGCAATCTGATTATTTGACAGAATTAGGTGATAGGAATACTATTCAGGAGGCATATGACAAAGCAAAGAAATGGGCATTGGACGCTATAAATGCAAATCTGTTTTTAGGAAAACATGAATTGAAGGTAGTTAATGAGAAATTTTATCTTGTTGAGTTTCAGAAAGATATACAAATAGAAGCTCCGGTTTTTAATATTGTGAATATGGAATATATACACAATTTAAGGACAAGATGTACTGAGGATTTATCCAATGGAAATTATGATAGCGTGATAACAAAGTCGAGAACATTGATGGAGGAAATTTTCTTATATGTTTTGGAAAATGAAAAAGTTAATGTTAAGATGAATGGTGATTTGACACAGTATTATGGAAAGATAAAAGAGAAGTACGGATTGAATCAAAGCAGCGATATTGACAACAGAATCAATAGCTTATTTAGTGGTTTGGAAAGAATAGTAAGGGCGATTGCTGAATTGAGGAATAAAACGAGTGATAGTCATGGAGCAGGACAAAAGCGGTATGCAATCAGAGAGCATGAAGCAAGGCTTGTTATGAATTCTTCTATTACCATATGTGAATATATTTTGTCAATTTATAAAAATAATCAATAAATTTTACATAGCCGATTGGTTTTCAAAACGAGAATCAGTCGGCTTTTTTTATTTCCCCAAAATCCATACATAGCCATTCTGTCATTATGCAGGGTGGCTATTAAATTTTTCAGGAAAGCATTCTGGTGATATGTCAAGAACTTTTTGAAAAAGATTTTGCTATGTTTTTCAGAAAAAAGGGTAACTTTAACAGACCTTCGGTATGTTATACACAAAACCGAATATCAGTTCGATTCAATAT